>CAVUUX010000004.1:0-133136 GCA_963744705.1 Ilumatobacteraceae bacterium
ATTCCACTCACTCAATGGGAGGTGACAACATGCACGACACGGCAACTGCCCCGCCGGGATCTTCGAGATCTCGGCCCGCTGCGCCTGCCGGTCCGATCGATGTTCGAGCAGTGCTCGACTCGTTGGCCGGGGCCGATCCGCTCGTCGTCGACAACGACGGACTGCGTGCTCTGGTCGCGTCAGCGTCGCAGGTGCGGGGCTGGCTGGATGCGTTCGAGATCCAGTGCGTTCGACGATCACGACAAGTCGCGGACGAAGGCCGAGGCGACGCACCCACGTCGATGCTGAAGGGTCCCGGCAACCGCTCGGACCGAGAAGCCGCGAACGTCGAAGGGGGGCGAACGTGCTCGACGAATCGGCGGAGCCGGGTCCGGCGACGGTTCCGACCCGACCGAATCCGACCCGACGATGAGGGTCGGACCGGCAACGGGTCGGCCGACGGCGCCGACTCGTTCGAGCGGGCGTTCCAAGAGGGTCGCATCAGCAGTGGCCACCTCACGCCATGGCCGACGCCATGCAACGCCTCGACACCGACACCCGCGCCGAGTTCACCGCTCGGGCATCCACCCTGCTCGCTGCGGCGTTGTCTCAACGCGTCGACGTGTTCGCCCGGATGTGTCGCGAACTCGCCCGGCGGCTCGTCGCCGATCGGGGGGCGTCGGACGCCGAGGAACTCGACCGCCAACGGGCCAACTCCGTCGTCAAGCACTGGGTCGACAAGATCACCGGGATGTGCATCACCCATCTCGAACTCGACCCGCTGGGACACGCGGCAGTGTGGAGCGCCGTCGACTCGGTGCTCGCCACGATGCGTCAGAACGACGGCAACGCCAACACACCCTGGAGCCAGATGCAGGTCGACGCCTTCATCGCCGCCGTCACCCTCGGCTTCGCCGGCAACGGCAATGCACCGAAACCCGGCACTGTTGCACCGACGCGGCCGACGGCGACTCCGACATCGCCCACGCTCGGCGGGTACCGGAGGTCACCCTCCTGACGGACCTGCAGACGCTCAACCGTGGGCTGCACGATCACAGCCTCTGCGAGACCGGCGACGGCATGCCATTGCCGGTCTCGACCATGCGACGCCTGTGCTGCGACGCCGAGATCATCCCGATGGTGCTCGGACCGACGGCGTGCCGCTCGACGTCGGCCGATCCGCCCGCAGCGTCACCCCACACCAGCGCCGGGCACTGCGAGCCATGTACCGAACATGCGGCCACCCCGACTGCACCGTCAAGTTCTCGGCCTGCACGGCGCACCACGTGCGCTGGTGGTGGCGAGACCTGGCCCGACCGATCTGGACAATTTGCTGCCCCTCTGTGAGCGGCATCATCACCTCGTGCACGAGGGCGGCTGGACCCTCACGATGACGCCCGATCGGGTCACCACGTGGAAACACCCCGACGGCAGCATCGCTCATATGGGCACCACCACCGACCGCCAGCCGCCGGGCTCAGCGCCAACACGAACAGCCTGACCGCGATCCGCGCCGACGTCGAAAGCGCCGTTCGCGGGTCCCGCGGCAGAGGAACCGGCGCGTCCGGGTGGGCGCCAGGACGAGTCCAGCGGCTTCAACGTCTCGACAGACAAGTCGGGCACCGGTCAACGTCCAGACACAAGCCCTTTCTCACGGGCCCGTGCGCGCGCCCACTCGGCGACAACGACCACAGCGGGAGGCGACAACATGCACAGACTTCGACATCCGGCCGCACACAACCACGCGAGCCGACGCGATCGGGCCGACCGACGCCGGCGATCAGATCACGACCCGATCAGCGGTGCTCGCGCTGGCGGTCCTGGCGCTGCTGTCGTTCGGCGGCACGGGTTCCACGCCGTCGAGCGACGCCGCTCCCCCACCGGCCGGACGGTTCGCCCACGGCGCCGCGGGGACCGCCCGCAACGGGTTCGGCGGCGAGGTGGCGCCGTCGCCGACGATCGAGTCGTGGCCCGGCACCGGGGCCGGCGCAACGGCGGGCCTTCGCGTTCATCGGCGCCCAGTACGGGTCGCTGTGGAGCATCCCGCCGTCGAGCCAACAACTCGATGGGCGTCGGGTATTGCGTGATGGAGGACGTCGCCGGCGAAGGCACGGTGGCGTTGCAGCCCGACCCTGCCGCCTGGGATGCCGGCGAGATGGCCCGGGCCGCCGCGCTGATGGCCACGTTCGGCGGCGACCGCGTGGTGCCCTACGGCATCGATGCGAGCGGTGCGTACGACGTGGCGATCGGGCGAGTGGCAGCAGCCCGCGCTGTTCGGTGGCGGCGAGTACACCCGACGACGACAGGTGGCCGTCGGCTTCGGTGTGAAGATGTTCGTCGACGACGTGAGCCCGTCGGGCGTCATCGCCGGACGCAAGCTCGCCCGTGACACCTCGATCGTCAACGGGTCCGGCGGCGAGTTCTCGGCCCTGCGCAACGGCTACCAGATGGCACAGCGGATGGCGGCCGTCGCCGACCTCCAGCACGCCGTCGGCGGCGTGCGACTCGAGATGGTGTGGGACACGCCGGACGGAGCCGCCCCGACCGTCGCCGGCACGTATCGCCTCGACGTGCGGGCGACCGACTCGACGGGCAAGCCGGTCGGGTTCGTGCCAGTGGTGCAGTTGTCGGACATGGGCATCGGCGCCGACAGGTCGGTGGGTGCGATCGCCACGCGTCGACCGCACCGGCGACACCGTCGACGATCTCGCCCGATGGAACGCCGCCCGACTGACCGGATGGCCGACCCTCGACATGGCCGGCTCGATGGCGGCGGACGCCCGGTTCGCCCTCGCTGCGAACCCGCTCGGAGCCGACGTCACCGACGCCGCCGGCATCGCCCGCTTCGACGTGGCCATCCCCGGGCCCGACTGGGAGCTGGCGTTCCACACACAGGCACCGACCGCCGACGTCGGCCTGTACTCGGGCACCGGCGTGCAGGGCCAGATCACCTGGAGCGGGCCACCGCAGTCGGCCTCGGTCCACCAGGCGGTCGCTGCCCCGGTGGTCGGACGGTTCGTGGTGCGCAAGGCGCTCGACGCGAGCGACGTGCAGGGTGCCCGCGACATGTCGGGGTTCGTGTTCGCCGTGCAGTCCGGCGGCTCGACGATCGCCACGGTGACCACGCTGGCCGACGGCCGCACGCCGCCGATCGACGCCATCGCCGGCGACTACCGGATCGTGGAGGTCGGCCGCCCCGACTGGGCGACAGGGCTGCTCGACGGCGGCCCGATCGACGTGCGGTTCGATCCGACGGGTGCGGCACCGCCCGACACGGTCGAGGCCGAGTTCGTCTACACCAACATCGTGCCGACACCGTCGATCACCACCCGCGCGTCCGACGCGGCCGACGGCGACAAGTTCATCCGAGCGCAGGACCGCGGCGCTCGGCGACGATCGTCGACATTGCCAGCTACCGGGGCCTCGTACCAGGCACCGCGTACATCGCCCGTGGCGAACTGATCATTCGCGACGACACGTGCGACCCGTCGTGCCAACCGATCACCGGTGAGACGGCGTTCGTGCCCGACACCGCCGACGGGTCGGTCGAGGTGCGCATCGAGCTGCCCGACGACGTGGCCACGCGGCGTGGTGGCAGTGGTGTTCGAACGGATCGTGGTGGCCGCGAGCGGTCGGGTCGTCGCCGAGCACGCCGACCCCGACGACCTCGACCAGACCGTCTACCTCCCTGCGCTCACATCGAGCCTGCAACTCGACGCCGGCGCACCAACACCCGGGGCCGACGCGGAGGTTGGTGACCCGATCGTCGACGTCGTCCGACTACGCGGGCCTGGCGATCGGCGAGCGCTACCGGATGGAGATGACGCTCCACGAACGCCTCGCCGACGGCACGTGCGTGCCGACCGACATCGGGGCGAGCGTCGAGTTCGAACCGACGGAGGCAGCCGGGACGGTCGAGGTCCGAGGCGCCGAACTTCCCCGCCACGGCGTGTTCGTCGCCTTCGAACATCTCCTGATCGGCGATGTGCTGATCGCCGCCCACGACGACTGCGACGACGTCGCCCAGACCCTGCGAGTGGCCGCACCAGCCGACCCGACACCGACCACGACACCCACACCGACCACGACAGTCGTCACCACCACCATCGCCACCACGACCCTCCCCACCACGACCACGACCACGACCGCACCCGCCGTCACGCCACCCGGGCCGAGCTCGCTCCCACGGACCGGGAGCGATGGCGTCCGAGACGTCGCCACCGCGGCGATCGCGACGTTGATGGTCGGTGCGGGTCTGGTACTGCTCGCTCGAACGGCACGACGCGCCTGACCGACGTCGCGGCGGCGACCTCAGGGGGTCATGAGGGCGACGGGCAGGCCGAGGCCGACCTCGTTGCGGACCGTCGCGATGCGTCGGCCGGGCTGCACGGCGTCCTTCGGCGGCGAGATCCGATCGGCGCCGATCAGCGCGCACGCCGCGTCGAGATCGTCGACGTTGATCACGATGCCCCAGAACGCAGCAGGACCATCGGGAATCTCGGGACGCTCGACCAGCTCGACGATCAGGCCGCCGGAGCCGATCCGGTGGAAGCCCTGACGCATCGTGCCGACCTCGCGGATCCGCTTGAGTTCACAGCCGGTCGCCTCGGCGATCGCGGCGCTCGTGCGGTCGAGCTGGGCGGTCATCACCACGACGTGATCGAGTCCGATCGCTCCGAGCGGATGGTCGGCGAAGACGGGAGGGCCGGCAGGCGCGTGCGCCGTCGGCAGACCGTCGATCGACGAGACGTCGACGTCGATGCCGCTCAACGTCCAACCGGTGATGCCGGACGGAACAGCAGGATCGTCGGGTGCGACGATGCGCAGCGAGGTGCCGTAGAGCGGCACGAGGCCGTCGTCGGCGACGACCAGACCGAGCGAACGCCAGGCGTCGGGATCGCCCGACACGGTGAGCCACTCGACTCGGGGGCTCACGGTGCGGCGACGAGTTCCGACGGGTTGGGTATCAGCTCGTCAGCGACCCATGTTGGGGCGCTTGCCGTGATTCGCCTTCGAGCGGCGCATCTTGGCCTTCTTCTTCTTGGTCTTCTTCGACATAGGGCTGCCATGCTACGCCGCCCCCGACCCGACCCCAACGAGCCCGCCGGTCTTTCCGGACCCGACCCCGACAGACCGTCGCCCGAACCGAGGCAGCGGGCCACGCAGGGTACGTTGCCGGGATGTCGAGCAACGAGACCCCCATCCACGGCACCGTCGCACCAGGATTCGAGGCGGTACGAGCTGCGTTCGAGAACAACTTCGCGACGCAGGGCGACGTCGGCGCATCGGTGGCCATCACCATCGCCGGCGAGCCGGTCGTCGATCTGTGGGGAGGCACGGCAACCTTCGACGGACCCGACGACGACGAAGCCGGCGTGCCGGGCGTCGAGGGCGACTGGCAGCAGGACACGATCATCAACGTGTGGTCGACCACCAAGACGATGGCCGCGCTCGTGCTGTCTCATGCTCGCCGACCGGGGCGAACTCGACCTCTACGAACCGATCGCCACCTACTGGCCCGAGTTCGCCGCCAACGGCAAGGAACGGATCGCCACCCGCCACGTCCTGAGCCACACCGCCGGGCTGTCCGGCTGGGACGAGCCGCTCACGATGTTCGACCTCCTCGACCACGACAAGCTGGTCCGGCTGCACGCCGCCCAGGCACCGTGGTGGGAGCCGGGCACGCAGTCGGGCTACCACGCGATCAGCCAGGGCTACCTGCTCGGCGAGATCGTCAAGCGCGTCGACGGTCGCACGCTCGGCACCTTCTTCGCGGAGGAGGTCGCCGGCCCGCTCGGCGCCGACTTCCACATCGGCACGCCGCCGGAGTGCGACCCGCGCATCGCCCGGGTGATCCCGCCGTCGGCACCTCTCTCGGCCGCCGACGTCGATCCCGACCTCGATCGCGATGCGCACGTTCACCAACCCCGCCATCGGCGCCGAGTTCTCGTGGCGCAAGGACTGGCGTCGCGCCGAGATCCCCGCGGCCGGCGGCCACGGCAACGCCCGATCGGTGGCGCTCTGCCACACACCCACCGCGTGCGGCGGCACCGCCAACGGTGTCACGCTGCTGTCGGAGGAGGGTGTCGCCCGGATCTTCGACGTCCAGTACGAGGGGCCGGACCTCAACCTTCCGCTCCCGCTCAAGCTCGGGATGGGATTCGGGCTGCCGGGCGAGATGCTGCCCGTGCCGAACCCGCGCACCTGCTTCTGGGGTGGCTGGGGCGGATCGCTCGCGATCATCGACGTCGACGCCCAGATGAGCTTCAGCTACGTGATGAACCGGATGGGCGAAGGCACCACCGGCGACATGCGCGGCGCCGGCCTCCTCCTCGCCGCCTACGGCGCCCTCATGGCCTGATCGCCCACAACCTGAAACGCTGGGGTCTGACCCCGGTGTTTCAGGTGGTCCAGGCGAGGAGGTCGTCGACCGGCATCGTGTTGATGATCCGCTCGATCGGGACCCCGCGCTCGGCGGCGCGATCGCACCCGAACGGCTGCCACTCGAGCTGGCCGGTGGCGTGTGCGTCGGAGTCGATCGAGAACCAGCACCCGTACTCGATCGCCACGTCGAGCAGCTCTCGCGGCGGATCGAGACGCTCCGGCCGGCAGTTGATCTCGACCGCCGTGCCGAACTGCGCACACGCCGCGAACACGTAGTCGGCGTCGAACTCCGACGGCGGCCGCTTGCCGATCATCCGGCCCGTGCAGTGCCCGAGGATGTCGACGTGCGGCGAGGCGACCGCCATCAGCATCCGCTCCGTCATCTGCTTGCGTTCCATCCGCAGCTTCGAATGGACGCTCGCCACCACCACGTCGAGCCGCTCCAGCATGTGGTCGGCGAGGTCGAGCGATCCGTCCTCGAGGATGTCGACCTCCATGCCGGTGAGGATCCGGAAGTCGTGACCGGCCGCCGCGATGTCGGCATTGATCGCCGCGATCTGATCGAGCTGCTCGGTGAGGCGCTCCTCGTCGAGCCCGTGGGCGATCGTCAGGCGGGCCGAGTGATCGGTCTGCACCATGTACTCGTGGCCGATGGCGATCGCCGTGGCCGCCATCGCCTCGACCGGCGCGCCGCCGTCGCTCCACGTGGAGTGGACGTGGCAGTCGCCCTTCAGGGCGTCGCGGTACACCTGCCCCTCGGGGGTGATCGGCACCCGCGACTCGGCCTCGATCTTCGCGAGATAGGCCGGTTCGCGCCCGGCCAGCGCATCGGCGATCACGCCCGCCGTCGACGAGCCGAGCCCGTCGAGATCGGTGAGCGTGCCGGCGGCGGCGCGCTCGGCCAGCTCGTCGGGCGGGGTGGTGCGCACCACGTCGAGCGCCCGGACGAAGGCCTTCGACTTGAAGCCGCTCTCGTGCGCCCGGTCGAGGCAGTGGATGACCCGCAGGATCGCCTGCTCGGGTGACATCCGTCGGCTCGCACCGACTGTCGCCGATCATCGAACCGATGGTAGCTGGACGCCGTCAGGACCGTCCGCTGATCGCACCGGCCCGACACGACTTCTCTGCGGAATACGTCTCGAGGGCTGCAACTCATTCCGCAGAGAACTGCACGCCGCCCGGGCGGATCCGCTCCGCCGGCCCGGTGGATTCCGTTGCGCCGATCGCCGGACCCACTCACGGGGCATGCGACTCTCCGACTTCGACGACTGGGCCCGCGCCCACCACGGCATCATCACCTTCGAGGCATCCGGCCTCACCCGAGCCTCGTGGTATCGAGCGATCCACGACGGCGACCTCCACCAGCTCCACCCCTGGGTGGCCCGCCTCATCGGCACGCCGGACACACCCGAGCAACGGATCGTCGCCGGCGTCCTCGCAATCGGTGAGCCGGCGGTTGCATCGCACCGATCGGCGGCCCGACTGTGGGGCGTTCCCCGACCCGACGACGACCCGGTCGACGTGATCCTGTTGGGCCAACGGCGTGACCTTGCACTCCCCGGCGTCGTCATCCACCGGCCCACCGACCGCGAGCGACTCACACCGCAACGCCAGTACGGGATCTCCTGCACCAACATCCTGCGCACGTTGCTCGACCTCGGTGCAGTCGACGCCGACGGCGTCCACGCCGCTGTCGGCCATGCCGTCGCCACCCGCCTCGCCACGCTGGAAGCGATCGAGGCGGCTGCCGGGCAGCATGCCCGCCGCGGGCGCAGCGGGATCGTGCCGGTCCGTGATGCGATCTCCGACTGGTCGATCGACGAGAAGCCCGCCGACTCGATCCTCGAGGTCGTCATGCGCCGCCTCGTCGATCGCTACCGACTCCCCGCCGTCGAGTTCCATCCCGTGATCGAGGGGTACGAGGTCGACTTCCGGGTCATCGATGCCCCGGTGATCATCGAGTGCGACGGGTGGGCGTACCACGGCGCGATCCGCGACAACTTCGAACGCGACCACGAACGGGACGCTCGACTCACCGGAGCCGGTTGGATCGTCCTGCGCTTCACCTACCGGGCCATCACGACCCGACCGAAGGCCACCGCCGACCGGATCCGCGAGGCCGTCGAACGGTGGGCGCCGGACAACGCCGAGTCGTCGCCGTTCCCGCCCGACGCCGCGTGATCCACCTACGTGCTGGACGGCGTGCAGTTCTCTGCGGAATGAGTTGCAGCCCTCGAGACGTATTCCGCAGAGAAATGCCGGGGCAGGGCGCCCGGCGGACCGGGTGCTGCGGCGGGTCGGTAGCCTGCGGCGGCTCATGGAACGTTTCGGACTGGTCGGTCTCCCCAACGCGGGCAAGAGCTCGCTGTACAACGCGCTGACCGGCGGTGGTGCGCTCGCCGCGCCGTACCCGTTCGCCACGAAGGACCCGAACATCGGCGTGGCCAAGGTGCCCGACGACCGCCTCGACCAGCTCGCCGCGATGTCGAAGTCGAAGCAGACCATCCACGCCTCGGTCGAGGTCGTCGACATCGGCGGGCTCGTCGAGGGCGCCAGCAAGGGCGAGGGTCTCGGCAACAAGTTCCTCGCCAACATCCGCGAGGTCGACGCCATCGTGTTCGTGCTGCGGGCGTTCGTCGACGACGACGTCACCGGCCCGTCCGACCCGCTCGAGCACCTCCGCGTCGTCGAGATCGAACTCGCCCTCGCCGACCTCGAGACCGTCGAGAAGCGGCTGCACCAGACCCAGCGCGCGGCGAAGCTCGACAAGTCGATGGCCGAGGAGGCCGCCAACCTCCAGATCGCGTACGACTCGCTCGCCGAGGGGCTGCCGCTCTACCGCGCCGGCCTGAAGGACGACGTCCGCGACGCCCTCGCCCCCTACTTCCTGCTCACCAACCGGCGGGTGCTCGTCGTCGTCAACGTCGGCGAGGACGACATCGAGTCGATCCCCGAGAAGGAAGCGATGATCGCCGCCGAGTTCAACAACGCCGGCGACAACGTCGAGGTCATCGGGATGTGCGTCCAGCTGGAGGCCGAGGCCGCCGCCATCGTCGATCCCGTCGAGCGCGCCGAGATCCTCGAGGGCTTCGGCCTCGGCGAAGGCGCGCTGTTCCGGATGGTCCGCAGCGCCTACCACCTGCTCGGCCTGCGCACGTACTTCACCACCGGCGAGAAGGAGTCACGGGCGTGGACCTTCTACGAGGGGTCGACGGCACCGGTCTGCGCCGGGCGGATCCACACCGACTTCCAGCGCGGGTTCATCCGGCCGAGGTGATCCAGTGGGACGAACTGCTGAAGCATCGGGTCGTGGAACGCGGCCAAGGACGTCGGCAAGATCCGCGTCGAGGGCAAGGACTACGTCGCCCAGGACGGCGACGTCATGGAGTTCCGCTTCAACGTCGAGCTGGCGACACCGGCTGACGACATCGGCCGGGGTCAGCCCGGTGGTGCGAAGAACTCCAGCGGCAGGTTGTCCGGATCCCGGAACGAGAGCCCTGACCCGTACGGGGCGTCGACGATGCCGCCGTGGGCGATGCCGAGACCGTCGAGGTGTGCCTGCCAGGTCTCGAGCTCCGCGCGGTTCGCGCACGCGAACCCGACGTGATCGAGCCCGAGGCGATGCTCGTCGAAGTCCTTCCCCGGATCGGCGTCGGCGAACTGGTGCAGGCCGATCAGCGTGCCACCGATGAGCCAGACGACGTGACGGTACGGCCCCGTGTCCTCGTCGATGACGGGGTCTGAACCGAGGAGCGCTCGATACCAGGGCACGCTCCGATCGAGGTCGCTCACCGTCAATGCGACGTGATGAATGGCTGGAAAGTCAGGCACGAGCACCACCCTTCTGCTCACGGGGAACGGTTCGTACAGTACGACCGCTGTCAAGAGCAACGAGCTCCCCGCCCCCGTGAGCGGGGTCGGGCGCAGGTGCGACCTCCGGCCCGACCGTCAGAGGACGGCTTCGATGAGGCGTGGGCCCTGCTGGGACATCGCCGAGGCGAAGGCGTCGCGGAAGGCATCGACGGAATCGACCCGCACGGCCTCGACACCCATGCCGGTGGCGAGTGCGACCCAGTCGAGATCCGGATTGCCGATGTCGAGCATCGACAACGCCTTCGGGCCACTGTCGGCGCCGACCCGCTGCAACTCGATGTTGAGGATCCCGTAGGAGCGGTTCGCGAAGATCACCGTGGTCACGTCGAGCTGTTCGCGCGCCATGGTCCACAGCGCCTGCACCGTGTACATCGCCCCGCCGTCGCCGTGCAGACACACGACCTTGCGATCGGGGCACGCCACCGCGGCGCCGCCGGCCAACGGCAGACCCTGGCCGATCGCTCCCCCGGTCAACGACAACACGTCGTGCGGCGCTGCCGTCGCCAGTGCCAGTGCCGGGCCGAGACCGGACGTGGCCGACTCGTCGGACACGATCGCCCCCTCGGGCAACAGCCGGGCGATGACCTGGCCGATCGTGAACTGGTCGAAGCGACCCGTCGGATGATCGGGCAACGACAGTGGGGCGACCGCACCCCCATCCGGGGCCGCGCCCAGACCGTCGGCGACCTCGACCAGCGCGGCGACGCCGTCCTCGTGGGGATGGGCGAGATGCAGGATCGTCGCGCCCTCGGGTGAGCACCAGCTCGGCTTGCCGGGGTACGCGAAGAAGGCAACCGGCGGGGTGGAGCCCACCAGCACGAGCTGCTCGACCGACGCCAGGGTGTCCACCAGTTGCTCGGCGAAGTAGGGCAACCGCTCGATCACGACGCGCCCCGCACCCCGCTCGAGCCGCGGCGCGAACGTGTCGCAGAACAGCCGGGCGCCGGTCGCCGCCGCGATCCGCCCGGCGGCCACGAGACCCTCGCCGCGCAGCGACGCGCCACGCAGCAGGATGGCCGTCGGCCGACCGTTGCGCAGCGCCGCCACCGCCGCAGCGACCGCCGACGACGACACGGGCGCGGGCGACGGCACCGCGAGCGGATCGGCCGGTGCCGCCGCCGGGAGCCACGCCACGTCGGCGGGCACGATCAGCGTGGCGATCTGACCGGGAGCCTGACGGGCGGCCTGCACCGCACGGGCTCCGTCGGCCGCCACCGACCCGGCACTCGTCGAGGAGTGCAGCCACCCCGACACCGGGCGGGCGAACCCGACGATGTCCGACGTGAGCGGCGCGTCGTACTGCGCGTGATACGTGGCGTGGTCGCCGACGATGTTCACGATCGGCGACGCGGCCCGGCGCGCGTTGTGCAGGTTGGCGAGCCCGTTGGCCAGGCCCGGCCCCAGGTGCAGCAGCGTCGCCGCCGGGCGCTCCGCCATGCGGGCGTACCCGTCGGCCATGCCCGTCACGACACCCTCGAACAAGTCCGAGCACCGGCCGCATCCCGTCGACACGATCGATCGCGGAGACGAAGTGCATCTCCGACGTGCCGGGGTTCGCGAAGCACACCTCGACTCCGCTCGCCACGAGCGTCCGCAGCAGACTCTCGGCTCCGTTCACTTCACCTGGATACATGTCGGCTCCCTCCGTACGGCGGCCAGTCTCGCGAACCCGACGCGTCCGGCCGGTGCCGAACCATGCACGCGGCGCCGCCCTCGACCCTACGCTTCGGGGATGCGCACGATCTTCGACGACGAACACCAGGCGTTCCGCGAGTCCTTCGCCGCCTTCGTGGCCAAGGAGGCATCTCCCCACTATCTCGAGTGGGAGGCTGCCGGCATCGCCCCGCGCGAGCTGTATCTCGCGGCCGGGCAGTACGGGTTCCTCGGCATGGCGATCCCCGAGCAGTACGGGGGCGGCGGCACGAACGACTTCCGGTTCAACGCGATCATCAGCGAGGAGTTCGCTGCCGCGGGCATCGGCGGAGCGGGCCTCGGGCTGACACTCCACAACGACATCACCACGCCGTACTTCATCGAGTACTGCACCGACGAACAAGCGCAGCGATGGCTGCCGGGGATCGCCTCCGGCGAGCTGATCACCGCCGTCGCGATGACCGAGCCCGGCACCGGTTCCGACCTCGCCGGCATCGCCACCACCGCGGTCCGCGACGGCGACGAGTACGTCGTCAACGGCTCGAAGACGTTCATCACGAACGGGATCAACTCCGACCTCGTGATCGTCGCCGCGAAGACCGACCCGACCGAACGACACAGCGGGCTGTCGCTGCTCGTGGTCGAACGGGGCATGGACGGGTTCGAGCGAGGGCGCAACCTCGACAAGATCGGCATGCACAGCCAGGACACCGCCGAGCTGTTCTTCACCGACGTGCGGGTGCCGGTGGCCAACCGTCTGGCCGAGGAGGGCAAGGGCTTCAACTACCTCAGCTGCCAACCTCGCGCAGGAGCGTCTGTCGATCGCCGTCGCCGGCGTCGCCGCGGCGCGGGCGGCACTCGGTTGGACGCTGGAGTACGTCGGCGAGCGCACGGCGTTCGGCAAGTCGATCGGCACGTTCCAGAACACCAAGTTCGTGCTCGCCGAAGTCGCCACCGAGATCGACGTCACGCCAGGCGTACGTCGACCAGTGCATCCTGGCGCTCAACGCCGGCGAGCTCACCCCCGCCCAGGCCGCGCAGGCCAAGTACTGGTGCACCGACCTCCAGAACCGCGCCACCGACCGCTGCCTGCAGCTGTTCGGCGGATACGGCTACATGACCGAGTACCCGATCGCCCGGGCCTACGTCGATGCCCGGGTGACCTCGATCTACGGCGGCACCAACGAAGTGATGAAGACGATCATCGCCAAGTCACTCGGCCTCTGACGTACACGATGTGTCTGTCACACGTGAGGTGACGGTCACGGGCGTCCGGTCGTTCGGGGCGCGGCGGCGGAGCTGTTGGGCCGGGGTGAACAGCTCGCGGGAGATGCCGAGGCTCATCACCGCCGTCGTCGTCGCGACGCTGCCGAGCACGAGGTACATCACCGACACCTGGACCTTCACGGCGTCGGCCGGATCGACGCCGGCCAGGATCAAGCCGACCATCGCGCCGGGCAGGAACACGATCCCGACGGCCTTCGTCGATTCGATCTGCGGCACGAGCGCCGTCCGCAGCGCCTGGCGCAGATGGGGTTGGAACGACTCGGCTCGCCGTCAACCCGAGCGCCAACCGCGCCTCGATCAGGTCGCGCTGTTCGTTCGCCGCGATCAGCAGTTGGCGCGACACGAGCACCGTCGCCGCCAGCGAGTTGCCGACGACCATCCCGGCGAGCGGCACCAGCGTGCGACCCTCCAGGTCGTAGATCCCGAACCCGAACAGCACGCCGAGCACCACCACCGCCGACGCCGCGTACGCGATCATCGACAGCGCCAACACATTGGGCACATCCGGCGCCCGCCGCGACGTGGTGTACGCGGCGAACCCGATCATCGCCAGCAGCCAGATCACCGAGTAGATCAACGGGTCGTCGGGATCGACGACGAACTGCAGCACCCATCCGACGATCAGCAGCTGCACGAGCGCCCGCAGCGACGCCCAGAGCAGGCTGCGCTCCAACCCAACTGGCGCCACAGCGAGATCCCGACGGCGACGGCCACGAGGATCGCCGACGCCGCCAACCCGGTGACGCCGATGTCGCCCTGCTGCACCCCGATCATCACGTTCCCCGGACCCGACCCCGCCGGACCGGGCTCACGGCGCACCCACCGATTGACGCACGAGCGGATCGTCGCTCGCATCGAGTTCGTCGAGATGTCCGGTCGCGCGCACCGTGCCCTCGGCGAGCACGATCACGTGATCGGCGAGCCGACGGAGCTGGTCGGTGTCGTGGCTCACCCAGATCACGCCCACACCCGAGTCGGCCAGCGAACGACCCAGATCCTCCACCGTCGCCCGCGCGGCCCGGTCGAGCGCCGCCGTCGGCTCGTCGGCGAGCAGCACCACCGGATCGGTGAGCAGCGCCCGTGCCACACACATCCGCTGCGCCTCCCCGCCCGACAACGTGTCGGCCTCGTGATCGAGCAGTTCGACGTCGAGCCCGACGTGTTCGAGCACGTGCGCCGCCCGCTCGGCAGTCACCTCCGGCAACGCCACCCGGAGATTGTCGAGCACGGTGCCGGGAAAGATCGGCGCCCGCTGGAACACCATCGCCACTTGGCGGCGCAGATCGGTCGGCGCCCACTCGGTCAGCGGTCGATCCCGCCAGCGGATCTCGCCCGCCAGCGGATCGTCGAGCCGATTGAGGAGTCGCAGCAACGTCGACTTGCCCGCACCGGACGGCCCGGCGAGCACCGTCACGCCGTGTCGCCGGAACCGTCAGGTCGATCGACCTCAGGATCGGAGCGCCCACCGGCCCGGCGTCGACGCTGCGCAGTTCGAACGCGTCAGCTGACGACATCAACGCTCACGATCGCAGCCTCACCGCGGCGAACGTACCGCGCCGGCGCCGACGCATGCGACGCGTCGTGTGCGAGCGCGCCGACATCTGGCACACTTCGACCATGGCTTGGTTGGTCTGCGACGCCCGTGTGCTGGCGTCGGCAGAAGTGGCCGACACTCGCCGCGCGCGTCGGCGCGGATTGCTGGGACGCGAGTCGATCGAGGGCGCGCTCGTCATCGAACCATGCCGCTGGATCCACACCATCGGGATGAAGTTCCCGATCGATGTCGCCTACCTCGATCCGGACGGCATCGTCGTCAAGACCATCCAGATGCAGAGGTTCCGCGTGGGTATCCCGGTCTGGAGCGCCCGGTCGGTCATCGAGGCCGAGGCCGGTGCGTTCGGACGCTGGGGTCTTCGTGTCGGCGACGAGATCGAGGTCCGCGTCGGCGATGCGGACAGCCGTATGACCGCCGGCATCCCGACCGGCGTCGAGGCGGCGTCCGATGAGCACGCTGTGGCTGGTGGCCACACCGATCGGCAACCTCGGCGACCTCGCACCCCGCGCCGTCGAGGTGCTGTCGCACGCCGCGCTCGTGTGCTGCGAGGACACCCGACGCACCGGGCTGCTGTTGCAGCACGCCGGGATCCGCGCCGCCCGACTCGCCGTGTGCAACGACCACACCGAGATGAGCCGCATCGCCGACGTGCTGCGCACGCTCGGCGACGGACGCGACGTCGCGATCGTCAGCGACGCCGGCACACCGGGCATCTCCGACCCCGGCGAACGCATCGTCCGCGCGGCCATCGACGCCGGCTACACCGTCAGCGCGGTCCCGGGCCCGAGCGCCGCGATCATGGCGCTCACCATCAGCGGGCTCGCCGCCGACCGCTTCGTGTTCGAGGGATTCATCCCCCGCAAGGGCACCGACCGCGCCGCCCGGCTCGCCGAGATCGCCGCCGAGCACCGCACCATCGTCATCTACGAGGCCCCCCATCGCGTGCTGCGCACGCTCGACGACCTGCGCGACGCGTGCGGCGACGACCGTGTCGTCGTGGTCACCCGCGAACTCACCAAACTCCACGAAGAGGTCGTGCGCGGCCCGCTCGGCGACCTCGACATCGGCGCACCCCGAGGCGAGTACGTGCTGGTCGTCGACGGCGCGCCGGTCGACGATCGGCCCGTGAGCGACGACGACGTACGCGTCGCGCTGCGCTCGGAACTCGACGCCGGCGCGTCGACCCGTGATGCATCGGCCACGGTCGCGAAGCAGGTCGGACGGCCCAAACGCGAGGTGTACGCGCTCGCCATCGCTCTCGACCGCCAGACTGGAACCATGGGTGAACGCGATGAGTGAGTACGTCGGTGTCGTCGGAACCGGGCCCGAGCGCGGCGTTCTTCGACCTCGACCGCACACTGATCTCCGGATCGTCGGCCTTCACGCTGGCGCTGCAGGCCCGCAAGGCCGGGTCTGATCCCGAACGTCGAGTTCGTCCGCGACGCCGCCGGTGCCGTCACGTTCAAGATGTTCGGCGCCAGCGACGACACCACCGACGCCGTGCGAGGCGCGGGTGCTCGCGGCAGTCGAGCGGGATGCGCCAGAGCGACCTCCAGGCGCTCAACGTCGAAGTCCTGCCCCGGCTGCTCGCCCGCCTGCGTCCCGAGGCCCGCCGGCTCCTCGACCGCCACCGCCAGGCGGGGCGCGACACCTACATCGTGTCGGCCGCCCCGCAGGAGATCGTCGAGCCGCTCGCCCACTCGCTCGGGATGACCTCGGGGATCGGCACCCGCAGCAAGGTCGTCGACGGCTTCTACACGGGCGAACTCGACGGACCGTTCTGCTACGGCGCCGGCAAGGTCGAGGCGATGATCGAGATCGCCAACTGGAACGGCTACGAACTCGACCAGTGCTACGCCTACAGCGACTCGGCGAGCGACCTGCCGATGCTCGAAGCGGTCGGCCATCCCGTTGCCGTCAACCCCGACGCCAAGCTCGAACGCCACGCCCGCCGCAACGGCTGGCCGATCGTGATCTTCAGCGAGCAGACCAAGTCGGTCGTTCGCCGCACCGTCCAGTCGGTCGGCGCGGTCGGCATCGCCGGCGCCAGCTTCGCCGCCGGCGTCGCCCTCGGCCGGCTCCCGCGCGGGCAAGCGCAACTCCGGCCTCCTCCCGCCGCTGACCCACCTCATCCACCACCACCGATGAGCGATGAGCGACAGCCCACCGCATCCGGCGCCGGCTACGCTCATCGCATCAGCACCGATGAGATCCGGCCACCCCTGACACAACCTCATCGCAGCACCACCGATGAGATCCGGCCATCGCTCGCGCCGCAACCTCATCGCTGGGGGAGTTCAGGCGGGTGGGCGGGGCATGAGGGCGAGCTGGCGGCTCTGGGCGACGAGCGATGCCGGCGGAGTCCCAGATCTCGCCGTCCTCGTCGAGCATGCCGTCGTGCACGAACCGTGACCGGAACGAACAGCGCAGCGGGCCCGGCGCCGGAACGCCCCGGATGTGCACGGTCAACTCGACCGTCGGCGCCCACGCCACCGGCAGCTCGGTGTTGAACACCGGCGGCGGGAACGCGTCGGCCACCAGCAGCAGGCCGATCGCATCGATCGGCTCGTGATCGGCGAACGCGAACCACCCGCGGATGCGCGCCTCGCCGGTCGGCGTGCCGGTGCGGAACCCCTCGTCGCCGGGATAGATCCGGCATCGCGAGCCGCTCCATCATCGCCGGCTTCGGACCCTCGTTCGCCGCCGGCGGCAGCTCGCAGTCGTCGTAGTCGGGGATCTCGACCGGGCCCTCGGCGATGTACGACGGGCCGCCCGGCGTCTGCTCGCCGAACGTGCCGAGCAGCCGGATGATCTCGCGCCGATCGTCGCCGTCGAACATCACCAGCGACGCGGTCGCGGTCGCGAACCGGCGCCCGGCGCGAACCGTCGTGACCACGACCTCGCACGGCCCGGTCGGCGCCGGGCGCAGGTAGTGCGCGGTCAGCGTCACCGGTGGCCGGCCGACGGCTTCGCTCATGGCCCGCCCGGCGATCGCCATCAGGTAGCCGCCGTTGGCATTGCCGCCGATGTCCCAACCGGGCTGCACCTCCGAGGCGAAGGTCGTCACGGTGTCGCCGTCGGCCGATGCGCTCGTCGAGGTCCGGCGGACGGCGGTTGCATCGGCGAAGACTCCGGTCATCGCCCGAACGGTACCGATGCGCCAGCGCACCGATCGGCCCACGCCCACGGCGAGTCGGACACGGCGCAATGTCGGGTGGGCGGGATCGGACCGAGCCTCTAACGTGCTGGCGTGACCCGGTTCTACGTGACCACGCCGATCTACTACGTCAACGCCGAGCCCCACCTCGGCCATGCGTACACCACGATCGTCGGCGACGCGCTCACCCGGTGGCACCGCCTGCTCGGCGACGACGTCAAGTACCTCACCGGCACCGACGAGCACGGCCTCAAGATCCAGCAGACCGCCGAGGCCGCCGGGCAGTCGCCGCAGGAGTTCGTCGACGCCATCGCCCCGAAGTTCGCCGAGGCCTGGAAGCGCCTCAACATCGCCAACGACGACTTCATCCGCACCACCGAGCCCCGCCACAAGGCCGCCGTCGCCGAACTCCTCCAGCGCTGCTACGACGCCGGCGACATCGAGCTCGACACCTTCGCCGGCAAGTACTGCGTCGCCTGCGAGGAGTACTACACCGACGACGAGCTGATCACGGTCGACGGCGACGATCGCCGACTGCTGCCCGATCCACAACCGGCCGGTCGAGTACTTCGAGGAGGAGAACTGGTTCTTCCGCCTCTCACGCTTCGAGGACCGACTGCTCGACTGGTACGCCGCCCACCCGACGGCGCTCACGCCGGAGCATCGCGGCAACGAGGCGATCGGACTCATCAAGGGCGGGCTGCGCGACTTCTCGATCAGCCGCACCTCGCTCGAGTGGGGCATCCCGCTGCCGTGGGATCCGAAGCACGTCACCTACGTGTGGTTCGACGCGCTCACCAACTACCTCGCCGCGGTCGGCTTCGGCGACGGCACCGACGGCTACCGCGACTGGTGGCCCGTCGACTACCACCTGATCGGCAAGGACATCGTCCGCCAGCACTGCGTGTACTGGCCGGCGATGCTGATGTCGGCCGGCGTCGAGCTGCCGAAGGGCTGGGCGATCGGCGGCTGGCTGCTCAGCGGCGGCGAGAAGATGAGCAAGACCTCCGGCAACGTGGTCGACCCGCTCGACCTCGTCGACGACGTCGGCGTCGACGGGTTCCGCTACTACGTGCTCGCCGACACCGCGTACGGCAACGACGGCGACTTCATCGATCGAGGGGTTCACGTCGCGCTACAACTCCGACCTCGCCAACAACCTCGGCAACCTGCTCGCCCGGGTCGCCACGGTCGTCGCCAAGAAGTGCGACGGCATCGGCACGGCGCCCGATCCCGACAGCCCGCTGGCCGGCGTCGCTGCAACCGCCTACGCCGACACCGCTGCCCACTGGGACGTGGTGCAACCGAGCCGCGCCCTCGACGCCACCTGGTCGCTCGTCCGCGCCACCAACGGCCACCTCGAGGCCAACGAGCCGTGGAAGGCCGAGCCCGGCCCCGGCGTCGACGCCGTGATGGGCGACGCGCTCGAGGCGCTGCGCATCGTCGCGATCCTCGCGTCGCCGGCCGTCCCCGACACGGCGCAGGCGATCTGGGAACGCATCGGCCTGCCCGGCCTCGTGGCCGACCAGCGCCTCCCCGACGCCGCCGCATGGGGCGGGTACACCCCCGGCGCCACGGTCACCAAGGGCGACGCCCTGTTCCCCGTCTGACATGACGACCGCATCCGGGCCTGTGATCGGTCTGGACCGACTCGCACTGCCATGTGCACGACGCCCGGATCCCCGACGGCACCGACGCGGCCGTGGCGGCCGCCGAGGCGGCGGGCGTCACCACGCTGATCACCGTCGGCTGCGATCGGGAGACGTCGCTCGCCGCGATCGCCGTCGCCGCCGACCACCGCCACGTCCACGCAACGGTCGGGCTCCACCCGCACGATGCCGTCCAGGGCGTCGACACGATCGTCGACCTGCTCGACACGCCGGGGATCGTGGCCGTCGGCGAGGCCGGGCTCGACTACTACTACGACCACTCACCGCGCGAGATCCAGCAGCGTGTGTTCGCCGAACAGATCCAGCTCGCGAACGATCGCGGCCTGGCGCTCGTGATCCATTCACGCGATGCGTGGGACGACACGTTCGCCGTGCTCGCCGACGTCGGCGTACCGGAGCGCACGGTCTTCCACTGCTTCACCGGCGGGCCCGACGAGGCCCGGCGAGCGCTCGACATCGGAGCGACACTCTCGTTCTCGGGCATCGTCACGTTCAAGGGCGCTCCCGAGGTGCAGGCCGCAGCCGCCATGTGCCCGCTCGATCGCCTGCTCGTCGAGACCGACAGCCCGTACCTCGCACCGGTCCCTCATCGCGGCCAGCCCAACCGGCCCGCCTGGGTTCCCCACGTCGGCCAGTTCATCGCCGACCTCCGCGACGTGCCCGTCGGCCGACCTCGCCCGGGCCACGACCGACAACGCCGCCGTGTTCTTCGCGCTCGCTCACCGACTGCGCCGAGCCGACCCGGTCCGACCGCCGGGAGAGTGCACCGGCCAGAATGGCCGACCACTCAGCGTGGTCGATGTCGGCGTCCGGATCGTCAACGACCGCGCCGAGGGGTACGATGACTGCCCCTCGTCCCGACGGGACTGCGCCTGTGCGCCGAGCTCGGCTGGATCGACGAGCAACCATGGCACTCACCTCACCCGACCGACGCCGCATCCTGCTGGCGAGTGCGCTGACGCTCGTGGCATGCCGGCGCTCTGGTGGGCCAACCAGTCCGACGGCGGGGCGCCGAACGTCGCGACGGCCGGCATCGCCGTCGTCGACAAGTCGGCGACAGCGCCAGCCGCAGACACCGGCGACTCCCCGACGCCGACGACGCCGCACCGGTGTTCCTCGACGGCCCGTCCGGGCAGGTCGGCGCCGGACTCGCCGAGATCGCCGTTCCCGCACCTCCCGCGATCGCCAGCATCACGACCACCGCCACGTTCCGCAGCACCCTCGCGATCGACCTCGGCGTGCATGATCCCCGGCATCGCCAGCGGCCAGCAGGTGACCGTCGTCAACCTCGACAACGGTCGGTCGGTCACCTGCACGGCGATCCTGGCCCCGGGCAGCGCCGCCGATCAGCTCGTCATGACACCGGAACTCTTCGCCGAACTCGCCGATCTCACCGACGCACCCATTCCGGTCGAGATCCGTCAGTGACGCACTCGCGTCCGGCGATTCGAGAACTCCTCGAGTCGGCGTCGCTCGCTCCCCGCCGAGACCTCGGCCAGAACTTCGTGGCCGACCCAACACGGTGCGGCGCATCGCCGCGCTCGCCCGGGTCGGGCGCCGGCGACCGTGTGGTCGAGATCGGCGCCGGGCTCGGATCGCTCACGCTGGCACTCGCCGACACCGGCGCCCAGGTCACCGCCATCGAGATCGACCGGGGCGTCGTCCCGATCCTGCGCGACGTGGTGGCCGGCCGCGAGAACGTCGCGGTGGTCGAAGGCGACGCGATGCAGCTCGACTGGTCGACCGTCCTCGCCGACACTCGCCCGAGCGACGACCTCGCCCGAGCGACCCGGCTGGGTGCTCGTCGCCAACCTGCCCTACAACGTCGCCACCCCGCTGATCTGCGACCTGCTCGACGACGTGCCCGCGATCGAGCGGATGATCGTGATGGTGCAGCGCGAGGCGGCCGAACGGTTCGCCGCCGTGCCGCGCACCTCCGCCTACGGCGCCGTCAGCGTCAAGACCGCCTACTGGGCAACGGCGAAGATCGTCGGCCACGTCCCCGCCTCGGTGTTCGTCCCGCGGCCGAACGTCGAGTCGGCACTCGTCGAGATCACCCGCCACGAACCACCGGCCACCGACCCCGACGCCCTCTTCGCGCTCGTGCGCGCCGGCTTCGGACAACGACGCAAGATGCTGCGCCGCTCGCTCGCCGGCATCGTCGCACCGGAGACCTTCGACGCGGCCGGCATCAGCCCGACGGCCCGACCCGAGGAACTCGACGTCGACGACTGGTGTCGGCTGACCGACGCTCACCGTCGCGCGCGACGGCCGCACGCGGTAACGTCGCCGAGATGGGAGCCGCCGACGCAGCACCGGTGTCGCTGAGGGCCCACGCCAAGCTGACGCGATCGCTGCGGATCACCGGAGTCCGCCCCGACGGCTACCACCTGATCGACGCCGAGATGGTCAGCCTCGACCTCCACGACGTCCTCGTCATCGACCCCGCCCGCCGCGGGCTGGCGGCCACCGGCCCGTTCGCCACCGGCATGCCGCTCGACGACTCGAACCTCGTCGCCAGGGCGCTCGACCTCGCCGGCCGGCAGCGCGCACGTCACCATCGACAAACGGATCCCCCACGGCGGCGGCCTCGGCGGCGGCTCGACCGATGCGGCCACGGCACTGCGCTGGGCCGGATTCGGGACCACCGCCGACGACCTCGCCGCGGCGGCACGCCTCGGCGCCGACATCCCGTTCTGCCTCGTCGGAGGTCGAGCACGGGTCACCGGCATCGGCGAGATCGTCGAACCGCTCCCCCACCTCGACGTCGTGGTGACCCTCGTGATCCCACCGCTCGCCGTCAGCACGCCGGCGGCCTACCGGGCGTGGGACGACCTCGGCGGGCCGACCGGTTCGGGCTGCAACGATCTCGAAGCAGCAGCGCTCGTCGTGGAACCCCGACTCGCCCGGTGGCGCGACCTGATCGCGGACCGCATCGGGACGGCACCGACCCTCGCCGGGAGTGGGGCCACCTGGTTCGCCGAGGGCGAACATGGCAACGCCCTCGCCGAACTGGTCGACGAGGGCGCAACGGTGGTCGTGGCACGAACCGTGCCGATGGACGTGGCCACCGAACTCTCCTGACGAGACGTCGCGATCGGGGTGTGACACCGCTCGTGATGGGTTCGCCGGCAGCTCGACAGCTGACGAGGATGAACTACTTGCGACGCTGGTGGCGCGTGCGGCGCAGCATCTTCTTGTGCTTCTTCTTCCGCATGCGCTTGCGACGCTTCTTGATCAGAGAACCCATAAGGCGGGCCACGCTATCGGCCGTGGCAAGGCCTGCCACGCGAGATACGGTGAACGGGCGGACAAACCGTCGACGGCGGGGTCGAACCGTGACCAGTCCGGGGTCGTCTAATGGTAGGACAGCGGTTTTTGGTGCCGCGTGTAGGGGTTCGAATCCTCTCCCCGGAGCTCATGAGCGTTTCAGCAATCGTGCTCGCCGCCGGAGAAGGCACCCGGATGAAGTCGAGCCGCCCCAAGCCGTTGCACCTCATCTGCGGGCGGGCCATGGTCCTGCACGTGATCCACGCCCTCGAGTGCGTGCATCCCGAACGCAACGGTCGTCGTCGTCGGCCACGGCGCCGAACAGGTCACCAAGAAGGTGCAGCAACTCGCACCCGGCTGGGCCAACGTGGCCTTCGCCGAGCAGCTCCGACAGAACGGCACCGGCGACGCCGCGTCGATCGGCATGTCGGCACTCGGCCGGCGACGACTACGACGACGAGTCGACGATCCTCGTGCTGCCGGGCGACACGCCGCTGCTGCGCCCCGACACCCTGCGCGAACTCGTCGACGTCCACATCGAGTGCGGCAATGCCGCCACGCTGCTCACCAGCGTGATGGACGACCCGACCGGCTACGGCCGCGTCATCCGCAAGGCCGACGGCCAGGCCGCCCGCATCGTCGAACACCGCGACGCCGCCCCCGACGAACTCGACGTTCGCGAGGTCTGCACGTCGATCTATGCGTTCCGCCGCGACCTGCTCGGGCCCGCGCTGCGCAAGCTCACCACCGACAACGCCCAGGGCGAGTACTACCTCACCGACGTGGTGTCGGTGCTCGGTGCGATGGGGCACCGCATCGGGTGCGTCCAGGCGCCCGAGGGCGAGACACAGGGCGTCAACGACCGCTGGCAGCTGGCGCTCGCCGAGCGTGAGCTGCGGGCGCGCACCAACAAGTTCTGGCTGCTGAGCGGCGTCACGATGCTCGACCCGCGCCAGACCTTCGTCGACGTGACCGTGTCGATCGGCCGCGACGTCACGCTGTATCCGGGCACGATCCTGCAGGGAACCACCGTCGTCGGCGACGGCTGCGACATCGGCCCCGACACCCGGCTGGACGACTGCGTGGTCGGCAGCGGCGCGGTCGTCGAGCACACCGTCGGCCACGACGCCGAGATCGGACCCGGCGCCATCGTCGGCCCGTACGCCCATCTTCCGGCCGGAAGCTCAGTCGCTGCGGGCGCAACGACCGGGGCGTTCTACACTGCACCCGTCGGCTGACCCTCTTGGCCGACTTCGGACCGGGTGCTCACGGTCGAAACAGCGTCGGGGAGGACGTCACAGCTCATGGAGAAGGTCACGACCAAGCGGCTCGCCCTGTACTCGGGCCGCACCCATCCGGAGCTGGCCCAGGAGGTGGCGACACACCTCAACATCGAACTCGGCCACGACAACCTCGTCGAGTTCGCGAACGGTGAGGTGCGCTGCCGCTTCGGCGAGTCGATCCGCGGGTCCGACGTGTTCGTGATCCAGAGCCACTTCGGCGTCGACGACCACTCGGTCAACGACTCGATCATGGAACACCTGATCATGATCGACGCCGCCTATCGCGCCTCGGCGAAGCGCATCACCGCCGTGTGCCCGTTCTACGGCTACGCCCGCCAGGACCGCAAGGCCGAGGGCCGCGAGCCGATCACCGCCCGCCTGATCGCCGACATGTTCAAGGCCGCCGGCGCCAAGCGGATGATCTCGATCGACCTGCACTCCGGCCAGATCCAGGGCTTCTTCGAGGGGCCCGTCGACCATCTCACGGCGATGCCGGTGCTCGAGCAGTACGTCCGCCAACACGCCACGGCCCCCGTGATCGTGTCGCCCGACGCCGGTCGCATCAAGGTCGCCGAGCGCATGGCCCAGCACCTCGTCGACATCGGCGCCGACCTCGCCTTCATCTACAAGCGTCGGCCCAAGGGCTCGACCAACGTGGCCGAGGCCGCCGAGGTGATGGGCGACGTCGAGGGCCGTCTGTGCGTGCTGACCGACGACATGATCGACACCGCCGGCACCATCTGCGCGGCGGCGGAACTGCTCGTGCAACGCGGCGCCAGCGAGGTGTGGGCCATGGCCACGCACGGCGTGCTGTCGGGCCCGGCCATCGACCGGTTGAAGAACGCCCCGCTCAGCCGCATCGTGCTCACCAACACGCTGCCGCTGCCGCCCGAGAAGCAGCTCGACAAGATCGAGGTGCTGTCCGTGGCGCCGCTGATCGCCGAAGCCCTCGGCGCCGTCTTCGACGACACCAGCGTCAGCGACATCTTCGGCGGCGAAAACCTCGCCTGACCCCCGCACCCCCACCTCCACCACCTCCCGCCACCGAAAATGCGCCGGATCGTGCGCTGAGTGCACATATCCCCGCACATTTCGGGTTGACGGGTCGCCGGACCCGAAATGTGCGCCGGATCGTGCACCAGGCGCTCACCGGAGCACATTTTTCGGATCGTCCGTTCGGGCGACGACGCCGCCCACTGGTGGGCGTGATCACCATCGAGATCCTCCAGCTGGCCGCTTCGCAACACGGCGTGGTCAGCCGCCATCAACTCGTCGACCTGATCGGCGTCTCACCATCGACGTACACGAGGTCGCGAGCCAAGAGGACTCGTCGTCGAGGTCGTCCCCGGCGTCGTCCGGTTCGCCTCGTCGCCGGAGGACTTCATGATGCGCTGCATGGCGGTGCAGCTGCGGACGGCCCCGCTCGGATTCCTCAGCGGGTGGACGGCGGGAGCACTGGCCGGCCTGAGAAGCATGCATCGCCAGGTCGTCCACGTGACCGTGCCGATCCACGTCGACCTCGCGATGCCGAGCTGGGTCGACGTGCACCGGAGCCGGTGGTACAGCGAGTCCGACCGGACCGTGCGAGCTGACGGGCTCGTCGTCGCCACGCCGATGCGGATGCTGTGGGGGCTCGCTGCGATGTGCAACCAGCACCGGTTCGACCGCGCCGCCGAGGATGCCTGGCACCTCGGGCTCATCACGCCGGCGGCACCGCCTGGTCGTACCTCGAAGACCACCGATGCCGCGGAAAGGACGGGGTGGCGAAGCTCGAACGATGGCTCGAAGGGGCCACCGGACGCAATCGAGCCACCCAGAGCAATCTCGAGCGAGTGCTGCTCGAGGCACTGGAGCGCAGCGGGCTCCCAACGCCGGTCCGACAGCATCCGCTCGACATCCCCTCGGGCGAGACGATTCATCTCGACATCGCCTGGCCCGAGCTCCGCTTCGGTGTCGAGCCCGGCGCCTCGTGGTATCACGGTGGCGATCTCGGCCAACGTCGCGACCAGGACCGCGATCGTGAATGCAGCCGAGCTCGGATGGTTGATCAGTCCGATTCGACGAGGCGATGCGCAACGACCCTGACGCCGCAGCGGCACAGGTGGCCCGCATCTATCAGCGACGACGCTCCGATCTCCGAAATGTGCGGTCCTGAGCCCGCCCAGTGCACGATCGAGCGCATGTTTCGGCTGGGGACGAACGTGGCTCGCGACATGCGGGGTGGGCGGGAGGGGATGCGATCGACGGCCGATAGATTGGGACGCTGCTGTAACGACGTGGCGCTCGATCTGTGGGCGCCGTCACGAGATCCGATGGAAGCCGATCACCATGTCTGAGACCGTTCTCCAAGCCGAAACCGGACGCCAAGCCGGAAGCTCCGATTCCCGCCGTCTGCGCGCCGACGGCAAGATCCCCGCGGTGGTGTACGGCCACGGTATGGATCCGCTCCCCGTCTCGGTCGATCGTCGCGAGCTGCGCCAGGCCCTGTCGGGCGCAGCGGGCATGAACACGATCCTCGACCTCACCGTCGACGGCACCGTGTATCCGACCCTGATCAAGGACATCCAGCGCCACCCCGTGAAGCGGTCGGTGCAGCACATCGACTTCATCCAGGTGAACCTCAACGAGGAGATCGTCGTCTCGATCCCGATCCACCTCGAAGGTGAGGCCAAGGACGTCGCGTCGAACAACGGTCTCGTCGACCTCGCCATGCAGGAACTCGAAGTGCGTACCACCCCGCGGAACATCCCGGACAGCGTCATCATCGACATCACGGAGATGACCATGGACTCGGTCATCCGCGTGGAGGACATCGTGCTGCCGTCCGGTGTGGTCGCCGAAGCCGAGCCGGATGCCGTGGTCGTGACCGTGCTCGTCACCCGCACCGCGGCGTCCGATGCAGAGGAAGCCGCTGACGAAGCCGCCGCGGCAGAGGCATCCGCCGACTCCGCTGCAGCAGCCGAAGCGGAGAGCGCCGACGGCGAGTGATCCGACGCGCCACGGTCCGATGACCGCCGGCGCCACCGAAATGTGCGCCGATATGTGCGCCCAGCGCACTCCAGGCCACATTTTTCGGTCGTCGAGGGGTGTCTGATGGGATTGTTCGGACGCGAGGGGAAGGGCGAGCCGTACGACTGGTTGGTCGTGGGGCTCGGAAATCCGGGTGAGAAGTACGCCCGCACGCGGCACAACGTCGGTGAGGAAGCCGTGAGGCTGCTCGCCGAACGCCGAGGCCTGGCGCTGAAGGGCGGGCGCGACAACGCACTCGTCGCCGAGACCCGCCTGCCCGGTCCCGACGGTGAGCAACGCGTCGTGCTGGCGTTCCCGATCACGTTCATGAACGACTCCGGCCAGGCTGTCAGCGCGCTCGGTGCGCCGCTACCGGATCGAGTCACCCGAGCAGATCATCGTGATCCAGGACGAACTCGATCTGCCACCGGGCGAACTCAAGGTCAAGGCAGGGGGCGGTCTCGCCGGCCACAACGGTCTGCGATCGATCACCCAGCACCTCAAGTCGCAGGACTATCTGCGGGTCCGCATCGGCGTCGGCAAGCCCGAACACAAGGACGTCGGCAAGGGCCACGTGCTGTCGAAGGTGCCCAAGGCCGAGCGAGAACTGCTCGACATCCGCATCATCGACGCCGCCGACGCCACCGAGTTGATCATCGCGCGCGGTGTGGAAGCCGCCATGCAGCGCTACAACGGCACCCCATGACCTCCCGAACTCCGAATTTCTCCTCCAGGTGCGCGCTCGGCGCGCACTGGGAGGAGAATTTCGGAGCTGGAGCTGGAGCGATCGGGAGTGGGGGTGGGGCGGTGACCACCGACGTGCGACCGGCGCCGCTGGGGGCGCTGCCGGCGTTGCTGCGCGACGAGCCGGGGCTCACGCGGGCGCTCGGCGATCCGACGGCTCGGCTCGCGGTGGTCGAGGTGGCCCGGCCGATCTCGATCGCCGCGCTCGCCACGCTGTCGTCACGACGCCCGCTCGTGGTCAGCTGCCCCACCGGCACCATGGCGGGCCAGCTCGCCGACGACCTCGCCCAGTTCCTGCCGCCCGGCGACGTCGTGCACTTCCCCGGCTGGGAGACGCTCCCGTTCGAGCGGGTCAGCCCGAGCGTGGAGACGATGGGCCAGCGCCTCGACGTGCTGTGGCGCCTGCGCGATCCCGATCGCTGCCCGGCCGTCATCGTCGCCGGCGTGCGCGCGCTCCTCCAGAAGCTCGGCCCCGGCGCCACCACGACCGAGCCGATCATCGTGCGGCCGGCTGCCCTCGGTGGCGGCCCGGTCGACCCCGACGAACTCGGCCGTCGCCTCGTCGAGTTCGGGTACCGCCGCGAGGAACTCGTGGAGCACCGCGGCGAGTTCGCCCGCCGCGGCGCGATCGTCGACGTGTTCCCCTCCACGGCCGACGCCCCGATCCGCATCGACCTGTGGGGCGACGAGGTCGACCGCCTCACCCGCTTCGGCGTCAACGACCAGCGTTCGACCGAGGACCTCGACGAGGTCATCATCTTCCCCGCCCGCGAGCTGATGCCGACCGACGACGTTCGGGCCAGGGCGGCACGACTCGTCGCCACCGAGCCGTGGGGCCGCGAGCAGTGGGAGCGACTCGCCGAGGGCGTGCACTTCGACGGCATGGAGAGCTGGCTGCCGTGGCTCGTCGACGACGACCAGCTCCTCACCGACGTGCTGCCCGACACCGCGAAGGTGCTGCTCGTCGAACCGCGCCGCATGCGCGACCGTGCCATCGACCTGATCGCCGAGGAGGACGACCTCGCCCGCACACTCGCCTCCACGTGGGCCCGCGACCCCGACAAGTCGTTCCCCCGGCTGCACGCCGACCCCGACACCTTGCTGGAGAAACGGCTCGACCCCCGGCGATCCGACTCCTCGCCGCACGCCGGCTCGTTCTGGTCGATCGACTCCACCCCGGAGTCGCCCGACACCCCGGTCGTCGAAGCCTCCGGCTGGGGTCCGGTGGCCGGCGACGGCAGCGGCCTCACCGATCGCCTGATCGAGCTCATCGGGCGCGGCTACCGCGTCGTGGTCGCGGCCGACGGCACCGGATCGGCCCAGCGGTTGCACGACCTCCTCCTCGACAACGGCCTCGACTTCCCCGTCATCGCAGCCGGGAGGCGAACTCCGCGCCGGCGGCAGCATCACCGTCGCACCCCTCCACCGTGGCTGCACGCTGCCGAACGCCAAGGTGGCGATCGTCGCCGAGAGCGACCTCACCGGCCGACGCCGCGCCCACCGCGCCGTGCGCAAACAGAAGCGCGAGAGCGCCAGCACGTTCGAAGACCTGAAGGCCGGCAACTACGTCGTGCACCACCAGCACGGCGTCGGCCAGTACGAGGGCATGGTCAAGCGGGCGATCGGCGGGGTGGAGCGTGACTATCTGCTCATCTCGTACAAGGGCGGCGACAAGCTCTACGTGCCGTCCGACCAGATCGACACGCTGCGCCAGTACGTCGGCGGCGAAGCACCGAAGCTGCACCGCCTCGGCGGGTCCGACTTCGCGAAGACCAAGAGCCGGGTGCGATCGGCGGTCCGCGAGATCGCCCAGGAACTCGTGGTGCTCTACCAGAAGCGGGTCAACGCCGAGGGCCACTCGTTCGCCCAGGACACACCGTGGCAGGCGGAGATGGAGGAGGCGTTCCCGTACGTCGAGACCCCCGACCAGCGCACGGCGATCGACGACATCAAGCGCGACATGGAACTCGCCCACCCGATGGACCGGCTGCTGTGCGGCGACGTCGGCTTCGGCAAGACCGAGGTCGCGATCCGCGCCGCGTTCAAGGCGATCCAGGACGGCAAGCAGGTCGCCGTGCTCGCGCCCACCACGCTGCTCGCGACCCAGCACGGCAACACGTTCGCCGACCGCTTCGCCGGCTTTCCGATCCGCGTCGAGGTGCTCAGCCGGTTCCTCACCGCCGGCCAGGCGAAGAAGGTCATCGAGGGCGTCAAGACCGGCGAGGTCGACTGCATCATCGGCACCCACCGTCTCCTCGCGAACGACGTGAAGTTCAAGGATCTCGGCCTCCTCATCGTCGACGAGGAACAGCGATTCGGTGTGCAGCACAAGGAGACGATGAAGAAGATGAAGACGAACGTCGACGTCCTCACGCTCTCCGCCACGCCGATCCCGCGCACGTTGGAGATGTCGCTCGTCGGCATCCGCGACCTGTCGCTCCTCCAGACCCCACCTGCGGATCGCCAACCGATCCTCACCTACGTGGGCGAGTACGACGAGCGCGTCGCCGTCGAGTCGATCCGCCGCGAGCTCCTGCGCGAAGGCCAGGTGTTCTGGGTGCACAACCGGGTGCAGTCGATCGAGACCGCGGCCAGCCGCCTGCGACAGCTGGTGCCCGAGGCACGCATCGCCATCGCCCACGGCCAGATGGACGAGAGCACCCTCGAAACGGTGGTGCAGGACTTCTGGGACGGCCAGTACGACGTGCTCGTGTGCACCACGATCATCGAGTCGGGCATCGACATGCCGACGGTCAACACGCTCGTGGTCGAACGGTCGGACCTCCTGGGTCTCGGCCAGATGCACCAGCTGCGCGGCCGCGTCGGACGCTCCGGATCACGGGCGTACGCGTACCTCTTCTATCCGCGCGACAAGGTGCTCACCGAGGAGGCCTACGAGCGGCTGCGCACGATCGGCGAGTCGACCGAACTCGGCTCGGGCTTCAAGATCGCCATGCGCGACCTCGAGATCCGAGGTGCCGGCAACCTGCTCGGCGAGTCGCAGTCGGGCCACATCGCCGCGGTCGGGTACGACCTCTACTGCCAGATGGTGACCGAAGCGGTCAGCGAGATGAAGGGCGAGCCGGTGCCCGAGGCACCGAGCGAGATCAAGCTCGACGTGCCGACCGACGCCTTCCTCCCCACCGACTACGTCGCCAAGGAGGAGTTGCGACTGGAGGCCTACCGTCGCCTCGCCGGCGTCACGACCGAGGCCGAGGTCGACGACATCCGCACCGAGTGGGAGGACCGTTACGGCCCGCTCCCCGACCCGGCCGGCGCCCTGCTGCAGGTCGGGTACCTGCGCGCCGAGTGCCATCGGCTCGGCATCAAGGACATCCAGATCTCCGGATCGGCGTCCACCGGAGGCACCGCCAAGCTGGCGCCACTCGAGCTGAAGCTCTCCGAGACGATGCGACTGCGCCGCATCTCGAAGGGAGCCAAGTACAAGGAGGATCTCGGCCAGCTCGTGGTGCCCCTCCCCCGCGGTGCCGACGCGTCGCACTTCCTCTCGACGTTCCTCCGCGACCTCGTCCCCAGCGAACCGGGCTGACGCCACGCAGCCGGGCTGACGCCAGCGAGCCGAAACGTCACGTTTGGCCCGGCACCGTCGCGGTTGGTTCCGCGGGTAGCGTGCGGCAGGTGGTTCGACGCTCGTTGATGCTCCTGCTCCCACTCACCCTGGCCGCCGTCACGGCGGGCTGTTCGACGTTCTCCGACAGCGACGTCGTCGCCCGGGTGGACGACGTCGAGCTGACCAGCGACGAGTTCGACGCCAAGCTGACCGAACTCGGTGTCACCGGCGACGATGTCGTCTCGCTCGAACCCGTCCGCGCCGAGATCAGCAGCTGGATCCAGCAGCAGCTCGTCCCCACCGACGAGATCGCCGCCATCTACGACGCCGGTGCGTCCGAGGCCGGCGTGGTGTGCGTCAGCGCCATCGTGGTCGCCGACCAGGCCGCCGCCGAGGCCGCCCTCGACGACATCGAATCGGGCACGTACTTCGACGAGGTGTTCCAACGCGACAACCTCGACCAGAGTCTCGTCACCACCGGCGGCGCCATCCCGTGCATCTCGGGAGCCGACCTCGAGGCCAACGCCGGAACGCCGTTCATCGACCTCGCCGCCACCCTGTCGGCCGACGATCCGTACGGCGTTGCACCGATCGTCGACGACGCCGGCTCCGAGGTGGCATGGGTCGTGCTGCAGTTCCGTCCGTGGGACGAACTCGACAGCGTCGACGCGGAACAGGTGACCGGGCTCATCGACGTCACCGACTTCATCGCCGACGCCGACGTCTACGTCGACTCCCGCTACGGCACGTTCGACACCGAGACCGGCACCGTCGTGAGCCTCGGCTGAGCGTGACCCACGGCGCAGACCAACGGGTGACCCCCTTGGACGACGCGGCGCCCGACACCCGGCCACGCATCGTCGTGGTCGGACTCGGCCCCGGCGGCCACGAGCACGTCACCGACGAGACACGCCGCACCATCGACCGCATCGAGCATCGATACCTGCGCACCGCGATCCACCCGAGCGCCGACCTCGTCGGCGACGCCACCACCTTCGATCACCTCTACGAGTCGGCCGACACGTTCGACGACGTCTACACCCGAGATCGCCGACAGCCTGGTGGCCGCGGCGATCACCCACGGCGAGATCCTCTACGCGGTGCCCGGTTCGCCGCTCGTGCTCGAACGGACGGTCCGCCTCCTGCGCGAGCGCGACGACGTCGACCTCGTCGTCCTCCCGGCCATGTCGTTCCTCGACGTCGCCTGGGCCCGGCTCGGCGTCGACCCGGTGGAGGCGGGAGTCCGCCTCGTCGACGGTCACGACTTCGCCACGGCGGCGGCCGGCGAACGCGGTCCGCTGCTCGTCGCCCACGCCCACGCCGACTGGGTGCTGTCGGAGATCAAGCTGGCCGTCGAGGGCGCGACCGGCGACGAGCGCGTCACGATCCTGCAGGCGCTCGGCACGCCCGACGAGCGGATCGTCGACACCACCTGGGCCGAACTCGACCGCACCATCACCGCCGACCATCTGACCTCGCTCTGGATTCCCGAGCTCGCCACACCGGTCGGCGCCGAGTACGTCCGCTTCCACCAACTCACCCGGCTGCTGCGCGAGCAGTGCCCGTGGGACATCGAGCAGACCCACGAGACCCTCGTGCCCCATCTCCTCGAGGAGACCTACGAGGTGGTCGATGCGATCCACGGCCTCGACCCCGACGACCCGACCACCGACGAGCGACCTGATCGAGGAACTCGGCGATCTGCTCTACCAGATCGAATTCCACGCCACGATCGCCGAGCAGGAGGGACGCTTCACGATCGCCGACGTCGCGTCGGGCATCCACGACAAGCTCGTGCGTCGACACCCGCACGTGTTCGGCGATCTCGTCGGATCCGACCTCGGAACCGACGAGGTGCTCGCCAACTGGGACGACATCAAGCGCGCCGAGAAGTCACGCACGTCGGTCTTCGACGGCATCCCTCGTTCGATGCCGGCACTCGCCTACGCCGCGAAGGTCGGCGCCAAGGCGTCGAAGGTCGGCTTCGACTGGCCCGACGTCGCCGGCGCGTTCCCCAAGATCGCCGAGGAGACCGACGAGCTGCTCGCCACGTTCGACGAGCACAACGACCGATCGGTCGGAGGAACTCGGCGACCTGCTGTTCGCCGTCGTCAACGTCGCCCGTCATCTGCACGTCGATCCCGAACTGGCACTGCGCGCCGCGACCGACAAGTTCCGTACACGATTCGAGGGGGTCGAGGCGCTCGCCGTCGAACGGTCGATCGACCTGCGCAACGCCGACCTGGCCACTCTCGACGCGCTCTGGGACGAGGTCAAGTCGACCGAGACGTGACCCGTTCACGATGTGTCGGACACATCGTGGAAGTCAGGCGTCCGGGAGACGGGCCGGGGCCTCGGGCCCGGGGGGCGGCTGAGCGGCCATCGATGCCAGCGTCATCTCCCACTCCTTGCGCCACCGCCTCCAACGCAGATCGATCACCTCGTCGAACACGGTCGTCGCCCGCCACGTGCACAGCGCGAGCACCATCGCCGGTACGCCGAACACCACGGCGACCTGCACCGTGCGCTCCGATGCGGTGATTCCGCCGTCCTCGAGCGTCTCGGCGAGGCCGAGCGAATCGACCAGCACCACACCGACCGCCGCGACCAGTGGCAGCCAGAACCAGGCGGCGACCACGCGAACCGGGGCGCCGATCCGGTGCGCCTGGGCCGTGTGGTAGTGGAACGGCGTCCAGACGAGCAGGAAGCACACCAGGACGGCGGCGATCGTCGCCATGACGACGGCGACGTCGTCGGGGTTGTCGGCGAACCGCTCACGGGCCCACTCGACGACCCGGAACGCAGCCGACCGGCGCAGCGAAGGCGACGAGCCACAGCGCGACGGCGAGCAACGCACTCGAACTGCGGTGGTACGAGCGTGGCCGGAACGAGGCGCTTCGCATCGAGCATCGCCAACGCGCTCCAGCACACCAGCATGCACACCGCGAGCAGATACGTGGTGATGACCGCCGACGACTCGACGCAGGCCGTCCGGGCTGCGCGTATTCGGTCAGCAGCACCACCACGATGCCGACGAGCTGAGCGAGCAGGAGCAGGTAGCGCAGCCACCACGTGGCGAAGATGCGCGGCGGCGGATCGACGCGCAGCGGAGCGAAGTGGTCGCTGACGACGCCGGGATCCACGAGACGCGCCGTCGGCAGGCCCGACGCCGCGGGCAACGGAGGCGCCGACGACAGTGGCGGTGGCGATGACGGTGGTACTGACGGTTGCGGGCGGTGGCTGGTTGCGGTGGCGGTTGTGGTGGCGGCGGTGCGGGTCGCGGGGAGAGCGACGGTCGAGCCGGGCGGCGGCAGGGCGCCGGCAGGCTCGACGGGCGTCGTCATCCGGCGTGGCCCATCACGGCCACCGGGTCGGGAGCCGGCGACGGCGCCGGGACCGGCGAGCCCGCCTCCGCGTGACGGCGGGCGACCGCCTCGCGCTGGTCGACGAGGGCATTGTGCAGATCCGTCTCGTGCTGCGGTCGCCATCTCGATGCTGCGACATGCCTCGGTCACCGCAAGCGTCGACGAGCACCTGCAGCAGCGCACCGATGTGCGAGGAAGCCGGCGAGTCGGCCGAAGTCGGCGTCGGGCGATTCCTCGATGGTCGTGATCCCGCCGAGCGCCTGGAGGTACACGACCAGCACGACGCCGGCCACGTAGGCGATCCGCAGCGGCGTGCGGCGAGCATCGACCGCATCGGCGGCGCGCTCGAGGAGGAAGAACGGGACGTAGAGCACCGCCGCCTGCGCGGCGAACCCCAGCATCATCACGCCCGATCGGTTGATCGACCACGAAGCGATCGGCGAGGGCCCAGAATCCGACGGCGGCCGCCGGCCACGACGCTGCCGCGATGAGCGGGTTGCGACGGCGGCCGGAGGCCATGCGGGCGTTGGCGACCGCCATGAAGGTCCAGATCGACACCAGCACAACCAGCGCGAAGCCCGATCACCCGGGCGCCGTCGTGGAGCACCTCGATCGCATCCCACGCCCGTCGACCCTGGCCCGGCAGCAGCACCGCCGTCGCGCGTCTCGAGCCAGAACATGAACATGACGACCGAGCCCACCAGCGTCAACAGGGCCAGGCCCGCCAGCATCGTGACGATGCACGAGCCGGAACAGGCCGACGCCCGGGATCAGACGCACCCGTTTGCGCTTGGCCACCGCGGCGTGACGAGCACCGGTGCGGCGGGTCACCGAACCGTGAGCGCGATCCGATCGATGTCGCTCGGCCCGGACGCCCGCTCCGCCGGTCGGCAGCCAGCTGCGATCGCCTCTTCGACGGTGCCGGCCGCTCGCCAGCCGAGCAGGACGACGATCACACACGGCGCGACGGCAACCAGGCCGACGAGCCAGAGCGGCGCCCATTGCGACTGACTCGCTGATCGAGCCGTCGGAGACCACACCGCTGAAACGCAACGCCAGGATCGAGCCGACCCCGACGACGGCCAGCGGCGCTGGGAACCCACATCCACTGCGACAGTCGGGCCGAGTGACCGCCCACCTGGCGGATCATGCCCGACAGCAGGTAGAACGGCCGATAGGTCAACGGGATGGCGAGCAGCAGGGCGGCCACTGCGACGACGAGCGGCAACGACGACACGGGTTCGTCGGCGGTTCGACTGATCTGTTCGCCGAGCGACGCGATGATGCCGACGGCAACACCGACGAACGCGAACGGCGCCAACCAGGCGACGACCGCCTTGTTCGGGTCGGGCAGCTCCCTCGACCTCGCCGGCTCCACGAGTCGGCGAGCGTTCAACGCGGTGGACCACGTCCATCCGAGCACGCAGACGCCGGCGACTGCACCCGCAGCGATCGACCACCACATGGCTGCATCCGACCAGGGCTGATCGGTCACCAACCGTTGGATCTCCCGCCCCATCATCACGAACGCGAGCGACAGCGCGAGCGCTCCCAACAGTCGCCAGGGAAACATCGGCACCGAGACCCTGAACCGGACACGAGCAGCACCGGCGGCGACGCCGGGAGCAGCCGGTGTCGGCGACGCCGGAGCGCGCGCCGAAGGTCGGAGGCGGCAGCGCCATCGCCCTGCGACCGTGGATCCACGGGTTCCATGTCGTCGCCATCGGCAGGCCGCTCGGAGGAACTTGAGGGAAACTGTCGCGAGTTGCGCACGACCCGCGGAATTCCGGACCCCGTGCTCGCCGGGTACGTTGGACGACATGAGCGAGATCGTCAGCATCACCGGACGCGAAATCCTGGATTCGCGTGGCAATCCCACCGTCGAGGTCGACGTGCTGCTCGACTCGGGCGCGCTCGGGCGCGCCGCTGTCCCCTCGGGAGCATCCACCGGCGAACACGAAGCCGTCGAGCTGCGCGACGGCGGCGACCGCTACGGAGGAAAGGGGGTGCTGCAACGCCGTCGGGTTCGTCAACGACGAGATCGCCGACGCGCTCGAGGGCTTCGACGCCCTCGACCAACGATTCCTCGACCAGGTGATGCTCGACCTCGACGGCACCGACAACAAGTCACGTCTCGGCGCCAACGCCGTGCTCGGCACGAGCCTCGCCATCGCCAAGGCGGCCGCGATCGAACTCGACGTGCCGCTGTACCGCTACATCGGCGGCCCGAACGCCCACGTGCTCCCCGTGCCGATGATGAACGTCATCAACGGCGGCGTGCACGCCGACAACTCGATCGACCTCCAGGAGTTCATGGTGATGCCGGTCGGCGCGCCGAGCTTCCGCGAGGCGCTGCGCTGGGGCACCGAGACGTACCACGTGCTCAAGCAGGTGATCCACGAGCGCGGGCTGTCGACCGCGGTCGGCGACGAGGGCGGGTTCGCGCCGAACCTCGACTCGAACGAGGAAGCGATCAAGGTGCTCGTGGAGGCGATCACCCGGGCCGGGTTCACGCCCGGCGACGACATCGCCGATCGCGCTCGACCCGGCGACGAGCGAGATCTTCCACGACGGCGCCTACCACCTCACCGGTGAGGGCAAGGTGCTGTCGCCGTCGGAGATGACCGACTACTGGGTGCGCCTCGTGGAGACCTATCCGATCGTGTCGATCGAGGACGCGATGGACGAGAACGACTGGGAGGGCTGGGCGACGCTCACCGCGGCCATCGGCGACAAGGTGCAACTGGTGGGCGACGACCTGTTCGTCACCAACTCCACCCGCCTGCAGACCGGCATCGACCGGGGCGTCGCCAACTCGATCCTGATCAAGGTCAACCAGATCGGCTCGCTGACCGAGACGCTCGAACACCGTCGAACTCGCCACCCGCCACGGCTACACCTCGGTGATGAGCCACCGCTCGGGTGAGACCGAGGACGCCACGATCGCCGACCTCGCCGTCGCCACCAACTGCGGCCAGATCAAGACCGGTGCCCCCGCCCGCAGCGACCGCGTCGCCAAGTACAACCAGCTCCTGCGCATCGAAGCCGAACTCGGCGACTCCGCCGAGTACCGCGGCCGCGCCGCCCTCGCGCCGCTCTCGTAGCGGGCTCGTCGTCCGCTGCGCTTCCTCCTCGCGCCGCGTCCGCCTCGTCGCTGGCGCTTCCCTCGGCGGCTGACAGCGATCGCGTCAGCGCCCCGGTTTGCGTTGCAGTTCGGTTGGGGCGGGCCGAACGGAACTGCAACGCAAACGGGGTGTGCCGGGACGGAGCGGTGACACGGTGACGGGGTACTCAGCTGCGAGACTGACGCGGTGAGTCGATCGCGCACGACCTCGATCCCGAGGCCGAAGGAACAGCCGAAGGCAGCCGATGCCGGCCGGTCGCGCCTCGGCGACTTCACCCGGCCGATCCCGACCGACAAGCGCATCCTGCGGCGACCGCGCTGGGTGCTGTTCGGCGCCGCATTCGTGCTCGTCGTCGGCGCCACGATCGTCGCCGCGCTGTTCATCCTGCCGGTCCAGACCTGGATGGACCAGGACGACGATCTCGCCCAACGTCAGGCCGAACTCGACGAACTCCAGAAGGTCAACGGCCAGCTCGCCGGCGAGGTCGACCGGCTGCAGACCGACGACGGCATCCGCGAAGCCGCCCGGGAGGAAATCGGCTTCGTCGACGCCGGCGACCGCCGCACCACGATCCTGCCGTTGCCGCCGCTCCCCCGCGAACTGCCACCCGGATGGCCCTACAACGTCGTCACCGGCATCCTCGCCGCGCGTACGGCTGGTCCTGCACCCGTCGCCGCCGACTAGGTTCACCTCGACGCAGCCCGACCGGGGCGCAAGTGGGGTGAAGGAGCACACGTGGCCGGCAGCATTCTCGGGACCAGGGTTCAGCGCAAGGAGGACCCCAAGTTCCTCACGACGGGCGGTGTCTACGTCGACGACCTCACCGAGCGAGCTGCTCGACGGAGCGCTGCACGTCGTGTACGCCCGATCCGCCGTCGCCCACGGCACGATCCTGTCGATCGACATCGACGAGCGCCAAGGACATGCCAGGTGTCGTCGGCGTGTTCACCGCCGAGTCGCTCGGCCTCGAACCCGTCCCGTCGACGTACAACCCGATCGTCGCGCGCACGCTGCTCGCCAGCGACAAGGTGCGCTACGTCGGCGAGCCGGTCGTCGCCGTCGTCGCCGAAACCGCGGCACAGGCCACCGACGCCGCCGAGATGGTGTTCGTCGACGTCGACTTCCTGCCGACGCTCGTCGACATCGAAGAGGCCGCCGCGTCCGAGACCCTGATCTTCGAGGCCGCGGGTTCGAACGTGGTGTTCGACACCACGGCGCTCGGCATGCCGGAGAACACCGCCGCCGACGAGCTACTTCGCCGACTGCGAGGTCGTCGTCACCGGCCGATTCCTCAACCAGCGAGTCGCCCCGTGCCCGCTCGAAGTGCGTGGCTCGGCCGCCACCTGGGTCGACGGACGCCTCTACCAGTGGCTGTCGACACAGCACGCGCAGGGCACCAAGGCCGTCGATCGCCGCCGCCAACGGCGTCGAGCGGCGACAGGGTCCGCGTGATCACGCCCGACGTCGGCGGCGCCTTCGGTGCCAAGATCGGCACCTACGGCGAGGAGCTGATGCTCGGCCCGATCTCGAAGGCACTCGGTCGGCCCGTGCGCTGGCGCGAGACCCGCAGCGAGTCGATGATGGGCCTCGGCCATGGCCGCGCGCAGCTGCAGTACGTCACCATCGGCGGCACCCGCGAGGGCAAGGTCACGCACTACCAGCTGCACCTCCTCCAGGATGCGGGCGCGTTCGCCGACATCGGCGGCGTGCTCGCGTTCGCCATGACCCGGCCGATGGCGTCGGCGGTGTACGACATCGCCAACATCGAGGTCCGGGCCACCACCGTCGATCACCAACACCACACCGACGGTGCCGTACCGCGGCGCCGGACGACCCGAGGCGACCGCTGCCGCCGAGCGGGCGATGGACATGTTCGCCGCGCGAGATCGGCAAGGACGCGGCCGAGGTCCGCCGGATGAACCTCATCCCGAAGTTCCTCGAACCGCACACCACCTCGATCGGCCAGACCTACGACGTCGGCGACTTCGAGGGCGCGCTCGACAAGGCGCTCGAAGCAGCCGGCTACACCGAGCTGCGCGCCGAGCAGGCTCGTCGCCGCGAGGCCGGCGACGACAAGCAGCTCGGCATCGGCGTGAGCGTCTACGTCGAGATCACCGGTGGCGTCGACCCGATGGGCGAGGCCGCCAAGATCGAGGTGCAGGACGACGGCATCGGCGCTCGTGTACACCGGCACGTCGCCGCACGGGCAGGGCCACGACACGTCGTGGTCGATGATCGCCAGCGACCAGACCGGCATCCCGATGGACAAGATCACCCTGATCTGGGGCGACACCGACCTCGTGCCCGAAGGCGGCGGCACGATGGGATCACGGTCGCTGCAGGTCGGCGGCGCGGCCGTCAACAAGGCGTCGATCGAGCTGGTCGAGAAGGCCCAGCAAGCTTGCTGCGTCGCTGCTGGAAGCCGACGAGGCCGACATCGTGCTCGACAAGGACAACGGGCCGTTCCACGTCGCCGGCACACCCGGCGGTCGGCAAGACCTGGGCCGACCTCGCCGTCGCGGCCAAGGGCCAGGGCGACGAGCTCACGATCGACACCCGCTTCGACGCCGGTCAGCCGACGTTCCCGTTCGGCGCGCACGTCGCCGTCGTCGAGGTCGACACCGGGACCGGCCAGGTGAAGCACCTGCGCCAGATCGCCTGCGACGACGCCGGCCGGGTGGTCAACCCGATGCTGCTCGACGGCCAGATCCACGGCGGCATCGCCCAGGGCACCGCGCAGGCGCTGCTCGAAGAGGTCCGCTACGACGAGGACGGCAACCCGATCACCTCGAACCTCGCCGAGTACGGCATGATCTCGGCGGCCGAGCTGCCGAGCTTCGAGGTGATCCACATGGAGACCCCGACGTTCGTCAACCCGCTCGGGGCAAAGGGCATCGGCGAGTCCGGCACCATCGGCTCCACGCCCGCGGTGCAATCAGCCGTCATCGACGCACTCGCGCACCTCGGCGTCCGCCACATCGACATGCCCGCCACCGCCGAGAAGGTCTGGCGCGCCATCCAGTCCGCCCAGTCCTGACCGACCACGGGTGTCCGACACCGAAGGTGTCCGACACCAGCCCACGATCGCCCACCTCATGAGGAGCCCAACGCCATGACCACCACCGATCACGAGGTATCGAGCACCGCCACTGCCCACCCCCGCGCCTCGTTCACGAGCTTCGAGGAGTCGACGGCCGAGGACTGGGCGATCATCACGCCACAGTTGGCGATCACGCAGTCGTTCGTCGCCGATCGCGTCATCGGGCTGATGCGCGAACTCGAGTTCGACCACGGCGGGTTCCCGGTCGACCGGCTCGAGCACAGCCTGCAGACCGCGACCCGTGCCGAGCGCGACGGTCGCGACGACGAGTACGTGCTGTGTGCGCTGCTGCACGACATCGGCGACACGCTGAGCCCCTACAGCCACCCCGACATCGCCGCGGGCATCCTCAAGCCGTTCGTGTCGGAGGCCAACCACTTCATGGTCAAGAACCACGGCGTGTTCCAGGGCTACTACTTCTGGCACCACATCGGCGGCGACAAGGACGCCCGCGAGCAGTTCCGCGGCTCGGAGTACTTCGAGCACACCGAGGAGTTCTGCGCCAAGTACGACCAGACCGCGTTCGACGCCGACTACGACAGCAACCCCCTCGAACACTACGAACCGCTGATCCGCCAGCATCCTCCGCAGCCGCTGAACATTCACGTCGGGGTCAGGCAACCGTGATACACCGCACGGGCTACGGTCGCCGTCGTGAACTCCAGCCCGTTCGGCCGGCTCCAGCGGGCCGTCGCCATGGTGCTCGCCGTCATGGTGGTCGGCACGGTCGGCTACATGCTGTTCGGGATGTCGTTCAACGACGCCGCCTACCAGACCGTCACCACCGTCACCACCGTCGGCTTCCGCGAACTCGGAGACTTCGACGCCGCCGACAGTGGTTCACCATCTTGCTCATCATCATGGGCGCCTCGACGGTGCTCTTCACCTTCACCCTCGCCATGCAGTTCGTCTCGACGGACAACTGCGCCACTTCCTCGGGAGTCGATTCATGCACCGTGAGATCGGCAAACTCAGCGGGCACACCATCGTGTGCGGATGGGGACGCGTCGGCCGGGCCGTTGCCGAAGATCTGCACGGAGCCGGCCACGACGTCGTGATCGTGGACCTCGATGCCGGAACGGACCGCGGACATCCCGTTCCCGACGGTCGTCGGTGACGCAACGCTCGACAGCACGCTTGCGCGAGCGCCGGCCTCGAGCGCGCCGGAGCGCTGATCGCCGCGCTCGAAGGCGACGCCGAGAACCTGTTCGTGACGCTCTCGGCTCGCGCGATCAAGCCCGACCTCTTCATCGTCGCCCGCGCCCGCCAGGACGAGAGCGTCCCCAAGCTGGCCAACGCCGGCGCCGACCGCGTCGTCAACCCACAGGAACTCGGCGCAGCCCGCATGGCCTCGTTCGTGGCCCGACCGAACGTCGCCGAGTTCGTCGACGTCGTCATGCACGAACGCTCGCTCGAGTTCCGGATGCAGGAGTTCGAGGTGTCCGCGAACTCGCCGCTCGCCGGCATGACACTGCGTGATGCCGACCTGCGCAAGCGACCGGCGTGCTCATCCTCGCCCTGCGACGCGTCGACGGCTCGTTCACGACGAACCCCGACCCGAGCCTCGTGATCGAACCGCACGAGGTGCTCATCGCCGTCGGCACCGACGACGACATCGCCCGCCTCGACGACCTGATCGCCCGATGACGCACGTCCTGCTCGACCTCGACGGCACGTTGTCGGACTCGTCACTCGGCATCGGCCGATCACTGCGGCACGCATTCTCCGAGTGCGGCTACGAACCGCCGACCGACGAACAGGTCCGTGCCGTCATCGGCCCGCCCTTCGAACTGAGCTTCCCCACACTCGGGGTACCGGTCGACGACATCGAACGTGTCGTGGCGGTCTACCGCGAGCGCTACGAGGACGTCGGCCTGTTCGAGAACGAGGTGTATCCGGGGATCGCCGCGATGCTCGACGAATTGCACGGCGCCGGCTTCACCCTGTCGCTCGCCACCGCCAAGCCGCAATCCACCGCCATCCGCATCGTCGAACACTTCGGGTTCACCGACTACTTCACGATCCAGGCCGGCGCCACCGATCGACGTCGGCTCGGGACGTCGCACGAAGGCCGAGGTGATCACGTACGCCTTGAGCGAACTGGGCGTCGGGCCAACCCCGCAGGATCGGTCAGCGCGTGATCATGATCGGTGACCGCGATCACGATGTCGAGGGCGCCCACGACAACGGCATCGGCTGCATCGGCGTCACCTGGGGATTCGGATCGGTCGACGAACTCACCACGGCGGGGGCCGTCGCGCTCGTCGACTCCCCTGGCGAAGTTGCCGCCGCCGTCACGGCGACGTACCGTTCGGGGCGGCCATGAGCACCACCGCCGATCGTCCCCCCATGACAACCGCGAGCACCGGCACCACTGCGGTGTCGGCGTCGGCGCCGGACCGCTTCATGCGCAGCGTCCTGCGCCTCCCCGAGGGCCAGACCGCAACCGCCGCCGAGGCCCGATCGGCGTTCCAGAAGTCGCTGTTCATCAGCACCTGCAGATGCATGCTGATGTACATCGTGTTCCCGTTCGTGCTGCCCGCCGTCGGGATCGCTCGCGGGGTCGGACCCTTCATCGGGGTCGTCATCGGCATGCTCGCGATCGTGTCGATCACCTACAGCATCCGGCGGTTCTGGCGGGCGAACCACTCGAAGCGATGGCATTACACGATCTTCGGGCTGACCATCATCGGCTTCCTGATCTTCCTCGCCGTCAAGGACATCGCCACCATCACCTGAGTGCGCCCGTGTGCACCCGCGGTGCGCTCTCTCGGTTGCACCCGGTCTCGTGAGATGGTGCATGATGTGCACCGGGCCGAGGCCCGGACATCACACCGAGCGACATGGGGGCACCAGTGGAGATCACCGTCACAGTCAACGGCACACCGCAGACACACGATGTGGAGCCGCGCCTCCTCCTCGTGCAGTACATCCGTGAGGTCGTCGGGCTGACCGGCACCAACATCGGCTGCGACACCTCGTCGTGCGGCGCCTGTTCGCTGCACCTCAACGGTGAGGCGGTCAAGAGCTGCACCGTGCTGGCCGTGCAGGCCGACGGCCAGGAGATCCGCACCATCGAAGGCATGGCGGCCGCCGACGGCACGCTGCACCCGATGCAGCAGGCCTTCATGGAGAACCACGGCCTGCAGTGCGGCTACTGCACACCCGGCATGGTCATGGCGGCGACCAGCCTGCTCGAGGAGAACCCGAACCCGACCGAGCAGGACGTCCGCCTCGGCCTCGAGGGCAACCTGTGCCGCTGCACCGGTTACCACAACATCGTCAAGTCCGTCCTCGCCGCCGCGTCGGCGAACGCCTGAGCAACCACACCTCACACGGTGCCGGGTCAAACGTGACGTTTCCGCCAAACGTCACGTTTGACCCGGCACCGTGTGACGACTGACTGGATGGGGGTCCAGCCATGACCATGATCGACGAACCGACCACCACCGGAGTGATCGGCCGGCGCCTGCTCCGCAAGGAGGATCCGGTCCTCCTGACCGGCGAGGCCGTCTTCGCCAACGACATGAAGGTGCCCGGGGCGCTCCACATGGCCGTGCTGCGCAGCCCCTACGCCAGCGCCACGATCGTGTCGATCGACACCGCTGCGGCCGCCGCGATGCCCGGCGTGCGGGCCGTGTACACCGGCGCCGACCTCGCCGACCAGTGGGCGGCCCCCATGCCCTGCGCGTGGGCCGTCACCGACGACATGCTCAACCCGCCGCACCATCCGATCGCCATCGACGCCGTCCACTACGTCGGTGACGGCGTCGCCGTCGTGCTCGCCGACAGCGACACGATCGCCCACGACGCGATCGAGGCGATCCACGTCGAGTACGACGCGCGCGAACCGGTCGTCGACCTCGAAGATGCCCTCTCCGATCGCGTGCTGGTGCACCCCGACCTCGACACGAACTCGGCGTACACGTGGAATCTCCTCATCGAGGAGACCGACGGTGCGGTCCAGAAGGCATTCGACGACGCCGCGTACACGGTGAGCGAACGGTACGTCCAGCAGCGTCTCATCCCGATGGCGATGGAGCCGCGGGCCGTCGTCTCGATCCCCCAGCCGTTCGGCGGCGACGTCACGCTGTACACCTCGACCCAGATCCCCCACGTCCTCAAGGTGATGGTCGCCGTCACGCTCGGAGTGCCGGAGCACCAACTCCGCGTCATCGCCCCGGCAGTCGGTGGCGGGTTCGGCTCCAAGCTCGACGTGTACGCCGAGGAATTGCTGTGCGTCGCGCTGTCACGCAAGCACGGTGTTCCGGTGCGCTGGAACGAGACCCGCTCCGAGAACACGGTCGCCACCATCCAGGGGCGCGGCCAGATCCAGCACATGGAGCTCGCCGCCGACGCCAACGGCAAGCTGACGGCCATGCGGGTCCGGCTCACCGCCGACATGGGCGCCTACATGCAGCTCATCACGCCGGGCATCCCGCTCCTCGGCGCCTTCCTGTACGCCGGCGTGTACGACCTTCCCAAGGCGTACGACTTCTCGTGCACCGGGGTGTTCACGAACCTCACCCCGACCGACGCGTACCGCGGCGCCGGGCGCCCCGAGGCGACGTACGCCATCGAGCGGGCGATGGACGCGCTCGCAGCCGTCGTCGGCGTCGACCCCCTCGAACTGCGGCGTCGCAACTTCATCCGCAAGGAGCAGTTCCCGTACGAGGCGTGCACCGGGCTCGTCTACGACTCGGGCGACCACGATGCCGCCGCAACCATCGCCGCCGACATGATCGACTACGTCGGGGTGCGTGCCCGACAGGCCGAGCAGAACGTCGACGGAGCAACGAAGCGGCTCGGCCTCGGTGTGTCGACGTACTTCGAGATGTGCGGCCTCGCGCCGTCACGCGTGCTCGCCTCGCTCAACTACTCCGCGGGTGGCTGGGAGGCAGCGACGGTGCGCATCCTGCCGACCTCCAAGGTGCAGGTCGTCACCGGCACCTCGCCGCACGGCCAGGGCCACGAGACGTCGTGGTCGATGATCGTCGCCGACAAGCTCGGCATCGACCCCGCGGACGTCGACGTGCTGCACTCCGACACCACCATCGCCCCGCTCGGCATGGACACCTACGGCTCGCGCTCACTGCCCGTCGGCGGCGTCGCGGTGTCGATGGCCTGCGACAAGGTGATCGACAAGGCCAGGCAGATCGCCGCCCACCAGATGGAGGCCAACGTCGACGACCTCGAGTTCGTCGGCGGGGTGTTCCGTGTGGCCGGATCACCCGACCGGGAGATGCCGCTCGCGGCGATCGCGTTCGAGGCGTTCACGGCGCACAACCTGCCCGACGGCCTCGAGCCGAACCTCGAAGCGCAGGTCACCTACGACCCGCCGAACTTCTCGTGGCCGTTCGGCACGCACATGTGCCTCGTCGAGGTCGACACCGAGACCGGTGCCGTCGACGTGCTGCAGTACGTCGCCGTCGACGACTGCGGCAACCAGGTCAACCCGATGATCGTCGAGGGCCAGGTGCACGGCGGTGTCGTCCAGGGCCTCGCCCAGGCGCTCTACGAGGGCGCCGACTACGACTCCGACGGCAACCTGCGCACCTCGACCCTCGCCGACTATCTCGTGCCGGCAGCCAGCGACGTGCCGTCGATCACCATCGGCCACTCGGTCACGCCGTCGCCGACGAACCCGCTCGGCGTGAAGGGTGTCGGCGAGGCCGGCACCATCGGATCGGCACCCGCCGTGATGAACGCCATCGTCGACGCACTGTCGGGCCTCGGGGTCCACGACGTGCCGATGCCCGCCAGTCCGAACACGGTGTGGAATGCCATCCACGCCGCCCGATCCACCAGCACCAGCCCCAACGGAGGCCCCCAGTGATTCCCGCCGCATTCGACTACGTCCGCGCCGAGTCGGCCGAGGAGGCCATCAGCCTCATCGCACAGCACGGCGACGAGGCCAAGTTCATCGCCGGCGGGCACAGCCTGCTCCCGATGATGAAGCTGCGTCTGGCGCAGCCGAGCGTGCTTGATCGACATCGGCCGACTCAGCGATCTGTCGTACATCCGCGAAGACGGCGACCAGATCGCGATCGGCGCGATGACCCGGCACATGGACGTCGAGACGTCCGACGTCCTGAAGCAGCACGTGCCGCTCCTCGCCCACGCCGCCGGCCACGTCGGCGACCCGCAGGTGCGCCATCGCGGCACCATCGGCGGCTCGATCGCCCACGCCGATCCGGCCTCCGACCTCCCGGCGACCACGCTGGCGCTGGGGGCGACCTACGTGGCCCAGGGTCCGAACGGCACACGCGAGATCGCCGCGGCCGACTTCTACCAGACGTTCTTCGAGTCGGCCCTCGAAGCCGACGAGGTGCTCACCGAGATCCGGGTGCCGAAGATGAACGGCGCCGGTTGGAGCTTCCAGAAGTTCAACCGTCGCGCCCAGGACTGGGCCATCGTCGGTGTCGCTGCGTGGCGCAACGGCGACCGGGCCGGTGTCGGCCTGGTCAACATGGGTGCCACCCCCGTCCTCGCCACGAGCGTGGCGGCCGCCATCGCCGAGCGGTGCCAGCGTCGCCGACGCCGCCGAGCAGGCCGCAGCCGACGCCGATCCGCAGGCCGACCTCAACGCCAGCGTCGAGTACCGCCAGCACCTCGCCAAAGTACTGACCCGCCGCGCCCTCGACATCGCCTCCGCCTGACCCCGTTACCCGTGGTGTCAGACACCACGGGTAACACGACGCGAAACGCCCGATTGTCGTGCGACACTGGGGTGATGGCGACGCAGGAACCGGTGCCGACCGGCAACACGTACGACAAGTACGCCTCGACGAATCCGATCGAACAGCGGATGATGCGCGGGATTCTTCACCGCGTTCGACTCGATGCTCGACGCGGCGAGCGCCTCGGTCACCCCACGCCGGATCCTCGAGATCGGCGTCGGTGAGGGCATCGTCACCAGCCGGGTGATCGAACGATTCCCGGCGGCGACCGTGCTCGGCCTCGACCTGCCCGACGACGAACTCGCCGAGGACTGGAAGGCACGCGAACTCTCGTGCGTGTTCGGCGACGCCACGACCCTGCCGTTCCCGAACGATTCGTTCGACCTCGTGCTCGCCATCGAGGTGTTCGAGCACCTGGGCGACACCGCCGGCGCGCTCCACGAGCTGCACCGTGTGTGTTCCGGCTCACTGATCGCATCGGTGCCGTTCGAGCCCATCTGGCGCGCCGGCAACATGGCCCGCGGCCGCTACTGGCGCCACCTCGGCAACACCCCGGGGCACATCAACCACTGGACCAAGCGTGGCTTCGCCAACTTCGTCGGCACCCAGTTCGAGGTGGCCCAGACCGCCACCCCGCTGCCGTGGGCGATGGTGCGCGCCAACCCGATCGAATGAACCGGTCACGCCTCGTCAACCTGCTCGGCATCGCCATCGGCGTCGCCGGGCTCACCTTCGTCGCCGTGAGGATCGTGCACGATCGCGAGGAGATCGCGGATGCGCTCGCCTCATCCGACCCGGTCTGGCTCGTCGTCGCGGTCGTCTCCGGTCTCGCGGCGATGGCCCTCCTCGGCGTCAACTGGTTGCTCATCGTCCGCCACGGCGGCGCGCCCGCACCATGGCGCCGGGGGTTGTACTGGTTCTTCGTCGGCCAGCTCGGCAAGTACGTGCCCGGTGGGATCTGGCCGATCGTGGGCCAGGCCGAACTGGCCCATCGTGATCGCACTCCCCGCTCGATCGCCTACTGGTCGACGGCGATGTCGATGGTGGCGACGCTGCTCGGCGCCGTCGCAGTCGCGGCCATCGCCGGGACGGTGTCGCCGGCCGGGTCACGGCTCGTCCCGATCCTGCTCGGCGTCGGGTTGATCGTGGGGTTCGCGGCGCTGGCATTCCGACCGATCCGCGATGCACTGCATCGTCTCGCCGACCGCCTCACCCACGCGCGAGCTGCGCCTGCCCGATGCAGCCTGGTTCGCCGGCATCGTGGCCCGGTACCTCCCCGTCTGGGTGCTGTTCTCCGGTATGAACATCTTCTCGGCCCGCGCGCTGGGCGCCACACTCGACGCCGACCTCGTCGTCACCCTGATCTACGCGACCTGCGTGTCGTGGATCGCCGGATTCGTCATCATCGGTCTGCCCGGTGGCCTCGGCGTTCGTGAGGCCGTGTTCATCTCGATGATGACGGCACCGCTCGGCGCGGGCCTGGCCGTGTCGGTGGCCGTCATCAGCCGGGTCGTGTCGGTGGCAGTCGATCTCCTCGGCGCCGCCATCTCGGTCCCGGTGAGTCGCACGGCCACCGGCGATCGACCACGACGAGGCCGAGACCCCCACCAGTTACGCTGCGCCCTGATGTCGAGCCCCGTGAACACGGCCAAGCCGATCAAGCTGATCATCCAGATCCCGTGCTTCAACGAGGAGAAGACGCTGCCGCTCACGGTGGCCGACCTCCCCGCGAGGTTCCGGGTGTCGACGTCGTCGAATGGCTCGTGATCGACGACGGCAGCACCGACCGCACGGTCGAGGTCGCGCACGAACTCGGCGTCGACCACGTGGTCTCGCACCCCCACAACCGGGGGCTCGCGGCGGCGTTCATGACCGGGCTCGACGCCTGCCTGCGTGCCGGCGCCACGGTGATCGTGAACACCGACGCCGACAACCAGTACCAGGGTTCGTCGATTCCCGACCTCGTCGCCCCGGTGCTGTCGGGCGACGCCGAGATGGTCGTCGGCGAACGGCCGATCGAGACGATCGACGACTTCTCGCGCACCAAGAAGCTCCTCCAGCGGCTGGGCAGTTCCGTCGTCCGACGGTTCTCCGGCACCGGCGTACGCGACGCAGCCAGCGGGTTCCGGGCCTACACCCGCGACGCCGCCATGCGCGTCCAGGTCTTCGGCCGATACACGTACACGATGGAAACGATCGTGCAGGCCGGGATGGAACGGCGTCGCCATCACCTCCGTGCCGATCGGCGTGAACCCCAAGACGAGAGAATCGCGCCTGGTCAAGAGCACCTCGCGCTACATCTGGCGGTCGGCGCAGTCGATCATCCGCAGCTTCGCCCTGTACAAGCCGTTCCGGTTCTTCTTCCTCATCGGCCTCGTCCCGTTCGTCATCGGCGCGCTGCTCCTGCTGCGGTGGCTCGGCGCTGTACGTCTTCGAGGACGACTACACGAGCCGGGTGCCGAGCCTCCTCGGCGGAATCGGGCTGATCGTGGTCGCCGCCCAGATCTGGGCGGTTGCATTCCTCGCCGACCTCCAAGCCGCGAACCGGCGCGTCCTCGAAGACCTCCGGCTACGCGCCCGCCGCATCGAATACGGCGACGCCGCCGGGCCCGCTTCGATCTAGAACTGCATCAGATCCGGACCTGCATCAGGGCCGGAGCGAGGCGATGAGGCCGCACGACGGCGCGACCTCGCCGGCGTGGAGTTCGGCCCAGGCGGCCTGCGCGGCCTCGGGCCCACGGCGTTCGTCGATCGTGAGCCAGTCGTAGCTGTCGGCGATGAACGTCGTCAGCGCACCGCGCATCCGCTGCTGGTATCCGTCGACACCCCACTCGGCGAGTCGATCGGCAACCGCGCCCGGAGCGAAGAACATCTCCGGTGTCGGCCCGTGCTCCACCATGACGGGCGGGGCATCGTGGTGGCTCTTGCCGACCACCATCGAGTAACGCACGTCGTCACCCAGACGAGCATGCACGGCGGCCACGGCGGAGCCGAGACCGGCCATGTCGATCACGACGCTCGGCACGAGGGCGATGTCGGCGAGCTGGTCGTACGTGACGACCTCGTCGTAGTACCCCACGCCGCGCACGAAGTCGGCGTTGCCCGGCGAGGTGACTCCGACGAGTCGCACGCCGCCGGTGAGCTTGGCCGACGCCGCGTACCCGAGTGCCGTCTTGCTGCTGGCCGACAGCACGATCGCCTGCTCGGCGCCCCGGTACGCGTCGGCGGCGAAGAAGGCGTCGGCCAGGAACCCCGTGCCGAACAGGCCACGCAGGAGCGCATGGCGCGGCTCGTCGGCAGCGCTGGTGGCCATCGGATCGCGGTCGGTGGCCGTGAACCCGCGGTAGACCGCGGCATGCGGGGCGCGGTGGGGCGCCGTCATCGCGGAACCCGTCGTGCGTCGGGAACCGCCCGGACGTCGACACCGGTCGCCATCGGGTACCAGCCGTAGTAGCGCGAACCGACGGCGATGCCCTCGACGTTCGACTCGGTGACCCGGGCGTACCCCATCGCCGGCACGTTGCCCCACTCGGCGGTGACCGGGTAGAAGTCCCAGTAGGCGAGCATGTCGCCGAACTGGGCATAGGTGATGTTGTTCGCGGTGAGCGCGTACTGCTCGATCGCGAGACGGACGTGATCGGCGGCCAACTCGGCCTCGTCGACCTCGACGAGGCGGGTCGTGCCGATCGAGTGGCGATCGACGTGGAGCGTGGTGCGAGTGGACATCGACCGGAGTCTCGCGTACGCCGGGGCCGCTACAGCAGGCCGAGGTACGCGCCGCCGTCGACGTGGAGCTGCACGCCGGTGGTGAACTTGGCCTGCTCGCTGCACAGGAATGTGGCGACGGCGCCGAAGTCGGCGGCCTCACCCATCCGCATCGAGCGTTGCTGCTCGTCGGAGTAGAGCTGCGTCACCCGGGGCGTGCGGTGCAGCCCCGGCTGGATGCTGTTGACCGTCACGCCGTCGTCGGCGACCTCGAGCGCGAGGGTCTTGAGGAAGCCGGTCGCTCCCGGCACGAGCGGTGTTCGACAGGATCAGCTGGGCGATCGGTTGACGCACCGACGAGCGACGTGATGGCGACCACCCTCCCCCATCGCCGCTCCTGCATGGCCGGCACGGCCGCCTTGCACATCGCCACCACCGACATCAGATTCAGGTCGAGCGCCGCCTGGATAGGCGTCGACCGGTGTCGACGCGAAGTTCCCGGGCGGTGGTCCGCCGGCGTTGGTGACGAGGATGTCGACGGCGCCGAGCGCAGTCGACGGCCTGCTCGACGAACGACGCCGAACCGTCGACCGTCGACACGTCGACCACGAGCCCGACGCAGCCATGGCCGATCTGCTCGACGGCGGCAGCGAGACGATCGGGGTCACGTCCGCAGATCGCCACGTGGGCGCCTTCGGCCGCCAGTGCGCCGCCGTCGCCAGACCGAGTCCCGATGATCCGGCGGCCACTGCCGCCCGACGTCCAGTGATTCCGAGATCCATCCCGCCACCGTAGATCGCCACCCGGGATCGCCGTCGCAGCAGATCCGACCGTCCGAGTACGATCGCCGCCCAGTGAAACCATGAGCGACAGCAACCATTCCGACGAACCGTCCCAACTCGCACTCGACGCCATCGCCGACGCCGAGCCCTACCCGTACTGGCTCGAGAGCGCTGAGATCCCCGAGTCGAACCCCACGCTGGTGCGCGACGAACACTGCGACCTGTGCATCGTCGGGGGCGGATACACCGGGCTGTGGACCGCCGTGATCGCCAAGGAACGCGATCCGTCGCGCGACGTCGTGTTGATCGACAAGGGCGAGGTCGGCGGCGCCGCCAGCGGCCGCAACGGCGGCTTCATGGAGTCGTCCCTCACACACGGCGTCGGCAACGGCATGGATCGCCACGCCGACGAGATCGACGTGCTCGAAGAGCTCGGGCTGAACAACCTCAACGAGATCGAGGCGGCGATCGAGCGCTATCACATGGATTGCGAGTACGAGCGCAACGGCGTCATCGACGTGGCCCACACGAACCATCCGCCGTCGTATCTCGACGAGCTGCGCGAGGAACACGACCTGCTGCGTTCGATGGGCCAGCGCGTCACGTGGCTCGACCAGGACGCGATGCGAGCCGAGGTCGACTCGCCCACCTACACCGGCGGGCTGTACCGATCGGACCGGGCGGCGCTGGTCGACCCGGCGAAGTTGGCCTGGGAACTCAAGCGGGTCGCCGAAGAACTCGGGGTGCGGATCTACGAGCACTCCAAGGCAACCGACATCGCCCGCGACGGTGCGGGCGTGGCGGTGCGCACCCCGCTCGGCACGGTGCGCTGCGCGAAGGTCGGTGCTCGGCACCAACGCCGACAAACCCCTGCTCAAGCGCATCGGCCAGTACATGATCCCCGTGTACGACTACTGCCTGGTGACCGAGCCACTGAGCGCCGAACAACTCGATCGCATCGGCTGGAAGCATCGCCAGGGGCTGTCCGACATCACCAACCAGTTCCACTACTACCGGCTCACGGCCGACAACCGGATCCTGTGGGGCGGCTACGACGCCATCTACTTCTGGGGGTCGAAGGTCGGCAACGAACTGGAGAGTCGCCCCGAGACGTGGGCGAAGTTGTCGAGCCACTTCTTCGAGACGTTCCCGCAGCTCGACGACGTGCTCTTCTCCCACGTGTGGGGTGGGGCGATCGACACGAGCACGAGATTCTCGGTGTTCTTCGGCCGGGCGATCTCGAACCGGGTGGCGTACGCCGTCGGCTACACCGGCCTCGGGGTGGCGGCGACACGATTCGCCGCCGCGACGATGCTCGATCTGCTCGCCGAGCGCAAGACCATCGCCACCCAGACCGACTTCGTCAAGTCGAAGCCGCTGCCGTTCCCGCCCGAGCCGTTCCGCTTCGCCGGCATCCAGGCGACACGATGGTCGATGAACCGCGAGGACAAGACCGGCCGACGCAATGCCTGGCTGCGCACCCTCGATCGCATGGGCCTCGGCTTCGATTCCTGATGTGACGATTGGTGTCTGACACCAATCGTCACATCAGGCTTCGAGGACGACGATCGATCTCGGGCCGACGGTGACGACGTCGCCGGCCCGGCTGCCGACCGGCGGCGCCCACGGATCGTTCGTGTCGACGACGAACCGCCAGTACCCGGGTACCTGCACCTCGAAGTCGACCGGTTCCCACCACATGTTCGCCATCATGTAGAGGCCGTCGACGCTCCAGGCGATCGACCGCGACTCGAACGACAGATCGGGGCCGCCGTCCGCTCCGTGCACCGTCATCAGCTCGCCCCACCGCGCTGGATCCCAGAGCACGGGATGGCCCGAGCGCAGCTCGATCAACCGGCACACGAAGCGTTCGAGGTCGCCGTACTCCCCGGCGCGCTCCCAATCGATCCATGACGTCTCGTTGTCCTGGTTGTAGGCGTTGTTGTTGCCACCCTGCGTCCGGGCGAACTCATCGCCGGCCACGAACATCGGCACACCGTGGCTGAGCAGCAGCAGACACATGGCATTGCGGATCTGGCGCTCACGCAACTCGAGGACGCTGTCGGGCACCCCGTCGTCACCCTCCCAGCCACTGTTCCACGATCGATTGTCGTGATGGCCGTCGGTGTTGTCCCACCCGTTGGCCTCGTTGTGTCGATGGTCGTACGCCACGAGGTCGTACATCGTGAATCCGTCGTGGGCGGTCAGGAAGTTGACCGACGTCATGGGCGAACCGAACAGGTCGGGACTCCCCGCCAAGCGCTTCGCGACCCGCGGCACCATGCCGGGCTCGCCACGGAGGAATCCACGCACGTCATCGCGGAACTCGCCGTTCCACTGCATCCACCGCCGGTCGGGGAAGTCGGGGCCGAGGAGGTACCGCGCCAGGTCCCACGGTTCGGCCACGAGACGGACGTCGCGGCGTTCGGCCCAGTCACCGATGGCGCGTACGAAGTCGGCGTCACGTGCGAGCACGGCGGCGAGGTCGAACCGGAACCCGTCGACGCCGAGGTCGGCCAGCCGATCGAGCGCCTCCATGATCAGGCGCCGCGCCGACGGCGAGTTGGCGTCGACCACGTTGCCCGTCCCGGCGTCGTTCAGGTACACGCCGTCGTGATCGACGACGTAGTACTCACGCTCTGCCAGCGCGCGCAACGAGTAGGTCGGGCCCGTGCGATCCTCCTCCGTCGTGTGGTTCAGCACGACGTCGAGCCACACCTCGATGTCGTGGCGCGTGGGCGGCCTCGACGAGGTCGGCCAGTTCGCTCGCCGGATCGTCGCCGGCCGCGTACTGGCGGTGGATCGCACCGAACACGAGCGGCATGTACCCCCAGTAGTTGTCCTCGTCGGGATCGAACTGGTGGACGGGCAGGAGTTCGAGCACCGACACACCCAACTCACGCAGCCGTGGCAGCTCGCCGATCGCTCCTCGGAACGTGCCGGCGTCGTCACCATGACGCCGCTTCGTCAGCCCGCGGACGTGCGCCTCGTAGACCACCAGGGGACGATCGGTGTGGCGCTGGGGCCGCGGTTGCGGCCACGGCCGTGCCACCGCTCGCGGGAACGTGCGCGCGGTCGAGCGTCTCCGTGGCCCGTGCGGCATCGCGCGAATGACCCGGCGGGAACCAGACCTCGGTGGCCCGGGGGTCGAGCACCGGTCGGGTACCGTCGATGAGGAGCAGGTAGCGAGCGCCGACGGGCACCTCACCCTTCCAGTCGTCGAACGGTCGCTCGCACGTGCAGCTCGACCACCTCACCGTCGTCCAGGATCGCCTCGACCCGTGTCGCCGACGGCGCATACAACGACAGCTCGAAACCACCCCGCACCGCACCATGATGCCGCCGCGGGCCGCCCGCACCAACCGGTGTCGACCCTGCCGCCGCGCCGGCGTCTCCGGTAACGTCGTCCGGATGACTCCGAACGACGTGGCAGATGCGCTGTCCCGTCACGGCTATCTCCCCGACGAGGGCATCTCGACGGCCGTGTTCCTCGCCATGTCGCTGCGCCGGCCGCTGCTGCTCGAGGGCGAGGCGGGCGTCGGCAAGACCGAGCTCGCCAAGACGTTGGCCGCGGCGACCGGAGGCCAACTCATCCGCTTGCAGTGCTACGAGGGCATCGACGTCGCCCAGGCGGTGTACGACTGGGACTACGCCCGTCAACTCCTGCACCTGCGTGCCGCCGAGGCGACCGGCGAGACCAGTTCACGCACCGCCGACGATCTCGAAGCCGAGCTGTACGGCGAACGATTCCTCATCAAACGAGCGTTGCTGCGCGCCATCGAACCGGTCGACGGGCCGCCGCCCGTGCTGCTGATCGACGAGATCGACCGCGCCGACGACGAGTTCGAGGCCTACCTGCTCGAGGTGCTGTCCGACTACCAGATCACGATTCCCGAGGTCGGCGTGTTCACCGCCACCCGTCCGCCACTGGTGGTGCTGACATCGAACCGCACCCGTGACGTGCACGATGCCTTGAAGCGTCGATGCCTCTATCACTGGGTCGAGCACCCCGGTTTCGAGCGTGAGGTCGCGATCGTCAAGCTGCGCGTTCCCGGCATCGACGGCGACCTCGCCCGGCAGGTGGCCGGAGCCGTCGAGGCACTTCGGGAGCTCAACCTCTACAAGCCGCCCGGCGTCGCCGAGACCATCGACTGGGCCACCGCACTCGGACGCCTCGGCGCGACCGCACTCGACGAACGAGTCGTCGCCAACACGCTCGGAACCGTCGTGAAGTACCGCGAAGACAGCGTGCGCGTCGAGCAGCACGGCATCGCCGACCTCGTCAAGATCGCCACCGAGAAGGCGCTGGCCGCCTCGAACGCGCCTGGCCAGCTCACCATCGACGACGTCTGAGCCCGCTGATGGTCACGACCACCGGCCCCGCCGACATCGCCGTGGCGTTCAGCCAGATCCTGCGCGGCGTGGGCCTCAGCGTGCCGACGAGCTGCACCAACACCTTCGCCGAGGCACTCTGCGCCACCGGCATCACCGACCGCGACACCACGTACTGGGCCGGGCGGGCCACCCTCGTCCGCCACCCCGAGGACATCGCCATGTACGACCGGGCGTTCGCCGTCTTCTTCGAACAGCTGCGCTCGGGGCCGGGCGACGACGGACCGACCGAGACGCTGAGCATCACGATCGCAGTCGACACCGACGACGCCGACGACGCTGCCGGCAACGATCAGGGCGACCCCTCCGACGACGTGATCGAACTGCGCTTCTCGGCCACCGAGGTCCTGCGCAACAAGGACTTCGCCACCTACACCCCCGACGAGCTGACCCAGGCCCACGAACTCATGTCGCACCTGCGACTCGTCGGCGCGCCACGCAACTCGTTGCGCAGGGGCCCGACCCGGCGCATCACGTCGCGTCCCGACATCCGCCGCACGGTGCGATCCGCGATCCAGGCCGGAGGCGAGCCGATCGAACGCCACTTCTCGGCGCCGACGCCCCGCCTGCGACGCCTCGTCCTGCTGCTCGACGTGAGCGGATCGATGGAGCCCTATGCCCGAGCGTTGCTGCGGTTCGTGCACGCAGCCGTTGCCGGACGCCAGAAGGTCGAGGCGTTCACGATGGGGACACGCCTGACGCGCATCACCCGCGAACTCACGAGCCGCGACCCCGACATCGCCCTGGGTGCGGTCGGCCGTCGCGTCGTCGACTGGAGCGGCGGCACCCGGCTCGGCGCCGATCTGCGCGAGTTCAACGACGAATGGGGCGTGCGCGGGCTCGCCCGCAACTCGATCGTCGTGATCCTCTCCGACGGCTGGGACCGAGGTGACCCCGACGAGCTGAGCGAGCAGATGCAGCGCCTGCACCGCGTGACCCATCGGCTGATCTGGGTCAATCCGCTCAAGGTCACACCCGGCTACGCACCGCTCGCCCGGGGCATGGCTGCGGCGCTTCCGCACGTCGACCGCTTCGTGGAGGGCCACTCGGTGGCCGCCATGGAGGAACTCACCGCCGTGATCTCCGAGCGGTGACCCCCGTTACCGTGGTGTCGGTACCGTGGTAGCGTCCGTGGTGTCCGACACCCGGGTGACAGCCGTTGCGACGACGATGGACGACAGGAGACGAACCGCACCATGAACGATCTGCTCGACGACATCGAACGTTGGCGCGCCGCCGGCGAACGGATCGCCGTGGCCCGCGTCGTCGACATCGAGGGATCGGGCCCGCGCGATCCGGGGGCCGCGATGGCCGTCACCGAGTCGGGTGAGGTGGCCGGCAGTGTGAGCGGCGGCTGCGTCGAGGGAGCCGTCGTGGCGGAGGCCCTGGCGATCCTCGGCGGCGAACGGACCGCCGGCATCGTCACGTTCGGCTACTCCGACGACGAGGCCTTCGCCGTCGGCCTCACGTGTGGCGGCACGATCCACCTGTTCATCGAGGAACTCGACTGGTGACGCTGTTCGACCACTACGCCCGACGGCTGAGGGAATCGGCCCCGGTCGCGCTCGCCACCGTCATCGACGGCCCGAACGTCGGCGCCAAGCTCCTCGTCGAGCCCGACGCGGCCCCCCAGGGGTCGCTCGGCCACCCCGAACTCGACCGGGTCGTCGCCCGCGATGCGCTCGCCGAACTCGAGGCCGCCCGCTCGGGCATCCGCCACTACGGGCCCGAGGGCCAGACCACGCCCGAGGATCTCGTCGGCCAACCGACCGTGCGGGTGTTCATCGAGTCGCACGCTCCACCGCCGCAGATGTGGATCTTCGGCGCCGTCGACTTCACCGCGGCACTGGCACGCGTCGCCAAGATCCTCGGCTACCGGGTCACCGTCTGCGACGCCCGCGAGGTCTTCGCGACGCGTCGACGCTTCCCGATGGCCGACGAGGTGAAGGTCAGCTGGCCGACGCCGGTGTTCACCGAACACGGCCACGAACTCGGCCCACGCGACGCGGTGTGCATCCTGACGCACGACCCCAAGTTCGACATCCCGGCGGTGCAGGGCGCGTTGGCAACCACGGTCGGCTACATCGGGGTGATGGGCAGCCGGTCGACGCATGCCCGCCGGATGGAACGTCTCGCCGAGGTGGGCGTCACCGAGCGCAGCGACCTCGACCGGCTGATGTCACCGATCGGGCTCGACATCGGAGCGCGGACCCCGGAGGAGACCGCCGTGTCGATCTGCGCGGAGATCATCGCCCGACGTACCGGCCGCAACGTCCCGTCACTGCGGGACGGCTCCGGCGACATCCACTCCTGAGAGCGGTTCGGACCGGTTCGGAGCGGTTCAGACCGTCGGATCGCCGAAGCGGACCGAGTCGACCCGGCGGGTGTTGATCGTGTCGAGTTCGACGGTGCGACCACGCTGCACGGAGTGGATCACCGCGTCGCCCACGCCGAGGTACATCATCACGTGTCCGGGGTACTGGACGAGGTCGCCGGCCTTGGCCTGGGCGCGATCGAGCGGCAGCGCATCGCGGATCTGCTGGCCGCTCTGACGGACGAGTTGCACGCCGGCCTTCGACCATGCGTAGGTGGTGAGCCCGGAGCAGTCGAAGCCGACGCCCTCCTGGCTGGTGTTCGTGCGGTACGGAACGCCGACCTGCGTCATGGCCGCGAGGACGGCGCGCTGATGCTCGATCGGTGTGGCGGCCCACGCCTCGACCATCTCCTGCTGGGGGTAGCCGAGTTCGGTGGCTGCGAACCGGGCTGTCTGCGTGCGGTACCAGACGTAGCTGCGATAGGCAGCGGCGTTGTCGGTGGCCACCCATTCGTCGTAGTTGGCGAGCGCCTCACGAGCCGACGAGGTCACGACCGGCGCCATGGCATTCGTCTCGAGCGCTCCCTGTGCCGCCGCAGCCGTCGTCGGATCGGCGGCGATGACGCCGACGCTCACCGCCGCCGTCGCGACCAGCGCCACGACGATCCGGCGAACTCGCACGAGGCGGGTTCGAGTGGGGCACGTGGGGAGACCGGTGGGTGTCGGTGTGGTGTGGGTCATGGTTCGCTCGGGTCGAATCGCACGTACCGGTCGAACCGGCCCGCATGACGAATCGGTAACATATCGTCACGCAATCGCAATACTCAAGCGCGACGGCAAGATTTTCGTCACGGGACCGTCATCTGTCCGATGGATCCGACCCCCTCGAATCGGCCCCACCACCGCACCGACAGGTCGTCGATCTGGCCCCTACGCTGGGGGAATGTCGCCAGCCACCGCCGCTGTCATCCTCGCCGCCGGCGCCGGCTCGCGATGGAGCGGCGACGGTCACAAATTGTCGGCGAAACTGCCCGCGACGGAGACCGAGACGCCGGGAACCGTGTTCGAACGAGCGCTCGCCCACGTCATCGCCGCCCGGGTCGGCCCGGTGATCGTGGTCACCGGAGCCGCCGCCGACATCGTCCCGGTCGAGCACCTCCACGAGGTGACGGTCCGCCACAACCCTCGCTGGGCCGAGGGACAGATGACATCGCTGCGCACCGGCCTCGATGCGGCCGGCGAGCTCGGATGCGACGCCGTCGTGGTCGGATTGGCCGACCAACCGTTCATCACGCCGGACGCATGGCGCAGCGTCGCCGCCACCGACGCCCCGATCGCCGTGGCCACCTACGGCGGCCGGCGCGGCAACCCGGTCAGGCTCGACTCGACCGTCTGGGCGCTCCTGCCGCCCGACGGCGACGAGGGAGCCCGATCACTGATGCGAGTTCGACCCGACCTCGTGCGTGAAGTACCGTGCACTGGTTCATCCGCCGACATCGACACCGAAGAGGACCTCCGACGATGGCAGAACAGTTGATCAACGAGTTCACGGTCAATCGCCCCATCGACGAGGCGTGGCCGCTCATCACCGACCTCGAACGCATCGCGCCGTGCCTCCCCGGGGCGGAACTCCAAGAGGTCGAGGGCGACACCTACCGCGGCGTGGTCAAGGTGAAGCTCGGTGCGATCAGCAGCCAGTTCAAGGGTGAGGCCCACTTCATCGAACGCGACGACGAGAACTACCGCGCGGTGATCAAGGGAGCGGGCCGCGACACCGGCGGCCGCGGGAATGCAACGGCCGAGATCACCGCGCAGGCCGAGTCGCTGTCGCCGACGAGCACCCGGGTCGCGGTCACCACCGACCTGCACATCACCGGCAAGGTCGCCCAGTTCGGCCGCGGGATCATGGGCGACGTCAGCTCGAAACTGATGGCCCAGTTCGCCGACAACCTGAACCAGATGATCGACGACGAGGGCACACGCCGCCGCCGCAGCCCGGCACCGCCGGAGCCGACCGTCTCCGACACGGCAGCCACACGCCCCGTCGGCACCGACCGTTCGCAAGATCGAGGGCGCCGCCGCCGAACCGATCGATCTGATGGAGGTCGGTGGCAGCTCCATCGTCAAGCGGGTGGCACCGGCGATCATCGCCATCATCGTGCTGCTCTTCCTCCTGCGACGCCGTCGCCACTGATGGACGATCGGGTTCGCGTCGCGCAGCTGCTCGGTCGCGAACCCCAGGGCGCGTTCGACGTCGTGGTACGCGACGACAGCGGCGACCCGGTCGTCGTGCGCAACGCACCGCTGCTCGACGACGGCACACCGATGCCCACCCGGTACTACCTCGTCGGGGCCGAACTCGTCCGAGACGTGAGTCGGCTCGAGGCCGAGGGCGGCGTGCGACGCGCCGAGGCGGAGGTCGACCCCGCTGCCCTGGCGGCAGCCCACGAGCGATATGCCGCCGAGCGTGACGCCGCGATCGCCGCCGACCACGAGGGACCGCGCCCGTACGGCGGCGTCGGCGGCACGCGCACCGGCGTCAAGTGCCTCCACGCCCACGTCGCCTACACCCTCGCCGGCGGCGACGACCCGGTCGGCCGGTGGGCCCTCGCCCAACTCGGCAGGAGCGACCCGACCGCCGGCATGCCGGCCGGCACGCTCATCGTGCGGCTCGACGACCACTCGACCGAGGTCACCATGACCGGCGGCGCCACGTTCACCATGCCCATCGGGCCGCTGACCCTCTTCGAGGGGCCGCTCGAACGGGCCGATCCTCCATCGCCGGCGCATCTCACCAACGCCCTCGGGCTGGTGGCGGACCACCTCGACGACATCATCATCGCCGCACCGTCGGTCACTGCGTCGACGTCGGTGATCGCGGTCGGGTCCCACGCCGAGGCGATGGCACGCGTGGAGATCGGCGACTCCAGGATCCCGGCGGGCTACCGGCTCCGGCGGTCCGACGCCGACGAGGTGTTCCGGACGCTGGCCACGGAACCGGTGGTCGACCGCCGCCACAATCCCGGCCTCGACGACGACCACGTCGAGTCGATCATCGCCACGTGTTGCGTGATACTTGGCATCATGCGGCGACTCGACCTCGACTCCATCGGCATCGCCGACCACCAGGACGGCATCGCCGACAACCAGCACGGCATCGCCGACGACCAGGACGGCATCGCCGGCGAGTCACGACGGGTTGCGACCTGATGGCGCTGCGACATCCTGCTCGGACCTCGTCGCCGGTGCGCCTCTACGGGCGCCGGGTGGTGCTGCGCCCGCTCGCCGCCAACGACTTCCGCAGCTGGAGCGAGGTCCGACAGCGCAACGCCGACTGGCTCACCGTGTGGGAGCCCAGCCGGCCGATCCACCAGGCCGACCCGGTGACCGACCGCGGCGCGTTCACCGCCCGATGCCAACAGCGTGACCGCGACCGCAGCGTCGGGTCGGCATACCAATTCGGCCTGTTCGTCGACGACCGCGTCGCCGGCGAGGTGAACCTCAACAACGTGATCCGCGGCGCCATGCAGTCCGGCACGATCGGCTACTGGATCGACCAGCGCCACGCCGGCCATTCCTACGTCGCCGAGGCCGTGGTGGTGGTACTCCAGTTCGCGTTCGAGCAGCTCCTGCTGCACCGCATCGAGATCTGCATCGTGCCCCGCAACGCCCGCAGCCGCCGGATCATGGAGAAGCTCCAGATCCGTGAGGAAGGCCTTGCCGAGCGGTACCTCGAGATCAACGGGACGTGGGAAGACCACATCCGCTACGGCATCACGATCGAGGAGTGGCACGCACGCCGCGATGAACTCCTCGCGACGTGGATCGAACGACGCGATCTGGTCTGAACCCGACGGGGTGGTGAAGGTCGCCGGTCAGGCGACGAGGCCGTCGCCCTTGCTCAACACGAGATGCTCCTCGGCGCGAGCACGGCGCAGCTGCGTGCGGCGCTTCCACATCTTGGTCTTCCAGTGGCGCTTCGTGCGGCTGCGCTTCGCGAACTTGTTCTTGGCCACTTCGGCGTCGTGGTGGTGGATGGGCTTCCACGCCGCGCCGGGCTCGTGGACGTCTTCGGGCTCGAGACCCGAACTCACATCCTGAGCAACAGTCTGGAGCTCGACGTGGATGCGGTGCCGCTCGCTGTGGGCGTGGGCACGCACCTCCTTCTTGAGCGGGACCAAGACTTCCTCGGTGCGATGACGCTGGCTCATTGATGGCTACCTCCTGCTTCGTGGACTGGCCACGGTGGTTTCGGTGCTTGCCTCCATCAACCTAGTGCACCGTCACAGGCGGCGTCATGGGACTTCTGTAACGATCGTGCGCGATTCGTTCACCGGGCGTTCATGGCCTGTCCATCTCGTCACGCCTGATCGCCGGGCGCTGCACGCCGTGATCACGGGTGCGGCTTCAAGACCGGACCGCCGCGGGCCGATGAAGCCGTGTGGACACCTTGCCGCCGCCCAGCCCACTCGCACCGTCGATCACCCACACCGACTCGATCATCGATCGCGAGGCCCATGCAGTCGCTGCGCTCGGCGCGCGTCTCATCGGCACGATGAACGCCGTCGTGGCCGGCAAACACGAGGTCGTCGAGGTCAGCGTCGCCACCCTGCTCGCCGGCGGGCACCTCCTGATCGAGGACATCCCCGGCGTGGGCAAGACCCTGCTCGCCCAGGTCCTGGCGCGAGCCGTCGGTGGCAGCTTCCATCGAATCCAGGGAACGTCGGATCTGCTGCCCGGCGACATCACCGGCTCGATGGTCCCGAGCGGCCAACTCGACGTCGATGGCATGCGGTTCCGGCCCGGGCCCGTGTTCGCCAACATCGTCGTGTTCGACGAACTCAACCGGGCGACGCCCCGCACGCAGTCCGCACTGCTCGAACTCGCCGAGGAGGCCACGGTCACCGTCGACGGGGTCAGCCACCGCCTCCCCCATCCGTTCATGCTCGTCGCCACGCAGAACCCGATCGACGTCGCCGGCACGTACGGGCTCGGCGAAGGTGCCCTCGATCGTTTCCATGCCGTCGTGACGCCAGGACGCGCATCGGCCGCCTCCGAGGTCGAGGTCCTCACCGGCCGGCGCGGACGATCGATGCTCGATGCCGTCGAGCCGGTCGTGACACTGGACGAGCTGATCGCCGCCCGCGACGTGGTCGCCACGGTGCGGATCACCGACGCGGTGGCGGCCTACGTCGTCGAGTTGCTCGACGCGACCCGCAACGATCCGCGAGTACGCGTCGGCGCCGTCGACCCGTGGTGGTGTGGCCATCGTGGCGATCGCCCGGGCCTTCGCAGCGCTCGACGGCCGCAACTACGTCACCGCGAACGATGTCGTTCGAGCAAGTGTGCCGGCGCTGGCCCACCGTGTCGCCGGTTCCACGTCCACGGTCGCCACCGGGAGAGACATCGCGGCCGACTGCGTGTCGAGGGTCGCGCCTCCGACGGTCTGATCGTGGTCGGCGACGAACACACCCGCCCGGTGGGCCTGTCGCCCGGCGCCGGCGCGTTCGTGGCGACGTGGGTCGTCGCCGGGCATGATCGCCCGGCTGACGGGCACGCCCGTGGTCATCGCTCTGATGGCGGCGCTGCTCGTGGCCGTCGTCGTCGAGGCGCTGGCCGGATGGTCGGACTGCTCGACGCACCGGCATCGTCTCGGTCGCCGGGCCGACGGTGACGACGGTCGATTCGCCGGCGACGCTCCGAGTGGTGGTCGCCGGCCCCGACGTTCGGCGCCGTGGCCGACTCCGACTCTCGACGTCGCCTCACACCGATTCGGAGGTCGCCGCCGACGTGCTGTCACCCGGCGGGAACCGAGAGATCCTGGTGGACGCCGTGTTCCGCGAACCCGGCATCGTGACGGTGCTGCACACGACGATCGAGCTGGCCGGACCGTTCGGTCTCGTCTGGTGGCGGCACCGGGGCAGGGTCGCCGTCGGGGAGTTGCACGTCGCCCCCGTGGGGCTGCGGTGCACTCCTCGCCGTCACCAGCTCGACCGCACGGCACGAGGGCACGGTGGCGGCGCAACGCGGCAACCATCGCGGCGATGTCGACGGCGTTCGAGCGTGGCGCGACGGCGATGCGGTCGGATCGATCCACTGGCCGTCGTCGCTGCGCGTCGGCGACCTGATCGTCCACGACCGTGCGGCCGTCGCCGACGAGCACTGGGTCGTCGACCTCGATGGGCTCGTCGCCGGGCCCGTCGACGACTCGACGTGCGGCCCGACTGCGAGGCACACTCGACGAGGGTCTCCGGCGCGGGCACGACGTCGCGGTGAGCGTCGGTGGCGAGCCGTCTCCCGATCCGCAGCGACGACGACGCCGCCACCTGGTCGGCCTGGGCTGCCGAGGCGCGTCGTCGCGCGACGCCGCGTCGGCGCGTCCGGCGTGGTGGAGACGTCCGATCAGGCTCAGCCGGCCCGAGCCCGAGTCCGACGGTCGGCGACCGCGGCGCGTTGGGCGGCCGGTGCCGCCGCGCTCGCGAGCCTGGCGACTGCTCGTCGGAGCGCTGTCCCGAGGTCACCGGCACTGATCGCCACGATCACGGTCGGTCTCGTGCTCGGCGTCGTCGTGTCCACGTGGCTCGGCCGGACGGTCGGGTCGACGGCCGGCGGCGCTCCAGGCTGCGATCGTGCTGACGATCGTCGTCGCCTTGGCACTGATCGCAGCCGACGCTCGGGGCCTCGACGGCCTGCTGGCCGTCCTGCGCGGCCCGATGCCCGAACATGTTGATGCTGCTGGTCGTCCTCCACGGCTTCGAGGTCGTCGACCGGCGCACACTGCGCGTCCATCAGGCGATCACGTTCGTCGTGGCCTCCTACGCTGCCGGACTCCGAATCGACGATGCACTCGGCTGGTGGATCGCCGCATGGGGCGTCGCGTTCTTCGCCTCGCTGCTCCTCACCGGCCGGCCACGCGCGTCGAGCAACGAGACCGGTGCCGTCGGCACCCGACTCGATGCCTGCGATCGACGGCGTGGGTCGGCGCTGCGGCGATCGGCACGCTCGCGCTGCTTGAGCGTGGTCCCGGTTCCCGACGGTCCCGCCTCGCTCGGCCTGCCGGCGCTGTCGCCCGACGATGCGCCGGTTGCGCCGCCGGGTGCGTTGGCGTCACCCGACGGTTCACCCGCGCCGACCGGAGGTGACGTCGGCGACGACCGAGGAACATCGGCCGGTCGTCGGATACCCGGGATTCACCGAATCGCTCGACACGAGCGTGCGCGGCGACCTCGGCGACGAGATCGTCATGCGGGTGCGCGCTCCGGAGCCGGCGTTCTGGCGGGGCCAGACCTTCAGCGACTTCGACGGGCGGGTGTGGACGGTGTCGCCCGACATCGGCACACGACGCGACGGCCCGATGATCGACGTTCCCGCCGACGATCGGCGACGACTCAGCGCGCAGGTCGCCGACCGAGGAGCTGACCCAGACCTACTACGTCGAGACCGCCCTGCCGAACATCGTGTTCGCCGCGGCTCGGCCCCGACAGGTCGATCTTCGACGGGGCGCTGTGGACCCGACCCGACGGCGCGCTGCGCTCCGACGTGGTCCTCGCTCCCGGTTCGGTGTACACGGACGATCTCCGAGCGGGTCGCCGTCACCGCCGAGATGCTGCGGGCCCAGGGCGACCTCGGCGAGTTCTACGCGGGGTTCCGCCGAGGCGGTCGGCGGTGGCGAGCAGTTATCGACCCGTTCCTCGAGCTGCCCGATTCGACCACCCAGCGCACGATCGACCTCGCCGCCGAACTGCGCGCCGGGTCGACCTACGACACGATCCTCGCCTACGAACGGTGGCTCGAGGCCAACACCGAGTACGACCTCGATGCACCGGTCCCCGCCGACGGGGCGGACGCCGTCGACGACTTCCTGTTCGAGTCGCAGACGCGGGTTCTGCGAACAGATCGCATCGACGCTGACGATCATGCTGCGCAGCCAGGGCGTGCCGGCCCGTCTCGCGACCGGGTACGTCCCGGGCGAGCGCGACCGTGTGTCGGGCGTGTGGAAGGTGCGCGCCAGCGACGCCCACGCGTGGGTCGAGGTGTGGTTCCCGCAGACCGGGTGGCAGGCATTCGACCCGACCGCCGAGGTGCCACTGGCCGGCGACGCCGATGCCGGCACCGTCGGCGGCGACCTCGTCGGGGCCGCGGTGTCGTCGATCGCCTCGCACCGGGTCGAGCTCGCGTGGCTCGCCGTTGCCGCGATGGCGGTCTGGGTGGTGTCGGGCGTCCGTCAGGCGGTGGCGCCACCGTCGCCGCCGCGGCCGCTGGGGGCTCCTGCAGGACCGCTTCGCCGCGCTCCCCTCCCCCACCCCATCCGACCCCCCGGCCTTTCCGGACCCGACCCCGACAGACCGGTTCACGAACCCGCAGCGTGCTGCGCTCGTCGATGCGGCGGCAGCGGGCTCGCGGCATCGGTCGCCGACGGTGCTCGACCGGGCGGCATTCGATCCGGACTGGGTCGACGACGACGAGATCTACGCGCGCACCCGCAGCGCCGTGGACTCGCTGGAACGCAGCAGCCGCTGAACCGCTACTGCTTGGTGGAGATTCGGGACTGCAACGCCGCGAGCCGTTCGGCGAACCACGGCTGCTGGGTGCTCCACAGCTGCGGCTCGAGTTCCCGCGCGACCGCCGCCGGGTGATCGTCGATGTCGGCCATGGCCTGGATGGTCTGCTTGGTCACGATCGCCAACTCCCGCGGGACCGATGCGGCCTTCGCGGCGAACTCGTGCGCGACCTCGAGCAGCGACTCCGACGGGACCGAGCGGTAGGCGAGCCCGATGCGCTCGGCCTCCTTGCCGTCGAGGACCTGACCGAACACGACTGCGGCCATCGCGGCCTGCGGGCCGACGATGCGGCGCAGCATCCAGGTGTGGCCGCCGCCGGGATGGATGCCGAGCTGCAGGAACCGGGTGTCGAGCTTCGCGGTGTCGGCGACGATGCGCACGTCGCAGCCGAGCGCCAGGTTCATGCCGGCGCCGACGGCCGCGCCGTTGACCGCGGCGAGCGTGGGCAGCGGGCTGCGCGCGATGCGCAGGAACCCCTCGTAGATCGTGCCGAGGCTCTCCCCCGTGGCCTCGGCCAGGTTGCCGAGGTTCGCGCCGGCGCAGAATGCCGGTGGCGTGCCGGTGACGACGACGGCGCCGACCGACTCGTCGGCCTCGAACGCCTCCATCGCGGCGATGATCTCGGCGACCATGCGGGGCGGTCAGCGTGTTGCGTTCGTCGGGGTTGTTGAGCGTGAGGGTCGCCGACGCCGTCGGCGACGTCGGTGAGCACGAGCGGAGTCGGAACCAGTCATGGGGGCAAGTGTGGCACGGGCACCCGGTTAGCCTGCCTCGTCGCACATGCTCGACCACGTCTTCACCGATGCCATCAGCGCCCTGCGTGACGCGTTCGAGGCGGCGTTCCTCGAACGCCAGGCGTTCGAGGAGCACTTCCAGGCCGACGTGCTGCTCGGCGATCTCACGTGGGAGACCAGCTACGGCCTGCCCGGCGAAGGCGAGCCGCCGCGGGTCGTCGCCCACATCACCTTCGACTGGCCGGCGTGGAGCCAGGCGGCGTACCGCCAGTGGTACGTCGAGGCCGAACTCGAGCGGCGGCCGGCGATCGAGATGGAGATCGTGCTGCGCATCCAGCGCCTCGCGCAGCCCGTCGATCCGCAGATGCTGTTCGACGCCGTGCCCGAGCAGAGCCCGCTCGTGGGCGACGACCGGATGGAGCGCGCCGGGCTGACCTCGGAGATCGCTCATCCCGACACGGCCACCGATCCGCTCGACCTCACCACCGAGTACGCGGCCGAGATCACCTACGAGGGCCTGTACGAACTCGCCGAGGAGACCGTCGCCGACGGTACGAGCACCCTGCTCGACGAGCACTTCGGCGCGCTCGGCGGCTGGGTCGCGGCAACCCTCGTCAAGCTCGGCGACCTCCCGCTCGCCTTCCTCCCCCCGACGACCCCGACTGACCCGACTGACCCCGACGGTCCCCAACTGACCCCGAAATTCTCCTCCCGGTGCGCGCTGACGCGCACTGGGAGGAGATTCCGGCGGTTCGGGGTTGACGTGGGCGCGTGGGAGGATGTCGGACATGTCTGACGATGTGGTGCTGTACGAGGTGTCGGAGCGGATCGCGACGATCACGATGAATCGCCCCGAGGCCCGCAACGCGCTGTCGAGCGAGGTGCTGGGGCTGCTGCCCGAGCGGATGAAGCAGGCCGAAGCCGACCCCGACGTCGACGTGTTGATCCTGACCGGCACCGATCCGGCGTTCACCGCCGGACTCGACCTGAAGGAGCTCGGCAGCGACGGCGGCAACCTCGGCGGCGGCACGGGCGCCGACGGCAGTCGCAACCGCGACGGCGTGCGCGGGCCCTTCCCCCGCCTGACCAAGCCGTTGATCGGCGCGGTCAACGGCGTTGCGGTCACCGGCGGCCTCGAGCTGGCACTCAACTGCGACTTCCTCGTCGCCAGCGAGCACGCCAAGTTCGGCGACACCCACTCACGTGTCGGCGTCATGCCCGGATGGGGCCTGACCGTGCTGCTCCCCCAGGCCATCGGCGTACGCCGGGCCCGCGAGATGAGCTTCACCGGCAACTTCATGCTGGCCGACGAGGCGCTCGCGTTCGGGCTCGTGAACCACGTCGTGGCCCACGCCGATCTGCTCCCGTTCACCCGGCGACTCGCCCTCGACATCATCGGCAACGACCAGCCCGGCGTCCGCCAGATCCGCGACACCTACTTCCAGATCGCCACCGACGACGACCACTGGGAGATCGAGGCCCGCGACAGCCGTGCCTGGCGCCGCACGCAGTTCAGCCCGGAAGCCGTCGAAGCCCGCCGACTCGCCATCCAGGCCCGCGGCCAACAGCAGTAGCACCCTGTGCTGTGAGCGATACACGCACCAGTTGCGTACATCGCTCACAGCCCGGGGGGTCAGGGTGGGTGGGCGGGTTGGCTCAGATCTGGGCGCCTTGTTCGCGGAGGGTGTCGCGGATGGCTTGGGCGATGTCGATCGCGAGGATCTCGGCGCCGTTCTGGTTCAGGTGGAAGCCATCGTCGGCGCGGACGTCCTTGCCCTGGCCGTCGCGGGGATCGATGACGAACTCGGCCCAGCCGCCGTCACGACCCGAGAACCGCTTCCACGTGTCGATGAAGATCACCTCGGGCCGCTCGGCGGCGGCCGCCTTGGCCGCCTGGTCCTGGATCGCCATGCGGGCGGTCACCTCGGGGTTGTCGTCGTTGGGGATCCCCACCCAGATCACCGTGCGCCCGTCGGCGAGGAGTTGATCCATCACGGCACCGGCGCGCTTCTGGTACTCCGCCACCCACTCGGCTTCGTCGGCCACCGGATCACCGATGATGAACTCGCCACTCTCGTCGGCCAGCCCTTGGGCGTCGTTGCCGCCGAACGTCGCCACCACGATGTCGGGGTCGACTGCGGGCAGCTGGGCGTCGATCTCGGCCGGCCAGTCGAAGAAGTCGGGCCGGGCGAGCCCCGACGACACCTTGTAGTCGAGTTCGGTCGTCACGACGCCCGTCCCGTCGAGCAGCGTCTGCAGGTACGGCCCGAACGTGCCGGCGTCGCTGTCGCCGACGATGAACACCTTCGACGGGTTGTCCGTCGACGGCGGCCCGGTCGACTCGGGCTCGTCCACCACGGTCGATACCGGGACCGTCTCGACGCCGGCGCCGGGCACGGTGTCACCCGGCACGCCCACCGCTGCGTCGACGGCATCGGGCACTGCCGTTGCGTCGGCGTCGGCGACACCGTCGCCACCGCCGAGGAGGGCGCCGACCGCCCGCACGGCCCCGAACCCGACGATCACGACGACTGCGAGCGCGCCGAGACGACGCAGCGCGTAGCGCCTGCGGCTGTGGCGGCGTCGAGAGCGTGGAGGCGCGGACACGGTGCCCCCAACGATACGGGCCTCGGTCTCCGGACGAACGGCACCACACCCCGCCGCGACCGTCCACACGCCGGCCACACCGCGTTGCACCGGTGCGTCCCTACCAGCGGGTAACGTCTGCGCTACGTGAACACATCCGTCGTCATCGACCTCGGATGGAACATGCATCAACCACCATTCATCCTGAAGGGGAGAACATGATCAAGAGCAAGAGACTGCTCGCCATCGGCATCATCGCCGCGCTCGGCCTGGCCGCGTGTGGCAGCGACGACGATGCCAGCTCGACGAGCGAAGCACACCGAAGCAACCGAAGCAACCGAGGGCACCGAAGCCCCCGAGGGCACCGAGGCGCCCGCCAGCACCGAAGCCCCAGCCGGCACCGAGGCACCGGCAGGCACGTGCGACGCCGTCGTCGGCATGGCCTACGACGTCACCGGTCGCGGCGACAAGTCGTTCAACGACGCTGCTGCCGCAGCACTCGAGCAGGCAGAGGCCACACTCGGCATCACCTACCAGGAGTCGACGCCGACCGGCGAAGGCGACCGTGCCGAGCGCCTCCAGGGTCTCGTCGACAGCGGTGGCGTGCTCGTCCAGGGCAACGGCTTCCTGTTCAAGGACTCCATCACGACCGTCGCTGCCGCCAACCCGGACGTCAGCTTCACGCATCGTCGACGACGTCGTCGATGCCCCCAACGTGGCCTCGCTCACCTTCGCCGAGGAGCAGGGCTCGTTCCTGGTCGGCGCAGCCGCAGCCCTCAAGAGCCAGACCGGCACGATCGGCTTCATCGGCGGCGTCCAGAACGAGCTGATCGGGAAGTTCGAGGCCGGGCTACACCGCTGGAGCGCAAGCGGTCAACCCTGACATCGAGGTCCTGGTCAACTACATCAGCCAGCCGCCGGACTTCAGCGGCTTCAACGACCCGACCAAGGGCAAGGAGATCGCAGCCGCGCAGTACGAAGCGGGTGCCGACGTGATCTACACGGCCGCCGGCGGCTCGGGCCTCGGTGCCTTCCAGGCCGCCGCCGAAGCCGGCGCACCCGGCGAGGTGTGGGGCATCGGCGTCGACTCCGACCAGTACAACCTGGTCGATGCCGAACTGCAGCCGTACATCCTCACGTCGATGCTGAAGCGGGTCGACGTCGCCACCTACAACACCATCGAAGCGTTCTGCAACGGCGAGTTCGCCGCCGGCACGCAGGTGTTCGACCTCTCGATCGATGGTGTCGGCTACTCCACCACGGGCGGGTTCGTCGACGACATCACCGAAGAACTCGATGCGTACAAGGAGCAGATCATCACCGGTGACATCACGGTCCCGACGGCTCCCTGAGTCGTGATCGTCGACATCACGTCGACGAGCTGATCCATCAACGACACACTCGAACGAAACCCGTCCGGCTCCTGCCGGGCGGGTTTCGTCGCGACAGGGTCGCCATCGGCTAGACATCTCACGATGAATACCGCGGAGCGGGACCAATCGAACGTCGCCACCACCGCGCCGGCGATCGAGCTGAAGGACATCGTGAAGCGCTTCCCCGGCGTGGTCGCGAACGACGGCGTGAACCTCACGGTGCGTCCGGGAACCGTTCATGCGATCGTCGGCGAGAACGGCGCCGGCAAGTCGACGCTGATGAAGACGCTGTACGGCGCGCACCGACCCGACGAGGGCACGATCCGGGTCAACGGCGAACTGGTCGACTTCCACACCCCCCGTGATGCGATCGCCGCCGGGATCGGCATGGTGTTCCAGCACTTCATGCTCGCCGCCAACTTCTCGGTCTGGGAGAACATCGTGCTGGGCCAGGAACCGGGCACGCAAGTTGGCACTCAAGCCCGCGGAGGCGAAGGCTCGACTGCGAGAGCTGGGAGCGCAGTACGGGCTCAGCGTCGACCCCGACGCCATGGTGTACGACCTCGGCGTCGGCGACAAGCAGCGCGTCGAGATCCTGAAGGTCCTGTACCGGGGCGCCAACATCCTGATCCTCGACGAGCCGACGGCCGTGCTCGTGCCGCAGGAGGTCGACGAGTTGTTCCGCTCGTTCCGCGAGCTCACCACCGAGGGCGCCACGATCATCTTCATCTCCCACAAGCTCGACGAGGTGCTCAAGCACGCCGATGCGATCACGGTGATCCGCCAGGGCAAGACGGTGGGCGAGGTCGACGATCCGAGCACCGTGACATCGCACGATCTCGCCGAGATGATGGTCGGCAGCGAACTCCCGACGCCCGAGACCCGCGAGCGCCACGGTCACTGCGGGGCCCGGTACTGGAACTCCAGAACGTGACGGTCCCCAGCGCCGAGGCCGGCGCGCGCAACCTCGTCGACGACGTCACGTTCACCGTGCGCCGCGGCGAGATCGTGGGCATCGCCGGCGTCGAGGGCAACGGCCAGAGCGAGCTCGTCCAGGCGATCCTCGGCCTGCTGCCGTCGACCGGCACGATCCTCGCGGACGGCGTCGACATCACCGCGATGTCCACCAAGGAGCGGCGCGCCCTCGGGATCGGCTACATCTCCGAGGATCGCCAGAAGGACGGGCTGGTGATGCCGTTCACCATCTGGGAGAACGCTGCGCTCGGACACCAGCACCGCGTGCCCTACGGGAACGGGCCGTGGATGAACCTGTCGGGCGCCAAGGCGCAGACCGAAGCGATCGTCGAGGAGTTCGACGTGCGAACCCCGGGCATCAACGTGCCGGCGTTCACGCTCTCCGGTGGCAACCAGCAGAAGCTCGTGGTCGGCCGCGAGATGACCGCCGACCCGAAGGTGCTCGTCGCCGCTCACCCGACACGCGGCGTCGACGTCGGCGCCCAGGCGGTGATCTGGGACATCCTCCGCGACGCCCGCGGCGCCGGTCTCGGCACCGTGCTCATCTCGGCCGACCTCGAGGAGCTCATCGGACTCTCCGACCGACTGCTCGTCATGCTCCGCGGGCGGGTCGTCGCCGACCTCGATCCGGCAACGGTCACCCCGGCCGATCTCGGCTCCTACATGACCGGCGCACGAACGGAGGCCTCCTGATGTTCGAGCGGATCTGGCGCGCCTCGCTCGCCCCGTTGGCGGCGGCCGCCGCCGCGATCCTCATCTCGTCGATCGCACTGCTGATCTCGGGCAACAACCCGGTCGACGCGTTCAAGGAGATGTGGCAGACGATCGACTCCACCGAGTCGGTGGTGTTGATCATCAACCGCGCCGTGCCCTATTACATCGCCGGCGTCGCCGTGGCCATCGGGTTCAAGATGAACCTGTTCAACATCGGGTCGAACGGCCAGTACGTGCTCGCCGCGCTGATCGCCGGCTGGGCCGGGGCCCAGGTGTCGCTGCCACCACCGATCCACGTGGCCTTCGTCTTCCTCGTCGCGATCACCGTCGGCGGCACCTGGGCCCTGATCGCCGCCGTCCTGAACGTCACCCGCAACGTCAACGTGGTGATCGCCACGATCATGCTGAACTACATCGCCATCGGTCTCGTTGCGTTCCTCCTGTCGGAGTTCCTCTCCGACAAGGAATCCGCAGGGTTGGTCGCGCAGACCGAGCTGATGCCGACCTCGGCCCGGATCCCATCGCTCAACAAGCTGATCGAGCTGACCGGATTCCACTTCGCTCCGGGTGTGAACCTGTTCGGATTCCTCCCGTTCGCCATCCTGCTCGGGGTCGCGTACTACGTCCTGCTCAACCGGAGCCGGTTCGGCTACGAACTGCGGCTGTCGGGTCTCAGCCCCGACGCGGCCCGCTCCGCCGGTGTCAACCCGAAGCGGATGGTGCTGATCACGCTGTTCATGTCCGGCGCCGTTGCCGGCATGATCGGTCTGCCGTTCCTGCTCGCCGACCCGAACTTCCTCAAGTACGGCGACGCGTTCCCCACGACCATCGGGTTCACCGGGCTCGGCCTCGCCCTGCTCGGCCGGAACAACCCGATCGGCATCGCCGCCGCGGCCATCGTGTGGGCGACCATCGAACGAGCGACCCAGCGGCTCGCACCGATCGGCATCCCTCCGGAGATCGGCAGGATCCTGCAGGGATCGTTCCTCCTCACCGCCGTGATCGCCTACGAAGTGGTCAATCGCCGCAACGCTGCGGCCGCGGCGTCGGCGGCGGCCGCAGCCACGGCGCGGCTCAGACTCGAGGAACCACCACCGCCGTCCACGAGCCCGACCGCAGGAGCGACCGCATGACGATCGTGGCCGACACCACGACCGAGCCGATGGCGGACTCGTCGAACTGGCGCTCGTCGCGCTGGATCCCGCTCGCCGCGGCGCTGGGCGTCTTCGTCGTGCTCTCGGTCACGCGGATCCTCTCCGACACACCCGACCTCACATCGAGCGGCACCTTCGGCGTGGCGCTGCGCACGGCTGCTCCCATCGGCCTCGCCGGCCTGTCGGGCCTGGTCGCCGAACGGAGCGGCACGATCAACATCGGCCTCGACGGCATGATGGTGCTCGGCACGATCTTCGCCGGGTGGTGGGGTTGGGAGTACGGGCCGTGGGCAGCGCTCCTGGGTGGACTGATCGGCGGCATGCTCGGCGGACTCGTGATGAGCGTCGCCACCACGACCTTCGGCGTCAACCACATCGTCGCAGGCGTCGCGATCAACCTGATCGCTCCGGGCGTCGCCAGATTCATGGCGGGCGAGCTGTTCGTCGGCACCCAGGGCGGGGCGATCACGACGTCGCCGGGCAACTCCGGAAGCATCGGGGAGTTCACGATGCCGCTCCTGTCGGGCGGTGATCTGTTCGGGTGGAGCTCGCCCGACATGCTCGGCTGGCTCGAGGACCGGGGATGGTTCCTGGTCGCGGATCTCGCCGGGTTCGCCAAAGGCGCGACGTCGGCGGTGACGTGGGACGTCGTGATCACGATCGGGTTGTTCTTCGGCATCGCCTACCTGCTGTGGCACACCCCGATCGGGCTCCGACTGCGGGCGTCGGGTGAGCGCCCCGCAGCGGCCGACTCCCTCGGCGTGTCGGTGCACCGGATGCGATACATCGGCATGGCGCTGTCGGGAGCGCTCGCCGGCATGGGCGGCGCCGTCCTCGTGCTGTTCGCCAACCGGTACCAGGAGGGTCAGGTGGCCGGTCGAGGGTTCCTCGGACTCGCCACGATGATCTTCGGCAACTGGATGCCGGCCGGCACCGCCCTCGGCGCCGGACTGTTCGGATATGCCCAAGGCATCACGCTGCGCACCAATCCCGGCGACCTGGTGTCGGCGCTGATCCTCGCAGCCGCGATCTCGCTCGCCGTGATGGCCGTGTGGATGGCGTTCGGTCGCCGCTGGGAGTCGATGGGCTTCATGGGCGTGTTCACCGCGATCACGTTCTGGGCGTTCTTCGCCGCGTCGGAGCCCAACAACCAGTTGGTCTTCATCACGCCCTACGTCGTCACCCTGATCGCGGTGTCCATCGGCGCCCAGCGTCTGCGCCCGCCCGCCGAGGAGGGCATCCCGTGGTTCAAGGGGATGCAGTAGCCCCGCCAGCGACCCACGGTGCCGGGTCAAACGTGACGTTTCGGCGCCGCCGTAGGATTGCCGGGTGCTGAGTACCGAGCAGATCGAGTCGTACGAGCGTGACGGGTTCCTCGTCCTGCCCGACTTCGTGTCGATCGACGCGTGCCGGCGTCTGCGCAGGCGTGCGCTCGAGATCGTCGACGGGTGGCAGCCATCCGAGGAACGAACCGTCTTCACCACGAACGAGCAGGAGCGCATCTCCAACGGTGAGTTCCTCGCGAGCGGATCGGGCACCTGGTGCTTCTTCGAGGAGGAGGCATTCGGCCCCGATGGCGAGCTGGCGCAGCCGAAGGAGCTGAGCATCAACAAGATCGGCCACGCGCAGCACGACCTCGACGACGAGTTCGAGCGGTTCGCCTACAACCCGGACATCGCCGAGGTCGCCGCAGACATCGGTCTGGTCGATGCGCTGGCCCTGCAGTCGATGTACATCTTCAAGCAGCCGCGCATCGGCGGCGAGGTCGGCTGTCACCAGGACGCCACGTTCCTGTACACCGATCCCGTCACCGTCACCGGCTTCTGGTTCGCCATCGAGGACGCCACGCTCGACAACGGCTGCCTGTGGGCCGAGCCGGGTGGGCACCGCGGGCCGTTGCGCCAGGTCTTCAAGCGCAACGCCACGAACGACGGGACCCTGTTCGAACAGCTCGACACGACGCCGTTGCCGGAACCGCCACCGGCCGGCGACACGCTCGTGCCGCTCGAAGTGGGCGCCGGCACGATGGTCGTCCTCCACGGGCTGCTCCCCCACTGGAGCGGCGTCAACCGGTCCGGCGTCAGCCGCCACGCCTACTCCCTGCATTGCATCTCGGCCGCCGCCGACTATCCCGGCGTGGAACTGGTTGCAGCGGCCGGCGGACATGCCCTTGCGTCCGCTCGCCGCCATCCGACTGAGACACCCTCGTCGCAGTCGGTAGCGTGTGGCCATGTCACTGGACGAACTGATCCAGCGGGCGCCCAAGGCCCTGCTCCACGACCACCTCGACGGCGGGCTCCGACCCCGCACGGTCATCGAACTCGCCCAGGAGTACGGCTACAAGGATCTCCCGACCACCGACGTCGACGACCTCGCCACGTGGTTCAACCGGGGCGCGAAGCGCAACGACCTCGTGCTCTACCTCGAGACGTTCGCCCACACGGTCGGCGTGATGCAGGACCGTGACGCGATCGAACGGGTGGCCTACGAATGCGCCCAGGACCTCGCCGCCGACGGTGTCGTGTACGCCGAGGTGCGCTTCGCTCCGGAGCTCAGCACCGAGAAGGGCCTCACGCTCGACGAGGTGATGGAGGCCGTGCTCGCCGGATTCCGACGGGGCTCGGCCGACACCGATCTCACGATCTACGCCATTGCCTCGGCGATGCGCACGGCGGCTCGCAGCCTGGAGATCGCCGAACTGGCGGTGCGCTACCGCGACGCGGGCGTGGTCGGTTTCGACATCGCCGGCGCCGAGGCCGGGTACCCGCCGTCGCGTCACCTCGACGCGTTCCAGTACGTGAACCGCGAGAACTTCCACTCGACGATCCACGCCGGGGAGGCGTTCGGTCTGCCGTCGATCTGGGAGGCCGTGCAGTTCTGCGGCGCCGAGCGGCTCGGCCACGGCGTGCGCATCGTCGACGACATCGATCCCGGCGACGGTCTGGGGACGGAGAAGCTCGGCCGGCTGGCGACCTACATCCGCGACCGGCGCATCCCGCTCGAGCTGTGCCCGACGTCGAACGTCAACACCGGCGTGGTGGCGTCGATCGCCGACCACCCGATCGGCATGCTGCGCCGCCTGCGGTTCCGGGTGACGGTCAACACCGACAACCGGCTGATGAGCGACACGTCGATGACCAAGGAGATGCAGAAGCTCGCCGAGGCGTTCGGGTGGGGACTCGACGACTTCGAGTGGCTGACGGTCAACGCGATGAAGTCGTCGTTCGCTCCGTTCCCCGAGCGGCTGAAGCTGATCAACGGCGTGATCAAGCCCCGCTATCTCGATCCTCAAGTCCGAGCTGTCGCTCGGGGTGGCCTGACATGGCGATCGAGACGACGCTGGTCGACCATCCGGTGTGCACCGACGCGCTCGCCCAGATCCGCGATCGCGACACGCCCAACGCCCTGTTCCGTCAGAACCTCGAGCGGATCGGTGGGCTGCTGATCGCCGAGGCGACGAAGAACCTGCCGACCGTCGAAGGCACGGTCGAGACACCGCTGACCACGGCGCCGACGCGACGCATCGCCGTGCAGCCCGTCGTGGTGCCCATCCTGCGCGCCGGGCTCGGCTTCGTCGGCCCGGCCCAGGAACTGCTCCCGAACGCCGACATCGGCTTCATCGGCATGGCCCGCAACGAGGAGACCCACCAGCCCGAGCCGTACGTGAACAAGTTGCCCGAGTCGCTCGCCGGTCGTCCGGTGATCGTGCTCGATCCGATGCTCGCCACCGGCGGTTCGCTGATCAGCGCGGTCGAGCTCCTGCTGGCACGCGGTGCACCGACGCCGATCACCGTCGTGTGTGCCCTCGCCGCACCCGAGGGGATCGCCGCGCTCGACGCCGCCGGGCTGTCGATCCACCTCGTGACGGCAGCCATCGACGATCACCTCAACGAGCACGCCTTCATCGTCCCGGGCCTCGGCGACGCCGGCGACCGCCAGTTCGGCACCCCCGCCTGACCGTGTTACTCATGGTGTCAGACACCATGAGTAACACGACGGGCAACGCTGTGGCACCCCTTCTCTACCGTCGCGACAATGGGACGATCACTTCGCAGCGACACGCCGGGGAACTGGCACCACATCATGAACCGGGGCGTCGACTTCGGCACCGTGTTCTTCCACGACATCGACCGCTCGACCTTCGGGCGGCTCCTCGGACAGGCGCACGACGAACACGGACTCGAATTCCACGCCTACTGCCTCATGGGCAACCACTACCACCTCCTCGCCCACGATCCCGCGGGAGCCCTCTCGCCGGCCATGCAGCAGCTGTCGTCGTCCTATACACGGATCGTCAATGACCGAATCGGCCGCGACGGGCCATTGTTTCGGGGCCGATTCACATCGGTCCTCGTCGAGAACGACGAACAGCTCATTGCCACTGCTGTCTACATCCACCGCAACCCGATCGACCTGGTTCCGGTCGAGGCGATCCCTGCGTACCGGTGGTCGAGCTATCCCGCCTATCTGGGACGCGCCGTCGCGCCAGCATGGCTCTCGACCGGGATGATCAACGACCTGATCCCCATCGAGACCCACCGGGATCTGGTGGCCGTCGGGATGTCCGACCCGAATGCGCCGGTGCCGGAAGAACGGATCGCCGACGCCCTCGCGTCCGTCGGTCCACTCGCCGATTCAACTCGACGAGCACGTGGCGCTCATCGTCTCGTCCGAGGCCGGACGATGCCCGACCGATGAACTCATGCGGCGATTCGGGTTCCCATCGCCGACCGCCGCCAAGATGGCACTCAGCCGTGCACGCAAGCAGCGCACGACCGATACCGAGATCTCACGACTGGTTGCGGAGGTCGAGGGGAAGCTCGCTGTTACCACTGGTGTCTGACACCATGAGTAACAGTTCGTCGAGGGTGGATCGATCGAGGTCGACGGCTTCGGCGTAGAGCTTGACCTTGGGTTCGGTCCCGCTGGGGCGGATCTGGAGTCGGACACCGCCGTCGAGCATCAGCCGGACGAGCCCGGCCTCGGGGTACGTGGTGACCGACGTGACGTTCCGGCCACCGATCTCCGTCGGCGGATCCGCCTCGATCGCCGCGACCCACGCGGCGCCGTCGGCGGGCGGCATCTTCACCGACAACTCGGCGGTCACGTACCGGCCGAACCGCTCCGCGATGTCGTCGAGCCGATCCTGCAGGCTCACCCCATCGGCAGCCGCAACCGCGGCGATCTCCGCCATCAACACCGCCGCGGTGATCCCGTCCTTGTCGAGGGGTCGCTGCGCCACGAGGTACCCGAGCGCCTGCTCGTAACCGAGCACCAGCCGCAGATCGGTTCGTTCGGTGGCGATCTTGCCGATCCACTTGAAGCCGGTGAACGTCTCCTCGCTGTGCACACCCGCCGCCTCGGCCATCCGGGCGAGCAACGACGACGACACGAGCGTGGTCACCACCAGACGATCGTCGCCGGTCGTGTTCGCGAGGATGTGATCGGCGAACAACCATCCGATCTCGTCACCGCTCAACCGGCGCCACGAGCCGTCCGCCTGCGGAATGGCGGCGCCGAGCCGGTCGGCGTCGGGGTCGTTGGCCAACGCCACGAGAGCCCCGACCGACCGGGCCGTCTCCAACAGCAGATCCATCGCCCCCGGCTCCTCGGGATTCGGGAACGCGACCGTCGGGAACGTGCCGTCGGGCTGCTGCTGCTCGGCCACCACGAACGGCGGATCGAACCCCGCCGCCTCGAACGCGCGAAGTAACACCGCACCACCGACACCGTGCATCGCCGTGTACGCCACCGGCACCCCCGCCACGTCGGGACGGAGGCGGACCGACGGCGTGAACTCGACGTACCGGTCGACCCACGTGTCGTCGAGCCGGTCGATCAGCGGATCGTCGGGCGACGCCAACTCCACCGTGAGCGGGTCGAACTGCGAGATGCACTCGGAGATCTCCGTGTCGACCGGCGACACGATCTGCGAACCGGTGTCGAGGTACACCTTGTAGCCGTTGTCAGCTGGTGGATTGTGCGACGCCGTCACCACCACGCCGGCTGCCGCATCCAGCCCGGTGATCGACCAGGCCAGCACGGGGGTCGGCTGCACACCGGGATGCACCATCGATCGGATCCCCATCGCCGCCAACACGCGTGCGGTGTCGTCGGCGAACAGATCGCTCTTGCGGCGGGCGTCGTGGGCGATCACCACGCCGCGTGACGCAGCGTCGGGGAGCGATCCGTCGGCCTCGCGGTCGAGCAGCCACTGCCCGAGGCCTGCAGCAGCCTGTCGCACGACGAGACGATTCATGCGCATCGACCCGGCAGCGACCGCCGCGCGCAGGCCGGCCGTACCGAACTGCAAGCTGTCCACCGAACCGATCGACGAGCTCGCCCACGTCGCCGCGCTCGGCAGCGATGACGACCGCACCCAGCTCGTCGCGGATGTCGGCATCGGGCTCGACAGCGAGCCATGCCCGAGCAGTCGTCAGCAACTCCGACACGAACGAGTCGGCAGTGGAATTGTCGTCAGCCATGACCGATCAGGTTACGCAACTCGACCAACGGACGCGGCCCCACATGGCTGATGACCTCGGCTGCGGCAATCGCACCGTAGTGACCACACGTCTCGAGGTCGAGGCCCTGTGTCAAGCCGTGGAGGAACCCGGCGGCGAAGAGGTCGCCGGCACCCGTGGTGTCGATGACCCTGTCGACCGGCACCGCCGGGACCCGCAGCAATTCGTCGGGCGTCACGATCACGCAACCCTCGGCCCCGACCGTGATCGCGGCGAACTCGCACTCCTGACGCAGGGCGTCCACGGCGTCATCGAACGAGTCGAGTTCGTACAGCGAGAGCAGTTCGTCGTGGTTGCCGAACAAGAGGTCGACGCGATCCTGCACGAGGGCACGGAAGTCGTCGCGATGACGATCGACGCAGAACGAGTCCGACAGGGTCAACGACACCATCCGATCGTTGGCATGCGCCACCTCGGCCGCACGACGGAACGCCGCCTTGGCATCGTCGCGGTCGAACAGATACCCCTCCATGTACAGCACGCGTGAGTCGGCGATCACCTGCTCATCGAGGTCGTCGACGCACAGCAGGCTGGACACGCCGAGGTACGTGTTCATCGTGCGTTCGGCGTCGGGCGTCACCACGATGACGCATCGACCCGTCGGAGTCCCGTGCTCACCCGGCGGCCGGTGGAACGTCACGCCGACCGCGCGCATGTCGTGGCCGAAGACGTCGCCGAGGTCGTCGCCGTTGACCTTTCCGATGTACGCCGCCCGCCCGCCGAAGCTGGCGACCCCGCACACGGTGTTGGCCGCCGAGCCACCGCTCATCTCCACGGCCCGATCGAGCGCGGCGTACAACTCCACGGCTCGTTCGGTCTCGATCAACGTCATCGAACCCTTCACCAGTTCGTACTCGGCGAGGAACGCCTCCTCGGCGGGCGCGATGACGTCGACGAGCGCGTTGCCGATGCCGATCACGTCGAACCGGCTGGTCGAGTCGGCGGTCGAGAACCGTCGGGTCAGGTCGGGCACGGTCGACCAGGCTACCGGTACGATCCGAACGATGACCGCGACCGAAGCGCTCGATCCGTATCGCCTGCCCACGGGAGCGCGCCCCAGCCGCTACGACGTGCATCTCCGTCCGGCTCTCGAGGCCGCCACGTTCACCGGTCGGGTCGAGATCAGACTCACGATCGACGATGACACCGACACGCTCGTGCTGAACGCCGCCGAACTGGCCATCACGTCGTGTGCCGTCGACGGGATCGAGTCGACGTGGGAACTCGACGAGCACGCGGAGCGGATGATCGTCCACGCCGCGAACACCATCACGGCCGGTACGTGCTGTCTGAGCATCGCGTTCGACGGCGTGCTCAACGACAAGCTCCACGGCTTCTACCGCAGCACCTACCTCGACGACGACGGCAACGAGCAGGTCATCGCCACCACCCAGATGCAGGCGACCGATTGCCGCCGGGCGTTCCCGTGTTGGGACGAACCCGAGTTCAAAGCGGTGTTCGGCATCACGCTCGACGTCGACGACGACCTGACCGCGATCTCGAACGGGCCCGAGGTCGAACGGACCACGGCCGATGGCCGCACGGTGATCCGCTTCGCCGACACGATGGTGATGAGCAGCTACCTCGTCGCGTTCGTGGTCGGCCGCCTCGAGATGACCGACCCCGTCGACGTCGACGGCACACCCATCCGGGTCGTCCACGTCCCCGGCAAGGGACACCTCACCGGATCGGCGCTCGACGTCGGCGCCTTCTGCCTGCGCTGGTTCCAGGAGTACTACGGCATCGACTATCCGAGCGACAAGGTCGATCTCGTCGCGCTCCCCGACTTCGCGGCCGGCGCCATGGAGAACCTCGGCTGCATCACGTTCCGCGAGAACATGGTGCTCGTCGATCCGGCCACCAGCACGCAGCACGAGCAGCAGCTCATCGCCGACGTCATCGCCCACGAACTCGCCCACATGTGGTTCGGCGACCTCGTGACGATGCGCTGGTGGAACGGCATCTGGCTCAACGAGGCCTTCGCCACGTTCATGGAGGTCGCGGCGTGCGAGGCCTACCGGCCGGACTGGGAGCGCTGGACCTCGTTCGGGGTGGAGCGCAGCGGCGCCTTCGAGGTCGACTCGCTGGCCAGCACGCGCACCGTCGAGTTCGAGGTGCGCTCGCCCGCCGACGCCGACGGCATGTTCGACGTGCTCACGTACCAGAAGGGCGGGGCACTGCTGCGCATGCTCGAGCAGTACCTCGGCGAGGACCGCTTCCGAGAGGGCGTGAGCCACTACCTGCGCCGCCACGCCCATGCCAACACCGAGACGAACGACCTGTGGGATGCCATCGAGGCGACGTCCGGCGAACCCGTCCGGCGCATCATGGACAGCTGGATCTGGCAGCCCGGGTACCCGCTCGTGCACGCCTCGCTCGTCGACGGCGCGCTGCATCTCGCCCAGCAGCGCTTCCGGTTCGACGCCTCGTCCGCAGCACCGGACGACCAACGATGGGCCATCCCGGTCCAGATCCGCAACGCCGGCATCACCACCACCGTGCTGCTCGACGACACCGAGACGATCGTGCCGCTGGCCGACGCCGACGGTCCGGTCGTGGTCAATGCCGGCGGCAGCGGCTTCTACCGCGTCGACTACGACGACACGTTGCGCCACCGCCTCGGCGTGGATGCGTTGGCGCACCTGCTGACCCTCGAGCGGTACAACCTCGTCGACGACGCCTGGGCGGCGACGGTCGCCGGTCGACTCGAGGCACTCGACATGCTCCGGTTCCTCGAGGAGTTCGCCGACGAACGCGACCACGCCGTGTGGCAGGCGATCGTCATCGCGCTGCGCGGGCTCAACCGCCTGCTCGACGACGGTCCGGCCCGCGAGGCCTTCCGCGCACGCGTGCGCGCGCTGGCCGGGCCGGCGCTCACACGGCTCGGCGAACCGAACGCCACCGAATCCGACCTCACGGGCAAACTCCGGGGGCTCCTCACGGGGGCGGTCGGCGTGCTCGGTGGCGACGTCGGGGTGCAGGCCCGCTGTCGCGAGCTCTTCGACAGTGCGAGTGCGGACCCCACCTCGGTCGATCCCGAACTCACCGCCGCTGCGACGAGCGTCGTGGCTGCCACGGGCGATGCCGACACGTACGCCCGCATCCGCGAGAGGTTCACCACGGCGGCGACCCCGCAGGAACGCCTGCGCCACCTCTACGCCCTCACCGAGTTCGACGACGAGGCGCTCCTCCTCGAGACCTGCAGCTTCGCGATGACGCCGGCCGTGAAGACACAGAACGCGCCGTTCGTGTTGCGCTCGGCGATGGCCAACCGTCACCACGGCGCCGCGGCGTGGGCGTTCGTTCGCGATCACTGGGACGAGGCGAACGATCGCTTCCCGAGCAACACGATCGTCCGCATGGTCGAGTCGGTGAGTCTGCTCAACACCCCCGATCTCGTCGACGATGCGGCGGCGTTCTTCGCCGGCCATCCGATCGAGCAGGGCGCGAAGACACTCGAGCAGATCCTCGAGCGCCAACGGGTCAACGCGGCGATGCGCAGCCGCAACGCCGATTTCGCCCAGGCCCTCCGGGAATCCGACCGACGGTGAACGGCTGAGGTATTCAGTACTAAAATATCCATCCGGATCGGTGAGCGGTGTCGTACACCATGCGACGGCGGGAACGTCCCGACGTCGTGATCCGAAAGGTCCGTACGATGAAGAAGATCCTCGCCGGCGTCGCGGCCGTGGCCGCTGCGCTGCTCGCCGCCCCCGCCGGTACACCGAGCGCCCAGGAACCGGTGAGCGTGATGCTCCTGCACGGCATTCCCGGTGTCACGGTCGACGTCGTCGTCGACGGTGCCGTCGTGATCCCCGAATTCGAACCCGGTGACATGCAGGACCTCAGTTCCTTTGCCGGACAGACACTCGAGAACGTCGAGGTACGCGTGGCCGGTACCGAGGACGTGGCCATCGGACCCGTGGCCGAGTTCCCGGTGCCCGCATCGGGCAACTGGACCGTGGTTGCGCACCTCGACGCCGAAGGCACCCCGACCATCACCCCCTTCGAGAACGACACCGCGGCCGTGGCCGACGGTTCCGGCCGCCTGACGGTCGTGCACACCGCCGCGGCACCGGCCGTCGACATCGTCGTCGGCGACACCCGGCCGGTCGAGAACCTCTCGAACGGCTCGGCCCAGAGCCTCGTGTTGCCCGCCGGTGAGATCGCCGGCGCCGAGATCGCTCCCACGGGCGGCGATCCGATCGCTCCGGTTCCGACCGTGTCGGTGGTGTCGGGCGAGAACCTGACCGTGTACGCCGTCGGTTCGCTCGCCGACGAGACCTTCACGTTCTACACACAGACGATCGCGCTCGACTCGGCCGGCGCCGGCGCCGCAGGTGACGGGACGCCGGCACCGACCGCCGTGAACACCGGCGGCGAGGTCGGATCGGCCTCGAGCTCCGTGGCACTCTTCGCCGCCGCGGCAGGGCTCTTCGCCCTCGCCGGCGGAGCGTTGGTCCTGCGTCGGCGCACGGTCGAGGCCTGAGCATCCGGGTCTGAACTCGGACCTGAACTCGTGACGCACCGTCGACTCCCCTCCCGTCGGTCGCTCACGGTCATCATCGTCGCCGCACTCCTCGTCGGTGGCGGGCTGGCATTCGCCGGTCTCGTCACACGGGGAGGCGGCGACGATGTCGTCCTCGACGTCGATGGCGCCGTCACGGAGGCGGCGCCATCGACCGTTCCGCCCCTCGTCACCCCGGACAGTCCGGCGTTCGACGTCACCGGCCGGGCCGACACCAGCCGGACCGACACCAGCGCGGCCGACACCGGGACCGACGACGAGCTGTCGCCGCTCGCCGCGCAGCTCGGACCGCGCGAGAGCGCCATCGTCGAGCCACGAGCGCCGCGGCCCCGGCCGATCGGCCTGCAGATCGACTCCGTCGACGTGGCCGGATTCCCGGTGCGAGCCATCGGACTCGAACCCGACGGCCAGTTGGAGATCCCCGACGAGACCGAGATCGGCTGGTACCGGTACGGGGCGACCGCCGGTCAGCCCGGCGCCACGGTGCTCGCCGCCCACGTGTCGTGGAACCGCACGGCCGGGCCCTTCGCCCGACTCGGCACCGTCGAGCCGGGCGCACAGGTGGAGATCGCCCTCGACGACGGCTCGGTACGCCGGTACGAGGTCGTCGAACGCGCCGTCTACGGCAAGCTGGAGCTGCCACGTGAACGCCTCTGGCGCAACACCGGCCCCGAGGAACTCGTGCTGATCACCTGCGGTGGCGACTACAACCCCGAGATCCGCCGATATCGGCAGAACATCGTCGTCTACGCCGTGCCCGTCGCCTGAACCGACGCCGTCGACACGGCAGTCAGCGCTTGACGAGGATCCACGCCTGCTCGGCGGGGAAACGCCTCGCCCAGTCGGCGTCGACCCAGAATCTCGTTCCGCTCGCCGATGCCGGCGCCTGGATCTCCACGTAGTCGACCACGTCGAAACCGGTTGTACGGAACAGACGCAGCCACGAGGAGATCTCCATGTTGAACTCGATGCCGCCCGGGTCGTCGAGCGCATCGGTCCAGTCGAGCCGACCGAGGCCGAAGTAGTCGCGCTCGAGGGTGCGGCCCGCCGGCACGTCGCCTGCGGGCGACAGACACACCATCGCGAACGGATGGTTGCCGAGGAAGACGAGCCGTCCGCCGGGCCGCAACAGCCGATGGGCCTCGGGGATCCACGCGTACGGATCGCACCAGATCGCTGCGCCGTACTCGCTGATCGCGAAGTCGAAACTGCTGTCGGGCCGGTCGACGGTCTCGGCATTGCCGTGCACCCATTCGATGTCGTCGAGCCCGTGGAGCTCAGCGAGCCGTCGAGCGGTCGCCAACTGCTGCTCGGAGTTGTCGATGGCATGGACGCTCGCCCCGCGCCGACGCATCCAGGCACTCACGTAGCCGGTTCCGCATCCGAGTTCGATCGCCCGCTGCCCGCTCATGTCGTCGGGCAGCAGCGGGAGTTCACGATTGGGAATCCCCCAGATCCCCCACGTCGGCTCGTCGCTCTCCCACGCCCGCTCGCCGCTGGCCACCCAGTCGGGAGCGTTGTCGTCCCAGTGACGTCGGTTCTCCACGACATGGTCGGGCAGGTCGTCGGGCAGATCGTCGGGCAGGTCGTCGGCAGTCGGCATCGCCGCCACGGTAGCGAAAAGCCCGAACCTGACGGCTCGGGCTTCTTCGTGTGGAGCTAAAGGGAATCGAACCCTTGACCTCGTCATTGCGAACGACGCGCTCTACCAACTGAGCTATAGCCCCATGGGCTCCGGGGAGTGTAGCGCTGAGTGCATCGAGTCCACAGTGCGTTCGACGCGATGCGGACCGACACCGGCGATCAGTAGCGATCGATCCAGTCGTCGCTCCAGCCCGATGCCTCACGCTGGCGGAGTTGGGCCAAGAGGTACACGTAACCGCACAGGGCCAAAAAGGACAGGGCGAACACGTAGAGCATCACGGTCGACGAGGTGGTGGCCGCCAGGAACAGCGTGCACGCCGTGGAGATCACCAGCAGGAACAGCACATTGGTCCGACGACGACGAACGTCGTTGCGCGGATCGCTCGGACGACGGGAGCGGCTCGCCGACGCGTGACGATCCATGTGGGTCTGGCGATGATGTCCGCCGGTGGGATCGCCGTGTGTGCGGAACTGCGGCTGGCTGCGAGCCTCGAGCGACCGCGACGCACGCTGCGGTGCGGAGGTGGCGCCGCTGTGCAGCGATGCCTGGCGGTGATGGGCGTGGGCGGGTTGACCGGGTCGACCCGCAGCAGCCGGGCGCTGCAGTGGCGACTGTGCCAGGGGACGACCGATGGTTCGCATGCCACCGCGGCCCGGCGTCGACGTGCCCTGCAGCATGCTGAGCTGACGCCGGAAGTCGGTGACCGACGAGTTCGGGCGATTCTCGACGCGCGACCGCAGCATCGGGGGAATCAGTACCGCAGCCCAGGCGGCGGCGACGACGAGGAGAACGAGTTTTGCCATGAGTCAGCGAGCCGTGTGATTGGGGATCGGGTTGGTGGAGATCATCGATCGGAAGGGACGGCGCGCCGTGGGCAGCGCCTTGTGTGACGATTCTACGACGATTGTGACGATCAACGCAATGATCGGTGCGACGTCGGTCACGTCGCGGCGTCCGCCCCGTCGGCGTCGACGACCCCGTCCGAGCGTCGGTACACCCCGGATCGGCCACCCGTCTTCTCCCACAGGGCGAGCTCGCCGATGACCATCGCCCGGTCGGCGGACTTGCACATGTCGTACACGGTGAGCGCCGCGACGCTGCACGCGTGGAGCGCCTCCATCTCGACGCCGGTGCGATCGACGGTGTCGACCTGGGCCTCGATGGCCACGAAGTCGTCGCCGATCTCGAAGTTGACCGACACCGACCCGACGAGCAGTGGATGACACAGCGGGATCATGTCGGAGGTGCGCTTCGCCGCCTGGATCCCCGCGACACGGGCGACCGACAGGACGTCGCCCTTCTTGACCTCCCGATTGGCGATTGCCGCGGTGGTCTCGGGCCTCATGAAGACCTTGCAGCGAGCGACGGCGCGTCGATGCGTGGGTTCTTTCGGGGTGACGTCGACCATTCGGGCACGGCCGAGCGGATCGAGGTGGGTGAACGAGAGATCACTCATGTGGCCCGCACGATAGCCCGGCGTGGTCGAGCGTCGACTGCCGGGATACCGTCACCGCCATGTCCGACGCCGTCACCCCCTCGGGACCCCTCCCCTACGACGCCATTGCACACCTCCGTACCGATGCGGTCCGATTCCTCGAGATCGTGACCGACCACGGGTTCGAGCACGACGTCCCGTCGTGTCCCGGCTGGAAGCTGCGCGATCTCGCCTGGCACCTCGGCGGTGTGTGGAACTTCTGGGGTCGGGTGGTCGCCGAACGCGTCACTTCGGTCGACGAGCTGCGGACGTGGGAGGAGACACCTCGGCCGTCGGACACCTTCCTGGTCGACTGGGTGATGGCGGCGCACACCTCGTTGTTCTCGGCGTTGGCGGCGACACCACCGCACCAGGAGGTGTGGACCTGGACCGGCGCCAACCGTGACGCACGCTGGGTCGAGCGCCGGATGACCCAGGAGACCGCAGTGCACCGCTGGGACGCGGCGAACTCGGTGGGGCTCCCCTACGACATTCCCGTCGCCGTGGCCGCCGATGGCATCGACGAGTACCTCACCTGGTTCGCCGGCCGTGGCGCAGGAGCCGACGCAACACCGGTCGGGGGCACCGTGCACCTGCACTGCACCGACGTCGCCACCACCGTCGCCACCGACGTCGCCGAGCCCCGTCCCACCGTGGGTGGCGAGTGGCTCGTGACCGCTCTCGATCCACATGGCGCCACCTTCACCCGCGAGCACGCCAAGGGCGACGCAGCCGTCCGCGGCCGAGCCGCCGATCTGCTGCTGTGGCTGTGGAAGCGCGACGCCGGGCCGATCGAGATCATCGGCGACCAAGCAGTCGCCGACCGCTTCCGCAACTACACCGACCTCCGCTGATCGCGATCGGGGTCAGACCCCAATCGCGATGTTCAGCCGCCGATCTGGCTCATCGACTTGCCAGGGCGCACGAAGTTGACCTGGTTGATGCGATGGCCCGCCCACTTGGTCGCCACCGCGGCCTCGATGCGTTCCGCGATGTGATCGTCGGATTCACCGGCGCGCATCGCCGCGAGCAGGTCGAACTCCTTCGTGGCGAACAGGCAGGTGCGGAACTGGCCTTCGGCGGTCAGGCGAACACGGTCACAGTCACCGCAGAACGGCTTGGTCACCGTGGGGATCACCCCGATGGTGCCACCTCCGTCGACATAGCGGAACCGGTCGGCCGGCGCCGCCCCGCGCGCCGGGAGTTGCTCGAGCGGGTACACCGCGTCGATGGCGGCAACGATCTCGTCCTGGCCCACGACCTTGTCGTTCATCCAGTGGCCGTCGGCGTCGAGCGGCATGAATTCGATGAACCGGACCTCGACTCCGTGCTGACGCCCGTAGGTGGCCAGCGCCACGATCTCGTCGTCGTTCACGTGGCGCTCGATGACCGCGTTGATCTTGACCGGATCGAACCCCGCCTCCTTCGCGGCCTCGACACCGTCGAGTACCCGGACCAGCTCGTCACGACGCGTCATCCGGTGGAACTTGGCCCGATCGAGCGTGTCGAGGCTGATGTTGACCCTGCGCAACCCGGCCTCGCGCAACGTGTCGGCGACCAGGCGCATGGTGGCGCCGTTGGTCGTCATCGCGAGATCGACGGGACCGTCGGGGCCCTCCAGGGCCGCCAGTTTCTCGACGAGCAGCGGCAGATGGGCCCGAACCGTCGGCTCACCCCCGGTGAGGCGGATCCCGCGAACGCCGTAGCGCTCGACGAAGATCCTGGCCAGCCGTTCGATCTCCTCGAACCGCATGACCTCCGAACGGGGCAGCCACTGCATCCCTTCCTCGGGCATGCAGTACGTGCAGCGGAAATTGCAGCGATCCGTGATCGAGATCCGCAGATCCTCGATCAGGCGACCGAACGGATCGATCAGCTCCTGCGACATCGGTTCAGCCTAACGACCCGGCACCGTCCCACCCGGTGCCGGTCACACGGTGCCGGGTCAAACGTGACGTTTCGGACGACGGGAACAGCCTGCGTCACGTTTGACCCGGCACCGTGTGACGTCTCAGCCGTGCAGGAGGAGAACGGCGACATCGGCCCCGGCGGGAACGCCCGGGCCGTCGGGGACCACCGCCATCGCATCGGCCAGAGCGGTCGCTGCGAGTTGGTGACTGCCCTGCGCGCCGACCGGCCGGACGTGGTAGCGGCCGTCGTCGGCGAAATCGCCGTTGACCCGCACGAAGTGCACCTTGCCGTCGGGGTGCCGATCGAGCGCCACGTCGGCGACCGCCACCAGGTGCTGCCGCGTCAGACGACGGTGGCCCATCATGCGGCGTAGCGCAGGCCGGGCCAGCAGTTCGAAGCTGACGAGCGAACTGACGGGATTGCCGGGCAACCCGAAGATCGGCACGCCGTCGAGACGCCCGAACGCAAACGGCTTCGCCGGCTTGATCGCGATCTGCATCCAGTTCATGTCGGCGATCCGACCGAGCACCGCCTTCACGACGTCGTAGTCGCCCATCGACACACCGCCGCTCGTGACGATCGCATCACAGCGTGAAGCGGCGCCGCGCAGCACCCGTTCGAGTTCCGCCTCGTCGTCACGCACGATGCCGAGATCGACGACGTCGCAACCGGCATCGACGAGGAGGGCCGACAGCATCGTCTTGTTGCTCTCGCGGATCTGGCCCAACTCCAGCGGTGAGCCGTCGTCGACGAGTTCGTCGCCGGTCGACAGGACGGCGACCCGCGCCCGCGGGTACACCGTCACCGTTCGAGCATTGACGGATGCGAGCACCGCCTCGACCGAGGCGGTGACGGTGGTCCCGGTGTCGAACAATCGATCGCCCGCCCGCACGTCGTCGCCGGCGCGACGAATCGACGCTCCGACCGGAACCGAGCGCGACAGTCGCACCACGTCATCGCCGACCCGTTCGGAATCCTCCACCATCACGACCGCATCGGCGCCGGCCGGCATCGGGGCGCCGGTCATGATGCGGACCGCCTCGCCGGGTCCGACCGCACGATCCGGTGCCGCTCCCGCCGCGATCTCACCCACCACCACGAGTTCGACGGGCACATCGACGACATCGGCCGAACGCACCGCATATCCGTCGACGGCGGAGTTGTCGAACGGCGGGACCACCTCGCCGGCATCGATCGGGGCGGCGAGTACCAACCCGAGCGCATCGGTGCGGGAGACCTCGCGCTCCGGCAGGGGCGGGCACGATTCCAGGACGAAGGCCTGCGCATCTTCCAACGGCGTCACGACGTCAACGTAGTCCGGGGTCGACTCGCTGCGACCGGACGATCCGGTCGTAGCGTGGACGCGCGTGACGTCGCCGCTGACCGCCTTCCCCTCCGACGGCTACACCGCTCGCTGGCGAACCTGGGACGACAACCATCTCGAGACGCTGACGCTGCGATGGGAGAACGAGGGCTGGACGGCGACCGGCGAGGTCGGGCGCGAAGCCGTGACGTACGTGGTGCGGTTGTCCGCGACGTGGCAGACCCGCCAGTTCCTGCTGTTCCGTGACCTCGACGAACCCGATCTCTGGCTCGGCGCCGACGGCACCGGGCGCTGGGGTGAGATGAACGGCGCCCACCGACCCGACCTCGGCGGATGCACCGACATCGACCTCACCTGCACACCGTTCACGCACTCGTTGCCGATCCGCCGACTCGGCCTCGACATCGGTGCGGTCGCCGACGTGCGGTCCGCGGTGGTCGACGTCGAGACGCTCGGGCTGGTCACCACGCGCCAGCGTTACGAGCGCCTTGCGGCTCGTCGGTTCCGTCACACCAACCTGGAGTCCGGATTCAGCGTCGAATTCGACGTCGACGAGTACGGCCTCGTCCACGACTGGCCCGAGCACTTCCGCCGCACCTGACGCGGTGACGTCACGTTTGACCCGGCACCGTGTGACGGTGTGGGGCCTCAGACGTGGAGGTGACGGACGAACTCGCGCAGCGGAGCGCTCAGTTCGGGATCGTGCAGAGCGAGCTCGATCGAGGCCGTCAGGAAGCCGAGTGGCGTCCCCGTGTCGAGGCGGCTCTCGTCGGCGACCACGGCATGGAAGGGCGCCCGTGCTGCTTGCGCCCGCAGCGCGTCGGTGAGCTGGAGCTCACCACCACTCCCGGGAGTCAACCGGTCGATCTCGTCCCACGCATCGGCGGTGAGCACATAGCGCCCCGTGAGGATGAAGTTGCTCGGCGCGTCATCCGGTGACGGCTTCTCCACGAGGTCGCGCACGCGATGACGCCATCGTGGGTCAGCTCCCCTGCCGGATCGATCACGCCGTAGGAACTCACCTGCTCACGCGGCACGTTGACGACGGCGACGACGCTCCCGCCGGTGGCGGCACACACCCCGTTCATCTGCGCGAGCAGAGCAGAACTCGACATCAACTCGTCGGGAAGCATGACCGCGAACGGCTCGTCGCCGACGGCCTCGCGGGCGCATCCCACCGCATGACCGAGACCCTTCGGGTCGTCCTGGTACACGATCGTGACGCGCCAGTCGCGCCCGATCGACCTCAGTCGCTCCGCCGTCGCCGTCTTGCCCTTGGCCTCGAGCGCCTCGATCAGCGCCTCGTCGGGAGCGAAGTACGCATCGAGCGCCGGCTTGGAGCGGCTGCTGACGACGACGATGTGATCGATGCCTGCGCCGAGAGCTTCGTCGATCACCACCTGGATCGCGGGTCGGTCACCGATCGGGAAGAGTTCCTTCGGAACCGACTTGGTCGCGGGCAGGAACCGCGTCCCGAGGCCGGCTGCGGGAATGACTGCACTGCGGACCTGCATCCATCGGACGCTATCTTTGGGAACTCGATGCCAACGTATGTGTACAAGTTCGTCGACACCGGTGAGACGATCGAGGTCCAGCAGGGCTTCCACGACGAGAACCTCACCGAGATCGTCCATCCCGACTCCGGTGAGGTGCTGCCCGTCAAGAAGGTGTTCACCCCCGTCGGCGTGACCTTCAAGGGCTCGGGATTCTTCAAGACCGACAATCGCGGCAAGAAGTCGGTGAGTTCGCCGCCGTCGACGTCGGGCGACTCGAGCAGCTCGTCGAGTTCCGATTCGTCGACCAAGTCCGAGTCGAAGTCCGAATCCAAGTCGGAGTCGAAATCCGAGTCGAAGTCGGAGTCGAAGCCGGCCACGAAGACCGGCAGCTCCGGCGCCACGACCTGACCGGCCGGTGGATAACCTCCACCTGACCGACTCCCTCCGATCGTTCCCGATCCGAGGAGACTCTGATGCACGTCGTGGCCCGAGCCCGACTCGTTCTCGCCCGTCGACCCTGGGTCTACTGGGCCGTCGTCGCCGCACTGGCCTCGGCACTCGCCGTCACCGTCGACGCCCGGCTCACATCGCTCGACGAGGCACGGCGCAACTGGGGCTCGACGCGCACCGTGCTGGTCGCAGAGCGGCCGCTGGAGCCGGGTGACCCAATCGACGTCTCCCCCGTCGCTCTTCCGGTGGCGGCGATCCCGCCGGGCGCACTCGAGGATGTTCCCGTCGGCGCTCGACTCCACCAGCGGGTCGCCGTCGGCGAGGTGCTGACCGAACTCGACCTCACTGTCGTCGCGGGACCGGCGGCGCGGGCGCCGACGGGCACGGTGGTCGTGGCGCTGACCGATCCCCTCGGCCGTGGTGTGTCGATCGGGCTGAAGGTGCAGGTGGCCGCCGACGGCCTGGTGATCGCCGAGTCGGCCACGGTCGTCGAAGTGATCGACGACGTGATCTTCGTCGCCGTCGACACGTCGGCCGCGCCGACCGTCGCCGTCGCCGCCCAGCAGGGGATCGCCTCGCTGCTCTACCTGCCCTGACGACCTGCGCGACTACCTGGCCGTCACGCTGGGGACGATGCGCGGTGACCACGGCCGCGGTTCGTCCCAGTGATGGCCGACGACCAGTCCGGCGGCGAGCGAGGCGAGGAACTCCATGGGGCCGTCGAAGTCGGGCATCTCCACGTAGGCGGCGCCGAGGGCGCCGGGGACGTGGCCGTCACTGCCCGCCCCACCGACGATGCCGAACTCGGCGGCGAACTCGGCGGCACGACGATTGAGGCTGGCGAGCGAGGTCTTCGCGTTGAGGACCTCGACGGCGTCGATCAGGTCGAGCTCCGCCAACTCGTACAGCGCGACCTCGCTCATGTTGCGACGCATCGGATCGAACGGGTGCGGAATGTAGACCACACCGCCCTGGTCACGGATCGCCTTGGCGGCGTCGACGTGGCCGACACCCGCGGGGAGACGTTCGGTGAGGAACAACCCGATGATCTCCCCCGCCGCGGTCCGGAGTTCTTCACCGACGATCACCCGGGCGTCGACCAGGTCCCGCAGTTCGACGGCCCCGGCGATCGCGTTGTGATCGGTGACCGACACCACGTCGAGACCGCTCGCCGTCACCGCGGCGGCGAACTCGTCGGGCGTCGTCGTCGAGTCGCCGCTCCACATCGTGTGGGTGTGCAGATCGACCCGCACCGACCCCTCCGGCTGCGTCGCACCAAGGTGCGGGTGTCGATCGACCGCCTCGGACGACGGGGCACCCATGCGTCCTCAGGAACCCGACATCGTCACGTCGCGGATGACGAGGCTCATTCCCGCCGACCGCATCGGGAGCCACTCGATGTCGCCACCGACCTCGATGATGTCGAGCAGCATCCGCTGGAGTGTCGACGCGATCGTGATCTCGCGGACCGGTGCACCCACAGCACCGTTCGAGATGAGCAGGCCGGCCGCTCCGGTGGAGAAGTCGCCACTGATCGGATTGACGCCGGAGTGGAGCCCCTGCATCTGCTGCACGAGCAGGCCGTCGTCGACGTCGGCGATCAGTTCCTCCTGGCTGCGTGTACCCGGGACGAGCGACAGCGCCATGCAACCCACGCCGGGCGTGCCGGCGAAGCCACCACGGGTGGCGTTGCCCGTCGAGACGGTCCCCGCACGCCGAGCCGAGTACGAGTTGTGCACGAACTGCTGCAGCACACCGTCGCGGATCAGCACGTTGCGGCGGGCTGCGAGGCCCTCACCGTCGACGTCGGTGGCGGTGTAGGCCTTCGGGTTCGTCGGGTCGTCGACCATCGTCACCGACGACGCCGCGACGCTCTCGCCCAGACGGTCACGGAACAACGACCGCCCCTTGACCACGGCCTCACCGTTGAGCGTCGAGGAGATGACCCCGAGGAACTGTGCGGTGACGAAGGGGTCGAGCACCACCGTGAGCCGGCGGCTCGACGGTTGCGTCGCGCCGAGCAGGCGGGTCGCACGATCCACTGCTTCACGAGCGGCGCGATCCAGATCGAACTCGTCGGGCGATCGGCCCACCGAGAAACCGAATCCGGTCTGCGTCTCGGCGTCGTCGCCCTCACCTTCGTCGGCCAACGTGGAGACCGACACGTAGCAACCGTTCTCACGACCCGACATCCGGATCCCCGTTGTCGACGCCACCGCCGATTCCCCGTAGGCGTCCGCGTAGTTCGAGTCGTCGACACGCACCCGCGGATCGGCACCGGACGCCAACTTCTCCAACTCCTTGGCGAGGTCGATCTTGCGGTCCGTCGGGAACTCGGCGAGTTCGTCGTTCCACAACGGCTGCTCGGTGACGGCCACGCCGTCGGGTTCGGCCAGCGCCGCCCATTCGTCGACGGTGCCGAACTGCACGTTGTCACGCGCTTCGGCGAGCACCTCGACGATGGCCGCCTCGTCGAGCGTTCCCGCGTAGGCGAAGCCGGTGCGGCCGTCGCGGATGACCCGGATGCCGATGCCCTCGCTCTGCGCCGACACGAAGTGCTCGACGTCGCCCTGGTACACCCGCACCTCGGTCTCGCCGCCCCGGGCGACGAACGCCTCGATCTGCTCGCCGGGCGCCGCACGCTCGACCACCCGATCGGCGACCGCCTGCAACTCGCTCTCGAACCGGCTCATGCGGTGCCGCCCACGGTGAGCGACTTCACTCGCAGGGTCGGTTGGCCGTCGCCCACCGGCACGCCCTGGCCGTCCTTGCCGCACGTGCCCGGGCTGCCCATCGCGAAGTCGTTGGCGAGCATGTCGATGTCCTGGAGCACCTTCGGACCGTTCCCGATCAGGTTGCCGTCACGCAGCGGCTCGGTGATCTTGCCGTTCTCGATCAGGTAGGCCTCGGTCATGCCGAACACGAAGTCGCCCGACGCCGTGTTGACGCTGCCACCGCCCAGCTTGGCGACGTAGACGCCGTTGGGCGTCGAGGCGATGATGTCGTCGGCATCGTCGGGGCCGTCGAGCACGAACGTGTTCGTCATGCGCACCATCGGCAGGTACTGGTAGCTCTGGCGGCGACCGTTGCCCGACTGCGGACGGCCCTGCTTGCGGGCCCGGAGGTAGTCCCACATGTAGTCGGTCAGGACGCCGTCCTCGATGAGCACGTTGCGTTGGGTGATGTGGCCCTCGTCGTCGAAACCGAGCGTTCCCCACTCGCCCGGCATCGTGCCGTCGTCGACGAGCGTCACGAGCGGCGAGGCGACCTGCTGGCCGACCTTGCCGGCATAGACGCTCGCTTCCTTCTGGATGTGGTCGGCCTCCAATCCGTGGCCGCAGGCCTCGTGGAACAGCACACCGCCGGTGCCGTGCTTGATCACGACGGGCATCGCTCCCGACGGGGCCGGACGGGCGCGCAGCTTGGTGATCGCCTGGCGGGCGGCATCACGGGCGAGTTCCTCCACGTCGACGGTGTCGAAGATCTCGAAGCCGACGGTGTGCCCCATCGACTGGTAGCCGGTCTGCATCCCGGTGTCGCCGTCGGCCACCGCGCTGATGCGCAACAGCGTGCGGACGATCTCGTCGTCGGTGAGCACGCCCTCGGTGTTGGCGACGAGGACCTTCTTCCAGCTGTCGCCGTATCCGGCCGACACCTGGACGATCTCGGGTCCGTACGCCCTGGCCGCCTCGTTCATGCGCTCGAGCAACTCGACCTTGGCAGCCTTGGCGACCGAGTCGGGGTCCTGCTCGACGGTGTTGGGCCGATGGGGTGCCGACGCCGTGAGTGCCACGGTACGAACTCCGCCACCGCCACGACTCGCCGCCGCCGCAGCCGCACTCGCCGCGGCCGTCAGGCCGGGCTCGGACAGGTCGGAGGTGTAGGCGAAGCCGGTGGTCTCACCGGCAACGACGCGGATGCCGGCACCTCGGTCACGACCGCTCGACACCTGTTCGACCTTGCCGTCGTCCAGGCCCGCCGACGTGGAGCGCTTGTCCTCCGCATAGATCTCGGCGAAATCGGCTCCCGTGCTGACCGCACCGGCGAGTACCCGTTCCAGAACGTCTGAGGCGATCACCCGGCCGATCCTACGGGGGCGCCCGCCGCTCCATCCACCCACGACGAGCAGTGTGAACACGTCGAGCACGGCGAGCACGGCGCTCCGGCGCCGCCCGACACGCGTCACGACGCTGCCGTGCGCGATCGCGTTAGCGTGAGGTCGTGAATCTCGAAAAGGGCATGCGCGGCGACGCCAAGCTGGTGGTCACCGAAGCCGACACCGCCCGAGCGCTCGGCTCCGGCACCGTCGAGGTGCTCGGCTCACCGCGACTCGTGGCTCTCTGCGAGGAAGCCTGCTGCAACGCCGTCGCGCACGCGCTCGACGACGGCACCACCACGGTGGGCATGCGCATCCAGTTCGATCACCTCCAGCCCACCCCCGTGGGGGCCGAGGTGGTCGCCGAAGCCCTGCTCGAGAAGATCGAGGGTCGTCGCCTGAAGTTCACCGTGTCGGCGTCGGACTCCGGCGGCCTCGTCGCCGCGGGCAAGATCACGCGTGTGCTGGTCGACGTCGACCGGTTCATGGCCAAGTGCTGCGACACCTGACCGTCCCACCACCGTGATCACGCGAGGTTGCTGGTTCGGGGGTAGATGTCGGCCGGATCGGTGAGGACGTTCACGAGGTAGGGCACACCGCTGGCGAAGGCACGATCGAGTGCCGGGCCGATCTCGGCCGGCGAGCTGACGGTCTCGCCGCCACCACCGAGCGACCGCACGACCTCGTCGTAGCGACAGCCCGGCTGCAGGTCGCACGCCATGTCCCAGCCGTAGATGGCCTGCATCGGGTGCTTCTCGAGGCCCCACATGCCGTTGTTGCCCACGATCATCACGACCGCCAGTCCGTGGCGCACGAGTGAGTCGACGTCCATCAGGCTGAATCCCGCGGCACCGTCGCCGAGGAGGAGCACGACCTGCGACGACGGCCGCACGACGCGAGCGGCGATCGCATAGCCCAGCCCGTTGCCGAGGCAGCCGTACGGGCCGGTGTCGAGCCAACCACCGGGCTCGAACACCTCGATGAACTTGCCGGCATACGACGCGAAGTCCCCGCCGTCGCAGATCACGACCGCATCGCGTTCCAGTCGTCGACGCAACTCGCCGTAGATGCGGCTCGGCCTGATCGGATCGTCGTCGGCCTCCATGAGTGCCACCTCCGAGGCGGCGCCCCTCGATTCGGCGTCGCGGAGTTCCGCGATCCAGTCGGTGTGGTCGACGCGGTCGCCGACGTGGTCGGCGAGCCCGGTGAGCGTGGCCGTGATGTTGCCGACGACCGTCAGCACGTCGACGTGACCGGCGCGTTGGGACTCGGCGTCGACCACGTGCGCCACCGTCGCCGAACCGAACGACCCGAACCCGATCCGGAAATCGAGTGGCGTGCCGAGCACCACCACGACGTCGGCGCGCTGCTTGAGCAACCCGCGGGTGCGGAGGAATGCGAGCTCGTGATCGGCAGGCAGCAGACCGCGTCCCATGCCGTTGAAGAAGCAGGGCACGCCGAGCGCAGCGGCGGCGGCAGCGAGTTCGGTCCACGCGCCGTCCCAGTACACGTCGGAGCCCACGATGAACGCCGGGCGTTCGCGCGCCCGCGATCAGCGCGGCGAGCGCCGCGACATCGCCGGGATCCGGCTCGACCCCGCGATGGGCGCTCGCGTCGACGGCCGGCACGTCGCCCGCGGACGGCCCGAACACGTCGAGCGGGAAGTCGAGGAACGTCGGCCCGCGGTGGGGCTCGATCGCCAGGCGGGCGGCCTCGTGGACCATCGTGCCCGCCTGCGCCGGGTCGGTGACCGTCGCGGCCGACTTCGTGATCGACGCCAGGATCGGGACGTGGTCGAGTTCCTGCAACGATCCGGCACCCCAGCGTCCCTGCGGCGCCCGACCACCGAGCACGACCACCGGGGAACCGTTGAAGTGCGCCGACGTCACCGCCGACACCCCGTTGGTGATCCCGGGCCCGGCGGTCAGTGCAGCGAAACCCGGCCGTCGGGTGAGTTTCGCGTACGCCTCCGCGGCGAACGTCGCCGACTGCTCGTGCCGGGTGTCGACCACGCGCATGCCCTGGTTGCGAGCGGCGTCGTAGAGCGGCCAGATGTGCCCCCCGTTCAGCGTGAACATCACGTCCGTGCCGAAACCCGACAGAGCGGCAACGGCCTGCTCCCCAGCGTGTCCTTCGATCAGTGCCATGTCATCTGACCGTAATCTCCGCCTACAGTACCGGAGTGATGCAGGTCACCGAGGAGGCCGCCGCGCCGGAGCGGCAACACCGGGTGTTCTGGTGGAAGGAGGCGCTGATCGTCGCGGTCTTCTACGGCATCTACTCGTTCACCCGCAACCTCTTCGGCTCCAACAAGATCGCCGCCGACGGCGTCCCCGAGCAGGCCTTCACCAACGCCGAACGTGTCATTCGCGCCGAGATCTGGCTGCACCTGTACCACGAGCAGACGGTGCAGTCCTGGTTCCTCCCCTACCGGTTGTTCATCCAGTTCTGGAACGTCTACTACGGCACCGCGCACTTCGTCGTCACGCTCGGCGTGTTCGTCCTGCTGTACCTGAAGCGGGCCGACGTCTTCCCGCAGTGGCGCAACACCCTGGCGGCCATGACCGCGCTGGCGATCATCGGTTTCGCCTGGTTCCCCCTCATGCCGCCCCGCCTGCTCGACGAACCCTGCCCGCGTGACGATCCGACCAGTTACGGCGGCGCCTGCATCGAGAGCGACGTGCGCCCGGAGGACGGCTTCGGATTCGTCGACACGCTCGTCGAGTTCGGCGGGCCGTGGTCGTTCGAGTCCGACACCATGGCGTCGATCTCCAACCAGTACGCCGCCATGCCGAGCCTCCACATCGGATGGTCCACCTGGTGTGCGATCGCCGTCTGGCCCCTGTTGCGCCGGCGCTGGACGAAGGCGCTCGTGCTGTTGTATCCGGCGACGACGTTGTTCGCCATCGTGGTCACCGCCAACCACTACTGGCTCGACGGCGTCGGCGGTCTCGTCGTGTTCGGCGTCGGGTCGCTCATCGGCTGGGGAATGCACCGGTGGAACCAGGAACGGCTCGATCGACAGTTCGCCGCGGAACAAACGGGCAGTTCGTCGCAGTTCCACGCGTGAACGTCCGACTGGTCCTATCCTGAATACGACAATGAGTCAGATGCGACTGAACCCCCTCAACGGACGGTGGGTGACCATCGTTGCCGAGCGGGCGGAACGACCGAGTGACTTCGCCCCGCGCGATCGTTCGGTCGAGTCCGATCCCGATCGGCCGTGTCCGTTCTGCGCCGGCAACGAGGAGGCCACGCCTCCCGCCCTCGAGACCGTCGAGGCCGACGGTTCCTGGTCGATGCGCGTGATTCCGAATCGCTATCCCGCCTTCGACGGCGAGGAGGCCTTCGCCGTGCACAACCTCGGTCCGGTGCACGTGATGGCCGAGGCGAGTGGCATCCACGAGGTCTTCGTCTACACACCCGATCACGACGGTGGCCTGCACCTGCTCGACGACGACCATGCCGCGCAGCTGATGCGGGTCCTGCGCGACCGGTTCGCCGCACATGCGTCCACGCCACAGGTTCGTTACACCCAGGCGATCGTCAACCACGGGTGGGAGGCCGGCGCCTCGATCGCCCATCCGCACGGCCAGATCCTCGGCCTGCCGTTCGTCCCCGGCGAGATCCTCGACGAGGAGCGCGCCTTCGCCCGCTTCGCCGGCGGCTGCCTGCTGTGCACCACGGTCGAGGCGGAACTGTCCGCTGACGAGCGTGTCATCTTCGCCACCGACGACGTCGCCGTCATCGCTCCGTACTGGAGCGGCGCGCCGTTCGAGATGCTCATCGTGCCCCGCCACCACGAGGGCCACCTCCAAGACGCCCCCGACGACAGCCTGGCGGCCGTCGGCATCGCGCTGCGCGACGCGCTCGGGCACCTCGATGCGGCGCTCGGCGACGTCGCCTTCAACCTCGGCTTCCACACCGCGCCGCACCAGCACACCGGCCAGTACCACTGGCACGCCCACGTCTGGCCGAACCTCGTCACACAGGCCGGCTTCGAACGCGGCACCGGCGTGATGATCAACATCGTTCCGCCCGAGCAGGCCTGCGACACCCTGCGCTCGGTGGCGGCGTCGGCCTAACCGCCGGGAGAACGCGAAGCGAGCCAGACCATCGACATCGGTCCGATGTCGATGAGCGCCGACGATCCGAGCGACTGCCACGGTTCGGCCGCACCGACGACCGAACGCTGCTCGTCGCCGCGGTGCCCGCTCCCCCACCAACTCGCATCGTCGGTGTCGATGATCACGTCCCACGGGCCGCCCCACGGCAGCCCGACGCGGTAGCCGGGTCGGGTCACCGGCGTGAAGTTCGCGATGCACACGACCGCCGCCGATCCGTCGACATCCCATCGGGTGAAGGCGTACAGGCTGTGGGCCGCGTCGTCGGCGTCGAGCCACTGGAACCCGCCCTGCTCGGTGTCGCGGCGCCACAGCGCCGGCCACGCGTCGGCCGCGCGGTTCAGGGACCCGATCAGATCGTGTACGCCCCGATGGGCCGCGTGGTCGAGAAGGTGCCACGGCAGCCCTGCCTCGTCGTTCCACTCCTCCCACGGGGCCAACTCGGCACCCATGAACACCAGTGGCGCTCCGGGCAGCGACCACTGCCAGGCGTACAGCGCCCGGAGGGCCGCGAACCGTTGCCAGTCGTCGCCACCCATCTTGCGCAGCAGGCTGCCCTTGCCGTGGACGACCTCGTCGTGGCTCAGGGGGAGCACGAAGCGTTCGTCGTAGGCGTAGAGCATCGCGAACGTCATCTCGTTGTGGTGATGGCTTCGATGCACCGGGTCGAGCGCGAGGTAGTCGAGCGTGTCGTGCATCCATCCCAGGTTCCACTTGTGGGTGAATCCGAGACCACCGCTCGAGATCGGAGCCGTGACACCGGGCCACGACGTCGACTCCTCGGCGATCATCAACGCGTCGGGGAACTCGTCGGCGACCACTGCGGTCGTCTCACGCAGGAAGGCGAGGGCTTCGAGGTTCTCGCGCCCGCCGTACGCGTTCGGCGACCACTCGCCGTGGACACGCGAGTAGTCGAGATACAGCATCGAGGCAACCGCGTCGACGCGCAGGCCGTCGACGTGGAACTGGTCGAGCCAGTACAACGCATTCGCGACCAGGAAGTTGCGGACCTCGTTGCGTCCGTAGTCGAACACATAGGTGCCCCAGTCGGGATGCTCGCCGCGCCGGGGGTCGGGATGCTCGTACAACGGCGTGCCGTCGAAGCGGGCCAGGCTCCACTCGTCACGCGGGAAGTGCGCCGGAACCCAGTCGACGATGACGCCGATGCCGCGTCCGTGCATGTGGTCGACGAAACGGCGGAAACCATCGGGGTCGCCGAAGCGAGCCGTCGGCGAGTAGTAGCCGGACACCTGGTAGCCCCACGAACCACCGAACGGGTGCTCGGCGATCGGCATCAGTTCGACGTGGGTGAAGCCGAGCCGGGCGACGTGATCGCCGATCTGGGTCGCCAGTTCGTCCCAGGTGTCGACCGTGCGCTTCCACGACGCGAGGTGGACCTCGTAGATCCGCAGCGGCGACGTGCCGTCGAGCGTCGAGCGTCGAGCGTGCATCCACTCGTCGTCGGTCCATCCGTGTGCGCCCGAGGTCGGCACCACGCTCGCATCACTCGGCGGGCGCTCGCTCTGGCGTGCCATCGGGTCGGCCTTGTGCAGCGTGCGACCGTCACGGGTCGTGATCACGAACTTGTAGCGGTGGCCGCTCTTCGCCTCGGGAGCCACCATGGTCCAGATGCCCGTCGGCACCTCGGACATCACCGGCGCCAGCGGTTCGGGAACCCAGCCGTTCCAGTCGCCGATGACCGCGACCCCCGCCGCGTTGGGCGCCCACACCCCGAACCGGATCGAGCGCGCCGATCCCGATTCGTCGACGAGGAGCGGTTGCGGGCCGAGGAGTTCCCAGAGTCGCCGATGCGTCCCCTCACCGAAGAGGTGGAGGTCGAGATCACCGATCGGGCGGGCGACGTGAGCCATCACCGCCCAGGGTAGGGCCTCGACGAGACTAGGGTGCGCGCCCGTGCGCGTCTTGATGCTCTCGTGGGACTTCCCACCCCGCGCGACGGGTGGGATCGCAGCACAGGTGAGCGGCCTCGGAGCGGCACTCGCCGCCGCCGGCCACGAGGTCGTGGTCCTCACCGTCGCCGACCGACCGGCCGAACTCGAGGCCAAGCCACCGCCCGGCGTGCGTGTGCTGCGTACGCTCGTCGACCTTCCGTGGCTGCCACCCGTGGAGACGGTGACACGGATCGCGTCCGCCAATCACGCCGTCACCAAACTCGGTTCCCGATTCGGCGGCGACCTGGCCGGCTGGGAACCCGACGTGGTGCACGGTCACGACTGGCAACTCGGCTGGGCCGCCGATTCGCTGGCGGCCAGGTACGACGTACCGTTCGTGTTGACGATGCACGGCACCGAGCGGGTGCGTCACGGCGGGCAGCTCCCTCTCGGCCACCCGACCGACATCAACTCGATCGAGTGGTGGTTGGCGTTCCAGGCCGACCGCATGATCGCGCCGACCCGCTTCATCGTCGAGCAACTGGTGATCGGATTCGAGCTCGACGTCGATCACATCGCGCACATCCCCAACGGCATCGACCCGTCGCTGTGGCGGCCCGTCCGCGCAGTCCGGGCGCCGCACGGCCGACGCGATCCGCTGGTGGTCTCGTGGGGACGCGTGCAGTACGAGAAGGGGTTCCAGGTCCTGGCGCGAGCCATCCACACGCTGCGCCCCCGGGTCCCCGACGTGCACGCCGTCATCGCCGGGCGGGGCAGCTACCTCCCCGAACTGCAGACACAGATCGACGTCGAAGGCGTGAGCGACCTCGTCGACCTGCCCGGGTTCCTCGCCGACGCCGACCTGCGCCATCTCGTGCACCGCGCCGGCTGTGTGGTGATCCCGTCGCTCTACGAGCCGTTCGGCATCGTCGCGCTCGAAGCGCTCGCTGCGGGCGCCCCGTTGATCGTGGCGAGGACCGGTGGGCTCGCCGAACTCGTGGTCGGCACCAACGCCGGTGTCACGTTCGAGCCCGGGAATCCCGACGATCTCGCCGACGCGATCGAACAGGTGCTGACGAACGACGAACTCGCCATGATCCTGGTCGCCAACGCCCGGGACCTCGTGGAACGCAAGTACGCATGGGATGCCATCGCCCGTGCAACGGCCGAGGTGTACGCCTCGGCCCGCATGACGGCTCGATGAACGCTCGACCGCACCGGATCGGACCGTGCCGACGACTCGCTAACGTCTGCGCCGATGCGACCGCTCCACCAGTTCACCGTGACCAGCAACGTGCCCGCCTCCCTGCAGGCACTCGAGACGATCGCTGCCAACCTGCAGTGGGCATGGAGCCGCCAGCTCGCGCAGCTCTTCGATCGGCTCGACGGTTCACCGACCGGCCGTTGGTGGCGCGAGACCGGCCAACATCCCGTCGATCTGGTCCATCGGACCTCGTCGGCATGCTGGGAGGCGCTCGCCGACGACGAGCAGTACGTCGAGCAGGTCGCACGGGGCCGCCAGCATCTCGACGAGGCACTCGTCGGTTCGAGCTGGTTCGGCCGACGCAGCGCCGACGGTGAGACTCCGCTCGACCTCGTTGCCTACTTCTCGCCCGAGTTCGGCATCACCGAAGCCCTGCCGCAGTACTCGGGCGGGCTCGGCGTACTCGCGGGCGATCACCTGAAGGCCAGCTCCGACCTCGGCGTCCCACTCGTCGGCGTCGGGTTGCTGTACGCCGAGGGCTACTTCCACCAGGAACTCGACGGCGACGGATGGCAACGCGAACGCAACGAACGCATCGACCCGGACGCCCTCGGGATCCAGCCGACCGGTGTCGACGTGCACGTCGACCTCGCCGGTGTCGACGTGACCGTGAGGGTCTGGCGCGTCGACGTCGGACGGATCCCGCTGTACCTGCTCGACACGAACGTGGCGACCAACCCGCCCGAGGCCATCGCCATCACCGATCGGCTGTACGGCGGCGACGAACAGCACCGGCTGCGCCAGGAGATCATTCTCGGCATCGGCGGTGTGCGCGCACTGCGGGCGCTCGGCATCCGACCGCAGGTGTTCCACACCAACGAGGGCCACGCCGGCTTCCTCGGCCTCGAGCGCATCCGTGAGTGGATCGATCAGGGCCTGTCGTTCGCCGAGGCGGTCGAGGCAGTCCGTGCCGGCAGCGTGTTCACCACCCACACTCCCGTACCTGCGGGCATCGACCAGTTCCCGCTCGACCTCTTCGAGCGGTACTTCGCATCGTTCGCGGAACAGTGCGGGATCACCTTCGCCGACCTCGTCGGCCTCGGCCAGGGCGATGCGGATCACGGCAAGTTCAACATGGCCCTGATGGGTCTGCGCCTCGCGGCGCGGGCCAACGGCGTCGCCCGGCTCCACGGCGAGGTGTCGCGCCACATGTTCGGTGGTCTCTGGCCCGACCTGCCCGTCAGGGAGGTCCCGATCGGCCACGTCACCAACGGCGTCCACGCCCGATCGTGGGTGAGCGACCGGGTCGACGAACTGCTCGGGCGGGCGGTCGGCGACGAGTGGCATCTCGCCGACGAGCACCAGTGGTCGCACGTCAAGAACCTCGACCATCGCGACATCTGGGACGTGCGCAACCAGGGCCGGCGCGAACTGGTGGACATGGTGCGACACCGGACCGGTGAGGACGTGCTCGACCCGGACGTGCTCACGATCGGGTTCGCCAGGCGGTTCGCCACCTACAAGCGTTCCACGCTGCTGCTCGGCCAGATGGAGCGGCTCGAGGCGTTGCTCCTCGATGCCGACCGACCGGTGCAGTTCGTGTTCGCCGGCAAGGCCCACCCGGCCGACGAGCCCGGGAAGAACATGATCCGTGAGATCGACCGGCTCGCCCGTTCGGCCAACGTCGGCCACCGGTTCGTGTTCATCGCGGACTACGACATCGGGATCGCGCGCACGATGTACCACGGCTGCGACGTGTGGCTCAACACGCCTCGCCGCCCGATGGAGGCATGCGGGACGAGCGGCATGAAGGCGGCACTGAACGGGGTCCTGAACTGTTCGATCCGCGACGGTTGGTGGGACGAGATGTCCGCCGACCGCAACGGCTTCGACATCACGTCGTTCGACGACGATCCCGACTACGACCGACGCGACCGGCGCGAGGCGTCGGCCGCGTTCGACGTGATCGAGAACCAGATCGTGCCGTCGTTCTACGGACGCGGCGACGACGGTCTCCCCCACGACTGGATCGACCGGATCACCACGAACTGGGCGACGCTCGGCTGGAACGTCATCGCCAGCCGGATGGTGCGCGACTACGTGTCCCAGTACTACGAACCAGCCGCAGCCAGCTCCGACTCGATCGTCGCCGACCACGCGGCTCGGGCGCGAGAACTGGCGGCCTGGAAGCTGCGCGTCGTCGAGGCGTGGCCCGGCCTTCGGGTGACGATCGACACCGACGCGTCGAACTTCGAGCCCGGTGCAGCGACCGACGAGCGACACGTCGTCGCCCATGTCGATCCGGGCACGATCACCGAGGGTGAACTCAGCGTGCAGGTGGTTCACGGACCGGTCACCGCCGACGGGTCGTTCGACGAGCAGCGGATGACGGTGGCCGACATGACGGCGCAGGGCGATGGTCGGTTCGCGGCCGGCTTCACGCCCGGTGAAGCCGGGCGCTGGGGTGTCACCGTTCGAGTCATGCCGACGCACCCGTTGCTCACGAACCTCTCCGACACGGGGCTCGTCGCCACCGCCTGACCGGGGAATCGACCGCTGCTGCGGCGCCGGCCCTCGTTAGCCTGCCCCGATGGCCACCGACGCGATCGCTCAGCGCACGGCGCCGTCGCCTCGGATGTTGTTCATCGCGTTCGGTGGGCTCATGGCCAGCCTGGCTGCGGGATACGGGGTGCTGTTCACCATCGTCGACGACTACCGCGACGAGTACGGGATCAGTGAGACCGCGATCGGCGTGGTCATCGGCATCGGGTTCGTCGCCGCGTTTCTCTCGCAGGTGCTCATTGCGCCGCTCGCCGACCGCGGCCACGCCCGAAAAGTGGTCCTCTTCGGCGTCGCCGTCAACGTGATCGGACTCCTCCTCATGGGGTTCAGCACCACGCTCACCCCGATTCTCATCGGCCGGTTCATCTCGGGTATCGGCATCGGTGCAGCGGTGCCCGCCGCCCGCCGCATCGTGATCCTCGCCGACCCCAACCATCTCGGCCAGAACCTCGGGCGGCTCCTCGCCGCCGAGGTGTTCGGCTTCGCGCTCGGCCCGGCGATCTCCGCCGTACTCGTCGGCCCCCTCGGCATCCCGGCGCCGTTCATCGTGGTCGCCGCGGCCACGATGATCCTGTTGCCGTTCGTCGCCCGGGTGGCAGTCAGCGAGAGCGGCCCGACTGCGCATCGTCGCCTGGCCGTCGACCTGCTGCGGATCCGTCCGTTCGCCGGGGCCGTCGTGCTCGGTGCCGCTGTGTTCGTGATGATCGGTTCGTTCGATTCACTGTGGGCCGTCGTCCATGCCGACCTCGGGACCACGAAGTGGCTGGCCAACCTCGGCATCACCCTGTTCGCGTTGCCGCTCATCATCCTCGGTCCGATCGGAGGACGGTGGGCGCAGGTGTACGGGCCGTTCAAGGTGGCCGTGGCGGGCCTCGTCGGCGGCGCGATCTTCATGTCGCTGTACGGCGTGATGCCGACGGGCGGACTGATCTTCGCCGTGGCGATGCTGCACGCCGTGAGCGACGGCCTGACGGTGTCGAGCACCGGCGTGGCCGTCGGCATGACCGTGCCGGAGGATCGCCAGGCCGGAGCACAAGGTGTGCTCGGCGGGGCCCAAGCGCTGGCCGCCGGGATCATGGCGGTCGTGACCGGCGCGCTGTACGACCACTTCGGCCGGACCGTCGCCTATGCCGTGTGTGGCGGCGTGATGCTGGTGCTGGTGGCCACCGGCGCGTGGCTCGCCCGCTCGGCGTGGTCGCTCACGCGCCCCCTGTACGTCGAGGATCCCGTCCACTCGGCGCCCGCGCCCGTCTCGTCCAACGGCTGACCCCATGGAGTGGACGGTGCACGGCGAGCGGACGTTGTACGACAGCGAGTGGATGCGCCTCGCGCTCGTCGATGTCGAGCTGCCGAGTGGTCCCCGCTTCGAGCACCACGTGCTGCGGATGCCTGCCGAAGCTGCCGGTGTCGTCGTCGACGACCCTGCCCGCGGCGTGCTGCTGCTGTGGCGCCATCGGTTCATCACCGACACGTGGGGCTGGGAGATTCCCGCCGGCCGCGTCGACGACGGTGAGTCGACCGTCGAGGCGGCGGCTCGCGAGACGCTGGAGGAGTCGGGCTGGAAACCCGGCCCACTCACGCCCCTCACCCGTTACTTCCCGAACAACGGCACGACCGACGCAGCGTTCAACGTCTTCCTCGCCACCTCGGCCACCCATGTCGGCGAACCGTCCGACCCCGACGAAGCCGAACGTGTCGAGTGGCTCCCGTGGCACGTCGTGCGATCCGAGATCGAGGCCGGGCGCGTCCGCGACGGCCTCTCGCTCACCGGGCTCCTGTACCGCCTCGCCTTCACCGACGCCTGAGTTCACCGGCTCTCGGGTCTGCGTGAGCACACATCGCCACCGGACGGATTGTCGCTCACACGAACTGGGCACTGCACCGGGCACCGCACCCGAGCTGCGGTGTGGCAGGGTTGGGCATGGCGTTCGGTCAGTCGTCGGGTCCACCGGCAACGGGTCAGCAACTACGCGAGCTCCTCGAGCTGCTGGCGGCTGCCGGTCACACCGACTTCCGCGATCCGCGAGGCCCGATGGGGTTCACGCAGCGTCAGGCGGCCGGCAAGTTCACCCGTGACGAGGCCGACGACTTCATCGAGCGCCTCCGGTCCGAGGTGTACGACGAAGCACCACCGATGCAGCCGGAGACCGGAATCGCTCTCGACGAGATCTCGGCCGAGGTTCTCGCGGCGGAACTGCAGCGTCGTGGGTGGGTCGTGCTCCAACCCGACTGATCGAACGCACCGCGCTGCGGCGAGATACGGCAGCCGCTCGTTTCGTGGGAGGGTGTGGAGATGAGCCGTGCCTTCGAGGAGATCGACCACCAGGCGACACCGATGGGCGACATCAGCCTTCGTCGCCGGCTCGAGCCGACACTGCAGGTCGACGTGTACGAGGTGAAGCTCGGCGACGAGTTCTTGATGTCGAGCCTGTTCACGGCCAGCGAGGAAGCCGTCGCCCGTCTCGGGTTGGCGGCGCGGGAGGGCGACCATCTCGACGTGGTCGTCGGTGGCCTCGGGCTCGGCCACACCGCCAGGACCGCGCTCGACGATGCACGGGTGCAGCGCCTCCAGGTCATCGAGACCCTGCCGCAGGTCATCGGGTGGCATCGGGACCATCTGGTCCCACTCGGACCAGCGCTCACCGCCGACGAGCGCTGCACGTTCGTCCAGGCCGACTTCTTCGCCATGGTGGCCGCCGGGATCGAGGACGGCACCGACGGACCGACACGATTCGATGCGATCCTCGTCGACATCGACCACACCCCGAGCCATCTCTTGAGCTCGGACCATGCCGGCTTCTACCAACCGGCAGGGCTCGCTCGCGTTCGCGACCAACTCCTGCCGGGAGGCGTGTTCGCACTGTGGTCGGATGATCCACCGGACCCCGAGTTCGTGGCGGTCCTGGAGAAGACGTTCACCAGTGTCACGGCACACATCGTCGCGTTCGCGAACTTCCACACCGGCGGCGAGTCAGCCTGCACGGTCTACGTCTGCGTGGTCAGTGGCCGGTGAACTCGGCCTTGCCGGGTCCGTGTTCGAGGAAGCTGGCGACGCCGATCTGCGAGTCGTCGGTCGCGAACACCTCCACGAACGCCGCTCGCTCCAGCGCCAGCCCATCGGCCAACGACGTCGAGAGCCCCTCGTCGATCGCCCGCTTCGCGATCGCCTGTGCCGTCAGTGCTCCGCCGGCAACCTCGGCAGCGAGCGACAACGCCCGCTCGTGCAGGTCATCGGGGCCGACGACCTCGTCGACGAGCCCGATCCGCAGCGCCTCGTCGGCGCGCACCTGACGGCCGGTGATGCACATCTCCTTGGCCCGGCTGGCGCCGATCGTGCGCGGCAACCGCTGCGTGCCGCCTCCGCCGGGGATGATGCCGAGCAGGATCTCGGGCTGGCCGAACACGGCCTTCTCCGAGGCGATCCGGTAGTCACAGGCGAGGGCCAGCTCACATCCCCCACCGAGTGCATATCCGCTGACGGCGGCGATCACGAACCGAGGCAGTGCCGCCAGCGCATCGAGCGTCGAGTGGAAACCCTCGGCGATCGTGGCCGCCTCATCGGGCCCGCCGAACTGTGAGATGTCGGCGCCTGCCGCCAGCAGGCGGTCGCCGCCGGTGACCACCACCGCGCCCGGGCAGATCAGCGGCGAGTTCGGCCACCGCGTTGCGGATCTCGGCCAGCAATTCCTGCGACAAGGCGTTGACCTTGCCGTTGGCGAGGGTGATGACGGCAACGCCGTCGTCGCGTCGATCGAGGGTGAGCAGTTCGTAGTCGGCCATGAGCGGAGTCTTGCCGATGACCCCGACGCTCACCCGGTCCGGTCGCAACAACCGGTTTGCGTGACGGTTCCATTGGGACGGGCCAACGGAACTGTCACGCAAACAGGGTCGAACCGGGTTGGGTCAGGCGTCGACGGCCGCGAGCATCTCGTCGGCGGCGGTCCAGGGGTCGGTGGAACGCTCGACGACGGCGTCGGTGAGTTCGTCCCATCGTTGGCCCGAACAGATCTGGCGGGCGCGTCGGCCGAGCCGGGTGGCCACGATCTCGCGCAACTCCTCGCGCAACCGGAAGGCTCGACGCTCGGCCAGTTGGCCCGACGACTCGGCGTAGGCCCGATGGGCCAGGACCGCATCCCACAGCTCGGCGACACCCTGGCCGGTGGATCCGATGGTCGGCACGATCGGCGGGCGCCATGTGTCGTGGGGCAGATCGGACAGATCCAGCATCTGCATCAGATCGCGGCTGGTCTCCTCGACGCCCTTGCGGTCGGCCTTGTTGATCACGAACACGTCGGCGATCTCCATCAGCCCGGCCTTGTTCGCCTGGACGCTGTCGCCCCATCCCGGGTTGACGACGACGACGGTCGTGTCGGCCTTGCCGGCGACCTCGACCTCGACCTGGCCGACGCCCACGGTTTCCACGAGGATCCAGTGCCGCCCGATCGCGTGGAGCAGCCTGACCGCCTCGGGTGTCGCCAGCGACAGCCCTCCGAGGTGACCTCGCGTGGCCATCGAGCGGATGAAGACACCGGGGTCGGTTGCGTGGTCCTGCATCCGCACCCGGTCGCCGAGGATCGCTCCCCCGGTGAACGGCGACGACGGATCGATGGCGAGCACGGCGATCTCGAGATCCTGGGCCCGCAGCTGTCCGATGATCGAACTCGTCAGCGTGCTCTTGCCCGCACCTGGGGCGCCGGTGAGTCCGACCGTGTAGCCCGATCCGCTCAACGGATAGGCGAGCCGACCGATGGTGCGAGCGTCGTCGTCGCCTCGCTCGATGAGCGACAGGAGACGTGCGAGTGCACTGCGATCGCCGTCGCACGCGGCGTGGAACAGTTCGGGCGCTGGGCGGTGACGTCGGCTCACGAGGCTGGCCTCATGCCGCCTCTTCGGCGATGTTCACCACTTCGGTGACACCGTCGACGCGGTCGCGCATGATGCGTTCGATCCCGGCCTTCAGGGTCTGCGTCGAGGCCGGACATCCCACGCAGGCACCGATGAGTTCGACCGACACGATGCCGGTGCTCTCGTCGACGTCGTGGAGGATGATGTCGCCGCCGTCGGCCTGCAACGCCGGACGGATGACCTCGATGGTGGCTTCGACCTGTTCACGCATGACGAAGGCCATTCAATCAGCCGAGCCCGTACGATCGGTACACGTGGCTGCAGTCTTCGCCGTCGTGACGGCACCCGTGCTCCTCGCCCACGAGGGCGGCTGGGACGAAGCGCTGCTCATCGGAGCCCCGATCCTGATCATCATGGGCCTGCTCTGGCTCGCCAAACGCCGGGTCGACGCCGCCCACACCGCGTCACACGGTGCCGGGTCAAACGTGACGGAATCCGACACCGACCGTCACGTTTGACCCGGCACCGTGTGACGGCTCAGCGGCGTTCGATGTGAGCGCCGACGGCCGACAGTCGGCCGACCAGGTCGTCGTAGCCGCGGTCGATGTGGTGGATCCCGGTGATCTCGGTCTCACCTTCGGCAGCCAGGCCGGCGACGACCATGGCCGCTCCCGCCCGGATGTCGTGCGCTCGGACCGGTGCACCGGAAAGTCGGTGGACGCCACGCACCACCGCGTGATGACCGCTCGTTCGCACGTCGGCTCCCAGCCGCTGCAGCTCCTCGACGTAGCGGAACCGCCCCGGGTAGAGGTTCTCCGTCACGATCCCGACGCCGTCGGCCACCGCGAGCATGGTGATGATCAGCGGCTTGTAATCGGTGGCGATCCCCGGGTACGGCAACGTGGCCACGTCGATCGAACGCAGACGACCCGGCGCCACGACCCGCATCCCGACGCCGTGCCCGCGGTCGCTCAGGGTCGTGATCTCGAGGCCCATGTCGGCGAACCGGTCGAGCAGCATCGTCATGTGCTCGGGGCGGGCGCCCTCGATGTCGAGTTCGCCACCCGCCACCGCGACCGCCGCGAGATACGTCGCCGCCTGGATGCGATCCGGGACGGTGTGGTGCGACACGGCATGCAACGATCCGCGTTCGACCCCGTCGATCACGAGCGTCGAGGTACCGACCCCCGAGATCCGTGCACCCATCGCGATGAGGAACTCGCACAGGTCGGCGATCTCGGGTTCGCGGGCGGCGTTGTTGATCGTGGTTCGGCCATCGGCGAACACCGCCGCCGTCATCAGGTTCTCGGTCGCGCCGACGCTCGGGAAGTCGAACGTGATGTCGGCACCGTGCAGACGGTCGGCAGAGGCCTCGAGGTATCCGTGGCTGAACTTGAAGGTGGCCCCCATCGCTTCGAGCCCGGCGACGTGCATGTCGATCGGACGCGCCCCGAAGTCGTCGCCACCCGGCATCGACAATCGCAGATGGCCACACCGCGCGAGCAGCGGCCCGAGCACGTTGATCGAGGCCCGGATCCGCTCGACGAGTTCGTACGGCGCCACGGGTGTGAGATCACCGCGGCCGGTCAGGAGCAGACGATCAGGTGTGGGTCGTTCGATCGACACACCGATCGCCTCGAGCAGATCGCCCATGATGGTGACATCGACGATGTCGGGCACGTTCGTCAGCTCGAACGTGCCGTCGCACAGGAGCGTGGCGGCCATCAGCTTGAGCACCGAGTTCTTCGCACCCGGGACCGCGACCGTGCCGGCGAGCGGACCATTGCCCCGCACGACGATCGCGGGCGCGTCGGTGAGCGCCTCGGAGATCGGATTCATGGCCCACCAGTATGCTCCCGCCGTGGAGCCAGGCGGGCGCATCATCATCCGTCGCCGGCCCGACACCCCCGACGAGCGTCAGCGCCTGGTCGAACCGCGTGACGACCTGCTGCTCGAATCCATCCCGCACGACGGGCCACGACGACCCGAACAGGCCTGGACGGCACGATTCGTCCAGGAGGAAGGCCCGTTCACCCGGTACGAGCGCACCGTCGAGGCCGACGCCGGCGAACTGGTGGAGACCACGTCGTACCGGCTGACGATTCCCTGGTTCGGATGGCTCTTCCGCTGGCCGGTCGGCCGGGTCGTCGCCCGCAAGGGGTCATCCAACAGCTGGTGGGCTCCACCCGACCGACTCGATGCGACCCAGATCCTCGTCGTGGGTCTCCTCGCCGCCGCGTCGATGAGCGCGGCGTTCGTCAACACGCTCTTCACGCAGACCGTCAACTTCGCCGCCGAGGACTTCGGCGCGAGCGACACGGCGATCGGGGTCGCCGGCGCGGTGGTGAGGGCCGGGATCGTCCTGGCGATCCCGGCGGCGGTCATCGCCGACCGCATCGGCCGGCGGCGCGTGATCGTCGTGGTGGCCTGGCTCGGTCCGCTGCTGTCGGTGCTGGGCGCCTTCGCGCCGTCGTTCGCCGTGCTCGTGGCAACGCAGACCCTGGCCCGCCCGATGGGTATCGCCCTCGCGTTCCTCGTCGGGGTCGTTGCCTCCGAGGAGATGCCCCGCAACAGCCGCACGTACGCGGTGAGCATCCTCGCCATGGCGGCCGGCCTCGGCGCCGGCATCGCCGTGATCGCGCTGACTCTCGCCGACCTCGGTGCCGGTGGCTGGCGCTTCGTGTACCTGCTCGGCGCCATCTGGTGCGTCGTCGCACTCGACCTCGCACGTCGCCTTCCGGAGACCCGCCGCTTCACCGCCGCCCACATCGTGGCCCGCATCCGGCCCCCGCGGATGAACCGTCGACGCCTGCTGCTGCTCAGCGCAGTGGCGTTCGCCGGAAACATCTTCGTGGCGCCCGCCAGCCTTTTCCAGAACAACTACCTCACCGACGTCCGAGGGTTCTCCGGGGGCCAGATCGCCGTGTTCTCGATCGTGGTCGGAACCCCGGCGAGCATCGGCCTGATCGTCGGTGGGCGGATCGCCGACACCCGCGGGCGCCGACGTCTGATCGCAGTGACGGTACCGCTGGGAACCGCCGGGATCGTCGGTGCGTTCGCCGTGGGAGGCGTGCCGCTGTGGGTGCTCTCGCTCGTCGGCGGCCTGCTGCTCAGCGCGGCCTACCCGGCACTCGCGGTGTACCGCACCGAGCTGTTCCCCACCGGCAACCGCAGCCGGGCGACCGGTCTCGTCACGGCCGCAGCACTCATCGGCGGCATCGTCGGATTGCTCGCCACGGGCGCACTGCTCGATGCCGACTGGTCGTACGCGGGCGTGTTGGCGACCCTCGCGATCGGTCAGCTGATCGTCACCTTGCTCGTCGTCGTCGCGTACCCCGAGACCGCCCACCTCGAACTGGAGGCACTCAACCCGGAAGATGCCCCGATCGACCTGCACCACCTCGATGCCGAACTCCCCCATCCCGTCGAGCATCCCGCCGAGTCCACCGACCCCTGAACACGCCACCCCGGCACGACGGGCGTCACGTTGGGCCCGGCACCGTGTGACGGTCGACGAACTCGGCGACGGCGTCGGCGATCGTGGCGTCGGCGCCCTTCAGGTCGTGGCGTGCGCCCTCGATCCAGACGTGCTCGACCGGCGCCTTCATCGTGGAGGTCCAGGCAGTCAATTCGTCGGGCGAGCCGAACGGGTCCTTGGTGCCCGAGATGAACAGACACGGCACCGCGATGTCGGCGAGGTGCTCGACCCGGAGGTTCTCCGGCTTTCCCGGCGGATGCAGCGGATAGCAGATCAACACCAGCCCGACGAGCCTCGCCACCGCTCCCCCACCGTCGACGTCGGCCGCGACCATCGACGTCATCCGCCCGCCCATCGAGCGGCCGCCCATCACGACGGGCCCCCGGCGACGGCCGACGCGGGCGAGATCCTCACGGATCGAGGCCATGAGCTTCGGGGCACGGTCGGGCGCACGTCGACCCTCGCGCCGGTACGGGAAGTCGATGCGCTCCACCGTGGCCGATCGACCGAGTCGCTGCTCGATCGCCACCAGACTCGGATGGTCACGGCTCGACCCGGCGCCCGGGTACAGCATCACCGTGGGCGTGGCCACCAGCGTTCGTCCCTCGAGTCCCGTGTCAGTCCGGGGTCAGTCCGGTGCGGCGCTGAGCACTCGACGGGCCTCGGCGAGATCACTCATCGCCTTGGCGGCATCGACGCTGTCACCACCGTGGTCGGGATGCACGTTGCGCATCTGCTCGCGGAACTTGGCCATCACGTCACGCTTCGACGGCGGCTTGCCGCCGAGGTCGAAACCGAGGATCCCCATCGCCCACGCCCGGGGATCGGCGAGCGCTTCCAGCGCGAGCGTCTGCGAACCGGCGAGGTACGCGACCATCGACGGACCGATCGGTCCACGCCAGCGGGCCGCCTTCTGGAGTACCGGCACGATCCGACGGCGGTGCTCGGGCGCCAGCCGCTCGACGGCGTAGATCGCACCCAACACCTGGGCCAGGTCGGTCCCCTGCGAACGGAAGTCGAACGACAGGTCGTCACCGTTGCCGACCATCGTGTGGTGACTCTTGGCCAATCCGTGCCGATCGACCTGGAAGCGGTGACGCAGGCGCGGCTGCACGATCCGCGCGCCGCTCTCGATCTCGGTGATGAGGCGGTGCACGTCGGGAACGAGCTCTTCGTCGACCCCGTAGAGGTGCTCGGCGACGATCGCACCGAGCAACAGCCCACCGAACCCGGGAGCCGGGTCCACCGGGAGCACCATGTGGCCGAGAGCAACGCGGCGCGTCGGCACCGCCGGGCGGGTGTGCCAGATCTCGAGCTCGGCGAGCAGCACGGGCTCGTGGCTCAGACGTAGGGCCGAAGCAGCGAACGCAGCTCCTGGGCGGCGCCGATGACCTCGGACTCGTGATCGTCGCCGGAGCCGGCGGCCTGTGCCCCCACCAGCTCGACGATCCTGTCGACACCCTCGACTCCGGCGGCCCACGTCCGGTGCGCCAGGCCGTACGGGGGATGCTTGGCGTCGATCTGGCCCTGCAGATCGATCAGCGTGCCGCGGGCGCTCGCATCGAGCGGGTCCTTGGCCAGTCTGTCGGCGGCGAGGAACATGGTGCTCAGTGCACCCTCGGGGGGCGCAGCGCCCTCGTCGAGGCCACCCCCGAGCAGCTCGCCCGACTCGATCGCGTCGAGGAGATCGTCGACTGCGTGCTCGGCGTCGGCCGCGACGATCACCGTGGTGCCGTCCCAGCGATGCGGAATCTCCGCGTCGACCAGGGCCTCGGTGAGCACCTTGCGGTCGGCGTCGGTCCACTCGTCGAGCCCGAACTCGGTCGACTCGGCATCGTCCTGGAGAACGATCGGGAACGGACCGAACAGGGCCTCGAGTCGCTCGAACAGTGCGTCGACCGCGGCCTCGACCTCCTCGGGAACGATCAGCTCGTCACCGTCCCAGTAGTTCGGGAACTCGGCATCGGCCAGCGCCTCGGACAACTCCGCCCGCTGCTCGAACGTCCACACCGACATGTCGTAGTGCACCTTGACGACATCCGGGTCGAACGGATCGAAGTCGATCGGCTGACCCGAGGTGCCGGTCGCTTCCTGTTTGTCCTCACCCTTGTTCACGAATGCCACGGCGGAACGCTACCGGTACCACGAGGGTGCCCGAAGTCGGGCGGTCAGTTCGCGCCAGGAATTCGCCGCAGGAACTGCTCGGTGCGCGCGTACTCGTCTCGCTGGTTGGTCGGGTCGCGGAAGCCGTGACCCTCCCCCTCGTACACGACGAGCTCGACGTCGCCGCCACCGCTGCGTATCCGGTCGGCCAGCGTCACGCTGTGGGCCACCGGAACGACCGGGTCGTCGCTCCCGTGGAACACGAGCAGCGGCGCGACGATCCGGTCGGCCCGATGGATCGGCGACAGTGAGTGGAACCGGTCGTCCAGGCCGGGTTCGCCGGGCCGCCCGACGAGCGTGTCGGTGTAGTGCGCCTCGAACCGGTGGGTCGCTTCCGCCAGTGCTGCCAGGTCGCTCACCGGGTACGACACCACCGCGCCCGCCACGAGATCACCGTGGTCCGCGAGCAACCCCAACACGGTGAGCCCGCCGGAGGATCCGCCCATCATCACGGTGGTCGCGGGCGTGGCCCAACCCTGCGCGTGGGCACGACGAATCAGCGCTGCGGTGTCGTCGACGTCGAGTCGCCCCCATGCACCGTTCAGTGCCTGGCGGTAGTCCCGCCCGTGGCCGGTGCTCCCCCGAGGATCGACCACGAGCACGTCCCACCCGCGGCTGCACCAGAAGGCGACACGCGGACGGAAGTCGACCTGCCACTGATCGGTCGGCCCGCCGTGGACCCAGCACAGCAGGCGGCCCTCGCCCGCCACGTAGCGACGTGCGTGGAGCACGACACCGTCGTGCTCGACCGTGATCGCCACCGGCTGCGCCAACTCCACGTCGCGCCACGCGGAGGCGCCGCCGGCGGCGACGACACGTCCGGGACGTTCGGGCACCGCGAGGTCGACGAGCACGACCTCCGGCGGTGTCGTCGGACCGGACCGCAGCGCCACGAGCCGATCGCCGGCCACCGACAGATGGCCGTGGACACCCACGGCGTCGGTGGCCAGATCACGGACGCCACCCGCCGCATCGACGATCGACAGCGTCCCGAATCCGGCACGGTTGCGCGCCACGATGCACGAGCCGTCGCGACGCACGACGAAGGAGTGCTGCCCCATGCCCCACGTCGGCCCGGCATGTTCACCCTCGGCGACCACGGCCCGATCGCCGAGGTACACGTTCAGCCAGCCCGAACCGTCGTGGACGCACGTCGGCGTGCCGTCCGGCGCGAAGCGCGGCTGCTGGACCGCGCCCGCGGCCGGCCGCCACGTCGACAGCTCCGATGCACCCGACGGATCACGGCAGTCGACGCGTTCGGCGCCGTCCCACGGCATCGCCGGCGGCGACCATCCCTGCCACGACACGACCGTGGCGTCGGGCGACACCGCCGGGTCGAAGCAGAACTCGTGGCGGCCGTCGTCGAGCCGTCGGCTGTCTCCCGTTGCGAGATCGGTGAGCCAGACCTCGGCCTCGTCGAGGACGTACACGACGAAGCGTCCGCCCACCCACGGGGCACGAGCAGTGCGTTCGTGATCGGTCACCCGACGAAGCTCGAGCCCCCTCACTGACCACAGCTCACCGTCGACCGCGGCATACACGACCCCGGTCGAGTCCGTCAGCCACGAGTAGCAGCCCCCACCCATTCCCCTCCCGGGTGCCGGGTCGGGACCGTAGGTGAGGGCCCGAGCCGGCTCGGGTGTGTCGATCTCGACGACCAGGATCGCGGTCGCGCTCCGCCATCGTTCGACGAAAGCGACTCGATGACCGTCCGGCGACAGCTTCGGCTCGGTCAGATCGCGTCCCGACAGCACGAGGTCGAGGGGGATCTCCACGGTCCGACTGTACGGCGGCGAGGCCACCCCGTCCGACCCGCCGAGATACGTTGGAGGCATGACAACGTCGTCACGCCAGCAACCCGATCGCAACCTCGCCATGGAGTTGGTCCGCGCCACCGAGTCCGCCTGCCTGGCCTCCGCCCGCTGGGTCGGACGCGGCGACAAGAACAGCGCCGATCACGCCGCCGTCGAAGCCATGCGACTGTCGCTGTCGACGGTGTCGATGGACGGCATCGTCGTCATCGGCGAGGGCGAGAAGGACGATGCCCCGATGCTCTACAACGGCGAGCACGTCGGCGACGGCAGCTCGCCGGCGGTCGACGTCGCCGTCGACCCGATCGACGGCACCACGCTGACCGCGCAGGGCAAGACCAACGCACTCTCGGTGATCGCCGTCTCGGACCGGGGATCGATGCTCGATCCGGGCCCGTCGTTCTACATGGACAAGATCGCCGTGGGTCCGGAGGCGGTCGGCGCCATCGACATCACGGCCACGGCCACCCAGAACCTGCGCTGGATCGCCAAGGCCAAGGGCGAAGAGGTACGCGACCTCACCGTCGTGATCCTCGACCGTCCACGTCATGTCGACCTGATCGGTGAGATCCGCGCCAGCGGCTGCCGGATCCGCCTGATCACCGACGGCGACGTCTACGGCTCGGTGGCGACCTGCTGGCCCGACGCCGGCGCCGATGCACTGTTCGGCATCGGGGGCACACCGGAATGTGTCATCTCGGCGGCGGCGATGAAGGCGATGGGCGGCGAGATCCAGGCGCGGTTCGCACCGCAGAGCGACAGCGAACGCGATGCCATGATCGAGGCGGGTTTCGATCTGTCCCGAGTCTTCGGTCAGGACGACCTGATCAGGAGCGACAACTGCTTCTTCGCGGCGACCGGCCTGACCGACGGCGCACTGCTCCGCGGCGTTCGATTCGATGCGACGGGCGCTCACACGCAGAGCCTGGTGATGCGTTCACGAAGCGGCACCGTTCGACTGATCGACGCCCACCACCGAGTCGCCAAACTCCGCGAGTTCTCCGCCATCGACTACTGACCTGAAACGCTGGGGTCAGACCCCAGCGTTTCAGGTCAGCGGGTGATGTTGCCGCTGACCCAGCGGCTGATCGACCGGGGCATGATGTCGCTGAATGTCACTGCGGTCTTGTAGAGCACGCCCGGCACGGAGATCGTCTTGTTGCTCGCGACGTCGTTCAGCCCGGTCGACGCGACCTGCTCGACGGTCGTCCACGCCAGGTCCGGCACCCTCGTGGCGAGCCCGCTCGTGTTGCTGTGGTCCTGGAACTCGGTCTTCGTGAGTCCGGGGCAGAGTGCGGTCACGTGGACGCCCGACGACTTCACCTCCGCGTGGAGTGCTTCGGTCAGGCTGGTGACGTAGGCCTTGGTGGCCGCGTACACGCCGAGGCCCGGCGAGGCTTGGAAGCTGGCCACACTCGACACGTTCAACAGGTACCCGCGTCCCCGCGGCACCATGGTGGCCAGCGCTGCATGGCTCAGCACCGTGAGCGCCTTGACGTTGAGTTCGACCTCACCGGCCAGGCGGTCGACATCGAGTTCGTGGAAGACACCGCTCGTGCCGAAGCCGGCATTGTTCACGACGAGGTCGATCGGATCGCTCGTCGACGCGATGCGCTTCACCGTCGCCCGTTGACCTTTGGGTGTGGCGAGGTCGGCTTCGAGCACCTCGAAGTCGACGTAGCGGTCGGCGATCTCACGCAGCCGGTCACCGCGACGGGCGACGAGCACGGTCGGCACGCCGGCCTCGCCGAGCAAGCGAGCCATCTCGGCGCCGATCCCCGACGACGCACCGGTGATCAAGGCTGACGTGAAGGGATAGCTCGACATGCCCCGAGACGCTACCGAACAACCTGAAACGCCGGGGTCTGACCCCACTGTTTCAGGTTGCGGCTCAGCGGAACTCGAGCGTGATGTACCAGGTCGTGCCGTCGTAGTGGACGCCCACTCCGACCGCCGTCCACGCCGGATTGGTCATGTTCGCGAGATGGGGCGGGCTCGCGATGAAGGCGTTGTGCAACCCGAGTGCGATGGCCTCCGGCGACGACGCACCGCGGTACCAGCCGATGTTCTCGGCGTACGGCCCGCCACTGTGACGGAACCCGGACTGCGACATCGTGAACGACCAGTTCCTGGCGAACGCGGTCATCGTTGGGTCGGACGCGACGGCGCCGAGACCGAGCGATGCTCGCAGCTGGTTGACCAGCACCAGTGCAACGTCCTCCGCGGCGGCGGCCGGTGACGAACGCCGGGTGTCGAGCAACCGGGCGGGTTCGAGCGCGCCGTAGTTCGCCGTCGGCGGGTAGTAACCGTTGACGTCGACGATCAGATGCGTGGCGGCATCGCTGTAGATGCACACCGAACCATCAGCACCCACCTTCGACGTCACCGCATTCGCCACCGTCGACCCCGGCGCAAAGTTGACATTCGACGTGTTCGGACGAGGCGTCCCACACGGATACACCGTCACGAAACCGCCACCGAGACTCCCCGTCGACGTCACATTCAACGTCACCGCCGTCGCATTACCAGGCACACCACCACGATTCGTGACCGCCAACGGCGTCGTCGCACCAGCGCCCGGGATGGCCGCAGTGCGGGTGTCGAGCAACCGAACGGGTTCGAGCGCGCCATAGCTCGCCGTCGACGCGTAATAGCCGTTGACGTCGACGATCAGATGCGTGGCGGCATCGCTGTAGATGCACACCGAACCATCAGCACCCACCTTCGACGTCACCGCATTCGCCACCGTCGACCCCGGCGCAAAGTTGACATTCGACGTGTTCGGACGAGGCGTCCCACACGGATACACCGTCACGAAACCGCCACCGAGACTCCCCGTCGACGTCACATTCAACGTCACCGCCGTCGCATTACCAGGCACACCACCACGATTCGTGACCGCCAACGGCGTCGTCGCACCAGCGCCCGGGATGGCCGCAGTGCGGGTGTCGAGCAACCGAACGGGTTCGAGCGCGCCATAGCTCGCCGTCGACGCGTAATAGCCGTTGACGTCGACGATCAGATGCGTGGCGGCATCGCTGTAGATGCACACCGAACCATCAGCACCCACCTTCGACGTCACCGCATTCGCCACCGTCGACCCCGGCGCAAAGTTGACATTCGACGTGTTCGGACGAGGCGTCCCACACGGATACACCGTCACGAAACCGCCACCGAGACTCCCCGTCGACGTCACATTCAACGTCACCGCCGTCGCATTACCGGGCACACCACCACGATTGGCCACCATCAGGGCAGTCGTGACACCGGCGCCGCGGATGCCGAGGTCGGCGAACTGCCCATCGACCGTTGCGGCCGCCTCGGCGTGGACGGGGACGAGCGCTCCGGTGAGAGCGACAGCAAGAGCGAGCCCGGCCAGTCGGCGGGCACGCGGTACGGAAATCGTCAAGTGGAATCGGGGCCTTTCGATGAGTTGTCATCTGGGCGTGGGGTCCACGCGCTCAGCCGCCGCACGAGAGGATAGACCACAATCGTCACGAATCCGTAACAATCGACATATTTCACCGATGGCATTCGCTCGACGCTCCGAGCAACCTGAAACTCCGGGGTCTGACCCCAGCGTTTCAGGTCAGGCGGTGAAGGTGGTGCCGGAGGCGCGCAGGCGGGCCTGGGCGCGGTCACGGCCGGCGGTGGCCACTTCGATCATCGTGGCGTCCATGTTCTGGTCACGCAGCGTGTGCTGGTGGCGCTCCAGGGCTTCCTTCGCCCGGGCGACGTCGATGTCCTGCGCCAGTTCCGCCGTGTCCGACAGGATCGACACCTTCGTCGGATTGCCGCTGACCTCGACGAACCCACGATGGATCGCGATGTCCTGGACCGTGCCGTCGGTCTGGAACACGCGGGTGTGGTTCTCGACCAGTGCGCCCAGGAACGGCGCGTGTCCGGCCTGGAACGCGACCTCGCCGCCGCCGAGCGTCCGGGTGATGACCATGTCGGCCTCACCCGTGTACAGCACCGCCTCCGGCGACACCACTTCGACAATCAACGGCTCTGCCACGTTCAGCTCTCCTGGAGCTTCTTGGCCTTGGCGAGCACCTGCTCGACGCCGCCCACGTTGAGGAACGCCTGCTCGGGCACTTCGTCGAGCTCACCGTTGATGATGCGCCTCGAACGATTCGACCGTCTCGGCGACCGGCACGTACTCGCCGGTGAGACCGGTGAAGACCTCGGCCACGTAGAACGGCTGCGACAGGAAGCGCTCGACCTTGCGGGCCCGGTTGACGATGAGGCGGTCCTCTTCGGACAGCTCGTCGAGGCCGAGGATGGCGATGATGTCCTGCAACTCCTTGTACCGCTGCAGGGTCTCCTGCACGCGGCGGGCGATGTTGTAGTGATGGTCGCCGACGACTTCGGGCGACAGGATCGTCGACGTCGACGCGAGCGGGTCCACGGCCGGGTAGATGCCGAGCGCGGCCACCTGACGTGACAGCTCGGTCGTGGCGTCGAGGTGCGTGAAGGTCGTGAACGGAGCCGGGTCGGTGTAGTCGTCGGCGGGCACGTAGACGGCCTGCAGCGACGTGATCGAACGGCCCCGGGTCGAGGTGATGCGCTCCTGGAGCTGGCCCATCTCGTCGGCCAGCGTCGGCTGGTAGCCCACGGCGGCCGGCATGCGGCCGAGCAGCGTCGACACCTCGGAACCCGCCTGCACGAAGCGGAAGATGTTGTCGACGAACAGCAGCACGTCCTGGTTCTGGACGTCGCGGAAGTACTCCGCCATGGTCAGCGCCGACAGGGCGACGCGCAGGCGCACGCCCGGCGGCTCGTCCATCTGGCCGAACACGAGGGCGGCCTTCTCGAACACGCCCGACTCCATCATCTCCAGACGGAGGTCGGTGCCCTCACGGGTGCGCTCGCCGACACCGGCGAACACCGACACACCACCGTGCTGCGAGGCGACACGGTTGATCATCTCGGTGATGAGCACGGTCTTGCCGACGCCCGCACCACCGAAGAGGCCGATCTTGCCACCGGCGACGTACGGGGTGAGCAGGTCGATGACCTTGATGCCCGTCTCGAACATGCGAGCCGACGGCTCGAGCGCATCGAAGTCGGGGGCGTCACGGTGGATCTCCCACCGCTCCATCTCGGCGAAACCCTCGGGGGCCTCGTCGAGCGGCTGGCCCCACACGTTCCAGATGTGGCCGAGCACCTTGTCACCCACCGGCACGGTGATGCCGTGGCCGAGGTTGCGCACGGGCGTGCCGCGCACGAGGCCGTCGGTCGGCTTGAGGCAGACGGCGCGGACGCGGCCCTCCCCGAGCTGCTGGGCGACTTCGGCCATCACCGTGATGGTCTCGCCTTCGAGCAGGATGTCGAACTCGACGGCCGAGTTCAACTCGGGCAGCGCGCCGCGCGGGAACTCGACGTCGACGACAGGGCCCGCGATGCCGACGATGCGGCCGTCCTTGAGGTCGGTGCTTGATTCGGTCATGGTCATGACTGTTGTTCTCCTGGGATCGCAGTGCGCTCAGAGGGTGGCGCCGGAGTCGGCCTGTGTGAGTTGTTCGTAGATGGCATCGCCGAGGTCGAGGTACGGAACCTTGACGTCGTCGGAGTCGAGCGCTTCGGCACCGCCGACGATCTCCATGATCTCGGTGGTGATCGAGTCCTGACGGGCCCGGTTCATGATGCGGCTCAGTGACTTGATCAGCTCGTCGGCGTTGTCGGTGGCCGACTTCATCGCCCGCTGGCGATAGGCGTGCTCGGACGCTGCTGCGTTGAGCAGTGCGGCGTAGACGCGCGCCTCGACGTAGCGCGGGAGCAGGGTGTCGAGGATCGTCTCGGGATCGGGTTCGAACTCGTAGTCGCCGCCGCCCGCGCCATCGGTGCCGCCCGCCTTGCCGTCGCCGCCGGCGACGGTGTCGGCGCTCAGCGGGACCAGCGGACGCAGGACGACCTCCTGGCTGCCCGCCGAGATGAAGCGCGTGTAGACGAGCTCGACACGGTCGACCTGGCCCGACACGAACAGATCGATGACGTGCTCGCCGATCTCTCGTGCGTCCTCGTAGCTCGGCTGGGCCGAGAATCCGCTGAACGCCTTGCCGAGGGTGTAGCCACGGAACCGGAAGTATCCCTCGGCCTTCTTGCCGACGGGGATGATGGTGTAGTCCTCGCCGGCGAGGATGTCGGCTTTGACCTCACCCTCGGCGGCGCGCTGCACGCCGGAGTTGTAGCCGCCGCAGAGCCCGCGGTCGGCGGTGATCACCACGTAGCAGGTGTGCTTGATGTCCTGCCGACCGGACAGCAGAGGCGAGTCGGACGACGCGCCACCGGCGGCGAGGTCCTTGACCACCTCGGTGATCTGCTCGGAGTACGGCACGGCGGCAGCGACGCGAGCCTGGGCCTTGACGATGCGCGACGCCGCGATGAGCTCCATGGCGCGCGTGATCTTCTTCGTCGCCCGAACGCTGCGAATGCGTTCCTTGAGGATTCGCTCCTGACCACCAGCCATCTAGATCACTCCGTGGCGAGGGTCTTGTTGGACTTGGCGGTCGCCGACCTCGTCGACATCGAGGGCGGTCGGATCGACCGCGTACTCGTTGGTCGACGGCGCGAACGACGCCTTGAACGACTCGATGGCCCCGGCGAGACCGTCGGGGACGCCGGCGGACTTGATGTCGGCGAGCAGGCTGCTGTGCGTCGTGCGCACGTACTCGAGCAGTTCCTTCTCGAACCGCACGACGTCGCTGACGGGAACGTCGTCGAGGTAGCCCTTGGTGCCGGCGAAGATCGACACGACCTGCTCCTCGACGGGCATCGGGCTGTTGAGCGGCTGCTTGAGCAGCTCGACCAGGCGGTAGCCACGCTCGAGCTGAGCGGCCGAGACGGCGTCGAGTTCCGAGCCGAAGGTCGCGAAGGCCTCGAGCTCGCGGAACTGGGCGAGGTCGCCCTTCAGCGTGCCGGCCACGGCCTTCATCGACTTGATCTGCGCGGCGCTGCCCACTCGTGACACCGAGATGCCCACGTCGACAGCGGGGCGGATACCCGACTTGAACAGGTTGTCCTGCAGGTAGACCTGACCGTCGGTGATCGAGATCACGTTGGTCGGGATGAAGGCGGCGACGTCGCCGGCCTTGGTCTCGATGATCGGCAGCGCCGTGAGCGACCCGGCGCCGAGTTCGTCGGACAGCTTGGCGGCCCGCTCGAGCAGACGGCTGTGCAGGTAGAACACGTCGCCGGGGTAGGCCTCGCGGCCCGGCGGGCGGCGCAGCAGCAGCGACAGCTGACGGTAGGCCTCGGCCTGCTTCGAGAGGTCGTCGTACACCACGAGGGCGTGCTCGCCGTTGTCCATCCAGTGCTGGCCGATGGCGCAGCCGGCGTACGGGGCGAGGTACTTGAACGGCGCCGGGTCGGACGCCGAGGCGACGACGACGACGGTGTACTCCATGGCGCCGGCCTGGCGCAGCGTGTCGACGGTCTGCGACACGGTCGAGCTCTTCTGGCCGATCGCGACGTAGATGCACTTCACGCCGAGGCCGCGCTGGTTCAGGATCGTGTCGATGGCGATCGCCGTCTTGCCGGTCTTGCGGTCGCCGATGATCAGCTCACGCTGGCCACGGCCGATCGGCGTCATGGCGTCGATCGCCTTGATGCCGGTCTGCAGCGGCTCGTGCACGGGCTTGCGGCCCATGATGCCGGGTGCCTGGATCTCCATGCGGCGCTGTTCGGTGCCGATGAGGTCGCCGTGGCCGTCGATCGGGTGGCCGAGGGCGTTGACGACGCGGCCGAGCATGCCGTCACCGACGGGCATCGACAAGATGCTGCCGGTCGACCGCACCGTCTGGCCTTCTTCGATCTTGTCGACGTTGCCGAGCACGACGGCGCCGATCGAGAACTCGTCGAGGTTCAGCGCGAGGCCGACGGAGCCGTCTTCGAACTCCAGGAGTTCGTTCACGGCCGCGTCGGGCAGGCCGCTGACTCGGGCGATGCCGTCGCCGACGGACGGCGACGCGCCCGACGGTGCGGGCCTCGACCGAGGGCTCGAAGCCTTCGAGGTTGGACTTGAGCGCCGACGCGATGTCGGCGGCAGAAATGGTCAGCTCAGCCATGGTGTGGTCTGTTTCCTTTGTGAGCGGGCGCTCAGAGCCGGCTCTTCAGCTGGTCGATGCGGGTGCGAACGGTGTCGTCGATGACGGTGTCACCGATGGTGGCGACGACGCCGCCGATCACGGTGGGGTCGACGATCGTCTTGAGGTTGAGGCTCTTGCCGGTGGCGTTCTCCAACGCCGCCTTCAGGCGGGCCTGCTGGTCGTCGGTCAGCGCCACAGCGGTGCGGACCTCGGCGAGGTCGAGCTGCTTGGCGCTCGATGCGCGCTGCACGAGGCTGTCGACGATGGCGGGCAGGTCACGGCTGCGGCCGGATCCGACCACCATCGACACGAGCTGGACCGTGGTGGTCGTGGCCTTGCCGTCGAGGAGGTCCTCGACGATGGCCTGACGCTTCTCGGCGGGGACGTGTTCGTCGGTCAGCGCGTTGCGCAGCGCGTCGCTCGACTCGTACGAGCGAGCGAATCGGAACAACTCGTCCTCGACCTCGTCGAGGGTGCCCTCGGCGCGGGCGACCTCGAACAGCGCCCGTGCGTAGCCTTCGATCAATGCGTCACTCATGATGCAACTCCTGCTCCGACTCGTGCGATGAAGCCCTCGATGAGGTCCTGCTGGGCGGCGTCGTCGAGCGTGTCGCTGACGATGCGGTCGACGGCCGTCCCCGAGTAGCGGGCGATCTCCGCGCGCAGTTCGTCGCTGCCTGCGTCCTGCGGCAGCGGCGATGTCGCTCTCGGCGCGGGCCTCGAGTTCGGCCATCTCGGCCTCGAGACGGACGCGGCCGTCGGCGAGCAACGCCTCGGCCTGAGCGTCGGCTTCGGCGTACAATCGGGCGCGCTCGGCGTCGATGTCACCCTGGGCCTCGCGGATACGGACGGCCTCGGCCTCGGCTGCGACCTTGGCAGCGGCGGAGTCGTCGAGCTGCTTCTGGATCCGGCGGTGCGGTCGGCGAAGCTCTTCTTGATGACCGGTCCGGCGTACTTGTACAGCAGCGTGAACACGATGATCGAGGCGATCGAGCCCGGGACGAGTTCCTTCCACGGCGGCAGGAGCGGGTTGCTCGGTCGTGTAGCCCTTGTCGTCGAACGGGATCTCCTCCGAGGAGGGAAGAGTCGGCCGGCGGCGAGGGTGGCGGCGGTGTACAGGCTCATGCCGACACCTCCTGACCCATTGCCTGGGCGACAGCGGCACGCACCACGTCGTCGGACGGACGGCGACCGGTGGCGAGTTCGCCGAGGCGGGCCGACACATCGGCGACGGCCGAGATCGACCTGGCCCCTGGCGGCCTGCTTCGCGGCATCGACCTCGGCCGCGGCGGCGCCGCGCTTGTCGGCGATGCGGGCGTTGGTCGCGGCCGAGCTTCTCGGCCCGCTCGGCCTCGAGCGTGGCGCGAGCAGCCTCGACGCGTTTCTGGGCGTCGGCGCGCACGGCGGCGACCTGGGCCTCGTAGTCGGCGACGTCGGCTCGAGCCGACGCGGTGAGCGCCTCGGCCTGCTCGAGGTCGCCCTCGATGCTGTCGTAGCGCGACGACATCCCGTCTCGCACCTTGCGGAACAGGAACAGACGCATGGCAGAGCGCCAGCACCACGAAGGCACCGAAACCCCAGACGACTTCTTTCAGTTCGGGCGCAATCGGGTTGAGATCACTCTCGGGACCCGCTGCTTCCTCGCCCTCTTCGGCAGTGACGAACGGAGCACCCAGCAGGGTGACCTCGATCGTCGAGCCGGAGGACGTCACGACGGCTGTCAGCACGTCATCTCCTTACGATCTCGACCGTTGGACGGGACACTCGCAGGTCAGGCGAACTTGAGCAGGATGAAGACCACGAAGCCGATGAGGGCGAGTGCTTCGGTGAAGGCGATGCCGAGGAACATGGTCGTGCGGACCATGCCGGCGGCTTCGGGCTGGCGGGCCATTGCCTCGACGGACTTGCCGACGAGGTAACCGATGCCGATACCGGGGCCGATGGCGGCGAGGCCGTAGGCGTAGCCGGCGCCTGGCGCCGCCGCGATGTTCTTCGGTCGTCGGCCGGATCGTCGGTCTGGGCGACCAGAGCGCTGAATGCTTCCATGGGAGTTGTCTCCTGTTGTGCTTTCGGTAGAAGGGGAGATCGGGATGATCAGTGGTGAGCGGGTTCGCTCAGTGATCCTCGGCGTGTCCGACGGTCGAGTTGTTGATGTACACAGCGGCGAGGATGGCGAAGATGTAGGCCTGCAGGAAGGCGACGAGGATCTCGAACGCCGTCAGGAAGATGAGCATGCCGAACGGCAGGATGCTCATCGGCACCAGGAAGATCTGGCTCGTCTCGGCGTTGAACAGCGCAGTCGTCAGCAGGCTGAAGGTCACGAGCAGGATGTGGCCGGCGAGCATGTTGGCCATGAGTCGAACCGTGAGCGAGAACGGCGTCACGAGGATCGTCGAGATGAACTCGATCATGCCCGACGAGCGGCTTCAGCGCCGTCGGCACCCCCGGAGGCCACAGCAGGTGGCCGAAGTATCCGAGGCCCTGGTGCTTGATGCCGGTGCCGATGTAGATCACCCAGACGAGCAGCGCCAACGAAAGCGGGATGGCGATACGCGCCGTGGCCGGCATCTGGATGATCGGGATCACGCCGGGGATGTTGCACAGGAAGATGAAGATGAACAGGCTCAGCAGGAACGGCGTCCACTTCAGGCCGGACTTGCCGAGCGTCTGCATGACGACGCTCTCCTCGATGAAGTCGATCGTGACCTCGGCGAGGTTGCGCATGCCCGTCGGGGCGACCATCGGGTCGCGCCGTGCCGCGATGAGGAACATGACGATGCCGATCAGCGCGGCAGCGACGGCGATGAGGGCGATCTTGTTGAACGTCGGGAAGACGTCCTGCCAACGAAGGATTTCGTTGATCGGCGGAAACTCGAGTCCGAGCACGTGGTGTCCGTTTCAGTCGTGAGTGTGGGCGGTGGTGGTGAGCGGGGTGGTCAGCGGTGTCAGATGCGGTCAGGTCGCAGGATTCGACCCGGTCGGTTTGAGCCCCGGCGCAGCGAGCGACAGGGCGACGAACTTCATCTCCCAGAAGAGCAGTCCGAGGTGCGTGACGATGATGGTCGATCCGAGGGCCGGAAATGAAATCCACGCCGTGTCCTTGACCAACCAGACGGCGAGGAAGATCAACCCGAGGCGGATCAGGTAGCCGAAGAGCACGGCTCCCATCATCATGCCGAGCAGATTCGCGCCGACCCGGCGATCAGCGCGGCGGCGAGCGCGAAGTTGGTGAGCACGATGGCGATGCCGTAGGCACTCGAGAAGGCGCCGTCGACGCCCCAGATGACGGCACAGGCGGCGATCAGCGCCGGGGCAGCGATCAGGCCGCGCTTGATCATGTCGTTGGAGACGGCGACCTCGGGTGCGGGGCCGTCGAATCGCGTGGTGAACGCGTCGGCGCCGGCGGCGGGCGTGTTCACGTCAGGCCGCCTTCCGCTTGCCCTGGAGTGATGCTCGGCGCTCTGCTTCGAGTTCGTCCATGCGACCGTCGTACCGATACTTCAACTTCGCGAACAGCCCCACGGCGCCGAGGACGGTCATGACGACCATGAAGATCGGGGTCGTGCCGAAGATCCGGTCGAGCACGTAGCCGAGTCCGAGGAACAGCGCGATCATGACCGCGGCTTCGATGCCGAGGCCGACCGAATCCTCGGTGTTGACGCGGTACTGGTTGCTTCGGGAGGAGCTTCATTGATCCAGGTGGGTTCGCGGCATTCGTTCGGCGGAGTGCGTGATCGGGGTGCTTGTGAACGCGAGCACAACCTAGTGGTCACCGATTCGTCGGCAACTCGGGCGGCACTTTGCTCGCCGACAGTTCGGAAATGCCGGAATCGCCGACGTGCGGCACGCCTCGGACGCAGTGCTCCGTCAGGCGTTCTCCCGTCGCCGCCCCCGGACACTCGGGTGCAGCACGGTGTAGAGCACGATGCCGCCGCGATGATCCCGAACGGCAGGTACGCCGGGTTTCGCCCGGTCAGCGTCGGGTACAGCACGAAGGCCGACAGCAGCGCGGTCCAGCCCCACAGGATCACGACACTGCGGCGGTGGCCGTGACCGAGGTTCATGAGTCGGTGGTGCAGGTGACCCTTGTCGGCGACGGCGAAGGACTTGCGGCTCGAGACCCGGCGCACGATGGCGAACGCCATGTCGAAGAGCGGGACGCCCAGATAGCAGCGGGATCGAGCGGGGCGAGGAAGAAGTAGGTCTGGCCGATGAACTCCTGGCTGAAGGAGTCGGCGTGCCCGCCGACCACGCTCGTCGACACCGCCAGCAGCAGCCCGAGGAACAACGCACCCCCGTCGCCCATCATGATCCGCGCCGGGTTGAAGTTGTGGGGCAGGAACCCGACACACACACCCACGGCGATGATGGCCAGCAGCGGCCCGATGTTGCGCACGTCGAGCAGGTCGCTGTCGGTGAGTTCCTGGCTGTAGAGGAAGAACGCGAACGCAGCGATGGCGACGATGCCCGCCGCGAGGCCGTCGAGCCCGTCGATCAGATTGATCGCCTGCGTCATGCCGACCA
>CAVUUX010000005.1:0-156225 GCA_963744705.1 Ilumatobacteraceae bacterium
ATCGCCACGAGTCGGTCCGGCCGCATCGAGCGGGCATAGCCGACCGCCTTGAGCACGCCGAGGTTCACGCTGCCGACGAGGATCACCACCGTGTGCGAGTGACGAGGAATGTGCTCGCCGGGCTCGACCTTCAGAGCCGATCGAACCTTGGTGTAGTGGTGCTTGATGCGCCTGAAGACGACCACGATGATCGGGATCAGCACCGCAGGGATCCAGGCGCCGATGGCGAACTTCGACACCAGCACGACGATCAACACGATCGGTGCGATTGCGACCTTCATCGTGTTGATCGTCGTGCTGGTGTCGAAGTTCGCCATCGGCGCCTGGATCCCTGCGGTGCTGATCCCGATCATCGTGGTCGTCTTCAGGCGCATCAAGCACCACTACACCAAGGTTCGATCGGCTCTGAAGGTCGAGCCCGGCGAGCACATTGAAGTTCGCCATCGGCGCCTGGATCCCGGCGGTGCTGATCCCGATCATCGTGGTACGGCTTCAGGCGCATCAAGCGCCACTACACCAAGGTTCGATCGGCGCTGAAGGTCGAGCCCGGCGATCACATTCCTCGTCACTCGCACACGGTGGTGATCCTCGTCGGCAGCGTGAACCTCGGCGTGCTCAAGGCGGTCGCCTATGCCCGCTCGATGCGGCCGGACCGACTCGTGGCGATCAGCGTGGTGAACTCTGCCGAGGAGGAGGCGGCGGTGGTCGACGCATGGGAGAAGTTCGAGCTCCCGGTGGAGTTGCGGACCGTCTTCTCGCCGTTCCGCGACCTGACCGGGCCCGTCATGCGCTGATCGACGAACTCGACGACGAACGTCCCGACGACGTGGTCACCGTCGTCATCCCCGAGTTCGTGGTCGAGCACTGGTGGGATCAGGCGCTCCACAACCAGAGTGCGCTGATCATCAAGAACAAGCTGCGTCAGCGGCCGAACACGGCGATCCTGTCCGTGCCGGTCCAGGTCGGCGACCTGAACGAACTCGAAGCAGGAGATGAGGCAAGCGATGAAGCAAGAGATGAGGTCAAGTGAGCGACGTCGAGCCAGCCAGTGTGAACGAGGGCGCGAGCGGCCACGTGGTGATCGTCGGCTGCGGGCGCGTCGGTTCCGGCCTCGCCGGACGACTCCTGGCGCTCGGCCACTCCGTGGCCGTGATCGACACGAACCGCTCGGCGTTCCGACGCCTCGCCGGGCTCGATGCCGAGCAGATCGAAGGGATCGGTTACGACCGCTCCACACTGCGCAGCGCCGGCGTCGAACGGGCAGTCGCGCTCGCCGCGGTGACCAACGGCGACAACAGCAACATCGTCGTGGCGCGAACCGGTCGAGAGGCGTTCGGTGTGGAGCGGGTGTTCGCCCGCATCTACGACATGCGGCGTGCCGCGGTCTACGAGCGGCTCGGAATTCCGACGGTGGCATCGGCTCGGCTCACGATCGACATGTCGATGCGCCAGTTGCGCCCGGACGTCGAAGCCGTTCGCTGGGTCGACCCGGGCGCCGGGGTGTGTCTCGTGGAGCGGCCGGCGTCGCGCGCGTTGATCGGCACGAGCCTGGGCGCTCTCGAAGCCGACGGCACGGTGCGTCTCGCCGCTGTCCGTCGACTCGGGGTGAGCATCTTGCCGATGCCCGACCTCGTCGTGCAGGACGGAGATCTGCTGTATCTGATGGTGCGCAACGACCGCGTCGACGATCTCCAAGCGGAGTGGGCAGACTCGGATGAGCCGAAGGGAACATCGTGAGAATCGTCATCGTCGGTGCCGGCAAGGTCGGGACGTTCATTGCGGGCGACCTGATCGAGAACGGTCATGAGGTCGCTGTCGTCGAGCGCGACTCGCACCAGATCGAGCGGCGCCGGGCGACTCCAGGGCTCGAAGCGGTCGAGTGGGTGGTCGCCGACGCGTGCGAGGTCGGTGAGCTGTCGAGGGCGAACCTCGAGCGCGCCGATGTCGTGCTGGCCGTGACGGGTGACGACGAGGACAACCTCGTCACCTCGTTGCTCGCCAAGCAGGAGTTCGGCGTCCCGCGCGTCATCGCTCGGGTCAATCACCCGGCGAACGAGTGGATGTTCACCGAGATGTGGGGTGTCGACATCGCCGTGTCGGCGCCGCACCTGCTGTCGGCGCTGGTCGAGGAGGCGGTCACCGTCGGTTCGATCGTGCGGCTGCTCCAGGTAGCCGGCGGCAAGGCCCGTCTGGTGGAAGTGACGCTGTCGGCCGACAGCCCGATCCTCGGCCGCAGCGATCGTCGCGGCGGGCTTCCCGCGCGGATCGAGCGTGGTCGCGATCGTGCGATCGGGTGACGTCGTGGTTCCCCGCGGCGACACGTCGTTCCACCTCGGTGACGAGGTCATCGTGCTCGTCACCGACGAGGCCGAGGCCGAGGTGTCGGCGTTGCTCGTGCACCGCTGACCGCTGCTGCGTGCAGCTGTCAGGGCAGCAGCGTGTACGCGGGGTTGAACACGACCAGTTGACCGCGTTCGCGTCGAGCGACGCCTTCGAACAGCACTGCCCGACCGGCCTCGATGCCGAAGATGCGCGACCGCCCGGTGAAGACGGCCACCGCCGAGCCGGTGCCGTCGTGGATCGTCACCCGCAGGCTCGGGCGGCTGCCGGGTGCAGATCGCTGCTGGCTGCGTACCTCGCCGCCGAACCGCGCCGGCCGGCGTTCCTCGACCTCACCGATCGGACTCATCTCGACGCCGTGGAACCGACGTTGCAGGCGTCGGGAATCCAACTCCGCAACGGAACCGATGAGGCGTTCCTGCAGTTCCGTCTCGGGTGTCACGTCCCTCAACGTACCTGAAACGCTGGGGTCAGACCCCAGCGTTTCAGGTTCCGAGCACCCACGCGCTGCCCTGGGCGCGCAGCCACATGGTTGCCTGGTTGACGGCCGCGACGGGCAGCGGTCCGTAGATGTGCGGGAACAGCGTGTCGAGATCAGGGCCGGGCGGCTCGTGCACGATCGGCGATGGGACCAGCGTCGGATCGATGGTGAGCACGACGAGCTGATCCACGTCACCGTAGAACCGATTGGCGGTGTCTTCGATCTGATCGCGCGTCGAACAGTGGATGAAGCCGACCTCGTCGAGCGTCATCCCTCGAGTCGACATCCGGTACTCGCCGGTGACGAATGCGGCCGCCCAGTCGTCGGGCATCGCCAGGTGGAAGATCGGGTCGTCGTCGATCATGCGATGGTGGCACGAACGGCGACGGCCCGGTCGAAGCGGGTGCGTTCGAGGCGCTCGCGGAGCGAGGCGCGAGTGCAGACCACCTCGAGGTCGCCGCCCGATTCGCGCGCTGCTGCCGCAACACCGAGGAGCACTCCGAGGCCGGCGTCGTCGAGGGCGTCGATGCCGTCGAGGTCGACGATGAGCGAGTCACCGGGGTGGTGCCGGACGACCCGGGTGAGGTCGCCGTGGAGGGTCCCGACCGCGGCGAGATCGACGCTGCCGTCGAGCGCGACGACGATGGCACCTCCGACCGTGGACACCGTGGTGCGCATCGTCATGGTCGTCAACTGTACGGGTCATGGTGGCTCGATCGCCATGGTGACCGAGGCGGTGTGTGTGACCGGACCGATCAGCGCGCCGATGATCGCGACATCGACGGGATCGACGTAGGTGACCGTGACGGTGACCGTCGTGGCGTCGCTGATGGTCGCGACGTCGATGGGCATGTCGACCGCCCGGGTGGCGGCCCCGGCCGCAGCGGCAGCGGGGCTCGCCGACACCACGGCGGCGCGGGCACCTTCGCGAGCGGCGAGCTCGACTGCCAGCTCGTTGCGCACGGCGATGCCGACCACGACCAGCCCGAAGGCCATCACGAGCACGACCGGCACGACGAGCGCGAACTCCACCGCGGCCTGACCGTCGGCCGAGGTGCTCGCCTGGCCGAGGGCAGTGCCGTCCCGTCACTCACACGCGCGACTCGCCCGTCGACTCACACCTTGTCGATGACCGAGTCGATCACGCTGTTGAACAGCCTGCTGATGCGTGCGGCCCCGCCACCGGCAGTCGCCCAGGCGACGACCATCAGGCCGACGAGAGCGGCCGCGAGCAGAACGAGTGCATACTCCGTCGTCGCCTGCCCGCGGTCGCCGCCGAGGCGTCGCCGCGTGTTCGGCAGGCCGATGGATGCGGTCTGCAGGTGGACGATGAGCGTCAGGACGAGGTGGGTGGGCATGAGGTGCTCCGTTCGATGAGTGGCATGGATGAGCGGCATGGATGAGGGGCATTCGGGTCACCAGGCGGCACCGCCGAGCGACGAGAGGGCGGCGAGCACTGCGGGAGCGATCGCGAGGAGGACGAACGACGGCAGCGTGCACACGACCAGCGGGAACGACAGCCGAACCGGCAGCCTGTCGGGCGTCGGCCTGGTCGAGGCGGCGACGGGCGCTGCGTGCCTCGTTCGTCAGTTGATCGAGCACGGGCCCGAGCGGCAGGCCGTACCGGTCGCTCGTGGCGATCACGTCGGCGAGCCCCACGGCTCCGGGTCCGAGCGTCTCCGGCAGCGCGGTCAGTGCATCGGCGAACGAGCTGCCGCGCTCGGTGCGGTGCACGGTCGACGCGAACGCGTTGCGCACCGACTCCGGGGCGTGGAGGGCGAGTTCGGCGATGGCCTGTTGCGGGGTGAGGCCCGCCCGGATGCTGAGGACCAGCAGGTCGAGTGCGTCGGGCAGTGCCCGGTCGGCTTCGCGCCGTCGCCGACGTGCCGCAAGGATCGGCCGGGTCCGACGGACGATCACGATCGAACCCATGGCGATGGCGGCCGGCACCGGTGTGAGCACGACGACACCGACGACGACAGCGGCGACGACACTGCCGACGAGCGCGGCGACCCGAGCGAGTCGGCGCGTCGAGGTGTGCGGCGCCGGCGACGGCGGTCGGTGGACGGTGCGTCGTGGGCCGATCACGACGCGTCGGAGCGCGGCGCCGACACACGCTGCGAGGAGCACCACTGCAGCGACGGCCGTCATGGCCCGGTTCCGATGATCCGGCGCATCCAGATCGAGCCGACCATGTTCAGGGCGAGACCCGTGGCGATGCAGGCGACACCGAGTGGTGACGTCGCAGCGGCTCTGACGTCGCCGTCGGTGACGAAGAGCAGCAGGAGCATGGCGATCGGCAGGGCGGTCAGGACGTGAGCCGACAGTCGGGCCTGGGCGGCGTGCACGGTGCGCTCGTCGGCGTCGGCCGCTCGTTGTCGCAGCGTCGTGGCCGTGCGGTCGATCGCTTGCGCGGGTGAGCCGCCGAGCTGTGCGGCCGTGGCGATGACGCCGAGTGCGAGTCGAAGGCTCGGACCCTCGTCGCCGAGCGGCGCCGACTCGATCGCCGCGATCACCGACCGGCCCCGGTCGAGTCGTCGGCGCAGATCGTCGGTGGCGCGTCGAGTCGCCGGGTCGTGCGGCACGCTGGTCGCCAGGGCGTTGCTCAATGTGGCCCCCGAGCAGAGTTGGCGGGCGACGTCGTCACACCACTCGGCGACAGCCCGCGCCGACGGCGGTCGGCGCTCGGCCCGACGAGCCCGGACGCGACGCGCGTGGACGGTGACGTCGGCCCACCGAGGCGATCCGGTGGCGCGATGCTGCGCCCGGTGCGAGGTCGCCGGCCGAATGCGATGAGCACGACGAGCGCTCCGACCAGGGCCGCAACGGCGTGGCCGTTCACGTTCGGCCTCGGCCGGGTCGGGCGAGCACCGTGAACGATCCATCGGCTCGACGTTCACCGAGTGTCCGCAGCGTCGGCGGAGAGGTGGAGTCGGCATCCGGTGCGACGACTTCGCACACCGCGCTCGACATGGCGGCCCGGCCGGCCCGGCTGTCGGTCGACGTGGATGACCACGTCGATGCAACGTCCGAGTTGGTGGCGAATCGCCGCCAGTGGCCAGGTGGGCGACGCCTGCAACACCAGTGTCTCGAGCCGGAGGAGAGCGTCGAGCGGCCCGTTGGCATGACACGTCGACAGCGATCCGTCGTGGCCGGTGTTCATCGCGTGGACGAGCGCCGACACCTCGTCGCCGCGCACTTCGCCGACGACGATGCGATCCGGCCGCAGGCGAAGCGATGTGCGCACCAGGTCGGCCACGGTGATCGGCGGGGGACCGTCGACGAGCGCGGGTCGCGCTTCCAGACGGACGACATGGCGATGGTCGATCGGCAGTTCCGCCGTGTCCTCCACCACGATGAGCCGCTCGGTGCCGGGCACCGTTGCGAGGAGTGCGGCGACGAGTGACGTCTTGCCCGACGATGTCGCGCCCGAGACGACGACGTTGCACCGCTGGTCGATCACTGCGCGCAGCAGCTCCGCCCCGTCGGCATCGACGAACGAGTCGAGTGGTCGGACGCGGGGAGCGAATCGACGAATCGACAGGCTCGGGCCGTCCACGGCGACCGGTGGGAGAACGATGCAGACTCGCGCCCCGCTCGGCAGGCGAGCATCGACGATCGGCGACGACCGGTCGACGCGACGGCCCAGGGGAGCGAGGACCCGTTCGATCAGATGATCGACGCTGTCGAATTCGAGTGTGCCGACGTGGTGGAGCGTGCCGTGCCGCTCGATCCAGATCGAGCGACCGGCGTTGACCATCACTTCGTCGACCTCGGGGTCGCGCAGGTGGACGTCGAGTTCACCGAGTCCACTGAGTCGGGCGAGCGCCGAGTCGGTGAGCAGCTCCTGCTCGCGTCGAGGTGGAGAGCGGCGCCAATCGGTGCACCTCCTCGACCACCAACGCTCGCGTGTCGCCGGGCCGGTCCGCGACCCGTCGGCAGATCTCGAGCACGGTCGCTGCGTCGTTGGCCACCTCCGGCGGAGTGGCGACGGATGGGGTGTCAGCCGACCGTGCGGTGCTGGTCATGCGGCCACCCGGCGGAGTTCCCTCGAGATGATGCGCGGCGGGCGGGTCGCGAGCAGCCCGGCATCGACGGCGCGTGCCACGGCCGGATCGAAGCTCACCGTTGCCTCCACCGGCACTCCGAGGGAGTGCTCGATGTCGCGTTGCGACAGCGCCCGGCCGGGTTCGGTGACGAGCACGACGCCGGTCGGTCGTGTCTCGCCACGGACGACCCGCCGCAGACTGAGGTAGCACGGGCGCGTGACGAGCAGTGACCGATCGACGCGTTCTGCCAGCGCCGCCGGCGGTTGGCCGGTGCCGGCATCGATCGTCACGTCACAGCCCCATCGCCGGGTCCACTCCTGCAACCAGTCGCCCAGGTCGCGCCAACGGGGATGAGCCGGGTCGATCGGTGGTGTCGGCGGGCCGGCCCAGGACGCACCGCACCGCCACGGGAGCAGCCAACGATGTGGGCTGATGTCGATCAGTAGGTCGGCGAGCTGTTCGCCCGGTGTGTCGCTGGCGAGCCACTCGGCGACGCCGGGCCGGTCGGGCTCGGGGAGGCCGAGGACGGCAGGGATCTCACCGTCGAGATCGACGAGGAGCGACGGGTGTGTCGAATTCAGCGCGAGTGTCGCGGCGACGACCGTCGTTCCGCTGCCGCCCTTGGCGGCCCAACAGAGTGTGACCATGACGTTCCCCCAATCGGCCGGAGGCCTCGGGTGAGTTCATGGGGGAAGTCGGTGAGGCGAGAGTACCGATCCGCCGAGCATTCCCCACCGGACCACCCGGTCTTTCCGGACCCGACCCCGACAGACCGCTGGCGTCTGTCGGCTCGTTCCTGGGTAACGTCATCGACGGAGGTGTCCGAGCACCTGGTGGGCTCCGCCGCCTTCAAAGCGGTTGGGACGGGCGATCCCCGTCCGGCGGGTTCGATTCCCGTCCACCTCCGCCAACACGTTCACGGACGTTCGTTGGCGTGTACCGCAGGTGCTCTGAGCTGGTGTTTTGTTGAGGCCCGTCCGTGGATGTTTGTGGACGTTTGTGAAGCGTTACTCTCAGGGTTACTCTCAAATGGGGTTTGAGAGCAACGCAGCAGGGGGTGCGGAATGCCGAAGGCACCGCGGGGAAAGCGGGTCGGTGGACCACTCGACGATGTCGTTTCGCGGTCGTCGGGCAAGGCGCCCAACGGGCAGGCCCAGCCGTACTTCGACAAGTCCCGCGGCGTCTGGGTTGCTCCGTGGCGGAAACCAGACGGCAAGGTCGGCAGGCCGACTGGCAGGACCCGAGCGCTCGCCGTTGCGTCTCGAGATCGCCACATGGCCAAGACGGACGACGATGCACGGTCTCGGCACTCGACGAGGGGTTCACGGCGGATTCGACGCTTGCCGAAGTGGCAGCGTGGTGGCTGCAGCACATTGCCCGCCATCGGGTGCGTTCGACGACGTTTGCCACGTACCAGAAGCAGGTGCGGCTGGTCGGGGCTCGAGCTCGGCGAGATCCCAGCACGACAGCTGCGACCCGAACAGGTCGCGGCGTTCATCTCCGATCTCATCGATCGAGGTTCGCCGTCTCGGGCACGCAATGTGCGCACGCTGCTCGTGCAGATCATGGACCAGGCCGTCGGGCTCGGCCTCGCGGCTGACAACGTCGCTCGGCGAGTGAGAACGCCGAGAGTGCCGCAGGTGCGTCGGCGAACGATCACGCCAGCCGAGACGCAGCAACTCCTCGCTGAATGTGACGGTCGCTTCGCCGCCGCAGTGGCTCTGTGCTACGTCCAGGGCTGGCGAATCAGCGAAGTGCTCGGGCTTGCATGGCAGGACATCGATCTTGATTCTCGAACCGTGCGGCTCCGACGCGGATCGACCTACACCGATGGAATCGGAATGGTGCTCGGGCCGACCAAGACACAGCGCACAGCCGGGCTGCAGTCGCTGAGCCCGACCGTGATCGGTCTGCTGTCGACACGGCGTCAGATCCAGGATGATGACCGGGTCAAGATCGGAGGCGACTGGCCGGCAACCGACTATGACGGTGAGCGCCTCGACTTGGTTTTCACCACCGCCGCCGGCACACCGATGCTGCGCCAGCACGTCGATCGAGCGATCCGTGCCGCGGCGGCGGGGCGGGCCTCGACCCGACCGGGCTCGGTACCCACGCCGGGCGCCGCTCGGTCGTGACGTCGCTGTTCGCGTCGGGTTCGCTGGACCTCGGCGACGTTGCCCGCTTCGTTGGGCACACCGACACATCGACGACTCGTGGCTACGTCCAACACGAAGGCGACCGGCCGCGTCAGATCAGCGAGCGGGCCTTCGAACTGCTCGACCCGAACTGGGCCGGTGAGTCCGACGAAGCCTGAGGTCGGATGCTCAGACCTCTGATGCAGCGCGCAACGTGGTTTGCTGCTGGCTGTCGGTGAGCCTCTGCGCGACGAACCGTTCGAGCTGATCGGTGGAGAGTCGGACGCTTCGCCCGATCCGAACCGGGGTCAGCTGTTCCGTCCAGATGAGTTGGTAGACCGATGATCTGCTCAGCGAGAGCATCTCGGCGGCCTGGGCGATGGTGACGAGCAGTGGGCTGCGGCGGGGCGCAGGTGCGCCCCAGTGCCGCACACTGCTCATCGAGTCTGAGAGAGCTGTCATGCCGACGTAAAGGCAACGCCAGACTCGGTACGCGACCAAATACTTGGACGCAGCGCGTGATCAGTGGTGTCCACAAACTGGAGTCCACTCGAATTTGTGGTCGGCAGGCTGCCCGCCGCTCCTGGTGTCCTGGCTCACGTCGGCCTCACTGCTCTGAGTCCAGCTGGGTCGGTGCCGGTCGCTGTTGCTGCCGGTAGCGGATGTCTTGGTCGCTGTCCCGGAAGGCCACCTCGCTGGATCGTGTCTCGTCGGAGGTCGGGTCCCGTCGGTCGTGCGCCCGGGTGGGAAGAGGGCATACACCCGTGCAGGTTACGCGTTGCGCAACCTTTGGAGCGTCGTGCTCTCCAGGCCGGAGGTTGTCGACTCGGCGTGGTTGGGGAGCGCCAGGTTCCCCGATGAGGGGAACCTGCAAGGGTGTATACCCTCTTGCCGCCCTCTCACACGACGAGCTGAAGCCGACCACACACGACACCCGATCCGGCGAGGCAGACCGACCCGACCTCACCCGGACGACTGCACCCGACCGACACGCGGCCCTTCGTGCACTGCGAGGAGGCCGCAACCCGGGGGATCACCACGTGCTGCCATAGCTCGGCGACCAGCCGGTGTTGTGCGTCCGACCTGGCGGCCGATGTGAGGTTGTGCCGACACGATCTGTCCTTCTACGTGGGGTGATCGGGTCAACCGTCGTGTCGGTCGGGTGACACGAATGGGTCGGCATCACTCCGATGTGAACACGTAGGTCCGTGGTCGTGACACGGAATCCGGCGTTCGTGAATCCTTCGCCATGGGACACGAACTCACGTTGCTGTCGGGCGTCCCACGCCACTCGACCGGTCAGGTTCCTCGAGGGTGACGTCGAGGATCAGTACCCCACCGGCTCACGCCAGTTGGATCAGTGAGGCGCGCCGGCAGCGCCCGGTTCAGCGCCGTATCCGCCGTCGAGGAACACGAGGTACTGAAGCTCGGTCATGATGTCTCCTGGGACCTCCGCGTTCGGGCGCGCAACGAGGGGAGCACCTATTCAACGGGGGGCACCTATTCTCGGACTTCGTGTCCGCTCCTCCCGTGCAGTTCCGCAAGGCTGCGATCGTCGGCGTCGCTGCAGGGCTGCTCGGTGGCTTGTTCGGCGTCGGCGGTGGGCTCATCGTGGTCCCCGGGCTCATCGGAGTGGTCAAGATGGAACGTGGCGAGCGGCCGCACGGCCGTCGCTCGCGGCCACGCTTCGATCTCGCTCGCCAGCCTCGCCACGTACCTGGCCCACGGAAACGTCGACTGGGCCGTCGCGTTCTTCATCACCATCGGCGCGCTCGCTGGGGCGATCGTCGGGACGCATCTGCTGCACGTGATTCCCAAGAACGTGCTGGTCATCGTGTTCGTCGTGACGATCCTCGCCACCGCCACGCGCTTGCTGATCAGCTCCGACAGCTCGAGTGGGATCGATATCACGGTCGGGGTCGCCATCGTGCTCGTCCTCGTCGGGTTCGTGTCGGGGACGCTGGCCGGGCTGCTCGGCATCGGCGGCGGCGTGATCATGGTGCCGGCGATGGCGACGCTCGGCATGGCGACCGTCATCGCCAAGGGAACGTCGGTCGCCGTCATCGTGCCGACGGCGATCATGGGCACGTTCCGCAACCGTAAGAACGCCAACGTCGACATCCGTGCAGCTGCGATCGTCGGCGGGATCGGCGCATTCACCGCCGTGATCGGCGCAACGATCTCGGACAGATTGAGCGAGCAGACGGCGAACATCATGCTCGCGCTGCTGCTGCTGTTCGTGGCCGTCAACCAATTGCTGTCGCTGCGTCCGGAACGCAATCGGCCCGCCGCCACCCCCGAACCGGCGCTGCCGGCGAGCGACTGACGTGCCCGTCGCCCAGCGCTCGCCCGACAGCTACCTCGAGCATTCGCAGCGGCGACCGCTGAGATCGAGAGGCAGTGTGCCGAGGTCAGGGCGCTGCTGACGCTCGACCATTGACTCGGCCCTATTTAGCGACGTTCTGTCCCCAGACCTCGCGGACCTTTTCGTACACGCCCTGGTCGTAGGAGAACTCGACCATGTTGCCGTCGGGGTCGCGGAGCATGCAGATGTAGCCGATCGGGTCAGGCATCTGCGTCGCCGGCATGCCGAGGCAGCCAGCTGTTTCCGCCCGCTCGGCGATCGCATCGACGCTCACGCGTCGGGGAGCTCGATGCCCAGGTGGTTGAACGGTCCGAGCGAGTTGATGGGCGCCGGCGCGAACGGGTCCGCGATCGGGGAAGAACTGCGCAACGACGAGAATGAACGGGAATTCTCCGCTGTCGGGATGGCCGAGCCAGGCACCGTAGCCGTCGGCGTCCTCGCGTTGGTCGAGGAGTTCCAGCTCCGTGAATTCTTGGTACCAGGCAATCGTGGCGTGGATGTCCGACACCCGCAACGCCACATGGGTCCACCGCTGGCTCTTCGGTCGCGGCTGTGCAGTGGTTCACTCATTGGTCCACCCTCGGGGATCTCGGATTGTCGCCGCCCTTGACCCACAGCACGAGCGTGTTGCCCCAGGGATCGACGAATGCCGCGTCGAACCCGTTGAACTCGGCCCAGAAGTGGTCCTTCCGCGGCAGGGTCGCGCCTCGCGATCTCGGCCTCGCCGAGGATCCGTTCGATCGAGTCGTCGTCGCCGACGAGGATCACAGACCCGCGCTCGTCCGTCCCCGGCGACCGTCCGGGGCTCGACGCCCAGCGAGTCGGGATGCGGCCGCGCGTTCGCAACGTTGAAGATGCCCATGTGGAGGTTGCCCGTCGGACCCGGTGACCCGTCGTCGAGCAGGAAGTACTGACCGGGCACGATCCGGTGGAAGACTTCTTCGGGCGCGGTCCACCTCCCACCCGAAGACCGCGACGTAGAACTCGGCCGATGCCGGCGGGTCGGTCGACGGAAAGCCGACGAAGATCAGCGTGTTGGGATACGTCATGGACCGCCCTTAGCAAAGGCGCGATAGTCAGACCATATGACGTGACGCCTGCGTGTTGTCGGTACCGCAGTAGTCGCTGCGGACAGCGGCCTGACGGCAGCCGGCACGCAAGGTCCCCTCCAACCTACGAACGCCACAGCTCAGCAGGCCATGGCCGGTCGGCCGACGCACGCCGCAGCGCCGATGTCACTCGATCCCGTCGGCCGCGAAACCCTCAGCGCACAGATCCGCGAGCAGCTCCACGAGCGGATCTCGAACGGTGCGTTGGAGCCGGCGCCAGGGTGCCCTCGGAGCGGGCGCTGTCCGAGCAGTTCAAAGTGGCCCGTACGTCGGTGCGGGAGGCCATCCAGGGCCTGGTGTCGTCGGGGTGGTCGAACGGCGGGGCAACCGGTCATACGTCGCCGAACGACTCCCCGATGTGAGCGTCGACGAGGGGGACGACCGCAAGTAGTTCGTCCGCCAGCTGTTCGAGACCCGCCGCGCCCTCGAGCTACCGATCATCGAGCTGGCGACCGAGCGGCAACGCCGCTCCATCGCGCCGAGATCCAGAGCTGCCGACCGATTCCGCGCCGACATGGCGCTCGGGAGTTCCGCAAACTCGATCTGCCTTCCACTCCGCTGATCGCTCGGGCCTCCGGCAACCCGTTGCTCGTCGAGATGTACCACAAGGTCCTGGCCCGGCTGTTCGGCTCGGAGGAGTTCGACCCGGAGCTGTTGAATGTCCGACCAGAACCGCGACGAGGTCAACAAGATCGTCGACGAGTCGGCCGATCACCATGCCGCGATCGCCGCCGCCTCGCCGTGGGCGACGCCGGCGCGGGCGGTCCGCGAAAAGGGCGGCTCGGCACCTACGCTGGGGTCGAGGACCCGATGGTCGACGTAACGACCGTGGACCGCCTCGTGCTGGAGCTGGTTGCGTGGGGCCTATCTGGTCCCGCTCTAATGGTCTGACCATCAGACTGACGGCCGTTTGATAATGTCAGAGAGCGACCCACGACGACGGGAGGGGCTCCGGACTTGATGATCACCGGGTTGAACCACGCCGTGTTGTACGTCCGGGACGCCGGCCACGCAGGCGTTCTACGAGGAGGTGCTCGGCTTCTCGACGGTGATCGAGGGACCTGACGGCCGTTCGTGTTCATGCGGGCGCCCGGCTCGGACAACCACCACGACATAGCGTTCTTACGATCGGTGCCCGGCGGGGCCGTCGGCGGCCGGGCGGTCGGACGGTCGGGATGTACCACATCGCGTGGAGGTCCCGACGATTGAAGAGCTCGCCGTGATCCGCCGCGGCTTGCCGATGCCGGGCGTGCGGCGCCGCGCGACCACGGCGACAACAAGAGTCTGTACGCGGTCGATCCGGACGGTCGAGTTCGAGGTGATGTTCCTCGTGCCCGCCCCGAGGGGGGCGCCGAGGCGAACGAAGCGATCATCGGGCCGCTCGAATTGGCGCCGAGATCGCAAGCAGGCGAACGATTCGGGGGTCGACCGAAGAGGGCTGTCGATGACATTCGACCAATCCCCCCAGTACTGCCACTTCTTCGACGACGACGCGTTCGACGAGACCGACCGGCCGGGCTTCCGGCGCCGGGTCATCACCGGCGAGCAGCTCCAGCTGTGGTTCTGGCGCATCGCCGGCGGTGCCACCGGCTCGATCCTCCACCACCACGCCGACCACGAGCAGCTCGGCATCATCATCCGCGGCGCGCTCGACTTCCGGATCGGTGATCACGACGACGAGCGCCGATCGTGCTGAGGGCGGGCGAGGTCTACCTCGCCCCCGGGTCGTCTGGCACGGCGACAGCGTCTTCGTCGGCGACGACGAGTACGACGAGTGCTGGATCCTCGACGTGTTCGCCCCGCCCCGCGACGATCTCGCGACGAGCCGGCCGACCGGAGCCACGTCATGAGCGCCGACTGGCGTCTCGCCGTCGACATCGGTGGCACGTTCACCGACGTCGTGCTGCTCGACGCGGCCTCGGGCGCGTCGTCGTCGACAAGACGCTCACCACCCCGGCGGCCCCGCTCGACGGCGTCCGCACCGGCGTCGGCAGCTGCTCGCAAGGCCGGCGTGCGACCGGCCGACATCACCGCGCCGATCGTGCACGCCACGACGCTCATCACCAACGCGCTGATCGAGGGCAAGATCGGGCGCGGCGGCGATCGTCACCACGACGGGCTTCGGCGACACGCTCTCGATCCGCAACGAGCACCGCTACGACATGTACGACCTGCAGATCGAGTTCCCGGCGCCGCCGGTGCCGCGCGATCGGGTCTTCGAGATCGACGAGCGCACGCGGCCGACCGGTCGACGTCATCGTCGCGCCGACGTCGGTGGACCTCGCGCACCTCGCCGAGCCAACTGCGCGACGGCGCAGGTCGAAGCGGTCGGCGTCTGCCTCCTCAACTCCTACGCCAACCCGGCCAACGAGCGGGTGGTCGCCGAGCACCTCGCGCCCGAGCTCGGCGTGCCGGTGTGCATCTCGTCGGAGATCTCGCCGCAGATCCGCGAGTACCCGCGCATGATCACCACCGCGTGCAACGCCGCCACGATGCCGGTCATCGGGCCCTACCTCGACGAGCTGCAGAAGTGGCTCGCCGCGGAGGGCTTCGGCGGCTCGGTGCTGATGATGCTGTCCAACGGTGGCGTGGTGTCGGCCGACGACGCCGCCCGGGCGCCGATCCGTCTGGTCGAATCGGGCCCGGCGGCCGGCGCGCTCGCCGGCAGCTGGTTCGCCGAGCGCCTCGGCGAGGACCGCCTGCTGTGCTTCGACATGGGCGGCACCACGGCCAAGGCCTGCCTGATCGCCGACGGCGAGCCCGAGCTGACCAACACGTTCGAGGTCGCCCGCATCTACCGCTTCAAGAAGGGCTCGGGCTTCCCGGTTCGGTGCCGTCGGTCGACCTGGTCGAGATCGGCGCCGGCGGCGGCAGCATCGCCCGCGTCGACGAGCTCGGCCTGCTCAAGGTCGGGCCCGAATCGGCCGGCGCCGATCCCGGCCCGGCCTGCTACGGGCGCGGCGGCACGAAGCCCGCCGTCACCGACGCCGACCTCGTGCTCGGCCTGCTCGACGCCGACGTTCTTCCTCGGCGGCGACATGCCGCTCGACTCGACGGCCGCCGCGCCGCGCTGCGCGGTCGCCGACGCGCTCGGCCTGCGGCGCCGACGACACCGCCGCGGGCATCCACGAGCTCGTCAACCAGAACATGGCGGCGGCGGCGCGGATGCACGCCGTCGAGCAGGGCGTCGACCTCCGCGGCGTCACGGTGCTCGCCTTCGGCGGCGCCGGTCCGGTGCACGCCTGCGGCGTGGCCGAACTGCTCGAGTCGCCGCGGGTGATCTTCCCGGTCAACGCCAGCGTGCTGTCGGCGTTCGGCACCCTCGTCACGCCGGTGCGCATCGACCTCGCCCGCGTCATGGTGCGGCGGCTGGACGCCGTCGACGTCGCCGAGCGCGAGCGCTGCTCGACGAGCTGCGCGCCGAAGGTCGCCGAGTGCTCGCCGCCGCCGGCGTCCGCGCCGACGGCGGTCCGCTTCCGCTACGGCGTCGACGCCCGCTACGTCGGCCAGGGCAACGAGATCACGATCTGGGTCGGCGAGGGCACCGGCTGGCCCGGCGACGACGCCGAGGTCGCTCGCGGCGTTCGAGACCGAGTACCGCCGCATCTACGGCCTGACGATCCCCGACGTGGCCGTCGAGGCCGTCACGTGGCGGCTCGTCGGCGTCCGCCGACGCCGATCCGGTCGAGCCCGACCCGGTGCTCGGCGCGGGACCGGCGCGCAGCCGTCACCGACTCGCGCCAGTGCGGTTCGACCGCGGCGATCGACGCCGTCGACACGCCGGTGTACCGCCGCGAGCGAACTCGGCGCCGGCCACCGATCACCGGTCCCGCCATCGTCGAGGAGCGAGAGACGACCGCGGTGATCCGCCCGGCTGGGACGTCGCGGTCGCCGCCGACGGCAGCTGGTCGCCACCCGCATGATCCGATCGACGAACGGAGCAGCACGATGACATCGACCTTCGATCCGATCGAGCTCGAGGTGCTGTGGCAGAGCCTCATCGCCACGGTCAACGAGCAGGCCAGGGCGCTGCAGCGCGCCGCCTTCAGCCCGATCGTGCGCGAGGCCGGCGACCTGGCCAACGCCGTGTTCGACCGCCGCGGGCGCATGGTGGCGCAGGCCGTCACCGGTACGCCGGGGCACATCAACTCGCTGGCCAGGCGGCCGCCACATCCTCGCCGAGTACCCGCCCGACACGCTGGGCCCGGCGACGTGCTGATCACCAACGACCCGTACAAGACCGCCGGCCAGCTGCTCGACGTCACGGTGCTGTGCCCGGTGTTCCGCAACGGCCGGGTGATCGCGTTCTTCGGGTCGACCATCCACCACACCGACGTCGGCGGCTACGGCATCGGTGCCGGCGGCCGCGACGTGTTCGAGGAGGGGATGTGGATCCCGATCTGCAAGCTGATGCGTCGCCGGCGAGCGCAACCCCGACGTCTGGAAGTTCATCCTCTCCAACGTCCGCCAGCCCGACCACATGGCCGGCGACCTCCACGCGCAGATGGCCTGCGGCGAGGTCGGCGCGCAGCGGCTGCTGACGCTGTGCGACCGGCACGGCCTCGACGACATCGAGGATCTCGCCGACGAGATCATCGACCGCTCCGAGGCGGCCACGCGAGCGGCCATCCGCGAGCTGCCGGCCGGCACGTACACGTTCGGCGCCGTGCTCGACCTCGCCGACGGCAGCCGGATCGACATCGTCTGCGCGATCACGGTCGACCCCGACGCCGGCGAGATCCCCGTCGACTACGCCGGCTCGTCGGGCGCCAGCCCGTACGGCATCAACGTGGTGAAGAACTACACCCACGCCTACACCACGTTCACCGTGCGTCGCGTGCTCAACCCCGAGCTGCCGAACAACCACGGCAGCCTGGCGCCGATCAAGGTGAGGCGCCGGAGGGCTCGATCGTCAACGCCGTGTCGCCGCAGCCGTGCACGGCGCGCCACGTCGTGGGCATGTTCCTGCCCAACGCCCTGCTCAAGGCGCTGGCCCAGATCCGCCCGGACCAGGCGATGGCCGAGGGCTCCGGCGCCGTGTGGACGATGCAGGTCAGCGGCAACCACGACGACGGCCGCCCGTTCATCACGGCCATGTTCACCTATGCCGGCGGCGTCGGCGCCCGCGCGACCAAGCCCGGGCTCTCCGCCTGCTCGTACCCGACCGGTGTGGCCGCGGTGCCGGTCGAGGTGGTCGAGGCATCGGCCCCGATCCGCTTCCTCGCAAGGAGCTGCGGCCGGGGTCGGCGGCGCGGGCGCGCAGACCGGCGGGCTCGGGCAGACGATCGAGTTCACCGTCGACACGACCCGGCCTGGCAGCTCAACGCCGTCACCAGCCGGCTCGCCGAAGCGCCGCAGGGAATCTTCGGCGGCGAGCCGGGCGCCTCGGGAGCGTTCACGGTCAACGGCGAGCCGGTGCGCACCCAGGCCCGGTCACCCTGCAGCCCGGCGATGTCGTCCGCCTCGATCTGCCCGGCGGCGGCGGATACGGGGCGGCCGGCGGCCCCGCACTGGCGGACACGGCGGACTGAGCATGGACGACGACGGCTCGACGACGTTCTCCGGGCTGTGGGACCGGGCGGTCGGGCAACACGGCGACACGTCCGTTCCTGCACTTCGAGCGGCCCACGGTGAGGTCGCTCGGTGGACGTACGGCGAGTTCGACCACGTCGTCGCCGCACCGCGGCGACGTTCCTCGCACACGGGGTGACGTCGAGCCGCGCGTGCACCTGGCCCTCACCAACTCGCCGGCGTTCGTCGCTGTCTGGCTTGCCGCAGTGCGCCTCGGGTCTAGATCGTGCCGTCCGATCCGATGGCCACCGCGCCGGAGCTCGCGGAGCACCTCGGCGCACGGCCCCGCAGTCGGGCTGCGTGCCCGTACCAGGGCGGCGGTCTACGACGGCGCTGGCCGAAGCGGTCTCGACCATGTCACGACGATCGAAGTCGACGAGGCCGAGCCGTGATCACCCTCGGCTGGTCGGCACGCCGGTGGCGCTGTTCGCCCGGCGAAGCCCAGCGATCGGGCGCGTGATGTTCACGTCCGGCACGACCGGCGGCCGAAGGGCGTCGAGATCACCCAGGCCAACTACGCCTTCGCCGGATCGGCAATGGCCGCAGCCTGCGGGCTCCGCCGAGATCGTCAGCTCGTGGTGCTGCCGCTGTTCCATGCCAACGCGCAGTACTACTCCTTCGCCTCGGCGATCGCCGTCGGTGCGTCCGTCGCGCTGATGCACACGTTCTCGGCCAGCGGTTCCTCGACAGGCGGCGCACGCCACGAGGTCACCCACGCCAGCCTGTTCGCCGCGACCGATGCGGATGATCCTTGCCGCGGCGCCCCCGGTGCCGCGAGTCGGCCCGCAACTGCAGCTCACTGCTGGTACGCCAAGAACATCGCGACGATCAGTACGAGACGTCGTCGACCTGCTCGGCTGCCGGCCTCGCCAGCTGTACGGCATGACCGAGACCATCCCGGCCGTGCTCACCGATCGACCGCCGATCCACGTCCGGACGTCGATGGGCACCGTGACACCGGATGCTGCCGTCGACGTCGTGAACGCGGACGGCGAGACCGGCGCCGCCGACGAGGTCGGTGAGATCGTCGTCGGCGGTCGCCGGGGGTCGACGCTGTTCGCCGGGTACCTCGACGATCCGGCCACCACCGCTGCCTCGTTCGACGGCAGTGGTTCCTGACCGGCGACCGCGCCTGGCGCGACGCACGCGGCCGTTTCCACTTCGACGGTCGCCGCGCCGACGTGTTGAAGGTGGCCGGCGAGAACGTGTCGACCGTCGAAGTCGAGCAGGTGCTGTCGCGCACCCGCGGTGCTCGACGCCGTGGTGGTCGGCGCACCGGACCCGATCCGCGACGAGGTGCCGGTCGGCTTCGTCGTCCGGCCGAACGATCGGACATGACGGCGACCGACGAGGTCCCTCTGACGAGCTGAACGCGTGGTGCGCCGAGCGGCTGGCCAAGGCCAAGCGACCGCAGCGACTACGCTCGTCGACGAGCTGCCCCGCACGAGCGTCGGCAAGATCCGCAAGTTCCTGCTCACCGAAGCGGCGTCCCGAAGCTCGGCGATCAGACACCCACCGTCCCCCAGGAGGTTTCACCATGACAACCCTCGAGCACCCGGCGTCACCGCACGCATCTGCTCGACGACGCGCTGTTCGACGAGCTTACCGCGTCGGTCCTCGACTGTCGGCGGCCTCACGATGCCACCCGAGATCTACACATCCCGAGAGTTGGCGTTCGAACGCGAGGCGCTGTTCGCCAAGGAGTGGCTGTGCGTCGGCCGCGTCCAGCCGCATCCCCGAGCCGGGCGACTGGTTCACCGCGACCACAGCGAGGAGCCGATCATCGTCACGCGGGCCAAGGACGGCGAGGTCCGCGCGTTCTCGCGATCTGCCAGCACCGCGGCATGCAGGTCGCCGACGGCGAGGGCAACTGCACGAAGTTCACCTGCCCGTACCACCAGTGGAGCTACGACCTCAACGGCCGGTTGCTCGGCGCGCCGGCCATGGAGCGCACCGAGGACTTCGACAAGAAGGACTTCGCGCTGCCGGCGCTGGAGGTCGAGCTGTGGCAGGGGTTCGTGTTCGTCAACTTCGACCTCGACGCCGCGCCGCTCGCGCCGACGCTCGCCCAGTACGAGCCGTACCTCGAGCAACTACGAGCTCGAGGACGCCGTGTGCCCGGGCACGTTCACGCTTGCACGGACTGCCGTGGAACTGGAAGGTGATGTTCGAGAACTTCAACGACGGCTACCACGCCAACCGGCTGCACCAGCCCATCCAGGACTTCTGCCCGAGCGAGCTCGCCGCGTTCCCGGTCGCCGTGGGACGCCGACGTCGAACGTCATGTTCCGCACCAACGGCTACACGCACATCGACGGTGGCTTCAACGCCACCACCAGGCGCTCATGCCGATCTTCCCGAAGCTGACCGAGGAGGAGCGTGGCGTTCGACGTTCGCGCTGATGCCGCCGACGCTGTGCTTCGGCACCGCGCCGGACCAGGCGTTCTTCTTCATCGTCCGCCCGAAGACCGCCGACACGATCGACGTCGAGATCGGCTACCTGTTCCACCCGAGCGCACTCGAGCACCCGATGTTCGACCACCTGCTCAAGATGAGCGATGCCGGCGTGCAGGTGTTCGTCCACCAGGACCAGGACGCGACGACCAAGGTGCAGCGCGGGCTGCACTCCCGGTTCGCGCCGCGGGCCGCTACTCCTGGCAGGAGGAGAGCCACGTCAGTTCAACCGCTGGCTCGTCCAGCGCTATGACGGCTGGACACGAGCCGACCCGATCCGTAACACCCAGGAAATCTGATCGGGCTACGATCTTCAAATGGTCTGACCATCAGGCCAGAACAAATCAGGGGGGAAAGGGGAGATGACCACACACGAACGGACACGTCGTCCGGTGATTGCGAGGCGCTCGGCAGCAGCGCTTGCCGTTCTGGCACTCGTGCTTGCCGCATGCGGCAGCGATGACGATTCGTCGAGCGACTCCGCACCGGCGGACACCTCGGCAACCACCGAGGCCATGGCCGAAACCACCGAGGCAACGACCGAGGCCACCGAGGCGATGACCGAGGACACCGCCGCCGGCGGTGACACCGAGCTCCTGGCCTTCGATGCCAACGGAGACGGCAAGGTTCGCATCGGTATGGCTGCGGCCGGTCCCGCGACGACGGCGCTACTACCAGGCCGTCGTCGACGGCGTCGAGGAGTTCTCAGCGGAGAACGGGTTCGGCGAGGTCATCATCGTCGACAACATCCAGGCCGCCGACGCAGAGACCGAACTCGAGAACCTCGCCCAGCAGCCCGTCGACATCATGATCGTCGGTGCCAGCGAGATCGCCGAGCCGATGGCCGACCTGGCCGAGCAGTACAGCGACATCTTCTGGTACTGCAACTGCGGTGCCGGATTCCCGCCGAGCGAGTTCTACCTCCAGAGCCAGGACAACGGTGCCGGCATTGCCTACACCGCCGGCTGTCGCCAGTGGCATTCTGCTGCACGACAGTGGCGGCGACGCCGCGACCATGATCGGCTGCTGCGATCTCGCCTTCGAAAAGGAGCACTACCTGGCGTACGAACTGGGTCTGCAAGTCGGTCGACGACACGTTCACGTTCACCTACGTTCCGATCGGGGACTTCCCGTACGACTTCGACAACGTGCAGAACGCTACCGGCGGCGTACGAGAACGCAGTGGCCGAGGGAGCCGACCTGATCTATCCGTATCTGGGTGGTGCGCACGAACCGGTCGTGGCACTGGCGAACGCCGGAGGCCAGATCGTGCTCAGTGCCGGTGCATCCGACGTGTGCACCCGTGAGGGCGATCTGACGTGGGACGTCGCCGTGCAGGTTCGACGGTGGCGACTACGTGCGCGAGATCTTCCCGCTGATCCTGGCGGGCGAAGCCGTCGAAGGCGACATCATCGTCTTCTCGCCCGGCGAGGAGCCTGATGTGTCGGGTGCGGTCATCTGCGAGGCGACGCCCGAGCAGCAGGCCGAGATGGATGACGCGTATGCGCTCGTCGCCAGTGGTGACCTCGACGCGCAGTTCGGCGAGATCGCCGGTCAGGCCTACGGTGGCGGCTGACAACACAGCCGAACCGAACACTCCGGACACGGGGGGCGGGCCGACAGGCCCGCCCCCGTGGGGGCGTACTGCCATTCGGCTCGACCAGATCACCAAGCGGTACGGGTCGGTCACGGCATGCGACAACGTCGACCTCGAGCTCGCGCCGGCAAGGTGCACGGTGTGCTCGGCGAGAACGGCGCCGGCAAGTCCACGTTGATGAAGGTGATCATCGGACTGGTCCTGCCCGATCAGGGGGTCGATCACGATCGACGGCATGCGCACCGAGTTCCGCGATCCGATCCAGGCCGCTCAACACGGCATCGGCATGGTGCACCAGCATTTCAGCCTCGTCGAGCCGCTGCGGGTCTGGGAGAACGTTGCGCTCGGCGACGAGGGTCGTCTGCACGCGAGCGAAGTACGCGATCGAGTGGCGGAGATCTCCGAGCGCTACGGGCTCGCCGTCGATCCCGACGCTGTTGTCGGTGATCTCCCCGTCGGCATGCGACAACGAGTCGAGATCATCAAGTGTCTGCGGCGTGATCCGTCGATCATCATCTTCGACGAACCGACGTCGGTGCTCACGCCCGCCGAGAGCGAGCAACTCTTCGAGACGCTGCACAACGTCGTGGTTGCCGAGGGCAGGGCAGTCGCACTCGTCAGCCACAAGCTCGACGAGATCCTCCGCGCGACCGATGAGGTCACGATCATGCGCCAAGGGCACGTCGTCGACCATGTCGCGACCGCCAGCATCGACGCCGCAGGTCTCGCCGAAGCAATGGTCGGACGCCGAGTGTCGCTGCGATCCGAACGCGTGGCGGTCGGTGTGGTCGACACGTCGGTCGAGGGCACCGAGATTCCCGACACGCACCCCGAACACGCCCCAGTCGTCCTCGACATCGAGGCGATCACACTTCGCACCAGGGATGGCCGGACCCTGCTCGACGATCTGAGCCTGCAGGTTCGCGCCGGGGAGATCGTCGGAGTGGCCGGCGTCGAGGGCAACGGCCAGCGAGCGCTCGCCGACGTGCTCTCCAGTCTGCTGCCCGTCCAGGCGGGAACGATCCGGGTGGCGGGAGACGAGATCCGGCCGGGAACTGCAGGGGCGATGGCGGCCGGCGGCGTCGGTGTGATCCCCGAGGACCGACATGACTCGGGTGTCGTCCTGGAGATGACCGTCGCCGAGAACCTCGCGCTCGTCGACGTTGCCGACCTCGCCCGGGTGGGAGTGATCGACCGTCGTGCGATGCGTCAGCGGGCCGAGCAGTTGATCTCGGAGTTCGAGATCTCCTGCTCCGGGCCGGACGCGGCGCTGCTGTCCCTTTCCGGTGGCAATCAGCAACGGGTCGTGCTGGCCGCGAACTCTCCCGACAGCCGACCGTGCTCGTTGCTGCGCAGCCCACGAGGGGACTCGACGTCGGGGCCATCGAGTACATGACCGACCGTCTCCGCCGTGCGGCTGAATCCGGAGTGGGGATCCTGCTCATCTCGAGCGAACTCGAGGAAATCCTCGACCTCGCCCATCGGATTGTGGTGATGTCGAGCGGTCGCATCATCGGAGAGATGCGCCGTGACGAAGCCGACCTCGGCCGCCTCGGTCTGCTGATGGGTGGGCAAGCAGCATGACGACCGGGTTCGACAGCGCCGACATCGACCAAGGCGCATCCGCATCTCCCGACATGGCGGAGCCGCTGCACGGCGGCGGCAGTTCGGGTTCGACCCGTGCCCGGGTGGCGGGCGCAGCCGAGGTCGTCGGGCTCTACGCCGTGTGCATCGTCGCCGCGCTCTTGCTGTCGGTGCTGCTCGTCGAAACGACCGGTGGTGATGCAGGCGCCGTGTTCTCCGCCCTGTTGGACGGCAGCATCCGCGGTCCCGGCGGATCGGCGCCACGATCGGAGTGGCCGTGCCGATGCTCCTCGTTGCGCTCGGCACCATCGTGTCGACCCGCGCCGGGCTGATCAACATCGGCCAGGAGGGGCAGCTGTTCATCGGCGCGGCCTTTGCCGCCTACGTCGGTACCGAACTCGGCGGTCCCGGGCCCACTCGTCGTGGTCGCACTGCTTGTGGCTGGCGCCGTCGGCGGGGCGTTGTGGGCCGCGATCGCTTCGCTCCTGAAGTACCGACGCAAGCGTCCCCGAGGTGCTCACCACCCTGCTGCTCGTCACCGTCGCCGCCCAACTGGTGGGGTACGGGCTCAAGAATCAGTGGATCCTGCTCGCACCTGCCGAGGGTCGTTCCAACCGCCAGCAGATGAGCGAGCAACTGGCCGACGACACGCGCCTCCCGCGGGTGACGTGGTTCGGCAACGAGTTCCCGATCTCGGCGTTGCTCGCCGTGGCCATTGCCGCGTTCATCGCGTTTGCGCTCGCACGAACCCTGTGGGGATTCCGTCTGCGCATACTCGGACACAACCAACGCACCGCCCAGCGTGCGGGCATCGCCGCACACAAGCATGGCGGCCGAGCACTGCTCATCTCCGGCGCGTTCGCCGGTCTCGCCGGTGGCATGATGCTCGCCGGCGGCGACTTCGGCAACTACACCCTCGTGCCCGGATTCCCGTCCGAGATCGGTTGGACCGGCTTGCTCGTCGCCCTCGTCGCCCGTCAGCGCGTGGCTGCCGCAGTCTTCGTGTCGTTGATCTTCGCGAGCCTTCGGACTGGCTCGGGCTTCCTCGCAGCGACCGGGGTCGAGCGCCGGATCACCGATGTGGTCCAGGGTCTGCTCGTGCTCGCATTGCTCATTCCTCCGGCCCTGCTGTCGCTTCGGCAACGTCGGCGGGCGGTCGCCGCGCGTCGGGAGCGATCGTGATCGCGTCGTTCATCGGTGGAGTCGGAGACGTGCTCACGTCCGAGGCCGCCTACATCAACGCGTTCGACCTTTGCGGTCTTCCTCGCATTCGGAGCCACCGGTGAATGGGTGGCCGAGAAGTCGGGGACCCTGAACATCTCGATCGAAGGCATGTTCCTCGCTGGTGCGTTCGCAGCCGCCGTCGGGATGGACCAGTCGGGCAATGAATTCGTGGCGCTGATCTATGGCGCCGTGGCCGGGTTCTCGGTGGCATGGGTGCAGGCAAACATGAGTCACCGCTTGGTCGCCAATCAGTTCGTCGTTGGCCTGACGCTCAACATCCTCGTGTTGGGTCTCGCGAGCTATCTCGCATCTGTATGGGACCCGACGATCTCGAAGGCGTCGTCGACGGCCATCCCGGTGCTGTCCGACATCCCGTTGATCGGTGCAGCACTGTTCGATCGGTCGTGGCTGTTCTACCTCATCTATCCGCTGGTGCCGCTGTGTTGGTGGCTCGTCTACCGGACTCGTTGGGGCCTCGAGCTGCGGTCGGCCGGAGAGAATCCGCAGTCCGCCGACGTCTCGGGCATCGACGTCAACAAGCGTCGCCGACAGGGGATCTACATCGCCGGTCTCACTGCCGGCATGGGCGGGACCTATCTGGTCCTCGCCGCCGTCGGACAGTTCGAGGACTCGATCGTCGGCGGCCGCGGTTTCATCGCCCTGGTCGCGGTCATTTTCGGTGGATGGACCCTGCGGGGAACGATCGCCGGCTGTCTGTTGTTCGGTGCCGTGCTGTCGTTCCGGCTGTCGTTCCCGGCGCTCGGCTACGAACTGAACTCTGACCTCCTGGCATCGCTGCCATTCGTTGCCACGATCGTCGTCATGTCGGTCTTCGCCACCAGGGTGCGACCGCCCCACGCCCTGGCGCAGCCCTTCGTTCGTGGCCTGACCTGATGCTGTTGCTCATCGGCGGCGAAGTGGTCACCATGAACGAGCGGCGTGAGGTACTGCTCGGCGGCGCCGTTGCCGTCGACGACGAGTTCATCGTTGGCGTGGGATCGACCTCTGACCTGCTCGCCCGTCACCGCGACGCTGCGGTGATCGACGTCCGCGACTGCGTCGTCACGCCGGGGATGATCGACGCACATCAACATCTCACCGGCGACCCGCTCGTGCGGTGCTGCATTCCCGACCTCATCGAGTCGGGTTCGGCGATCTTCGACTGGTCGGTGCCGATCCACGCGGCCCACGAGTCACTCGACGACGAGATGTCCGCCTCGTTGGCCGCGGTCGAGGCGCTCTGCAACGGTGTCACGACGGTGGTCGAGGCCGGCACGGTCGCCGACGGCGACGCCGTCGGCCGGGCGCTCGGCGACGTCGGGATACGGGCAACGCTCGGGGTGTGGGGATGGGACATCGAGGACGGCCCGTTCGCCGCCCCGGCCGCCGAGGTGCTCGATCGCCAGCGCGCCCTGATCGAGAGGTTCCCGTCGGGCGGTCGGGTCGAGGGATGGGTCACCCTGGTCGGCCACGACCTCGCATCGGACGAGCTGCTCGCAGGCGCCGCCGATCTGGCACGCGAACTGGGAACCGGCATGACGATGCATCTGTCGCCGACGTCGTCGGACCCGGAGCGCTACCTGGAGCGGACCGGTCGCCGACCGGTCGCCCACCTCGATCGCCCTCGGCGTGCTCGGCTCGCATCTTCTCATCGGCCACGGGGTGTGGCTCGACGACGAGGAGGTCGAGTTGATCCTGGCGTCGGACACGGCGATCGCCTACTGCCCGTGGGCGTACCTGCGGCTCGGCCAGGGCGTGTTCGCCAACGGCCGCCACGCCGAGATCGTCGAACGCGGTGGCCGAGTGGCCCTGGGCTGTGATGCGGGAAACGCCGGTGACGCCATCGACATCCTGCGGGTCGCCGCCCTGGCGGCGGGGATCGCCCGCGACGCCCGCCTCGACGCCACTCGGTTCGGAGCGCACGAGGTGTTCGAACTGGCGACGATCGCCGGTGCCCGTGCGATCGGGATGGGCGACCGGATCGGCTCGATCGAGGTCGGCAAACAGGCCGACCTCGTCGTCCACCGCACCGACACGCCCGGGTGGACACCTCGGGGCGACGTCGGTCTGCAACTCGTGTGGGGAACCGACGGTCGCAGCGTGCGCGACGTCTTCGTCGCCGGCCGCCACGTCGTTCGGGACGGTCAGGTGACGACGATCGACGTCGACGCGCTGCGAGCAGCGGCCGGTGACCGACAACGTCGACTGCTGGAGCGCGCCGGCATCGTCGTGCCCCACGTGTGGCCCCAGCTCGATGCGACCTGACCACAGCCCACAACCGGCGACTGACCTGAGTGAAAGGAGCGACCTGTGGAGATGCGTACCCTCGGCCGCAGTGGCATCGCCGTGTCGCGGTTCGGACTCGGCACGATGGTGCTCGGCGCCTGGGGAAACACCGATCACGCCTCCTGCGTGCGCATCGTCCATCGCGCGATCGACGCCGGGATCAACCTGATCGACACCGCCGACGTCTACGCGTTCGGCGAGAGCGAGGAGATCGTCGGGCGGGCGCTCGAGGGCCGCCGCGACGACGTGGTGCTGGCCACGAAGTTCCACAACCCGATGGGCGACGACCCGAATCAGCGGGGCAACTCGCGGCGCTGGATCGTGTCCGCCGTCGAGGCCAGCCTGCGCCGGCTCGCCGTGGATCACATCGACCTCTACCAGATCCACCGACCGGACCCGACGACCGACATCGACGAGACGATCGACGCGCTGACGGACCTCGTGCGGGCCGGCAAGATCCGCGCCTGGGGCACCTCGACGTTCCCGGCCGAGGACCTCGTCGAGACCTGCTGGGCCGCTGATCGCCGACGCGTCGCCGGCCCCCACAGCGAGCAGCCGCCGTACTCGGTGCTGTGCCGCGGGATCGAACGTGACGTGCTCCCGGTCTGCGACCGCCACGGCATCGGGGTGATCGTGTGGAGTCCGCTGGCGGGCGGTTGGCTCACCGGGAAGTACCAGGGCGCCGCGCCGGCGGACTCCCGCGCCGCGACGAACCCGGACCACTTCGACGGCGCCAACACGGCCAAGCGTGACGCCGTCGCGCAACTGATCGGGGTGGCCGCCGACGCCGGCCTGACGGTGACCCAACTCGCGCTGGCCTGGTCGGTGGAGCACCCCGCCGTCACGTCGACGTTGATCGGGCCGCGGACCGAAGCCCAACTGGAGGAGCTGCTGACCGCCGCCGACGTCGATCTCGCTCCCGACGTGCTCGACGCCATCGACGAGATCGTCGCGCCAGGCGTCGACCTCAACCCCGCCGACCGTGGATGGACGCCGCCCGGTCTGCACGTCACCGCGCGCCGTCGAGCGTTCACCGACCGATCACGAGAGAAGGCATCGTCCATGAAGGCAGTCAGCTACAGCGAGCACGGAGGCGTCGAGGTCCTGCAGACCGTCGACCTCCCCGACCCCGAACCGGGCCCGATCGACGTGGTGGTCGCCGTCGAGGCCTGCGCGCTCAACCGGCTCGACCTCGTCCAGCGCAACGGCTACTACACCCTGCCCGGCTACACGCTGCCCCACATCGCCGGGATGGACGTCGCCGGCACCGTCGTGGAGGTCGGCGCCGACGTCACCGATGTCGCCGTCGGCGACCGGGTCGTCGTCGATCCGTCGCTGGCCGGCGTCGCGGACGGCTCGAAGCTCGCCGGCATGGGTGACCTCTACGGCGAGCTGGGCGTGATCGGGGGCACGGTCGCCGGCGGATACGCCGAGCGCTGCCTCGCTCCGGCGAGCCACGTGTACCCGGTGCCCGACGACATGCCGATCGAGCACGCCGCGACGTTCCCCACCTGCTACCTCACCGCGGCCCATGCGCTGTTCGCGACCGGTGGACTGCAGGCGGGCGAGACCGTGCTGATCCACGCCGCGGGCAGCGGCGTGTCGGTGGCGGCGATCCAGCTGGCGGTCGCCGCCGGTGCCACCGTGATGGCCACGGCGGGATCGCAGGACAAGCTCGATCGGGCCGAGGAGCTCGGTGCGACCTACGTCGCCAACAACCGGACCACCGACGTGATCGGCTGGTCGAGAGGCGTGACACAGGGTCGAGGCGTCGACATGGTGCTCGACCACGTCGGCACGGCGCTGTTCGCGCCGTCGATCTTCTCGCTGGCCGTGCGGGGCCGACTGGTGAGCTGCGGCAACACGACGGGCGACGAGGCGACGATCCCGAGCCTCGGGTTCGTGTTCCACTCGGGCGTGAAGATCCTCGGCTCGGACCCGTATCTCCCCGAGGAGTTCGGGCCGGCCTGGGACCAGTTCTGTGCGGGCGGCTTCACGACCGTGATCGACGAGGAGTTCGCGCTCGCCGACGCGGCGGCGGCGCAGCAGCGGCTCGATTCGGGCGACGTCATCGGCAAGGTCGTGCTGCGCCCGTGATGCGTGACGCCCCGTACCCCGAGCTGAAGGCCACGCACACGATGGCGCGCGTCGGCCGTCCGTTCACCGACTACAAACCGCCCGCGGCGGCGCCGGTGTGGGCGGTGATCGAGGGGTACGGAGGGTTCCACGTGCTCGTGGCGGCGATCGAACTCGGCGTGTTCGACGCGCTCGAGGTCATCGGGCCGGCGACCGGCGACGAGCTCGCCGGGAAGGTCGGGGCATCGGCGCCGCACCTCACCACGCTGCTGGAAGGGGTCGTCGCACTCGGGCTGTTGGACCGCCGCCACGGAGTGTTCGAGCTGAACGACACGGCGCGGCGCTACCTGACCACCGACGGAGCCGCGTCGATGAGCGCGCTCGTTGCCGTGTCGCCCGGCCCACTCGTGAACTGGCAACGGCTCACCGACACGGTGCGGACGGGTCGCCCGGCCACGCCGATCGAGGACGACCCGGCCGACTTCTACGTCCCGCTCGTCGAAGCGACGTTCACCACCATGCACCGCACCGCCACCCGGGCGGATCGGCTGATGCGGTACAGCGCCATGGAGTCGCCGCGGGTGCTCGACCTCGGTGCCGGTGGCGCACCGTGGTCGGTGGCGATCCTCCAGGCGAACGACGGCGCCACGGCGGTCGTCAACGATCTGCCCGGCGTGGTCGACGTCGCCCGCCGCAAGCTCGACGAGTTCGGTGTGCTCGATCGCAGCGAGCTGCGCCCCGGCGACTTCCACACGATCGACATCGACGACGGAGCGTTCGACATCGTGGTCCTCGGCCACGTCTGCCGGGCCGAGGGTCGCGAGGGAGCGCAGCACCTCGTCGAGCGGGCGGCGGCGGCGCTGCGACCGGGCGGTCGGCTGATCCTCAGTGACTACTTCGCCGACCGTCAACGATCCCTGGCCGGCCACGCACTCATGATGGGCGTCACGATGATGGCCAGCACCCTGCACGGCGAGGCGCTCGGCTACGGCGACGTCGCATCGATGCTGCGCGACGCCGGCTTCGAGGCGATCCGCCTCATCGAACCGATCGGATTCCAGGAAGCGTTCGTCGCGACCCGCGGCGGCATGACAGAAAGGCCCACGCCATGACCGACGCCGACACCTCCGGTTCGCCGGCCGACACCAACTCGCGTCGATCTCCTGATCGACGCCTGGTACGTCGTCACGATGAACGCGACCCGCGACATCATCCACCGCGGGTCGGTCGCGGTCGATCGAGGCGACATCGTCGACGTCGGCAAGACCGCGGATCTCGAACAGCGGTACACCGCCGACCGCGGATCGGCAGCGACCGGTTCGTCCTGACGCCCGGGATGGTGAACACCCACATCCACATCACCGGCGAGCCGTTGACCCGCGGGTACGTCCCCGACGACACGCCGTTCGAGGAGAACGTGTTCGTGTGGCTGACGCAGCTCTACGCCTCCCACGAGGAGCGGGACGAGCGGTGCTCCGCGCAGCTCGCCGCCACGGAGATGCTGCGCAGCGGCACCACGACGTTCCTCGAGGCCGGCACGATCCGCTTCCTCGACGAGGTGGTCGACGGGCTCACCGAGGTCGGCATCCGCGGTCGGCTCGGGGCGTGGGTCTGGGACCTGCCGCCCGAACCCGACGTGTACCGCCAGGACACCGACGCAGCGATCGCCCGGCTCCAGGACCAGCTGGTGCGCCATCGCAGCGTCGCCGACGGACGCCTCGGCGCGTGGTCGACCCTGGTCGGCCACACGACGTGCTCGGATCCGCTGTGGCAGGCGGCCCGGGCGCTCGCCGACGAGCACGACGTCGGGATGAGCTTCCACATGTCGCCGGCCAAGATCGACCCCGACGGGTTCATCGCCGAGTTCGGCCAGCGACCCATGGTCCACCTCGACGAGCTCGGCATGCTCGCGCGACGACGTGTGCATGACCCACTGCGTGCACGTCGACGACCACGAACTCGACCGGATGGCGGCCACCGGGTCGAGCGTCGCCCACTGTCCGACGACGGCGTTGAAGGTGAGCTACGGCGTCACCCAGATCGGCAAGATGCCCGAGATGGTGCAGCGGGGCATCAACGTCTCGATCGGCACCGACGGCAACAACGCGTCGAACTACTCCGACCTGATGCGGGCGACGTACCTCGTCGCCGGGCTGTTCAAGGACGGGCGGATGGATCCGCAGATGTTCCCCGCCGAGAAGGCCTACGAGATGGCGACGCTCGGCGGGGCCCGCTCGATGGGCCTGCAGGACCAGATCGGCTCGCTCGAGGTGGGCAAGCGTGCCGACGTCGTGCTGCACGACACGGACCGTCCCGAGTGGCGGCCGTTGCTCAACGTGATGAACCAACTCGTGTGGTCGGCCGACGGCCGCGGCGTGCACACCGTGGTGGTCGACGGTCGCATCGTCGTCGAGGACGGCCACATGACGACGATCGACGAGGCGGCGCTGTGGGGCGAGGCGCAGCGCGCGGCGAGGCGATCGTCGCGCGCTCGGGCCTGCCCGACCGGGCCAAGTTCCCGGTCTGGTGACCGGCCTGTGATCGAGTGGAAACACACCGTTCACGTCGTGGTCTTATGGTCAGACCAATGAGCGAACGCTTGATGGCCACACCGGAGACGTGCTTCTGGGGCTATCTCGACCGCGAGAGCCCGCGGTGCTGGAGGTCGAACCGGGGACCGAGATCGTCATCGAGGCGGTCACCCATCATGCCGGCGATGCGCCCGACCTGCTGATGGACGCCGGGGTGACCGCGATCTGGAACGGCATCGCCGAAGCCGACCGGTCGCCGGGCGTGCACATCATGACCGGGCCGATCCACGTGCGCGGTGCCGAGCCGGGTGACACCCTGCGGGTCGAGTTGCTCGAGATGCGACCCCGGATGCCGTACGGCTCGAACTGTGCCGCGAACTGGGGTCTGTTCCACGAACGGTTCGGCAAGGAGCGCATCACGATCTACGAGCTCGTCGATCCGCCGACGAGCGGTGAGTTCACCTCCACGGCCCGGCCGATGTTCGGCTTCGACTTCACCGCGCTCGAGCTCTACGACATCCCGGGAGTGATCTCCGAACCGGATCCGTCGCGCCGCGAACCGTTCGGGCGGGCCGTCGAGGTTCCGGTGCGTCCCCACCTCGGCGTGATGGGCGTCGCCCCCAATCCGGCGAGCGCCGAAGCAGCATCCCGCCGGGCGTGTTCGGTGGCAACGTCGACAACTGGCGGTTCGGGCCCGGGCGCGACCGTGCACTATCCGGTGTTCACACCGGGCGCCGGCTTCTACGTCGGCGATCCGCACTTCGCGCAGGGTGACGGCGAGATCTGCGGCACCGCGATCGAGGCGTCGCTCGATGTTCGGCTCCGGCTCTCGCTCGCCGACGACCTGCCCGTGAGCGCGCCGCTGCTGTACACCGGCACGCACTGGTACACCCACGGCTTCGGTGACGGCCTCGACGAGGCGATGGCGATGGCGGCCGAGCAGATGCTGGTGTTCCTCGTCGACCGGGGCGGGTTCACGATGGACGAGGCGTACTCGCTGGCGTCGGTCGCCGTCGACCTCGGCATCACCCAGGTCGTGGACGGTACGGTCGGATGCCACGCAGGCGTCTCGACGGCCATCATCGACCGTTGACGCCGCATCGAAGGACGTCAGATGAATCGGGAGCGAAGGATCGAAGGATGCGGCTGACCCCGCACGAGCAGGAGCGGCTGCTGATCCGCGCCGCCGCCGACCTGGCGCGGCAGCGCCGGGCCCGCGGGCTCCGGCTCAACTACCCCGAGGCGGTCGCCGTTCTCGCCGCTGGGTGCTGGAGGGCGCCCGCGACGGGCGCAGCGTGGCCGACCTGATGGAGGCGGGCCGGCAGGTGCTCACCCGCGACGACGTGATGGAGGGCGTCGCCGAGATGGTCCCCGAGGTGCAGGTCGAGGCGACGTTCCCGGACGGCACCAAGCTCGTCACGGTCCACGAGCCGATCGGTGGCGGCGCCGAACGGCCTCGCGGTTCGCCGCCGCCGCTGATTCCCGGCGAGATCGTCGGACCCGACGAGCCGGTCGAGATCAACGCCGGGGACGGCCGGTGGTGACGGTGCCGTCGAGAACACCGGCGACCGGCCGGTCCAGGTCGGCTCGCACTACCACTTCGCCGAGGCCAACCCGGCGCTGGCGTTCGACCGCGCCGCCGCCTGCGGGTGCGGCTGGACGTGCCCGCCGGGACGGCGGTGCGCTTCGAGCCCGGCGTGGCCAGGACGTCGACCTCGTGGCGCTCGGCGGCGCGAGGGTGATCCCCGGCCTGCGCGGCGCGGTCGCCGGCCCCCTCGATAGCCCCACCGATTCGAGCGCGCGATGAGCTTCATCGACCGACCGCGCTACCCGGCGCTCTACGGGCCGACGGCCGGCGACCGGATCCGGCTGGCCGACACCGACCTGTTCATCGAGGTCACCGAGGACCACTGCGTCGGCGGCGACGAGGTGGTCTTCGGCGGCGGCAAGGTGATCCGCGAGTCGATGGGCCAGTCGCCGCGCCCGCGCGCCGAGGGCGCGCCCGACCTCGTGATCACCGGGCGTCGTGGTCCTCGACCACTGGGGCGTCGTCAAGGCCGACGTCGGCATCCGCGACGGCCGGATCGTGGGCTCGGCAAGGCCGGCAACCCCGACACGATGGACGGCGTCCACCCGGAGCTGGTGATCGGGCCGTCCACCGAGGTCATGTCGGGCAACGGGAGGATCCTCACCGCCGGCGCGATCGACTGCCACGTCCACCTCATCTGCCCGCAGCAGATCGACGAGGCGCTCGGCACCGGGCATCACCACGATCATCGGCGGCGGCACCGGCCCGGCCGAGGGCACGAAGGCCACCACCGTCACCCGGCGCCTGGTACCTGGCCCGGATGCTGGAGGCGCTCGACCCCTGGCCGGTCAACGTCGCGCTGCTCGGCAAGGGCAACACCGTCGACGAGCGGCGCTGTGGGAGCAGCTCGCGCGCGGCGCCGCCGGGTTCAAGCTGCACGAGGACTGGGGCTCGACGCCGGCGGCGATCGACGCCTGCCTGCGGGTGGCCGACGAGTCCGGCGTGCAGGTGGCGATCCACACCGACACCCTCAACGAGGCCGGCTTCGTCGAGTACACCCTGGCCGCGATCGCCGGGCGGGCGATCCACGCGTACCACACCGAGGGCGCCGGCGGCGGGCACGCGCCGGACATCATCACGGTGGCGTCGCACCCGAACGTGCTGCCGTCGTCGACGAACCCGACCCGGCCGCACACCGTGAACACCCTCGACGAGCACCTCGACATGCTGATGGTCTGCCACCACCTCAACCCGTCGGTGCCGGAGGACCTGGCGTTCGCCGAGAGCCGGATCCGGCCGTCGACGATCGCCGCCGAGGACCTGCTGCACGACCTCGGCGCGATCTCGATGATCGGCTCCGACTCGCAGGCGATGGGCCGCGTCGGCGAGGTCGTCCTGCGCACCTGGCAGACCGCGCACGTCATGAAGGAGCGCCGCGGCGCGCTCGCGGGCGACGGCGCCGCCGACAACCTGCGGGCCCGGCGCTACGTCGCCAAGTACACGATCTGCCCGGCGATCGCGCACGGGCTGGAGCGCGAGGTCGGCTCGGTCGAGGTCGGCAAGCTCGCCGACCTGGTGCTGTGGGACCCGGCGTTCTTCGGCGTGCGGCCGCACGCGGTGATCAAGGGCGGGATGATCGCCTGGGCGGCGATGGGCGACGCCAACGCCTCGATCCCCACGCCGCAGCCGGTGCTGCCGCGGCCGATGTTCGGCGCGGCGGTGACGCGCCCCGGGGCGCTCGGTGCCTGGGTCGTCCCAGGCCGCCATCGAGGGCGGGCTGGCCGCCCGGCTGCGGGTCGATCGGCGGCTGGTCGCGGTCGCCGACACCCGGCGGCTCGCCAAGCGCGACATGCCGGACAACGACGCGCTGCCGGGCATCGGGGTCGACCCCGACACGTTCACGGTCCGCATCGACGGCGAGGTGTCCCGAGCAGCCCGCCGAGGTGCTGCCGATGGCCCAGCGGTACTTCCTGTTCTGATGACGGACAGAGCGAGATGACGAGTACCCCACGTTCCTTGCCGGTCTGCTGCTGCTGGCCGACGGGCGTTCCCGAGCGGCGGCCACACACAGTCGGGCGGTGTGGAGGCGGCCGTGCTCGTCGGCGACGTCGCCGACGTCGGGTCGCTGGAGCGGTACCTGCCCGGCGGCTCGCGACCACCGGGCGCGTCGACGCCGCGTTCTCGGCGACGGCGTGCGCGCTGGCGTCGGACGACCGGCTCGAGAACCCGGTCGCGGCAATCGACACGCTGGACGCCGAGACTCGGCGCGGACGATGTCGCCGTACCTGCGCGAGGTCAGCCGGCGGCAGGGTCGCCAGCTCCTGCGGTCGGCCCGGGAGATCTGGCCGAGCGCGTGGCTCGACCGCCTCGCCGAGGTCGAAGGCGGCTCTCACCAACCGGTGGTGCTTGGGTGCCGTCGTCGATGCCGCCGGGGGAGACCCGATCGACGCAGCGACCATCGCGCTGCATCACTGCGTCGGCCGGTCGCCACTGCGGCCGTGCGGCTGCTCGGCCTCGACCCGGTGGCGCTGCGCCGGTGTTCAGGCCCGGGTGGCACCGACCATCGACGGCATCGCTGCGTCGTCGGCGCAGTGGGTGGACGTCGACGCATCCGCTGCTGCCGGCCGACGGCGGCTCGCTCACCGACATCCTCGGCCAGCACCATGGTGGCGAGACGCCCGTCTCTTCGTCGCATGAGGAGTTCACGTGCCGCCCCATGACATCCCCGGAGATCTGTTCCACAACCACGGGCTCGGTCCCGCCCGGTTGCAGCGCCCGCCCGGTGTCGATCGGCCGCTGCGTATCGGCATCGGCGGTCCGGTCGGGAGCGGGAAGACCACGCTGGTCGGGGCGCTGTGCCAGCTGCTGCGCGACGACCTGTCACTGGTGGTGGTGACCAACGACATCTTCACCTCCGAGGACGCCGAGGCGCTGCGTGCCGCGGCGGTGCTGCCCGGTCGACCGCATCGTCGCGGTGGAGACCGGCTGCTGCCCGCACACCGCGATCCGCGACGACATCGCCGCCAACCTCGACGCCGTCGAGCAGATCGAACGGACCCACGAACCCGTCGACCTCACGCTGGTCGAATCGGGGGGCGACAACCTCACCGCCATCTTCTCGCGGGGGCTGGTCGACGTGCAGATCTTCGTGCTCGACATGGCGGGTGGTGACGACGTGCCGCGCAAGGGCGGTCCCGGCGTCGCCTTCGCCGATCTGCTCGTCATCAACAAGGTCGACCTCGCGCCGTACGTCGGCTCGGACGTCGACCGGATGGTGCGCGAGGCGCGGGAGCGACGTGATGGTCGGCCCGTGATTCCGACGTCGCTCGTCGAGGCAGCCGGTGCCGCCGACGTCGCCGAATGGGTACTCGAGCAACGGCGTCTCTGGCGTGGTTGACCGCCGGGGCGACGCCGAGACCGGGGGTGACGGCGCGTGAGGGCCTCGGCTCGCATCCGTGTCGAACGTCGCAACGGCCGCAACGAGGTCGTCGATCGATCGTCGGAGGCGCCGCTGAGCGTGCGGCGGTGCGGCGATCGGGTCCTCATCGCGTCGTCGGCGGCGACGCCGGTCGGGGGCGACCTCCTCGACCTGTGTGTCGTCGTCGGGACGGGAGCGTGCGCCGACGTCGGTTCGGTGGCAGCCACCATGGTGTGGCCCGGCGCCGACGGGGCGTCGTCGACGCTGTCCACGACCTGCGATGTGGCGGCAGGCGGCTCGCTCCGGTGGCGATCCGAGCCGACGGTGTCGGTCGTCGGTTCCGTGCACCGATCCGAGACACTGGTCCGGCTCGTCGGTGATGCACGGTGTGTGCTGGTGGAGGAGATCGTGCTCGGCCGCACCGGTGAGTCACCCGGTCGACTCGACACCGAAATTCGAGTCGAACGTGATGGCCGTGCGCTCGTGCACCACCGTGAGTTGTACGGACCGGATGTTCCGGGCTCGCTCAGCTCGGTGTCGGTCGGCTCCGCCCGGCACGTCCTCACCGCTGTCCTCGTCGGAATGCCCCTGGATGACGCGCGGGTCGTCGTCGAGGCCACGCGGGCTGCGGCCTGGATGCCGATGGAGTCCGGGGCGGTGTCGGTCCTGGCCGTCGGGCCTGACCGGCCGTCGGTGCTCGATCTGATCGGCCAGGTTGCCCCGGAGCTGGGACTGCATCACAATGGTAAGACCATCAGACCATGAACGCCGAACGAGAGGGTGACATGATGCCGGTCGCAAGTAACGGGCTTGTCGAGCACGAGGGACTCCGCCATCACTGGTATGTCGTTGCCGAGGCTGCCGACCTGGAGAGTGCGAGCGGAGTCAGCGTGCCGATCGCCGTGCGTCTGCTCGGGAGCGACTACGTCGTGTGGCGGACGACGAACGGCGAGATCGCTGCTGCCCCCGATCGATGCCCGCATCGGGAGTCGCCACTCAGCATCGGGACCGTGCACGACGGGTGCCTGACGTGCCCCTACCATGGTTGGAAATTTGGCGACGACGGCCGTTGTGTCGAGGTGCCGTCCTCGGGGACTGGACGCCCCGTCGCACCGACGAGCCATCTCCGAGTTGTTCACGTGCGAGAGCGGTACGGCCTCATCTGGATGTGCCCGGACGAGCCCGTCGGCACGATTCCGGACATGGCTGCGGAGGATGATCCGGCCTACCGCAGGATCAACTCCGGTGTGGAACGTTGGAACACCTGCGCGATGCGGATGACCGACAACTTCCTCGACATCTCCCACTTCCCGTTCGTGCACATGGCGACATTTGGGATCGCCGACAACCAGGAGGTTCCCAAACTCGACCTCGGTCGGCTTGACGACGACTACTTCGGCTACGAGTACGAGGTCGAGGTCCGCAACGAACTGGGCGCAGTGGCGTCAGGACTCGATGGATCGATCGTCCACCGTCGGATGACCACTGGTTTCCACCTGCCCTTCACGGTACGCAGCACGATCCACTACGAGACCGGCCTCAACCACCTGTTGCTGCTGTGCGCCACACCAGTCGACGACACCGTGTCGTACTTCACGTTCGTGGTCTGGCGGAACGACGACTTCTCGGTCCCCGCCGAAGAGATCATCACGTTCGACCGCGCCATCGGCGCCGAGGACAAAGTGATGCTCGAGCAAGTGCCGGGTGTGCTTCCGCTGGACCAACACGCCACGGTCAGCGTGCAATCCGACAAGGCATCGGTCGAATGGCGACGCCAGTTTGTCTCGATCCTCACGTCACCGGCGTCGTGATCGGCGAGCCGAATCGAATCAAGAAGGCGTTCACCGACGGAACCGTTGGAGTGCAATGGGGGCTGTTCCTGGGCCTGGCCGACCCGGTGGCTGCCGAGATCTGCGCGGGCGCCGGTTTCGACTTCGTGGTCATCGACACCGAACATGCCCCCAACGATCTGCGGACGGTCCTCGTGCAACTCCAGGCGATCGCTGCGTACCCGGTCGAACCGGCAGTTCGGGTGTGGCACGATGATCCGGCGACAGTCAAGCGAGTGCTCGATCTCGGGGTGAGAACGATCGTGCTACCGATGATCGAGTCCGCCGAGCAGGCGCAGCGAGCCGTCGCTGCCACGCGCTATCCCCCTGAAGGCGTTCGCGGAGTGTCGTCGGCGCGGGCGGCCAAGTGGGGACGCATCGAGGGCTACCACGCCGGCGCCGCCGATCAGCTCTGCGTGGTCGTCCAGATCGAGACCGCGCAGTCTCTCGACCATCTGGAGGAGATCTGTTCCGTCGAGGGCGTCGACATCGCCTTCATCGGGCCGATGGATCTGGCCACCTCGTTGGGTCACCTGGCCGGAGGGACGCATCCCGACGTGGTGGCAGTCGTCGAATCCGCAATCGGTCGGATCGCCGCAGCGGGCGTGGTGGCCGGGGTGCTCGCAGGCACGCCCGATCTCGCCCGTCGGTACGTGGCGGCCGGCGCACGGTTCGTCGCCGTCGGCGTCGACACGGCAATCCTCGCGTCCGCAACATCCTCGTTGCGCCGATCATTGCCCCCGAGTTGACCCTGGTTCGCCGGGTGTCACACACTTGGCTGCTGCGGAACACGGTGATCGGCCCGTCGTCGTTCACTCAATCACGGTGGCGTCGGGCTCGTCGGCGCTGTAGCGACGGCCCGAGGTGTGAGGGGTGCCGACGTGGCGAATGTGCGGCAACGACTCGAGCAACGCGCTGCCAGCATCGACGCACACCCACATCCCCAGTGAATCCACCGCGACGAGTCGGTCGAGCCACCGCGTCGTTCTTCGATACATCGATTGTCAGCTCGGAGTTGATCGAGGTGCGAGTGGAGAGTCGTCGACAAACGACTTCCAGGTGTTCGAGCTGCCGCGAACGCCCGATGGCGATGTCGAACTGGTGCAGCTCGACATCGGCCGCGATCTGGATTGGTGAATCTCGTTACTCTCACGGTTACTCTCAAATGAGCATCCGGGGCGGGCATGCAGGCTGCTGAGCTGGACCTATCCGAGCGAGGGCGGATTCCCGTCCACCTCCGCCAACGGGTCCACGGGCGTCCACCGCGCCCCGGGCGCCGATCCCGAGGCCACCCGGTAATGACGGCCTCGGTCAGTGCCCATCGCGCCGCACCGCCCTCGAAGTGTTCGAGGTTCCGGCTTCACTGACCTGCCGCATAATCACGGTCGTCGGGCTGGTGCATCAGCTGGCGAGGACGCAGACGGGCGAGCAGGAACTTCCGTCCGAGCAGGCGCGACGACGTGTCAGATGACTTCGACGCTGACGCGATCGGCGTGGGCGGCAAGCGCCTCGATGTCGGCACGGTCTCCGGTGAGGACCGTGCCTCCTGGTTCGGCAATCGCGACGACGAGTGCATCGACGGCGGAACCGGTGCGAGCGAGTCTGCGGAGCTCGGCGGCCCGGCGGGCGACGTCCACGCTGACGGTGGATTCGATGATGCACGTCTTCAGGAAGCGGTTGGTGTTGGCATCGCGGCCGGCATCGCCGTGCAGCGACTCGACGAGCACCATCGTGGGCACGAGCGGTGGCCACAACTCCTGCGCCGTCAATGCGCGGATCAGAGAGACCGACGTCTTCGTGCGCGCGGCGAGGCGCGAGAGTCCTCCGCTGTCGAGAACGAGCACGTTCAGCTGACTCGATCGAGCGATCGATCTCGGATGCGTCGTGCGATGGCGTCGGCTTGCGACTGCTGTCGTGTGCTCGGTTCTCCGACCTCCGCCACGAGTTCCTCGAGGTAACGGGCCGTCTCGTCGAGCGCGTCTTGGCGTTCGAGTTCGGCGCGCAGCGCGATCTGGAGGAGCTCCGACGCCGGCAAGCCGCGCTTCTTCAGCTCGTCGTGGAGGTCATCGGGGAGGTACACCTGGACGCGTGGCATACGCCTAACCATACGCATATTGTGAACGCCAGGCAAGCAGTGGTTCGCACCGGGTCGCGCCTGTGGGCGACCGTCGGCGTGGTGAGCAGACTGAGGGGCTCAGGGCAGGTCGATGATGACGGCGATCGTCTCTCGGATCTGCGACAACCCGAGCGGACCGATGTTGCCGAGGGTGCCGACCACCCGCGCTGGTGAGACGGCACGCACATGCTGACACTGCGCAGCCGAAGACTGATCGAGCCCGTTGGCGGGGTCTGGCTCGATGACGATTTCCGTGTGAAAGCCCCGGAGTGTGCTCGTCAGAGGAACGACCTGGATCACGGTCGGTGCGGAATCGAGAATGCGCTGTGCAGTGACGACGACGGCCGGATGGAGATGTCCGGCTTCACGCCCTTCGGGCCGTCCGAGATCGAGGTTGACGATGTCACCCGAGCTCAGCATCGAGCCAAGCGGTCTCGTCGTTGCGCAGTTCGCTCTGGAGCTGGCGGCCGATGTGGTCCTGGCGCAGCGCGCGAACGGCCAGAGCAACCGTGTTTCCGACAGTGGTGTCGAACTCGACCGCAAGGCGCTTCAGTTCGTCGTGGGTGCTCACATCGATCCGGACACTCGTGCTCTGCATGCAAATCAGCATACATGACCCGAAGGCTCATCGAGATGGCGCCGCTCGGTCATGTCGGCGAGGTGCGGTCCCATGCCTGCAGGCGGCGCAGGAGGCTGCGCTTCTTGTGTTGGTGGTGTTGCATCCTGGTCAGGATCGAATCGAGGGTGTGGATCGCGTCGGTGATGTGCGGACCCTTGTTGAGCATCACGCACTCGGCACGTTCGGACATCGCGGCGTCGGTGATCTCGGCGCGTGACGGCTGTCCGGTGCGGGCGAGGATGTCGAGGACCTGCGTGGCCCAGACCACCGGGACGTGGGCGGCTTCGCAGGCCCACAGGATCTCTTCTTGGACTTCGGCGAGACGTTCGAAGCCGACCTCGACCGCGAGGTCGCCGCGAGCGATCATGACGCCGACCTTGCGGCTGCGCATCGCCATGAGAAGCAGTTCCGGCAGGTGTTCGAACGCCGCCACGTTCTCGATCTTGAGCACGATGCCGACGTCGCCGGCGTCGCGGCGTTCCAGTTCTGCCTGAAGTTGCTCGACGTCGGCGGGGTGGCGGACGAAGGACAGGTTGACCAGGTCGGCGTGAGCGGCCACGAAGTCGAGGTCGTCGAGGTCCTTGCCGGTGAGCGCGTCGAGGCGCAGGTCGGTGTCGGGGAAGTTGATGCCCTTGCCGGCTTTCAGGTTGACGCCGCCCGGGCGGACGTCGGTGACGCGCACATCGATCTCGTCCGACGTCACCCGCACGATGACCCCGCCGATCTTGCCGTCGTCGAGCCACACTCGCTCACCGGGCTTGGCCTGCTCGAACACCTCGGGCAGGGTGCAGCCGATGCGATGGTCGCTGCCCGCGGCGGTTGGTTCGGCCGGTTCGAGGCGTGCGGGTGAGGGTCAGATGGTCACCGGTGTCGATGCGGTGGACCTGCTCGACCTCGGGCAGTTCGCCGACGGCGGCAGCATCCTCGTCGACGCCTGTTGCGCAGATCAGCTTGATGCCGGAGCTCACATAGGCGGTCTGCGTGGCGGTCACCATGCAACCGTCGGCCCGGGTCTCGGCGACCACCCAGTGCCGGATCGCATTCCGGCTGTCGACGAATTCGAGTCGATCGCCCGGCTGCCGACGCTCGAGCCAATCGGCGTCGTCGACCGGTACGACGCTGACCCGGTGCGACGCCGCGGCGGACGCGCCATGCGCCGTGAGCCACACGAGCGCGGGCGTGGTGACGTGTCCGAGATGGTCGCGTCGCGGCGAGATCCGCACGACACGCGGACCCGGATGGAGCGGACCGGTGCGCAGCTTCGGGCCGGCGAGGTCCATCGCGACGCGGGGCCGGTGGCCATTGGGACGCCGAGTCGAGCGCACGTGGTCGATCATCCGTGTCCAGGTCTCCGCGCCGTCGTGGGCGCAGTTGACGCGGGCGAGGTCCATGCCGCTCGCGGTCATCTGCGAGACCAGATGCGGGTCGTCGGCAGCCGCGGTCGGCAGTGTGACCATGATCCTCGTGCCACGCGTTCCCGCCGGTGTGCCGAGCAGGGCTTTGGCGTTCGCGGCGAGGAACTCGTGTCCCTCGGTGAGCGCGACGCCGGCGGCGCGTGGCGGCGGTTCGTGACCGTTCAGCCGTGCGAGCACCGACAGGACCTCCTCGATCGTCGCGAGGACGTGCGCTTCGGACCGGCCGAGCGATGACAACCCTGCCGCGGCGAGACGCGCTTGGAGATCGCGGACATCGTGGTGCCGGAGCTCGAGGTAGTGGATCAGGTTCGCAGCCGAACGCCGGTGCGTCGGATGGGTGGCTGCGATGTCGTCTGCGTGTGCCGCCTCCGCGGCCAGCATCGCGTCACGCACCGCTCGGACGTCGCCCTCGAGGGCCTCGAGCTCGCGACGTTCGTTCGCATGAGCTGTCACGTTGACAGGCTACGAAGCCCGGATGAACGCAAGCTGAACACCAACTGAACGGCAGTCTCGCCCAGCTGTGACGGACGACATCTTCCGCGACGGCCGGCAGGACGAGCTCCCGACCGTGGCCGGAGCGGTCGGGAGCGGCCTACTCGCGTCACTACTCGTGCATGTGTGCGCGGGTCGGCTCAGCTGACCGATTCGGCAACGAGGAGCGGGAGCGGATCCTCACCCAGCATGGTCCTGTAGGTGTTGTGGTAGTGGTGCAGTGTCGGCTCGTTGCGCCCGAAGACGACGAAGTCCAACGACGCGCCGTTGGCCGCCGTCTGCTGGGAGGCCCCCATCACGTAGTCCTCGTCACGGATGATGTTCGCGAAGTTGTGGGCGATGTCCGCGAGGAAGTCGGTGACCTTGTCGTCGAGGCCCTCCATGTCGGGCTTGACGTAGAAGTCGACGCGGCTGAGGTGGCGGCCAGGATCGCGACGATCGGGATAGGCGCGCACCAGGAAGACACCGGCGTCGAACGGCATGAGGATGACGTTGGGGAAGATCCAGTACACGGGCAGGCCGGCCACCGTGATGTCCCACTGATCCTCGGGCAGGAGCCGCATGTGGTCGATGTTGCGCTTGCACAGGATCATCCGGTGCAGGTGCGCCTCTTCGTCGTGCAGCTGCACGTTGCCGTGGAACCCGTTGTTGATCGTGTCGCGATGCAGCACCGGGAAGTGATACGTCTCGCCGAAGGTGTCCATGGCGAGCTTCCAGTTGCACGCGGTGTCGTAGGCGTCCCGCGTGAGCGGCTGCATCCGATCGAAGTTCCACGTGGGGAACTCGTCGTTGAACCACCCACCGAGCAGGAGATCGAGGTCGATCGTTCCGTCGGGGTCGGGGTGCACGAAGAGCAGCCCATGGCGTTCCTCGGCAGCGAGCGGCCGCAGGCCGAAGCAGGCGCGGTCGAGTTCGCCGAAGTGCTCGGGCTTGGGCAGGCCGACCAGTTCGCCGGCGGTGTCGTAGGTCCACGAGTGGAACGGACACGAGAAGCGGCGCTTGGTGCCCCGCTCCTCGGTCTCGACCATCGGGCCCCGGTGACGGCACGAGTTGACGAAGGCCCGGAACTCGCCGTTGTCGTCGCGGGTGGCCAGGATCGGGATCCCGAGATCGTTGTTGGTCAGGAACGAACCGGGCTCGGGAAGATCGAGCGACAACCCGACGCACTGCGGTGTCCCCGTGAAGAACTCGCTCCATTCGCGAGCCGGCGCGCTCCGGGTCGGTGTAGTCGGTCGTCGGTAGGTGCCGGAGTCCTCCGGCGTCGACCGTGGTGCCGGCGTCGAGGTGGGCACACAGTTGCTTGATCAGGCGGACCTGTTCGTCGTGGCGCATTTATAGAGTTCACTCTAAATTTAGTCCGGGGTCAAGAATGACCTGGTTGGTTGGCCCGGTCGATCGCGAGCAGACTCGACGGATGGCCGGACTGCGAGACGCGAACAAGGCCAAGCGACGTGAGGCCATCCTCGACGCGACCGTTGCATTGTTCTCCGAACGCCCGTCCGATCAGGTCACGACGGAGGAGATCGCCGAGCAGGCCGGTGTGGCGCCGGCAACCGTCTACAACCTGATCGGCACCCGTGACGACGTCGTGCGCGCCGTGGTCGCCAGGATCCTCGCCCAGCTCGCCGAATCGTTGGCCGAGCTGGATCCGACCGATCCGATCGCTGCGGCCGAACTCGTCGTCGACCAGACGGTGCAGGCGTTCGTCGCCGACTCGACCGCGTTCCGCCAGATCGTGCGGCTCGCGCCGAAGGCGTCGGGGGCCGGCAACGACCTCGTCGACCCGTCCGAGTTCCAGGTGGTCGCGATGCGCGGGGCGCAACGGCTCGGGATCCTCCGCGCCGACATCGATGCTGCCGGCATCGCTCGACAGATCTACGTGTCGTATGTGGGAGCGATGAATCTGTGGAGTACCGGTCGGCTCGACGACGACGGATTCGCAGTCGCGGCCCGCCACGGCCTGTACACGGCCTTGGCCGCCGCCGCCGCTGACGGCGAGCGGGAGCGGTTTCTCGAACAGGTACGCGGACTCGGCTCGGTGCTCGATTCCGACGCCTGGCGCGGTGGATCCGCCTGAATCGCTCGGCCGATACTCGGTCGGTCCGTGCAGGTGTGTCGACGCGGGCGCCGCCGGTCATCGTTTCGCCTGCGGGGTGAGACGGCGAGCTCCCGATTCTTGTCGTACGTCCGCTCGACGCTTGCCCCAGATGCGACGGCGACGGCTTCGATGCCGAACCCACCACCGACCGGACGGTGTTCCGATGTGCCTGCTGCGGTACTGGCCGGCTCGACGATCTCGGATACGTCCGTCGCGCGGCGGCCACCTGAACCCGCTGCGATGACTGCAGCGGTCGGGGCGTCACGCACCGTCTCGGGCCGCCCGCCTCTGCCGCCGCGCCCGGCGTTCGACGACTTCGCTGACGACGAGCGTGGCAGCCGCTGCGAGCAGCCCCACGGCGATTCCGAAGACGAACCAGCCGAGCACGCCCACTGCGAGAACGACGACCAGCCAGCTGATGTTCCGTTTCGACACGTGGGAACTCCTCTCGTCGGGGACGAAGAATAGTGGCACGTCGAGCCCGTCGAGCCGAGCATGGTCCGCCATGATGGATCCATGGACGCTGTGCGTGTCGCCGAGATCGCCGCCCTCGGAGGCTGGACGAACGACCCCACCGCGGACATCGTCGGCGCCGACCCGGTACTCGCGACGCCCTGGTCGGTCGGCGAGGTCGCAGCGGTGGCGCTCGCCCAGGCGGGCACGGCCGCAGCACGGCTTGCCCGTCGGGCCGGCGGTGATCCGGGACCGGTGCGCACCGACGTCGGTGACGCGGCCGCCGCCACCATCGGCTTCGCTCTCCTGCGAGTCGACGGAGAGGGGATGATGCGCACCAACGCGGACAACCCGTGGGTCGACCGGTACCGATGTGCCGACCGTCGATGGATTCACCTGCACGGCGGGTTCCCGCCGCTCGTCGACCGCTTGGCCTCGCTGCTCGATCTGCCGTCCGACTCCGACGGTGCGACGATCGCGGCTGCGGTCGGCCGATGGGAGTCCGGTCCGTTGGAGGATGCGGTCGCTGCACGACGCGGGTGCTCGGCGATCATCCGGACCGAGCAGGAGTGGCTCGATCATCCGCAGGGGGCGCTCGTCGACACCTGGCCGACGGTTCTCTGCACCGATGCTCGCGCGACCGCTGCAGAGCGCTGGTCGCCCTCGCCCATTCGGCCGCTCGAGGGCCTGCGGGTGCTCGACCTGACGCGGGTGCTGGCCGGCCCGACATGTGGTCGCACCCTCGCGGCGTTCGGCGCCGACGTGCTGCACGTGCGCGGTCCGAACGTCCCGGTCGTTCCCGCGTTCGTCGTCGACACCGGCCACGGGAAGCGCCAGGCCCACTGCGACTTCACCGACGCCGATCAACTCGCCACGTTGCGCGAGATCGCACTCGGCGCCGACGTGGTCGTGCAGGGCTATCGGCCGGGCGTGGTGGCGCGCTTCGGGCTCGACGAGGAGTCGTTGCGGGCCGACGGATTCGGCGGCGTGTTCGGATCGGTGTCGGCGTTCGGTCACGACGGGCCCTGGTCGGACCGGGCAGGTTGGGAGCAGTTGGCGCAGTCGACCAGCGGGCTGTGCCTCGATCCGCTCGGCGACGCCCCGCCGACGATGCTGCCGTGCGCGGCAACCGACTACACGACGGGGTTCGCGCTGGCGGCGGGTGTGATGGAGGCACTCGATGCCGCGCTCACCGACGGCGCCGCCAGACGGGTCGACGCATCGCTGTGTCAGACGGCAGCGTGGATCCTGCGCGTCGGTCGGCGCGACGAGATCGGGACGCCGTCGGGATTCACGCCGAAGATGCTGCGCTCGGAGTCGGGCTTCGGCGTGGTCGACCACCTCGGGCCATGCGTGACCGTCGACGGCATCGACGTCGGATGGGTCCGCCCGACGACCCCGCTCGGTGACGGCTCGCTGTCGTGGTGACGTCGTGGTGACGTCGTGGTGACCTGGTGGTGACGTCGCCGTGTGCGGTCGGGATCCTGATTCGCCATCGGGCGTGACCTTTGCCCCTGTGTCAGCAGGAATCGGCGCCCGACAATGGAAAGGCGGGCCAGGTTGGCCACGGACGGGAGTCTCATGAAGTCGCGAAGTCGGAACCTGCCGATCATCGGTGCGCTGATCGTCGGCATCGGGATGATCGTTGCGCCTTTCGTGTTCCAGATGTTCGAGCGGGCACCGCTCGGTGGCGACATGATCGAGGACTTCGAGCCGTACATGACGGTCGAACAGGTCGAGCGCTTCCGTGGCTACCTCGTCGAGATCGACGCCGCGAACACCGAGTCGATCGACTCGCTCCGTGACGCCCTCGTGACGTCGGGCGCCGTCGAGGCCTCGCAGTACGACACCGTGCTCGCGTCGGTCGTGAACCTCAACGAGCAGTGGCCGACCGTCGACACCGACATGACCGATCTCATCGACCGGATGGAGGCCAATCTCGACAGCTATGCCGCCGTCGCCGCGCTTCCGCCGTTCCCCATGTTCCCCTGGTTCTTCGTGATCCCCGGCGCGATGATCGTGATCGCGGCCGGTGTCGCGTTGTACCAACGTCGCACGCCGCAACGTCGGGCGCGGCCCGCACTGTGGGTCCTGTTCGGGCTGGGTGTCGCCGTCGCGGCGGCGCCGGTGGCGTTCCAGATGTTCGACCGCGCCCCCCAGGGTGCCGACATGATCGACGACTTCCGGCCGATGATGACCCGCGAGCGGGTGCAGGCGGTGCAGGGCTACTTCGTCACGCTGGGGGCGGCCGAGGGGCAGTTGCGCGCCAACGCCCTCCCCCTGCTCGTCGAAGCCGGGGGCGACGCGGCCGACTATCCGGCCATCACCCAGTGGTCGGCCGACTGGCCGACCATCCTCACCGACTTCAATCCGATGGTCGCCACCATGAGCGACAACGTCGACAACTACGAAGCGGTCGCGGCGCTGCCCTCCTTCGATCTGTTCCCGTGGTTCTTCGTCATTCCCGGTGTGCTCGTGGCGGGACTCGCAGTGATCGCCCTGCGGTCGCGGCCGTCGAGCCCCGAGGACCCCTCCTCATCCCCCGAGGACCTTTCCTCATCCCAAACCCCGGCCCTGTCCGGCAAGGAGTCATCATGACCAGACATCTCTCCCATCGGCGACTGATCGCATCGCTCGCCGTGGTCGCCTTCGTCGCCGCCTCGTGCGGAAGCGACGACGACGCATCCACCGACACCGCGGCAACCGAGGCAACCGAGGCGACCGCGACGACAGAGGCGACCGAGACGACCGAGGCGATGTCCGAGGAGACTGCGCCGCCGGCCACCGAGGCGCCCACGACCGAGCCCGCGGCGATGTTCGAGGGCGACCTCGTGGGCACCTTCTCGATCGACGATGCCGTGTGTGACTCCGCTGAGGTCTCCGGCTCCTACTTCCGCATGCTGCAGCCGGGCGGCACGATGACCGACGGACCGTTCATCCCGAACGCCGATTCGGCCTGTGTCGACACCACCTACTCCGGTCTCACTGCCGGAACCGACGGCGGGCTCGTGACCGGCGCGTACCAGCCGGCGCCCGATCCCGCGTTCGACGAGGCCGGCAACGGGCTCGCCGCCGCGATCTTCGCGCCGGTGCCCTTCTTCGCCGTGGCGTTCGCCGGTGCGACCGATTCCGCCGAGGCGATGCCCATGCTGACCGCCACCGACGGCACGCTCACCGGTGATCTCGCAGCCTTCACCGCCTACTACGGCGGCGCGAGCTTCAACCAGGGTGCACCGAAGCCGGACGGATCCGGCGAGGCCCCCATCGGCACGATCGATCCCGAGACGGGTGCGTACGTGCTCGACTGGACGAGCCAGATCGTCGGTGGGTCGTTCAACGACTTCATCGGTGTGTGGCATCTCGAAGGAACGTTCACCCCGAACTCCTGAGCGACATCACTCCGAACGAGACGCAACGAGACGCGACGAGACGGGGGTCGGACCCCGCGTCTCGCCGCGTCTGCTCGGTCGATACGTCGGCCGTGAACGGTCATCACTAGGTTGGCGGACGTACGCCGAACCTGGGAGAAGCACCATGACCGCACTGGAATCCACCCCCGACATGTACGACCTGCGGATGTCCGATGGCGTCCGCCCGTTGTACGACGCGGTGAAGAAGTTCATCTACACCGAGGTCGACCCGATCACCGCGGAGTTCTTCCGTCTCGGTGAGGGCCGTGCCGATCGTTGGTCGTACGCGCCCGGCCAGCTCGAGCTGCTGGAGTCGGTCAAGGACAAGGCCAAGGCACAGGGTCTCTGGAACTTCTTCCTCCCCGACGCCGAAACCGGTGAGGGTCTGTCGAACCTCGATTACGCCTACATCGCGATCGAGCTCGGCAAGAACCCGCTGGCGTCGGAATCGATGAACTGCGCCGCGCCCGACACCGGCAACATGGAAGTGCTCGAACGGGTCGGCACCCCGGAGCAGAAGGAGAAGTGGCTCAAGCCGCTCCTCAACGGCGAGATCCGCTCGGCGTACGCGATGACCGAACCGGACGTGGCCTCCTCGGACGCGAAGAACGTCGCCTGCAAGGCCGTACGGGACGGCGACGAGTGGGTGATCACCGGCGAGAAGTACTACATCTCCGGCGCCGGCGACCCGCGCTGCAAGATCATGATCACGATGGTGCAGACGAACCCCGATGCATCACCGCACCAGCGCCAGTCGCAGATCCTCGTGCCGATGGACACCCCCGGCGTCGAGATCGTGGGTGCGATGCACGTGTTCGGCAAGGACGATGCGCCGCACGGGCACATGCACCTGCGCTTCAACGACGTGCGTGTGCCCTACGAGAACGTCCTGCTCGGTGAGGGCCGCGGCTTCGAGATCAGCCAGGTCCGCCTCGGCCCGGGCCGCATCCACCACTGCATGCGGTCGGTCGGCCAGGCCGAACGCGCCCTCGACCTGATGGTCAAGCGGGGCCTGACCCGCGAGGCGTTCGGCAAGCGGCTCGGCAACCTGGGCGGCAACGTGCAGATGATCGCCCAGTCGCGCATCGAGATCGAGTCGATGCGCCGGATGGTGCTGACCGCCGCCAAGGCGATGGACGTGCTCGGCAACGCCGAGGCCCGGGTGTGGGTGAGCGCCGTCAAGGCAATGGTTCCGATCCGCACGTGCCAGATCATCGACAACGCGATGCAGATCCACGGCGCGACGGGCGTGTCGCAGTGGACGCCGCTCGCGGACATGTACGCGAGCCAGCGCACGTTGCGTCTCGCCGACGGCCCCGACGAGGTGCACTGGTTCGTCGTCGGGCGCGCCGAATTGGCCAAGGGCGAACAGGATGGTGGCAACACCTACGACCCGAAGGCCGAATACATGTCACGCCAGGACGACATCAAGGACGGCATCTTCTCCGGCCCCTGACTCCCCGCTCGTGCGCATGACGGTTCCGGCTGCGACGAGGTGTGACGGAACCTCATCGGTGGGTGCGCGATCAGGTTTCGGTGCGACAGGTGTGACGGAACCTCATCGGTGGCGGCGGGTCAGTAGCCGGTGCCGCAGAACGGGATCGGGCGCATGGCGAACAGCGTGTCGAGTCGTGCCAGCAGCGCATCTCGGTACGTCGACCTCACTGATCGACGGCGAGGTCGTGCCACGACACCGCCCCGAGGTAGGCGGCCGAGAGAGTGCCGACGTCGACCTCGACGTCCGCCGGCTGGTCGGTGCGCTCGGCGCCGGCCGCCGAGATGGTCCAGGTACCGGTGTTGGTCGGGAACATCGGATCGTGGACGCCGATCGTCACGGCCGCAGTCGACGGGTCCGTAGGTCCGTGCGCAGAGCGCCGCGTCGACGTCGAGGATCCGAATCCACTGGTCGTCGAATCGCTGGACGGCCTCGTACGCCCGCGAGTCGTGCATGGCCCGCCGCACGGGCTCGTCCACCGGGCGGGGTTCCGCCTTCCACGTCGTGATCAGGTCGATGTCGAGCAGGTAGCGCCACAGTTCGAGTTCGACGTCGGGCGAGCCACCCCACAGGTCGTGCACCTTGCCGGTGCCCGTGGGGTTCTTGGCGAACGTCTCGTCCCAGTCGACGTCGTAGAACACATAGCCGTCGTCCGTACCGGACTCGTCGGTGTGGACGGCGACGAACGATCCCTTGCCGTACGGCTCGGCGGTCGGTTGCGATGCGTCCTTCAGGATGCGCTGCCACATCCATGCCGGCCGGCTGATCGACCCGACGCGCCACCGGGCGACGCGCTCGTAGAGCGGCGCGACGACGTCGAGCACGTCGGTGTACGGGAGCAGTCGCATCGAACCGGGCAGCGGCGCCGTGCGCCAGGGCTTGGCGAGTCGTGTCGTGACGACAGCCGCGACGGCGTCGGTTCGCGAGACCGAATCCGAACCGCCGGTAGATCGGCGTCTCGCTGGCGTGCAGCGTGGCGAGCACGTTGCCGCGCTCGTGGGATTCACGGAGCAGCCGGTGCATGAGTTGCGTCAGCAGCCCCCGGCGGGTGTGGGTCGGCAGCACGCCCACACGGGTGACGCCGGCGGTCGGGACACGCGCGCCGCCGGGCACGGTCGAGTCGAAGCGGAACGCAGCGACGACGCCGACGCACGTGTCGCCGTCCCATGCGGCGAGGGAGTCGCTCTCGTCCCACGACGCCTGGCCGGCAGCGAAGGTCTCGTCGTTGACTGCGCCGCTCAGGAGGGCCGCTCGGAACGTGTCGATCGCGGCGCGCCGCTCGTCGACGGCGACCGGCCGGAACTCGTACTCACTCATCTCTGCACGCTGTCACACACACGCCAAGTTCCGTTGCCGGATTTCCTCCAGCGATGAGCGTTGTGGCGCGAGGGGTGAGCCCACACTTCTCATCGGTTGGTCAGCGATGAGGTTGTGGCGCGAGGGGTGGGCCCCTTTCTCATCGCTCCCGGGCGGGAGGTCGATCTCCCGGGTGGGGGGTCGATCAGACGGCGAGGAGGTCGCGGGCGCCGGTGTCGCTCGACGGGTGGCGCAGCTTGCTCATCGCGCGGGCTTCGATCTGGCGGATGCGCTCACGGGTGAGGTTGAAGTGCTCGCCGACCTCTTCGAGCGTGCGCGGCTCGCCGCGGTCGAGGCCGAAGCGGAGCTTGAGGATCTCGCGCTCGCGCTCGTCGAGCGGGGCGAGCAGCCGCGAGATCTCGTCGGGCAGCAGCGCGGTGGCCGCCATCTCGAACGGCGACTCGGCGGATCGGTCTTCGACGACGTCGCCGAGTTCGGCGTCGCCGTCCTCACGCAGCGGCTCCGAGAGCGAGAGGGGCTCGGCGGCGAAGCGCAGCGCTTCGGTCACCTTGTCCTCGGGCATCTCGACTTCCTTCGCCAGCTCGGACAGCGTGGCGGGACGGCCGTACTTGAGCTCGAGGCGCGAACGCGCCTTCTGCAAGCGAGCGAGCGTGTCGCCGGCGTGGACCGGCAGGCGGATGGTGCGGCCGGTGTTGGCGATGCCGCGGGTGATCGCCTGGCGGATCCACCAGGTGGCGTAGGTGGAGAACTTGAAGCCCTTGCGCCAGTCGAACTTCTCGACGGCGTGCATCAGGCCGAGGTTGCCCTCCTGGATGAGGTCGAGCAGCGGCAGGCCGGATGCCTGGTACTTCTTGGCGATCGACACCACGAGACGCAGGTTCGACTGCACGAACTGGCGCTCGGCTTCTTCGCCCTGGCGGGCGAGTGCGGCGCAGCTCGCGCTTCTTGGCGGCGGTGAGTTCCTCGCCGGCATCGAGCGGCGCGATGGCCTCGTTGCCGGCTTCGATGGCCTTCGCGAGACGGACCTCGTCGTCTTTCGTCAGCAGCGTGTACTGCCCGATGTCGGTGAGGTAGAGACGAACGAGGTCTTCGTCGTCACGGTCGACGCGATCTTTGGCCACCTGGTGCTCCTACTGTGTTGATTCAACGAAGGTTCCGACGGTTCGTCGGGACCCTCGTGGAGGATTCGGCGTGCGAGTGTGTCGGATGACGGAGTCTGCAGAAGAGGAGCACGACCGCCGACATGAGACGCACGTCACGATACCGACGTCGTCGGGTCCCCCAACCACTTCGACCCAACGGTCGGCCAGATATCGCAGTTGGAGATGCATGAGACCCGAGGAATCGCCATGAGCGATGCAGTGCCCGGAGCGTGGATTCGAATCCGAGGTCGAGCTCACGATCGTGACGCTGCGCTTCGATGCGACCGACGACGCCGCTCTCCTCGCGGTGTTGTCGAAGTACATCGTGTTGACGCGGATGCAGGACGGCTGTCGCAACGTCGATCTGTGCTCGAGCGTGACCGTGCCCGGTCGTCATCTCGTGGTGCAGAAGTGGGAGACACCCGAGCATCAGCGTCGGCACTTCGATTCCGAGACGATGATCGACATGGCGCGTTCGTGCGACGGGATCCTCGCCGGGCCGCCCGACATCGACCTGTGGGATGCGACGAGCGCCCACGACCTTCGGTGAGAACTCGGTGAAGGCGTGCGGCCGACGCGGGCGCCTGACGGGTTCAGCTTGGGTACAATCGTCTGAACCATGCCGAATCCAGTGTTCAAAGAAGAAGCCTTCGACAAGGCGTCACAGGACTTCCGGGCCAGCCAGCCCGGGTGGGCCGCCCCCGAGGTCGGCACGCACGTCCAGACCCAGCCGATCACCGACGGCCCCGTGACCACGTGGCAGAAGGCGATGACCCTCAACGGGACCATCACCGCCTCGGCGGTGCTGCTCGTCATCCTGCTCATCGCCGGCGCGTTCGGTTGGAACGCCGCGAGCGGCCCGACGCTCGAGAACGGCGTCGAGACCTACTCGTTCCCGCCGATGGCGTTCCTCGGCATCATCGTCGGCTTCGGCGCAGTGATCGTCGCCAACATGCAAGCCCAACCTGGCCAAGATCCTCGGCCCGGTCTACGCCCTCGCCTACGGGTTCGCGGTCGGCGCCATCTCGAAGGGCTACGAGACGTTCTACGACGGCATCGTCGTGCAGGCCGTGCTCGCCACGGCGTCGGTGTTCGCCGTCATGCTCGTGCTCTACCGCACCCGGATCATCAAGGTCACCGACAAGTTCCGTCGCACCGTCATCATCGCCACGATGGGCGTGATGGTGCTGTACCTGTTCTCGTTCGTGATCAGCCTGTTCGGCACCACGCTGCCGTTCCTCGACGGCAGCAACATGCTGATGAGCATCGGCTTCTCGCTGTTCGTGTGCGGTCTGGCGGCGGCGAACCTCGCCCTCGACTTCGACTTCATCGAGCGGGGCATCAAGTCCGGGCTCCCGCAGAGCTACGAGTGGGTCGCCGGCCTCGGCCTCGTGGTCACCCTCGTGTGGCTGTACCTCGAGATCCTGCGTCTGCTCTCCTACCTGCGCAACTGACGGCACGAGACGCTGATCGTCCCGGTCGGCGTGCTGACGTGAACCGAACCGAACCATCCGACGGCGGCAACCTCATCGAGGCGGCCGCCGTCGGCGTTGTCGGGGGAGCGTTCGGTGCGGCGGTCGGTGCACCCTTCGGACTCGGCGGTACCGCTCGGCGCGATCGCGGCGGCGAACGGTGCGATCTGCGGGTGGCGGAGGATCTACGACTGGAGCTGCTCGACAGGACTCGTTGCGTTCACGCTCGACTCGACGTGGTCGCTGCCGATGACTGCGGCGGGTCTGGCGTCGCAGGCGATCGGCGTGGTCCGTGGACGGCCCGGTTACGACGAGTCGCTCAGCCGGCGCTCGAATCGCCAGGTGTTCGAGCGCGGGTTCGTGCCCCGCTCGGGTTTCGCCATCACGGTCGGCAACGTCGTCAGCGGTGCCGGCGACACCTCGCAGCCCCGTCGGCGTCGCCTCGTCACCGACCACGAGGACGTGCACGTGTGGCAGGCCCGCTGGTTCGGCCCGCTGTATCCGCTGCTGTACGGCGCGTGGATGGTGGCGGGCGGTGCTGTCGGCGTGGTCGTGTTCGCGGTGCGCCGCCGCTCCGAGCGGTTCACGAAGGTCGTCGAGTCGTGCGCCTACTACCTCAACCCGTTCGAGTGGTGGGCCTACAGCCGCGACGACAACTGGCCGCCGTCGGGCAAGGTTCGTGGCCTCGGCTGGCGCAACCCCATCGTCCGGCCTCGCCGAAACTGACACCCGCTTGACTGTTTGCGTTGCACTTCGGTTGGGCCGTCCCAACAGAACTGCAACGCAAACCGGGTGGTGCGTGGGGGCGAGGATCAGCTCACTCGGGCGAGGAGGTCGAGGAGGGCGGCGTTGAACTCCGCGGGCTTCTCCTGCTGGGTCCAGTGGCCGGCGCCGTCGATCATGATCGTGCCGCGGAAGTCGGGCAGCAACGTCGCCATCGCCTCGACGGACTCCGGTCGACCGGCGATCACTCCGTCGCGGGTACCGCCGATGAATGCCGTCGGCATTGCCGGCGCGGGCAGGTCCTTGGTGATCTCGAAGTCGGCGTCGAGGTTCCGGTACCAGCTGAGCGGTCCGAAGAAGCCGCTCGCCGTGAACTGCTCGACGTAGACGGCGAATTCGTCGGCACCGATCCACGCCGGCAGCCCGTCGGGCACGGGCGCACCCCGTGTGATCGAATCGAGGAAGCCGGTCCCCTCCATCGGCGGGAGTGGATCCGGTGGTGGGCCGAACATCTCGCCCGAGCCGCCCCAGAGGGTGAGACGCATCGTTTCGGCGATGTCGGCCTCCAACTCCGCCTCGGCGGGGCCGACCGGCTGGAAGTACAGCATGTAGAAGAACCGGTCGCCCGACACGGCGCGGAACAGGTCGGTGGGCGGGGCGGGCCACGGGGTGTACGGCACGCTGACGTTGACGAGTCCGCGTACCCGTTCGGGATGCAGACGGGCGAGGTCCCACACCACCAGCGATCCCCAGTCATGGCCGACGAACAGCGCGTCGTCGGCGCCCGCCTGGTCGAGCAGACCGACGAGGTCGGCGCACAGGTGGTCGGTCCGGTATGCCTCGACCGTGCGGGGCGCGCTCGACTCGCCGTACCCGCGCTGATCGGGCACCAGCACCCGGTATCCGGCTGCCACGAGCGGCTCGATCTGGTGGCGCCACGAGTGCGAACTCTCGGGGAACCCGTGCACCAGGATCACGACCGGATCACCGGGGGTGCCGGCATCGATCACATCGAGTTCGATTCCGTTCGTGGGGGTGCGGCGATGCGTCCAAGACATGGTCCGACACTAGAATTCTCGGATGACGGACGTCTCACCGCGCTTCTTCAACCCCCTCCAGCCGGGGTACATCGAGGATCCCTACTCCCACTTCGCGGAGATGCGCGAGCACGATCCGGTCCACCTGACCCTGCTCAACCAGTGGCTGCTGTTCCGCTACGACGACGTCTCCCGCATCCTGCGCGATCCGTCGATGAGCGTGAGTGACGACAAGATCGAGGTCTTCGACGAGAAGCGGTTGGCGATGCTCGAGGTCTCGGGCGCCGAGTTCGAGCGGTCCACGAGCATGCTCAACGCCGACCCGCCCGACCACACGCGCCTGCGCCGACTGGTGAGCAAGGCCTTCACGCCATCGTCGATCGAGGCGCTGCGGCCGCGGGTGCAGCAACTGGTCGACGCGATGCTCGACCCGATCGCGGAGCGTGGCACCGGCGACGTGGTCGCCGAGCTCGCATTCCCGCTGCCGTTCGACGTGATCTCCGAAATGCTCGGCATGCCCGATGCCGACAAGGAGCAGATCGCCGCCTGGTCGGGTGCCGTGGTGAAGACGCTCGACCCGATCATCTCCGACGACGAGATCGTCGCCGCAGTCGAAGGCTCGCGGGCGATGGACGCCCACATCGATCAGGTCATCGCATGGAAACGCGACCACCCGGCGGACGACCTGCTCAGCGCGCTGATCGCCGCCGAGGAGGACGGCGATCGTCTGTCGTCGATCGAGTTGCGCGACCAGGTGGCGTTGCTGTTCATCGCCGGCCACGAGACCACCGTGAACCTCATCGGCACCGGCATCTACGAACTCCTCCGGCACCCCGACCAGCTCACCCTGCTCCGAGACGATCCGTCGCTCGACGCCAACGCCGTCGACGAACTCCTTCGATTCGTCAGCCCGGTGCAGATGTCGCGACGTGTGGTCGTGCAGGACATCACGATCCGTGACAAGACGATTCCGAAGGGCACGTTCGTCCTCGCCGGCCTGGCGTCGGCGAACCGTGATCCGGACAAGTGGGGCCCGACCGCCGACGATCTCGACATCCTCCGGGAGGGGGCCGCGCAGCACGTGTCGTTCGGCAGCGGCATCCACTACTGCCTCGGTGCCTCGCTCGCCCGCCTCGAAGCCCAGGTGGCGATCGGCACCTTCGTCCGCCGCTTCCCGAACGCCAGACTCGTCGGCGAACCCGAGTGGAACGGCCGCATCAACCTGCGCGGGCTCGAGCATCTCCCGGTCGCCGTCGACTGACTCGGTTCCACGCGTGACCGGACGCGCTCCGGGTCGGCGCCGAATCGCGACCTCAGCTGCGGGCGGTGGCGAGCACCTCTGACCAGCTGAGATCGTCGGCGTTCCAGAGCGCTTCGAACGCGGCGTCGACATTGTCGCTGAAGCCGAACCGGTTGCGGTGGTTGTAGCGCCAACGCTGTTCGTTGGTCGCCACACCGAGGCGAGCCAGACGGCCGACGCAGTAGGTGTCCCAAGCTGCGTTCTCCTCGAGTGTCAGGTCGACGTCCGCCGGGACATCCGCGAAATCGGGACGCAGACGATCGTGCGCCCGCAGCAGGATCCGCCCGAACGACTCACGGGCTCCGGTGGCGCTGAACGACATCGGATGCTTGCGATCCTCCAGCGCGCCGCTCTCGGCGTGCAGGGTGATGGTCGCATCCGACGACGTGCCGTCGAGTTCCTCCGAGAGCTTGGCCAAGGGGGTGGTTTCGTCGACGATCACATGGATGGGGTTGGCCACTCTCGAACAGTGCTGCGAGTTCGGCCACGATCGCTGCGATGTCGTCGGCGACGTACTTGACGAACGTGAACTCCTGCGGGCGACACCGTGACCTTTGCGGTCGACACGTCGTTCATGGCGCGGCCGTCACTGGCCGGACGTGGTAGCGCGCCGACCTTCTCGCGGTAGGCGATGACCTGGGCTCGGCGCTCTTCGAGCGCTTCGTTGTCCATCGCCGAAATGGTGTCGACCTCGTCGTCGGTGAACCCGGCGAGCTCACGGAACCGGCGGGCGAGGCTGAAGGAACTCTCGACGCTCTCGCCGCGGGCTCCACCGAAGCTGAACAGCTTGTCGACGACCTGCTGGAACTCGAGCGCCTTGGTGCGACGATCGGGATCGTTCGCCGTGACCTTGCGGAGCCAGTCGGAGCCCATCTTCACGTGGGTGACCTCGTCGGCGAGCATCCAGTCCTCGCAGAACTCGAGGTACGGGTCGCCGGCGATGTCGCCGAACTCCTTCATCTGCGTGAACACGTCGATGGCGAGGCCCTCGAGTGCGCGGTTGACGCCGGCGAGGCGCAGGATCGGGTCGTTCGAGCAGGCCGCCTCGAACAGCACGGTGTTCTCGGCGAACTCACCGAGTTCGGTGCCCATCCAGTCGGACAGTTTGGCGCTGATCTCCACGTGGCGCGCTTCGTCCCAGGCCTGGCGGGCCATGTCGAGCTTGAGTTCGAAGGGGATCGTGTCGTTGGTGCCGTCGCCCGCCGCGAAGTCGTGGGCCGTTCGGCCGGCGCCCTCGAGCGCTTGGATCTCGCCGACCATGATGCCGTGCATCAACCCGCGGGCCGCGTCGGACGCGTCGTGACGCTCGGGTGTGAGACGCTTGCTGGCGCCGCGGCTCTTGGCCGACGACTCCTTGATGTCGAGCACCGTGCGGCCGTCCTTCATCCGTTCGGCCATGTTGGTCTGCACGAACCGCTCGTCGCGAGCGAGGTCTTCGACCGGAAAGAACTGACGCATCAGGCGCCCCCTTCAGTGATGGTGTTGTTCCCTGTGCTGCTGGCGTTCCCCATGCCGATGCTATCGAATCCGGTGATGCCGCCTGCTTCCACCATGAGCGCCTCGAGGCGGGCTTGGTGGACGGCGGCCCGCTCGACGTGTTCCGGCGTGGTGATCAGCGACTGCAACAGCATCTCGCCGTCGCGCCAGTCCTCGAACTCGTCCTGCAGGATGAAGTTGATCGAGCGGATCGTCGGTGCGTCGGTGATCTCGCTCGTGTTGTTGCGGTGGTAGGTGTACGCAGCGATGAAGCGTGGGATCAGCACGCGGTAGACGCCGACCAGCTTCTCGATCGTGAGCTCGGGCGCTTCGGGTTCGGTCATTGCGTCGATGAAGCGTTCCATCGCAGCGTTGGCGGGCACCGTGAGGCGCTCGGGCTTCATCTCGCGCAGCTCGGGGAGTCGCTTGTGCCACAGGTCGGCGTGCCAGGCGTGGTGGTAGCAGTGCGTGCCGAAGCGCATCTTGACGTCGAGCTCGGGCACCGTGGCGACCCACCCGCCGAGCGCCTCGAACAGCTTCATCTCGGTCCACTTGTAGTTGCCGACCCGTCGGGCCGTCTCCTCCACGCTGAACGATCCTGGGATGTCACGCCGATCCCACGGCGCGAACGGTGCCCGTGCGGTCGACTCGGTCTCCGACGCATTCGTCATCCCGGCGACGCTAGTGAACTCGTGATGCCACCCTCCGACCGGACCGCTCGTGCGCCAGCGATGAGGTTGTGGCGCGAGGGGTGCGCCGGAATCTCATCGGTGGGGTGGTGATGAGGTTGTGGCGCGAGGGGTGGGCCGGAATCTCATCGGTGGGGTGGTGATGAGGTTGTGGCGCGAGGGGTGGGCCGGTCAGGGGATCGGGCGGCGGGCGGCCCAGGCGGCTTCGGAGGCGCCGAGCTCGGTGGCGGGGGCGCCGCCGGCGATGTACTCGAGGAGCATGCCGCGCCACGGGCCGGTCGCGTCGAGCTTGCCGAGGATCGCGCTCACTCCCCACACCACCCGGTCGAGGATCACGAAGCTCGGTGGCATGTTGAGCTGCTCGATCACCGCGGCGTGCGGGCCCTGCACGTCGAAGATCTTGCCGATGGTCTCACGCATCCAGTCACGGGTGAACGTGAACTCGTCGGTGAGGTAGGGGATGTACGGGCTCGACACGTAGTCGTACACGAGCGCCGGGTCGAGGCCGTGGGTGGCCGGCAGGAAGCCGGCGTCGACCATCGCCGCCACGAGCTCGTCGGGGTCGCGGTGGATGATGATCGCGTCGACGGTCGGGCGCAGCGACTCCCATTCGCCCGGCGACCAGCGCTTCACCAGCCCGTAGTCGAGGAACGAGACGCTGCCGTCGTGGTGGAACTTGTAGTTGCCGGGATGGGGGTCGCCGTTGAAGATCCCGTGGCGCATGATCGCGCCCTGCGCGAATCGCCAGATGACCTCGCCGGCACGCTGCTTGGTGGCCGCCGACTCGTTCTTGCGGAACTGGTCGAAGGTCATGCCGTCGATCCACTCGGTGGTCAGCACCCGACCGCTGCACAGCTCCGGCACCAGCTTGGGGATCCGCACCCACGGGTGGCCCTGGAACCGGGCCTCGAACTCGGCGAGGTTGCCGGCTTCGATCGAGTAGTCGAGCTCTTCGCGCATGCGTTCGCGGAGCTCGTCGACGAGGCCCTTGGCGTCGAGGCCCTTGAGCATCATCGACGAGAACATCGCGTACATCACCTCGGCGGCGTCGAGGTCGCTCTCGATCGCCTCGTGCACGCCCGGGTACTGCACCTTCACCGCGACGTCGCGGCCGTCGTGGGTGACTGCTCGATGGACCTGGCCGATCGATGCGGCGGCCACGGGCATGTCCGACCAGTCGAGGAACAGCTTCTCCGGCGGCTTGCCGAAGTCGCCCTTCACCACGTTGGCGGCGAGCGTCGGTGCCATCGGTGCCGCGTCGGACTGCAGGGTGGCGAGCGCCTCCTGCGCCTCCTCGGGCAGCGCCTCGAAGATGAAGCTGATGAGCTGGCCCGCCTTCATCAGCACGCCCTTCATCTCGCCGAGCTCCTTGGCGACGTCCTCGGCGGTGCGGATGGCGAACTGTTCGTCGAGCTGTGCCCGCCGTTCCTCGGCCGAGCCGATACCACGCACGCGTGACACGGCGAAACGCGCCGAGTTGCGCGCCGACAACTTCCACACGCGTGCGGAGCGGTTGAATCGGCTGGTGAGCGGCGATTCCTTCGCCTTCTGGGCTGCGGCCGCGAGGCCCGCAGCGAGTGCGATGACGGACGCGATCGAGGCGACGGCCTTCTTCTGCATCAGACGCGCCGGGCGAGCGGGTTGCGGACGAGGACGTCCTCGGGGATCGGCCGGCCGGTGACCTCGTCGGTCCAGTAGGTGCCGTCGGCGAGACGGTTCAGGGCGACCTCGACCGCCGTCAGGTCACGCTCGACCGCATCGAGATCGACGGGCGCAGCCACCGACGTGGGTTCGGATGTCGGCTCGGACGTCAGCTCGGATGTCGGCTCGCTCGGGGCAGGGCCTGGCCCGTCGGGTGCCTGCGCCGGCCCGTCGGGGAGTGGTGTGTCCACCGCTGGCTGCTCGTCGGGAATCTCGCTCACGTCGGTCACGGTAGTCGGCTCCGAGCGCCACGCCCGCGGCCGTCGGAGATGAACTCCGAGCGAACGACGAGCGACGGGATCAGGTGCCGCACGCCCGGTCGAAATAGGGTTTGGTCGTGAAGCGCGACGACAGGATGCAGCGATCGCGATGGGCGGACTTCCCGCTCGCGATGGCGATGCTCGCGCCGTCGGCGTTCATCCTCGGCGTGTTCGTGCTCTACCCGCTCGGCCGGGCGGTGTGGCTCGGCCAGCAGCGCTGCGACAACTTCGGCGGTAACTGTCGCTCACAGGGGTTCGGGCAGTACGTCGACATCTTCCGCTCGACCGAGTTCCAGAACGCGCTCGTGGTCACGACCAAGTTCGCGCTCATCACGGTGCCGCTCGGTCTGGTCCTCGGGGTGGGTCTGGCGGTGCTCGCCGACAAGTACCTGCGCGGGATGGGTGTGTTCCGCGCCATCTTCTCCTCGACCGTCGCGACGTCGGTCGCCGTCGCCAGCCTGATGTGGCTGTTCCTGCTGCAACCGTCGATCGGCGCACTCGCGAACGTCGGACTGGTTCAATTCGCTGTTCCCCTCGGTGAAGGATCCCGGCTGGCTGCAGGATCCCGGAACCGCGCTGACCGCGGTGGCGCTGTCGAGTGTGTGGGCCGGCCTGGGCTTCACGTTCATCCTCGTCACGGCCGGCCTGCAGGGCATTCCACGCGACTTCTACGAGGCAGCGGCGGTCGACGGCGCCGGCGGGATCCGACGGTTCTGGTCGATCACCGTTCCGATGCTCGGGCCCACGTTGCTGTTCGTGATGATCGTGCTGACCACTCGGGCGTTCCAGATGTACGGCGAGGTCGACCTGCTGACCGACGGCGGACCGCAGCCGCAGGACTCGACGACCACCATCACGTACTTCGTGTACGGCCAGAACTCACCGATCCGCAACGACGCCGGCCTGCAGGCCGGGGCGGCGGTGCTGCTCTTCCTGGTGCTCCTCGTGCTGTCGGCGATCCAGCTGCGCGGCATCGGACGGCGGGTGCACTATGGCAGCTGACACGGCAGCCGATCTGCCGCCCGCAGTCGACGACGCCGTCGGCACGGTCATCAACTCGATCCAGGTGCTGCCCGAGACCTCCGAGCGCACGTCGTCGCCGCGGACAGGGCTTCGACGCCCCGTCCGGGTGGCGGCGAGCCGGCCGCTACTTCCTGCTGGCGGTCGTGTCGTTCATCGTGCTCTTCCCGATCTACACGACGGTCATCGCGGCCTTCAAGCCGGCCGACGCGTTCTTCGACCATCCGCTCCTGCCCGGCCCGTTCACGTTCGACGTGATCGTCGATGCATGGACCACCGGTCACCTCGGCCGGTACCTCTTCAACTCGCTGGTGGTCGCTGTCATCGTCACCCTCTTCCAGGTGGTGTCGGCCGTGCTCGCCGCATACGCCTTCGCGTTCTTGGACTTCCCGGGCCGCAACGTGTTCTTCGTGCTGTTCATCGCGACGCTGCTCGTGCCGCTCGAAGCCACGCTCGTGGTCAACTTCGACACCGTCGACGGGCTCGGGTGGTCCAACTCCTACATCGGCCTGGCCGTGCCGTTCCTCGCGACGGCGTTCGGCGTGTTCCTCATGCGCCAGGTGTTCCTGACGTTGCCGCGCGACCTGCGTGACGCGGCGGCCATCGACGGGGTCGGCCATCTCGGCTTCCTGTGGTACGTCGCCGTCCCGCTCGTTCGGCCGACGATCGGCGCCCTCGCGCTCTTCGGTTTCCTCGGGGCGTGGAACCAGTACCTGTGGCCGAACCTCATCATCAACGAGACCGACATGAACACGGTGCAGTCGGGTCTGCGTGTGCTCTCCAAGTCGAACCTCGACCAACCCAACCTGGTGATGGCCGGCACGGTGGTGGCCGCCGTTCCGGTTGTGATCGTTCTGCTCGTGTTCCAACGTCAACTCGTGCGCGGTCTCACCGCCGGCGCCGTGAAAGGCTGATCCACATGTTCTCGTCCCGACGCTTGCTCCCACTGCTCGTGATCGCCGGGGTCGGCGTCGCGGCCTGTTCGTCCGGCGAGTCGGCGCTCGACGTGGGCGGCGACGCGACGACTCCCGCGGTCGACGCGACGACACCCGACGGCGGCACCGGTGCCGAGACGGACGCCGACACGACCGCGATGCCGACGACGACGGTCGCGCCGCTGGCCGATCTCGCTGCGTGCCCGACCGAGGCGCTCGACAGCGCCGAGGGTCCGATCGACATCGTGTTCTGGCACGCCATGGCGAACGACCTCGAGACGCCCCTGATCGCGCTGACCGACGCGTACAACGCGAGCCAGGACAAGGTGCGTGTGGAGCTGCAGAATCAGACCGGTTACGAGTCGCTGCTCGACAAGTACATCAACGCCGGCCAGGCCAGCCGGCCGACGCTGGTGCAGTTCCCCGAGTACACGCTGCGGTCGATCTCCGACTCGGGAACCACGGTGCCGGCCGAGGCCTGCATGGAGTCGAGCAGCTACGACACGTCGGCGTTCGTTCCGCGAACACTGACGGCGTACCAGTACGAAGGCATCCAGCGGGGCATGCCGTTCAACGTGTCGAACCCGGTTCTCTACTTCAACCGCAAGATCTTCGAGGCTGCCGGTCTCGACCCCGACGATCCGCCGGTGAGCCTGGAGGAACTGCGCGCCGCGTCGGAGCAGATCGTGTCGTCGGGGGCAGCACCGGTGGCGCTCGTGCTCGACTCGGGGCCCGACTCGGGCGGCGGCTGGTTCCTCGAGCAGTGGTTCGGTCGTGCGGGCGAGCCGTTCGCCGACAACGGCAACGGACGGACCGCTCCGGCGACCGAGGTGTTGTTCGACAACGACCTCGGCGTCGAACTGACCACGTTCCTGCAGACGATGATCGATGACGGTCTCGCCATGACCGTCGGCGACAACCCTGGTGGCCAGGACGCATTCTTCAAGATGGCCGACCCGATCGCGCCGGGAGCGATGACGATGGCCACGTCGGCGGCACTCGGCAGTGTGATCGCGGCGCTCGGTGGTGGGCTGGTGCCCGACCTGGGGCCGCAGGACATCGGCGTCGGTCCGATGCCCGGCCCGGGCGACACCCCGCAGGTCCAGGTGGGTGGCGCCTCGCTGTGGATCGTGGCCGAGAAGTCGGCGGAGGAGACCGCAGCCGCGTGGGACTACATCACGTACCTGCTGCGGCCCGAGTCGCAGTCGCAGTGGGCTGCAGCGACGGGCTACGTGCCGGTACGCACCGACGCCCTCGCTCTCGATCCGGTCGCGACGACCTATGCGACCGATCCGCGATTCGCCGTCCCGTACGAGCAGCTGCTGTCGGGGGTCAACGACGACACGGCCAACGCGCCGGTCCTCGGCCCGCAGCGTGAGGTCCGCGCCGAGACATCGCGGGCGATGGCGGCGATCTTCGACGGTGCCGACCCGCAGACAGCGTTGACCGAGGCCGCCGAGGCCAGCAACCTGCTCATCGAGAGCTACAACGAACGCAACTGACACACGGTGCCGGGTCAAACGTGACGCAACCGTCACGTTTGACCCGGCACCGTCGGACGGTTCGGGTGGCGCGGATAGGGTCGCAGGTATGGCTACTGCATTTCCCCCCTTCGACGGTTCCGCGCCCAAGACCCAGGACTTCTCCGAGGCTCCCGAGATGGGGATCGACCCGTCGAAGCGTTACACCGCAACGCTGTCGACCTCGATGGGCGACATCGTCATCGCCCTCGATGCCATCAAGGCGCCGAAGACCGTCAACAACTTCGTGTTCCTCGCACTGCACCACTACTACGACGGCGTGATCTTCCACCGGATCATCAACGGCTTCATGTGCCAGGGCGGTGACCCGACCGGCACCGGTCGCGGCGGCCCCGGGTACCGCTTCGAGGACGAACTCCCCAAGCCGCGTGAGTACCAGATCGGCTCGGTCGCCATGGCCAACGCCGGCCCGCACACCAACGGCAGCCAGTTCTTCATCGTGTCGGGTCCCTCCGGCGTCGGCCTGCCGCCGGCGTACAGCCTGTTCGGTCAGGTCGTGAAGGGTCTCGACATCGTCGACCAGATGCAGCGCGTCGCGACCGGAGGCGGCGACAAGCCGAAGACCGACGTGGTCATCAACTCCGTCGCCATCACCGTCTCCGACGACTGACGTTCGACGGAGCGAGGAGAACGACTCGGGTGGCGAAGTCGGCCGAGTTCTCCAACGCACAGGCGCGTCGCCTCGCGCTCGGAGCCCAGGGGTTCGGCGATCCGCGGCCGACCGGACGGGTCGACCGGCGTCACCTGCGTCGTGCGGTCGACCGGATGGGGCTCATCCAGATCGACTCGGTCAACGTGCTCGTGCGCAGCCAGGAACTGGCCCTGTTCGCGCGGCTCGGGCCGCACCCGCGCACGCTGATCGCCGACGCCAGCCGCGACGGCGAGTTGTTCGAGTACTGGGTGCACGAGGCCTGCCACGTGCCGGTGTCGCTGCACCCGTACCTGCGGTGGCAGATGAACTCCGAGCACCGCTGGAAGGCGGTCGCCGACACTGAGGCATCGGCGACCCGGGTTCATCGACGAGGTGCGGATCCGCATCCGCGACGAGGGTCCGCTGGTGGCCGGCGACCTGAAGCAGCGTGTCGGCCCGAAGGGCGCGTGGTGGGACTGGGACGACGGGAAGATCGCGCTCGAGTACCTGTTCTTCGCCGGCGAGGTCGCAGCGATCCGTCGCCCGAACGACTTCGCCCGCACCTACGACCTCGCTCATCGGGTGATTCCGGCCGACATCCTCGCGTTGCCGACACCATCCGAGATCGAGGCCCGCAAGGAACTGCTCGTGCGGGCGGCGCGGCACCACGGCATCGCAACGTTCGAGGACCTCACCGACTACCACCGTCAGCGCAACCCGCCGTGTCGGCCGCTCATCGGGGAACTCGTCGAGGAGGGCCGGTTGATCGAGACGTCGGTGGAGGGGTGGTCGAAGCCCGCCTACCTGCACCCCGATGCCGTGATGCCACGTCGGGTGAGCGCGCGGGCGCTGTTGAGCCCCTTCGATCCACTCGTCTGGAATCGTGATCGCACCGAGCGGCTGTTCGGGTTCCGGTACCGCATCGAGATCTACGTGCCGGCGCCCGAACGCCAGTACGGCTACTACGTCTTGCCGTTCCTGCTCGGCGACGAGTTGGTCGCGCGCGTCGACCTGAAGGCCGATCGGGCGACCGGCCGGCTCCTCGTGCAGAGCGCATTCGGTGAGCCCGGGATCGACGAGGCCTACGTCGCCGCGGAACTCGCCGCCGAGTTGGAGGCGATGGCCGGATGGCTCGGCCTCGACCGTGGTGTCGAGGTGATGCCGCGCGGCGATCTCGCCGATGCGTTGACGTTGCGTTGCTGGCGTCAGGCAGCGCCGCGGAGGCTGAACTCGCCGCCTTCGATGTCGGCGAAGGTGACGGTGTACTCGCCTCGTCGAGGGTCATCTCGGCCGTGGCGGTCGACTGACCGGGCTCGCTCGACGGAGAGCGTGATGTCGACGCCGGTGGCCGGGTCGAACGTGCCGACGTACTCGCCCGGCAGCGAGTCCCTCGGCAACGACGGTCACGATCGTGCCGCCCTCGGCGGGGTCGCAGTTGACGGCGACGACCATTTCGCCGCCCTCGGCGAAGATGATCTCGTCGTGTGACTCCGACTCGATGATGGCGTCGTTGTAGGGGTTGCCGGTGCCGCCCTCGGGCACTTCGACCGTCGCGTCGTCACTGCCGCATGCGGCCAGCGCCAGCACGGTGATCGCGAGCGCGGCGCCGAGGCGACGCGGGGAGCTGAACGTCGTGATGTTCATGATGTCGCCAACGGTATCGACCGTCGACGAGGTCGATCAGGGCCGTTCGTCCCGACCGTGGGCAACGCTGCGGGGTGCCGGCTCAGGAGTGGGCCGGGATCGGCCCATCGGATGGTGCGCGTGACGAGCTCGCCGGCGGGGCGCAGGGCGACGGTCTCCGACACGGGCAGCCACGGCAGGCGCAACGGCATCCTGGTCCACGTCGGCATCAGGGCAACGGCGGCGCCGGCGATCAGGGCGTAGGCGGGTCGCGCGGCGAACGGCAGCGGCGGCTGGATGAGCAGATGACGCGCCGCCTCGCGTGCTTCGGTGGTGCCACGCAATTCGGACCGCGGTAGAGCCGGATCCGTTCGATCAGCTCCGTCTCCGACTCGGGCGGATCGACCACGCCGAGGGCTCGCGCCACGACGGCGGCGTCGGCGACGTATCGATCGCGGTCGTCGCCGACGAGCGGGCGCTCGCCGTAGCGATCGTGCGCTGCGAGGAAGCTGTCGAGCTCGGCGAGGTGGACCCACTCGAGCAGGTGCGGATCGTTCGCTGCGTACGGGTCGACCGTCGGGACGCGAACCCGTGACTCGTTCGTGCACTCGGTGCACGGTGTCGACCGCCCGCTGGGCCTGCGATGCCGGACCGAAGGTGGTCGCCGCGAGGAAGTCGGCCGTGCGCTGCAGCCGACCCCACGGATCGGTGCGGTAGTCGGAATGCTGGGCGACACCTGCCATGGCGAGTGGATGCAGGGACTGCAACAGCAGCGCCCGGAGCCCGCCGACGAACATCGAGGCGTCGGCGTGCACGCGGCGGATCGGCGCGTCGTCGGCGAACCATCCGGGCTCGTCGGTGTCGAACAACTCGACATGACGTTGCGGCGCGTCGGGCCCGACCACGCGATCGCGGATCTGCGTCGCCGAGCCACGATCCGGATGTCCATTGACTCATCGTGCCACGGCCCCGTGAGTACCATCCGAGCGTGCCCGAGGAATCTGCCGACGAGATCGCCGACTCCGGCGCGCCGAGCGGTTCCGGGACGGGTCCGATCGACGCCACGGGGCGCCGATTCGATCGTCGGGCCACCGACCGCACGCTCCCACGTTGGGTGCTTCCGGCCGTCGTCGTGTTCTGGCTGGGGTATCTCCTCACGTTCACCGCCCGCCACGTGTTCCATCGCCTGTCGAGCCTGTTGATCCTGATCCTCGTGTCGATCTTCCTGTCGTTGGCGATCGAGCCCGGCGTGAATCGTCTGGCAGCGCGTGGCTGGCGTCGTGGCCGTGCGACGATCACGATCCTGCTCGGCGTGCTGGCGGCCTTTCTGATCTTCGTCGGCGCCGTCGGCACGCTCGTGGGCACCCAGGTCGCCGACCTCCTGCAGGACTCGGACCGCTACATCACCGACACCGTCAGCTTCCTGAACGACAACTTCAACACGAACATCGACCCGCAGGACGTGATCGGCGAGTTCAACGATCCCGACGGCCGTGTCCAGGAGTTCATCCGGTCGCAGAGCGACGAGGCGGTGCGGCTGTCCCTCACCGTTCTCGCGGTGGTCTTCCAGGGTCTGTCGGTGCTGTTGTTCACCTACTACCTGGTCGCGGACGGACCGCGTCTGCGTCGCGACATCTGCTCGCGGCTCACTCCGGTCCGCCAGGCACAGGTGCTCCAGGCGTGGGAGCTGGCGATCACGAAGACCGGCGGGTACCTCTATTCGCGGGCGTTGCTGGCGTTGCTGTCGACGTTCTTCCACTGGGTGGTGTTCCAGTCGATCGGTACGCCGGCGCCGGTCGCACTCGCACTGTGGGTCGGCCTCGTCAGCCAGTTCCTGCCGGTGGTCGGTACGTACCTCGCCGGCATCCTGCCGGTCCTGCTGACCCTGGTCGACTCGCCGCTGAACGCGTTGATCATCATCGTGTTCATCGTGGTGTACCAGCAGATCGAGAACTACTTCTTCGCGCCGCGCATCACGGCGCGCACGATGGAACTCCATCCGGCCGTGGCGTTCGGTGCCGCCTTGGCCGGCGCCTCGCTCCTCGGGTTCGTCGGCGCGCTGCTGGCGCTGCCGGCGGCCGCCATGGCGCAGGCGTTCCTCGGTGAATGGGGCAATCGGTACGACGTGGTCGACAGCCACCTCACGTCGATCCCGCCCCCGAAGAGCCAGCGCAGGTCGGGTCCACCGCCGGCCACGGAACCGACGTGACGCGCTTCGACGACGGGTTCGCGCCGATCGCCGTCGCCACCCGCAGCGGCCTCGACGAGTCACTGCACCACGGCGCCGGTGCTGCGCTCGCAGCCGATGGGTCGCTGATCGCGCACGTCGGCGATCCCCGCCTGGTCGTCTACCCGCGGTCGTGTCTCAAGCCGATGCAGGCCCATGCGATGGTCGGCCTCGGCCTCGACCTCCCCGACGAGCTGCTCGCTGTTGCCTGCGCCAGCCACGCAGGGTCGCTCATGCACCTCGATGCGGTGCGGGCGATCCTCGCCCGGTACGGCCTCGACGAGTCGCAACTCCAGAACACGCCGGCGCCTGCGCTGGGCGACCCGTGCTCGCAACCGTCGTCGCTGCGGCAGAACTGTTCGGGCAAGCACGCTGCGATGCTCGCCACCTGTGTCGTCAACGGGTGGCCGACCGAGACGTACCTCGACGTGGACCATCCGCTCCAGACAGCGATCGCATCGGCATTCGGTGACCTCGGATGCGTCGTGCACCACATCGGTGTCGACGGCTGCGGCGCCCCCACGCATGCGCTCGCGCTGGACGAATTGGCGGGAGCGTTCTCCTGGTTGGCGTCCGTCGACGCACCCGTGGCCCGCTCGATGCGGGCGAATCCCCTGATGGTCGGCGGAGCCGAGTTCGACGACACGCTGTGGATGCGCGCGGTTCCCGGCCTGATCGCCAAGGAGGGCGCTGCCGGGATGATGGTGATGGCGCGGGCCGACGGCCGGGCAGCCGCGTTCAAGATCGCCGACGGGTCGGGCCTCGCCCGCCAGGCCGTCATCCCCGAGGCGTTGCGTGTGCTCGGTGTCGACGTCGATGCGGCACCGGCGAGTGCACGCGATCGCGCCGTGGTGCCGGTGCTCGGCCACGGCCGTGAGGTCGGTCGGGTCGAGCCGTTGGAGTGGACGTCGTGGAGTTCCTGACCCTCGACCGCGAGTCGTTCGTGTACGGCGCCTCGCAGCCCGTGGCGCCGCTCGTGCGTCGGGTGATGGCCGAGAATCCCTCGAAGTTCACGTACTTCGGAACCGGGACGTACATCGTCGGTGGCGACGCGAACGGTCGGGGCGACGTCGCCGTGATCGATCCCGGGGCCACGTCTCGACAGCCATCGTGACGCGCTCGCGGCGGCGCTCGACGGCTGCACCGTCAGGGCGATCCTCGTGACGCACTGCCACGCCGATCACTCGCCGCTCGCGGCATGGTTGGCGGCCGAGTCGGGTGCGCCGACGATCGCCTTCGGACCTCACGGCGCCGACACCTGGGACATCGGTGAGGATCCGGTGGTCGACGAGCCGCCGGCGGAGGAGCCGGAGGCCGATGCCGAACCGGTCGTCGAGGAATCGACCGACCGCGACTTCACGCCCGACGTGTTCGCCACGACCGGAGACGTTGTCGCTGCCCACGATGGGTGGGTGATGACCGCGTTGCACACGCCGGGCCACACGTCGAACCACACCTGCTTCACCCTCGACGACGGCGTCACCCGAACGCTCTTCACCGGCGATCACGTGATGGGCTGGAGCACCACGGTCGTGGCGCCGCCGGACGGCGACATGGCGAGGTATCTCGAATCGCTGCGGGTCGTCGCCGGCCGGCACGACGATGTCGCCATCCCGACTCACGGACCGCCGATACCCGACCCGTCGGCGTTCGTCGACGGACTCGTCGAGCATCGACTCCAGCGTGAGGCCCAGGTACTCGAGGCCGTACGCCGGGGGCTGGACACGATTCCCGTGATGGTCGAGGTGCTCTACGCCGACGTGCGCAGGGAACTCCACAAACCGGCCCGTCGCAGCGTGCTCGCTCATCTCGTGAAGCTCGTCGACGACGGCACGGTCGCCGTCGACGACGGATCGCTGCCGAGGCTCGACTCGCACTATCGCCCTGTGTGACGACGCGGCGGTTCAGCGGAAGTTGAAGGCGCCGTCGGTGATCGTGTACGGGAGGCCGAAACCGAACGTGTCGCGGGCGAACCACGAGAAGATCAGCACCGCGCCGCCGATCAGGGCGATGTTCTTCATGAACATCGACATCTGGGTCTGACGGTCGAGTGGGTCACGCTCGGCCCAGAACTTGTGCATCAGGAACGTGAGCGGGATCAACGTGATGATCAGCAGGAGGGCGCCGAGGTCACCCCAGATGCCGAAGATGACCGAGATGGCACCGACGATGAAGGCGATCGCCGACGCGATCACGCCGAGACGAGCCGACGGGCCGATGCCACGGGACTCCGCGTAGCGGGTGGATCCCTCGAGGTCGACGAGCTGGCCGATCCCGGCGCCGACGAACAGGCTGCAGTACAGGATGCGACCGATCAGCCAGAGCTCGTCCATGGGGACCGAGTGTTACACATGGGCTCTGACGTCAGGCGTGACCGGGTCGGCGTCACGTTGGACCCGGCACCGTGTGCCGTGACGGTCAGATGCCGTCGGCGGCGGCGGCTCCGGCGGCGTCTTCCACCGGAGCGTCGCCTGAGGTGCGCAGGCGGGCGAAGATCGCGGGCGGTTCGCGCCACGGGTCGGCGAGCGTGCCGGCCTGCGCATCACGGATCGTCGACCAGACCCGTTCCGGAGTGCACGGCAGGTCGATGTGGCGCACCCCGAGGTGCGCCACGGCGTCGATCACGGCGTTCTGCACGGCGGGCGTCGCGCCGATCGTCGCCGCCTCGCCGATTCCCTTGGCACCCAGCGGGTTGAGCGGCGTCGGCGTCTGGGTCGAATGCGTCTCGAACGACGGCAGTTCGGCGGCGGTCGGGATGCCGTAGTCGGCGAGGTTCGACGTCACCGGGTTGCCGTCGGTGTCGAAGCTCACCTCCTCGAACAGCGCCTGGCCGACGCCGGCGGCGATGCCGCCGTGCTGCTGGCCTTCCACGAGGAGCGGGGCGAGCACCGTGCCGCAGTCGTCGACCGCCACGTGGCGCAGCAGGCGGACCTTGCCGGTCTCGGCGTCGACCTCGACCACGGCGATGTGTGCGCCGAACGGGAAGGTGGCGCCGTCCTGGTGGAAGTCGAACTCGCCGTCGAGCCGCTCACCGATCTCGGCGGCGGCACGAGTCGCGAGTTCGCCCCAGCCGATCGCCTGGGCGGGCACCCCGGCCACGCCGATCGTGGCGGTCGCGGTGTCGACGACGATGTCGGCGACGTCGGCTTCGAGGAGCCGGGCGGCGAGTTGCCTGGCCTTGGCGACCATGGCCTCGGTGGCGCCGCGCACGGCCGACCCGCCGAGCTGCAACGAGCGTGACCCGCCGGTGCCACCGCCGGTACGCACCCGGTCGGTGTCGCCGTCGACGAGCGTGATCCGATCCACCGGGATGCCGGTCTGGTCGGCAACGAGCATGGCGTACGCGGTCTGGTGGCCCTGGCCGTGTGACTGCGTGCCGGCGAAGATCGTGGCCGATCCGTCGTCGTGCACTTCGATCGCGCCGAACTCCTCGGCGCCCCCACCGGCGGTGATCTCGACGTAGGCGGCCACCCCGATGCCCAGCAGCCGGTGGTCCCCGTTCGCCCGTCGTTCGGCCTGCTCGGCGCGCAGCTGCGTCGTACCCGGCGGCCTCGGCGGCACGTTCGAGCGGGAGCAGGTACCGACCCGAGTCGTAGGTGTTGCCGGTCAGCGTGGTGAACGGGAACACGTCGTCGCCGAGGAAGTTGCGCCGCCGGATCTCGATCGGGTCGATCCCCAGCTCGAGCGCGGCATGGTCGACGAGCCGTTCGAGCAGCGCGGTCGCCTCCGGTCGTCCGGCACCTCGGTACGCGCCCATCGGTGTGGTGTTGGTGACGGCGACCGCGACGTCGAACTCGATCGTCGGGAACGCATAGGTGCCCTGCGCCATCCGGCGCGTGCCGCCGGGGAGGAACGCACCGATCGTCGGGTACGCGCCCGCGTCACCGACGAGGCGCACCTTGAGGCCGGTGAAGTCGCCGTCGTTCGTGCACCCGAGTTCGACGTACTGGATCTGGCCGCGGCTGTGGGGGAGCGCCTTCATGTCGTCGCTGCGTGGCGGCACCCACACGACCGGTCGACCGGTGCGCCGCGCAGCGGCAGCGACGACCGGTGTACTCGGCGTGGATGCCGGCCTTGCCGCCGAAGCCGCCACCGACCTGCGGGGTGATCACGCGGATGTCGGCCGGTTCCATCCCGAGCGCGCCGGCGAGTTGCCCGTGGAGACCGTGCGGCATCTGCGTCGACGCCCAGAACGTCAGGCGCCCGTCGTCGCCGATCTCGGCCGCGCAGCAGTCGGGTTCCATCGGCACCACGGCCATGCGCTGGTTGACGTAGCGGCCGCGGACGACCACGTCGGCAGCCGACAGATCGGTGCGCGGCTTGTCGACGATCACGAGCGCCTCGTTGGATCCGTGTTCCTGGAAGATCAGGTTCTCCGTGTCGGCGAGGGCCTGCTCGGCATCGACCAGCGCGGGCAGCGGGTCGATGTCGGCCCACACCGTCCCGGCGGCGTCCTCGCCCTGTTCGAACGTCTCGGCGAGCACGACGGCGATCGGCTCGCCGACGAAGCGGACCTTGCCGTCGGCCAGCGGCGGTCGGGCGAAGTCGGGGTGCACGGTGGCGAAGCCGTGATGCGGCGCCACACCGAGCTCGGCTGCGGTGAGCACCTCCACGACACCGGGCATCCCGACGGCATCCTCGATGTGGATGGCGCGGATGATGCCGTGGGCGACGTCGGAGCGCACGAACACGGCGTGCAGCTTGTTCGGCAGGTCGAGATCGGCGAGGTACTTCCGGCTGCCGGTGAGCAGGCCGGGGTCCTCGGTGCGCAGCACCCGGGTCCCGAGGATCGATCCGGGCCTCTGCGTCTCGTGCATCTCAGGGTCAGTCATCGCCGCCGAACCTACTGCTCCCGGAGGTGCCCCTCTCGACCGGCGCCGTTCTCGTGAACCCGTTGCGCAACTGATCGCGCTCTTGTTCACGGGTTCGGTGGTGGTTTCCCGTCGCGACGTGACTGGCGCCGGTGCGAGGAGGCCCGGGTGGCAGACTCCGTGCTCGGATGACCGTCGACGACCCACCCCATCAGCGCACTGGATTCGCGTCGTCGCTACGCAATGAAGGTCTTCGCAAGCTGTACGCGGCCGAGGTCGTCTCCGGTGCCGGCGACGGTGTGTTCTGGGTCGCGCTGGTGGTGTTCCTGAACGACCAACCCCGATTCGGTCTGTGGCTGACGTTGGCGGTCGTGGTCCGGCTGGCCCCGCGCGCCCTGTTGAGCCTCTCGGCCGGGTCGCTCGTCGATCGGAGCAACCTGCACTCGTTGTTGGTCACCATCGAGTTCGTCCGCGCCGCGCTCATGCTCCTGCTGTCGGTGGTAGCCGCGCAGCGGCTCCGCGCCGATGGTGCTGATCATCGTGCTCGTGTCGTACACGGTCGCCGTGCCCACCCGGCCGGCGTTGGCCGCGATCGTTCCGTCGATCGCGGGTGAGCGCCACCTCGCCGGGGCGAATGCCGTGCTGAGCGCTGTGCGCCAGATCATGACGTTCGTCGGGCCGCTGGCGGGAGCGGCGATCGCGACGGTGTCGTCGCCGGCCGTCGGATTCGCGGTCAACGCCGCGACGTTCGCGCTGTCGGGACTCCTCATCGGTTCGATCGCCGGTCTTCCCGGCCGTTCGCCGGGCGCGAGCGCGACGACGGATCGACCGTCGCGGCTCGGACTCGTCGCTTCGTTCTTCGACGGCGTCGGCATCGTCCGATCGACAGCGGCGCTACCGGCACTGGTCGTGTTGATCGGGGTGATGTACTTCGTGCGTGGCGCCGAGATGGTGCTCCACGTGTACGTGGTGCGTGATCGGCTCGACGCCTCGGTCGGCGTGATCGGCCTGCTCGCAGGCGCCATCGGTCTGGGCGCGGTGCTCGCGGTCCCACTCGCCGTCCGCGCCGCGGACTCGCGCAGCCCGGTGCGCCCCGTGCTCGTCTCGCTGGTGGCGACCGCGGTACCGACCGCCGCGTTGGCGATCATCACCCGGACGCTGTGGGCATGTGCCGTGCTCGTCGTGGTCGGCGTCGGGATGGTGGTGTTCGAGGTGGTGATCGTCGTGATGGTGCAGCGTGTCACGGCACCGGCGCAGCTCGGCCGAGTGTTCGGTGCGATCAACGGAGCGGCGAACACCGGCAAACTGGTGGGCGCCGTCGTCGCGCCGTTGCTGATCGCGGTGCTCGGGTTGGAGGGGTCGCTCATCGGGGTGGCTGCGGCCATCGTGTTGGTGGGTGGCTTCGCGGCACGTCCTCTCGTCGTGTTCGGCCGCGTGGCCGCTGCCCGCCAGCGTGTTCTTGCGCCTCGCGTGACGATCCTGCAGTCGCTGGAGATCTTCGAGGGTGCCTCGCGATCGTCGCTCGAACGACTGGCAGCCGAGGTCGACGAGGTCGAGGTGCCCGCGGGCGCCATCGTGATTCGGGAGGGCGACGAGCCGGACGACCTGTACATCGTGACGCGAGGGTTGCTGGCGGTGACGGTGCAGGAACGCCCGGTCGGTGAGCTCGGGCGCAACGAGTGGTTCGGCGAGATCGGCCTCTTCGACCACCGGCCCCGGACGGCGACGGTCACGACGGTGGTCGACTCGAAGCTGTGGCGAATCCCGGGTGAGACGTTCCTCGATGTGCTCGAGGACGCAGGTGCGCCGCCGTCGGCCTTGGTCGACGGCATCGCCGACCGGCTCGCCGCCCACCGCTGACCACGACGATCCGTGGACCGTGCTGTTCGGTGGCTACTGTCATCTTCGCCGTGCAGGGGGTCCGACGCCGGCAACCGTGAGGGGGAGAAGAACGGGATGAACGTGATGGGGATGACGCGCAGATGCTGCTGTTGACGTTCCGCGATCTGGTGTACCGGAAGATCCGGTTCATCGTGGTCACGCTGCTCGGGGCCCTGGTGTTCGCGCTGCTGTTCGTGATGACGGGCCTGGTCGAGCAGTTCAACCTCGAACCGGTCGACACCGTCGATGCCATCGCTGCCGACTGGTGGGTGATCCCCGAGGGGATCTCGGGGCCGTTCACGGCGCTGGCGGCCGCGCCCGCGCAGGCTGCCGATGCGGTGCAGGCGGAGACCAAGTCGTCGGTGGTCGTGTCGCGTGCGAGCATGCTCCGCGACGGTGAACCGCTCGACGTGATCCTCTTCGGTCACGAACCCGACGGGCTCGGCAGCCCCACGACGACGGCGGGGCGGGCGGCGACGGCGAGTGGCGAGTTGGTCGCCGACGAGACCGCGGGCCTCGAGGTCGGCGAGCAGGTGACCCTCGGCGGCATGGCGTTCACCGTCGTGGGTGAGACGAGCAACACGACGCTGCTCGCCGGGACGCCGATGGTGTTCGCGACGCTGCCCGACGCCCAACAGCTCGTGTTCCGCTCGACCGACGTCATCGGCGCCGTCCTCGTCGAAGGTGACGTCGGCGCGATCCCGCCGGGAGCCAAGGTGATCAGTTCCGAGGAGGTGGCCGCGGACGCGCTCCGTCCGCTCGACGGGGCGATCGCGTCGATCGATCTCGTGCGGGTGCTGCTCTGGATCGTCGCCGCGGTCATCATCGGCGCCGTCGTCTACCTCTCGGCGCTCGAGCGCCAACGTGACTTCGCCGTGCTGAAGGCCGTCGGCGCCCCGAACTCGTCGCTGCTCGGAAGCCTGGCACTGCAGGCGGTGCTCGTCGCTCTCACGGCGGTGGCGCTCGCCGCGGTGATCCAGATCTTCCTCGCGCCCGCGTTCCCGTTGCCGGTGCGCGTGCCCGCCCGGGCGTTCTGGCAACTCCCGGTGCTCGCCGTGGTGATGGCGCTCCTCGCGGGGGCAGTCGGGATGCGCAAGGTGCTGCGATCGGATCCGTCCCAGGCATTCTCAGGAGCAGGCGCATGACCGTCGGACCACTCACCGTCACCGACCTCGTCGTCGAGTTCATCCACGACGGCTACGCGATCCGTCCGCTCGACGGGCTGTCGTTCGAGGCCCAGGCGGGCGAACTCGTCGTGCTCCTCGGGCCGTCGGGATGCGGCAAGACGACGCTGCTGTCGTGCCTCGGGGGGATCCTCACCCCGACATCGGGATCGATCCGCCTCGGCGACACCGACGTGACGGCGATGAAGGGCAAGCAGCTCGACGTCTATCGCCGCGAGCAGATCGGTTTCGTGTTCCAGGCGTTCAACCTCATCCCGTCGCTGACCGCCCGCGAGAACATCGCCGTGCCACTGCACCTCACGGGACACGGCCGCAAGGAGTCGTTCGATCGAGCCGATGAACTGTTGGAGCAGGTCGGCCTCGGCGACCGGGGACATCATCTTCCGAGCAAGCTGTCCGGAGGCCAGCAGCAGCGTGTCGCCGTGGCACGCGGGCTCGGACACAACCCACCGCTGCTGCTCGCCGACGAGCCCACTGCGAACCTCGACCACATCCAGGCCGAGGCGATCATCAGGGTGCTGCAGAGCCTGCGCGACGACGGTCGCATGATCGTGGTGTCGACGCACGACTCGCGTCTCGTGCCGATCGCTGACCGCATCGTGCAGCTGATCCCGGTCGGTGGCCACGACGAGGTCGCGACGCACGAGGTGACCTTCGGCGCCGGTGAGTCGATCTTCGAGCAGGGCGACCACGCCGAGCTGATCTACGTGGTGAAGTCGGGTGAGGTCGACGTGATCCGCGTCCTCGCCGACGGCGGCGAGGAATTGCTCACCCAGCTCGGCCCCGACCAGTACTTCGGTGAGCTCGGGCCGTTTCTCGGCTTCCCGCGCTCGGCCTCGGTGCGCGCCCACACCGACGTGGTCCTCACGGCGTACAGCCCGCGCGTCTTCCGCGAGAAGGTCCTCCACAAGACCTGACTCGCCACGACTCCACCGGCGTCGACATTGCGGTCGACATTGCGGTCGCGTTGCTGCTCCCTGGCGAGTCGCTCGGCAGTCGGGAACGGCTCGACATGCAGGTCGGGCACTGTCTGCGAGGATGATGCCGATGTCCGCGAAGTCCCGTCGTCTCGTGCCCTCGGAGTTGATCGACCTTCCGGTGGTGGAGGCGTCTGGCGTTGCCGTGCGGCGGACCGACCGTGGCCCGATGTTGCTGGTGATCGGCGACCGCACCGCGGACCTCGGCGCATGCCGGATCGGCGACGACGGCGCGCTCGGGGAGTGGACCACCCTCGACCTCGCGGCACTCCCCGGGTGGCCGCTCCCGCTCGGCGACAGTCAGTTCGAGTCGATCGCCGCCGACGGTGGATCGCTCGTCGCCCTGATGCGCGAGGATCCGCCCGTCGTGCTCGTGGCCGACACCACGACCCGTGAGCTCCGCGCTCGAGATCACACTCACGGCGCCGACAGGTTCGCTGCTCGACGGACGGTGGGACGACGCGTCGTCGCGCGGGGAAGGCCTGGTCCTGCTCCGGGGTGGCCGGATGCTGGTTGCACAGGAGAAGCGACCGCGGGCGTTGATCGAGTTCGGACGACCCGGGACCGGAGCGCGGGGACTGTCGAGGGGCGACTTCCTCGGCGTGGACGAGTCGTGGGAAGCACCGACCGGCCGCGTCGAGTTCGTGCCGCTGTCGATGTGGAGCTTGAAGGGCGAGGCCAAGCAGCTGCTCGGTGACATCAGCGCAATCGGCGCCGACCCCGACGGCGATCTGTGGCTCCTGAGCGACAAGTCGCGACGCGTCGGCCGGCTCGCGACTCGACGATCCGTTGCGCCCCGACGACGACGAGATCCGCGACCTCGACGAGTGGTGGGACCTTCCCGAGGATGTCGTCAAGCCCGAGGGCATCGCGGCGCTCGGTGCCGGTCGGGTGCTCGTCGCCATGGACACCCGGTCGACGTCGGGCAACGGCGTGATCGTCACCCGCCCGCTCTGACACCCGGCGGTTGCTGCGCCGCTCGGATGCAGCACTCGACCGTCACGCCACCGCGATCTCTCCCCGGTCTCTCCGGACGGTCTTTCCGGACCCGACCCCGAAAGACCGGGTCACCGAGGCGTGACGCCGTGGTCGGCGAGGAAGTCGAGCGTGCGGCCGAGCGCGATGGCAGCAGAGAGGGCGTCGTAGGAGTCGCGGGCGTCGCAGCTGAAGCCGTGTTCGGCGCCGGGATACACGTGCACGGGGACGTCGGGGTGGGCGGCGGCGATCGCTTCGACCTGGTCGAGCGGGATGCCGTGGTCGAGTTCGCCGAAGTGCAGCATGGTCGGAGCCTTCGGCGTGCGGTCGATCATGCCGTGGATCTGGCCGCCGTAGTAGCCGACGGCCGCGGCGATCGGGAGCTCGCAGGCGGCGATCCAGGCGATGCTGCCACCGAAGCAGTAGCCGATCACGGCGACCGGTCCTGTCTCGGCCACGTGGTCGACGGCGGCGGCCACGTCGAGCATGGCGGGCTCCCACACGATCGGCATCACCAGCTCGATGCCGCGTGTTCGGCCCGCGTCGTCGTAGCCCAGTTCCACGCCGCGCTCGCCGCGGTCGAACAGCGCCGGGGCGATGGCCCGGTAGCCGAACTCGGCGTAGCGGTCGACGACCGAGCGGATGTGGGCGTTGACGCCGAAGATCTCCTGCACGATCACGATCGACGCGGTCGCGCCGTCGGGGTGGACTTCGTAGGCGTCGAGTTCGTGGCCGTCGGCGGCAGTGAGTCTGATCATCCCGTGACGGTAGAACACCCACCATCGCCCCCAGGGTGTTTGCGGGAGGGTTTGGTTGGGGCGGTCCAACCGAAGTGCAACGCAAACCGGGAGTGTGGGGTGGGTGGAGGGGGTGAGGGTGGGGGTGTTCAGGCGGCGGGTGGGCGGGGCAGGTGCTGGTCGAGGATGCGGGTGGCGGTCGGCAGGTCGATGCCGTCGAGGCGCAGGCGTTTGTGGCGGCTGGATCCGCCGGAGCGGACGCTGACCGCCGCCGACCGCAACCCGAACATCTCGGCGACGAACGCCACCAGCGCCTCGTTGGCGCGGTCGTCGACGGGCGGTGCCGCGACCCGGATCTTCACGGCGTCGCCATGACGCCCGACGACCTCCGTGCGCCGGGCGCCGGGCTGGGCGTGCACCGTGAACATCACACCTCCGTCGGTCGGCTGCAGTTCCGGACGTTCGGTGGCCATCGGTCAGACCGATCGGAGGGTGGCGGCGCGGCCGTCGGCGGTCTGGGCCTGGATGACGTAGAAGTCGGCTTCCCGGGCGAGGCGTTGGGCGGGATGGGCGAGGTCCATCCCGCGTCCGCCCGTCGCCGCGAGCAGCGCAGTCGTCGCGCGTCGGGCGAGGTCGAGGCAGGCGGCACGGTGGTCGCTCGCCGACGCGATGTGGGCCTCGATGTCGCTGCCCGGGTCGGCGCCGACGAGTTCGTCGTCGCGGCTCCACGTGGCGTCGAGTTCCGCGTCGAGTCGGCCCGGCCGCGTCCGACGCGCCGGCCAGATCGTGCAGGAGGCGAATCGCACGAGCGGCGACACCGAGCACGGCCGGCTGGCCGATCGCGGCCGCGGAGTCGATCGCCGGCGCGCCAGCTGTCGGCGTTCTCGATCGTGACGACGAGTTCCCTCGGGATCGTGCATCCGTCGAACGACAGCGCGACGGTGCCGGTCGACGAGAACACCGGGAGGTCGAGCGGCGTGGCCGTCGATCCCTGCCGATCCCGACGCCGGGATCATCGACCAGACCAGTTCGCCCGCTGCCGACTCGGCGGCGACGCAGAACCAGTCGGCGATGCCCCACGACGTGACCCACGGTGCGTGCCCGTCGAGCCGCCAGCCACCGTCGGCGAGCGGTGTGGCCGTCACCGCGGGCGCTCCGAGGCGTCGAGCGTGGGCGAACGCGACGCCGGCAACCAGATCGCCGGCACACATCGGTGCGAGGAGCGTGTCGACGAGATCGCCGTTCTCCGACGCCCGCACGGAGCGCACGACGCCGAGGTGCTGGACCCAGACGAAGAACGTCGCACCACACCCGCTGCCGATCGCCGCGATGACCCGTCGGGCGCCGAGCGCGTCGAGGTCGCTGCCACCGTGCGACGCGGGGCCGGCGATGCCGAACAAGCCCGCGGAGGCGAGGGCGTGCAACCCGGCGTGGGGTGGCACCGTGCCGCGGTCGACGTCCTGGGCTCGGGGGAACAGCACCGAGTCGGCGACGTTCTGCGCTCGCTCGATGGCGGTCGAGGCGTCCATCGGGCCAGTGTCGCATCCGCCGCACGGATCAGCGCGGCCGGTGGCCGGGCGGTACGGTCCGCGCGATGGCGAACGAGCACGTCTTCCCCGCGGGATTCTTCGACCGCGCCGACGAGTCGCCCGACGCCGTCTTCTACCGACCTGACCGTCTGGTCACCCACATCGACGAGGGCGCCATCGCCGCTGTCGGCGAGCTGTACGACGAACTGGACCTGACCGGCGACGTGCTCGACATCTGCTCGTCGTGGATCTCGCACTTTCGGACCCCGCCGCGCCGGTTGGTGGCGATGGGGATGAACGAGGCGGAGCTCCGCGCCAACGCGATGGCGACGAGCTGGATGATCCGGGATCTCAACGTCGATCCGACCCTGCCGTTCGACGACGCGTCGTTCGATGCGGTCACCTGTTGCGTGTCGGTCGACTACCTGACGCGTCCGTTGGAGGTGTTCGCCGAGGTTGCCCGAGTCCTGCGGCCCGGTGGCCCGTTCGCGGTGACGTTCTCCAACCGGTGCTTCCCGACCAAGGCGATCCGCGGTTGGTTGCACACCGACGACCGGGGCCACTGCGCGATCGTCGAGACCTACTTCGAGCTCACCGACGGCTTCGATCCCGCCGTGGTGCAGCTGCGCAATCCGGACCGTCGCTCCGACCCGCTCTACGCCGTCGTCGCCCGGCTGAGGACGGGGGAGCCGTGGTGGACGAGCAGGCGCCAGCCGTCGCCGCGGTCGGCGTAGAGGTTCGTGGCGGCGACGGTGCCGGTGCCGGCGGTGTCGACGAGGTTCTCGTCGAGCGTCACCCACGCCAGGTGCCCGTCGATCGCCACGGCATGGTTCGTGAGGATGAACTGGTTGCGACCGGGGCCGGCGAGGATGCGGCGCCACGAGTCCTCGACCACCGGCCAGGTCCGCAGGATCGGCCAGCCGGGGTGCACGCACACCACACGGTCGCTGTGCTCCCACACCGCGCGCATCGCCTCGAAGTCGCGTTGCTCGTGCGCGTCGTAGAACAGCTGGTTGGCGTCGAGCACCGCCTCGATCACCGGGTCCATCGGAGGCGGTTCCATGTCGCCGACGGTACCGCGCGGTGCCCGGTCGTCGGCACCGTCGCGCCGCTGGCAGACGACCCGGTCGCCGCGGGTACCGTCGCCGGATGACGTTCAACCATCTCTCCACGACCGACGACGTGCTCGACGGTGTCGATCTGTCCGGGCGGCGTTTCGTGATCACCGGCGCCGCCAGTGGTCTCGGAGAGGAGTCGACGCGGGCGCTCGCTGCGCACGGCGCGTCGGTGCTGATGCTGGCGCGTGACCCGGCCAAGAACGACGAGGCCGCAGCGCGCGTCCGCGCCGAGGTGCCCGACGCCGACCTGTCGCTCGACACCGTCGACCTGGCCGATCTGGCGAGCATCCGGTCGTTCGCCGCCCGGTTCCTCGACGACGACCGAGCGATCGACGTCCTGATGAACAACGCCGGCGTGATGGCGTGTCCGTTCGGGCACACCGCCGACGGATTCGAGATGCAGTTCGGCACGAACCATCTCGGCCATTTCGAGCTGACGCGCCTCCTGCAACCCGCGGTGATCGCCGGCAACGACCCGCGCATCGTCAACCTGTCGTCGGCGGCGCACGGCATCTCCGACGTCGATCTCGTCGACCCGAACTTCGAGCACACCGACTACGACGCCTGGGTCTCCTACGGCCGGTCGAAGTCGGCGAACGCGCTGCACGCGCTGGCGCTCGCACGACGCCTCGTCGACGACGGCGTCCTCGCATTCTCCGTCCATCCCGGCGGGATCATGACCAACCTCGGCCGACATCTGAACGACGACCTGATGAAGCAGATGCTCGATCGCGCCCAGGAGCGCTCCGCGAAGGCCGGGGAATCGGGGGGCATGCAGTTCAAGAGCATCCCGCAGGGCGCGGCGACGCAGGTGTGGGCAGCTACGTCCCCCGACGTCGTGGGCCACAGCGGGATGTACCTGGCCGACTGCGGTCTCGGTGTCCAGGGCGGCAACATCGGCCGCAACGGCTTCGAGTCCTACATCACCGACGAGTCACGAGCGGACGAACTCTGGACGCTCAGCGAGCAGTTGCTCGCCCGCTGACGGCGCGCGAGCGTTTCCGACGCGGCGCCGGCTGATCGAGTTCGGCGAAGCGGAGGGCCACCTCGGCACTCACCGACACGGCGAGTTCGATGAACCGCTCGGCCGCCGGCGAGAGGGTGTGCCCGCGACGCCAGGCGATCGAGATCTCCCGGCCGGGGAAGGCGGGCTCCAGCGGATGCAGGCTGATCCGAGGATCCTCGGGTTCGACGCACAGCAGCGGCAGCACGGCCACGCCCATGCCGGCGCGCACCATGGCGGCGACGGTGCCGTTGTCGTTGGTGCGGAACACGTAGCTCGGCTCGACGCCGCCCGATCGGAGCCCGGCCTCGTTGATGAGTTGGCACGAGTTCTGGTGCTGGCCGACGAGCGGCTCGTCGGCGATGGCGCTGATCCGGACGGGCCCGGCAGGGAACTGCCCCGGACGGGCGAGGAGGCGGAACGGGTCGTTCAGGAGGTGGCGGCTGTCGAACGCCGGATCGACGTCGCCGACGACGAAGCTCAGGTCGAGGTCGCCGGCGGCGAGCCGATCGTGGAGCGTCTCGTCGTAGTCGCTCTCGAACGCCACGATCTCGAGGTTCGCCAGTTCCTTGCGCATCGCCCCGATGAGCGAGGGCAGCACGGTGTTGGAGATGCTCTGGAACGTGCCGACACGCAGGCGGCCGGCGTCGCCGGTGCGGAAACGGTCGAGATCGTCAGCGATGCGGTCGAGTTGGTCGAGCAGGGAGCGGCTGTGCCCGAGCAGATGGGCGCCGAATGGTGTGAGTTCGACGGGACGGGGGCCGCCGGGCCGGTCGAAGACCCGCTCGCCGACGATGCGCTCCAGCGACGCGATCTGTTGGCTGACTGCCGACTGGGTGTAGCCGAGACGCTCCGCCGCTCGCCCGAACGTGCCCTCGTTGGCGACGGCGTCGAAGGCCACGAGGAGACGCACGTCGAGGTCGCGAAGGTCGCCCATGGAACATAAGCATAACTGATCACCATGACGGCAAAGCATCGCTGGTGATTGACTTCATTCGTCCGTAGGTTCGACTCCATGGAAACCACCCCCGCCATCGACCTGCTCGACCGGTTCGCCGATGCCATCGAGGCGCAGGGGATCGCGGCCGTGTCCGCCGAGCTCCTCACCTCGCTCGTCGACGTCGCTCGTTCCGTCGATGCGAGCCCGGTCGCCCTCGAGGTGCTCGTCGACCCGACCGAGCCCGAGGTCGTCCGCGAACGCGCCTACTGCAAGATCGCGATCCAGGTCGTCGGCCGCACCCCGGCCCGCCGCGTCGTCGCCCCGACGGCCGCGTCGACACTGCGCCCGCTGATCAGCGCCTGATTCGCGTCTGATCCGCCGGGATACGCCCGAGGGTCAGGAACGCTGGGTCGGCAGCTTCGGCACGATCCAGTCGATGAAGTCCGACGGGCTGCGGGTCTGGATGTAGACCCGCCCGGGCCCGGTGAGCTTCACGACGAGGCCCTCACCGCCGAACACGGTCGACTTCCAACTGCCGGCCTTCTTCACCTCGTAGCCGACACCTTCCTCCCAACCGACCATGTGGCCGGTGTCGACGGTGTAGCTCTGTCCGGGGGCGAGGTCGACGGCGTGCACCGCGCCGTAGCTCGACACCACGAGATCACCGGTGCCCGTGCACTTGAGCATGAAGAGGCCCTCCTTGCTGAAGAAGGTCTTCGCGCCGCCCCACTTGCTGTCGATGTCGATGGTCTCGGGCGAGGCCAGGTACGAGCCGGACTGCAGGTAGACGGTCTTGCCGGCGACCGGCCACATGATGATGTCGCCGGGGAGCGCCGGGGCGACGATCACGTGGGCGTCGGGGCCGGTGGCGGTGAACGTGTTCATGAAGAACGACTCGCCGCCGAGGACCGACCGGCGCAGGCCCTTCATGATTCCGCCCTGGGTGCTCGTGGCGATCTCGACCGTCGGCGACATCGCCATCATCGCTCCGGCTTCGGCCTTGACCGACTCGCCCGGTTCGAGGTGCAGCGTCGCCATGGCGAATGCGGGGCTGAACGTGATCTCGGTCCTCATGGGATCCTCCTGGTCGTCACTGGTCGCGCGAGAGGTCGTCGGGACCCGACCGTACAACGTCGAGTCGAAGGCCACGACACGTTTCCGGACGTTGTGTATCGTCGCGAGACGTGGGTGGTGTGTCCTGGGCGAGCGGTATGTCGGAGCGGCTGGACGCGGCGACATCCGTTCAGGCGTCCGAACCCGCCGTGTCGAGGCCGCTTCGAGTCGGAGCTGTCGACGACAGTGCGGAACGGCGCGCCGACCACCTCGCTGCCCGGGCGCTCGAGGCGATTCGCGCTCCTGCGCCGGCAGCCGTGGCACGGATGGCTGCGACCGATGCCACTGCAACGGGACGAATCCATCGGTCGGCGGGCAGTTCGACGATGGTCGACGGGATCGGCCCGGCGGGAGGCGAGCTCGATGGTGAGACGTCGTCGCGGATCCGCCGGTCGATGGGCGGCGGTCGGGCACTGGACCCCTCGCTCCGATCGACGATGGAGGGTGCGTTCGCGGCCGACCTGAGTGGGGTGCGTGTGCACGCCGACGCGTCGTCGGCGCGCATCGCGCGCTCGATGAACGCCGAGGCATTCACGCTGGGTCGTGACGTGTACTTCGCCGACGGTGCCTACGCTCCCGACACGCCGCAGGGTGTGCAGACCGTCGCTCACGAACTCGCCCACGTGGTCGACGGTGGCAGCGGCACCGTGACACGCCGGGTGGTCCATCGTCGCTTCGCGTACAAGGCTGCCGACCTGGATCGGACGGCTCCGAAGAGGTCGGTCCTCCAGAAGATGTCGATGAAGAAGGATCCTGTCGCGCCGCTGCGCAAGGTGCTGACCGGCTACGAGAAGATCCCGACGTTCGTCGACGAGCTGTGGTGGATCAATCAGATCATCCAGGCCTCGCAAGGCTTCCTGGATGCATTCCGCGACAACCCGACGTACGCCTCGGTCGTGGCGGTGGTCGAGGACATCTGGTTCGCCGCCATGGCAGATGCGGCCAAGCTGCGAGCGAAGGCGAACTACCTGCGCGACGCCCGCGCCGGTGCCGATCTCCAGGGCTACGACCCACGCAATCCGTATCAGAAGAAGCCCGACGTGCCCGCGAACGCCCTCCCGCTGCAACACCAGGCGGCCGGCGCCAAGGCCTTCGTGACCAGCCCGGCGCGGGATCTGGCCCAGGGCAAGGCGAACGCCCCGGCGAACACGGGGGCCGACGCGACGACCCTCGAGCTGATGAAGAAGTACGGGCTCGACGAGGCCGACATCGTGGCGATCCGCGCGTACTCGAACGAGGACTTCAAGTACATCAACCCGGCGGTGGAGAACCAGTCGTACAGCAAGGACACGTTGGACTCGCTCGTCGACGGTGACGGCCGGATCAAGGCCAAGATGGACCTCGCCCAGAGCGACGACGATCGGCTCAATGCCAAGAGCGCCGGCGGCATGTGGCACGAGCCGGACAAGGCCAAGCGCGGAGCGAAGGTCGCCGGCATGCAGGCGGAGGGCCGGGCGCAAGGGGGCATGTTGACCGCTGCGCTCCAGAGGATGGAGCCGGTGCCGGGCACGTACCTGCGGGGGTTGAGTCTCAACGAGGCGAAGCTGCGCCAGCGCTTCGGCTCGACCGTCACGTGGGGCACGTTCACGAGCATGACCGTGAAGCCGTCCGTGGCGACGGCGTTCGCCGACGGTGACAAGTCGCCCTTCGATCGCTCCGTCGACGATCTCCATGTGATCCTGGTGATCCATACCAGCCAGGCCTACGACATCCAGAGCGTCTCGGTGCAGGGCGACAAGGAGGGCGAGTTCCTCCTGTTGCCCGGTGCCTGTCTCAAGGTCGACAAGATCGAGCGTCAGGCCACGCCGTTCCCGGAGACGACCAAGGCAGTGATCCCCGATCGACGCAAGGGAGTGCGCGAGTACGTCCGTATCACGCTCACCCAGTTGTCGTCGGAGGAGTCGGCCAAGATCCGCTCCGACAAGGCGATCGCGGAGGCGACAGCCATGCGTGCCGACGCCGCGCCGGCCGTCGCAGCCCATGCGGCATGGAGCGCCACGGGCGGCCAGGTCCGTACGCGCAGGCGGCGGTGAGCTGCAGCGGGTCATGGGCTGAAGTGCCCTTGTCTGGACGGCGGGCCGGGCGCATGATCGTGTCATGAGCGGACCCACCACGCACATGTGCCCCTACTGCGAACTGATCTTCAGCTACCACAACGAGGTGAAGGACCACATCCTCCACGACCATCCCGAACACGCGTCGGTGGTCGAATCGATCGAGCCGCGCGAGTTGCCCCACGACTGAGTTCGCGTCGTCGGCTGCTCAGCTCACCCGGACCCGGGTGGCGGAGTAGTCGCCGTTCGCGAGTGCCTCGCGGATCTCCTCCTGTGTGCGCCGATCCAGGGGTGGTGTCGTCGGATCGATGAGGGTGTGGCACGCGACGATCCGGTCCGCGAGCCGGTTGCCGCTGACGAAGCCGAACTCCTTGAGGGCACTCACGCTCACGGTGGTCTGCGTCGCGTGGAAGTGCCGGTACATCTCCCCGCGCGACAGCGCGACGAATCGCCAGGCGTCGAAGTCGATGACCGTGTCGTTGGAGTCCATCTCGGGAAGCCAGGCGAACACGTAGACATCGCACCAGTACTGAGGCGGCAGCGCCGGATGGCCGAGCCATCCCTCGGGGTTCTCCACGGTGTACGGCGGTGCCTGGCGAACCCTCGCCAGTTCGGTGTCGAACGCGACCGACTTGCGCTCGATCGGGAAGTTCGCCCTCGCGTCGACCGCGTGCCTGACCGAGATCGTGATGCCGCGCCAGGCCAGGTCGTAGTACGACCACTGGTCGGGGAAGTCGAGCCCGGGGTGCAGGAAGTGGCCGACGACCTCCTCGGCCCAGGCCCCGCGAAGGGCAGCGTCGGTGGTCAAGCTCCGAAGGGTTCGTCGGACGAAGAGATCGACAGCTGTCGAGTCGGTCGACCGAACGTGCTGCGGCGCACGGGAACGACCGGCGAGGAGGTCGCCGGCCGTCCCGCTCTCCGTGATCGTTGCCTGCATGTCTGGTCATCGGCACGCGACGGCGATCGGTTGAGCGGTCGTCGATCAGCGCCGGCCCGTGACGGTGACGTCGGAGCACGTCACCGCGAGACCCCCAGGCGATCGGCGAGTGCTGCGAAGTCGCCGGGGCGCAGCACCGACCGGGCGAGCCCGAGGGTTGCATCGAAGGCCTCGGGCGGTGCTGCCATCCGGATTCCACCGAGCATCTCGACGCGGTCGTCGACGTTCATGGCGGGCAGCATGAACGCCAGGCTGCTCGCCATCTCGTCCGGCGGGATCGACGACACGATCGCGCCGTGCATCGCGGCGATGGCTTCGACGCCGAGCAGATGCTCGAGTCGTTGCATCACGACGCGTTCCTCGAGGTCGATGTGGTCGAGGTACGCGCTCGTGAACCGCGCCAGGTCGAGATGCAGGAGCTGCGTCAGCCGACGCTCGTCACCCGTGGGGGAGTCGACGACGGAACGAGCGAGGTCGGTGATCCGCCCGAAGGTCGCCTCCAGGCGTTCGTGGTCGTCGTTGATGTCCGACGCGAGGTCGGGGAGGTGTGCCTGGAGCACCGGATCGATCACGGCGTCCTCGTGGTGTGCGTGCGATTCGAGGACCGCAGCGACCGACACCACGTGGGCGGCGAGCGCCGTGCGGTCGAGGCGGTCGGCCGGGTCGATGTTGCCGGCCGTCGTGGTGATCGCGAACAGCTCGGCGCGAATGCCCTTGTGGATGTCGCGGTAGAGGTCGACCGCCGGGATCCGGAAGTCGGCGTCGATGGCGGCGGGGTCGCTGGTGATGGTGGTGATGGTGGTCATGATGTTCCTCTCCGTCGGCTCGACCGTCGAGCCGACGTGGTCCATCGTGAACACTCCGCGAGCGCGGCGTTGCTGAACTCTTCGTACGCCGATCCGAAGATGTTCCTCACGTAATCTGAAGCGCAGCGTCGAGGTTGGAGGACGGTGGCGAGGACGGTGGAGAGGAGGGGTGCGTGGCGTTCGCGACGGAGTTGATGACGATGATCGAGGCGGGCGCCGGGCTGGTCGTCGGCACCGTGTCGTCCGACGGGGAACCACGTGCCGACCGGGCGTGGGCGGCATCGGTCGTCGACGTCGAGACACGTCGGATCCGGTTCGTGATGAGCGCCGACGACCCGGTGGTCGTCGAGCATCTCGAGTCGGGGACGGTCTCGCTGACCGGGGCGGACGTGACCACGTACCGGTCGGTGCAGTTGAAGGGTCGGCCGGTCGTCGTGGAGGCGCCGACGGTCGACGACGTTGCGCTCGCCGCCCACCAGAGCGGTGTGTTCTTCGAGGCGGTGCATCGCACCGACGGCAATCCCGTCGAGCTCCTCCGGCGGATCCTGCCCCGCGAGATGGTGGCCGTGGAGATGGTCGTCGACGAGACGTTCGACCAGACCCCCGGGCCGACGGCGGGCACGGTGCTCGACGGAGCAGGGCGTGAGTGACGGCCGTGAGTGAGGTGCCGACGCTCACCGACATCGAACGCTGCTTCGGCGGGGCGATTCCCGCGGTGCTGGCGACCGCGTCGGCCGAGGGCGTGGTGAACGTCACCTACATCTCGCGAGCGCACCAGGTGGACGCCGATCGAGTGGCATTGTCGAACCAGTTCATGTCGAAGACGTCGCGCAATCTCGCCTCCAATCCGAGGGCCAGCCTGCTGTTGATGGATCCGGTCACCCACGACGAGTTCCGCCTGGCGCTGGTGTACGAGCGCACCGAACGGCGCGGCCCGGTGTTCGAGCGGTTGCGAGCCGACATCGAGGCGCTCGCCGTGCTGGAGAACATGCAGGACGTCTACAAGCTGCGCGCCGCCGACGTCTTCCGCGTGGTCTCGATCGAACAGAACGTGCCCAATCCGTCAGGCGCGGCGCCGGCCGATCTCCCGCAGCGCGCGACGCCGTCGCCGGAGGTCGCGGGGCTCGCGGCACTGGCCCGACGTCTCGGGCGGGCGGGCGATCTCGACACGCTGGTCGAGACCGCACTCGAGGGGCTCGATCGCCTGCTGGGCTATCGGCACACGCTGCTGCTGCTGCTCGACGAAGAGGGGACACGGCTGTACACGATCGGCAGTCGGGGCTTCGACACACAGGGCGTCGGTGCGGAGGTGCCGTTGGGGCAGGGGCAGATCGGCAGCGCCGCCGAGCGGTGCGAACCGTTGCGCATCGGTGCGCTGCACACGATGCGGAAGTACTCCCGCTCGATCCGGCTCAGCTACGAGCAGATCGGGGTCGGACCCGGGCACGAGGTGCCGGTGGCGGAGATCGACGGCGTGAAGAGTCGGATCGTGGTGCCGGCGATGGCACGCGGTGAGTTGATCGGCGTGCTGGTCGCCGAGAGCCGTCAGCCGGTTGCGTTCGGTGCGGTCGACGAGGAGGTGCTCGCCGTGGTCGGGTCGCTGTTGGCGAGTGCGATCGAACACGTGCGAGCGGTTGAGCGTGACGAACCCGATGAGACGGCTGCCCCCGTCCGCTCGGCGTCCGGGGCCGTCTCGCCGCCCGGCGACGGTGCATCGGCCGTGCGGTTCTTCCCGGTCGACGGCAGCGTGTTCGTCGACGGCGACTACCTGATCAAGGGGGTGGCGGGCCGGATCCTGTGGTCGCTGCTCGGCCAGTACGTCAGCGAGGGTCGGGTCGACTTCACGAATCGTGAGCTCCGGCTCGACCCCACCCTGGACCTGCCCGGGTTCAAGGACAACCTGGAGAGCAGGCTCATCCTGTTGAAGCGCCGCCTCGAGGAACGTGACGTGCCCATACGGCTGGAGAAGACGGGCCGCGGCCGGTTCCGCCTCGTGGTGGCGATCGAACCGAGGTTGGAGTCGGTCGACGGTTGAACGTGTCAACCGATGGCTCGGGCGGCGGGGACGACGTCGGTGAGGTAGGCCTCGAGCGCCTCGGTGCCGACGGGGAGCCGAAGCGCGATGTTGACGAGGTCGGCGCCGGCGGCCCGGTACTCGGCGATCCGGTCGAGGGCTTGGTCGGGGGTGCCGGTGAGCGCTCCATCGGTGACCCGTTGCGCGAGTTCCGGGCCCCATTGCGCGGCGATCCGGTCGAGTTCGGCGTCGGCCTCGGCCGGTGTGGCGCCGATGTGGAACGCGAGGTTGACCGATCGCTGGAGGGTCGCGGGGTCGCGCCCGATCGCTTCGCACTCGGCGTCGAGCCGGTCGTTCAGCCGACGGAACTCGCCGGGCCCGACGTAGGGGACGTTCCACCCCGTGCAGAACCTCGCAGCGTTCTGCGGTGTGCGGGTTCGGCCGGAGCCGCCGGTCCACAGCGGGATGGTGTCGCGGTACGGCCCCGGAACGCAGGTGACGGCGTCGGTCCGGTAGTGCTCACCCGAGAACGTCGTGGTCTCGGTGGTGCCGAGCATCGAGCTGATGATCTCGAGCCCTTCGGTCAACATGTCGAAGCGAATGCCGACGTCGGCGAAGTCGTAGCCGTGGGCGCGGAACTCGGGTTCGTGCCAGCCGGCGCCGAAGCCGGGTTCGAACCGACCCTCGGAGATGTGGTCGATCGCCACGCAGGCCTTGGCGAGGAGTGCCGGGTTCCGGTACGGCACGCAGAACATCAGGCAGCCGATCCGAGCCTGCTTCGTCACCGAGGCCAGCGCGCCGAGCGTTGCGATCGCCTCGAAGTGCGGCGTGGTGCCTCCGGCCGGAGGTGCCTCGTACAGGTGGTCCCAGATCGAGATCCAGTCGACCTTGTCGTCGAGATGGCGCCACAGGGCGGTCAGCTCGGCCATCGTGGCGTTCTGCTGGCCGACATGGACACCGAGCGAGAGCGGAGTCGTCATCGCGCCATCTTGCCCGCCGGCTCTTCGCGTCGTCCGGCCGGAGCTGCCCCGGCGGGTGCAGTTTCGCGGACCGCGACGCTCGGGGCCGTCAGGAGTGGACGAGGTGGTCGGCGGTGAGGGACGGTTCGCCGTCGAACCGGTAGGCCACGAGTGGCCCATCGGCACCGGCGCTGTAGTCGATGCACAGGGCGAGCGGGTTGGTGACTTCCAGCGGCGGCCGGAACCAGTAGTGACCGAAGATCACCGGGACGTCGCTGTCGTAGGTCCACATCCGCTCGGCGGGGATGGGTTCGTCGGGGAGTGATTCGACCGGTTGCCGGTCGGCGTCGTGGATCGGCGTGCCGGGCGCCAGGAGTCTGCTCCAGTTCGTCGCCGTCGGGTCCCACCACCTGAGTCGGACGTTGGTGCGTTCGTGCGTGCCCTTGTCGCTGAATCTCAGACCGTTCGGCAGGCGAACCTCGGGGCCCTTGAGGACTCGCTCGACGGCGTCGTAGGCGTCGTGGCCGTCGGTGCTCGCGTCGACGACGAGCTGCTCGTTGAGGCTGTTGGCCTCGGACGCGTTGTCTCGGAGATAGGCGAGGTCCCGGTCGGACCAGTAGGCGTGGATCACCCGCAGCCCGTCGAGTTCGAGCCACATCGGGATGGTGGTGAACCAGTCGACGAGTTCACGGTGCAGCGGTGAGTCGAATCCGACGGCGGCGATGAACGCCGCGTGTTGTGAGCGGTTCTTCCTGCTGTGGCGGCGGAGGTGGTCACCGCCGTCGGTGGGGGTGGCGTAGGCGACGGCGTTGAACTCGTGGTTGCCGAGCACGATCCGTGCCGACCCGGCATCGACCATCCGCCTGACGATGTCGATGGTCTCGAGCTGCTGCGGGCCGCGGTCGATGACGTCGCCGACGAAGATCGCCTCTCGTCCCCGATGGCGCCACGCACCGTCGTGCTCGACGTAGCCCATGGTGCGCAGGAGGGCGACGAGTTTGTCGGCGTGTCCGTGTACGTCGCCGATCACGTCGTAGCCGGTCATGCGAGCGTGACCGATCGGAGGTTGCCCGAGGCCCGTATCGACCTCCGCCGCGGACTCGCTGTCGACACCGGCACGGCCCGATTCTACGTGACACGCCGTGGCCGGTGGACCGGTGGGCCGGTGGGCGGGTGGGCCGGTGGGCCGGGGAGAGGTCGTGCGAGACTCGAGGTGATGAGCGAGGTCCGGTGTCGGGTGATCGTGTCGGGGCGCGTGCAGGGCGTGTTCTTCCGCGACAGCTGTCGATCGGAGGCCCAGCGGCTCGGCATTCGGGGTTGGGTCCGCAATCGGCCCGACCGCACGGTGGAGGTCGTCGCCGAGGGTCCGCGTGAGCGTGTCGATCAGTTCCTGGACTGGTGTCGCCAGGGCCCGCCGCGAGCGCAGGTGACGGGCATCGCCGTGACCGACGAAGTGCCCGCCGCCGAACGCGGCTTCCGCATCCTCTACTGACCCAGCCTCCGCCTCCGCCTCCGCCTCCCTTCCCCCCTCGCCCCAGCCCCCTCCGGTTTGCGTGACAGAACGGTTGGGCCGGGCCAACCGAACTGCAACGCAAACGGTGTTGGGTGGGTGGGTGGCGGGCGGGCGGGGGTGGAGGTGGTGGGTCAGGTGTCGGTGGCGGCTTCGGTGGCTTGGCGGACCTTGTCGACGAGGTTGGCGGGGAGCGGCTGGTAGCCGTGATGCTCGACCTCGAACGAGCCGCTGCCGCCACTGAGCGAACGCAGGTCGATGGCGTAGCGGATGATCTCTGCGGTGGGCACGAGCGCGTGGATCGTCGTGACGCCGTGCTCGTCGGTCTCGGTGCCGAGTACGTGCGCGCGGCGCGAGTTGAGGTCGCCGAGCGTGTCGCCGTGGTTGGCGGCAGGCACCTGGACGTGGATCTCGCTGATCGGCTCGAGCACGTCGACGCCGACCTGGGCGATGGCCTCGCGCAGGGCGAGCGATCCGGCCATCTTGTAGCTCATCTCCGAGGAGTCGACCGAGTGGTACTTGCCGCCGGTGCACACGGCGCGGATGTCGACGATCGGGAAGCCGTCGCGTCCGCCCCGCGTCATCGCTTCCTCGACGCCGGCACCGACCGCGGGGACGAGGTTCTTCGGGATGACGCCGCCGGTCACCTCGCTGCGGAACTCGAAACCGGAGCCGGCGGGCAGCGGTTCGAAGCGCACGGTGGCGACACCGAACTGGCCGTGGCCGCCGCTCTGCTTCTTGTACTTCCCCTCCACCTCGACCGGTGCCGCGAGGGTCGCCCGGTAGGCCACGCGGACGTCGTCGACGACGAGTTCCACCCCGGCGCGCTCGATGCGTGACAACGCGACACGGACGTGTGTCTCGCCGCCGCCGCTGAGGACGGTCTGGCCGGTCGAACTCTCGTGGTGGACGGCGAGGGTCGGGTCTTCGATGACGAGACGGTGCAGCGTGGTGGCCAGCCGGTCCTCGTCGGACTGCTTGGCCGCGGCGATCGCCACGCCGTACACCGGGCGGGGCAGCGCAGGGATCGGCACCGTGACGGGGGTGCCGTCGGGGGCGAGCGTGTCGCCGGTTCGGGTCTCGGTCAGCTTGGTCACCGCGACGATGTCGCCGGCGCCGACGGCATCGACGTGGGTCTGCGATCCGCCGGTGAGCGAGATCAGGTTGTGCAGCCGCTCCTTCGCGCCCGAGCGTGAGTTGACGAGGACGTCGTCGGTGCGGATCGTGCCGGAGACGACCTTCAGGAGGGAGATCTGGCCGAGGAACTCGTCGATGGTGGTCTTGAACACGAGCGCGAGAGGCGGCCCGTCGGGGTCGGGCGCGATGTCGATGGTTCCGTCGCCTGCATGCACGACGGTGGGGCCACGATCACCGGGTGCCGGGCCGACCCGGCAGATGAAGTCGGCGAGCTGGTCCGCACCGATGGGAGCGGTGGCCGATCCGCAGAGCACGGGGAACGCGAGGGCGCGGTCGACGGCGTCGTGCAGCAGGTGTTCGAGTTGTTCGGCCGACGGCTCGGTGCCCGAGAGGTACTGCTCGAGGAGGTGGTCGTCGAGTTCGATCACGTCCTCGACGAGGTGTTCGTGTTCGACGCGTTCGGCCTCGGCGAGTTCGGCGGGAACGTCGGTGGGCTCGGCGTGGCCGCTGTCGTAGACGAAGGCGTGGTGGGTGAGCAGGTCGGTGACACCGTGGAAGCTCGACTCCTCGCCGATGGGCAGCTCGGTGGGGTCGGCGTGGGAGCCGAACGCCTGGCGGACCTGCGCGAGCGTGCGGTCGAACGACGAGCGCTCCCGGTCGAGCTTGTTGACGAACACGAGCCGCGGGATGCCCAGTTCGGCTGCGTGGCGCCACAGCACGACGTCCTGCGACTGCACGCCGGCGACGCCGTCGATGACGAAGACGGCCAGGTCGGCGGCGGCGAGGCCGAGGAGTGCTTCGCCGCGGAAGTCGGCGTAGCCGGGCGTGTCGATCAGGTTGATGCGATGGTCGTTCCAGTCGAAGCAGGCGATCGACAGTGCGACCGACTGCCGGCGGTCACGTTCCTCGGGGTCGTGGTCCATCACCGTCGACCCCTTCTCGACCGTTCCCGGTCGGGGGATCACGCCGGCACGGAAGAGCAGCGCCTCCGCGAGGCTCGTCTTGCCGCTGGCGTTGTGACCGACGAGCACAACATTCCTGATCTGTTCCGTGGACCGCATGGGGACCCCTTTCGTGCCCGCCCAGTTTCCACCCCGCTGCGGTCGCGCCACAACGGACCAACGGCCCGATCCGTACCCAATCGCCGATCTCGTGAACTCGATGCGGCCCAGGTGCGCACCGAGTTCACGAGATCGTCGGGAGCGATTCGACCGGGGACTCCCCGAGCGGGGATCATGGGCGGATGACGCATGCGGATCGGCACGACCGGGATCGCTGGATCGCATCGGGGCTGCCGGATGCGGTCGTGACGATCATGTTCCGTGACGGCACGTTGCCACCGCCGCACGCCGCGCGGTGGTACGACTCGTCGCTCACGACGGAGGAGATCGCCGAGTTCCGCCGCACCGGGCGCCCCGCGCCCGACGAGGCCTTCGCCATGTCGCTCGAAGGCGCGGGCTGCCGACCGACCCTGCGTTCATCGCCGCGTGGCAGGGTTTCGACGCGGAGCGCATCCTCGACGCCATCGACCGCGGGTTCACCTCCGGCGAGCAGTTCGAGCCGTGGGCCCGCACCGACGCGGACATCACCGAGGTCGAGCAGCTGGCCGTGCTCGAATCCTTCGACGGCGTGAACCCCCGCAAGGCGCTGGACCAGCTGCGGGCGGGGCGGACACCGGAGGAGATCGCCTTCGCGCTCGAGTCGGGTCTGAAGTCGAAGAAGGCCAGGGCGTGGATGAGTCGCGGGCTGTCGCCGGCGACGGCCAGGCAGTGGTCGGAGGCCGGGTTCTCGGCGTCGAAGGCGGCCGAGTGGATCGACGTCGTCGACGATCCGGAGGTCGCCCGCCTGTTGCGCAAACTCGGATTCGACGTCGACGCCGCGAGGGAGCAGCGCCCCGAGGGAGGCTGGACGACGCACGTCGTGCGGCGACAGGTCGCGGTCGCGGCCGGGGCGCCGGACGACGTCGCCGACGAGTGGGCGTCGACGTCGCTTCCCGACCGCAAGCTCGCCGTGTGGGTCGCCGCCGGTGTGCGCCCCGCCGACGCCGCTGGATGGCTCGAACTCGACTTCGATCCCGACGAGGCTGCCGGGTGGGCTGCCCGCGGGTTCACGCCCGAGGATGCGCACGACTGGCGCCGTGGCGGAGTCGACCCGGAGATCGCCGCGCGCCGTCGGGACGCCGGCGTGCACCCGCCGGAGGCCGACTGATCCATGTGGACGATCGGAGACGTACGGGTCACGGAGATCGCGGAGCTGACGACGACGTCGGCCGCCCATTGGCTGCTGCCCGACGCGACAGCGGAACGGATCAGGGAGATCGGGTGGATGGTGCCCGCCTACGCGACGCCGGAGGGCAAGGTCCACATGACGATCCGGGCGCTGGTGGTCGAGAGCGAGGGCCGGCGCATCCTCGTCGACACCTGCCTCGGCAACGACAAGCAGCGACCGGTCGAGTCGTGGAGCATGCGCTCCGGGCCGTTCCTCGACGACCTGACCGCAGCCGGCTTCCCGCCCGAGTCGATCGACACCGTGCTGTGCACCCATCTCCACGTCGACCACGTCGGCTGGAACACCCGTCTCGTCGACGGGGCGTGGGTTCCCACGTTCCCGAACGCCCGCTACCTGTTCGCCGACGTCGAATGGGAGCACTGGCAGCGCGACGGCTCGGGGATGGACGAGGTGATGCGCGCCGATTCGATCCAACCGGTCATCGACGCCGGCCTGGTCGACCTCGTCGCCACCGACGCGCAGCTCACGGCGCACGTGTCGTTGACGCCGACACCCGGACACACGCCCGGACACGTCAGCGTGCTGATCGAGAGCGAGGGTGCGCGCGCCGTCATCACCGGCGACCTCTCGCACATGGTGTGCCAGGCGGCGCACCCCGAGTGGGGCAGTTCGTTCGACGTCGACCCGGCCCAGGCCCAGGCCACACGCCGAGCCTTCTTCGGCGGGCGCGCCGACACCGACGAGTTGGTGCTCGGGACGCACTGGGAGCCGTGCGCGGGTTACGTCCGCTCCGACGGCGAGGTGTGGCGCGTCGAACCGGCCGGGTGACGCTCGTCGAGCGGTCGGTCACCAACGCACGGGGTCGAGTGCTCCGTAGAGGCTGTCGATCAGTGCCCGGTTCCTGGTGCTCTGCCATCGGGGGATGACGTGGTTCATCACGTAGCCGAAGGCGATACCGGCGTCGGGGTCGGCGAAGCCCAACGCTCCTCCGGTGCCGAAGTGTCCGAAGCTGCGCGGGTTCGGTCCCAGTGGTCGGCGGGAGGTCGTGGGCACGAACCCGAGACCGAACTCGACGTCCTCACCGAGGATCGGACACACGCCGCGCGACTGCGGCTGCGTGGCGAGCGCCAGCAGGTCCGGCGACAGGATCCGATCGGGTTGCAGGAGCGCCGAGTAGAACGTCGCCAGCCCGTGGGCGGTGCCGTGCCCGTTCGTCGACGGCACCTGGGCCGACCGCCAACGCTTCGTGTTGACCAGCCCGATCGACGAGTAGCCGGGCGGGTTGAAGTGGGCGAGCACGTTCATCAGCGTGTCGCCCTCGAGCGCGGAGGTGTCGATGGCGGCCGGGTCGATCGGGGCTGCTGGGCTCCCAGATCACCTCGGCGCAACGTTGCTGGTGATCGTCGGGCACACCGATCCACAGGTCGGCGTCGATCTCGTCGGCGACGCCGCGTAGGACGGTGCCGGGCATCTCGCCGGTGGCCCTGCGGATGATCTCGCCCGTGAGATGCCCGTAGGTGTTGGTGTGGTAGGCGTGACGTGTGTCGATCGGCCACCACGTCGGCGTTGCTGCCAGTGCGTCGGCCATGGTCGGCCAGTCGAACACGTCGTCGTCGGTCAGCTGCTGCCTGATCGCCGGGACCCCGGCTCGGTGGCAGAGGGCCTGGCGGATCGTCACGTCGTGTTTGCCACCGGTGGCGAACTCGGGCCAGATCTCGGCGACGGGCGTGTCGAGCGTGACGACACCTCGGTCGACCAACTGCAGCACGAGCGTCGCCACGATCGCCTTGCCGACGGAGTAGAAGTTCACCAGCGTGTCGTGCGTCCACGGGCGCGTCCGATCCGCGTCGGCCCATCCGCCGCAGAGGTCGACGACCACCTCGCCGTCGCGCATGACGCAGAGCGCGGCGCCGACCTCGCCGCGCTCGATGAAGTTCTGCCGGAAGGCGTCGCGTACGGCGACGAAGCGGTCGTCGCAGCGGCCCGAGATCGTCGGTTCGATGTGCGCCAGCATTGCATCCACGTCGCTGCGATCGTCACACGGCCTCAGGAAGGGTGCCGCCACCGATTGGGGTCCATCGTCTCTGGCGGATCCGGGCGGGAGCGTTCAGCATGGAGGCATGGTCACGATCGTCGATCCTCAACTGCGTGTCGAAGCCCCCGAGGGGCATCCGGGCGAGCGACGTCTCGTCGTGACGTACTCCATCCACGTTCCGCCGTTCGATCCCGACCTCGGTGCCATGCTCGACGAGGACGTCACCGTGTCCGCCAGCGACGAGCACGACGCACCCGTACTCCCGTCGCACCTCGAGGTGCATCTCCATGACCAGGTGATGGCACAGCCGGGGGCGATGCCGAGGGAACTCACGACCGACGTCCACCGCGCCGACCTCGACGTGGAGCAGGACTGGTGGCGCATCAACGAGGGCGGCGGTTTCGACCCCATCGCCGAGTTCGTCGACCATCTGGTCGCCCGGGTCACGCTCAGGGTCGGTGACCTCGTCGTCGCCACGGCCGTTTCACCGACGATCACCGGGTCGTGGGGAGCGCTCGGCGACGACTGACAGGGGCGGAGCCGATCGTGATGACGAGCAGTGCGATCAGCTCGACGCGTGACAGCCGTTCGCTCGCCGGATCCGGTGCAGTTCTCTGCGGAATGGTTCCCGCAATCCGGTACGTATTCCGCACTGAACTGCAGGAGGGCGGACGCTGCCGGTGTCAGCGCCGTTCGTCGGTGTGACGGCCACGTACCATCGCTCGGGTGAGCGACGAGCAACAGGCCCGGCGGGCATGGTTCGAGCAGACGTGTGTGGAGCTCCACGAGCGGTTCGGACCGCTGCGGGAAGGTGAGCCGGCGTCGTACATCCCCGAGCTGGCCGAGGTCGATCCCGACCGGTTCGCCATCGCGGCGATGACGATCGACGGCGAGCGCATCGGTGTCGGCGACGTCGACCACGCGTTCACGATCCAGTCGATCTCGAAGCTGCTGATGTACGGGCTGGCGCTGGAGACGCACGGCCGTGACCGGGTGCTGGAGAAGGTCGGCGTGGCGCCGACCGGCGAGGCGTTCAACGCGATCGTGCTCGACGACGACGCCAACCGGGCGCCGAACCCGATGGTCAACGCCGGTGCGATCGCGATCACCGACCTCGTGGTGGGCGACGGTGTCGACGAGCGTGTCGAGCAGGTGCGGTCGATGTACGAGCGGTATCTGGGCCGCAAGCCGGAGATCGATCGGGCGGTGTGGGCGTCGGAGCGCTCGACCGGCAATCGCAACCGGGCGATCGCCTACCTGATGCTCAGTCGCGGGATCATCGAGGATCGGGTGGAGGAGACGCTCGATCTGTACTTCGCCCAGTGTTCGGTGCTCGTGACGGCGAACGACCTGGCGGTGATCGGCGCGACCATCGCCAACCACGGTGTGCACCCGGTGACCGGCGAGCGGGTGGTGGGCAGCGAGGTGACCCGCGACATGATGACCGTGGCGTTGACGTGCGGGATGTACGACTACGCGGGCGAGTGGGCGTTCTCGGTCGGGATCCCGGCGAAGAGCGGCGTGGGCGGTGGGATCCTGGGCATGCTGCCCGGCGTCGGCGGCGCGGCGACGTTCTCGCCCCGCCTCGATCACATCGGCAACAGCGTGCGCGGCCTGCGCGTGTTCGAGGAGCTGTCGAACACCTTCGACCTCCACATCTTCGATCCCGATCGCCCCTGGACCCGCTGACCGGATCCTGGGCGAACCTCGGCGAAGTGCCCCAGCGACCGATCGCGGTCCGGTGACCTGCCGACGTGTCTTCGGGGACGTGACCGATGGCTCAGGACCACACAGTTGTGATTTCGTCATCATTCCGTAACATTCTGCTCTCCACCAGCAGCCAGGCACCGCCTGCGCCGAAGCGCCGTGAGGACCCGATGTCGGTCCCGCCTGCCAAGGAGCGCCATGACCCCCCAATCCAGCCACCCGCGCAATCACTCGCCCCGTGTCCGTCGATCGGCCGTGGTCGTCGTCGTGGCGGCTGTGCTCGTCGGCCTGCCCTTCGTCGCCAATGCCCTCGACGCTGACGCCGACGCATCGGTGAGTGCTCCAGCGCAACGACGCGAGGAGGTGGCGAGCCCGCCGACTGTCGTGGCGGATCTCGGCGTCGACCTCGCCGTCACCGTGCCGCCGACCCTGCCGCCCGTGCCCGCCCTGCCGCCCGTGCCCGCCGTGCCGTCGGAGGCAGCGGGTGCCCCGGCCTCGGAGGCGGTGGAGCCGTCGACCGACGTCGCGCCGGTTGCCGTGCTGCCGCCGGGGCCGTCTGCCGAACAGTGGGCCGCGCTGCGCGAGTGCGAATCGGGCGGCGACTACTCGATCACCAACCCGTCAGGGAAGTACCGCGGTGCCTACCAGTTCGATCGCCGGACGTGGAACTCCGTCGCCGAGCGCCACGCGCCGCACCTCGTCGGTGTCGACCCGGCGGCCGCGTCACCCTCCGACCAGGACGCCATGGCCTACGCCCTCCACAGCGAGCGCGGTGCTCGGCCCTGGCCGCACTGCGGCCGCCATCTGCGCTGAGCGGCTCGTCGGTCGACCTCGCGCTCGTGAGTCACGGCCGCCCGACGCAGTTCTCTGCGGAATAGGTTCCACCCCTCGCAACTCATTCCGCAGAGAAGTGCACGACGATCGTGACTCACGAGCGCGAGGGCGGGCATGGTCGCGGCGGGCGTGGTGACTTCGTGGTCGTGGTCGGTGCGTTCAGAACGGAACGATCGTTGTCATCAGCCCGGTGGCCTCGCCGCGCCCTGCCAGCAGGCAGCAGAACTCGACGGCGTCGATCACGATCGGTTCGCCGCCGGCGCCCGCAGTGAAGACACCGCCGGCCGGACCGGTCAGCTCGAGGGTGAACGGTTGGCCGTGGCGGCGGGCCCATTCGGCGACGACGTCGGCGATGATGCGGCCGTCGTGGTCGGCACTGAGCACGAGCTCGCGGCTGGTGGCGCTCGCGGTGTCGACCCGGTGCATCCACACGTCGCGCAGGTAGATGACGTCGATGAGGTACCCGAGGGCCCACTTCTCGACGACCGGAGCGTCGATCGGGATCTTCAGCGCTCGCATCGGGCGCGGAGTGCGGTTGCGACCCTTGATCGTCTTCGGCGCGACCAGTGTGAGGCGCTCGACGAGTTCGTCGGGTGACAGGTTCTCGCGTTCGGCCACCTGGACGCCGGACAGACCGGTTTCGAGTGACACGCCGAGGTCCTTGCGTCGCTTGCGGCCGGCGAGCATCTGGTGCATGTTCTCGCGCATGGAGGCCCCGGCCTCGCACGCGCCGAGCACGTGGAGCCACATACGACGGACGTCCCAGTCGGGGCAGACGGTCGGGGTCGACCAGTCCTCGGCATCGAGCGATCGCAGCTGTGCGATGGCCCGATCGAGTTCGGTCGCTTGGAGTTGCATCGCTTCGTGATGCCCGATGGGTGCAATGGTGGTGACGTCGGTGGTGGTCATGGCGGTCATGCCTTCTCGCTTTCGGTGGTGTTGGTGGCGTTGGTGGTGCTGGTGTGTGTTCGGGTCTCGGTCGTCAACATGTCGACGGCGCGATCGACGAGTCGGGTCCATCGGGCCCCACCCGGGTCGTTCGAGATCTGCTGGTCGGTGAGGCCGGTCAGCACCGCGGTCCACAGGTCGAGCGTCGCCTGATCGTGCACGCCCACGGCGGCCAGGCGCTGTCCCATCTGCTCGTACACCCGCACGGCCACCGCGTAGCTCTCGGCCGACGGTGTGAAGTCCGGGATGGTGCGTTGGAAGAGCAGCTGGTAACGCACCGGATCGCTGGTGCAGAACTCGACGAAGGCGCGTGCGGCGACCTTTGCCGCGTCGACCGGATCGGCCACGATGGCGTCGTCGTCGACGGCGGCGTCCATCCACTCGGTGAACGCCTGGTACCCCTCGAGGAACATGGCGTCGTAGATCTCGTGCTTGGAGGCGAAGTACGAATAGATCGACTGCGCCCTCATGCCGACCCGTTCGCCGAGGTCGCGCATCGACAACCCGGCGAGGCCGTGCTCACGCACCACCTCCCAGCTCGCTCGGACGATGTCCCGCTGGGTTTCCTGACGGCGTACGGATCGCCTGTCACTGTTCGGTTGTCCTGACATTGTCAGGAGTTTGGGCCCGCGATGTCGCTGTGTCAAGGGATTCTTCGCGGCGCGTGTCATCGCCGTGCTCGGTTGTGGCACCCCCCGGACATGATGGGGGGATGGCGGACCGACTTCTCACCCCTTCGAAGATCACGGCGTGGCTCGACTGCGCGCACTTCCTCACGTTGCAGCACGAGGTCGAGGCCGGCGCCCGCGACGGTCGAGCACAGCCCGTTCGGCGAGATGGCGCAGATGCTGCTCGACAAGGGTCTCGAGCACGAGCGGGCGGTGCTCGATCGCTACCGGGCCGAGGGGCTGTCGGTCTTCGAGGTGCCCGAGCGTGTCGAACGGCGAGTCGTTCCAGCAGTGGGTCGACCGGGTCGGCGACGTGCTGGCCGAGGGGCACGACGTGGTGTTCCAGATGCCGTTCGTGCACGAGGGCATCCGGGGCATCGCCGACTTCCTGCGTCGGGTCGACGACGCCGAGACGGGCACGTTCACCTACGAGCCGATCGACGCCAAGCTCGCCCGCAGCGAGGCCAAGCCCGGCCACGTCCTGCAGTTGTGCTTCTACGCCGAGGCGATCGAGGCGGCCACCGGCGTGCTGCCCGAGCGGGTGCACATCGAGCTGGGGTCGGGCGTCAGCGAGACGATCCGGGTCGCCGACGTGCTGCCGTACTGGCGTCGCCTGCGGGGCCAGCTGGCGAAGCTCCTGGCCGACGACGTCGAGGTCGACCACCCGGCCCAAGCCGTGCGACCACTGCCAGTTCTGCGAGTTCGAGCTGGTGTGCGAGGCCGAGTGGCGTGCCGCCGATTCGCTCGTCCACGTGGCCGGTGTCCGCGCCGCCGATCGCTTGACGCTCCAGCACGACGGCGTGACGACGATCGCCGCGCTGGCCGAACTCGACCGCGAACTCGACCGCGAGGTCGCCGGCCTCGACCCGGCCCGCCGAGCGACGTTCGTCCGCCAGGCGCGCCTCCAGGTGCAGGCCCGCAACGCTCCCGACGAGAAGCCGCCGTTCGAGCTGCTCGCAGGCGCCGTCCGACGCCGACCACGCCCCGCTCGTCGACGACGCTCGACGCTCCCGATCCGATCGGGTTCGCCGCGCTGCCCGCGCCCGACGACGGCGACGTGTTCCTCGACTTCGAGGGCCACCCGTTCTGGCACGCCGACGCCGGGCTGTTCTTCCTGTTCGGCCTCATCGAGCAGTCGCCCGCGGGCGAGTGGGAGTTCACGGCGTTCTGGGCGCACGACAAGGCCGAGGAGGCCGACGGCGACCGAGGCGCTCGTCGATCACCTCGCCGCCCGCCGGGTGCAGTTCCCCGACATGCACGTGTACCACTACAACCACACCGAGCGGTCGTCGCTCGAGCGGCTGGTGAACGAGCACGGCGTCGCCGAACTCGCGCTCGAACAGCTGATCACCACCGGGCTGTTCGTCGATCTCCTGCCGATCGTGACGCGGGGCGATGCAGGTCGGCGTCGAGGGCTACGGCCTCAAGCACATCGAGCGGCTCACCGACTACGAGCGCGGCCACGAGATCGACCGGGGTGCCGGCGCGGTCGTCGAGTACGAGCGGTGGATGGCGTCGCACGACCCGGCCGGCCTCGATCGGATCGCCGCGCTACAACGAGGACGACGTGCGCGCCACCCGGGCGCTGCGCGACTGGCTGGTGGACGCAACGCCCGGCCGACGTGCCGTGGCGGCCGGCGGTGCTCGGCACGGACGAGCCCGATGCCGCGCTCGACGCCCGCATCGAGGCGCTCCACGCGTTCGGGCCCGGCACCGTCGAGCACCTGATGGGCGACCTGCTCGGCTACTGGCGCCGCGAGCGCCAGGTGGTCAACGCCGACGCGTACCGCCTGTCGATCGCGCCGACGACGCCGACCAGTTCGAGTCGCTGTCGGCGATCACCCGGTTGACGTTCCGGGGTCTCGAGCCGCAGTTCAGCTGCAAGAACGGCAAGCCGACGAAGTGGCCGTGGGCGCGCTTCACGTTCCCGCCACAGCCGATCGACGTCGACATCGACGACGGGCTCGAAGCTGATCGTCGCCGTGAACGAGCAGGAGTGGGTGTTCTTCACGGTCGCATCGATCGACGCCGAGCGCCGGCGACGTTGGCGGTGACGTGGGACGACGACGCCGCGGAGAAGGGCGTGTACCCGCCGTCGCTCGTCCACTACCAGTGGTTCCAGGAGGGGGCGAAGCTGACGGCGCTCGAGGGACTGGCCGACGAGATGCTCGCGGGCCGCGCCGACCGGGTCGGCCATGCGATGCTGCGCCGCGACCTCCCCGTGTTCGCGCCGGGTCGCGGCCCCGACGGTGGGGTGTTCGTCGGTGACGTCGACGCGATCTGCGGCTGGGCCACCGGACTCGACCGCAGCTACGTGCCGATCCAGGGGCCGCCGGGCACGGGCAAGACGTTCACCGGTGCGCACATGATCCGCACGCTCGTGAACGCCGGCATGCGCGTCGGCGTCACGGCGATGAGCCACGCGGCGATCGACAACCTGATGCAGGCAGTGGTCGACCGGTTCGAGGCCGAGGGCGATGCCGAGAACCTGCGGGCGGTGCGCAAGGCGAAGGACGGCCCGGTCGCCGGCGTGCGCTACCTCGACGACAACCGCAACGTGGCCGAGGGTGACTTCAACGTGATCGCCGGCACGACGTGGCTGTTCGCGAGCCAGGCGATGCGCGACCACCCGGTCGACGTGCTGGTGGTCGACGAGGCCGGCCAGCTCGGCCTGGCCGACACGCTGGCGGCGACGATCTCGGCGACGAACGTGATCCTGCTCGGCGATCCGCAGCAGCTGCCGCAGGTCGCCGCAGGCGAGCCATCCCGGTGGCGCGGGTGCGAGCGCGCTGGAGCACCTGCTCGGACGGCGAGCTGACCGTGCCGCCCGATCGTGGCGTGCTGCTGGAGACGACGTGGCGGATGCACCCCGACGTGTGCGGGTTCATCTCCGAGGTGATGTACGGCGGCAAGCTGCGCAGCCACGCGTCGTGCGCCGGCCAGTCGGCGGCCGGGCAGACGGGCCTGCGCTGGCTGCGGGCCCAGCACACCGGCCGCATCGACCGAGTCGCCCGAGGAGGCGGCGATCGTCGTGGCGAAGGTCGAGGAGCTGCTCGGCCAACCGTGGACCGATCAGCACGGCGTGACCCGCCCGCTGACGGTCGGCGACTTCATGGTGGTCGCCCCCTACAACGACCAGCGCCGCTGCATCGAGGCGGCGCTTGCGGGCGAACCCGGCGACGAGGGGTGTGGAGGTCGGCACGGTCGACAAGTTCCAGGGCCGGGAAGCCGCGGTGGTGCTGTTCTCGATGACGACGTCGTCGTCGGAGTTCATGCCCCGCACCGCCGACTTCCTGTTCTCCAAGAACCGCCTCAACGTGGCGATCAGCCGGGCGCGGTGCCTGGCCTACCTGGTGTGCACCGACGAACTGCTCGACACCCGGGCCCGCGACGTCGACGAGATGGCGCTGATCTCGGCGCTGTGCTCGTTCGTCGAGCGGGCCGGCTGACCTGCCCCGCCGTCGGGACCGGTGCAGTTCTCTGCGGAATAGGTTGCACCCCTCGAGACGTATTCCGCAGAGAACCGTGCGTGGGGCGGTTGTGGCGGGATGGCGGCGGGATAGCGGCGGGATGGCGGCGGGATGGCGGCTCGGGTCGTTGCGGGGCGGCGCGGTCGGGGAAGATGGCGGCGTCCTGTCAGCACCACCGTCACCTGCACCAGAGGTTCGTCCACCATGTCGATTGCCATCACCGAGGACCATCGCGCGCTCGCCGAGACCGTGCGCAGTTTCGCCGAGAAGCGCAACCTGCGCGGCGCCGCCCGGGAACGACTCGAGTCACCCGACGACTCGCTGCCGGAGTTCTGGTCCGAGCTCGCGGAGCTCGGCTGGCTCGGGCTGCACCTGCCGGAGGACGTCGGCGGATCCGGCTACGGGATCGACGAGCTGGTCATCGTGGTCGAGGAGCTCGCCCGCGCGGTTGCGCCCGGGCCGTTCGTTCCGACCGTCGTTGCCGGCGCGGTGATCGCCGCCGCCGGTGACGACGACCTGCGTACGCGGCTCCTGCCCGGGCTCGCCGACGGCTCCACCGTCGGTGCGGTCGCGCTCGGCGGTTCGGTGACGGTGACCGACGGTGTGGCCTCGGGCGACGCCGGTGTGGTGCTCGGCGGTGGATCCGCCTCGCTGATCCTCGTGCCGATCGGCGACGACGTGGGCGTGGTCGAGGTGACGGTCGATGTCGGCGACGGCGTCACGATCGAGTCGCCGCCCAGTCTCGACCCGACCCGGCGCAGCGCGCGGGTGACCCTCGACGGCGCGCCCGTCACGGTGATGACGGGTGCGCGTCGCGTGCTCGTCGATCTCGCTCGGGTCATCCTGTCGGCCGACGCGGTCGGCGTCGCGCGCGAGTGCACCGAGATGGGTGCCGCGTACTCGAAGGAGCGCATCCAGTTCGGGCGTCCGATCGCGATGTACCAGGCGGTGAAGCACCACTGCGCCAACATGGCCGTCGCCACGGAGCTGGCCACCAGCGCCGTGTGGGACGCCGCTCGTGCGTCGGCGACCGGCGGTGACCAGCTGTCGTACGCGGCGGCGGTCGCTGCCACGTTGGCGGCACCGGCTGCCGATCTGTGCGCCAACCTGAACACCCAGGTGCACGGTGGCATCGCCATCACGTGGGAGCACGACGCGCACCTCTACATGCGTCGCGCCACGACCCTGCTCCACTACCTCGCTGCGGCGGAGGCCGCCGCGGAACTCACCGATCTGACGCGCCGGGGCGTCGCTCGCGAGAAGGCCGTCGAGTTGCCGCCCGAGGCCGAAGCGATCCGCGACGAGGTCCGTGCGTTCGCGCAGAGCATCAAGGACCTGCCGGCCGACCAGCAGCGCACCCGCCTCATCGAGACCGGCTACGTGATGCCGCACTGGCCGAAGCCGTACGGGCGGGCCGCCGGTGCGGTCGAACAGCTCGTGGTCGAGCAGGAGTTCGCCGATGCCGGCGTGTCCCGTCCGAGTTACGGCATCACGGCGTGGAACATCCTCACGATCATCCAGTACGCCACCCAGGACCAGATCGACCGGTGGGTGCGGCCGGCGCTGAACCAGGACGTGATCTGGTGTCAGCTCTTCAGTGAGCCCGATGCCGGCTCCGACGCGGCGGGCGTCAAGACCAAGGCCACGCGCGTCGACGGCGGCTGGCTCGTGAACGGCCAGAAGGTGTGGACGAGCGGCGCGCACGTCGCCGGGATGGGCTTCGCCACGGTGCGCACGAATCCCGACGTGCCCAAGCACGACGGCATCACGATGATGGCGATCGACATGCACGCCGAGGGCGTCGAGGTCCGGCCGCTGAAGATGACGTCGGGCAACTCCGAGTTCAACGAGGTCTTCTTCAGCGACGTGTTCGTCCCCGACGACGACGTGGTCGGGCCGGTCGACGGCGGCTGGACGGTGGCCCGGGCGACGCTCGGCAACGAGAGCGTCAGCATCGGCGGGGGGCAGGGCGGCATGACGATGCCGGGCGCTGCGCTGATCGCCCCGTTCGACGCCCACCCCGAACGCCTCGACGGCGGCGCGCCGCGGGTGGGTCGCTACATCGCGCGAGCACCAGTCGATGGGGCTGCTCAACCTGCGCAGCGCCAATCGTGCGGTTGCCGGTGGCGAGCCCGGCCCGGAAGGCGCGATGACCAAGTTGGTGCTGTCGGAGATCGGCCACGAGGCCGCCGCGATCATGACCGAGCTGAACGGGCCCGACTCGTTGTTCATGGACGGCCCGGGCGGGTTGAGCAACCTGCTCGTGCTCATGCACCGCGGCATGTCGATCGCCGGTGGCACGTCGGAGATCAAGCGCAATCAGATCGGTGAGCGAATCCTCGGTCTGCCGCGCGATCCACTCCTCAAGTGATCCGTTCCTCGAGTGGAGCGCCGGGTTGAACCTCGACGGCGGCATCCACGAGATCCCGCTGCCACCGACCGCGCGGGGTCGGCTGTGGCTGTGCGGCAAGCACGCGATCGGACCCGACCCGGAGGGGTTGCTGGCACGGGTCGGTGCCGACGCGGTGGTGTGTCTCAACGAGGAGCACGAACTCGCCGAGCGCTATCCGGAGTACGTGGCGTGGCTGCGCGCGCAGCCGCCCGAGCGGGCGTTGTGGTACCCGATCCCCGATCTGCACGCGCCGACACTCGAGCAGTTCGCACCCGTGCTGACCGGACTCGTCGATCGGGTCGTGGCGGGCGAGCGGTTGATCGTGCACTGTGCGGCCGGGATCGGCCGGTCGGGTACGACGGCCGTGGCGGTGCTGGTGTCGTTGGCGGTGCCGCTCGACGAGGCGCTCGATCGGGTTCGGCGGCACCGCCCCGCTGCCGGGCCGGAGGTCGGGGCGCAGCTCGATCTCGTGCGCCGGCTCCACGAACACCTGGCGTGACGATCGTCCACTTGGCGTGACGGTGGTTGCCCCACCGGAGGCTCGGCACGACGGTCAGGGGGCGAGCGCACCGTCGAAGGTTCGGCACTGCTCGGGGTCGCCGGTTTCGTATCCGGTCTCGAACCAGGAGCGGCGCTGTTCGGCGCTGCCGTGGGTGAAGCTCTCGGGGTCCACGTCCTGGCCGGCCGATTCCATGATGCGGTCGTCGCCGACGGCTTCCGCGGCAGCGAGCGCTTCGTCGATCTCGCCCTCCCGGTCGAACAATCCGCGCTCGGCCACCGACGACGCCCAGGCGCCGGCGAAGCAGTCGGCCTGCAGCTCCAGTGCGACGCTGAACTCGTTGGCCGATCCGGGGAACTGTTGCTGGAGCTGGCGGACGCGACCGTTGATGCCGGTCACGTTCTGCACGTGGTGGCCGTACTCGTGGGCGACGATGTACTGCGCGGCGAGGTCGCCGGTGGCGCCGAACTCGTCCTGGAGCTGTTGCAGGAAGTCGAGGTCGAAGTACACGAGCTGGTCGGCGGGGCAGTAGAACGGCCCGGTCTGCGCCGAGGCTCGGCCGCAACCGGTCTGGGTGGCGCCGGAGAAGAAGACGGTGTCGGTGCCCGGGAACGCTCCCTGGAACGACACCGGATACTGCCCTTCCCAGTAGATCGAGACGTCGTCGACGGCGCCGCAGACCACTTGCTCGATCTCGGTCTCGCAGGCGGTCGCGCCGGCGGCGTCGTCGAGTACCGGGTCGACGGAGGTGCGTTCCGCCCGAGTCGAGCAGCTGCGGCAGGACCACGATGGCGAGGACGACGAGCAGCCCGATGATGCCGCCGCCTGCGCCGACACCCATCGGGATGCCGCGCCCCGGCCGCCACCCATCGGGAGGCCCAGGCTGCTGCCACCCGAGACGCCGCGGCGGTCGCGGACGCGGCTGGATCTGCTCGATCGGATCTTCGTCACGGGGTCAGCATTCCACGGGCCGGCCGGGGTCAAACTCGTCAAACCCGTCAAACCCGTTCCGGGTGGGCCGGCGCAATGGTGGCGTCACAAACCCGCGGTCTGATCGACGACGATGGTGGGGTCGCTCGGATGATCGACGCTGATCATCCACGACGTGCCGAACCGGTCGGTACAGCTGCCGAAGCGCAGCGCCCAGAACACCTCCTCGAGTGGCATCTCGACCGATCCGGCGTCGGCGAGGGCCTCGAAGATGCGCTCGGCGTCGTCGATCGAGTCGGCGGTGTAGTGCAGCGAGACGCCCTTGACCGGTCCGCCGTCGCCGGTGGGGTCGTCGCTCGCCATCAGCATGTCGCCGTCGGCGAAGACGAGGGCCGCGTGCATCACCAGGTCGGCGTCGACGTCGGCGGGTGCGTCTCTCTCCCGGTGGCATGTCGGCGAAGCTCATGACGTCGAGCCGGCCACCGAAGATCGCCTGGTAGCGGGTCATCGCCTCACGGCAGTTGTTGCTGAAGAAGCGGTATGCGTGCAGTGCCATTGCCATTCCCCCTGGGGTCGCGAGCCCGCGAGCGTCACGGTAGTACCACGCTGGGCTCGAGTCACGCGGCGATCTGCCCCGATCTCGACGTCAGCCGTCCGATCCGTCGGAGCCGTCGGTCGAGCCGTCGTCGACGGCGAGGGCGTCCTGGTCGCGTTCGGGCAGCACCGGGCGGAGCGCCTCGATCCGTTTCCAGTTGGGGATGGGGGCGGCATGGTCGGGCCGCGGGACGAACTTCGAGATCTCGCCGTTGCGATGGATGTACCGCCCGCAGTTGGGGAACACGCGACCGACGCGGACGATGACGACGGCCTGCGCACCGTGGTGTCGCTCGACGTCGGCCGGCTCGATCGAGACGGTGGCGTGACCGTGGACCCGCATCCGCCACGGGCGCTCGGTGTCGATGAACAGCAGCGCGATCCGGCCGTTGTCGACGATGTTGCCGAGTGTCCGCCACATCCCGTTGCCGTCGTAGCTCGGGATGCGCAGTTCGTGCGCGTCGACGACCTCGACGAACCCGACGTCGCCGCCCTTGTACGACACGTCGGGCCAGCCGTCGGCGTCGACCGTCGAGATCCAGACCGTCGACTGCGCGCGGACCAGTGCGATGTCGTCGTCGCCGAGGGCGTCGTGCACCGCGACCGCTTCCAGTGCGCCGGCCAGCCGCTCGGAGTCGAACGCCTGCTGGAGTGCCCGGGCACCGTCGCCGTAGAGCCGTCCGATCGCTGCGTTGCTGTCGCTCATCGCTCTGCTCCTCTCGTTCGAGGCGACGTGCGCCCCGCGAACGCGACGGTACTTCGTATCGCTCGGGCGTTCGACGGCGGGTGCCCGTCGGGTCACGTCATGTCGCGCCGAGCCACCGTTCCGAGTGCTTCGAGGTGACGGACGAGCGTGTCGGTGTCGAGGTCGTCGATGGTGATCGTGTGGCGGTGCGTCGCAGGGTTCGGCAGCGACGCTCGATGTCGCCGGCGGCATTGTCGGCCCAGTCGTCGATGGTGCGTTCAACGTCGGGCGGGATGGGCGGGATGGGCGGGACAGGCGGGATGGGCAGGACGGGCGGTGCGCCGTCGGCGAAGACGGGTGGTCGTGTGCCGACGGGCAGCATGATCGTGCCGTCGGCTCGGATGGTGTGGATTCGTCCGTCGATGTCGCGACGGGTGCGCCATCGTTTTCGGTGTTTGTCCCGGTTGTGCCCGCCGCACTCGACGCCGGCGTTGTCCTGGTCGGTGTGCCCGCCTTCGTGCCACTCGGTGGAGTGGTCGACTTCGCACACCTCGCCGGGGAGGCCGCAGCCGAGATGGTCGCACTGCACCGCGAGGAGCTTGGCGGCTTGTCGCGCGGGGCCGGTGAACACCCGGGCTTTCCGGCCGAGGTTGATCGGGAGGTTGTCGGCGCCGAGCACGGCGCGGCGGATGTGGCCGGCGAGTGCGGCGCGCAACACGGTGTGCGGGTCGAGGATCTGGCCGGTGGAGGTTTCGCATCGCCGTGAGGTGAACCCGTCGGGGTCGGCGAGCAGATCGGCGATGAGATCCCCGGGCGACGCCGTACCGGTGAACGGGTCGACCGGTTCGCCCGCGAGCGTGGAGTCGGGGGCGAGGCCGGCCTGCACGAGCAGGCTCCCCCAGGTGCGGTGATCCATCAGGAGGTTGACCAGCGGCTCGACGGCCGGCGCCGGGCGGCCGGCTCGATGGTTGGCGAGCGCGCCGCGCATGATCGCCACGAAGGCGTCGTAGCCGCGTTGGGCAGCGGTGCGGGGGAGCGGGTGTTCGTCGGCACGGTCGCCGTACTCGGCGCGACGGGCGGCGACGTCGGCCTGGTATTCGAGTTCGCAGAAGTGACGGAAGATCGCTTCGAGTTCGACGTTGACGAGCGGGTCGCCACCGCCGCCGTCGAGGTGGAGTGATCCGTTCAGGTTGACGACGCGGGCGCGACGGTTCTGGATCGATTCGTCGAGGTCGCGGTGGGCGCCGTCGAGGTCGGCGAGCATGACGAAGCGCTGCACGCAGGTGCGGAACTCCCGGAAGCTGAGGCGTTCGGCCAGCTCCAGCAGCATCGGAGCGAACTCGACCAGCCGGTCGCGGACCCGCGGGTTGGCGTGGGCGACGGCGAGCTCGTTGGCCTGCGGGGTGCCGATGCGGCCGTGATGGAGGGCTTCGGCGAGGCCCGGCACACCGTCGGCGGCGGTGGCGAGGCGGCCGACTCGGGCAGCTTCGGCGTCGGAGTAGCTGCAGGTGCCGCGCAGGTAGGCCTTCAGCGAACGGTGCCCGTCGTCGAGGTACGACCGCCGCCGGTCGATCTCGCCGGCGGTCAGTGCGAGTTCGGCCTCCGTCCGGCGACGCTCCAGCTCGAGGGAGCGGACGCGGGCGTCGAGGTCGGAGTCGCTGCACTCCATGAGCTCCTCCACGAGCTCCTCGACGAACCCCTCGACCGACACCTCCGACATGCCGCCCATCTTGACGAGGGGGTGTGTCACAGTTGCGCACGCAAACAATGTTTCTTCCGGGTCGACGCGTTCGATCCCGAGCGCCGTCGCCGCAGCACGTCTGTGCCAATCCACACACGCCTCGATCGGTAGGTTCGACGGATGGCCGACGACCAGACGTTCCACGACGACATCGAGGGCTACGCCGGTCGGCTCAGCTACCGGGCCGGTGAGACCGTCACGCTGCACGTGTCGACGCACAGCCCTCGATTCGACGTCGTCGTCGAGCGGTGGGGCGCCACCCGGGTACCGATGTGGGAGGCGACCGACGTGCCCGGCCGGTTCGTCGAGCCGCCACCCGACGCCGACTCGGCCGGATGCCGCTGGCCGACCACGATCGAGATCCCGGTCGGCGACGACTGGCAACCCGGCTTCCATCTCGTCACCCTCACCGCCCACGGTGCACCCGCCGGACGCGACGTCGCCCATGCCTGCTTCGTCGTCCGGCGTCGCCCCGACGACCGCGCGCAGGCCCGGGCGCTGCTCGTGCTCGACACCAACACCTGGCACGCCTACAACACGTGGGGCGGCCGCAGCCTGTACACCGGCGCCACGACGGTGTCGCACGCCCGGCCCTTCGGCCGCGGGATGCTGTGGCGGCCCGAGGTCGACCGCGACGACCGCAAGGCGCGTCCCGTCCGCTGGGGCGAGGAGCCCGACGTCGACGGCTCGATCTTCCAGCACTACCGAACCGAACACGCCTATCCGGCGGCGATCGGGTCGGCCGGGTGGTTCACCCACGCCCGCCGTTTCGTGGAGTGGGCCGAGGGCGCGGGTCACCGGTTCGACTACGCCGTGTCGTCGGATCTCGAGCGTGACCCCGATGCGCTCGCCGGGTACGACCTGGTGCTCAGCGTCGGGCACGACGAGTACTGGTCGGCCGGACAGCGCCGCGCCGTCGAGGACCACGTGCGCCAGGGTGGGAACTTCGCCAGCTTCTCGGGCAACACGATGTTCTGGCAGGTCCGCCTCGACGACAACCCGGATGGGCTCGCGATGGTGTGTCACAAGTACGCCGCCCATCTCGACGATCCGGTCGTCGCGGCCGGTGACCCGACCGGGATGACCGGCATGTGGGCCGACCCGCTCGTGGGTCGACCGGAATGGGAACTGCTCGGAGCGGGCTCGGCCTTCGGGCTGTACCACCGCTTCGGCAAGGCGACGCCGCGCGGCGTCGGCGGCTTCGTCGTGTACCGCGACGACCACTGGATGCTGGAGGGCACCGGCCTCGGCTACGGCGACGTCCTCGGCGTCGACGACGGGATCGTCGGGTACGAGACGCTCGGCTGCCCGCTCACGTTCGACGAGCTGCAGCTCCCCGTCGCCCGGGCGCATCCCGGATTGCCCGCCGACATCGAGATCGTCGCGTTCACGCCGTCGAGCAACCTGATCGTCGGTGAGTACCCGGCGTCGATCTCCGCGCTCAGCGACCAGGGCGACGCCGAGTTCATCGCCACCCGGCTGTACGGCGACGCCGGCGACACCAACCTCGCCCGAGTCCGCCACGGCAACGCCGTGATGCTGACGTGCCGGCCGTTCGGACCCGACGGCGGCGAGGTGGTCACCGTCGGCAGCACCGACTGGGTGTTCGGCCTGGCGTCCGACCCCGCGGTGATGCAGGTGACGGCCAACGTCCTCGCTCACCTCGCCCCGTGAGCCACCAACGGTGCCGGGTCAAACGTGACGCAACGGGCGAGGCGTAGGATGCCTGACTCGTGACCATCGAGACATGTCCGCCAGCGCCGTGGTCGTTCCACGCCGGCACTCCGGCGGTCGCATGAACGCGGCGGGTTCGTATGTGGTCGGGCTCGACAACGGCGGCACGGCGAACAAGTTCACGGTCATGGACCGCGACGGGAACTTCCTGATCGACCGTCTGGTCGAGTTGCCGAGTCGTGTCACCGAGGGCCCGGACGCTGCGATCGGTGCACTCCGCGAGGCCTTCGAGGCGGCGATCGAGTTGGCCGGCATCGATCGACGGGAGGTCTTCGGGGTCGGCCTCGACACGCCGGGGCCGGCGACCGCCGACGGGGTGATCTCGTCGCGTGGGGGTACCAACTTCGGGCACGACGAGTGGCGGGGCTACGACTTCCGGACCGCACTCGAGGACGAACTCGGCCTGCCGGTCGTCTACAACAACGACGCCAATGCCGCCGCGCTGTACGCCCATCACCGGCACTTCGGGGCGATCGGTGGCGAGCGTTCGTCGATCTCGGTGATCGTCGGGACCGGCCTCGGCGGCGGTGTGATCGAGAGCGGACGGATCATCAAGGGTGCGGCCGGGATGGCGGGCGAACTCGGTCACGTGCACATCCCGATGGACGGCCTGCTCGGCGAGGGACAACCGACACCGACGTGCAACTGCGGGTTCGTCGGCGACGCGGAGAGCGTGGCGTCGCTCACCGGCATCCACAAGAACCTCCTGCCCTACTGGTTGACGCGGTACCCCGATCACGAACTGGCCGGCGTGGAGCTGCTCGATGCCGCCAAACAGGTGCGGGGCTTCGGTGAGCGCGGCGACGAGATGGCCCTCCACATCTTCGAGCAGCAGGCGATGGCGCTCGGCCGTCTGTTCACGATCGGGGCCAACTTCACCGATCCCGACGTGTACCTGCTCGGCGGTGGCGTGATCGAGGCCGAGCCGTCGTTCCGCGACTGGTTCCTCGCACGGGTCGAGGAGCACACGTTCCTACGCGACGAGCAGCGCGCTGGTCGCGTCGTTCGCGCTCGTGGCCGACCTCGACATGGCCGGCGCCCGCGGATCCGCGATCGCTGCGCTGAGCACGTTGGGCCACCGCTGAGCCCGGCGGTGCGGACGACGTTGCTCAGCAGCCGACGACGCTGAGGCCGATCGAGCGTGCCATCGCTGCCTGCCGGATGTCGAACGTGAGCACGACCGTCGACGCCCCCGCACGCGCCGCCGAGGCGAGGTGTATCGAATCGAGCGACCGGCAGAGCGTCTGCTCGGCGATGCGGGCGGCGTCGTTGCAGATCGTCGCATCGACGGTCATCAGTGCGAACGCGTCGAGATCGACGGCGAACTGACGCCTCGCGGCGTCGAGCGAACGTGCGTCGAGTAGTCGGGCGAGGTTCCGGCGGACCTCGATCTCGGTGATCCGTGACGTCACGATGACGGGATCGGTGGTCATCAATTCGACGGCGGCGTCGGAGTCGTGTTCGTCGACGTACCGCTTCAACAGCGCGCTGGAGTCGACGTACAGGGTCACTCCCGGTCCTCGTCGAGCACGTCGAGCACCGACACCGGCGAACGGTGGCGCACGACGGGTTCGAGCCGCGTTCTTCGTGGGGCTTCGACCCATCCCTCGGCGATCCCCCGTTCGATCGCGGAGGAGTTGCCGTACGGGACGATGCGGGCCACGGGCCGGCCGCGGTCGGTGACGACGACCTCCTGGCCGGCCGCAGCGGCACCGAGGTACTCCGACAGCTTGGCCTTCAGTTCGCGCACACCGACATCCATGTGGTCACACTATCTCTCGATGTGACCACATGGCGGCGCGACGGCCGCAGCCCGGGTGGTGCGACCAGTCGGCCGACGTCGCCGAGGTCAGCCGGCGTCGTTGGCCAGGTCGATCGATTGCAGCACGTCGTCGACGGACCGCGAGGCCGGCGGCTCGCCGGTGCGCGCCATCTCGGCGGCCGCCTCCTGGAGTGCCTGGTTGGCCGGGGTCGGGACGCCGTGGAGCCGGCCGAGCAGCACGATCTCGCCGGTGAGGTAATCGGTCTCGATCGTGCCGGTGCCGCGGCGCAGGCTCTGCCAGGTCGATCCTCCGGCTCGGTGCTGGTCGTCGCCGACGGGCTGGATCTGCAGCGCGTCGCCGCGGCGGGCCTGGTCGTCCTCGACGCTGACGACGGAGATCCCCGCGGCTGCGAGCACCGCCTCGCCTTCTGCCCGCACCATCTCGCCGAGGCGTCCCCTGGTTCCGTCGCGCCCGCACACCGCTTCGACGGCGTTGTTGAGGTTCATCAGCAGCTTGCGGTACTTCCAGCTCATGATGTCGTCACGCGGGATCGAGCCGAACGTCGCCGCTTCGAGGGTGGCGGCGAGCTGCACGCTCAGGTCGTCGACACCGTGCGGGTAGCGGCCGACGTCGAGCAGGCCCGAGCTCGGCGCGGTCCAGACGCGCACGACGCCGGGCGAGAGGTGGTCGGCGGGGAGCATGACGCACATGCCGTACACGTTGGGGAAGAGGCGCAGCGCCTGGCGTTCGTTGTCGACGCCGTTCTGCATGCACACGATCGGCTGGTGGGCGACACCGGCGGCGCGGAGGTCGTTCAGCACGCCGACGGTGTCCTGGCTCTTGACGCCGAGCATGAACACGTCGTCGTCGGTGACGTCGATCTCGCCGATCGACGTGGCGACCGGCAGCTCGACGACCTGCGTGCCGCGGGGCGACTCGTAGCGCAGCCCCGACTCGCGCATCACTCGAGCGTGCTCGCCGCGGGCGATCGCGACGACCGGCGTACCGGCCAATGCGAGGTTGGCGGCGACGACCCCGCCGACCGCTCCGGCACCGACGACGATGATCCGCATGGGGCGAGGCTATGGGATCGCCGGCTGCATCCGTCTCGTCGAGCCGGCAGTGCGATCACGCGGTGCGGCGGAACCTGCGCCGGGCGAGCAGCAGCAGCACCAGACCTCCGGCGATCAGCTGCAACGCCGGCGTGAGGAGTCGCGGCCCATCACTGCCGGTGGCGGGGAGCTCGTCGTCGAGACGAGGGCCTGGGCTCGGCTGCGGCGGGTTCTGGCCGCCCACCGGCGCGCCGGACACCGTCGCTGCGGGGACGTTGGACGGATCTGGATCGCCCGATGGCGAATCCGGGGCCGTGGTCGAAGCCGGGGCCGTGGTGGTTGTCGTGGTCGTCGTGGTCGTGGTCGTGGTGGTGGTGGTCGTGGTCTGCTGCTGCACGGTGAGCTGGACGGATCCCGTGTTGTCCGATGGATCGGGGTCCTCGGCGCCGCTGCTGACCGTCGCCGCGACGTCCAGAGGACCGGTGACACCGGCGCCCACCAGGAGGCGTACCACGAGCTGCGAGGTCGTTCCCACGCCGATGTCGGGTGTCGTGCACACGACGGGTGTTCCCGGCGTGCACGACCAGCCGCCGACCAGCTGGCTCGCCCGAATGCCCTGTGGTTCCACCAGGCCGCCGAACGACAGCCCGACGGGGAGTTCGATGTCGACCGACACCGGACCGCTGGGGTCGGGGCCGGCGTTCGTCACGGCGACCGTCATGACGACCGCCTCGCCCGGCTGCGGGTCGCGCTTCGACAGGGTGGCCGCTGCCGCGAGATCGGCCTCGGGCGGTGGTGGAGCGACGATCGTGGTCGGATCAGACGCCTCGTTGTTCGTCGAGTCGCCGTCGCGGACCGCACCGGCGACGGCCGCCTGGTTGGTCACCACGTTCGTGCCGGTCGGAGCGTCTGCGGCCACTGCCACGTCGAGTTCGAGCACCGGCGCCGCCCCGACGGCGAGCCCGCCCGACAGCGTGCAGGTGATCGGCGTCGCGGCACTGCACGACCAGCCGGAACTCGACGTGCCGACGAGGGTCATGCCGGCCGGCAGCGAGTCGGTCACCGTCACACCGTTCGCCACATCCGGACCTGCGTTGGTCACTTGGATGGTGTACGTACCGTTGTCCCCGGCGGTGAAGCTCCCCACGTGGGTCTTCGTGATCGACAGGTCGGCCTCGGGGTCCGGCGGCGGCTCGGCCACCGTCACCGCCGCCGTCGCGGTGCCGCAGGCATCCTCGTCGTCGCAGACGTCGACGGTCAGTGTGTAGCTCCCCTCGGTCGCGTACACGTGCTGGAGCGTGAAGCCCGAGCCCGCCAGCGCCAGCGGTTCCGGCCCGGCGCCCTCACCCCAGTCGACAGTGGCCGTCCAGTCGTCGGCGCCCGGATCGGCGAACGAGCCGGCCCGTTCGAACGAGTCGCCAGGCGTCAGCGCGGCACCGGCGATCGCGGTGACCATCGGTGCGACGTTGCTGCACGTGACCGTCGCCGAGGTGACGCCCGTGGCGTCGTCGTCGTCGGTCACCTGCAGCCGCACCGTGCGTGTGCCGTCGTCGAGGCACGGCACCGATGCCGACACCGTCGTTGCGTCGTCGTAGCCACCGTCGTCGTCGAGGTCCCAGGCGTACGCGACCACTGCGCCGTCGGGGTCCGTCGATCCGCCGCCGTCGAGCGCGGCCGTGCTGCCTTCCGGTGTCGTCGCCGGCACATCGATCGCGGCCGTCGGGTCGGCGTTCGCCGCTGCGACCGTCAGCTCGAAGGTCGTCGTGCCTGAGCCGCCGTCGTCGTCGCGCACCGCGACGGTCACGGTGTAGCTGTCGGCGTCGGCGAACGTCCGGGCAAGGGTGAACGTGGTGCCGGTCAGCGCGAGCGGCACCGGCCCGGCTCCGTCACCCCAGTCGACGGTCGCGTCCCACAGGTCGGCGCCGGGATCGCCGAACGACCCGGGCAGGTTCACCGCATCGCCCGTCACGATCGTCGTGGCAGCGATCGGGGCGATGAGCGGGTCGACGTTCGTGAACGTCACGTCGACTCGGCTGGTGGCGGATGCTCCACCGTTGTCGACGACGCGTAGCCCCACGTCGACCACGTCGTCGTCGTTGCGTGACAGCGACGCCGTGACACCGCTTGCGTCGTCGTGGTCACCGTCGCCGTCGAGGTCCCACGCGTACGAGGCGATCGTGCCGTCGCTGTCGCTCGACGTCGCCGCCGACAGCTCGACCGTGTCACCCTCCGGCGCCTCGGTCGGCCCCGTGATCCGCGCCGTGGGTGACGCGTTGCCGGGGCCGGCGATGGTCGCTGTCGTCGTCGCGGTGTCGCAGCCGCCGTCGTCGTCGCACACCTCGATCGTGATCGTGTACACCCCGCCGCCGGCGTAGGTGTGCTCGACATAGAGATCCAATCCGTCGAGCTCCAGCGCCGTCAAGGGCCGGACGCCCGATCCGTCGCCGAGGTCGATGGTGCCGGTGAACGTGTCCTCGCCCGGATCGTCGATCTCGCCGAACAACTCGATCGAGCGGACCGACACGTCCGGCGGCAGGAGTGCGAGCGCCGGCTCGGCGTTGCGGAACGTCAGGGTCCGGGTCACCGTGCCGACGCCGCCGCGGTCGTCGGTGACCCGCAGGGTGACCGTCACCGCCGCATCGTCGAACTCACGGACGTCGGCGGTGAGGCCGGTGTCGTCGTCGAAGGCCCCGTCGCCGTCGAGGTCCCACTCGTAGAGGACGATCGAGCCGTCCGCGTCCGACGACGTCGCGGCGGACAGCTCGACCCGGGTTCCCTCCTCGGCGGTGAGTTCGTCGCCGACCGTCGGGCCGGTGATCCGGGCGACCGGCGACTGGTTCGGGGCGCGCACCGTGATGGTGATCACGCCGGGGGAGGAGGTGTTCGGGCCGTCGTCGGCGACGTAGGTGATCGTGTCGACGCCCACGAACCCGCCGTCCGGGGTGTAGACGAGGTTCGGCGGCGTGCCGGTCAGCGTGCCGTTCGTCGGCGGTGCCGTCACCTCGAACGTGAGCGGGTCACCCGTCGGATCCGCGCCGGCGAGGGTGATCGGCGTCGGGCCGGGATCGACGACCAGCGGGAATGACGCGGCAGTCGGCGGGTCGTCGGCGAGCGTGCCCAGCTGGATGTCGAGTGTGGTCGTCTCGTCGCGCCGAACCGTGGCCGTTCGCTCTGCCGACTCCAGCACCGAGCCCGTCGGTGGAAGCACTCGCACCGACCAGTTCCGCTCGGCACCACCCTCGCCGGCGGGTGCGTCGCTGATCAGGTACTCACCGTTCGAGTCGGTGCGGGCCGAGCCGCCGAATCCGGTGGTCACCTGTGCTTGGACGACGGGGTCGCCCGCCGGGTCGGTGATGCGCCCGCGGATCGTACCGACGCCGTCGCCGTCGCGCCCGAAGTCGACCACGATGTCGGCTGCACAACCGACGGTGACGACCTTGGTCGCGGTCAGGAATCCCGTCGCCGACGCCGTCACCCCGTAGACGAGGTTCTCGTTGTCCGTGCCGGCCGCGATGTTCTGGATGACGAACCGGCCGTCGGCATCGGTGCGGTCGAACAGGGTCGTGGTGACGCGAACCAGCGCGTCCTCGATCGGTGTGCGGTCGACCGCGTTGACCACTCGACCGCGGATGGTGGCCGGCTCACACACCCGCGTCATCAGCAGGTCGGGTACCAGGGTCACCTCGTCGGCGCGCACGGTCACCTCGGTGCGCGCCGAGTCCCAGTACTGGCGCGGCGTGCGCAGGTCGTTTGCCCGCAGGCTCGTCTGCGTCGGTTCGTTGAGCCCGCTCAGCGAGATGTTGTCGCGCCGGTAGCGGCCGTCGGGCCCGGTGGTCACCCCGCTCACGACGACCCCGGCGATCGGCGCGCCGGTCGCCCGGTCGCGCACCGTCCCCTCCGCCACACCGAACCTGGGGGTGACGAGCGTGATGGTGACGTTCGTGGTCAGGCCCTCGGTGAGGGTCACCGGCAGCGGCGGCGGACTCAGCAGGCCCGTCCTGCCCGCCGTGATCGTGGTGTTCAAGGTCGGCGGTACATCGATGCCCAGCAGGTGGGTGATCGACGTCCGACCGTCGGCGCCGGTCAGGTTCTGGCTGTAGTTGGTGCTGCCGATCCGTACCCTCGCGCCCTCTACCGGCGCGCCGGTGTCGTCGAGGACCAGCACGTTCACCTGTGACTCGACACGGCGGGGGAACGGGATGGCGATGTCAACGGGGACCACAGCGCCGCATCGGCCGAGGATCACGTTCTTCGTCGCGCTGCCCTGCGGGTCGACGCCGATCGGGGTGAACGCACGGATCGTGCGGCTGATCGGACGGTTGTCGGGCGAGCCGAGGCCGATCCCGGGGATGATGGCGATGCCGTTGGCGTCGGTGCTGCGCCCGATGGTCCCGACCCCGTTGTCGACCCTCGCGCCGGGCACCGCTCGGCCCGTCGCTCGGTCGAGCACCCGCACCCGAACGTCGGCGGTGCAGATCCGTTGCAGGGCGATGTCGAGCGTCGAGGTCGTCCCCGCACTGATCTGCACCGTTCGGTTCAGCGGGTGATATCCCGGGGCGCTGACCGACACGTTGTAGTTGATCGCCGAGTTGTTCGACCCGAGTGGCAGGTTGGTGAACGAGTAGCGGCCGTCGGCTCCGGTGCGGCGGTTGAGTGCGAAGGTTGCACCGTTGATCGGGCCGAGCGGCGAACCGTCGATGTCGATGCCCGTGATCGTGCCCGTCACGGCACCGAACTGGCGTCGCAGCACGGAGATGTCCCTCGTACTGGTGGTGCCGCAGGAGATCAGGACGGTCGCGGCGGGCTGTATCGGGTAGAACTCCGACCCGACCGTGGACACGGACAACAGCCGTGGCGCATTGCCCGGATCGAGGGCGAGTCCGGTCGCGGCGTACCGGCCATCGTCGTCGGTGACGGCGCCGAACACGCCGACGCCGGCCACGCCGGCACCGGTCTCGTCGGTCACCCGGCCGGTCACGGCGCCGAAGCACTGCGGGATCAGCCCGAACTCGAGCGACACGCTCGTCCCGGTCTCACGCACGATCGACCCGCTCGTGCCCCGCACGAGCAGTGAGAAGTTGGCCGGCGACAGCGTGGACGCTGCGCTCAGGTTGAGCAGCGACGTCCCGTTCGGGGTCACCGTGGAGGGCGTGAAGGTTGCGGTGACGCCTGTCGGCAGGTTCGGCGCGGTGAGCGTCACCGGACCGGTGAAGCCGTTGGTGGACACCACGCTGACGGTGAAGCTCACGTTGGCGTCGGGCACCAGGGTGGCGTTCGCCGGGTCGATCGTCAGCGTGAAGTCGCGGACGGCGGTGAACGTCGTGGTGTCGATCGAGCGCCCGCCCTTGGTGTCGGTGACCCGCAGTGCGATCGTGGCCGTCTCGTCGGCCTCGCACGCGCCTCGACACAGCAGCAGGCGGACCTGCTCGGCGGTGAGCGAGGGCACCGGTCCGGTGGCGTCGTCGAACGCGCCGTCGCCGTCGAGATCCCACTGGTACGCGAGCAGCGCCTGCTCGCCCGCGTCGGCGTCGGTGCCCGACCCGGTGAGTGTCAGCGGCGCCCCGACCCCTGCGGCATAGGGGCCACCGGCGTCGGCGACCGGCACGGAGTTGGGAGTCACGGTGAACGGCACGGTCGTCGGGGAGCCGTCGGGGAGTACCTGGACGACGAGATCTCGCGGTCCGGTCGCCCCGGTCACCGCGAGGTCGGCGCGGGCCCGCCCGTCGCTGCCGGTGACGGCGTCGACCGACACCGTGCCGAGCGTGAACCGCACGATGACACCCGGCAACGTGACCCCGCCGACCTGGGTCGCTCGGGCGAGCACGGCGGCGTCGGCGCCGAGTGGAGCGGCGGTGACGCCCTCGTACACGACTGCGGCAGGGATCGCTGGCCCCGTCACCGTGACGGCGGTGCCGGCGCTCACCACTCCCGTGAGGGCGCTCACCCGCAGCGTCGGATCGCCGGCCACGATGTAAGCGAGCGCGACGGTGCCGTCGGTGGTGACCGGGATCGGCGAGCGGCCATCTCCCGGATCGACTGTCGCTCCGGCAGGCAGGCCGGCCGTACGCGACGCGTTGCGGACGACCACGAGCTCGCCCGTGGCGACGGCCGTGCGCTCGATCACGAAGGCAGGTACCGGATCGGTCGGCGGCGGCGATGTCGTCGTCGGCAGCGCCTGGGCGGGCAGCGCTTGGGCGAGCAGCGTCTGCGGCGCGAGCGTCGCGAGCGCCGCCGGCACGCTGAACTCGACGGCGTCGGCGTCCACGACCGGCATGCGGATACCGGCGAGCTGCGGCTCGGGCACGGGAACGGCGAGTGAGAACGTCCGGGTTGCCGTGCCTCCGTCCTTGTCGAGCACCGTCAGCACGACGAAGTACACGCCGGGTGTGACGTCCGGCAGGAGGATCACGTCGGTCCACGTCCCCAGCGCCGACTCACCGGTCGTCGGGTCGTCGGGCGGCGCCGTGTACGCCACGACACCGCCGGCGGGCCAACCCGGCGTCGGTGAGGTGAGCCGCACCTCCAGCAGTTCCCGGTCGATCACGCCCGGGTCGTCGACCTCGAAGCGGATGCGCCGTGCCGTGGGGAGGAACTCGACGGATCCGAGTGTGGGTGGCGCGTTCTTCACGACGACGTCTCGTGTGTCGCTCGTGTGGTCGACGCCTGACGCATCGGTGACCGTGAAATCGACGCCGTACGTGCCGTTGTCGGAGAACCGGTGCGTGTTCGTGGTCGGCGACGTCCCCTCTGGATCGCCGAACCGCCACGCCGTGCCCTGGGCAGTGTCGGCGTACGACGAGAGGTCGACGAACTCGACGGTCTCGCCCTCGACCGGCGCGTCGGGCTGCCACCCGAAGTACGGCGTCGGATCGGTCTCGTCGCACGGAGGGAACTCGAGCGCCGGAGCCGGCGTTCCCGCGGCGGTGACGACGGCGACGAACTCGAACCGTGACGTCACGGACCCCACGTGACGCGGCGCGGCGCGGTCGCCCGGCCCGCGTTCGGCGCGTTGCTCGTCGGGATCGCGGTACGGGCCGGGGAACACGACGTTCGGATCGAGCGGGTCTGTCGTCCCGATCGAGGGATCCGTGTCGTTCCAGAACCCCGGGTCGTCGGCGTTGTCGAACACTCGTTGGCGGGTGCCGCACCACGACGACGGCTGGTAGATGCCGTCACTGTTGGTCGTGAAGTCCAGGGGCGCATCGGGGTTCCAGTCCCACGCGAAGTTCGACGAGTCGGGGCGCGGTATGAGCGCGAGGTCGGTCGGAATCTGTTGGAGCTGCTGGTACGGGTTGGGGATCGGCAGATCGGGGTTCGTCGACTCCGGCAGCACCAACGTTCCCCGCTGCAGGGTGTACGCGGTCTGGAGCGCTGCGTAGTCGTCGCCGAACCGGCGGAGGTTGTTGACCCGGATCCGGTTGTCCGTGACGGCGAAGTCGATCGTCGGAATGTCGATCGCCGGCAGATCGGCGAACTCTTGCGCCCCGAGCTGGCCGGCGACCTCGATGGGTGAGTCGTAGATCCGCGTCACCCGGTCCGCCGGGGTCGCCGGGTCCCACTCCTCCACGCGGGTCGTCAGCGTGACCCCCGGGAGGTTGAACGCGCCCGGCTCCGCTGTCGATGCGCGCTGCAGCACCCGTACCGAATCGTCGACGACAGCGCCGCCCGAGGAACTCGGTGTGATCGTTCCTCTGCGTTCGAGCTCGCCGAGCAGCAGCGGGACGGCCGGCGATCCCGGTGCCGAGAAGTCGGTACGGATCTCCTGCGTCGCGCTGAAGCACTTCGCGGGGGACACGCCGGCGTCGGTCGGGCCGTCGCAGTCGTCCTGCCCCGGACCCCAGTCGTTGGTCGAGGTGCGTTCGTAGTCCAGGATCGTCTGACGGAACCGGTAGTGGATCGTGAAGCCGTCGGCGGCGCCGAGGTCGACACTGGCCTGCAATCGCTCACCGCCGTCCAGCGCAGGCGTCGCGTAGGCGACGACCTGGGCAGCGGAGTTCACCCCGTCCGGGTAGGTGAACACGGTCCGAGCGAGACCCTCGCCGTCGGTCACTGCAGACACGACGGAGATCGACGAGCCGTTGGGACCACTCGCGATCTCGAAGTCGACGGCGGCGCCGGCGACGGGGCGCAGCCCTCCTGAGCAGTCGATGAGACTGGCGGTGATGAGGGACGAGCCGCCCGGTGTCACCTCGGCCGGCGATGCCTCGGCGAGGAACTGGACGGCGCACGGGGTGACCACCAGGTCCTGGCCGGCCTTGGCCGGTAGCAGGTCGGACAGATAGACGGCGGTCTCGCCACCCGGCAGCCGGGCGACCACCCGCACCTGGACCGTGTCGGTGTTGTCCGCATCGACCGACGGACTGATCGGCACGGTGTAGATCCGAACATCACCCGGACCGCGCGGCGTGAACGTCCGACGGGGACCGGTCTCCAGCAGGGTTCCTGCGGTGACCTCGGCGGAGAGCGCGCCTTGGGCCCACAGCTGGTCGAGCCGGAGTTCGATGTCCGCCGACGAGATCAACCGGTCGAGGTCGGCAGCAGTCCAGCCTTCGCGGTCGGCGGCCGGGCCCTGCCCGAATCGTGTCTGGAAGACGTCGAGGTCGGTCATGCGGGTGCCCGAGCCTCGAGGTGCCGGCGTCCCGTCCGGGCGCAGGAGCACCGGGAAGTCGCCGGGGAACAGGTTGCCGTCGCCGTTGAAGTCGAAGCGCGAGAACCAGTCCTCGGGGTAGCTGCACCGAGGGAGGTTCTGGGACCGGAAGCACCCGTCGAAGTTCTGGTCGCGCTTGGGGTGCGTCGGCGAACCGTCGAGGCTGATCTGCTCCGGAGTCGGACAGCCGGGCCGCGACCCACAGGTGTCGAGGAACGCATCCCGGAACCGCCGGAAATCGCGCATGTCGATGTTGGTGTCAGGGGCCGACCGCTGCGTGCGCAGCTGCGTGCTCCCGCTCGCGGTGTTCTCGCTGGTCGGCTGGCCCCGATCGTCGTAGACCACGCGCTGATTGCCGTCGGGCGACAGGTCGTTCACGTCGAGGAGGGCGTCGACGCCCACCGCCGCCGGGAGACCGAGCAGCGACGCGAACACGTCGAGGCGGGGGGTCGGCGAGCCCTGCACGTCGACCGTGCCCCGGTCGACGAGCAGGCTGCGAACCGTCTGCCAGTTCGAGGTGAGCGACGACAGCAGACCGGCGGCAGCGCTGACCAGCGGGGCCGAGAACGACGTTCCGTCGATCGACCGGTACCCGGCCGGGACCGTGCTCGTGACCGTGGGGACAACGGTCTCGCCGTCGGCGCTGAGCTGCCCGTCGACGTTCGAGAACGAGCTGCGAGTCAACTGCCCGACCGTGGCCGTGTTCGCCTCCACCAACACGAACGGCGGCGGGCCACCGGTCCAGTTGACCGCCAGGTGGCCGAACGTGTCACCGGTCGTGGCGCTCACCGGCACGAACTCGCTGCATGCGGTCGCCGAGTCGGTGCGGGGCTCGGCGCAGAATTTATCGCCGTCGTTGCCCGCGGCGATCACCAGCAGCACGTTGTTGGTCGCGAGCCGTGCCCCGGTCGGGCGCAGCAACTCGGCGGCGGCACGGAATTCCCGGAGGTACGGGTCGTAGGTGTTGGGGGTGCAGGCGACCCGGGAGTCGAGCGGGGCGGTCAGGTCGTCGGAGTCGCCCGGACCGCACCGGAACCCCGCGAACTCGTTCTCGAACCTCGGGACGCCGACACTGTTGAGGGGGAAGCCGATTCCTGCGGAGAGGTTGATCACTCGCAGGTTGGGGAACTTGGATCCCGACCTCGCCTTCTCGTCGATGATCAGGTCGAGCACCGCGCTGTACGACCACAGCGCAACCGTGGATGTCACCGAGGAGTCGCTGTTGACGAAGAACGGGACGAGGTGGAGATCCGATGCCGGGTCACCGCCCACCGTGCCCTGAGAGGTTGGGCTGGTCACGGACCCCCGGTCGAACACCGCTCCGACCACGCCCGCGACGGCCGTCCCGTGGTACCCGCGCGATTGGCCTCTGCCATCGAAGCCGACCGGGTTCGTGGTACACCGCCCGCCGGCGGTGCACAGTGTCTGCAGCTTCGCGTTGGCGAGATCGGGATGACCGGGGTCGAACCCCGTGTCCAGGACCACGGTGGCACTCCTGGCGCCCCCGCCGCCACGCACCCTGCGGATGGTGTCGAGCCAGTTCCACGCCTGGGGGAAGCGGGCCGACTCGAGCCCGTCGTTGGAGCCGATCCCCCTGACGCTGTCGTCGAGGGTCGTGACCGACTCCCAGGTGTACGTCGGCTTGCCATTGGCGTCGGGCAAGGGGTCGGGATCGGCCGGTCGGGGCAGCGCCGTCTCGGGGTTGATCCTGACGTCGTAGGCGGCGGTGCGCACTCCCGGCTGTGCCCGGAGCACGTCGAGTGCCGACTGCATGTACTCGAGGCCGGGCGTCCCGGCGTCGGCGACCTCGGTGACGAGGATCTGGGCGTCGCGGTTGCCACCGAGGATGGTCAGGCCGGCGGCGGCGAGCGCGGCGTTCGCCTGCGGGACGGTGGCCGACTCGGTGAAGCCGACGAGGATCCGGTTGCGGGCGACCTCGATGGCGAGGTCGGGGTGGAACACGACGGGCCCGTCGGGCACGTCGAGGTCGGGGATCGCCGAGTTGGCCGAGGTGAACGCGTCGCCGACGAGTTCGGCGCGTCCCACGGTGATGACCGCCGAGTTCGCCGTGGGCGTTGCGTCGTCGGAGGCGACCCACGTGCCGGCGCTCGGCAGGGCCAGCACGAACTGGCTCGCGGGCGCAACCGGTCCCGAGTCGAAGGTGCCGTCGCCTCCGGAGGTGATCGTGCGCGTCGCTCCCGACTCGTTGCGGATCGTGATCGTCTGTCCGGGCACCACCGTGACGCGGTCCGGGACGAACCCGCCGGCGGTGAGCGCCACGACGAACGGCGCGGGCGCGGCGATCGCCGGAACGCTCTGCGCCTCGACCGGGGGCGCAGGTGCGACGACCTCGACCAGGATCACCGCGAGCACCGTCACGAACATCGCCACCCGCTGCCGTACCGCCCCCCGACCCCGCATGGCGGTGCACCGTAGGAACATCGCGGCACTGGCGTCGTGAGTACCGACTACTCACTCGCCGGTCGGACTACTCCATCGAGCTCGACGGAAGGTGCAGAGTAACGTGCCGGCGATGCCGTACGACGCAGCGTTCGCACCTCACGTGGAGGCGGCGCTGGCAGGCGCCCGCGCTGGACGGTCGACCGTGATTCTCGCGCCGCCCGGCGCCGGGCTCTCGACACTGCTCCAGCGGATCGCCGCGGCAACGAACGGTGCGGGGGTCGCCACGAGGTTCGTCCGGTTCCCCGACCCACGTTTCGCGGACGACGCCGTCCCGGCCGGCCAGGTCCTCGTGGTCGACGACGCGCACCGTGCCACCGACGTCCAGCAGCTTGCGATCCGTGATCTCGCCGTCGCCGAACCCGTTGTGATCGGCGTGCGCTCGGGCGCTGCCCCCGAGGGGCTGTCGTGGTTGTGGCGCAGCGGCTTCGCCCACCGCGTCGAGCTGCAACCGCTCGACGCGTCGGGGATCGAGGCGATCACCGAGCAGCGTCTCGGTGGACCTGTCCACTGGACGCTCGTCGCCGGCATCATGAAGCGCTCGGGAGGACGCCCCGGATTCGCCGTCGACGAGATCGAGTCGAGGCGGTCGGCCGGAGCGTCGACGGAGGCGGGCTTCGTCCGCGACCGCCCGTCCGATGGGCTCGGGGTCCGGCTGGTCGAGCGGGCCGAGGGCATCCTCGGTGAGCTCCCCGAGGGCGTCGCTGAGGCGGTGCGGATCGTGGCGGTCGCCGGGACGCTGCCGAACGACGCGGTGACCCACCTCGGCGTCGACGCCCCCGGACTCGTCCGCCGGGGCCTCGCCGAGCCGGCGACCCTCGACGCCGGATCGACCGGGGTACGCCTCGTGCCACCCGCGCTCGCCCCGGCGGTCCGGGCGACATTGCCGCCTGCCGCCGCTGCGGAGCTGGGCCAGCGGATCCTCGCGTGCGCTGGTGAACATCTTGCGGCGGTCGACAGCGCTCGCCTGCGCGTGTCCCTCGGTGCACCACTCGAACTCGCCGAGGTCGCGGCTGCCGCGTGGGCCGCGGTGACGGATCGCTCGCTGGACGACGCAGCGACCCTGGCCCGCAGCGCGATGGCCTTCGGACCAGCCGGGAAATTGATCGCGGCCGAGGTCTTCGTCAACGTCGGTGGTCGCGTCGAGGCCGCCGACTGCTACGAACGTCTGCTCGTCGACGACGGAGCGGACGACGCCCAGAAGGCACGGGCGGCCACCGAGTACGCGTCGACCCTGCTGTGGGACCTGGGACGGGCCGACGAGGCGGTGGGCATCGCCGCCGCGCTCTCCGCCGCCGCCGCTGGCAGCCCGTTCGCCGCCGCCGCCGTCCTCCACGAAGCGGCGATGCTGATGTACTCCGGGCAGGCCGCCGCCGCTCACGCGCTCCTGCAGCGCGTCGAACCCGGCGCCCTCGACGAGGAGGGGGTCCGCGTGTGGCGCCTCGTCCGCCTGGTGACGACCTCGATCGTCGAGCCCGCGATGCCGTCCCACGACGACGTCGCGGCGGTCACCGCCGTGTCCGACATCCAGCTCGGCGGCAGCTTCGCGCCGGCGGTGGGGGTGATCGCTGCTGAACTGGCCTACGAGTGCGCGGGTGCGTGGGTCGAGGCGGCGGCGGTGGTGGCCGAGGCTCGCGGTGACCTCCGCCATGGCGGCACCGCGCTGTCGGCGGGGTGGCTGGCGTTGGCGGAGTCCCGTGCCGCGCTCGCCGTCGGCCGGCTCGACGTGGCGACCCAGGCGGCAGCAGAGTCGGCGGCGTGTTTCGCCGACATCAACCACCCGAGCGGACTGCGCTGGGCAACGGGCGCCGCCCTGCTCGCCAGCGCCCAGTCGGGTGACAGGGCTGCATGCGCCGACCACGCCGCACGATTGGAGGGGCTGGCCGCCGGAGCTCCGTTTCTCGACGCCGACCTGCTGCGCGCGCAGGCGTGGGGCGATTGGGCGGTCGGTGACAGCTCACGGGCCGCAACCCGCTTCACGACCGCAGCGTCGCTGGCGGCGACGATGAGTGCCCCGGCGCTCGAGGCGGCGGCACTGCACGATGCCTACCGGGCGCTGCGCTCGCCGGTTGCTGCGCGGCTGGACGAGCTGAGCCGGATGCATCCGGCGCCGTCGATCGAGTTGCGCGCCCGTCACGTCCGGCTCGTCGCCGCGGAGCTGACCACCGACTTGATCGGGCTCGCCACGGAGTTCGCCGATCGTGGCGCGATTCTGCTCGCAGGTGAGGTGGCCGCCGACGCCGCGCGGGTTGCGGCGAGGCAGGGCCGCCGCTCGACCGCTCGCGAGGCCGACAGATTGCGGGCGCGACTCGTTGCGACGTGCGGCGTGGTGGCGACGCCGGCCGTCGCCGGACATCGGTCGGCCGAGTTGACGAACCGCGAGCGTGACGTGGCCACGCGCGCGGCCACGGGACGGTCGAGCAAGGCGATCGCCCACGACCTGGGGCTGTCCGTCCGCACGGTCGACAACGTGCTGCAACGGGTGTACACCAAGCTCGGCATCCACGGCCGCGCCGAACTCCCGGCGTTGCTGAGTGCGCCACCCGACGAGCAGCCTTGATCACGCTCGGGGCTGCACGGAGCCGGGGGTCGGAGGTCGAGCAGTTGGTCGCCGAGACGCGATTGCTCAGGTGGGTGAGGTCGGGTCACTCCGGCATCGCGAAGCGTTGCCAGACATCGGTACCGGGTTCCCATCCGGAGGTTCCGACGAGCACGGTCGTGCCATTGGTGGCCGCGAGAATCGGCCCGTTGGATCCGTCGGGACCCTGTTCGAGATCTTCCAGGAGCCAGGTCTCGGCGTCGGCGGTGGCGAGCAGCCAGAGGTCGGGCTGCCCGACGTCCTGAGCGGCGTCGAGGGTCGTCTCGTCGCCTCCTTGTGCTTCCTCCCAGGCCCTGTCGATGGCCGAGCGTGGGATCTCGACGATCGTGGAGCCGGTCTCCGGATCGGTGATCGTGATGCCGCTCATGTCCTCGGCGAGGTACTCGAACGGGCCGTCCTCGGTGATCTCCGTGGTCCGCAGGTCGACCGATTCCTCGACGACGACGTCGCCCGTGGAGAGCTCGACGAGCTGGTAGGCGACGACCTCGCTGTACTCCTGGGTGAGCTCGAAGCCGTCATGTTCGACGACGATGGTCTGCGCGTCGGGAGCCGGTAGTGCGGCTGCCACGATGAACGCCGGGCTCGACGTCGAACTCCACGCGGAGAACCCGTCGTCCAGCTCGGTGATCTCCACCTCGTCGATCATGGTGCCGGATGCGTCGAGTACGACGATCGACGACTCGCCGTACGGGGTTCCCGTGATCGCCAGCACATCGTCGTCCAAAGGTGCTGCGACCTGGAAGAGGACGTTCGGCGGCTTGCCGGGCACTTCCGTCCACGTCTGTGCGTCGGGCGAGAACATGACACGTTCGCCGAGGTCGAGGAAGCCGTCGCTCGTGGCCAGCAGCATCCAGGACTGCTGACCGGCGTCGCTCGTCGCCGGTTCACCGCCCCACGCTCCCGACCACATCTCGGCCCGCGGTTCGGAGCCCGAGGGTCCTGACGCCACGTCGATCATGATGCGGACCACCCAGTGCTCGTCGTCGGCCGCCACGGCGATCGGAGTGACCCACATCTGGTCCGCCTCGGAGAGCCCCTCGGTCTGCGTCAAGGGGAAGCTCGCCGTGTTCCAGTTCTCGAGGTCGGTGGTGGACGCGACGGTCACGATCGAGGATCCACCGTCCTCGTCCGGCGGGATGGTGCCCGCGATGGTGAGACGGTCACCGGAGACCGCGAGCTGCGAGATGTCGGCGACGGCGCCGGGCGGAGCCATCTCGACGGGGATCCACGAGTCGCCGTCGGTCGACCACGAGGCCAGCAGTTCCGGGTCGGGCTGCGGTGCCGATTGGACCGCATCCATCGCTTCGGGATGCTGGTTCAAGATGTCCATCACGACGTCGAAGAGTCCCGCCTCGCGCAGGATGTCCATCGCCTCTTGTTGGGTGGGCGGCAGTCCGTCGGGGAAGAGCGCGTTCACCTCGGGCGGGAACAGGGCGGCGATCTCGGGAGGCAGCTGGTCGGGGAGCGGTTGCGGCGGGTACCGGACGGCGACGGCGAGGAAGCCGTCGTCCCAGGGGACGAGCCAACGGACAGGGACGTACTCCGACTCCTCGAGCATGGCGTCGAACGGAGCGCTGACGGCAACGGCGGTCGACGTCACCGTCCGTGCCGGTTCGTCGGTGACGGCCGGCGCCCACGTCGCGCTCGGCTCGTCGGCGATGTCGGTCGCATCGGTTGCGGACGGCGACCCCATCTGATCGGTGGGCTCCGCCCCGCAACCGGACGCCGCAATCAGGAACGCAACTGCGAAAAGGCCCGCAGCTGAACGAGATCGTCGAATCGATCGCATGACCCAACCTCCTCACGCTCACCGTCTCTCCGGTTTCGGCCCAACGCAAGAGGCGAAGGTCAAGATCACGGGCACCACGACGGGCTCGGGCGACCGATTCGGGGTTTCGGAGCGTGTGCGCCCGCGCTCGGCTCGGCTCGGCGAGGCGCCCGGCCGCCGCACGTGAGCGTCCGGCGTCGCCCGGGGGCGTGCGAGACGCGATGCTGGCGGGATGCTCGACGTCGCGTTGACCGGCCCCGCCTCCCGCATCGGCGTGCTCCTGCGTGAGCGGGGTGAGACGGTCGCCGTGGCCGAGGGGTCGGCGGGCGGACTGGTGTCCGCGGCGCTGCTGTCGGTGCCGGGCGCGTCGGCGTACTACCTCGGCGGCGCGGTGGTGTACACGGCGGCTGCCTACCGGGCGTGGATGCGCGGTGCGGTCGAGGCGCCGCCGGGGATGCGAGGAGCGACCGAGGGGTTCGCCGACCATCTCGCCCGGTCGGCGGCCGTGCGTCTCGACGCCTCGTGGGGGCTGGGCGAGGCGGGGGCGGCCGGGCCGGCGAACCCGTACGGCGACCCGGCGGGGCACTGCTGGGTCGCGGTGACCGGTCCCGTCGACGCGACCCGCCACCTGCTCACCGGCCTCGACGAGCGTGAGGCGAACATGGTCGCCTTCGCCGCCGCCGCCCTCGACCTGTTCGAAGCGACGCTGACCTCAGCCTGACGACGGCTGCCGCCGCCGAAGCACCTCACCGCCGGCGACGACCGCCCGCCCGACCGCCCGCCGTCGACGATTCTCTGCGGAATGAGTCTCGGACGTCGCGACCTATTCCGCAGAGAACTGCAGCGGCCGTCAGAGCGTCAGGCGGTGGGCGCCGGCGGCGGAACGTAGCCGGGAAGGTCGTCGAGGCGGACGATCTTCTTGCCGAAGGGTGCCAGTGCGAGGCCGGCCAGCTTGAACGACTGGATCCCGAAGGGGATGCCGATGATCGTCAGGCAGAGCAGCGCGCCCGAGAGCACGTAACCGATCGCCATGATGAGGCCGGGGATGATCCAGAGGATCGCGCCGACGATGCCGAGGTGGCTGGCGGTGGGATCGTCGACAGCGGTACGCCCGAACGGCCACAGCGAGAATCGGGCGAGCTTCAGGCACTGGCGAGCGAACGGGAGCCCGATGATCGTGATCGCGAGGAGCGCTGCCCAGAACAGCCAGCCGATCGCCATCAGCAGCCCGCCGAGGAACAGCCACAGGATGTTGCCGATGGTCCTCATCGCGCGCTGTCGACGGTGGGTGCGGCGGGGGCGGTGGTCGGCACCGGTCGAACGGTAGTCGCCCCCACGAGCGGCGAACTCGGTGACACCGGTGGGGTAGTCTGGTGTCACTTATCCAGATGACCCGAGAGTTCCGGCTCGATGACGGTCAGGCAACCGACCCGCTGGGCACGGTGCCACTGCCGGAATCGATGAGGAGGAACCATGTCCGCTCTTTTTGCCGACGACGTCGAGCGTGGCGCAGGCGCTGCGGGTCCGATGAACCGCGGCCGCCTGCACCGACCGGTCGTGCTCGAGGTGTGCGTCGCCTGTGGGCAGTTGCGCGGCCCGTACGACGGGTTCGACAACCTGTGCGCGTGCGACCGGGAGGCGTGGGACCGCACGCCGCTGCCGCGGGCCGGTGACCTGTCGAACAACGTCGACCTCTGCCAGTCGTGCATCTCGGCGCTCGCGCCCGGGAGCAGCCGGTGGACGCTGTATCACTGCCGAGCGTGCCTTTCGGCCGTGGCCGGTCTGAACCGGCTCGCCGGGCGGTGTGTGGTGCCGATCGGCCCGCACTCGATCATGAACGGCGTGTTCGCGTCGACGAGCCCGCCGCCCACCGACGCGGAGGTGGCGTCGTTCGCCGACCAGTTGCGCGCCCTGTTCCGCCTGCAGGAGAGTCTGCACGACCGCACGAAGCGTCGGGTCCGGGAACGCCTGGTGGAGTTCGGCGTCACCGGTGACGCCATCGCCGCCGCCGACTACCTCTAGCGTTGCGCCGACGCCGGCTGGACCGCCGAGCGTGGTTTCGTCGACTTGGTGAAGTCGCTGGACGACTCGCTCGACGAATCGGCCGCCAGCGAGCTCGGCGCCGGTCGCTCGAGTGATGCCGACGGCGACCGCCGTCGGTCGGACAGGACGGCGTCGGCGACCGCCGTGCGAGGATCGAAGTGTGGTCACGTTGGGACCTCCGACCGATTGACGGCGGATGGGCCGGGTGGTTCGCTCGGTGGTAGAGGTTCCGTGACATCGGGAGGCGCGATGGATGCCCGTGATGGTGGAAGTCGGATCGGTCGACGCTGGCTCCTGGTCGTGTCCCTCGCATTCGCCGCGTTGCTGTCGGCGTGCGGTTCCTCCGACGATGCGTCGTCGGGCGCGACCGACGCTGCGGCCGACGGGTCGAGTGCCGACGGCCAGGTCGTGACCGAACCGTTGCCGAGTTCGATGTGTCCTGAGGAGTCGGCACCGCAGGTCGTGGCGTACGAGTTCGACGGCGACGGCGTCGAGTGGGTGTCGTGTACCGAGGAGATCGGCTATCGGAGTCTGCTCCCGGTCGCCGACGGTGTCGTCTATGTCGCCACTTACAGTCAAGGTGCTCCGTCGGAGGTGACCGCACTCGATGCGGCGACCGGCGAGCCGATCGAGGATGCGCCGCCGCCACCTCCGGCACGGGGCACGGTGGAGGGCGAGCCGTACACCGGCCAGCCGGCGCGCGTGGAGGTGGGCGACATCACCATCATCGGTGGGCAGGACGACGGGGTCCGGGCGATCTCGGCCGATGGCACCCTGTGGTCGCAGCCGGGGGTCTGGACCTACGACGACGTCTGGGCGATCGACGACGGCGCCGTGTTCGCCGTCGAACGGGTCGAGACCCCGCTCGGCGGCGCCCGGTTGGTGGCCTACGAGATCGAGACGGGCGAGGTGCGGTGGTCGTACGAGGGTGATCCGTACCGTGAGGGACTGTGGCCGTTCCACGCCGTCGACGGCCGGCTGTACACGCTGTGGTCCAACCTGCAGGTTCGCTCGACGGCGGACGGGGAGCTGCTGTGGCGCACCGACTACCCCGCCGAGGAGATGGAGGCCACGGGTCTGCGGATGACCGGCGTCGACACCGACGGCACGAGCGTGTTCGTGTCGTTCGCGACGGAGGCCTCCGCCGGCGACTGAGGAGGCACCTGCGGCCCTGGCGTGTCGACCCCGGGTCAGACGGGCCGGGCGCAACGGCGGGCGTTCACTCGGCGAGCCCGAGGCGATCGAGCGAATCCTCGATCGCGGCGACCAGCAGCTCGATCGAGCCCTCGCAGGCGTCGAGGGCCTCCGGCGTCAGCAGCACCACGTGGCGGCCGGCATCGGTCACGGCCACGACCACGGGCGCGAGGCCGCCGGCGGCGGCGCGCACGAGGTCGGGCTGGTCGTTGCGGTGGTACGTCTCGAACGTGGCGGGGAGTCGCTCGCGAGATGCCGCCCACTCGGGCCGCTGTCGGATCGAGGTGTGGGTGATCTCGCACAGCGAGCAGTGCCGACGGCCGAGCCGGGCGCCGACCCAGTACGCCACCTCACCCCACGGCGTGCCGTCGGCGTCGTACACGCCGACCAGCCGGACGAGACGGTCGGTCGGCGTGGCGTCGGGCGCACTCATGGTGCACAGCATCGCGGATCGCGCGGTCACTCCGCCGCCGCGCCGACCGCGTAGTCGTCGTCGATCTCAATGGTCGTCCGGGTCGTGCTCATACACCCGTCACACACGTCAGATGCACGACAGGTGTGGAGCAGTCTCCGTCGACGGTGGCCGTCAGATGCTCGGACGGACCTCCGTCCAGAAGCCGACCACGGCGATGACGACGAGGAGGACGCCCGAGGCGGCGCCGATGGTGCGATGGTGCCGTGCCAGCGTGCGCGTCGCCCGTCGCTGGAACGGCACGGCCAACAGCGGCAGGAGGACCAGCGGCCATCCGAACCCCAACGCGAAGGCGAGGAAGTACAGGAGAGCGTCAGCGAGGGCCCCGTCACCGCCGACGCTGCCGATGACGAACGCCGACACGATCAACGGACCGGTGCAGGGCAACGTCATCGGTGCCAGCAGCATCCCGTAGACGTAGGCCGATGCCGCTGGTCGACGAAGGATCGGCGCCTCCGTGGTTGCCAACCGCTCGAACGGGTTGCGCCCGGCGAGCACTGCGATGCCGAGGATCAGCACGATCCCGTAGGTGAGCGGAAGCGCCCAGTCGAGGATGTCCGCAACGGCGCTCCCGAGACGATGCAGCACGAATCCGAGCACGATCATGAAGCTGACGACGCCGGCGAGCACCGCCAGACCGAGCCAGCGACTTGCGCGGCTGCCGGTGGTGTTCGCGAGGATCACGAACAGCCCGGGGTAGAGCGGCAGCAGGCAGACGTTGGTGAGGATGGCGGCGTTGCCGAGCGCGAACGCCTGCAGGTACTCGGACACGGGCGAACTCAGGCCGCGGCACTGCGGAGGAGCTCGACGAGGTCGGCCGCCGACTCCGGCCCGGTGGAGACATCGCCGGCGCTTCCCATGGCGTCGATGACGACCTTGGGGGTGGCGGGAGGGTTGATGACGCTGTTGCCGAGGGTGCCCGCCATTGCCGCGAGCAGCTCGGGGGTCATGACGGCGAACCGGATGTCGGTGAATCCGTTGTCCACCGCGTACGACGCGACGTCGGCGGGGTCGAGGTCGGTCTCGACGCTGAGTGCGATCACCGCCGCCTCGTCGCCGAGCTCCGCCGCCGCGTCCTGGGTGTCGCGCAGCTGCGCGCGGCAGTTGCTGCACCAGGTCGCGAAGGTCTCGACGAGGATCGGTTGACCCACGTAGTCGGCGAGCGAGAACTCCGAACCGTCCACGTCACGGAGAGTCAGCGTCTGCCAGGCGGCGAGTTCGACGTCACCGTCAGCGCCGGCGCCCTCCTCGCTCACGTCGTCGACCATCGAGTCGTCGGTCATGTCGTCGACCATGGAGTCGTCGGTCATGTCGTCGACCATGGAGTCGTCGGTCATGTCGTCGACCATCGAGTCGTCGGTCATGTCGTCGACCATCGAGTCGTCGGTCATGTCGTCGGTGACCGGCGGGGGGCTGCTCGGTGCGTCGTCGTCACTGCCGCATGCTGCAGCGAGCAGGCCGAAACAGGCGACGGCGACGAGGGCGGTACGGGTGCGCTTCATGGGAACTCCTGATGGTGGGTTGGGGTTGTGGGTTGGTGGGTGGGTGGTGGAGCGACGGCGTCAGGCGACCCGGACGCGGCGGGTGTGCCATCCGGTGGCGCCGTCGGGTGCAGGTTCGGTGACCTCGGACGTCTGGGTCTGTCCGGTGACGTCGGTGGCCCGGACCCTGATCTCGTGATCGCCGGACTCGGCGTCCCAGTCGAGGGACCACTGCACCCAGGTGTCGGTGCTGGCGGTCGCACCCAGTCGCGCAGTGCGCCAGGGCCCGTCGTCCACCTGGACCTCGACCCGTTCGACGCCGGTGTCCGGAGCCCAGGCGACGCCGGCGATCGGTTGTGCACCGGCAACGAGCGATGCGTCGGCACGCGGGACGTCGATGCGCGACTGGAGCTTGATCGGTCCGACCTTGGACCAGCCGCGCGGCACCCAGTAGCCGTCGAACGATTCCCACGTCGTGAGTTCGATCTCCTCGAGCCACTTGGTGGCCGACACGTAGCCGTACAACCCCGACACGATGAGACGGGCCGGGTGGCCGTGGTCGGCCGGCAGTGGCTCACCGTTCATGGCGTACGCCACCAGCGCGGTGCGGCCGTCGAGGGCGACTGCGGTGGGAAACCCTGCGGTGAAGCCGTCGACGGACCGCCCCACGATCTGTGTCGCCTCGGGCCTGGCCCCGGCGCGATCCAGCAGGGTCGCGAGCGGCACGCCCTGCCACACGGCGTTGCCGACGAGGCGGCCGCCCACCTCGTTCGACACACAGGCGATGGTCACCGGAGCCTCCACGCTGTCCAGTGCGAGCAGGTCGTCGTAGCTGAGTTCGAAGGGCTGGTCCACCATGCCGGTGATCCGCAGACGCCAACCGTCGCTCGCGACCTGCGGCGTCGACAGCGCGGTGTCGATCCGGTAGAAGTCGCCCGTGGGGGTGACGTAGGGCGACAGGCCGGTGACGGCGAAGGGCTGCACGGCCGGCAGGGGTGTCGTCCGGGTGGCGCGGGGCAGCACGGTACGGCGGTGCGAGGCGTCCACCGATCCGCCGGCGCGGATGGCCCGTGCTGCGAGTCCGCCCGTCGCGGCAACGACGATCAAGCCGCCGACCGCGAGCCCGAACGCTCGGCGATCGAGGGTGACGGGGCCAGGACGTTCGGGAGAGGCGGTGTCACCGAACGGCGCGCCGGACGCCGGAGCGATGTGCGGGGCGTGCCGTACGGTGCGCACCCGCGCGACGCAGCACCCACAGTGCACCGACGCCGGCCGTGACGGCGCTCGTAGCCGCCACGACCGCGACGGCGAGTGAACCCTGCGGGTCCATGGCCAGCGCCCAGGCGCCCAGCACTCCGAAGGCACCGAAGCCCACGAGACCAGCGAGGCGCCACGTCCGATCGAGCACGCCGATGACGGCGCCGAGGATCACCGAGACCACCACGATCCCGACCACGAGGGCGACCTTGTCGTTCGTGCCGAAGACCGCGACTGCGAATTCCTTCAACGACGCAGCGAACCGATCGACGAACTCGGACCCGACCGCAGTCACCAGCGACACCGGTGACGACAACAGTGATGCGACGAGCTCACCCACGGCGAGTGCGACCGCTGCGCTCACGGCTCCTGCGGCCGCGGCGGCAGGAACGGAGAGCCGCAGCTGGGGCGGTGCCGGTTCGACGGCGGACATGACGGGTGCAGACACGGGAGCGAGCGTGACCGACGACTCTCAACGGGAGGACGCGAAGTCATCAACAACTGCGAAACACCGTGACGCGACTCTGGCCCCATGGGGCCCACCACCCGTACGCTCCCGACGTGCACCTGACCCCGGCGGCTCTCGACGTGCTCGTCGTGGACGACGAACCGATGGTGCGCGAGGTGGTCGCGCGCTACCTCGAGCGCGATGGGCTGCGGGTCCACGAGGCCGGTGACGGTGACGAAGCGCTGGCATGGCTCGCGACGCACCAGCCGGATCTCGTCGTGCTCGACGTGATGCTGCCGGGTTCCGACGGGCTGTCCGTCCTGCGCCACCTGCGAGCGACCGGCGACATCCCCGTGATCCTCCTGACTGCCCGGGCCGAGGAGGTCGACCGCGTGGTCGGTCTGGAACTCGGCGCCGACGACTACGTCGTCAAGCCGTTCTCACCCCGAGAACTCGCTGTCCGGGTGCGCAATCTCCTGCGCCGCTCGACCCGACCGGCGCCGACCGGCGCCATGCTCGAGTTCGGGAGCCTCACCATCGACCCCGCCGCCCGCGAGGTCTCGGTCGACGGCGCGGTGGTGACGCTCACCCCGAAGGAGTTCGAGCTCCTGCTGTTGCTGGCCGGCTCGCCCCGCCAGGTGTTCTCACGCCGGCAGATCCTCGAGCAGGTGTGGGACTCCGCGCCGGAGTACCAGGATCCTGCGACGGTCACCGTGCACATCGGCCGCCTGCGCCAGAAGCTGGAGACCGACCCCGATCGCCCGCCGTGGATCGACACCGTCTGGGGTGTCGGGTACCGGTTCCAGCCATGATCGCGCTCGTCGCCGTCGAGTCGTGGTGGGACGCGGTCCGCGACCAGCCTGTCGAGTCGGTCGGCGCGGCACTGGCCCTGCTCGCCCTGTCGGCGCTGGCCGGGCTCGCGCTGCGCGTCGTCACGCAGCGCACCCGTTCCTTGCGCTATCTCGTGTTGGCCATCACCCTGTCGTCGCTCGGGATCGGCGCTGCTGCCGCGCTCCTGCTCGCCCGGCTCATGGTCCTCGACAGCACCGAGGCACTCACCGTCATCGGCGTGCTCGCCACCACGGCACTGTTCGCCACACTCCTCGCTCTCGTGGCGTCGGCGCCGCTGGGGCGCGACGCCGAGCGTGTCGAGATCGCCGTCCGCAGGCTCGAGAGCGGCGACCGCAGTGGCCGCACCGGCGTCCAGCGGGCCGACGAGTTGGGCCACGTCGCCCGGGCGCTCGACGAGCTGACCGTGCGCCTCGACGAGCTCGAGCGGGAGCGGGAGTCGTTCGAGGAGGAGCGACGGATGATGCTGTCGAGCGTCGGCCACGACCTGCGGACGCCGCTCGCTGCCCTGCGCGCCGCGCTCGAAGCTCTGGTCGACGGGGTGGCCCCGGACCCCGATCGCTACCTCCGGGCGATGACCCGTGACGTGGAGGCGCTCGGGTCGCTCGTCGACGACCTGTTCCTCCTTGCGAGCATCGAGTCGGGTCGGCTCGAACTCCACCGTGAGCCGGTCGATCTCGCCGAACTGGCCGACGAGGCGATCGAGGCCCTGTCTCCCGCGGCAACTGCGGCGAACGTCACCCTGCGCCTGCGGTCGACGGGCCGTGTGCCCGTCAACGGCAGCGCCAGCGCCCTCGGGCGCGTCATCCGCAATCTGATCGACAACGCCATCCGGCACGCGCCCGCGAACACCGTCGTGGAGGTCGACGTCGCCGCCGACGGCACGCTGCGGGTCATCGATCAGGGGCCCGGCTTCCCTCCTGGCTTCCCCGCCTTCGAGCGGTTCTCCCGCGCCGACCCCAGCCGTGGTCGCTCGACCGGTGGCGGTGGCCTCGGGTTGGCCATCGCCCGCGGACTGGTCGAAGCGCACGGCGGTCGTATCTGGATCGAGCACACCGACGGCGGACGAGTCGCATTCGGTCTGCCCGCCGCCTGACCGGGGATCCCGCCGGTGGAACGCGGGATTCCCGTCGGATGACGACCTCTCCCGAGCGGACCGCTCGCCCGGCGCGTGCGGGTGATCGGTCGAAGCCGATGTCATCGGCAGTCGGTTGCGACCGCCAGCGCGGTGCAGACTTCCCGCATGCGGGAGTCGCTGAGGCGACCGAGCCGTTCGACCAGCAGGCCGACCGAGACCGACTCGACCGAGTCGAGATTGACCGCGGTCTCACGCGGCACGGGGTCGTCGCCCGGCTCGAGCACCACCTCGCTCGCCAGCCCCCGGATGGTGGTCGTGCACGGCGCGACGAGCACCCGGCGCAACCTCGGGATCGCGGCATCCCGCGACAGCACCACGACGGGCCGGCGACCGATCTCGGGTGGCTCGCACCACCAGAGCTCACCGCGACGAGGCAGATCGGTCATCGGCCGGCGGCTTCGCGGAACGACGCCAGATCGCCCCACTCGTCCGGCTCGTCGAGTGGATGCTCGGCGTACGCGGCCGCGTAGGCGGCGTCGATCTCGGCGGAGCGATCTCGGGCGAGCAGTGCCGCCAGCGCCTCGTCGATGAGCTCGGCATCGGTGCTCGATGCCCGGGAGCGTCGAGCGGCGTCGAGCAACTGCCGGTCGACGGTGGTGCTGATGCGTGCCCGAGCCATGCCACGATCATGCCATCGTCGTGCCACGACGGCAACGGCCGACGGTGCACGCCCAGATGTCATGTCGGGCTCGTTCACGACGCGGTCCTCAGATGACTTCGACGTCGCAGTGGATGCCGGGGGCGTTCGCGAGTCGAGCGTCCCCGGTGAGCAGGGTGACTCCGGCGAGCTCGGCCAGCGCGACGTACGCGGCGTCGTAGATGGTGAGGTTGTCGCGCAGTTCCCAGCAGCGACCGAGCAGCGGCCCGTGTGGAGCGCGGTCGAGTCGCAGGGAATCGAGGTCCTCGAGCGCAAGCGTCACCCGTCTGTCGTCGAGGTGGCCGGCGGAAACCAGCCGCCGCCACGCCGAGGTGACCTCCAGGTCGATCACGTGGGGAGCCGCGAGTTGTTCGCCTCGCAACCGCGTCCGGACTCGGTCTCCATCGGGCCCATCGTCGGCGAGTCCGGTGACGATGATGCTGGCGTCGACGACGATCACCGGGTGTCACGCTCGGCACGGACGGCCTTCACGGCGGCGTCGAGCGGCACGTGCCCACCTGCGCGTCCGCCGGCACGATCGAGTACCTCGTCGAGGGTCGGCGTGTTCGCATCCTGTTCGAGTCGAGCGAGCAGATACTCCTGGAGCGACATCCCGGCGTTGGCTGCCCGGCGCCGCATCGTCGCATGCACCTCGGGGGGAACGTCTTTCACCTGGATGCTCGGCATGTCCGAAGAGTAGCGCCATAATGGCGCCAGAGCATGCGTGATGGCGGAATGAGAACGCGTGATGCGCTGCGGCTCAGCCTGTGGCGGTGGCGTAGACGCTGCCCGCGAGGGTGTTGCCCCGTGGGTCGGTGATCTGGGCGATGCCCGGGATCTCGCCGAGTTCGTCGACGAGGCGGGCGGTGCCCTTCCATCCCGGCGTCGAGTCGACCACGAGGGTGTCACCGTCGAGGCGCACGTGCTTCAACTGTCGGGCGTTGGCAAGGCGTTCGTCACGGGTGATCGCCCACAGCACTCTGGCCATCAGCGCCAGTCGGCGCGGGCTCGATCATGCCGGGCCGACGGAGTTCGTTCCAGAACGAGCGGCCCCAGCGCAGGATCGTGTGGCGGTTGGCCCAGGCGAAGGCGATCATCGCGGTGCGTGTGAACGGGTTGGCGACGGTCCGCAGCATTCTGAACATGTCCCCATGATGTCCCGTGTGCGCAGGATCCAAACCGCGGCGTGGTCACGTTCCACGGGCGACGCGCACGACGTCGCCCAGGTTCACGTCGCAGCGGGAAGCCTCGAGCTGAGTTCCCGAGCGACGAGGTCGATGACCGGGGCTTCGAGCGGGCCGGATTCGCGGATCTGGTTGATCAGGTCCTTCGACCACGTCACGACGGCGCCGTTGATCCCAATCGCCCGGAAGCGGAGCCCCCAGCTCGAGTTCGTGAAGCACAGCGCTCGATGGATCGGGACAGCCCCGAACCCGATCGGTTCGAGCACGGTGTGGACTGCGTCCCGCTGCCAGTCGAGACCCTCGACGAGCTTGGTCTGGTTGCGACCATTGACGTACAGCCGGTCCTGGCCGGTGAAGAGGCCACCGACGTGGCGGCGCTCGACCTTGCCGGTGTAGTTCTTCGCGTCGACGATCCAGATGCCGCTCGGTGCGATCACGAGGTGGTCGATGTTGCCCTTTGTCTTGGGGACCTTGCGGTCGTGCAAGACGTGGCCGATGTCCGACAGGTGCTCGCTGAGCTGTTGTCCGAGCCGTTCCTCGCCGTCGGCGCCCTTCGCCCATGCGATGGTGGAGCGCGACGGTGTTGACGCGCAGGTGGAATTGTCTCGTTGCTCAAGTGCCGCGCGACGTTCGTACTGCTTCGATGCCGAGATGCCGGCTGTCCCGACGACGATCGGTGGGGGTGGTGGCAGTGGTCGTGGCGCCGCAGCGTCGGGGAGTTCCCGCGAGGGCATGCTCGAGAAGAGCTGCGGCCGCAGGCTGCTCGGGTCGGCACTCGACGCAGGTGACCTGCTTGCTCGAACGGTCCCACCAGGCCCGTGTCGTGGCGGGAACTGCCGTCGCGCAGCGGGCGCAGGATCCGTCGTAGCGGAGAGCGATCACGCGTGCGTCCATGTGGACGCATCGGCACACGAACGCGCCAGCTTGATGCAGTCGGCAGTGCCTGACACGTCCGCGGACGCGTCAGGTCCGGTGGTCGAAGGTCCGGGTCCTTGGTCGGGGTGGCGATCAACGGCTCAACAGCTCAGGGCTGGATCTCGCTGGCGAGATCCAGCCTACTCGGGGGCTGTCACACAGTTCCGAGACGCCGGCCGGGTACGCGTCAGCGGCCGTGGTTCGCCGGGACCGCCGACCGCAGACAATGGCCAGTGTGCGGTGGGTCTGCGGCGGGCATGGCAGCGTGGCAATCTACGGACGGCATGGACCCCGTCTACTGCATCAACCTGGTGTCCAGTGCGGCGCGGCGCCGACGCATGGAGCGACGCTTCGCATGGCACGGGCTCACGGACCACGTGACGTTCGCCGAGGCGCTGGGGCCGGGCGACGCCGATGTCTCGCGCATCGTGGTCGGGGTGAATCGTCCCGATCTGGCCGCGCTCGGCTGCGCTGCGGTCGCAGGTTGCGGGCGCTGCGACGCTTCCTCGACGAGCCGGGTGACCGCGACGTCGGGGGAGGGATAAGGATGGAAGGATCGCCGTTGTGCTCCATGACTCGTTCGATGATCGGCTCGCCGTGAAGATGGCGAACGTGCCGACGGGGACGCCGCTGGTGGCGCTCGCCTAACTACGTGTGGCACTCGGAGAATCGCGTGGAGCGGACGGGATCCTCAGCGGCATGATCTCGCGACGCTGCACCCGTCGCATGTCTGGGGCACACAGGCCTACTGGATCAGCCGCGGTGAGGCCGCTGGCGCTGTCGAACGGCTCGATCGGCCGTTGCGGAACCTGCCCAACGGGGTCACGGCAGAGTCGATCCACGGTGGAGCGGTGGGCTCGTCGCGTACCCGCCGCTGGTGTTGGAGAAGGCGCCTACGACACGACGATCGGCGACGAGAGTCACCTCGAATGCGCATCGGCAGGCGCAGCGGGGGTTCGACGTCTCGCATCTACAGCGGCGCCGAGCGCCACGCTCGTGACTCGACGATCGGGCTGTGCATGATCGTGCGGGACGAGGCCACGATCATCGGGCGTTGCCTCGCCTCGGTGCGCGGTTTGATCGACACCTGGGTGATCTGCGACACGGGCTCAACGGACGCGACACCCGGAGGTGATCCGTGCCGAACTCGAGGGGATCCCCCGGAACCCTGCACCGCCGGCCGTGGCGGGACTTCGGCCACAACCGGTCCGAGCTGATGTCGCTGGCCCGAGGGTCCGCCGACTGGCTGCTGCTCCTCGATGCAGACCAGGAGGTGCGGCAGGTGGAGTTCCTCCCGCCGCTGGACAGCGGTGCGGTCGACGCATACCGGCTACGTCACGCCGGCGGGATCGAGTACGACATCCCGCGGCTGGTCCGTGGCGATCTCCCGTGGCGCTTCGAGGGGCGGACGCACGAGTATCTGACCTGTGACGACCGAGCCACGACGTCGGTGCTGCTGCCGGCGTGGGAGATCGTCCATCACGGTGACGGCTCGTCCACGCTCGCGGAAGTTCGAGCGGGACCGCGAACTGCTGGCGGCGACGCTCGAGGAGCAGCCCCGATGATGCCCGGACGATCTTCTACATGGCCCAGACCCTGGAGTCGCTCGGTAAGCCGGAGGCAGCAGAGGGAGCACTACCGACGCCGAGCCGGTCTCGGCGGCTTCGAGGAAGAAGCCTGGTTCGCTCAGTGGCACGCCGCTGCGTTGCTGCCACGACAGCGAATCCGACCACTGCGCTCGGTGAGCTGCTCGCCGCCTGGTCGAGACGCCCTACCCGGCTGGAGCCGGTCCACGACGCGATCGAGCTGTGCCTGGAGCATGGCTGGTTGAGCGTGGCGCACGCCCTCGGCGGCTCCGCGGGGGTCGAGGTCGAGCGGCCCGACGACATGCTGTTCGTCCACCGGTGGCTGTACGACGGCGGCCTCCGGGCCGACCATCAACAGGTGTGCGCCGGCCCTCGGCATCGACGAGGTCGTCGATACCCGCCCGTCCACCGACGCACCGCTGCTCGAGGATCTCGTGCCCGAGGTCCGGTACGCACTGGTCGAGGTCGATGCGGTGCCGTGGTCGACGTTCAATCCGAGCATTGCCGCCGACGGCGACGACCTGGCGATGATCGTCCGGAGCGCGAACTCCGGATCGACGCCGATGGGCGCTACGTGGCCGTCGACGACGAGCGCGCATGCAGCAGGGCGCCGACCTGGACGTGGTCCGCACGGAGAACTACTTCGTTCGCCTGACCGAGGACCTTTCGGTGGTCGACGTCCGGCCCATCGCCGATCGTTCCGGGCGACCCACCCATGCGACGCGCATCCGCGGCCTCGAGGACTGCCGGTTGTTCCGGTGGGCCGGAGGATGGTGGGCGCTCGCGACAGTCGCGTGACTCGACGGCCGACAGCCGGGCGACCGTCGTGCTGCTCCGACTCGACGACACCGACGCCGACGAGGTCGTCATCGACTCGGCTCACGTCCTGGTGGGGCACGCGCCGTGACCTGAACGAGAAGAACTGGGTGCCGTGGACGGTGGGCGACGAGCTGCACATCGTCTACGGGTGGCTGCCGAGACGGGTCTTCCGCTGGAATCCGGGCACGTCGTCGCTCGTCGCGATCGCCGAGCGGACGGATGCACCCGATCGGGTCCGATGGCGGGGGTCGTCGCAGGGCGTGCCGATGGACGGCGGCACCGTGTTCGTCATCCACGAGGTGACCCACGGGCCCGCTGGACGCAGGTACCTGCACCGGTTCGTCCGTGTCGATGCCGACGGCTCGACGACCGCATCGGTGACGTTCACGTTCGCCGGCACCCCGATCGAGTTCGCCGCGGGTCTGGCTCGGCGGGGCGACGATCTGGTCGTCAGCTTCGGGATCGAGGATCGCCTCGCAGCGCTCGCGGTCGTGTCGATCGCCGACGTGTGCCAGCTGCTGAAGGCCTCCTGCTAAGTTCGCCGCGTGGAACCGTTGTCACGCCGTGCACTGGCCCGACGGGCGCTCGGAGCGAGCGTCGTGTTCGTGGCCGGGTCATCGGCCCTCCAAGCCGGGGCCTCCCGGGCGCAGGTCGGCGTGCCGAACCAGCTGGTGGGTGACACCGGCACGTTCGGTGCGACCGGCGCAACGGGGTCGACCGGCCCAATCGGTGAGACCGGCCCAATCGGTGAGACCGGGCCGACGGGCCCAACCGGCGCGACGGGTCCGATGGGTGAGACCGGCCCAACGGGGCCGACGGGTCCGATGGGTGAGACCAGGCGCAACCGGCGCGACGGGTCCGATGGGTGAGACCGGCGCAACCGGCGCGACGGGTCCGATGGGTGAGACCGGCGCAACCGGCCCGACGGGTCCGATGGGTGAAACCGGCGCGACCGGCCCGACTGGCGAGACCGGGCCGACGAGCTCGACGAGCACCACCACGACGACCACGACGACGACCACGACCCAGCCCGACTCCACGACGACGTCGACCACGCCAGGTGCGTCGGCGGTGACTACGACCGACGCCGCCGCCGGAGCAGGCGTGCCGGGGACGACCGCTGCCGCGACCGGCTCCGAGCTCCCGGCCACCGGCGGAGGCCTTGGTGCACTCCGGACAGCTGCCGCGCTCCTCGCGGCGGGTGTCGCGGCCACAGCGGTGGCACGTGCGCCGCGACCGGCGACGGATGCCGGTGACGATCCCGCCGGCGACCCGGACTGATTGCGGGTCACGGCCGAGCAGGCGACGTTCGGCACGTCACCAGCGGGCATCCGCTGAGCGGCCCTCGCTCCTGAGACGGAGTCTCGGTCGACGGAAGGCCCGCACGTGCCGACGCCACCCGTGCCACTATGGCTGCCGTGCCCAACGGATCCAGTGAGACGATCAAGAACCATGCGGCGTTCATCTGGTCGGTCGCCGACCTGCTGCGGGGCGACTACAAGCAGTCCGAGTACGGCAAGGTCATCCTGCCGCTGACGGTGCTGCGCCGCCTCGACTGCGTGCTGGAGCCGACCAAGGCAGGAGGTGCTCGACACGCTACGAGCAGCTGAAGGGCAAGGTCGAGAACGTCGGGCCGATCCTGCGAGCGCATCACCGGCGTCGAGCGTTCTACAACACGAGCCAGCTCGACTCTGCCGAAGCTGCTCGACGACCCGGACCACATCGCCGACAACCTGCGCGCCTACATCGCCGGCTTCTCGCCGGAGGCCCGCGAGGTCCTCGAGAAGTTCGACTTCGACGCCCAGATCGACCGGCTCGACAAGGCCAAGCTGCTGTACCTGGTCGCTCGCGCAAGTTCGCCGAGATCGACCTGCACCCCGACGCGGTCTCCAACCTCGAGATGGGCTACCTCTACGAGGAGCTGATCCGCAGTTCTCCGAGCTGTCGCAACGAGACCGCCGGCGAGCACTTCACCCCGCGCGAGGTCATCCGCCTGATGGTGAACCTGCTGTTCATCGAGGACGACGACGCCCTCGCCGACGCCGGGCATCGTGCGCACGCTGCTCGACCCGGCCTGCGGCACCGGCGGCATGCTCTCGCGTCGCCGAGGACCACCTGCGCGAGCTCAACCCGCGGCGCCCGCCTCGAGGTCTACGGCCAGGAGCTCAACGCCGAGACCTACGCGATCTGCCGCTCCGACATGATGCTCAAGGGCCAGAACGCGTCGCAACATCCACTCGGCAACTCCTTCACCGAGGACGCAGTTCCCGGGCGAGCGCTTCGACTACCTGCTCGCCAACCCGCCGTTCGGCGTGGAGTGGAAGAAGGTCGAGCGCGACGATCCAGCGACGAGCACGAGCAAGCTCGGCTTCGCCGGCCGCTTCGGCGCCGGGCCTGCCGCGCATCAACGACGGCTCGTTCCTGTTCCTCCAGCACATGATCTCGCAAGATGAAGCCGCCCGAGCGAGGGCGGCGGCCGCCTGGCGATCGTGTTCAACGGCTCGCCGCTGTTCACCGGCGGCGCCGGGCTCGGGCGAGTAGCGAGATCCGCCGCTGGATCATCGAGAACGACTGGCTCGAGGGCATCGTCGCCCTGCCCGACCAGCTCTTCTACAACACCGGCATCTCCACCTACTTCTGGATCGTCACCAACCGCAAGCGCCCCGAGCGCCGCGGCAAGGTCCAGCTCGTCGACGCCCGCGAGCTGTTCACCAAGATGCGCAAGAGCCTGGGCGAGAAGCGCAAGGAGATCAGCGCCGACCAGATCGCCGAGATCACCCGCCTCTACGGCGACTTCGACCGAGGGCGAGCGGGTCAAGATCCTCCCCAACGAGGCGTTCGGCTTCCAGCGCATCACCGTCGAGCGGCCGCTGCGGCTGCGGTAGGAGGTGACCGAGGCGACCCTCGCCGGCCATCGCGGCCGACAAGAGGCTGGCCGAAGCTCGACCGAGCGCAGCGCCAGGCGCTGCGTCGACCGCGCTCGACGGACGCTGGCGCGGCGTTCGCAGCGACCGACCCGACAAGGCAGCGAAGCGCTCGATCGCCGACGCTCGGCACGCTCGACGCGCAAGCCGATCGAGAAGGCCATCTGGCGACGCGCTCGCCGTCCGCGACCCCGACGCCGCCGCCGATCACCGACAGCAAGGGCCACCCCGAGCCCGACCCCGACCTGCGCGACAACGAGAACGTGCCGCTGCCGGCGAGCCGGTCGCGCTTCGACGCCGACCCGACCGAGCGCCTCGCCACCGCGACCGTACCGCGACGCCGTCGAGCACTACATGAGCAGCCGAGGTCCACCCCTACGTCCCCGACGCCTGGGTCGACCACGCCAAGACCAAGATCGGCTACGAGATCCCGCTCACCCGCCACTTCTACCGCTACATGCCGCCCCGCCCGCTCGCGGAGATCGACGCCGAGATCAAGGCAGCTGGAGGAGGAGATCCAGCGAGCTGCTGCGCGAGGTGACGGAGTGACGTGCCTCGAGCTGCAGCGCGTTCGCTCGGTGGCAACCCGTCGTGACCGCTCGGTCGATCGCACGCCGGAGACTGAGGAGCTGCACTTCGTGTCCACTCGAGCTGTCATGGCCGACGGCGATCGACGCGTCTCGACGTCGCGCACGAGAGCCGAGCTGCAAGCGAGCTACACGAGATTCCAGCCGGCGACGTGCTGGTCCCGAAGATCATCCGACGTGTCGAAGCTGACCGCTCGACATGCGATCGGACACAGGCCACGGTCGAGTCACCGTGCACTACCGAGCTACACGTCGTCCGGGCTCGGCCTGCGATCGACCGCGGTACCTGCGACTACTGTCTCGTCGACTCCGTTCCTCGCCGGCGGACGTAGCTCGAGATGACCGGTGCGACCGGTCGCAGCGACGTCCCGGACTCAGATGACGTCCGCGAACTTCGATTGCGTCCGCCGCTGGCCGAGCAGCGGGCGATCGCCGACTACCTGGACGCCGAGACCGCCCGCATCGACGCCCTGATCGCCAAGAAGCAACAACTCATCCACCTCCTCGAAGAGCGGCGCGACAAAGCCTTCGGCAAGGCGCTCTCGCACTTCGGTGTTGACCTTCCGATTGATCTCGACCCAGGGGCGATGCGTTCGCTCTCGCTCCCGGAGGGGTGGCGGGTCGCGAAGCTGAGTAGCCGCGTTGCGCCAACTCACCAACGGCTACGTCGGTCCGACTCGAGACATTCTCGTTGACAAAGGGGTCCGATACATCCAGGGTCTCCATATCAAGAAGGGGACGATTGACTTCGATCGCCGGCCGTTCTTTGTCACGGAGAGCTGGCACCGCGCCCGCCCAAGGACGTCCCTGCGACCTGGTGACGTGGTCATCGTGCAGACCGGTGACATCGCGCAGTGTGCTGTCGTCCCTGACGAATTCGGCGAAGCAAACTGTCACGCCCTTCATCGCGCGGGCGAACGAGAATGTGGCGACCGGGGATTACCTGGCCACCTACCTGCAGAGCAGATTCGGCCGTCACTCGCCTGCTTCGACTGGCCACTGGCGCACTCCACCCGCACCTGGAGTTCGGGATTCGCGACGCCGCCCTGCTGCTGCCGCCGAAGGCGGCACAGTTCGCGATCGTCGGCATCGTTCGGGCCGAGCAAGATCGACTCGACAGAACCTGCGTAACACTCGGTCGCCAGATCAGCCTTCTTGCCGAACACCGTCAGGCGCTCATCACGGCAGCAGTCACCGGTGATGCTGCCCGGCCCCCGGGGCGGCGTGATCGCCCTCGAGCCCATGCTTTCGGTATGTCGTCTCGTGTCGGTGGACGAAGTGACCGAACTGCTCGATCCGCACGTTCCGTCGCCTCAATGCGGTGCTCCTCCCGGCAGCCTCGTCCGTCTCTCTCGAAGATCAACGTCCGCCCGGTTGATGCTGCCGGCGCCCCGGCATTCGAGGATGCCATTCCGCACGTAATCGGGTAGGTGTTCGGGGACAGGATCAACCCAGGCGCCTACGGGAAAGGTAATCGATACCGCCTCCAGTCGGCGCCCACACGAGAGTCCTTCGCGAACCGCCGAGCGAGTTCCGGACCGTCAGTCTGAACGAAGTCCTTCATACGGGCAACAACCGTAGATGGGTCCGCTGAGTCCTCACTTCGTGCGAGCAGCGGACGTCGGCCCTCTTCATGAACATCGACCGCCTCGTCGCCGAAGATTGTCCGCACAAAATGCGAAGCGGCCGAGTACCGCGTCGCGCTCCATAGGGATGTGCATAGCGACCCGCCGCATGCTGATCTCGCCGGCCTGCTCAGTCAGAACGCCAACAGCATCCGAGAAGACGTCCCTCGCGACGACACCGTGCTCAGCGAACTGGCGCGAATGTTCGAGTTCGTGTCGAAGAAGGAGCGCAGCCGTAATCTCCTGGGGTTGACTCTCTAGCCAGATGGCTATTCGATGTAGGTCGCGCACGCCGGAAGAGTTGGCCTCGTCAATCAGAGCCCCGAATTCCTTGACTTCGTCAGGGTCGTCGACCGTGGTTCCAGGCACCCAAGATGCAGCCAATTGGCCTGTCATCGAAGGACCCGGAATGACGAAGGATGCCGCGACAGTACCGCGATGGCGGCGTCGTCCAGCGCTCGAGGCCACACATTCGCCGGGAGCAAATCGCGTGCACCGACCACACGCAGGTCATTCGAAAGGGTGATCTCGGTGGTGACTTTCTCAAACACTCAGAGGAGTCTTGCAGCCGGTCCGAACCCCGGCACAGCGGTGAGGTTGCACGCTGAGTTACGTCCGCTGCTGGTGTCGGCAGGCGATCAGGGACATACCGCGGCGCCACGCAGTCGGCGTTGGTGACATTTCGGCAAGTTCGAACTTCCGCTACGGCGCCTTCCCGGCAATTGGTACGAATCCACTGCTCGACAGGATCGCCTGTGTCGGTCCTCTCGCCGTCGGGCCAATGTTGCCAGGGTGACAAAGGCGCATCTTCCACACGTCAAAGAGTTGCCGCCTGCAGGCGTCCGACACCAGCCTCACCTGGTCGTAGATCTTCTGGGTGTCGACATGCTCGTCCTCACGCTTCTGATCCGCCCACGTGTAAGCGAAAACCCTGAAGGCCCTGGTACCGCCGCGATACGTGTTCGTCGCTGATGACCTCCCGCTGAATTTCGAGCTCGTCGTATAGCACACGAGCCGCTCGACAAGGTCGTCTGGAAGGGGATCTTGGTGGCGGATGCGAGACGCCACAATAGCACGAACGGCGGCCTCCGCTGCTCGCTCATCGCGCTCGCGCCTATCACGCCGAGACTGATATCCGAGCTGCGAAACCGTCAGCCACACAACGACGAACGCTGCTATGCCGGCAAACCACTCGCCACTCGTCCCCACACGGTCTGCATCGAACAACGATCCGTCCGAATCGCGAAACAACAAGAACGCCGACTGCCATGGCGATAGCAGCTGCTGGAATCAGCAGCTCAGTCGTTGAATGCCCGCCGGGTTCGGCGCAACCGGTCGCCGAAGGAGAGCGGTTCACGTTCCTTCATGCCGGTCGCTCCAGCATCCGATTCAGGTGCCGGATAGGTGCATGTTCTGTCTGTGAACCGGAATGCCCAGTCAGATCGAGCTCGTGACTGCCGACGCACCGTCGCCCACACGGTAGCCCAACCACCCCGCACGCCCGGGCTGACTCGAGTCAGCCCGGTCAGCAGTCCCGCATTCAAGATCCACGGTCTCAGCGCACAGGACGATGGTCGACGACACGAGCTGCTCGATCGTCAAGCGGTAGCAGCTGGTGCACCCTTCACCATGTCGAAACCAACACGGAACTAGGTTGCTTACTCGTGATCGCTCGAGATCTACGGAGTGTGGCGTGACGGCCTGGAGCGGCGCAGCTGGGGGTATCGACTTGCACGCGGATGCCATTCGATGACCAAGCGGCAGTCAACCGCGAGCCTGGGAAGAGTTGGCCTACCAGCTACGGCCGGCGACAGCAGATGGCCAGCATGGAAACCCGAAAGACTCGTGCTCCAGACGCCGGTGTAGAATTGTACAAAGGTGTATGCCGACGGGCACGAGGAGGGCTTTCAAGCCAAGTTTCATGCTCGCCTCCAGGACGCGCTTCGGCGGTATCCGCGAGCCGTCGAGGCGGTCTGCAACAAGCGACCAGATCTGACGAAGCTGACCTTCGTCGTGCCCCGTACAACTTCACCGACTCTCGACATCGCCGGCACCACCACCGATCAAGATCGGTGGAACGGAGGGATCACCCCAATGGCAGGCCGAGTTACCAGCGGCAAGAGACATATGAAATCACCACAATTCGCGCCGGAGATATCACGGCGGAGCTGAGTCTGAAGAAACACGCTGGCCGGCAGCGGTGCTCGGTTCGGTGGACTTGAGATCACCGACGACCTGGCTGAAGAATCGCTTCGCCGAGTGGAGTCCGGTAGCTGGATAAAGCGCTACATCGCCCGGCGACTCCGCATCGGTCATTAACGGGATCATGGACGCAGTCTCGGGCGGCCGCGTTCTGGGCGAGCTCTCAGACGCTTGCCAGTCGTGCCAGTCTGGCGTCGAGACATGACGTCGGCATGTGGGGAGCCAGTCTGTGCGTCGGTCCGTCAGGCCTGATAGACAAGTTCGACAGAGCCCGAAGTCGAGATAATTTCCGGGATGATCGATGGCGACGTTGAGTTGTTGCCGTCTGACACGCCGAATTTGACGGGCATGGCCAGATAACACTGGAAATTCAACGATTAGTGCATATGCCAAGCGGGGAGAACGCTCGCGGGTTCTGCGTACGGGAGAAACCTGGATTCGGCTATCTCCGCTCTGGAAGCGCTTCCGGACCCTTGCTACCGGACGTGCTGCCGCCGCTCTACCGAGTCAACTGGCAGCTTTCACGCTGGTGGACCAGCTGGCCAAGGAAAGACCCATGCTGCTGCATGCGGGCAGTCGAACAGGATGCCTTCGGCGGGGAGTGCCGGCGCTGGCGAACCTTTGGCCAAAGGCTGGCGCAAGAACTGGTGGCCAG
>CAVUUX010000006.1:0-8142 GCA_963744705.1 Ilumatobacteraceae bacterium
AGCTGTGATCACGCTCGGGGCTACTCGGTCCATCTCGGTCTCGGTGGCAGTGCGATGACGGCCACCCCTTCGCTCAGGTGGACGATGGTCACCATCGACTGCGATGACGCCGAGGTGCTCGGTGCCTTCTACTCGCAGGTGTTCGGCTGGGAGATCGTCGACCGTGACGGGGTTGGTTGGCTCCAGCTCCGCAATCCCGATGGTGGCGTCGGGTTGAACATCCAGGCCGAGGACGCCTACGAGCCGCCGGTCTGGCCCGAGCGGCCCGGGCATCAGGCGAAGATGATGCACCTCGAGGTGCTCGTCGATGATCTCGAGTCGGCCGTGCAGGTCGTGGTCGCTGCAGGCGGTGCCGAGGCGGAGCACCAACCCCCCGATCGTGACCACAGTCGTCTTCGAATCATGCTCGACCCCGCCGGCCATCCGTTCTGCCTCTTCGTCGCCGGGGAGTAGGGGTTTCGGAGCGTGTGCGTGTAGCGCGATCGTGGGGACATGAGTGACGCCGTCGACCTCTCGGTTCATCCCATCCATCTCGGCCTCGGTGCGAGCGCCGTCGTCGAGCCGGAGTTCACCGGTGGGGAGTGGTACGCCGGCTACGGGCAACGCCACGACGCCGCCGACGGCGCCGAGGGTCGCCTGGTGTCGATGTTCACGTTCACCGGACCGTGGGACTCGTGGGAGATGCACCCCGTCGGCCACGAGGTGGTGCTCTGCACGGCGGGGACGATGACCCTGCACCAGGAGCACGCCGACGGCACGACGGCCACGGTCACGCTGCGGGCGGGCGAGTACGCCATCAATCCGCCGGGAACGTGGCACACCGCCGACATCGACGGCGAGGCCACGGGCGTGTTCATCACCGCCGGCATGGGCACCGAACTCCGGCCCCGAACCGGGTGAGTTCCGTTGGGATCGCGCAACGCACCGCCCCGCGCCGCCTGCGCCCGGCGTGGCTCGGCGAGGCGCCCGCCCACAGGACGTGATCGTCCGGCGTCGCCCGGGTGGGTGGGGAGACGCGATGCTGGCGGGATGCTCGACGTCGCATTGACCGGTCCCGCCTCTCGCATCGGCGTGCTCCTGCGTGAGCGGGGTGAGACGGTCGCCGTGGCCGAGGGGTCGGCGGGTGGCCTGGTGTCCGCGGCGCTGCTGTCGGTGCCGGGCGCGTCGGCGTACTACCTCGGCGGCGCGGTGGTGTACACGGCGGCCGCCTACCGGGCGTGGATGCGCGGTGCGGTCGAGGCGCCGCCGGGGATGCGCGGAGCGACCGAGGGGTTCGCCGACCATCTCGCCCGGTCTGCGGCCGTGCGTCTCGACGCGTCGTGGGGGCTGGGTGAGGCCGGGGCGGCCGGGCCGGCGAACCCGTACGGCGACCCGGCGGGGCACTGCTGGGTCGCCGTGACCGGTCCCGTCGACGCGACCCGCCACCTGCTCACCGGCCTCGACGAGCGTGAGGCGAACATGGTCGCCTTCGCCGCCGCCGCCCTCGAACTGTTCGAAGCGACGCTGACGTCAGCCTGACCGCGGGTGTCACCGCCGGAGCACCTCGCCGCCGCCGCCGACCTCACGCCGCCCGCGACTGACGTCAGTGCCGCCGACGATTCTGTGCGGAATACGTCTCGGACGTCGCGACCTATTCCGCAGAGAACTGCACGTGGCACTGCGGCACGCGAGCGGTCGGCGCCCACTCGTGTGCCGTCGCGGCCGGAGCGCCTCGCCGTCAGGTGGCGAAGCCGTCGGGCATGGTGGTGGCGTGCCCGTCGGCGACGGTGAGTCGTTCGATGTCGATGGCCCGGTCGGGGTGGCCGGCGAGTAGTTCGGTGCGGGTGGCGGCGACGAACCCGGCGCCGGTGAAGCCGGGGGCCATCGTGCAGCCGAACAGTCCGTAGGTGCCGTCGGGATGGAGCTCGCCGGCCTGCCACGTGCCGGCCGGGATGACGTATTGCACGAGGTGGCCGGCGGCGGCGTCGGGGCCGAGCCAGACGTCGGTCGAGGTGCCGTCGTGGTGCAGGAGGACCAGGCGGATCGGGTCGCCGCCGTAGAAGTGCCAGATCTCGTCGCTCGGCAGCCGGTGGAACAGCGACCGCGACAGCGGGTCGTGGGAGTACATCCCGATCATCGCCGTGCCGACCGGACCGCCGTCGGGTGTGTTCGCCGCGGACCGGTAGGTGCTGGCGAACAGCGTGCCCTCGACGGGCAGCGGCTGGAGCCGGTAGTGCTCGATCAGGCGCTCGACGAGCGGTTCCACGTGCCCACCGTAGCGATGGCGACCACGGTCGGGTGGCTGCGATTATCGAACGTCGTGGGGGCGGCTGCCGGTGGCGAGGGAGCCGGACTCGAGCCACTGCGCCGCGTCGGCCGGCAGGCCGTCGGCGACCAACGCCTCGTAGCGGTCGAGTTGCGCCGCGGTGAGCACGTCGCGCCATCGGTCGTTCGTCCCCTTGTGGAAGAACGAGTCCGCGCCGTTCTCGAACACGATGTCGATGCGCCCGCTGCCGCGAGCCTCCTCGCGCATCTCCGAGAGTCCGCATCGCTCGACGGTCGCCGGCCACAGGTCCTCGGGAACCTCGATGCCGAGGAACGCGGCGAGCTGTCGCATCTCCCCCTCGAGGTCGGCCTTGAGATCGTTGTAGTGCACGAAGTAGGCGAACCCCTCGTGGCGCAGCGGCCACCACGACGCCAGATGGGTGATCGGCGAGCAGTCGTTCGACCACTGGTCGAACAGTTCGTCCATGTCGCCGTCCCACAGCGGCAGTGGACGCAGGCCTTCTTCGGCGCCGCTCGCGTTCAGGAACTCGATGACCTCCGGTCGCATGGAGGCGCGGTGGTTCGCCCACGACATGAGGGCGTCACGCCCGTCGCGGTACACCGTGACGTACTTGCACTCCTCGAAGATCGGTACGCAGTCGGCGGGAGAGTGGGTCTTGATGTACCGGCGGTGCTGCTGGGCGTCGACGTGGGCCAGCACGTCCTCGACGGGTGAGAACCGGGCATCGATCCACGGGCTGCGCCCACTCGGATCATCGGGTGCATCGCCGGCGGGCCACAGCAGCGACGAGACGATGCCCTGCATCCACGTGGTGCCGCTCTTCGGTGGGGTGCTGATGAAGATGTCGTCGGGGCGATGTTGGAAGTCACGCCAGCGGAGACTGTCTTCGATCGATCCGCGATGTTCGCCGGTCGGCTGCCGAATCGTGGCCATGGCGCACGGTACTCGGTCGGTCCGGACGCGAAGCCCGGGCCATCGCCCTCAGAGCGTCAGGCGGTGGGCGCCGGCGGCGGAACGTAGCCGGGAAGGTCGTCGAGGCGGACGATCTTCTTGCCGAAGGGTGCCAGGGCGAGGCCGGCCAGTTTGAACGACTGGATCCCGAAGGGGATGCCGATGATCGTCAGGCAGAGCAGTGCGCCCGAGAGCACGTAACCGATCGCCATGATGAGGCCCGGGATGATCCAGAGGATCGCGCCGACGATGCCGAGGTGGCTGGCGGTGGGATCGTCGACAGCGGTACGCCCGAACGGCCACAGCGAGAATCTGGCGAGCTTGAGGCACTGGCGGGCGAACGGGAGCCCGATGATCGTGATCGCGAGGAGCGCCGCCCAGAACAGCCAACCAATCGCCATCAGCAGCCCGCCGAGGAACAGCCACAGGATGTTGCCGATGGTCCTCATCGCGCGCCGTCGATGGTGGTAACGGCGGGGGCCATCGCCGAACGGTACTCGCTGCCCCGAGCGCGCGCCCCGAGAGCTCGGCCGTCGGACGAGACCTGATGTCGCGCACGCTGTCCGCGGGGGCGAGCAGCGCCGAGAGCGCTTCGTCGACGAGTTCGGCGTCGGTTGTCGACGCCTGGGCGCAACGTGGGCGCTTACTCGGCGAGCCCCAGGCGGTCGAGCGAGTCCTCGATCGCGGCGACCAGCAGTTCGATCGAGCCCTCGCAGGCGTCGAGGGCCTCCGGCGTCAACAGCAACACGTGGCGGCCGGCATCGGTCACGGCCACGACCACGGGAGCGAGTCCGCCGGCGGCGGCGCGCACGAGGTCGGGCTGGTCGTTGCGATGGTACGTCTCGAACGTGGCGGGGAGTCGCTCGCGGGATGCCGCCCACTCGGGCCGCTGTCGGATCGAGGTGTGGGTGATCTCGCACAGCGAGCAGTGCCGACGGCCGAGCCGGGCGCCGACCCAGTACGCCACCTCGCCCCACGGCGTGCCGTCGGCGTCGTACACGCCGACCAGCCGGACGAGACGGTCGGTCGGTGTGGCGTCGGGCGCACTCATGGTGCACAGCATCGCGGATCGCGGTCACTCCCGCCGTCGCCCCGACAGTGTGAGTCGGGGCCGTGCGCCGCTGCCGCTCCGCTGGTCGGGAACCGTCGTGCTCACGATGGGACCTCCGACCGGTTGACGGCGGACGGGCCGGGTGGTTCGCTCGGTGGTGAGGCGCTGAGACCTCGGGAGGCGCGATGGATGCCGGTGGTGGTGGACGTCGGATCGGCCGTCACTGGCTCTCGGTCGTGTCCCTCGCGATCGCTGCATCGGTGGGTCGGCGTGCGGGGAATCGGGTGGTGAATCGGGTGACGACGGAGTCGTGACCGAACCGTTGCCGAGTTCGATGTGTCACCGAGGGCTCGGCACCGCAGGTCGTGGCGTACGAGTTCGACGGCGACGGCGTCGAGTGGGTGTCGTGTACCGAGGAGATCGGCTATTGGAGTCTGCTCCCGGTCGCCGACGGTGTCGTCTACGTCGCCACCTACAACCTGGGCGTTCCGTCGGACGTGACCGCACTCGATGCGGCGACCGGCGAGCCGATCGAGGATGCGCCGCCGCCACCTCCGGCACGGGGCACGGTGGAGGGCCAGCCGTACACGGGCCAGCCGGCGCGCGTCGAGGTGGGCGACATCACGATCATCGGCGGGCAGGACGACGGGGTCCGGGCGATCTCGAGCCGATGGCACGCTGTGGTCGCAGCCGGGGGTCTGGAGCTACGACAACGTCTGGGCGATCGACGACGGCGCCGTGTTCGCCGTCGAACGGGTGAAGCCCCAGCTCGGTGTGCCCGGTTGGTGGCCTACGAGGTCGAGACCGGCGAGGTGCGGTGGTCGTACGAGGGTGATCCGTACCGTGAGGGACTGTGGCCGTTCTACGCCGTCGATGGCCGGCTGTACACGCTGTGGTCCAACCTGCAGGTCCGCTCGACGGCGGACGGGGAGCTGCTGTGGCGCACCGACTACCCCGCCGAGGAGATGGAGGCCACGGGTCTGCGGATGACCGGCGTCGACACCGACGGCACGAGCGTGTTCGTGTCGTTCGCGACGGAGGCCTCCGCCGGCGACTGAGGACGGCCCTGCGGCCCTGGCGCGTCGATCCCGGATCAGACCTCGGGCATCCAGAAGGTGAACATCCGGCGAGGGTGGATCCGTGCGTACCAGGCGCCACCGTCAAGCATCTCGGCCCACTGCTCGCCGTAGCGGGGGACGTAGATGTCGAGCAGGGTCCGCTCGAACTCGGCGTGTTCGGGGGCGTGGACGTCGATCAGCTCGGCGTCGCCGTGGACGGTGACGGCGAAGGACTCGTCGGGCAGGTGGGTGGCGCTCACGGCTGGCGCTCGCGCAGGTGCCGGAATCGGAGTGACTGCGGTGACGATCCGAAGTGGAACCGGCCGCGGTGGAAGATGCCGTCGACGGGTCCGTTGATCGGGCGGCCGTCGCGGGTGGACGTGGCGAGCACGAGCAGTCGCATGCCGGTGAGCCGCTCGGCGAGCTGGGCGGCGTCGAGGCGCCGGTCGGGGGTGGTGATGTCGCGCAGGTGCGGTCCGGCCTTCTCGTAGCTGCGGTCGAGCACGGCCTGGAGTTCGGCCAGGTCCTCGGGTCGTTCGTTCATCGCCGGCTCCTCCGTTCTACGGTGTAGAGCTACTACTCTACGGTGTAGAGATGAGTGCTTCAACATCGCCGAGGATCGACCCCGCTGAGCGTCGAGCGGATCGTCGACGTCGCCTGCCTGATCATCGAGCGCGACGGTCTGGCCGGGCTGTCGATGCGCAAGCTCGGCGCCGAACTCGACGTCGATCCGATGGCCGTGTACCACCACGTCGCCGACAAGCGCGAGTTGCTGGCGCTGGTCACCGCCCGCACGATCGCCACGATGGCACCACCCGATCCGAGCGGCGTCGTGGGACACCCGCGTGCGGCAGTGGGCGATGAACTACTGGGAGCTGGTCGCCGAGCATCGGGACCTGACGCTCGCCGGCCTGGCCGATCCGGAGATCGCCGCCGGTGGGCTGCCCTCGACCGAGTCACTCGTCACAGCGATCGCCGACAGCGGACCTGCCGGCCGAGCTGGTGGAGCCGACCGCGTTCATCGTCGTCGACGCCGTGCACGGCGCCGCGCTCAGCGGCGTCCCGACCGGCACCGGCCGCAGCCGCAGCCGGGAGCTGGCGCGCCTGCGAGCGACCTTCGCCGTCGGTCTCGACACGATCGTCGCCGGCATCGCGGCGCGTGCCGCCACCAAGCGGCGACGAACCTGAGTCGAGTCGAGTCGAGCCGTAGCCGATGTCATCGGCAGTCGGTTGCGACCGCCAGCGCGGTGCAGACCTCCCGCATCCGGGGGTCGCTGAGGCGACCGAGCCGTTCGACCAGCAGGCCGACCGAGACCGACTCGACCGAGTCGAGATTGACCGCGGTCTCACGCGGCACGGGGTCGTCGCCGGGCTCGAGCACCACCTCGCTCGCCAGTCCGCGGATGGTGGTCGTGCACGGCGCGACGAGCACCCGGCGCAGCCTCGGGATGGCCGAATCGCGCGACAGCACCACGACGGGCCGGCGACCGATCTCGGGTGGCTCGCACCACCAGAGTTCACCGCGACGAGGCAGATCGGTCATCGGCCGGCGGCTTCGCGGAACGACGCCAGATCGCCCCACTCGTCCGGCTCGTCGAGTGGATGCTCGGCGTACGCGGCCGCGTAGGCGGCGTCGATCTCGGCGGAGCGATCTCGGGCGAGCAGTGCTGCCAGCGCCTCGTCGATGAGCTCGGCATCGGTGCTCGATGCCCGGGAGCGTCGAGCGGCGTCGAGCAACTGCCGGTCGACGGTGGTGCTGATGCGTGCCCGAGCCATGCCACGATCATGCCATCGTCGTGCCACGACGGCAACGGCCGACGGTGCACGCCCAGGTGTCATGTCGGGCTCGTTCACGACGCGGTCGCAGCGAAGCACAGCGCTGCGATGATCAGCCGGTCGAGCGGGACGCCGCGGCGGAGGCTCGCGAGTTGGATTTCTTCGAACATGTCCTGAGGCATGTCGACGGTGAGGCGCATCAGTCCGTCGGGGACCGGGCCGCACAGCGGCGTGGGATGTTCTGCGTGCATGGTGACTCCTCTGCAGGTGGTGACTGCTCTTGACGGCGATCTGTCGTCGACGTCGATGAGGAGGGAGTCGGTCGCGCCAGCATGCGCGCGGCGGTGTCACAGAGTTGATGCGTGAAGAATGCAGGTCATCGTCGCTCGCTCGAGTCACCGGTCGCCTTCGGCCGAACCGCGCTACACCCCATACGTAGGTTGACCGATACCGACTCCCTCCTGTGACGCCATGAACCAGGAGAACGCCATGCCACCAATTGATGCCCCGCGAGTCGGTGTTACGATGTGTGACGAATGACGGTCGAGGATCTCGGCTGGCTCCCTTCGGAGGGGGTTCACCTCGACCGTGACGAACTCGCACTCGTGGTGGTGGCGCTCCGAGCGCTGATCGATGGGTCCGAGCCCGACGAACCGAATCGAGCGCACGCCGTGACGATCGCCTACGTCGTCGCCGACGCAATCGAGCGAACTGGAGGAGCAGGATGAGCAGGCCGCAACTGATCGAGTGGTTGGAGAGCGAGACCGGGCAGCGGATCGATCGTCCTGCGGCGGCCGCACCGAAATCGCGTCACGTGTCGATCCGGGTGCCCGAGGAGCTGTTTCGTCGACTCGAGGTCGTTGCCTCGACGCGCAACGAGACGGTGTCGCAGACGGCGCGTCGGATGCTGCTCGACGGCTTGTCGGTTCCGTCATCGACCGAGGAGGCAATCGACACGGCGATCGCGTCGCTGCTCGCGGCCCGTGACCGGCTGAGCCAGTCGTGATGGCGGAAGCTCCGTCAGTCGGGCGGTGTAGGGC
>CAVUUX010000007.1:0-809495 GCA_963744705.1 Ilumatobacteraceae bacterium
CGTCTTTTCGGAGATCCAATGGCCTGATCCGCCGGATATCTCGCGCCGTGTGCTAGGCGGGCCGGACCGCGTTCGGCAGGATCGACGAGATCGCGGCCTCACGCGCCTGACGGGCTCACGTGCTCGAGCGTGAGTCGCCCGCCAGACACCGCAACGCCACTGCGCTTGGTCGCGACGCGAATCGAGAAGAAGGCCAACAGTGCAGCGACGAGAAACGACGCCGACAGTGGCGTGACGGTTCCGTCGAACTGCCGATCGATCAGCGATCCGATCACCGATCCGACCACCATCGGCACCATGCCGAGCAGCGCAGCGCCGGACCCGGCAACATGTCCGAGTGGCACCATCGCTGCGGTGTTCGCGTTGATCGTCGTGACCTGCACCGTCATGAGGGCTGCCAGCATCAGCGGGGCGAACAGCACGAACGGGGGCAAACCGTCGGTCGCGAGTGCAAGAACGAGCATCAGTGCCGATGCGACCACGAACGCTGCGGACGTCCGCGCCAGCATCCGATCGAGGCCGACGCGGCGAACCACTCTCCCGTTCGCGATCGCGCCGACAGCGAGCCCGACCGCCATCGCCCCGAAGATGACCGGGAACCAGTCACCGAGGTCGAACACGGTGTCGAACAGGTTCTCCGACGACGCGAGATACGACAGGAACACGCTGTTGGAGAACGTGATCGCGGCGAGGAACGCGATCATTCCCGGCGTCGTGAACACGATCTTCCAGCTCGCCCCGATCTCGCGAACGTTGAGCGACCGCCGTTGTTCGGGCGGCAGTGTCGCCGGCAGCCGTATCGAGAGCGCGAGCACGACAGCGCCGACTGCCACGCACATCCACACCGAGTAGCGCCACGACCCCAACGCCACCATCGCCGCACCCAGACTGGGTGCGACCATCGGCACCAGGAGGAAGATCGCCATGATGTTCGACATCTGGCGAGCCATCTCCTCGCCCTGGAAGGCGTCTCGAATCATCGCGGTGACGGCGACGCGCGGACCCGCGGCCCCGAGCCCCCAGACGAATCGTGCGAGGGCCATCGTCGCCAGTGTCGGCGCGAGCGCCGTCCCGACCGCCCCGACGATGTAGATGACGACCCCGCCCCAGAGCACCTGTCGACGGCCGAAACGGTCGGCGAGCAGTCCGGCGGGGAGCTGGCCGAACCCGAGACCGATGATGAAGGCGGTCACGAGCACGGCGACATCGGTCGCGTCCGGATCGAGACCGAGCTGGTCCCGGATCGAGTCGAATGCCGGGAGCATCGAGTCGATCGCCAACGCGGTCATCGCCATGGCCAGCGACATCACCACGGTGAACGCGGCCGAACCGGGACGCAATGTCCTGGTCGGGGCCGATTCGAGCGTCGTGGCGGTCACCCGATCAGAGGCTAGGTGGCCGATGCCCGAGACGAGCAGGCGATTTGCCGGACCTCGGATCGCGGAGCGCAGTGGTGGCGGCGCAGAGTGGCACTCGACGTGCGCGCGCCGGCACGTTCCGTGGACGCCGATCGTCCTCGACGTCGTCCGGTTCATCTGGATCAGCACAGTTCGTTACGGTTGGCGCATGCACGACCTGGTGATTCGCAATGCGACGCTGATCGACGGCACTGGAGGCGGGCGCCGTCTCGCCGACATCGCCGTCGACGGCGAGCACATCACCGCCGTTGGGCAGCGTGACGGATCGACGGGCGACGCCGAGCGCGTCAGCCGCGGCCGACGAGAGATCGACGCCGACGGGCTGTTGGTCACCCCGGGCTGGGTCGACATCCACACCCACTACGACGGCCAGGTCACGTGGGACCCCGACGTCGCTCCGTCGTCGGTCAACGGCGTCACCTCGATCCTGCTCGGCAACTGCGGGGTCGGCTTCGCCCCGGTGCGGCCCGACCAGCACCAGTTCCTGATCGAGCTGCTCGAAGGCGTCGAGGACATTCCCGGCACCGCGCTCAGCGAGGGGATGACCTGGGGCTGGGAGTCGTTCCCCGAGTACCTCGATCTGCTCGACCGGTTGCGCTGGACCGTCGACGTCGGCACCCAGGTCCCCCACGCCGCGTTGCGCACCTACGTCATGGGCGACCGCGGCGCCGACGTCGAGGCCGCCGCCACGCGCCGACGAGATCGCGACGATGTCACAGCTGTGCGAAGAGGCGATCCGCGCCGGAGCGATGGGCTTCACCACCTCGCGCACGTACGTCCACCGCACGTCGCGCGGCCAGCAGATCGGCACGCTGCCGCGCCGAGCGCCGAGGAAGTGCTCGGCATCGCCGCGGCCCTGCGACGTGCCGGCACCGGCGTGATCCAGCTGATCTCCGACGCGTACCAGTCGACCGACGACGAGCTGGTCGCCCACGAGATCGAACTGCTCGGCCGCATCGCCACCGAGGTCGGCCGCCCACTCAGCTTCACGGTGCAACAGAACGACGACGCTCCCGACCGCTTCCGCCAGCTGCTCGCCGCCATCGGCGACTGGAACGCGGCCGGCGCCGACGTCAAGGCCCAGGTCGGCGTCCGCCCGATCGGCGTGCTGATCGGGCTGCAGGCCACGGCCAACCCGTTCATGTTCTGCCCGTCGTACCGGCAGCTGCACTCGCTCACCCACGACGAGCGCCTGGCCCGCCTGCGCGATCCGGAGGTGCGGCGAACGCTGCTCGCCGAGCACGCCGCGTCGAGCCCGTCCGGATTCGTCGGCATCCTGCACTCGGGCTACGACCGCATGTACCCGCTGTCCGATCCGCCGGACTACGAGCCGACACCAGCCGACAGCGTCGCCGGGCGGGCCGCAGCGGTCGGCGCCGAGCCCGACGAACTGCTCTACGACCTGCTGCTCGACGGCGACGGCAGCCGTCTGCTGTACATCCCGCTGATGAACTACGCCCGCGGCGATCTCGACGACGTCCGCGAGATGCTGACGTCACCGAACGCGATGTTCGGGCTGTCCGACGCCGGCGCGCACTGCAACTCGATCTGCGACGGCAGCTTCCCGACCACGGCGATCACCCACTGGACCCGCGACCGGTCCCGCGGCGAGCAACTGCCGCTCGAGTACGTCGTGCACCAGCAGACCCAACGCACCGCTCGCCACGTGGGCTGGACCGACCGTGGCGTCGTCGCACCGGGGATGCTCGCCGACCTGAACGTGATCGACCACGACCGCCTCACGCTGCACCCGCCGGTACTCGTCGCCGACCTTCCGGCCGGCGGCACTCGTCTGATGCAGGCAGCCGACGGCTACGTCGCCACCATCAAGCGCGGCGAGGTGATCGCCGAGGCCGGCGAGCTGACCGGAGCCCGGCCCGGTCGCCTCCAGCGCGGCTCCGTCGGCCTGAGACCGGGCCGTCCGACACACCGTCTCACGGATCCGCCCATGACCGACTTCGTCGCTGCTCTCGCCGTCGCGTTCGGCGTCGTCTTCGTCGCCGAACTCGGCGACAAGACCCAGCTGCTCGCACTCGACTTCGGCGCACGGTTCTCGCTGCGTACCGTCGCGATCGGTCTCGCCCTCGGCTACGGCCTCGCCAACATCGTCGCGACGATCGTCGGCGGTGTCCTCGGCGCCGCGCTCCCGGACCGACCGATCCAGATCATCGGCGGCGCCGTGTTCCTCGGCTTCGCTGCGCTGGCGGTGCGACGGGCGACATCCGACGCGACGACGACGAGGACGAGGGGCACGCAGACTCGGTCCCGCGGCACGACGCACCCTGTCGGTGATCGCGTCGATCGCCGGGGTGATCGCCGTCGCCGAGATGGGTGACAAGACCCAGATCGCCACCGCCACCCTGGCGTCGCAGTCGTCACCGGTCGGCGTGTGGATCGGCGCGACGCTCGGCGCGGCGTCGAGCGGCATGGTCGGCGCCGTCGCCGGCAACTGATCGGGCACCGGATCTCCCCCCGGGCGCTCCAGTTCGCGTCCGCGGTGCTCTTCACACTGTTCGGCGTGGCGATGCTCGCCGGATGGTTCTGAGCCGGCAATCCAACGACTCGCAGCCCGACGGTGAGCAGCCATCCGGTCGCTTCGCTCATCGGAGCGCGAACCGGTCAGCGATGAGCGAAACGCCGCTATCCGGTCGCTTCGCTCATCCGGGCAGGGTGGGCGTCAGTTGCGGTTGGCCTCGACGGCCTTGACCAGGCGGTCGAAGACGGCGTCGGGATGACCGATGCCGTTGATCACCACGAGGCGGTTCTGGTCGCCGTAGTGCTTGATCAGCGGGAACGTCTGCTCCTCGTACAGGTCGAGACGGCGGTTGACCGACTCGGGCGTGTCGTCGTCGCGCTGCATGCACGTCGCCACCGCACACGTCGCAGATCCACGGGTCGGGGTCGTTGCCGGTCGACGGTGTAGTTGGTGCCGCAGTCGCGGCACACCCGTCGGGCGGAGATCCGCTCGAGCACGATCTCGCGCGGCACGTCAGGTCGAGCACCACGTCGATCGGGCGGTCGTCGGCGATCGCGTCGAGCGCGTCGGCCTGCTCGATCGTGCGCGGGAACCCGTCGAGGATGTAGCCACGGGTCGACGCGTCGGGCGCCGACAGCCGCTGGTCGACGAGGCCGATCATGATCTCGTCGCCGACGAGACCGCCGGCGTCCATCACCTGCTTGGCCATCAGGCCGAGTTCGGTGCCCTCGCGCACGGCGGCGCGCAGCATGTCGCCGGTGGAGATGTGCGGTACGACGAAGTGCCGGGACAACCGCACGCACTGCGTGCCCTTGCCGGCACCCTGTCGCCCGAGGATGATGAGGCGGGCGCCGGGGATCACGGCAGACCTACTTGAGGAATCCCTCGTAGTTGCGCAGCATGAGCTGGCTGTCGATCTGGCGCATCAGTTCGAGCGCCACACCGACCGAGATCAGCACGCTGGTGCCGGCGAACCCGAAGGAGTTGATGCCGGCGACGATCAGCAGGAGGTACGGCAGGATGGCGATGATCGCGATGAACACGGCGCCCGGCAGCGTGATCCGGTTGACGGCCTTGGCGAGGTAGCGCTCGGTCTGCGGACCGGGGCGGACACCGGGGATGAAGCCACCCTGGCGGCGCAGCTGGTCGGCCTGGCGGATCGGGTCGAAGGCGATCGAGTTGTAGAAGTAGGCGAAGGCGATGATCATCAGCGAGAAGATCGTGATGTACACGAAGTTCTGCGGGTTGACGATGTAGTCGTCGACGAACTGCGGCGATCTCGCCACGCCATGCCCTCGCCGGAGCCGAGGAACTGCGAGCAGATCACCGGCAGCAGCAGGATCGAGCTGGCGAAGATGATCGGGATGACGCCGGACTGGTTGACCTTCAGCGGGATGTAGGTGTTCTGGCCGCCCATCATCCGGCGGCCGACGACACGCTTGGCGAACTGCACCGGGATTCGCCGTTGGCCGAGTTCGACGTAGACCACCGCCACGATGATGCCGAGGGTGAGCAGCGATCATGGCGACGAACCAGAACACCTTGTTGAGCTGCAGGATGCTCGTAGAAGCCGCCCGGCAGGCTGGCGACCACCGAGGCGAAGATGATCATCGACATGCCGTTGCCGATGCCGCGCTGGCTGATCAGCTCGCCGATCCACATCAGCACCGCGGTGCCGGCGACGAGCGTCGGGATGATCAGGTAGCCGCGCGGCCACACGCCGTCGGGCAGCAGCGGCACGGTCGGCGCGGCGCTGCGCGGCGCAGAAGAACGCCGTGCCGCGGCCCGTTGCCGAAGATGAACACCAGGCCGGTCGCCTGCAGCGTGGCGAGGCCGATCGTGACGTAGCGGGTGTACTGGGTGATCTTGCGCTGGCCGACCGCGCCTTCCTGCTGCAGCTCCTCGAGCTTCGGGATCACCACACCGAGCACCTGCATGATGATGCTCGCCGTGATGTACGGCATGATGCCGAGCGCGAAGATCGAGAAGCTCTCGAACGCTCCGCCGGAGAACAGGTTCAGGAAGCCGAGCGCACCCTGCTGGCTCGGCCGACTCACGAAGCTGCTCGATGGCGATCGGGTCGACGCCCGGCACCCGGATGACCACGCCCAGGCGATAGACGGCCACCATCGCGACGACGAACAGGATCTTGTTGCGAAGATCGGGGACCTTGAAGATGTTCGCCAGCTGCGAGAACACTCAGAACAGCTCCTGTGGTCGTCGAGAGTCGGCGTCGGGGTGACGTGCGGGATGGACGGTGCTGGTCAGCGGTTGGCGAACTGGTTGCCCTTGACCGGCGGGCGACCGGCCTTGCCTTCCTCACGGAAGGGCAGTCGATCAGCGTGACCGTACCGCCGGCAGCCGTGATGGCCGCTTCGGCGGCCTGCGACACGCCGTGGGCGTGGAGGTCGACCTTGGTCGAGATCTCGCCGCGGGCGAGCACCTTCACGAACGACTCTTGCGCACGACGCCGTTGGCGACGAGCACCTCGGGGGTCACGTCGACTCGCCGGTCTTTCGACGAGCGCGCCGAGCGTGTCGAGGTTGACGGCCTGGTACTCGACGCGGAACGGGTTGTTGAACCCCTTCAGCTTCGGCACGCGCTGCTTGAGCGGCATCTGGCCGCCTTCGAAACCGCGGGCGACCGTGTTGCGGGCGCTGCTGGCCCTTGGTACCACGGCCGGCGGTCTTGCCGCCCTTGCCGCCGGTGCCGCGACCGACGCGCTTCGCGTTCTTGGTGGCGCCGGGTGCCGGCGCGAGGTCATGGACCTGCATGGTCAGCTCGCTTTCGTGTCAGCTGCGTCCGACGACCTCGATGAGGTGCGGGACCCGGGCGATCATGCCGCGGATCTCGGGGCGGTCGGGCAGGGTGTTGGTCTAGCCGATCTTGCCCAGGCCGAGGGCACGCAGCGTGCCGCGGTGCTTGGGCTTGGTGCCGATCGACGACTTGATCTGCGTGACGGTGATGGTGGACTCGCTCGATTCGGCACCTCCGGTGCGTGGCCGCGGCCGCGCCGGCGTGGCTCTTCTGGCGCTCGTTGTAGGCGTTCAGCAGGCCCTTGGGCACGAACTCCTCGGCGGCGAGGCCGCGGCGGGCCGCGACTGGTCGGGACGCTGCAGCGACTTGAGGCCGGCGATCGTGGCGCGGGCGACGTTGATGTGGTTGGCCGAGCCGAGCGACTTGCAGAGCACGTCGTGCACGCCGGCCTCTTCGAGGATGACGCGGGCGGCGCCACCGGCGATGACGCCGGTACCGGGCGCGGCGGGCTTCATCATGCACCTTGCCGCCGCCGGTGGTGCCGAGGACCGGGTGGATGATCGTGCTGCCGGCCAGCGGCACCTCGAACAGGTTGCGCTTGGCCTCTTCGGTGCCCTTCTGGATGGCGAGCGGCACTTCCTTGGCCTTGCCGTAGCCGAGACCGACGCGGCCGTTGCCGTCGCCGATCACCACGAGCGCGGTGAAGGAGAACCGACGGCCACCCTTGACGACCTTGGCCACGCGGTTGATGGTGATGACGCGCGACTCGCGCAGACCGCTGTCGTCGCCGTCGCGGCTGTCACGACCGTCGCGGCTGTCGCGACCGCGGTTGTCGCGGCTGTCGCGACCACCGCCACGGTTGTCACCGGGATTGTTGGTGGGGAATGCCATCAGAACTCCAGACCTGCTTCACGGGCGGCGGACGCCACGGCGGCGATCCGGCCGTGGTAGGCGAACCCACCACGATCGAACACGACCTTGTCGACACCGGCGGCCTTGGCGCGCTCGGCGATCAGCTGGCCGACGCGGGTGGCGGCCTCGACGCTCGAGCCGCGAGCCCGCGCGCGCGCAGGTCGGCCTCGTTGGTGGACGCCGCCGCCAGCGTGCGGCCGGCGTCGTCGTCGATCACCTGCACCGACAGGTGCTTGTTCGAGCGGAACACGGCCAGACGGGGACGTGCGGCGGTGCCGTGGATCTTCTTGCGGACACGGCGGTGGCGGCGGATGCGGCCACTGCGGCGTGCTTCGGCGATCTTGGTCATGAGACGCTCCGTTACTTCTTTCCGGTCTTGCCGGCCTTGCGCAGCACTCGCTCGCCGAGCGTAGCGGACACCCTTGCCCTTGTAGGGCTCGGGCTTGCGGATGCTGCGGATGTTGGCGGCCACCTGGCCGACCACTTCCTTGTCGATGCCCGACACGATGACCTGCGTCTGGGCGGGCACCTCGAAGGTGATGCCCTCGGGCGCCTTGACGTCGACCGGGTGGCTGAAGCCCAGGGCGAGACGCAGCGCGTCGGGGCCCTGCGCCTCGGCGCGGTAGCCGACGCCGACGATCTCGAGGTTCTTGGTGAACCCGTCGGTGACGCCGATGACCATGTTGTTCACGAGGCTGCGGGTGAGCCCGTGCAGCGCGCGGTTCTTGTCGCTCGTCGTTCGGGCGCTCGACACACGAGCGTGTCGCCGTCCTGGCGTGACGTGATGTTGCCGGGGATCTCGCGGTCGAGGGTGCCCTTGGGGCCCTTGACCGTGACGGTGCGGCCGTCGATGGTGACGTCGACGCCGCCGGGCACCGTGATGGGTGCTTTACCGATGCGGGACATGATGCTACTTCTCCTTCTCGGCCCGGTCACCAGACGTAGCAGAGGACTTCGCCGCCGACGTTGCGCTTGCGCGCCTCGCGGTCGGTCATGAGGCCCTGGCTGGTGGACAGGACGGCAACACCGAGGCCACCGAGCACGCGGGGGACGGTGTCGGCGTTGCGGTAGACCCGCAGGCCCGGCGTCGAGATGCGACGCAGGCCCGAGATCGTGCGGTCACGATCGGGCGAGTACTTCATCTTGATGGTCAGCACCTCGCCGAGGCCCTTGGTGGACGGAGCGAGCTCGAAGCCTCGATGTAGCCCTCCTTCTGGAGGATCTTGGCGAGCGCGACCTTCTGCTTGGACGAGGGCATGCGCACCTCGTCGTGCATCGCCGTGTTGGCGTTGCGGATGCGGGTGAGCATGTCGGCGATGGGATCAGTCAGCATGATGGTTGTCTCCTCACCAGCTCGCCTTGGTCAGACCGGGGATCTCGCCGGCATGTGCCAGCTCGCGCAGGCACACACGGCAGAGGCCGAACTTGCGGTACACCGAACGGGCCCGGCCGCAGCGGCGGCAGCGGGTGTAGCCGCGCACCTTGAACTTCGGCTTCGCGTTGGCCTTGTTGATCAGTGCCTTCTTTGCCATGTCGTCGCCCTCTAGCTTCTTCTTCTTCGCCGGCTTGCCGGCGCCCTTGCCACGCGACGGGCCACGGTGCTTCTTCTTGCGGGGCTCGTCGTCGGCGTCGGCGCCCTTCTTGAACGGGAAGCCGAAGGCATCGAGCAGGGCCTTGCCGCTCTCGTTGTCGTCGGCCGTCGTCACGATGGTGATGTCCATGCCACGGGGCTGGTCGATCTTGTCGTAGTCGATCTCGGGGAACATCGTCTGCTCGTTGAGCCCGAAGGTGTAGTTGCCGCGTCCGTCCCACGAGTTGGCGGGCAGGCCGCGGAAGTCGCGGATACGGGGGATCGCGACCGCGATCAGCCGGTCGAGGAACTCCCACATCCGGTCGCCGCGCAGCGTGACCTTGCAGCCGATGGCCTGACCCTCACGCAGCTTGAAGCTGGCGATCGAGGTGCTGGCCTTGGTGACGATCGGCTTCTGGCCGGTGATCACGGTGAGGTCGGCGACGCAGCCCTCGAGCAGCGACGGCTGCTGGGTGGCCCGACCGACGCCCATGTTGATCACGATCTTCTCGAGCTTCGGCACCTGCATCGACGTTGCTCGATGCCCAGCTCGCTCTTGCAGCTGCGCCTTGATCTCGTCGTTGTACCGCGCCTTCAGGCGCGGGATGTCGGTGGCGGTTGCGGTGCTCATCCGATCACCTCTCCGCTGGGCTGGGCGATGCGCACCTTGGTGCCGTCGTCCTGGATCTTGTAGCCGACGCGGATCGGCTTGCCCTTGTGGACGAGCATCACGTTGCTGACGTCGAACGGCATGTCCTTCTCGATGATGCCGCCCTGCTCGTTGGCCCGGCGGGCCTTCTGGTGCTTCTTGGCGGTGTTGACGCCGTGCACGATGACCTTGTTGGTCTGTCGGGAAGACGTGGGCGATCTCGCCCTCCTTGCCCTTGTCCTTGCCGGTGATCACCATCGACGGTGTCACCCTTCTTGAGCTTCATCACAGCACCTCCGGTGCCAGCGACACGATGCGCATGAACTTGCTTGTCACGCAGCTCACGGCCGACCGGGCCGAAGATGCGGGTGCCACGCGGCGTGAGGTCGTCCTTGATGAGCACGGCCGCGTTCTCGTCGAAGCGGATGTAGCTGCCGTCGGGACGACGCTTCTCCTTCTTGGTGCGGACGACGACGCACTTGACGACCTCGCCCTTCTTGACGCCGGCGCCGGGGATGGCGTCCTTGACCGTGGCGACGAAGATGTCGCCGATCGAGGCGTAGCGACGGCGGGTGCCACCGAGCACCTTGATGCAGAGCACTTCCTTGGCGCCGCAGTTGTCGGCGACGCGGAGCCGGGATTCCTGCTGGATCACTTGGCACGCTCCAGCACATCGGTGATGCGCCAGCGCTTGTTCTTGCTGAGCGGGCGGGTCTCCATCACGCGGACCTTGTCGCCGACGTTGACGTCGTTGGTCTCGTCGTGGGCGTACAGCTTCTTGGTGCGCAGCACGAACTTGTTGTACTTGGCGTGGCGCACACGCTCGACGACGGCCACGACGGCCGTCTTGTCCATCTTGTTGGACACGACGACGCCTTCGCGGGTCTTGCGAGCGTTGCGCTCGGGTGCGTCGGTCTGCGGTTGTCGGTTGCTTCTGGCATGTCCGTCACCGTCACTGTCCGGCCTCGGCCGCAGCGATCTCGCGCTGGCGGATGAGGGTGTTGATACGGGCGATCTGGCGGCGCACCTTGCCGATCTCGGCGGTGTTCTCGAGCTGGCCGGTCGCGTTGCGGAAGCGCAGGTTGAGCGCCTCCTGCTTGGTGGCCCGGAGCTCGTCGATGAGCTCACCGAGGCTCGAGCTCGACGAGGTCGGTTGGTCTTCGCCATCGTCAGATCTCCTCCTCACGGGTGATGATCGCGCGCCTTGATCGGCAGCTTCTGGATCGCCTTCTCGAGGGCGGCCTTGGCCGATCTCCTCGTTCGGGTACGACAGCTCGAACAGCATGCGGCCGGGCTTGACGACGGCGACCCAGAACTCGGGGTTGCCCTTGCCGGAACCCATGCGGGTCTCGGCCGGCTTCTTCGTGACGGGCTTGTCCGGGAAGACGTTGATCCAGACCTTGCCGCCACGCTTGATGCGAGCGGGTCATGGCGATACGGGCGGCTTCGATCTGGCGGGCGGTGAGCCAGCCCGGCTCGAGCGCCTGGATGCCGTACTCGCCGAAGGTCAGGCTCGGTGCCGCCCTTGGTGAGACCCTTGGTGCGGCCGCGGTGGTGCTTGCGGTGGGCGACCTTGCGGGGCATCAACATGGTGCGTCCCCTCAGTCCTCCCCACGGAAGTGCGGCGTCTCGTGGCCTCGCCGTGGGTGCGCGTGGCGATCTCCTCTTCTTCGTCGAGCAACTTCTCGAGCTCCGGATCGGCTTCCTTGAGCAGCGGCGTGGCCTCGGCTCGCCGGCATCGCGCTCGCGCGGGTCCACCCGACGACACGACCTTGCGGGGCCGCGCCTGGCCGGAGGTCTCGCCGACGGCCATGGCGGCCTCGCGGGCGATCTTGTCCTCGTTGAGCCTTGTACGGGAGGATGTCGCCCTTGTAGATCCACACCTTGACGCCGACGCGACCGCTGGTGGTCTTGGCCTCACGGATGCCGTAGTCGATGTCGGCGCGCAGCGTGTGCAGCGGCACCCGACCTTCGCGGTACCACTCGGTGCGGCTCATCTCGGCGCCGCCGAGGCGACCCGAGCACTGCACGCGGATGCCGAGGGCACCGGCCTGCTGTGCGTTCTGCACGGCGCGCTTCATGGCCCGACGGAAGGCGATGCGGTTGACGAGCTGGTCGGCGACACCCTGGGCGATCAGCGCGGCGTCGAGCTCGGGGCTCTTGATCTCGACGATGTTGAGCTGGACCTTCGGGTTGCCGGTGATCTTGGTGAGTCAGCTGACGGAGTTCGTCGGCCTGGGCGCCACGACGACCGATCACGATGCCCGGGCGGGCCGTGTGCACGTCGACGCGGAGCTTGTCACGGGTGCGCTCGACCTCGATGCGGCTGATCGCCGCGGACTCGAGCCGCGTCATGATCTCGCGACGGATCTTCCAGTCCTCGGTGAGGTACTCCTTGTAGTCGCGCTCGGAGAACCAGCGGCTCTTCCAGTCGGTGGTGACTCCCAGGCGGAAGCCGTACGGATTGATCTTCTGACCCATTACTTCGGTCCTCCTCGTCGGCCTCGTCGGCTTCGTCCTCGTCGGACTCGCGCTTCGTCGCTGGCGCTTCCCTCGGCGGCAGCGTCGTCGTCGGCGTCGTCCTCGGCGACCTCGGCCTCGGAGTCGGTCACTTCTTCGGTCGTCGCGGTCGCTGCGGCCTCAGCCGTCGCGTCGTCGTCGGTCGCATCGGCTTCGAGAGCCTCTGCTGACTCGGTGGTCTCCGAGTCGACGGCGTCGTCGACGGCGTGTCGACCATCGTCGTCGGTCGACGTCGTCGTCGACGATCTCGGCGTCGACGACTTCGTCGGTCGTGTCGGTCGTCGCCGGCGGCCTGCTGGCGGCTGCGCTCGACGCGGGCACGGCGGCTGGCGGCGCTCGACTGCGGGCGGCCACGGCCGGTGCTGCCGCCGGCGCGCTCCTGGCGGGCCTGGATGACGGCGATGCGGTCGTCGCTCATGCGGGCGACGATCGACCGTGATGTGACAGCTGCGCTTGTTGATGCGCGTCGCACGGCCACGGGCACGGGGGCGGAACGGCTTGAAGCGTCGGGCCCTCGTCGGCGAAGCAGGCGATGACGAACAACTCGTCGGCGTCCTGCTCGTCGTTGTTGACGGCGTTGGCGACGGCGCTGGCGAGCACCTTGCGGACGTCACGGGCGATGTGCGCGGTCGGTGAACTGCAGCACCTCGTCGGCGCTGCGCACGTCGAGGCCGCGGATCAGGTCGAGCACGACGCGGGCCTTGGAGGCCGACGACCGCACGTACGTGGCGGTGGCCTTCGTGCCGGAGCGCTCGCCGGCGACGAACGACTTCTCGTTGAGCTTCGGTCCGGTCATCAGCGGCGACCCTTCGAGTTGCTGCTCCATGCCGGCGTGGAACTTGAACGTGCGGCTGGGGCTGAACTCACCGAGCTTGTGGCCGACCATCGACTCGGTGACGTACACCGGGACGTGCTTGCGACCGTCGTGGACGGCGATCGTGTGGCCGACCATGTCGGGGATGATGGTGGAGCGACGCGACCAGGTCTTGACGACCTTGCGCTCGCCGGCGGCGTTCTGGGCGTCGATCTTCTTGAGAAGATGGTCGTCGACGAACGGGCCCTTCTTGAGACTGCGAGACATGCGGAGTTACCTTCCTTGCCGCGTCAGCGGCGACCCTTGCTCGTACGGCGGCGGCGAATGATCAACTGCTGACTCGCCTTCTTCTTGTTGCGGGTGCGGCCCTCGGGCTTGCCCCACGGGGACACGGCGGGACGACCACCGGAGGTGCGGCCTTCGCCACCACCGAGCGGGTGGTCGACCGGGTTCATCGCCACACCACGGGTCTGGGGCTTCTTGCCCTTCCAGCGGTTGCGGCCGGCCTTGCCGATCTTGACCAGCTCGTGCTGGCTGTTGCCGACCTCGCCGACGGTGGCACGGCAGTCGATCATCACGCGGCGCATCTCGGTCGACGGCATACGCAGGGTGGCGTAGTCGCCTTCCTTGGCGACCAGCTGGACGGCGATGCCGGCCGAGCGGCCGATCTTGCCGCCCTGGCCGGGGCGCAGCTCGACGTTGTGCACCGTGGTGCCGACGGGGATGTAGCGCAGCGGCAGGGCGTTGCCGGGCTTGATGTCGGCGCCGTGGCCGCTCTCGACGGTGTCGCCGACGTTGAGGCCACGCGGGGCGAGGATGTAGGCCTTCTCGCCGTCGTTGTAGTGGAGCAGGGCGATGCGGCAGGTGCGGTTCGGGTCGTACTCGATGGCGGCGACCTTGGCGGTCACGCCGTCCTTGACGCGCTTGAAGTCGATGATGCGGTACTGCTGCTTGTGGCCGCCACCACGGTGACGCGACGTCTTGCGGCCGTAGCTGTTGCGACCGCCGGTCTTGGTCTTCTTCGCGAGCAGGCTCTTCTCCGGCGTGGTCTTGGTGATCTCGCTGAAGTCGGAGCTCGTCTGGAAGCGACGGCCGGGGCTGGTGGGCTTGCGGGAACGGATAGCCATGATGCGCTCAGTTCTCGAACAGCGGGATCTCGCCCGCTGCCAGGGTGACGATGGCCCGCTTGGTGTCGGGACGCTGACCGATTCGGTTGGTGCCACGGGTGCGCTTGCGCTTGCCGGGCGGTTGAGGGTGTTGACCTTGAGCACCTCGACACCCCAGATCGCCTCGACGGCGTCGCGGATCTCGGGCTTGGTGGCCTTCGGGCTGACCTTGAAGGTGTAGACGCCCTGCTCGATGAGGCCGTAGCTCTTCTCGGAGACGACCGGAGCGATGATGATGTCGCGGGGATCCTTCATCACGGCTGCTTCTCGTTGCCTCGGGCGAGGTGCGGCGTGCCGGCGGGCAGGACGTCCTTGGTGAAGACGACCCACTCGTTGCAGAGCACGTCGTAGGCGTTGAGTTCGCCCGGGCCGATGATCTGCACCTTCGGCAGGTTGCGGAAGCTCAGCGCCGCAGCGGCGTCGTCACGACCGACGACCACGAGCGCCGTGCCGGTGATGCCGAGGGCGTCGAGGGCGGCCTTGGCGTCCTTGGTCTTCGGGGACTCGAAGCCCCACGAGTCGACGACGACGACCTTGCCCTCGTTCGGCACGGTCCGACAGGGCCGAGCGCAGCGCGGCCTTGACCATCTTCTTCGGGGTCTTCTGGTCGTACTTGCGGGGCTTCGGGCCGAGGGCCACGCCACCACCGACGAAGTGCGGTCGCGCGGATCGAGCCCTGGCGGGCGTTGCCGGTGCCCTTCTGGGCGTACGGCTTGCGTGCCGCCGCCGCGACACGTCGGAGCGGGTCTTGGTGCTCTGGGTGCCGGAGCGGCGAGCGGCGAGCTGGGCGGTGACGACCTGGTGCATCAACGGCACGTTCGGCTGGACACCGAAGACCTCGTCGTCGAGCTCGATCGTGCCGCCGTCCTTGCCGGCCGCGGTCTTGAGGGTGAGAGCGGCCATGTCAGCCTGCCTTTCCTGCGAACTTGACGGCGTTGCGCACGATCACGACGCCACCGGCGGGACCCGGGACCGAACCCTTGACCAGCAGCAGGTTGCGCTCGGCGTCGGATTGCACGACCTCGAGGTTCTGCGTGGTGACCTGCTCGTGGCCCATGTGGCCCGCCATCCGCTGGCCCTTGAACACGCGGGCCGGGAAGGCGCACGAGCCGATGGCGCCAGGCTTGCGGTGGCTCTTGTTGTTACCGTGCGACGCGGGCTGGCCGGCGAAGTTGTGACGCTTCATGACACCGGCGAAGCCCTTGCCTCGGCTGGTGCCCGTGACGTCGACCTTGGTGCCGGCGGGGATCTGCTCGACGGTCAGCTCCTGGCCGACCTCGAAGCCGTCGACCGAGTCGAGCCGAAGCTCGATCAGACGCTTGCCCGGGGCGACGCCGGCCTTCTCGAAGTGGCCGGCGGCCGGCTTCGTGAGCTTCTTCGCGTCGCGGTGGCCGTAGGTCACCTGCAGCGCGGTGTAGCCGTCGCGTTCGTTGGTCTTGATCTGGACGATGCGCATCGGTTCGACACGAAGCACGGTGACGGGAACGACTTTGTCGTCGACCCACGTCTGTGTCATGCCGACCTTCTCGCCGACGATCGATTGTTGTGCCATGGCGGCCGGTTCCTTTTCGTTGTCCAAGCCCTGATTTCGGGCTCTCCACGCAAATGCTCCGCCGCTAGCCGTACAGGACGGACGAGCGTGCGGAGCACGAGATCATGTTGTTGCTGGGCGGTTCCGTTCCGGACGTTGCGGACGGCCTACACAGACATCGATTGCTGAATGGTCTGGTGATCGGAATGCCTCCCGATCACGGCCATGCAATGCTATGGGCGCCGTACGACGCTTCCAACCCGCGCCCAACCCACGTTTGCGTCACACTTCGGGTGGGACGGGCCACCGGAAACCAGACGCAGACGGTGCTGCCTCGCCATCGTCGACCCGCTGCTGCGCGACTGGATTCGAGCCGCACTCTGCTCGTGAGCGACCGGACGTCGGCTCGCGCTCGTCGCGCGCCGGGCGACCCAGAACGAGCAGGCAGACCGTCAATGACCAGAGGCCGAGGACGATGCCAGTGGCGACGTCGCTCACGAAGTGCATCCCCTGGTACAGCCGCGCCCAGGCGACGGCCGCCACCACGCACACGTACGCGACGACGGCCAGGGCGCGCGCCCACGTCGCTCTCGTGTGCCAGAACACGATCACGATGAACGCCCCGTACACCGCTGCCGCTGCCACGTGGCCGGACGGGAAGCTCGAGTTCACGGGTGAGTCCTCGAGACGCGGCACGTCGGGGCGTGGACGGCCGATGATCGTCGTGACGACGATGAAGACCGTCGCTTCGAAGATCAAGGTCATGGCCAGATACACCGGCTCGTGCCAGCGTCGCCACGCTGCGAGAGCGACCATCGCGAACACCGCGGTCACCCCGATCTTGACCGCGGTATCGGCAAGCAACGCTCCCCAGTGGGCCAGATCGTCGCCCGAGGGCGTGCGGTTCGCCGCGAAGCGCTCCGCGATCTCGACGTCGAAACGGGTGACGGGGTTCGGGGCGAGCAGGTCCGTCATCAGGTATCCCACAGCGGCGAACACACCGATCGATCCGACAAGCGCCAGGACGAGTCGCAACCACTTCTGCCGGTCGATCGGCCAGCTGGACCAGAACGCTGCCATCGATCGCGTCGTCACGAGTCCGCTCCGACCATGCGCTGCTTCGGTGCGCTCAGGATGCAGAACGCACCGAACACCAGCAGACCGGCACCGACGACGACCACCAGGACGAGTCCGATCGTCGACGAGGCAGCCTTGCGAAGTGATCCATCCAATCCCTCGGCATCGCTCGCATCGAACGTCACCGCAGCCCGCACGAGGAAGAAGCCGATCAGGGCCACCATGCCCGACCGACCGACCCACCCGATCCGACCGAGGAGCACCAGCGTCTGGTGCGACACCGGTCCGACGCTGCCCGGGAGCAGCTGCGACTCGAAGTGCGCACTGACCGCCTGCCACAGGAAGACGGCGGCGAGTACCAGCAGGACCGCCCCGATCGCGAACACCGCTGCTCGGCCGAGTCCGTCGTTCATGAGGTCACGGGTGAAGCGCTCGACGCGGGCGTCCTCGGACTCACCTGACGAACGCGGTCGGCGAGCCAGCGTGACGGCGGACCAGGCGAGGAACAGGTACGTGACGGCACTCACGAGGTAGCCGGCGCGCGTCAGCCAGGTCTTCACGTCGTTGTCGGCGGGCAGCACCACGCTCACCAGCCGCCACAATGCGTAGATGACGAGCCCGGCGGCCAGCACGTAGAGCAACACGACCCCGTAACTGGACTCGGCGATGCGCGTGATCGCCCCGGTCTGACTGGCTTCTTGACCACCCGACGCGGTGGCTCCCGTGGAGTCTGAACCGCTGGCGTTCAGACCGACGACCAGCGACAGCACACCGACGAGCGCATAGACGACGCCCTTGGCGACCCAGCCGACCCGTCCGAACTTCACGATGGCGGGGTGCTGGCTGGCGAACTCCTCGGCGCTCTCGAGACCGACATCGTCGCCGGTCTGGAAGGTGGATCCTCTGGTGGTGGTCATGTCACGCCTCCTGGGCGATTGCCGATGATGCGTCAGTGGTGTCCGTGACGGGTTGACAGATGCGGATCGCGTCCGGCACACAACGGACCTCGTAGGTCGCGGTGCGTTTGCGGTCGCCGCCGTCGACCTCCCACGGAAGGGTCCGGTCGAACGAGATCGTCAGCTCACGGGCGGTGATCATCTCGGTCAGCGGCGACGCCTCCGCACGCCGGAGACTCGCGCTCGGCCATCAGCCGGATCCACTCCGACGCCGAACGGGCCGCCACGACGCCGACGTTCAGTCGCCCGTCGACCGGCGAGGCGTCAGGGAAGGCCTCGAGCCCACCGAGGATGGTGCCGACGTTCGCCACGAGGACACAACTGGCGTCGCCGTGATACCAGAGCTCCCCGTCGACCTCGATCGTGGCCACGGCCGGCGACACGTCGCGATTGCGAATCCCCGCCGCAACGTATCCGGCCTTGCCGAACCGCTCCTTCAGCCGGCCCTCATCCGCGTCGCGGATCATCAGCGCGTCGAACCCTGCGCCGGCCATCACGGCGAAGTAGGCGCCGTTCATTCTTCCCACGTCGATCGGGCGAGGGTCACCGTTGACGGCGATGTCGACGGCGCCGCGCAGATCGACCGGAATGCTCAGGTTGGAGGCGAGCAGGTTCGCCGTGCCGGCGGGAAGAATGCCGATCGATGCGTCGAGCTTCCGGCTGATGACGGTGTCGATCGCGCGACGGACGGTTCCGTCGCCACCCCAGACGAGCACGCGGTCGACGCCATCGTCCTCCACCATCGAGCGGATGGCCTTGGGCGCCTTCTTGCTCTTGGGGACCTCGTACCATGGTGGGTCGGCGTGACCGATGTCGGCCAACGCCGACCGCAGTTCCTCGAGCCCTCCCCCGAGCGTCTTGTCCGCATGTACGACCACGCCGATCTGCTTCGGTTCGGTACTACTTCGCATGGCGACCTCCGTCGTGCTGTGGACTGAACACTCGTGACACGACGGCGCCGCGGGCATCGTCGTCGAGGTCATGAGCGATGGCGGCAACTTCCTCGAAGGGTTCACCGAATCGCTGGAGGCGACCGCCGAAGATCACGGCGACGAGCAGGAACCAGGTCCACCCGACGACGAGGCCGGCGACGACGTCGGTCACCCAGTGCACGCCAAGCAGCGCACGGCTTGCTGCTACGAGGCCCGCGATCACCGTCGCGCCGACCGCCAACCAGGGTCGGACCGAACGGGGGAACCAGCGCCCGGCGACGAGCGCGATCGCCATCCAGCACGCCGCAGCTGCCGCCGCATGACCGGAGGGGAACGACGACCCGGCCGATCCGACGAGGTGCTCCACAGGCGGGCGCTCGCGCATGATCAGAAGCTTCAACCCGTTGTTCACGAGCGTGACGCCCAGGCCGACGGTCATGAGGAACCAGATCGATGCAGCGTTGCGCCGTCGGCGCCAGTCGATGATCCCCACGACCACCATCGCCGAGAAGAGCAGCCACGTGTCACCGAGATTCGTGACCCACCTCATGAAGTCGGCGGCCGCAGTCGTCGAGTTGTCCGGACCCCACGCTGCGACAGATTGATCCCATCGAGCGACCCCTCGGTCGGTGTCGATCGAATCGAACATCCACCCGACGGCGAGGGCGGCGGCGAACACCATCAGCAACGAGATCGCCACGGCGAATCCACCCACCACTCGCCGATCGGTGTGTTCGACGAGCGCGCGGAGCTTGGGACGCTCGGCGAGATGCGTGACCAGCCAATGTTCGGCAGCGACGGGATCAGCGGCGTCGTCGAGCTGGCGACGGGTACCCAGCAGCACCTCGATGCCCAACAGGGCGGCACCGGCGCACACGCCGGTGAGGAGGACCACGATGGTCGTCGACATCCCTCGCCGGTACCCCGCGGGGGACGCTCCAAACCTCGTCGCAGCAGTCCGTCGGGGGCTCGCACCCGGGTCATGTCACAACTGGACGCGGGCGACCTCGTCGAGGGTGATGCCGCCGTCGTCCTGCGACGTCGAATGCTCGACCGTCACGTCGACGTCGGCACCGTCGTAGTGCACCTCGCACATGTTGTTGGAGAAGTACGGGCCCGACGTCACGTTGATGTGCGGGGCGGTGCTCGGTCCACGCGCAAGCCAGCGCAACGTCGCCCCGATTCGCCGACCGACGGGGGTGAGCGACGTGCGCATCGCCCCGCGCTCGTGCGGGATCAACGCGTTGCGGATCGGCGAGCTGACGACCTGGTGGACGCGTGTCCGATCGGAGCCGAGGGGGACCTCGGCGGTGTAGCTGAAGTGGATGTCTCCCGACACGACGATCACCGTGTCCGGAGCCTGCGGCGACGCCACCAGTTCACCGATCAGGTCGACGAAGAGCTGGTAGGACGCGCCGAAGGCCGACCAGTCCTCGAGGTCGAGCGAGCGTCGGATCTTCTCGGCCCGCTTGACGAACCGCTTGCCCCATCGGCCGTTGCAGACGAGTTCACTCCACACCTGCAGGTCGTGCAGTCCGTCGGCGATGAACACCGGGAGGCTCGTCGCGAGCATCAGGTGTCCACCCGGGCGCGCACGGTCGAGCGCCCGCTCGCGGATCCACTCCCACTCGGTCTCCGCGACCATCCGACGGTGGCTCGGGTCGAGCAACCTGCCGTTGCGGGCATCGATCATGACGATCGTCAGGTCGCCGATCACGCGGGCATAGCTGAAGCGGTACCCACCCTCGTCGGGCGTGTGGGCGTCGGCGTGCTCGGCCCATCGCTCGAGGATCTCGGAGCCGTCGCCGGCGTCGAGCAGTCGGTCGAGGAGGCCGTCTCGACGGATCTCGGCGGGCGACTGGTTGCCGAGATGCTGGTAGAGCCAGTACGACATCAGCCCGCCGATCGCGTGGTCGCGCCACCACGGCTCGGTACTGATGTCCCGCAGCCACGTGTCGGAGATGTTCCAGTCGTCGATCATGTCGTGATCGTCGAAGATCATCATCGAGGGCACCACCGACAACATCCAGCGCTCGACCGCGGGGCGTCCACGCCTCGCCGTACAGCCAGCAGTACTCCTCGAAGGTCGCCACGACCTCCGGCGGCAGTTCATTGTCGTCGTCGCGGAACTGCTCGATGCGATCCTGGGTGAACGGCGAGGAGTCGTCGGCGTAGATCTGATCGCCCACGAGCAGCAGCAGGGTCGGCCAGTGCGACGGGTCCTCGCCCAGCATCCGCCTCCCGTGCGCCCACATCGTGTCGACACCGCGTCCGTCCTCGTCCAGCGCCAGTTCGAGTGTGTAGGGCGGTTCGTGCGGGGCCGCCGCTCGGCACGAGCCGGCGAGCACGGACACGGTCGCGTCCGGGTCGGTCGTGCGGATGATGCTGGGAGGGAACTCGCTGGCGACCTCCGGCCAGACCCGCTCGCCGTCGAGGTGGACCTGGTACTCGATCGTGGTGGCGGCCTCGAGACCCTCGATGATCACCAACGCGTAGTGCCGACCACGGACGCTGAACGTGGAAGCGGTGTGTTCGAGCACCTCGACACGACACGACTCACTCGTCTCGACCCAGATGGTCGCGCTGTGCTCGTCGACGTACCTGAGCATCGGGCCGAGGAGCAAGCGAGCGGGCACCGAACGAACCTACCGGCCCGTCAAGCGACAGGGCGGGCTCAGTCGGCGGGACGCTCGACGAGGGTGACCGTGATCTCGATCGGTTCGCCGTCGCGCAGGATGGTCAGCGTGGTCGAATCGCCGGGCCCGAGGTCGCGGATCGCGGCAATCAGTCCGGTGGCGCCGTCGATCGCGGCGCCATCGGCGGCCACGACCAGATCGTCGGCCTCGATCCCGGCCTCAGCGGCAGGAGTGTCGTCCTGCACTGCGGTGATCACGGCGCCCTGGCCGCCGTCGCGTCGCTCCCCGAGTTCCACGCCGAGGTAGCCCTCGGTGCGTGGCGTGCCACCCGACTGCGCGCGCAGCGCGTCGATCACCGGGAGCGCCTCGCTGGCACTGATCGCGAAGCCGACGTTGGTGGCCGCCGACGTCGCGGTGTCGCGGGCGACGGCGGTGTTGATGCCGACGACCTCGCCACGGGCGTTCACGAGCGGTCCGCCGGAGTTACCGGACGAGATCGCGGCGTCGGTCTGGATCAGACCGTCGAGGAAGGCTCCGTCGGTGCCGATCGTGCGGTCGAGCGCCGACACGATGCCGAGCGTGACCGACGGGTCCCCGTCGAGGCCGAGCGCAAACCCGATCGCAACCACTTCGTCGCCGATGCGGACACTGGCCGGGTCGGCGAAGACCGCCGCATCGAAGTCGTCGCCGCTCATCCGCAGCAGTGCGAGGTCGTTGCCAGGGTCGGATGCCAGCAGGCGGGCCTCTCGCGGTTCGGTCTCGCCGGCGAGCCGGACGCGGATCTCGGTGGCGCCGTCGACGACGTGGGCATTGGTGAGGATCTCACCGTCGGACGACACGATCACGCCCGTACCGGTGGACTCGCCCTGCCCGAACTGACTGTCCACATCGGCGCTGATCGTCACGACGGATGCCGCCATGTGGTCGATCACCTCGGCGACGTCGAGGCGGCCTTCGATCGGCCCGGTGGGATCGGACACGTTGATCGGTTCGTCGCTCGCGCTCCTCGGCGGCGAGTCGATCCAATCGGAGAGCTGATTGCCGACGAGGGCTCCCGTGAGCGCCGCGGTCCAAGCGACCACACCGACTGCGACGACGACGGCCCAGTTGCGCCGCTTGCGATCCCCAGCACGACGACGCGGCGCAGCGGCCGGGATGCCGGGGCCGACGCCCGGAGCCGGCGGCGGCAACGAAGTCATGGGCCCTGTCTATCCGCGAACAGGGAACACGAGTCTGTCGAGGTGCCTGTTCTCACCTCGTTCACACCCCTCGCCGCCGCCGGCAATGCTGATCAGTGCATCACGAGCCGATCGTGCCGCCACCGATCCGGGTGATCACGAAGGTTGCATCACGTGGCACCTGCGGTCCGCCGCGGCCGGGCACCGGGAAGTTCGTCGCGGCAGGGTCACCGTCACCGGGGTGCTGGGTGTTGATGAACATCGTCTCGCCATCGGGGGTGACGGCCATCCCGGTGATCTCGTCGTCGGCGACGCCGGCGAACAGTCGCTTGAACGTCGGCGGAGTCGCGAGGGCGTCGGCAACGACCATCTGGTTGTTGCGGCGGTTCGGCTGGCCGCCGTCGGTCTGGATGAACAGGCGACCCTCGTCATCGGCCCAGATTCCGTCGGGGTCGGTGAACTCGTAGCTCTCGTCGCCGCCGTTCTCGATCCGGGAGTCCTTGGCGAGGAAGAAGATGTCCCATTCGAACGTCGTGCCCGTGTGGTTCTGACTGTCCCGCCAGCGGACGATGTGGCCGTCCGGGTTCGGGGCGAGCGGGTTGGCGACGTTCGGCGTCTGGCGTGCGCTGTTGTTCGTCAGCGCACAGAAGACGTCGCCGTACGGGTTGGTCGTGATCCACTCGGGCCGGTCCATCGGGGTCGCGCCCACCCTGTCAGCGGCGATCCGAGTGAAGACGAGGATCTCCTCGATCGACATGCCGGCAAGTGCGGGATAGTCGGGCGTCAGCGGCAACCAGTCGCCCGAGTTGTCGTCGTTGAACCTGGCGACGTAGAGCGTGCCCTCGTCGAGCGGGCTCGTGCCCTGGGCGCGCATGGCTCTCCAATTTCGCGCGGAGACGAATTTGTAGATGTAGTCGAAACTTTCGTCGTCACCCATGTAGGCGACGATGCGGCCGCCCTTGCCCTCGACGATCTCGGCCGACTCGTGCTTGAAGCGACCCAGTGCGGTGCGCTTGACCGGCATCGAGGACGGGTCCTGGGGATCGACTTCGACCACCCAGCCGAAGCGGTGCTGATCGTTGTCCGGGTTGTCGAGCTCGAAGCGTGGATCGAACTCGTTCCAGCCGTATCCGAAGCCAGTCCACTCGAAGCCGTAGCGCGCCTGCTCCGGTGTCCGCTTGGCTCGGAAGTCGGCGAGACTCGTCGCTGAAGCGCTCGCGAAGTAGCCGTTGAAGTTCTCCTCGCAGGTGAGGTAGGTCCCCCACGGCGTGTAGCCGTTCGCGCAGTTGTTCACCGTGCCGAGTGGTGCCGACCCGGTGTCGAGCAGCGGGCCCGACGCAGCGGGACCACTGAAGGAGACCGAGGTGTTCACGTGGATGCGCCGGTTGCGGCTCCCGGCTCCGCCGACCACCACCTGCCAGGTGCCGCCCACCTTCTCGAGCTCGATCACCGACATCCCGTGGGCGTGCTGCGACTTGAGTACGTCCTCGAGGTTCACCGGGAGGCCGGTGCGGAGCACGTGGAAGTTGGATCCGAACTCGTGGTTGATGCACAACACGCCACGCTCGTTCGAGCCGTTGTCGGCGAAGAACCACATGCCGTCGTGGCCGATCCCGACCTGTTGTGCCTGAAGTGCGGATGTGTTCGAAGCAACGTCCGTTGCATCGAGCTCGGGCACGTCCGGGAACAGGGGAGTCCCCCACGGGATGAGCACCTGGTAGGTGTATTCCGGCGAAATCGAGGGATCGGGGTTTGCGACGAGCGCGCCGCCGAGCTCGACCTGGCCGTTTGCGGCAGGGGTGAAGCCGAGCAATTGCGACGGCAGCTTCGGCGGGTTCGGCCCCTTCTGCCCTCCCGTCGCAGCGTCCGCGATGTTCGGTGCCACGAAGAACGTGGTGGCCGCAGCCGCGAGGCTGCCGATCATCATGCTCCGCCGGGACATCGATGCATGGAGTACATCACGGAACGGGCGGTTGTCGGTGGGGTTGGAGATTCCGTCGTCGACGGTCACAGGTTCCTCCTGGAGGTGGAGCTGGCGGGACCCCTGCACCGTAGGAAGACCGGATGACGCGGACGTGTCGAGGAGTTGGCCCGACCGCGTTGCGGAGATGAACTCTTGGCGTTTCCCACTCGGCCCACCGCCGGCGTGGGCGTGCCGCTGCGCGTGGCCGTCTCTGAACGTGCCCGAAACGCCGAAATTCGGAGCCACCGTTGCGCTGAACGCAGCGTGTGCTCCGAATTTCGGTTCGTTCAGGGAGATCCGAGGCCTGAGCGAGTCAGGCGTTCTGGATCTTGATCTCGATGTCGACGCCGGCGGGCAGTTCGATGCGCTGCAGGCTGTCGATGGTCTTGCCGTTCGGGTTCACGATGTCGATGAGGCGCTTGTGCACCCGCATCTCGAAGTGCTCCCGGCTGTCCTTGTCGACGTGCGGGCCACGGATGACCGTGTACCGGTGCTTGTCGGTCGGCAGCGGGATGGGGCCGCGGACGGTGGCGTCGGTGCGAGTGACCGTCTCGACGATCTTCTTCGTCGACTGGTCGATGATCTCGTGGTCGAACGCCTTGAGGCGGATTCTGATGCTCTGTGCCATGTCAGTGTCGTTTCTGTCTCAGGTCGTCGCGGTCACTTGAGGATCTTGGTGACGCGGCCGGCACCCACCGTGCGGCCACCCTCACGAATCGCGAACCGCAACCCCTCATCCATCGCGATCGGCTTACCCAACTCCACCGTCATCTCCACATTGTCACCAGGCATCACCATCTCCGTCCCCGACGGCAACTCGATCGTGCCCGTCACATCCGTCGTCCGGAAAAAGAACTGCGGCCGATAATTGTTGAAGAACGGCTTGTGACGCCCACCCTCATCCTTGGTCAACACGTACACCTGACCCTCGAAATTCGTGTGCGGCGTAATCGAGCCCGGCTTACACAACACCTGCCCACGCTCCACATCATCCTTACCCGTCCCACGAAGCAGCGCACCGATGTTGTCACCCGCCTGACCCTCATCGAGCAACTTGCGGAACATCTCCACACCCGTACACGTCGTCTTCTGCGTATCACGCAACCCGACGATCTCGATCTCATCACCCGTATGGATGATCCCCTGCTCCACCTTGCCCGTCACCACCGTGCCACGACCCGTGATCGTGAACACATCCTCGATCGGCATCAAGAACGGCTTGTCCAACTCACGCACCGGCTCCGGAATGTAACTGTCAGCAGCAGCCATCAACTCCATGATCTTCTCCTGCCACGCCTGATCACCCTCCAACGCCTTCAACGCCGACGACCTGCACCACCGGAGCATTGTCACCAGCGAACTCGTACTCGTTCAGCAACTCACGAACCTCGAGCTCCACCAGCTCGAGCAGCTCCTCGTCATCGACCATGTCCGCCTTGTTCAACGCCACAATGATCGACGGCACACCAACCTGACGAGCCAACAACACATGCTCACGCGTCTGCGGCATCGGACCATCCGTCGCCGCCACCACCAAAATCGCCCCATCCACCTGCGCCGCACCCGTGATCATGTTCTTGATGTAGTCAGCATGACCCGGCATGTCCACATGCGCATAATGCCGATTCTCGGTCTCGTACTCGATATGAGCAATCGAGATCGTGATACCACGCGCCTTCTCCTCCGGCGCCTTGTCAATATTGTCGAACGACGTGAAATCAGCCAACCCACGCTCCGACAACGTCTTCGAAATCGCCGCCGTCAACGTCGTCTTCCCATGGTCAATATGACCCATCGTCCCAATATTCACATGCGGCTTGTTGCGCTCGAACTTCTGCTTGCTCATGATGCGTGCGACTCCAATGTCGTTTCTTGTTTGTCAGATGTGGGTTGTCAAAGAACTGTGGTGTGACGTGGTGTCAGCGGCGATCACTCGCCACGGACCCGCTTCACGATTTCCTGGGCGATGGCCTCGGGCACCTGCTGGTACTCGGAGAACTGCATCGTGTAGGTCGCTCGCCCCTGGGTGCGAGAACGAAGGTCGGTACTGTAACCGAACATTTCCGACAGCGGCACCTGCGGCGTTGACGACCTGGGTGTTGCCCCGGGCCTCCATGCCGCCGATGCGGCCGCGGCGGCTCGACAGGTCGCCCATCACGTCGCCCATGTACTCCTCGGGCGTGACGACCTCGACCGACATGATCGGCTCCATCAGGACCGGCTTGGCCATCTCGGCGGCCTTGCGGAACGCCATCTGGCCGGCGATCTTGAACGCCATCTCCGAGGAGTCGACGTCGTGGTACTGGCCGTCGACCAGCGACACCTTGACGTCGACGGTCGGGTAGCCGGCGAGCACGCCGTTGTCGAGCGAGCTCTGCAGACCCTGGTTGGTCGGGTTGATGTACTCGCGCGGGATCTTGCCGCCGGAGATCTTGTCCTCGAACTCGTAGCCGCCGCCCGGGTTCGGCTCCATGTCGATCTTGACGACGGCGAACTGGCCGGAACCACCGGACTGCTTGATGTGGCGGTACTCGACGTTCTCGACCTCCTTGGTGATCGTCTCGCGGTAGGCGACCTGCGGCTTGCCGACGGTGGCCTCGACGCCGAACTCGCGCTGCATGCGGTCGACGAGCACCTCGAGGTGCAGCTCGCCCATGCCGGAGATGACCGTCTGGCCGGTCTCCTCGTCGGAGCGGATGCGGAAGGTCGGGTCCTCGTCGGACAGCGACTTGAGCGCCTTGCCGAGCTTCTCCTGGTCGGACTTCGTCTTCGGCTCGATGGCGACGTGGATGACCGGCTCGGGGAACTCCATCCGCTCGAGGATGACGGCGTGGTCGCGGTCGCAGAGCGTGTCACCGGTGGTGACGTTCTTGAAGCCGAGCCCGGCGACGATGTCGCCGGCCATGGCGACGTCGAGGTCCTCGCGCTGGTTGGCGTGCATCAACAGGATGCGGCCGAGCCGCTCGCGGTCCTCCTTGGTGGAGTTGTAGACCTCTTCGCCCTTGCTGATCTCGCCCGAGTAGACGCGGAAGTAGGTGAGCTTGCCGAACGGGTCGGCGACGATCTTGAACGCCAGCGCGGCGAACGCCTTGTCCTCGGGACCGCGGGTGACCGGGATCTCCTCGCCGCCCTTCATCTCGATGCCCTCGGCCGGCGGGATGTCGAGCGGGCTCGGCAGGAAGTCGATGACGGCGTCGAGCATCGGCTGGACGCCCTTGTTCTTGAACGCCGAACCGCACAGGATCGGCACGAAGTCGAACGCCAGCGTGCCCTTGCGGATCGCCTTCTTGATGTCGGCCTCGGAGAGCTCCTCGCCGCCGAGGTACTTCTCCATCAGCTCCTCGTCCTGCGTGGCGATCGTCTCCATCATCGCTTCGCGGTACTCGTTGGCCTGATCGACCATGTCGGCGGGGATGTCGATGCTCGTCCCACTTCGCGCCGAGTCTCTCTCGTCGCGCCAGATCGAGCGCCTTCATCTTGACGAGGTCGACGAGGCCGGCGAACGGCTTGACCGCTTCGGGCCCACCGGCGCCGATCGGGCAGGTGGAGCACGAGCGGGTTGGCCTGCAGGCGATCGCGCACCATGTCGACGGTGCGGTAGAAGTCGGCGCCGATGCGGTCCATCTTGTTGACGAAGCACATGCGCGGCACCTTGTACTTGTTGGCCTGACGCCACACGGTCTCGGTCTGCGGCTCGACGCCGGCGACCGAGTCGAACACGGTGACCGCGCCGTCGAGCACGCGCAGCGAGCGCTCGACCTCGATGGTGAAGTCGACGTGGCCCGGGGTGTCGATGATGTTGATGCGGTGGTTGTTCCACACGCAGGTCGTGGCGGCGGAGGTGATCGTGATGCCGCGCTCCTGCTCCTGCGCCATGTGGTCCATGGTGGCGGCGCCGTCGTGGACCTCGCCGATCTTGTAGCTCTTGCCGGTGTAGTAGAGGATGCGCTCGGTGGTCGTGGTCTTGCCGGCGTCGATGTGCGCCATGATCCCGATGTTCCGGGTGCGCTCCAGGGGGAATTCTCGCTTGGCCATGCTCTACTACTTCACTTCCGTGTCAAAGGGCGACGGGGGGTCTTCGGCTGCGCACCGAGGCGCAAGCACGAGGTTCGAGTGTATCGGCCGTTCCCGCTGCCCCACCAGGACGTGACGTGTGCCGTCAGCGGGCCTGGATGTAGTCGTGGAGTTGGTTGTTCTCGGTCTCGAGCTGACCGACTCGGGCCTTGACCACGTCGCCGATCGAGATGATGCCGTCCAACTTGCCGTCGTCGTCGACGACAGGAAGGTGCCGGATCCGGCGGTCGGTCATCATGCCCATCAGCTGATCGACCGTGTCGTCTCCGCGACACGTCGTGACCGACGTCGACATCGCCGAGCTCACCTGATGTCCGAGCGTCGATGCTCCGTGCGCAGCCAACGCACGGACCACGTCACGTTCGGACAGGATCCCGTCGATGGTGCGCCCGTCGCGACTCACCACGAGCGCGCCGACGCCGTGATCACGCAACGACGCCGTGGCGTCGGCGAGCGATGCGTCGGGAGCGATCGTGGCGACCGCTGATCCCTTGACCTTCAAGACGTTGTGGACGTGCATCGAGTTCCCCTCCCGATCCGATGGCCGCCGAGCGGCCGATGTGTTGTCCTCCCCCGAACGGCACACCTTAGTGCATTCGTGAAGCGCCGATTCCGCGGCCGTCGGAAACGACGGAACCCGGAGCCTGAGGCCCCGGGTTCCACTCGTTCGTTCGGTTGTCGCCGGCGGGCCCGCAGGGTCCGCCGGTCGGTGTTCACCAGCGGTAGTGGGCGAACGCCTTGTTCGACTCGGCCATCTTCTGGATGTCGTCGCGCTTCTTCATCGCGGCGCCCAGACCGTTGGCGGCGTCCATCAGCTCGTTGGCGAGGCACTCGGCCATCGTCTTCTCGCGACGGTTGCGGGCGTAGTCGACGACCCAGCGGATCGCCAGCGTGGTGGCCCGACGGGGACGAACCTCGACCGGCACCTGGTAGGTGGCGCCACCGACGCGGCGGCTGCGCACCTCGAGCGGCGGCTTGACGTTCTCGATCGCCCGCTTGACGGTGTCGATCGCCTGGTCGTCGCCCTCGAGGCGGGACTGGATGATCTCCATCGCGTCGTACACGATCTTCTCGGCGACGGTGCGCTTGCCGTGCAGCATCACCTTGTTGATGATCTGGGTGACGAGCACCGACTTGTGGATGGGATCGGCGACGAGTTCGCGGCGGGGAGCAGGACCTTTACGTGGCATCTCGGGTCACTTCTCCTTCTTGGCGCCGTAGCGGCTGCGGGCCTGCTTGCGGTTCTTCACGCCGACGGCGTCGAGCGCGCCGCGGATGATCTTGTAGCGCACACCGGGCAGGTCGCGAACACGACCGCCACGCACGAGCACGATCGAGTGCTCCTGCAGGTTGTGGCCCTCACCCGGGATGTAGGCGGTGACCTCGATGCCCGAGTTCAGACGGACACGGGCGACCTTGCGCAGCGCCGAGTTCGGCTTCTTCGGGGTGGTCGTGTACACGCGGGTGCAGACGCCGCGACGCTGGGGCGAGCCCTTGAGCGCCGGCGTCTTGCTCTTGGTGACTTTCGAGCTGCGACCTTGACGGACGAGCTGTTGGATGGTTGGCACGAATTGAACCTCGTTCGTTTCGGTCGTGTCGGCAGCCGCTTCCCGTTGGTGGGGGCCGTCGACATGTGGTGTGTTGGACGAATCGCGGGTTGCGACCCGCCCGCCGTACACCGGGAGTTCACCCGATGAGAGGACCCTGCAAGGCTACGGGCGCCCCACCGCTCGCGGAACACGCCACCACCCCACCGCGATGAGCCAAGTGACGCCATCCGGGCGGTTCGCTCATCACACACCGCCACTCGACTCCCACTCTGCGATGAGCCAAGTGACGCCATCCGGGCGGTTCGCTCATCGCAGGCGTGCAACCGACTGTTCACGTGGGCTGCGAGCAGGGACATGGCAGCGGTGGTAGAACCGCACCAATGGGAGTGTTGAGATCCGATCCGCTCCTGGCATTGTTCCTCGTCGTCGCACTCGGGGCGGCGTTGGCGAGGGTGCGCATCAAGGGGGTCGGCCTCGGACCCGCCGCCGCGCTGTTCGCCGGCCTCGCGGTGTCGGCGATCGAACCGGACCTGGCGGATCTCCCGGCGATCATCCCGTTGTTCGGACTCGCGTTGTTCATCTACACCGTCGGACTCGCATCGGGACCGGCGTTCTTCGGCGGACTTGCGCCAGGACGGCTTCAAGGTCAGCGTGGCCGTCATCGTGCTGCTCGGCGCCATCGGGCTTGCTGTGGCCGGCGTGAGCGCGCTGTTCGACTTCGACGACGGTGCGCGCGCCGGGCTGTTCGCCGGTTCGCAGACCAACACGCCGGCGCTGTCGGCGGCGCTCGAGCAGCTGGAACCGGAGATCCGAGACGGTGAGGTGACCGACCCGGTCGTGGGCTACTCGCTCGCGTATCCGCTGGGCGTGCTCTCGATGATCGGCGCCGCCGGGCTGTCGCTGCGCCGGCTCCGACACCCGTCGCGACGAGACGCGCGACGACGCCGACGGTCGCACGGTCGCGGAACGTGACCAGCGCGACCGTGATCGTCACCCGCTCCGACCTGCCCGAGCTCGGCGAGCTGCGAAGCTGGGAGGGCGAACGGCTCGCCTTCTCCCGCGTCGAACACGACGGAGAGGTCGATCTCGCCACCAACGACGTTCGCCTCGCGCCCGGCGACCTGTGCACGGTGATCGGCGACCCCGACGTCGTGGACAGGTTCGTCGACTGGGCGGGGTATCGCAGCGAGCGGCACCTCGCGCTCGACCGCAGGAAGCTCGACTTCCGTCGCATCTCGGTCTCGCGACGAGAGCTGGCCGGCGCTCGCCTACGCGACGTCGACCTCGAAGGCCGCTTCGGCGCGATGGCGACGAGAGTGCGGCGCGGCGATGCCGACCTGGTCGCCGATCGCGACTTCGTGCTGCGCCTCGGCGACCGGGTCCGGGTCGTCGGTCCTGCGGAGAAGATGGGCGCCGTCGCCGAAGCGCTCGGCGACTCCGACCGTGGTCTGAGCGAGGTCGACCCGCTCGGCTTCGCGACCGGCCTGGCGATCGGACTGCTGCTGGCCCAGGTGGCGATCCCGTTGCCCGGCGGCGGCGAGGTCGAGCTCGGCGTCGGCGGCGGCCCGTTGATCGCTGCGCTGGTGCTCGGCACCGTGTCGCGGACCGGGCCGTTCACGTGGCAGATTCCGCACGCGGCCAACCTCACGATCCGCCAACTCGGGGTCCTGCTCTTCCTCGGGGGCGTGGGTATCCGTTCCGGCGCAACGTTCGCGGACGCCGTCGGCACCGGCGTCGGGCTGCAGCTGGCCGTCGCGGGGGTGCTCGTCACGGTCGCCACGGCGGCGATGACGACGATCATGGTTCGAGTGCTCGGCCGGGACCCGGTCGACGGCGCCGGCATGATCGCCGGCATCCAGACGCAACCGGCCGTGCTCGCATTCGCAGCCGAGCGCGCCGAGGGCGACGAACGCGTCGACGCCGGCTACGCCCTCGTGTTCCCCCTCGCGATGATCCTGAAGCTGATCATCGTCCAGCTCCTCATCTGAACGTCGCCGGCCCTCGGCCGGCAATCAGCGATGAGCCAAGTGACGGCATCCGGGCGGTTCGCTCATCGCAGGGAAACCGGAACGACCCGGGCGCTCGGCCCGGGTCGTTCGTGTGACGTGGAGTGCGAGGTCAGCCGATGGGTTCGGCTGCGGCCTCGGGCTCGTAGGTGCCTTCGAGGCCGGCCAGGAATGCTGCCGGATCCTCTTCCTCACCGTCGCTCGAGTAGAACGACATCGGCTCGTAGTCCGGCGCTTCGATGCCGAACTCGCGGTACTTCATCATGCCGGTACCGGCCGGGATGAGCTTGCCGATGATGATGTTCTCCTTGAGCCCGATCAGGCTGTCGCCGCGGCCGTCGATGGCGGCCTCGGTGAGCACCCGGGTGGTCTCCTGGAACGACGCCGCCGACAGCCACGACTCGGTGGCGAGCGACGCCTTGGTGATGCCCATCAGCTCGGGACGGCCCTCGGCGGGACGCTGGCCCTCTTCGACCATGCGACGGTTGGTGTCGCGGAAGCGCTTCGAGTCGACACGCTCGCCCGGCAGGAATGCCGTGCCACCGGGCTCCTGCACGCCGACCCGGCGGGTCATCTGGCGCACGATCAGCTCGATGTGCTTGTCGTGGATCGACACGCCCTGGTCGCGGTACACCCGCTGCACTTCCTCGACGAGGTAGAGCTGCGTCTCGCGGATGCCCTTGATCTCCATGATCTCCTTCGGATCGAAGGGACCATCGGTGAGCGGATCGCCGGCGCGGACCTCCTGGCCGTCCTCGACGATCGGACGAGCACCGAGCGGGAGCACGACCTCGTGCTCCTCGCCGGCATCGTCGACGACGACGACCGGGATGCCCTTGCCCTCGTCCTCACGCAGGCGCAGCACACCGCTCGCCTTGGCGAGACGGGCCGAACCCTTCGGGGTGCGAGCCTCGAACAGCTCGACGACGCGGGGCAGACCGCCGGCGATGTCCTTGCCCGCCACACCACCGGTGTGGAAGGTTCGCATCGTCAGCTGCGTGCCGGGCTCGCCGATCGACTGCGCGGCGATGACGCCGACGGCCTCACCGAGCTCGATCATCTTGCCGGTCGCCAGCGAACGGCCGTAGCACATCGCACAGACGCCGAGTTCGGCGTCGCAGGTCAGCACGGAACGAACGCGCAGCCGCTCGATGTTGGGATCGTCGCGCAGCGCCTCCATCTCCTCGTCGCCGACGATGGTGTTGCGCGGGAGCAGCGAGATCTCTTCGCCGTCCTTGACCATCGGCGCCGCGAGCGGCGTGTCGTTGCAGCAGCGCACGGCCGTACAGCTTGGTCTCGAGGTACGAACGACGGTTCGCCGTGTCGGGCGACACGTTCTCGATCCAGACGCCCAGCGTCGAGCCGCAGTCGTCCTCGCGGACGATCAGCTCCTGGGCGACGTCGACGAGACGACGCGTCAGGTAGCCGGAGTCGGCGGTACGCAGCGCCGTGTCGACGAGGCCCTTGCGGGCGCCCGGCGTGGCGATGAAGTACTCGAGGGTTTCGAGGCCTTCACGGAAGTTCGACTTGATCGGGCGGGGGATCATGTCACCACGAGGGTTGGCCACGAGGCCGCGCATGCCGGCGATCTGGCGCATCTGGGTCATGTTGCCGCGGGCACCCGAGCCGACCATCATGTCGATCGGGTTGAACTGCTGCTCCTTGAACTCCTTCTCCATCGCGGCCTGCACCTCGGCGGTGGCGTCGGTCCAGATGCGCACCTCCTGCTGACGGCGCTCGCCGTCGGTGATGATGCCGCGGCGGAACTGCTTCTCGACCTTGTCGGCCTGCTCCTCGTAGCCGTCGAGCAGCGCCCGCTTCACCTTCGGGGTCCGGACGTCGTCGATCGACACCGTCAGGCCCGACTGCGTCGCGAAGCGGTAGCAGAGGTTCTTGATGCTTGTCGAGCGACTCGGCGACGACGGCCTTGTCGTAGTTGTCGGAGAGGCGTTCGACGATGACGCCCATCTCCTTCTTCTTCACCGTCTCGTTGAAGTGGCCGAACTGCTCGGTGTAGTCCTCCGGCAGTGCCTCCTCGAAGAGGACACGACCGACGGTCGACTCGAACGGCTCCTTGCCCGGGGGACGCATGGTGATCCGAGCGTGCAGGGCGAGCGTGCCCTCGTCGTACGCTCGCAGCGCCTCCCACAGGTGGCGGAACGTGCGGCCCTCGCCGGCGAGTTCCGTCCATCTGCTCGGTGAGGTAGTAGCCACCGATGATGAGGTCCTGCGACGGGGTCACGATCGGACGACCCGACGCCGGCGACAGGATGTTGTTGGCGCTGAGCATCAGCACACGGGCCTCGGCCTGCGCTTCGGCCGACAGCGGCACGTGGATGGCCATCTGGTCGCCGTCGAAGTCGGCGTTGAACGCCGTGCAGACGAGCGGGTGGATCTGCAGCGCCTTGCCCTCGACCAGCACCGGCTCGAAGGCCTGGATGCCGAGGCGGTGCAGCGTCGGCGCACGGTTGAGGAGCACCGGGTGCTCCTTGATGACGTCTTCGAGCACGTCCCACACCTGCGGGCGGCGACGCTCGACCATGCGCTTGGCGGTCTTGATGTTCTGCGCCAGCTCGAGGTCGACGAGACGCTTCATGACGAACGGCTTGAACAGCTCGAGCGCCATCAGCTTCGGCAGACCGCACTGGTGCAGCCGCAGCGTCGGGCCGGCCACGATGACCGAACGGCCCGAGTAGTCGACGCGCTTGCCGAGCAGGTTCTGGCGGAAGCGACCCTGCTTGCCCTTGAGCATGTCGGACAGCGACTTGAGCGGGCGGTTGCCCGGACCGGTCACCGGCCGGCCACGGCGACCGTTGTCGAACAGTGCGTCGACGGCCTCCTGCAGCATGCGCTTCTCGTTGTTGATGATGATCTCCGGCGCACCGAGGTTGAGCAGACGCTCCAGCCGGTTGTTGCGGTTGATCACGCGGCGGTAGAGGTCGTTGAGGTCCGAGGTGGCGAAGCGGCCACCGTCGAGCTGGACCATCGGGCGCAGCTCCGGCGGGATCACCGGAACGGCGTCGAGGATCATCGCCTTCGGGTCGTTGGTGCGGCGGCCGTGCTCGTCGCGACGGTTGAACGACGCGACGATCTTGAGGCGCTTGATCGCCTTCTGCTTGCGCTGCGCGCTCAGCGGCTTCTGGCCCTCTTGCGGGTCGATCGCGTTGCGGAGCTTGATCTCCTCCTCGTCGAAGTCGATCCGGTCGATGAGCGACTTGATCGCCTCGGCGCCGGTGCCGCCCTCGAAGTACTCGCCGTACTTGTCGCGCATCTCGCGCCACAGCATCTCGTCTTCGATGATCTTGCGGGCGTGGAGCGACTTGAACTCGTCCCAGGTGCGTGCGATGAGGTCGAGCTCGATCTCGTAGCGCTCGCGGATGCCTTCGACTTCCTTGTCGGCTTCCTTCTGGATCTTCTTCAGGTCGGCGGCCTTGGCGTCTTCCTTCTCGGCCTCGGCAGCGGTCTCCTCGAGCTCCTTGAAGCGACGGTCGATCGCGAGTTCCATCTCCTTCTGGATGGCGTCGCGCTCTTCGAGGTACTCGGCCTCGAGGTTCGGCAGCTCCTCGTGGCGGCCCTCCTCGTCGACCCAGCTGACGAGATGGGCGGCGAAGTAGATGACCTTCTCGAGCTGCTTGGCCTTGAGCTCTTCCTTCGGCTCGATGCCGGCGAGGAGGTAGGCGAGCCACGACCGGGTGCCGCGCAGGTACCAGATGTGCACGGCCGGCGCGGCGAGCTCGATGTGGCCCATGCGGTCGCGACGCACCTTCGAGCGGGTGACCTCGACGCCGCAGCGCTCGCAGATGATGCCCTTGAAGCGGACGCGCTTGTACTTGCCGCAGTAGCACTCCCAGTCGCGGGTCGGCCCGAAGATCTTCTCGCAGAACAGGCCGTCCTTCTCGGGACGCAGCGTGCGGTAGTTGATCGTCTCGGGCTTCTTCACCTCACCGTGTGACCAGGTGCGGATCTGGTCGGCCGTGGCCAGGCGGATCTTCAGTTGGTCGAACATGTTGACGTCGAGCATGTTGGGCTTCTCTCTTCGCGTCGGGCTTCGTCTTCGGTGGTTGCGTTACGTCAGGGGTCAGACCCCAGGTGTAACGCGTCTTGCTCGTTCGAGTCGCGGCCTGCAGATGATCGGTTACACCTGGGGTCTGACCCCTGGTCGTAACGCTCAGTAGCGGTTGGCGGTGCGTTCGCGCTTTTCGCGTTCGCGGCGGGCGTCGTCTTCGTCGGTGCCGCGCTCGGGGCGGGAGATGTCGATGCCGAGTTCCTCGGCGGCGCGGTAGACCTCGTCGTCGAGGTCGCGCATCTCGATCTCGTGGCCGTCCTCGGTGAGCACCTCGACGTTGATGCAGAGCGCCTGCATCTCCTTCATCAGCACCTTGAAGCTCTCGGGCACACCCGGTTCGGGGATGTTGTCGCCCTTGACGATCGCTTCGTACACCCGGACACGGCCGAGCACGTCGTCGGACTTGATGGTGAGCAGCTCCTGCAGGCAGTACGCCGCGCCGTAGGCCTCGAGGGCCCACACTTCCATCTCGCCGAAGCGCTGGCCGCCGAACTGGGCCTTACCACCGAGCGGCTGCTGGGTGATCATCGAGTACGGGCCGGTCGAGCGGGCGTGGATCTTGTCGTCGACCAGGTGGGCCAACTTCAAGATGTACATGTAGCCGCAGGTGATCTGGTTGTCGTACTTCTCGCCGGTGCGACCGTTGTAGAGGTCGAGCTTGCCGTTCGTGCCGACCAGGCGGTCGCCGTTGGCCGACTCGGGGTTGAGCTGCTCGAGGATCTCCTGGATCGTCGGGTGGTCGCCCGACTTCTCCTTCTCGTCCCAGTTGGCGCCGTCGAACACCGGCGTCGCCACGAACGTGGCGGGCTTGGTGTTCGGGCGCGTCTTGGTCTCGGTGCCGCGGATCGGCGCGTCGCCGATCTTGGTGCCGTCGGGATTCGTCCATCCCCAGCGGGCGCAGTAGCCGAGGTGCGCTTCGAGCACCTGGCCGACGTTCATCCGGCTCGGCACGCCGAGCGGGTTGAGGATGATGTCGACCGGCTGGCCGTCGGCGGTGTAGGGCATGTCCTCGATCGGGAGGATCTTGGAGATGACGCCCTTGTTGCCGTGGCGACCGGCGAGCTTGTCGCCGACGCTGATCTTGCGCTTCTGGGCGACGTAGACCCGCACCAGCTGGTTGACGCCGGGCGGCAGCTCGTCGCCGTCGTCGCGGTTGAACACCTTGACGTCGATGACCTTGCCGACCTCGCCGTGCGGCACCTTCAGGCTGGTGTCGCGGACCTCGCGGGCCTTCTCGCCGAAGATGGCGCGCAGCAGGCGCTCCTCCGGGGTCAGCTCGGTCTCGCCCTTGGGCGTGACCTTGCCGACGAGGACGTCACCGGGGCCGACTTCGGCGCCGACGCGGATGATGCCGCGGTCGTCGAGGTCGGCGAGGATGTCGTCGCTCAGGTTCGGGATGTCGCGGGAGATCTCCTCCGGGCCGAGCTTGGTGTCACGGGCATCGACCTCGTGCTCCTTGATGTGGATCGACGTCAGCACGTCGTCCTTCACCAGGCGCTCGGAGAGGATGATCGCGTCCTCGAAGTTGTAGCCCTCCCACGGCATGAACGCCACGAGCAGGTTCTTGCCGAGCGCGAGCTCGCCGTTGTCGGTCGACGGACCGTCGGCGAGGATCGTGCCCTTGGTCACCTTGTCGCCCTCGACCACGCGGGGCCGCTGGTTGATGCAGGTGTCCTGGTTCGACCGACGGAACTTGGCGAGGCGGTAGACCTTCTTGCCCTCGGTCTTGTACTGCACGGTGATCGACTCGCCGGAGACCTCGGTGACCTCGCCGTCGTCGATCGCCTGGATCAGGTCGGCGGCGTCACGGGCGGCGCGGTTCTCGATGCCGGTGCCGATGTACGGCGCCTCGGCGCGCACCAGCGGAACGGCCTGGCGCTGCATGTTGGCACCCATCAGGGCGCGGTTGGCGTCGTCGTGCTCGAGGAACGGGATCAGTGCCGTGGCGACCGACACGATCTGCTTCGGCGACACGTCGATGAAGTCGACTTCCTCCGGCGGCACGTAGCCGATGTCGGTGGTGGCACCGAAGAAGCTCTCCGCTTCGAGCATCTTGCGCAGGTCCTCGAGGCTGGCGGCCTGCGGCGAGCGGCGCACGAGCGTGCGCTCGTCGCGGATGCTGCCGTCGTCGTTCAGCGGCGTGTTGGCCTGGGCGACGACGTAGTTCTCCTCCTCGTCGGCGGCCATGTAGACGATCTTGCCGGTGACCTTGCCGTTCTTGACCTCGCGGTACGGGCTCTCGATGAAGCCGAACTCGTTGACGCGGGCGTACGTCGACAGCCCACCGATCAGGCCGATGTTCGGGCCTTCCGGCGTCTCGATCGGGCACATGCGGCCGTAGTGGCTGAAGTGGACGTCGCGGACTTCGAAGCCGGCACGCTCGCGTGACAGGCCACCCGGGCCGAGCGCCGACAGGCGGCGACGGTGGGTGAGGCCCGACAGCGGGTTGACCTGGTCCATGAACTGCGACAGCTGGGACGTTCCGAAGAACTCCTTGATCGCCGCGACGACCGGGCGGATGTTGATCAGCGTCTGCGGCGTGATCGCCTCGACGTCCTGGGTGGTCATGCGCTCACGAACGACGCGCTCCATGCGGCTGCAGACCGATGCGAACCTGGTTCTGGATCAGCTCGCCGACCGAGCGGATGCGACGGTTGGCGAAGTGGTCCTGGTCGTCGAGGCGGTAGCCGGGCTCCTGCTTGACGAGGTGCAGCATGTAGGTGATCGACGCGAGCACCTCGCAGCGGCTGAGCACGTTCTGGTTCTCGTCGGGGTAGTCGAGCAACGGCTCGCCCTCGGAGTTGACCGCGCCGTCGAGGCCGAACAGCGCGCCGAGCTGGGCGACTTCGTTGCCGAGCTTGCGGTTGAGCTTGTAGCGACCGACGCGGCTGAGGTCGTAGCGACGGCTCTCGAAGAACGCATTGCGGAAGTAGGCCTTGGCCGACTCGACCGTCGGCGGCTCGCCCGGGCGGGCCCGCTTGTAGATCTCGACGAGCGCCTCGTCCTGGGTCGGCGCGATGTCGCGCTCCTTGTCCCACTGGCCCTCGAGGAAGTCGAAGTGGTTGACGAAGCGATCGAGGAAGCCGGGGGCGTTCTCCTCGTCGTAGCCGAGCGCACGCAGCATCGTGAAGATGCCGAGGCGACGCTTGCGGGCCACGCGGGTGCCGGCGGTGACGTCCTTGCCCGGCTTGTGCTCGACGTCGAACTCCATCCACTCACCGCGGTACGGGTGGATCGTGCCCTTGACGAGCTGGTGCTTGGTCAGGTTGCGGAGGCGGAAGCGCTCACCGGGCTCGAAGATGACGCCGGGGCTGCGCACGAGCTGCGACACGACGACGCGCTCGGTGCCGTTCACGATGAACGTGCCCTTCTCGGTCATGATCGGGAAGTCGCCCATGAAGACGGTCTGTTCCTTGATCTCACCGGTGTTGCGGTTCATGAACCGGGCGCGCACGAACACCGGCGCGCTGTAGGTCATGTCCTTCTCCTTGCACTCCTCCACCGTGAACTTCGGCGGCGGGCGCAGGTCCTCGTCGAACGGGTCGAACTCCAGCTCGAGCTGGAGCGACTCGGAGAAGTCCTTGATCGGGCTGATGTCGCGGAAGGTGTTCGCCAGGCCCTCGTTGAGGAACCATTCGAAACTTTCCCGCTGGATCGCGATCAGGTCAGGGAGTTCGAGCGGCTCCTTGAGGTTGCCGAACGAATAGCGTTCACGGGACACGGGACGAGTCGCCACGGATCACTCTCCAGAAAATCGAGGGTGGACGACGCAGAATGCTGCGACGTGATACCGGGCGCGCTTGACCAGACCGAAGGGACGGTAGGGGGACAGCAAACGCACGGCAACGTTCGATGCTATCCAGAGGGGACGCACAACGTCAACCGGCTGTCGGCAGGGAAATCGCCGAGACGGGACGGGGGTAACCGCTGAATTGCGGGACAACGTAAAGAAGTCGGTCGCGAATGTCAAGCATCGTCGGAGAACTGACATCTTCTCTTGACGAAGGTCCTGACGTACCGCTCACGGGTCCTGTGGTCCCGCTCACGGGTCCTGTCACCGGCGAAGCGTCGGGGCTGCGGCCTCCGGCCGGTCCCCGCCACTCCCCCGGCGCCACCCGTTCGCTGTTCGGCAGCACCAGTCGGAGCACAACTCAGCACTTGGGGGGAGGGGGCACATGAAGAACCCCGGGGGAAGGCCCCCGGGGTTCTTCATCTGCTCACCCCAGCGAGGGGCAAGCTTGTCTGATTGCTGCTGCCGGCGTAGGCGAGCGGGTGGCGCCGGGGCGCACTGGGGACCGGCCGAAGGCCGCAGCCCCGGGGCGTCGCCGGTGACAGGACCCGCTCGCCGGGAACGCGGCAAGCGGATCAGGCGAGCTTGACGGTCGCGCCGACTTCTTCGAGCTTGGCCTTGGCGGCATCGGCGTCGGCCTTGCTGGCCTTCTCCATGAGCGCCTTCGGGGCGGCATCGACGAGGTCCTTGGCGTCCTTCAGGCCCACGCCGAGGAGGTCCTTGACGACCTTCACGACCTGGATCTTCTGCGCACCGGCGCTCTCGAGGACGACGTCGAACTCGTCCTTCTCCTCTTCGGCAGCGGCGTCGCCGCCACCGCCGGCCGGGGCCGCTGCAGCAACGGCAACCGGGGCGGCTGCGGTCACTTCGAACTTCTCTTCGAACGCGTCGAGCAGTTCCTTGAGCTCGATGACGGTCATGTTGCTGATCGCGTCGAGTACTTCTTCCTTCGTTGCCATGTCGGCGTCTCCTTGTTTCAGATCTTCGGAATTGGGGTGTGGTGTTCGTGGTCAGGCGGCCTCGGCGGCTGCCTTCTGATCGATGAGTGCGGACAGTCCGTACGCGAAGTTGCGTGGGAGCGCCTGGAGCAGACCAGCGGTCTTGACCAGGGGCGCCTGGAACGCGCCGGCCAACTGGGCCAGCAGTACTTCGCGCGACGGCAGACTCGCCAGTGCCTTGACGTCATCGGCGGTCATCGGCGTGTCGCCGAGGACTCCGCCCTTGATGACGAGCGATGGATTCGCCCTGGACTGATCGAGCAGCGCCTTGGCGGCCGCCACCGAATCACCGGTGACGAACGTGAGGGCGGTCGGACCGAGCAGATACTCGTTGAGGCTCTCGTAGCCCGCGTCCGCGGCAGCCAGACGTGCCAGGGTGTTCTTGTACACCTTGTGCTCGGCTCCGGCGGCCCGAAGCGGGGAACGAAGGTTCGCCATCTGGCTGACCTTCATTCCGCGGTACTCGGACACGAACACCGCCACGCTCTCGTTGAGCTTGGCGGTGATCTCCTCGACGATCGCGACCTTCTCGGGTCGTGGTGTGGTCGTCGTTGTCATGTGTGCATACCTCCTTTCGCTGCAACTCGTGGTGCTCGCATCAGATGCGAACACCGACGAGGAGCGCATGCACGCACGACGAATCGTGCGGTCATGGTTCTCCGGCGATATGCACCTCGGTTGGTGGGCGAACCCATTATCCCCGGATCGGGGGCCAACGGTCTCAGGCGAGCGACCGTTCAATATGTGATCGGACGAAGACTACCGCTGCCGATCAGTTTTCGGGCTTGAGGCGGCCCGTGTCGACGTGGACGCCGGGGCCCATCGTGGACGACACGGTGATCTTCTTGAGGTACTTGCCCTTGGCCGAGGCCGGCTTCGCTCGCTGGATCTCGTCGATCACGGCGCGGAAGTTCTGTTCCAGCGCCGACGAGCTCGAAGCTGGCCTTGCCGAGCGGCACGTGCACGTTGCCGTAGCGGTCGGTCCGGTACTCGACCTTGCCGCCCTTGAAGTCCTCGACCGCCTTGCCGACATCGGTGCGTGACCGTGCCGGTCTTCGGGTTGGGCATGAGCCCACGCGGGCCGAGCACTCGGCCGAGGCGACCGACGACGGGCATCATGTCGGGCGTGGCGATGACGAGGTCGAAATCCATCTTGCCGCCCTCGACCTCGGTCGGCGAGGTCGTCGGCACCGACGATGTCGGCGCCGGCGGCGCGGGCCTCGTCGGCAGCTTCGCCCGTGGCGAACACGGCGACGCGAATGTCCTTGCCGGTACCCGCCGGCAGTGCGACGGTGCCACGGACCATCTGGTCGGCCTTGCGGGGGTCGACGCCGAGGCGGATCGAGATGTCGACGCCTTCGTCGAACTTCGCCGACGCCATCGTCTTGACGAGCCCGACCGCCTCGACCGGGCCGTAGAACTGGTCCCGATCGAACTGCTTGAGCGCGTTTGCGTACTTCTTGCCTGACATTGTCGTGTCTCCCTCAGTGGAAAGCCCGCCGGGCGAGGTTGTCCCGGTCGTGGCTGTGGTGGATCTTGCAGCAGGGGTCTGACCCCTGATGCAAGCGTGAACTACTTGACTTCGATGCCCATGCGAGCGGGCGGTGCCACGGACCTGCTGCTTGGCAGCTTCCATGTCGTAGGCGTTGAGGTCGGGCAGCTTGATGGTGGCGATCTCCTCGAGTTGGCCTCGGTGATCGAACCAGCGATCTCCGAGCCCGGGTTGTTCGCCGCCTTCGCGAGGCCGGCCTTCTCACGCACGAGCACCGCCGTCGGCGGCGTCTTGAGCACGAACGTCGAACGTGCGATCTTCGTAGATGGTGATCTCGGTCGGGATGACCGTGCCGGCCTGCGCCTCGGTTCGCGGCGTTGTACGCCTTCACGAAGTCCATGATCGCGATGCCGTGCGGTCCGAGCGCCGTACCGACGGGCGGTGCGGGGCTGGCCTTGCCGGCTTCGATCTGGATCTTGACGACCGTGAGAATCTTCTTCTTCGCCATGGTGATGTTCCTTTGTTGTTGTCCGTCGCCAGTGGCGAATCAGAGTTTGGCGACCTGGCTGAAGTCCATCTCCACCAGGGTCTCGCGACCGAAGATGTTGACGAGCACCTTCAGCTTCATGTGGTCGGCATTGATCTCGGCGATCTGGCCGGTGAAGTCGGCGAACGGGCCTTCCTTCACGCGGACGCTCTCGCCCTCTTCGTAGTCGAGCTTCGCCTTGCGACGAGGCGCTGCATCGACGCCCTCGGTCTTCGGCGTCAGGAACGTCTTGACCTCACGGCGCGACAGCGGGGTGGGCTTCTGGCCGTGACGGCTCTGGCCGACGAAGCCGGTGATGCCGGGGGTGTTGCGGACGCAGTACCAGGACTCGTCGTCCATGATGCAGCGAACCAGCAGGTAGCCCGGGAAGACCTTGCTTCTGCACGGTCTGCTTCTTGCCGTTCTTGAACTCGTCGACCTCTTCCATGGGGATGACGATCTCGTAGATCTTGTCTTCCATGTTCATCGACTGGATGCGGGCCTCGAGGTTGGCCGTGACCTTCTTCTCGTAGCCCGACTGGGTGTGCACCACGTACCACTGACCGGGGCGCATCGTCGGGATCGTCGACCGGCTCCGTCTCGTCGAGCGTCGACCTGCTCGTCGAGTTCGAGCTCGTCGTCGACTTCGACCTCGTCGTCGGCTTCGACCTCGACGTCGACGTCGTCGTCGGTGGTCTCCACCTCGTCGTCGGAGGCAGCGTCGTCGGCACCGGTCTCGATGTGCATGGCTTCGACTTCTTCGGCGACGTCGGTGCCGTGGTCGGTGTCGTCGTCGATCTCGGCCGTCTCTGCGAACACATCGGTGTCGCCGACGGGGAGCAGGTCGAGCGGGTTCGTGGTCTCGTCGTTGTCGGTCATGTCGTCGCTCGTCGTCTCGGTGTCGTTGGTCATGTCAGGAGGAGTAGAACCACTGGGAGAATTCGGAGAAGACGTAGTCGAGTCCACCGACCAGCGCCGTGTACACCACGACGGTGATGATCACGATGATCGAGTAGCGCTTGACCTCCGGCCGCTCCGGCCAGGCGACCTTGCGCATCTCGTCGCGGACTTCTCGCAGGTACTGGCGGATGCCCACCCGCTCGTTCTTCTTCTTCGCGGTCGGCTGGGCGCGCGTCGGCTTGCCCTGCTCGTCGAGGGCACCCATCTTGCGAAGCTGTCGCTTCTGCTCGCGGTTCAGATCGTCCAGTGACATGATTTCTCGTTCGGTGGTGGGCAGGGCAGGAGGGACTCGAACCCCCGACCGTCGGTTTTGGAGACCGATGCTCTACCAGCTGAGCTACTGCCCTCGGGGCGGGACACGCCGAGTACCTGTCGAGGGTACCAGCGCATCCACGAAGGCTGACTGCGGCCGTTGAGGCCGCACTCGCTGCCCGTTCATCGCCTCGTGGTCAGCGGGTCTCCTTGTGGAGGGTGTGCTGACGCTCGTTGGCGCAGTACTTCTTCATCTCGAGGCGCTCACGATCGTTGACCTTGGACTTCATCGTGATGTAGTTGCGCCGCTTGCACTCGGTGCACTCGAGGGTGATCTTGACCCGCTTGTCATTCTTGGCCATGTCGGTTCTCTTCTCTGTTCAGTCTTCGAAAGAATTCCCGGACGTCGAGTGACGTCACTTCAGGATCTTGGTGACGCGGCCGGCGCCGACGGTACGACCACCCTCACGGATGGCGAAACGCAAACCCTCATCCATCGCGATCGGCTTACCCAACTCCACCGTGATCTCCACATTGTCACCAGGCATCACCATCTCCGTACCCTCCGGCAACTCGATCGTCCCCGTCACATCAGTCGTACGGAAGAAGAACTGCGGACGATAATTGTTGAAGAACGGCTTGTGACGCCCACCCTCATCCTTGTTCAACACATACACCTGACCCTCGAAATTCGTGTGCGGCGTAATCGAACCCGGCTTGCACAACACCTGACCACGCTCCACATCCTCCTTCTCCGTCCCACGAAGAAGCGCACCGATGTTGTCACCCGCCTGACCCTCATCGAGCAACTTACGGAACATCTCCACACCCGTACACGTCGTCTTCTGCGTCTCACGCAACCCGACAATCTCGATCTCATCACCCGTATGGACGATGCCCTGCTCCACCTTGCCCGTCACCACCGTGCCACGACCCGTGATCGTGAACACATCCTCGATCGGCATCAAGAACGGCTTGTCCAACTCACGCACCGGCTACGGAATCGAACTCATCACACGCATCCATCAGACTCCATGATCTTCTCCTGCCACTCAGCGTCACCCTCCAACGCCTTCAACGCAGACACCTGCACCACCGGAGCATCATCACCCGGGAACTCGTACTCGTTCAGCAACTCACGAACCTCGAGCTCCACCAACTCGAGCAACTCCTCGTCATCGACCATGTCAGCCTTGTTCAACGCCACCACGATGTACGGCACACCCACCTGACGGGCCAACAACACATGCTCACGCGTCTGCGGCATCGGACCATCCGTCGCCGCAACCACCAAAATCGCGCCATCAACCTGCGCCGCACCCGTGATCATGTTCTTGATGTAGTCAGCATGACCCGGCATATCCACATGCGCATAATGACGATTCTCCGTCTCATACTCGATATGAGCAATCGAGATCGTGATACCACGCGCCTTCTCCTCCGGCGCCTTGTCAATCTGATCGAACGGCGTGAACTCGGCCAACCCACGATCCGCCAACGTCTTCGAGATCGCCGCCGTCAACGTCGTCTTGCCATGGTCGATATGACCCATCGTGCCAATATTCACATGCGGCTTGTTGCGCTCGAACTTCTGCCTTGCTCATTGCTGTCCTCTGACTCCTGAGGTGATTCCGAAACGGATCGGGGTTTCTGACTGGATATGTAGTAGCGGCGATCGGACTTGAACCGATGACCTTCCGATTATGAGCCGGATGCTCTGACCAACTGAGCTACGCCGCCAGGGTTTTGCTCGCGACCGGACGGTTGCCCGACCACTTGGTCGAGCCCTCTGTGGGAATCGAACCCACGACACCAGCCTTACCATGGCTGTGCTCTACCGACTGAGCTAAGAGGGCGTTCTGACAGGTGCACAGCACCGTTTGTGGCGGTACCGGGGCACCCTTCGGGGCGCGGCACCGCCGCGACCAAGCAGAGGAGTGTACCGGCCGAGCGAGGACAACCACCGCGGAGTTTCACCCGTGCGGCAGTACTCTGCGTCGTCGTGTCGACCACCACCTCGACGGACGCTGCGGGCCGGATCACCGTGCGCCTCGCCACGCTCGCCGACGCCCCCGCCGTCATGGCGATCTACAACGCCGAGGTCGAGAACCAGGTCAGCACGTTCGATCTCGTTGCACGGACGCTCGACGAGCAGCGTCGCTGGCTGGCGCAACGATCCGGTGCCTTCTCCGCGGTCGTGGCGGTCCTCGACGACGAGGTGGTCGGCTTCGCCTCGCTCTCTCCGTACAAGGAACGTGCCGCCTACCGCACGACCGTGGAGGACTCGGTCTACGTGTCGCGCGAGCACCCCCGGTTGGGCATCGGGCGCACGCTCATGGAACACGTGATCGACATCGCCCGCGACTCCGGCTTCCATTCGATCATCGCCCGGATCGAAGCGAGCGGCACGGCCTCGCGGGCACTGCACGAGGCGTGTGGATTCGAACTGGTCGGCATCGAGCGCGAGGTCGGCCGCAAGTTCAACCGTTGGCTCGACGTCGCGATCATGCAGCTCCTGCTCTGACGACCGCTCGTCTCGATCAGTATCCCGCAGCGGTGATCACCTGCGGGACGATCGCCTCCATCACGTCGCGCTGCAACTGGCCCGTGTTGCGGAAGTGGATCCCGTCGGTGCGCAGCGTCGACGAGCCGCAGTCGTAGCCGGGACACAGCCACTCCTGGTAGTCGAACAGTGGCGCGTCGATCTGGTCGACCAGTGCGTTCAGGCAGGCGGTACCCGGGCCCTGCTCGGCCACCGGCAGGGTGGGTGGAGCCACCGACGACACCACGGCGACAGCACCGGCGGCGATGCGCTCGACCATGGCCCGGTAATCGCGCAACCACCGCTCGTCGAACCCCGGCTCACACGGCTGCACGACCGTCCCGTCGTCGAGCTGTTGGCCCGCCCCGACGCCGGGCCAACCGAACAGCGTCAGCACCACGTCGGGTTCCCAGTCGGCGATCACCCGGTCGTAGCGCTCCGGGCCGTCGCAGCCGGGGTTGTCGACGAGGTTGGTGCCGTCGCCGAGCCACCACACTCCCTCGTGGATGACCGAGCAGGCGATCCCCCCGACGTTCATGACCTCGACCTCGCCGTACGCGTCCACCTCGTACCGCTCGATGTCGCTGTCGCCCTTCAGTGACTGGGCGACGGAATCGCCGACGATCAGGAGTCTGAGTGCACGATCCGAGGGAAACGATCGCGTCGGCGTCGGCGACGCGATCGGCGCCGTCGTGGTCGCCGACGGATCGGTCGACTGGGTCGAGGGCACCGCCGACAACTGGGTCGAGGGCGGCGGCAGTGGCGCCGGCACGGAGTAGGCAGCGGTCTCGACGCTCGCCTGGGCCTGGTTGGCAACGACCACGGCTCCGATCGTGAGCGCCAGGGCCAGTGTGGTGTAGGCGAGCGCCCGCTGCGGTTGCCCGCGAGTCGGGATCGGAGCGCGACGCTCGACGACGAACCACGACGCGGTGGCCAACACCGCGGTGGCGATCACCCAGAGCGCCCCGAGCGCCGGGCCACGCAACCCGGTGCGGCTGCTGTCGAGCACCACGATGACCGGCCAGTGCCACAGGTAGATGCCGTACGACACGGTGCCGACCACCACGAGCCAACGCAGCGACAGCGCCGAGCCGAGCGGCCCGGCGCCCATGACCGCATACATGACCGCGAGCGAGAGCACGGCGATCAGCAGGAACCCCGGACCGTAGAGCCAACGCTCGGTGCCGTCGATCGTCACGGCGATGGCGACCAGGCCGACTGCCGCTACGACGCCCGTGACGTCGCGGACCACACTGCGCCGCTGCAACGACATCACATGGTCGTGGGTCGTCAACGCGCCGGCGATGGCACCGATGGCCAGGGCGACCGCGCGGGTGTCGGTGCCGTAGTAGAGACGACTGAGCGAGACACCGTCGTCGCTGCGCAGCACGAGCGTGGTGAGGAACGATGCCGCGGCGACGGCGAGGCCCACCGAGGCGACGATCGTGCGGAACCGAATCGCGCGTCCGCGACAGATCCAGGCCAGACCGGCGATCACGATCGGCCACACGATGTAGAACTGCTCCTCGACGGCCAACGACCAGGCATGCTCCAGCAGCGCCGGCGCCTCGTAGGTGGCGAAGTAGTCGCGTCCCTCGCCGATCTGCGCCCAGTTCGCCACGTACAGGATCGTCGACGCCACGTCGCGCCCGACGCGACGTGCCGCCGCTCCACCCTCGGCGATCGAGTACGCCAGCACGGCACCGACGACCACCATCAACGCCGGAAGCAGGCGGCACGCGCGGCGCCCCCAGAAGCGACCGAGCGACAGCCGGTCGGTGCGCTCGACTTCTGCCACGGCGAGGCCGGTGATGAGGAACCCCGAGATCACGAAGAACACGTCGACGCCGATGAAGCCGCCCGACACCACGCCCGCATGGAACAGGAAGACCGCGCCGACGGCCACGGCGCGGAGTCCGTCGAGGCCGGGCAGGTAGACGAGTCCCGACCCCCGCTTCGCCTCGGCGGCCGTCCGCGAACTCACGTCGACATTGAACCAGGCCGCGACGACAACGGGGTCGTCGCGGTCTCGAGTGGTGGGCCGGGAAGGATTCGAACCTTCGTAGGCAGTGCCGGCAGATTTACAGTCTGCTCCCTTTGGCCGCTCGGGCACCGACCCATGACTTGTGTGTGCGTACCCCGAACGAGCGACGAACGGGGCGGCCTGAGCGTACCGGTCGACACGGCCGGCGCCACGCCTGATCGGGCACGGTCGCTACCCTGGAGGACATGCCAACGTTCGATGTCGTGTCCGAAGTCGACGCCCAGGAGGTCCGCAACGCGGTCGACCAGGCCCAGCGGGAGATCGCCAACCGCTTCGACTTCAAGAACACCAACTCCACGATCGAACAGGCCGACATGGTCATCACGCTGCACACCGTGAGTCGTGACCGTCTCGATGCGTTGCGCACCGTGCTCGAGGAGAAGCTCGTCAAGCGGGGCGTCTCACTGAAGGGCGTCGACTACGGCGACGTGCAGGACGCCAGCCAGAACACCGTCCGCCAGGTCGTCACGATCAAGGTCGGGATCTCCTCCGACAAGGCCAAAGAGGTCAACAAGCTCATCAAGGAGAAGGGCCCGAAGGGCGTGTCGAGTCAGACCCAGGGCGAGTCGATCCGGGTGACGGCGAAGAAGCGCGACGACCTCCAGGCCGTCATCGCGACGCTCAAGGCCGAGGACCTCGGCATCCCGCTGCAGTTCCAGAACTTCCGCGACTGATCAGCCGGCCGGCGCGAGCACCGCAGCAACAGCGGCGCGCGCTGCGTCAGCGGACTCTGCCGGCGTCGTGTCGCCGGGCAGTGCGCCGAGTTCGACGCCGACGTTCGAGGCTTCGACGGCCGCCCATGCTGCTGCGGCATCGGCCTCGGTTCCATCGGCCGCTCGGACCGCCTCGAGCGTCGCGAGTTCCGCCGTGCGCCAGCCCACCAGCTCACGTGCCACCCCGAGTCGATTCGGGATCTCGAATCCGACACCGGGATCGCAGCTGACGAGCTGCAGCGTGCCGTCGTCGAGCACGGAGACGCCGGAGCCGAACTCGACGGGCATCGAGGCCGACCAGGCTTCCAGCGTCGAACGGAGCGTTGCCGTCTGGAAGACGTCACCACCCGAGAACGTTGCGTACACGCACGACGTTCCTGCCCGATCGGCGATCGTCAGGGAGTTCTCCACGACCGACTCGCTCGCCTGATAGGCGGTGCGGGAGTCGAGGTACCCAGCGAACACCAGGAACCAGAACGACCGGTCGAGCGACCGAGGTGACCCGACCACGGCATCGGTGCCGGCCAACATCGGCCCGACTGCGGCGACAGGTACCTCGGAGGCGAGAGGCCCCGGCCCTGACGTACCGATCCCGGAGAGCGGATTCTCGGCGCCGGTGGCCGGGTTCTCGAACTCGGCGAACGTGGCCGAGGCAAGCGCTCGGTAGCCGACGATCGGCGGGACGAACGCCAGGACGCGTGGCGACACGGGGTCGATCACGGCAGCGAAGGGTGACTGCGCCAGCACGGCCGCTGCCTGACGTTGCACCTCGGCGAGCGTCAGGACCTGATCGTCCAGCGTGCGATTCGGCTGTTCGTCCGACCAGGAGAACTCCTGATCGAGCGACGCCGCAGCCATCTCCTCGGTGATCTCGGCGTCGACCTGCGCGCCGGTGACACCCAGGTCGGAGTAGACCATGCCGTCACCGGTGGAGTAGACGGCATCCTGCCAATCGGCGAGCAGTTCGGTCACGCTCTCCTCGGTGGTCGGCCCGTTCAGCAGGCCGAGCGCTCGCAGCGCGGCTTCGTCGGCGGACCAGTCGCCGACGAGTTCCGTACCGAGTCGCGTCGTGTAGTCGGCAGTGGGCTCGGCGACGACGGCAACGGGCTCGGTGTACTCGACCCCGCGCGCCGTCTCGACGGCCTCGGCATACGGTTTCGTCGCTTCGTCCCAACCATCGGGGAAGAGATAGGGCCGGCCGTACACGACGGCGGCAGCGACGAGGCCACCCAGGATCGCCAACGTCAGCAACAACTTGAGCCCCCGGCGTGACGAGCGCCGCCCGTGATGGGCCGGCCCGACCGGTGTCGGCGCGACGTGCGCATACGCCACCGGTATGTCGTGGGCAACTGCGGTCGAGCGCGCGGCCTGCTGGCCCTGGGGAAGCCGAGGTCCGGGTTCGATCTGCGACTCGGGGCCGGCGACGCCGTCGAAGGGAGTTCCGTCGGGGACCGGAGTCGCCTCGACGATCCGGGGGAGTTCGGTCGATGGGACGTCGGCCGCCGCTGGGGTGGGCTCGTCGACGAGCTCGTCCACCGCATCGTCAGCCGCAGCGTCAGCCGGTGGCGCCGGCACAGCGGCAGCCTCGGGTTCGACGATCGTCGTCATGATCGGTCTGATCGGCGCGAGCCGCACGACCGGTGGTTCGGGTGTCGAGTTCACCGACGAGTCGTCGAGGGTGAGTGGCGCGAACGAAATGGGTCCGATGCCCGGCTCGTGCGTCGCTTCCGTCGGCAAGGGGTCCGTCGGTGTCGTCGGCCCCAGACCGATCGACAGACCGAGTGGAGCAGGCTGCGTCAGTGGGGTGGACGCAGCAGGAGAGGCAATCGCGGTTGCTGCCGGCGGATCCTGGACGAGAGGTGTTGCCGCGAGCGGTGGATCGCAGCGTCGTCGACGGACGTCGCGGCATCATCGACGACCGATTCCCAGGACATCGTGGGGAGACGTTTGCTACGCACTCCATCAGGCGGAACCATGCCGTGGCTATCGGCAGGCTCGGGTGATTCCTTGAGCAGTTGTCGACGTCGACGCACGCCAGCGACCGTCAGTCGTCGGCGCTCGCGGCCGCTCGCGCCTGCAATTCGTCGACGATCGATGCGTCGGCGAGCGTCGTGGTGTCACCGATGTTGCGCCCCTCGGCGACGTCGCGGAACAGCCGGCGCATGATCTTGCCCGAGCGGGTCTTGGGGAGATCGGGCGTGATGTAGATCTGCTTCGGTTTGGCGATCGCGCCGATCTCGTCGGCGACGTGCGACCGCAGCACCTCGGCGTCGACGTCTTCTCCCCCACGCAGGATCACGTAGGCGATGATCGCCTGGCCGGTGGTGGCGTCGCTGGCCCCCACCACCGCTGCTTCGGCCACGGCCGGATGCGACACGAGCGCCGATTCGACCTCGGTGGTGGAGATGCGGTGACCCGACACGTTCATCACGTCGTCGACCCGGCCGAGCAACCAGAGGTACCCCTCGTCGTCGAGCTTGGCACCGTCGCCCGCGAAGTACCGGCCCTCGAACCGCGACCAGTAGGTCTCGCGGTAGCGGTCGGGGTCACCCCAGATGCCGCGCAGCATCCCGGGCCACGGCCTCGTCAGCGTGAGGTAGCCGCCGCCGATGTCGACCCGGTGACCTTCGTCGTCGATCAACTCGGCCGACACGCCCGGGAGCGGGAACGTCGCCGAGCCCGGCTTGGTGGTGGTCGCCCCGGGCAAGCGGGCTGATCATGATGCCACCGGTCTCGGTCTGCCACCAGGTGTCGACGATCGGGCAGCGTTCGCCACCGATGTGCTCGTGGTACCACATCCACGCCTCGGGGTTGATCGGCTCGCCGACCGTGCCGAGCAGGCGCAGCGACGACAGGTCGTGCTTGGCCGGCTCGGCCGCACCCCACTTCATGAACGTGCGGATCGCCGTGGGCGCGGTGTAGAAGATCGTGACGCCGTACTTCTCGATGATCTCCCAGAAGCGGTCGTTGCCCGGATGGTTCGGGACGCCTTCGTACATCACCTGCGTGGCGCCGTTGGAGAGCGGGCCGTAGACGATGTAGCTGTGCCCGGTGATCCAGCCGACGTCGGCGGTGCACCAGAACACGTCGGTGTCGGCGTGCAGGTCGAAGACGTACTTGTGGGTGTAGGTGACCTGGGTGAGGTAGCCGCCGGTCGTGTGCATGATGCCCTTGGGCTTGCCGGTGGTGCCCGATGTGTACAGCAGGAAGAGGAGCTGCTCGGAATCCATCGGCTCGGCCGGGCAGTCGGTGGAGGCGCCCTCCATGAGTTCGTGGTACCAGTGGTCACGCCCGTCGACCATGTCGACGTCGTTGCCGCCACGCTTCACGACCACGACGTGCTCGATCGTGGGGGCGTCGGCGCAGGCCTCGTCGGCGGCGGGCTTGAGCGGGAACACGGTGCCGCGCCGGTAGCCGCCGTCGGCGGTGACGAGCACCTTGGCCTCGGCGTCGTTGATGCGATCGGACAGCGACTGGGCGGAGAACCCGCCGAAGACGACGCTGTGGGCCGCACCGATGCGGGCACAGGCGAGCATCGCCACCGCGGCCTCGGGCACCATCGGGAGGTAGATGTTGACCCGGTCGCCGCGCTGCACACCGAGGCCCTTGAGGACGTTGGCGAACTGGCTGACCTCGTCGAGCAGCTGCTGGTAGGTGATCGTGCGCGTGTCGCCGGGTTCGCCCTCCCAGTGGATGGCGACCTTGTCGCCCTTGCCGCGCGAGCACGTGACGGTCGAGGCAGTTGTAGGCCACGTTCAGCTGGCCGCCGACGAACCACTTGGCATCGGGGAGGTTCCAGTCGAGCACCGTGTCCCACGGCTCGGCCCAGTCGACCAGGCCGGACGCCTGGCGTGCCCAGAAGGCCTCGTCGTCCTCGGCGGCCTGGTCGTAGAGGAACGTCCCGGTCACGAGCGCCTTCGCCTTGAACGCCTCCGACGGCGGGAACTTGCGGTTCTCGGCGCTCAGTGCGTCGATCGTGTCGTGGTGGTCGTTGGTCCCCTCAGGCGTTTGGTCAGGCGTGTGGTCAGGCATGTGGTCGATGGTAGATCACATCGTGGGTTCCCTGTCGGGGCCGGGACGGCCTCGCGACGTGCGGCGGTTCACGTGGCGCCGTGGGCCTCCAGCCAGGCCGCGACCTGCTCGCGGTCGGTGAAGCGGGCCCAGGTGAGCGGCGTCGCGTCGAACTCCGGATCCCGAGCATCGATGTCCGCGCCGTGATCGACGAGCAGCTGCACGATGTCGAGCGCACCCACGATGGCGGCGCTGTGCAGCGGGGTGCGCCCACCGGTGTCGGGCGACACCCCGCCGCGGACCAGGGCCTCGACCGTCTCCCACCGGGAGTACGCGGCAGCGATCTGGAGGAACTCCGAGGGTGAGCGGTCACTCCGGTCGTGGATCTCCGCGAGCACGCCGACGTCGCCGCGAATCGTGCGTTCGACCAGTGGATCCTGGTCGACGGGATGCTGCCACCGCCACAGGTCACGCAACAGCGCGATTTCCGCGCTGTGGTGGATGAACTCGTCGAGCATGTGGAGCACGTAGCCGGAGCGCGAACGCTCGGCGTAGGCGCCGCCGACCGGACCGATGGGCTGTGCCAGCTGTTCGTCGGACACGAGCGCGAGGTGGAGGTCCCAGCGCTGGTGCGCACGTTCGAGCAGCGCGAGCGCGTCGACGGCTGTCGCCGGCGGCGACCCATCGGGATCGTCGAGACCGACCGCATCGCCCTGCGGGGGCACATCGAGCCACCTCGGCGCACGATTCTCGCCGTACAGGTCGATCAGGTGCCACAGTCGCCACGCGATGGTCGTGAAGGGGGCGGGGTCGGGCGGCGGGAGGGCGCCGTCGCTGATCCACACGCCGTCGGACCGACGACGAATCGTCCAGCACCCGGGCGCAGGCTCCCAGAAGTACTCGTCGTCGGTGAGTCCGGCGAATCGGTCCCGGAGACGCTGCCAGACCTCGTCGGAGAGCTCGATCAGTTCCTGCTTGCCGGTGGACACTCCACCACGCTACGCGCGGGCGGGGCGGGCCTCGGAACGCCATTCGGCGACGAGGAAGCCGCCGAGGCCGGCGGGGTCGAGCAACGCCTCGGCCTCGCTGATGCGGCTGCGCATCTTCATCGCTTCGAGACCGGGTCGGGCGGCCTGCTCGGTCCCAGATCGCGCTTGCCCTCGTCGACGAGGTCGTCGATGCCCCACCGCTGGAGGAACTGGCTCTGGGCACGCACGGCGTCGGGCTCGGGGAGCTGGTCGATCGGGACGTCGATCGTGATGTCCTGCGTCACCGGCGCGCACCGAGATAGTGGTCGCCGCGCTCGTTGCCCCGGTAGGTGCGCAGCCAGTCGCGCCACGGGCGTCCGGCGAGCATGGCGGTGATCGGCGTGCCGTAGTCGATCGCGACGACCGAACCGGTGCGGACCAGTCGGCGGGCCTCGATCGACGAACGCCGCGGCGCGGTCGATCAGCGGGGCCCGGGCACCGAACTGCGCCGGCACCGGCAGGCAGGCCGGCACCGGATCGAAGCGGCGCCGACAGCACCTCCACGAACCGGCCGTCGGTGCCGACGTCGACGAACGCCTCGCGCCAGCCATTGTCGAACACGGCGAGACGGAACGGCAGGTTGTCGAGCAGTTCGTTGGCGATCACGACCCCGTCGAACACCTCGCTCGGCATGGTCGACGGTCGACTCGACGCCGTCGGGATGGCGGCAACCGCTGCGGCTCGCGAGACCTCGACGGCGACGTAGCGCAGCGCCTCACCACACGCCGGTCGCGGCGGCGAGCACCGATCGGGCCAGCGTGCCCGGACCGGCTCCGGCGTCGACCACGGTGAACACGTCGGGCGCCCGATGCGCTCCCATTCGGCATCGAGGTAGCGGGCGAGCACGGCGCCGAACAGCGGCCCGACCTCCGGTGAGGTGATGAAGTCGCCACGCCGTCCCGCCGACCCGCCATCGGGCTTCGTGTAGAACCCCTCGGCGCCGTAGAGCGCGAGCTCCATGAACCGCTCGAACGGAATCGCCCCGTACCGGCGCAATCTCGTCCGTCGAATCTCTTCAGTCACTCGAGCGAGCCGGGATCCGGGAGTCGGGAACCGTGCGTGAAGCTGCCTTCGGGCAGCGACGAACCGCGGAACGCAGCATCGCCGCTCGGACCGGCTAGCCGGAGAAGGCGCCGGTGAGAGCGTCGAGGGCGCCGACTCGGGCGATCGAGGTTGGGCAGCACGCCGAGCACGATCGTGCCGAGCGACGGTGATGGCGAGCGCCGCGACGACGGGGGCGGGCGGCTTGACCGGGCTGGTGTCGCCGTCGGGTACCTCGTCCATCCAGACGACCCGCAGCACCCGCATGTAGTACGCCGCCGCGATCACCGTGTTCACTGCGGCGATCGCCGCCATCACGTAGGCCGACGTGGTGCCGGCGTCGAGCACGGCCTTGAACGAGTTGAACTTGGCGAACCAGCCGGCGAGCGGCGGGATGCCGGCGAGCGAGGCGAAGAAGATCGTCATGCGCCACGGCCAGGCCCGGCGCATACGAGAACAAGCCACCGAACGACGAGATCTCGCCGCTGCGGGTCTTGCGACGTCACGGCGATGACGACGGCGAACGCACCGAGGTTCATGAACGCGTAGGCGACCAGGTAGACGACCACGGCGTTCAGCGCCGCGCCCCGACTCCCGGCTCTCCGGCGAACGCCAGCGGCATCAGGATGAAGCCGCCCTGGCTGACCGAGGAGTAGGCGAGCATGCGCACGATGTTGGTCTGGCGCAAGCGCGAGCACGTTGCCGAACGTCATCGTGAGCACCGCCATCACCCAGATCAACGGCTGGTACACACCGTCGGCACCGGGGAAGGCGATGAACACCACCGACATCAGCGCGACGAAACCGGCCGCCTTGGTCGCCACGGAGAAGAACGCCGTGACCGGTGTCGGCGCGCCCTCGTAGGTGTCGGGCGCCCACTGGTGGAACGGCACGGCGGAGATCTTGAAGGCGAAGCCGCAGACGACGAACACCACGGCCACGACGTCGAGGCCGATCAGGTCGCCGTCGAGCAGCGAGGCGCCGATGTCGGTGAGCTTCGTCGAGCCGGTCGCGCCGAACAGCAGGCTCATGCCGTACAGCAGCACGGCCGAGGCGAACACGCCGAGCAGGTAGTACTTGATGCCCGCCTCGTTCGACTTGCGGTTGCGCTTGTTCCACGACGGCCATCATGTAGGCGGGGATCGACAGCAGCTCGAGCGCCACGAAGATGCTCACGAGATCGCGAGCCGAGGCCATCATCACCATGCCGAGCACGCTGCACAGCAGCAACACGTAGAACTCGCCCTGGTAGTAGCCGCCCTCTTCGAGTTCGGTCTGGCTCAGCAGCACCACGACGTAGGCAGCCAGCAGGAACAGCGCCTTCAGGATCAACGCGTAGTCGTCGACCACGTATCGCCCGTCGAACAGCGATCGCACGCCGTCGCCGGTGACCGCGAGGACCACCACTGCGACGAAGCCGCCCAGCAGCACGAAGCCGGTGATCGTCGCGATCGCCCACTTCTTCGTTTCGGCGAGCTGCAGATCGAGCAGCAGGATGATGTTGACCCGATCGCCAGCACGATCTCGGGCGCGAGCGCGGCCCAGTCGATCGAGGGCGACGTCCAGTCGCCGGCTTGGGCAAGGAGCGAGGCGAGCATCAGCCCAGCGTCTCTCCGAGGCGCGCGACGAGTTCGGTGACGGCCGGGTTGAGAACCTTGAACAGCAGCTGCGGGTACACGCCGAGCACGACGATGCCGATCAGGAACGGCGTCCAGGCGATCCACTCGATCGGCGTGACGTCGTAGATCTCGTCGTGGGCATGCTCGTCGTCGTTGGCGGCCGAGCTCAGCGAATGGGCGACACCGCCATGAGCAGCCGCCGGAACCGTGCGACGCTGAACTCCTCGCTCGGCTCACCGAAGGCGGTGCGCTGGTACAGCCAGAGCAGGTAGCCGGCGGCGAGCACGGTGCCGATGGCGGCGATGACCATCAGCGTGCGGAACAACGCCGTGCTGAGCCCGAAGTTCGGGTTGTACGCCGACAGGATCGCCGGGAACTCGCCCCAGAACCCGGCCAGCCCGGGCAGACCGAGCGAGGCCATGGCGGCGAAGCCCATGATCCAGCCGAGGCGTGGCGCCTGGATGAGCATGCCCGAGAGCCGCTTGATCTCGAGCGTGTGGTAGCGGTGCTTCACCGAGCCGGCGACGAAGAAGAGCATGCCGGTGATGAGGCCGTGGGCGACCATGCCGAACATCGCGGCGTTGATGCCGAACGTCGGTGAGCGTCGAGATGCCGAGCATCACGAAGCCCATGTGGGCGACCGACGAGAAGGCGATCAATCGCTTCATGTCGGTCTGGGCCAGGCATCCGAGCGCGCCGTAGATGATGCCGATCACGGCGAGGATGCCGATCACCGGTGCCCACTCGACCGCGCCCTCGGGCAGCATCGGGATGGCGATGCGCACGAAACCGTACGTGCCGAGCTTCAGCAGGATGGCCGCCAGGATGACCGAACCCTGCGTCGGGGCCTGCGTGTGGGCGTCGGGCAGCCAGGTGTGGAACGGGAACATCGGGACCTTGACCGCGAAGCCGAGGAACATGCCGGCGAAGATCCAGATCTGGACGTCGTGGTCGATGCCGGCACCGGCCTCGATGAGGTGCTGGAAGCCGAAGCTCTCGGCACCGGTCTGGAAGTACAGCACGACGAACGCGACGAGCATGAACGCCGACCCGAACATCGTGTAGAGGAAGAACTTGAGCGAGGCGTACTTGCGTTGCTCGCCGCCCCACACGCCGATCATGAAGAACATCGGCAGCAGCACGAGTTCGAAGAAGACGAAGAACAGGATCAGGTCCTGCGCCATGAACGTGCCCGCCATGCCGACCTGCAGGATCAACATCAGGATGAAGAACGCCTTCGGGTTGCCCGCGTCGGGCATGTTGTCCCAGGAGTAGATCATCACGAGGAACGTGACCGCCATCGACAGGATGTAGAGCGGCAGGCTGATGCCGTCGATGCCGACGGCGTAGTTGGCGTCGATCACCGGGATCCACTCGGCGTTCGACGAAGAACTGCAGCCTGCCGGCTTCGCTGTAGTCGAAGGCGAAGAGCGTGACGATGCCGACCGCCAGCGTGGCACCGGCGGTGACGATGCCGATGAGCTTGTGCGTCGCCTCTTCGCTGCGCGGGATGAACATCATCACGAGCACGCCGACGAGCGGCAGGAAGGTGCCGACGCTCAGCAGCCAGTTCTGATCAGTGAGTGGTTCCATGGTTGAGTTGCTTTCAGCTCACGTTGACGAGGACGAGGACGATGGCACCGACAGCGGCGGCGCCGAAGAGCAGCGCGCCGTACTGACTGACCTTGCCCGATTGGGTGGGTTGGAGGCCGTGACCGGTCTCCTCGGCGATCCAGCCGGCGCCGTCGACGGCCCCGTCGACGACCTTCTGGTCGATGTTGTCGTAGACCCAGACACCGGCTCGGCGGGCGCCGATGCCGACATCGTTCACAGCGGCATCGATGACGTGTTGGTTGAACCAGTCGGTGCCCTTGGCGATCGGGTGAGCGACGGCTCGGACGATGACGTTCTCGTAGAGGGCGTCCAGGTAGTACTTGTTCTTCAGGAACAGGAAGCCGCCGCGCATGATCTTCGACCGCTCGGTGAGGCCGACGAGGTGCTTGTTCCTGCGCCCGTAGAACGCCACGTTGAAGGCGATCGCGACGGCGTACCCGGCGGCGACGACGCCGAGCGAGAGCAGGATCTTGGCGAAGGTGGGCTCGGCATGGGTGACCGAGGGGAAGAAGCACGCCGTGCCCGACTCGGGGGCGTCGAAGCCACAGCCCGACTTCTTCGCTCCCTCTTCACCTTCCGCGCCTTCACCTTCGGCACCCGGCGCGGCGTCGGGACGGCCGTCGACGATCGTGATCGACTCGCCGGGGCCGGTGGCGATGACGTCCTCCAACGGCACGGGAGTCGAGCGTGGTTCGACGTACTTCTTGAGCGCCTCGACGCCTTCACCGAAACGTGAGGCCAAGGGCGTCGGGTTGACCAGACCGGCGAACAGCGCCAGGAACGCGAGGATCACGATCGGGATGAGCAGGAGCGGCCCCGACTCGTGTGGCCCGTCGGACGCATGGTGGTCGTCGTGGTGATCGTCGTGAGCGTCGTCGTCGCCGTGCGCGTTCGCCGCCGCGCCGAGCGAGCGGGGCTCGGGCGCGCCGACGGAGATCTGCTCCATCTCGTGCTCTTCGCGCGTGCTCTCGTCGCCATGGTGCTCGCCGGCGGCCGCGCCGCGGGGCTCACCGAAGAAGACCAGGTAGGTGGCCCGGGTCATGTACATCGCGGTGAGCACGGCTCCGCCGAGCGCGACCCACATCAGGACCGTGTAGCCGTTGTTGCCGACGTTGTCGATGATCTCGTCCTTCGACCAGAACCCGGCGAACGGGAAGATGCCGGTGAGGGCGAGCGTCGACACGATCCACGCCGTGAACGTGATCGGCATCTTCTTGCGCAGGCCGCCCATGTCCTTCTTCATGTCGAAGGAGTGGTGGGAGCCCGAATGGCTGACCGAGCCCGCGCAGAGGAACAGACAGCACTTGAAGAAGGCGTGCGTGAAGATGTGGAACACCGCCGGCAGCCAGGCGCCGGTGCCGAGGCCGAGCATCATGTACCCGAGCTGTGACACCGTGGAGTAGGCGAGCACCTTCTTGATGTCGTCCTGCACGAAGGCGAGGAGCGCGGCGATCACGATCGTGATCGCCCCGATGATCGCGATGAACGTCAACGAGCCCTGGCCGATGTCGAACGCCTGCCAGAACACGGGGTACAGCTGGGCGACGAGGAACACGCCGGCCACGACCATGGTCGAGCTGTGCAACAGCGACGACACGGGGGTGGGCCCGGCCATGGCGTCGGGCAGCCAGGTGTGCAGCGGGAACTGACCCGACTTGCCGATACAGGCGATGAACAACGCGATCGCGCCGGGAACGAGGAACTGGCTGCCGGCCTCGCCCGACAGCGCCCAGGCCTGGATCGCAGCGATGTCGAAGCCGTTGCTGTCGAGGTTGTCGACCGCCCAGGCGTTGGCGCCGAAGAAGATGATCGCGGTGCCGACGAGCAGGCCGACGTCGCCGACGCGCACGGTGAAGAACGCCTTGAGCGCTGCCCGACTGTTGGCCTCCTCCTCCCACCAGTGTCCGATGAGCATGAACGACGTCAGGCCCATGATCTCCCAGCCGAGGATCAGCTGGACCATGTTGGGCGCCATGAGCATCACGAGCATGCCGCCCGAGAAGAGCGTGATCGCCGCGAAGAAGTGGGTGTAGCGACGGTCGCCGCGGACGTAGTCGAGGCTGAACACCTGCACCAGCAGCGAGATGAAGGCCACGAGCCAGAGCAGGAGGACCGAGAGACCGCTCGCACTCGACCCGATGCCGAACTCGAGCGGACCGTTCGACCACCACACCCACGTGTGCACGACCGGCTCGATGAACGGTTCGACCTCACCCTCGGTGGAGCGGGGCATCGAGCGGCCGAACGCCTGGAGCATCCCGAGCGACTCCTCGCCACCCGACGCGGAGTTGGTGCGCTGCACCCACTGGACCGCTGCGCCGGTGGCGAGCACCAGCGAGGCGAACATCGACAGCAACCCGACCTCGGAGCCCTTCATCGGGAGGTGCTTGCCGACGGCGATGATGATCGCGAACGCGACGACGGGGATGAGGCCGATCAACCAGATGTTCTCGAGGAACCATCCCGAACTCAGTTCGACGGCTTCCGATGCAAGCATCTCAGCCCTTCATTTCCGAGAGTTCGTCGAGGGCGATCGACTTGCGGTTGCGGTAGATCATGAGCACCATCGCCAATCCGACGCCGACTTCGGCAGCCGCGATTGCGATCACGTAGAGGGCGAACACCTGACCGTCGACGGCTCCCGACATGAGCGCGAAGGCCACGAAGTTCAAGCTGACGGCATTGAGGATCAGTTCGATCGACATCAGCACCATGACCGCGTTGCGGCGGGCGATGACGCCGTACACGCCGATGCAGAACAGCGCTGCGCCGAGGAGGAGGAAGTTGACCGCGAGCATCGCCGGTCAGTCCTTCCTGGCCAGGACGATGGCGCCGATGGCAGCCGCGAGCAGGACGAAGGAGATCGCGAGGAACGGCAGGAGATAGATCGACAGGAACTGGTCGCTCAACAGCGCCGTCGGCGTCGGGCCACGGTCGGGCAGCACCTCGTCCTCGAACGCGTCGACGATCACCCAGGCGAGCAGTCCGAACATCACCAGGGCGATCGGGATGCCGAGTGCCCACCCCTTGTTGTTGAGCCCGGCCTCCCTGCCGATCTGGGCGCGGGTGAGCATGATGCCGAACAGGAACAGCACCATCACGGCGCCGATGTACACGAGCACCTGCGACACCGCCACGAACTCGGCGGCAGCGAGGACGTACTGCGCGGCGACGCCGGCGAGCACCATGACGAGCCACAGCGCTGCGTGCACGACGTTCTTCGTCGTCACGACGCTGAGCGCGGCGAAGATCATCACCGCGGCGATGATGCCGAACGCCACGTTCTGGGCGACGTTCACGTTGTCGGTGGCGAGGATCAGTGCGTTCACTTCTGCCCACTCATTTCTTCTGGGCTCCCGCTTCGAGCGCCGGCGCCTCGGGCACGGTCTCCATCCACTCGCCGAGCTTCTCCTTGTCGTGGAGCAGGTCGGCGATCTTCGGCTCGGAGTACTCGTACTCGGGGCTCCAGAAGAGTGCGTCGAACGGGCACACCTCGACACAGATGCCGCAGTACATGCAGAGCGCGTAGTCGATGTCGAACCGGTCGAGATGGTTGACCTGACGGGGCTTGCCGCCGGCGCGGCGCGGCGGGGCGAGCTGCTTGTGTCCCTCGATGTAGATGCACCAGTCCGGGCACGAACGCGCACACAGCATGCAGGCGGTGCAGTTGTCCTCGTGGAGCGCGATGACACCGCGGGCGCGAATCGGTGGCGCTTCCTTCTCGTGCGGGTACTGCACCGTGTTCGCGCCGTCGACGACGGTGTCCTTGAGGATCCCCAACGTGATGCCGAGACCCTTGAACAGGCCGGGGAGCTTGGGCTTGTCTGGCATCAGAACGCCACCTTCAGAATCGCAGTCACGGCCGTGTTCGCCAGGGCGAGCGGGATGAGCACCTTCCAGGCGAAGGTCTGCAGTTGATCCTCACGGAAACGGGGGAAGCTGAACCGGACCCACATGATGATGAAGGTCAGGACCAACATCTTGGTGAACATGATCAGCGGACCGGCGAGGTTCATCCAGTCGTCGACGTCGTCGATGGTGTCCCAACCGAACCAGTCGAACGGGATGCCCCAGCCGCCGAGGAAGAGCACCGACGCGATGAAGGCGAACACACCGGCGGTTGCGAACTCGGCGATGAAGAAGATGAGGAAGCGGAAGCCCGAGTACTCGGTCATGTAGCCCGACACGAGTTCGGATTCGGCGATCGGCATGTCGAACGGGGCCTGGGTGAGTTCGGCCTGCACGGCGATCATGAAGATCAGGAACCCGACGAACTGGGTGACGATGAACGGGCTGCCGAACCATCCGATGCCGAACCAGCTCCCGGTGTTCTGGGCGACCGTGATCTCCTGCATGTTCATCGAGCCGGCCTGGATGACGACGCCGAGCACGGCGAGCACCATCGGCAACTCGTACGCGATGAGCTGACCGGCGGCACGAAGACCGCCGAGGAGGGAGTACTTGTTGGCGCTCGCCCAGCCGGCGATGAGGATGCCGAGCACGCTCACCGAGGCCACGGCGAGGCCGAGGAAGATCCCGACGGAGAAGTTGGTGAAGTAGGCGTCGGGCCCGAACGGCACGATGACGACGAGCAGGAACGTCGACAGCAGCACGATGAGCGGGGCCATCTTGAAGATGCGGTGGTCGGCGGCCTCGGGTGCGAGGTCCTCCTTCTGCATCCACTTGCCGACCTCGGCAACGAGCTGCAGCGAACCGTACGGGCCGGCTTCCATCGGGCCGAGACGGCTCTGCATGAACGACATCATCTTGAACAGGAACAGGTAGACGATGGTGCCGGCCGGCAGCAGCACCGCGACGAGGCCGCCGAGCACGCGCAGCAGCGACTGTCCCCAGTAGGGGATCTCGATGGCGAACTGGATCATCGGTCGATGTCACCCAGGATGAAGTAGAGGCTGGCGAGGATCGTGATGATGTCGGGGACGTAGACGCCCTTGAGCGCCCACGGCACGATCGAGATGTTGTTGAAGCTCGCCGAGCGGATCTTGACGCGGAACGGCCCCAGATCGCCCTTGGAGACGACGTAGTAGCCCATCACGCCGAGCGGGTTCTCGGTCTCCACCCAGGCTTCCCCCTCGGGCACCTTGATGATCCGCGGCACCTTGGTCATGATCGGGCCGGCGGGGATCTGGTCGAGCAACTGCTCGACGATCTTGCACGACTCGCGGGTCTCCTGCAGGCGAACCCAGCAGCGGGCGAAGCTGTCGCCGTCGGGATGCGTCCAGACCTTCCAGTCGGCCTTGTCCCACGCCATGGGGAGCTGCTGGTCACGGCGCAGGTCGTAGTCGACGCCGCTGGCGCGCAGGTTGGCACCCGACAGGCCGTAGTCCTTGGCGACGTCGGCGGGGATGATGCCGATGCCACGCATACGGCTCTGGAGGATCTCGTTGCCGAACAGGAGGTCTTCGATGATGTCGCAGAACTCGCGCAGCTTGACCATGACCTGGCGGGTCTCGTCGATCCAGCCGGCCGGCAGGTCGTCCTTGAGGCCGCCGATGCGGTCGAAGTTCGGGTGGAAGCGACCACCGGTGGCGCCCTCGATCAGGTTGAGGACGTACTCGCGGTCACGGAAGGCGAGGAACACCGGGGTGATGGCGCCCATCTGCACGCCGAGATCGCCGAGGAACAGCGACACGTTGGCGATGCGCGACAGCTCGAACAGGATCGTGCGGATGACCTGCGCCCGTGGTGGCGCCTCGATCTGCATCAGCTTCTCGGCGGCGAGGATGAACGGCACCTCGTTGGCGAAGCTGCCGAGCCAGTCGATGCGGTTGACCAGCGCGGTGACCTGCGGGAAGGTGCGGACCTCGGTCAGCTTCTCGTAGCCGCGGTGCATGTAGCCGGCCGACGGTTCGGCCCAGACGACCTGCTCGCCGTCGAGACGGCAGATGATCCGCAGGGTGCCGTGGGTGGCCGGGTGCTGCGGGCCGATGTTGAGGGTCATGCCCTCGGTCTCGAGCTCGACGTTGAGACGCGCGTCGGCCGCCTGGCCGGCGATGTAGCTCAACTGCTGGCGATCGCTCAGTACGGTCATGACGCATCCTCGTCGGCTTCGTCGGCGCTGTTCGGCCGCTTCGTCGTCGTCCTGGAGCGGGCATCGGTTCGACGTCGACGATGCCGGGCCACGGCTTGATCATGCGGGCGAGCAGCGGGAAGTCCTTGCGCAGTGGGTGGCCCTCGAAGTCGGTCGGCAGGTACATGTTCCGCAGGTCGGGATGACCGTTGAAGCCGATGCCGAACATCTCGTGGCATTCGCGCTCGTGCCAGTTGGCGCCGGCGAACACGGTGGTCCACGAGTCGACGGCGAGGTGGTCGTCGGGAACGTCGGCCTTGATCGTGACGCCGACGTGGCGATCGAGGTCGATGAGGCGGGCGAACACCTGGAACCGGGTGTCACCGCCGGTGACGCCCTGGCGGATCTCGGTGTCGGGCTCGACGGGCTCGGCAGTCGGGTCGTCTTCACCCTTGCCGTACGGCGACGGCAACCAGTCGAGACCGGAGAGGAACGAGAACCACGTGAACCCCGCGGCCTTCAGGGCCTCGGCGGTCGCACGCCACGCGTCGGTGCGCACGCGGATCCACAGATCGTCGTTCGGCGAGATGTGCGTGTCGACGATGGCGTCGCCGATCCGGCGGCGCAGGTCGTCGATGATCCCTTCGCGGAGCCCGTCACCCGGCAGTGCCGGTGCGTCCTGCGTCTCGGTCGTGCCCCCGTCACTCAATGGGTCCACCACCCACCACGATCGGTTCGCGCTCGGGCTGGACGGTCTCGTCGGGGCGATCTTGGCGACCCGTGCTCGTTCGCGGGTGGTCTGCAACGACGTGAACCCCTCGTCGCCGCGCCACTTGGCGGCCATGTCCTCGTTCTTGATGCGCTGCTGGAGCAACACGACACCTTCGAGCAGCGCCTCGGGTCGGGGCGGGCAACCGGGGATGTACACGTCGATCGGGATGATCTGGTCGACGCCCTTGGTGACCGAGTAGCTGTCCCAGTACGGGCCGCCACAGTTGGCGCACGATCCCATCGAAATGGCGTACTTCGGCTCGGGCATCTGCTCCCAGAGCCGACTGATGGCGGGTGCCATCTTGTCGGTCACGGTGCCGGAGATGCACACGAAGTCGGCCTGGCGCGGGCTGGCCGGCAGCGGGATGACGCCGAGGCGCATGACGTCGTAGCGGGGCGAACCGAAGGCGGCCCCCATCTCGATGGCGCAGCAGGCGAGACCCCACTGGTACACCCACAGCGAATACGAGCGGCTCATGTTGAACAGCTTCGTGAGTGAGGCCGGCATGCGGCCCTTTTCGACTAGACCCATCGGAGCAGTCCTCGTTTCCAGGCGTACACCAGGCCGTCGAGCAACAGCACGATGAAGACGAGCATGACGACCAGACCGAAGGTGCCGTACCGCTCGACGTTGGCCGCCCAGGGGAACAGGAACACGGCCTCGACGTCGAAGATCACGAACAGCAGGGCGAAGACGTAGTACCGGATCTGGCTCTGCGACCAACCGATGCCCACGGGGTCGACACCCGACTCGTAGGCAACGCCCTTGTCGTAGTTGGGCTTCGACGGGCGCACGAGCGACGCGAGGCCGAGCAGCAGGCCACCGATCGCCAGCGCGGCAATGCCGAACCAGACAACGGTCAAGTAATCACGCAGGAACACCGACATCGGAGCGAGAAGTTATCAGGGGCCGGGAAATCCCACCCAAATGTGGTCCCGGACCCGACGCTGCTTCAACGAATGATCAGAGCGACTCGTTGTCGCGGGCCTCGGGTTCGCCGAGCACCATCCACAGCGCACCTGCCAGCACCGCGCCGATCGCCGGGAACACGATGAAGGCCCAGACCTGGCCGAGCGCCCAGTCACCCTGGAACACCGCCGTCGCCAGCGAACGCGCCGGATTGACCGAGGTGTTCGACACCGGGATCGAGATCAGGTGCACCAGCGTCAGCCCGAGCCCTGCGGCAATCGGTCCGAAGCCCGTCGGCACACCCTTGGTGCTCGTGGTCCCGAGCACGATCAGCACGAAGATCGCCGTGACAGGATGATCTCGATGATCGCCACGGAGAGCAGGTCGAATCCGCCGGGCGAGTGCGTGCCGTACCCGTTCGAGGCGAAGCCGGCATCCTGCGCGGCCGACAGGTAGCCCTCGGTTCCACTCAGGATGAGCGCCAGGATGCCGGCGCCGACGATGCCGCCGATGAACTGCGCCACGAAGTAGGGCACCGACTTGGCGAGCTCGAGCTTCTTGGCCATCACCATGCCGATCGTGACGGCCGGGTTGATGTGGCACCCGGAGATGCGTCCGATCAGGTAGGCCATGCAGAGCAGGCTGAACCCGAACGCGAGCGACACACCGAGTGCGCCGACGTTCAGGCCGTCGTTGAAGGCGCCGGTGGCGAAGATCGCCGTGCCCGGGCCGCCGATCACCAGGACGGCGGTTCCGAAGGCCTCGGCGATCGGAATTCGAATGTCGTCGTTCATGAATTCGTCCCCTTCGTCTGTTGGATGAAGTCCCCGCGCCAGACCCTAGATCCGCGAGGTCGGCGCCCCGCGGACCTCGCGCCGGCCCCAGGATTTGCGTGATCCACTACGCCGGCGATCACGATCGGCGCTCACACGAACCGCGAGCGCCGGCGGTCAGGCGCCGGTGTCGAGGATCGGCGCGAGGTGGGTCTCGGCCTCCTCGATCGTCCAGCCCTTGCGTTCGGCGTAGGAGGCGAGCTGATCCCGCTTGATCTTGCCGACACCGAAGTACTTCGACTCGGGGTGGGCGAAGTAGAGGCCCGACACCGATGAGCCGGGCCACATCGCGAACGACTCGGTGAGTTCGACACCGATCGAGGCCGTGGCATCGAGGAGTTCGAAGAGCGTGCCCTTCTCGGTGTGGTCGGGCTGACTCGGGTAGCCGGGTGCGGGTCGGATGCCCTGGAACGACTCGTGGACCAGCTCGGCGGGGGTGAACGACTCGTCCGGCGCGTAGCCCCACAGCTCGGTGCGTACGAGCTCGTGCATGCGCTCGGCGAACGCCTCGGCCAGGCGGTCGGCGAGCGCCTTGAGCAGGATCGACGAGTAGTCGTCGTTGTCGGCTTCGAAGCGAGCGGCGATCTCGATCTCCTCCGGCCCGGCAGTGACGACGAACCCACCGATCCAGTCGTCGACCTCGGACTCGACCGGGCGCGACGTAGTCGGACAGGCTGAGGTTGGCGCGGCCGTCCGACTTCGTGGCCTGCTGGCGGATGCCGTACAGACGGGCCCGCTCGGTGGTCCGGGTCTCGTCGGTGTACACCACGATGTCGTCGCCGTCGGCGTGGGCGGGCCAGAAACCGACGACCGCCTTCGGACGGAACCAGTGGTCGGCGACGATCTTGTCGAGCATCGCCAGGGCATCGTCGTAGAGCGGACGGGCGGCGTCCGCGAACTCGGGATCGGTGAGCACCTCGGGGAACTTGCCGCGAATCCCCCAGGTGCGGAAGAACGGTGTCCAGTCGATGTAGGGCACGAGCTCGGCGACGTCGTAGTCGTCGAACACGCGGGTGCCGACGAAGCTCGGCGCGGTCACGGTGGTGTCGTCGAAGATGGCATCGAGGCGATTGGCGCGCGCCACCTCGATCGACACACGGTCACGCTCCACCGTTGCTCGTGCGTGCGACTCGACGACACGTTGGTAGTCGGTTCGCAGCGTTTCGAGGAAGCCCTCGCGCTGGGTGCTCGAGAGGAGGCTGGAGATCACTCCCGACGCCCGGCTGGCGTCGCCGACGTGCACGACCGGGCCGTGGTAGGCGGGGTCGATCCGCAGGCTCGTGTGCAGTCGGCTGGTGGTGGCACCGCCGATGAGCAACGGCACCGTGAAACCGGTGCGCTCCATCTCGGCGGCGACGCGCACCATCTCGTCGAGCGACGGGGTGATGAGGCCGGACAGGCCGATGATGTCGACGTTGCGCTCACGGGCGGTCTCGAGAATCGTCTGGGCCGGCACCATCACGCCGAGGTCGATGACCTCGTAGTTGGAGCAGCCGAGCACGACGCCGACGATGTTCTTGCCGATGTCGTGCACGTCGCCCTTCACGGTGGCGAGCAGCACGGTGCCGGCCTTCGACGCGGCGCCGTCCTCGCCCTCGGCCTCGATGAAGGGGGTGAGGTACGCGACCGCCTGCTTCATCACACGAGCCGACTTCACCACCTGGGGGAGGAACATCTTGCCGGCGCCGAACAGGTCGCCGACGGTGTTCATGCCGCTCATCAGCGGACCTTCGATCACGTCGACGGCCCGGCTCGACCCGGCACGGGCCTCCTCGACGTCGTCCTCGATGAACACGGTGATGCCGTTGACGAGGGCATGGTCGATACGGCGCTCGACGTCCCACGAACGCCACTCCTGGGCAGCGGGGTCGGCGGCCTGCTCGCCCGTTCCCGCGTAGCGGGCAGCCGCTTCGAGGAGGCGCTCGGTGGCGTCGTCACGCCGGGCGAGCACGACGTCCTCGCAGAGCTCGCGCAGCTCGGGGTCGATCTGGTCGTAGACGGCGAGCTGGCCGGCATTGACGATGCCCAGACGCATGCCGGCCTCGACTGCACGCAGCAGGAACACCGAGTGCATCGCTTCGCGGACGGGTTCGTTGCCCCGGAACGAGAACGACAGGTTGGAGACGCCGCCGGAGACGTTGACGTACGGCAGCTCGTCGGTGATCTGTTTCGTCGCCTCGAGGAAGTCGAGTCCGTAACGGTTGTGCTCCTCGATGCCGGTGGCGATGGCGAAGATGTTCGGGTCGATGATGATGTCGTCGGGCGGGAAACCGACCTCGTCGACCAACAGGTGGTATGCCCGGCGGGCGATCGACACCTTGCGGTCGACGGTGTCGGCCTGGCCGACCTCGTCGAACGCCATCACGATCACGGCGGCGCCGTAGTCGAGACAGGTGCGAGCCTGGGCGAGGAACGCCTCCTCGCCCTCCTTCATCGAGATCGAGTTGACGATCGGCTTGCCCTGCACACACTGGAGCCCGGCTTCGATCACCTCGAACTTCGACGAGTCGATCATGATCGGCACGCGGGCGATGTCGGGCTCGGATGCGATGAGGTTGAGGAACGTGGTCATCGCCTGGACGCCGTCGATGAGCCCGTCGTCCATGTTGACGTCGATGATCTGGGCGCCGCTCTCGACCTGCTGGAGCGCGACGACGAGCGCTTCGCCGTACTCGTTGTCCTTGATCAGCCGACGGAACTTGGCCGAGCCGGTGATGTTCGTGCGTTCGCCCACGTTGACGAACGGGATGTCGTCGGTGAGAGCGAACGGTTCGAGACCCGAGAGTTCGAGACGAGGCGTGCGCGTCGGCACGACGCGGGGCGCCTTGCCCTCCACGGCCCGGGCGATCGCTTCGATGTGGGCCGGTGTCGTGCCGCAGCACCCGCCGACGACGTCGAGGAGGCCGGCCTCGGCGAACTCGCCGATGAAAGCAGCGGTCTGCTCGGGAGTCTCGTCGTACCCACCGAGCGCGTTGGGCAGCCCGGCGTTCGGATAGGCGCAGATCAGCGTGTCGGCCACCGTCGACAACTCCTGCAGGTGCGGGCGCATCTCCTCGGCCCCGAGGGCACAGTTGAGGCCGACGGTCAGGGGCTGGGCGTGGCGGATCGACTGCCAGAACGCCGCGGGGGTCTGACCCGACAGTGTGCGCCCGGAGCGGTCGGTGATCGTGCCGGAGATCATCAACGGCAGCCGCGTGCCGTGCGCGGCCATCGCCCGACGGGCGGCCACGATCGCCGCCTTGGCGTTGAGCGTGTCGAAGATCGTCTCGATCAGGATGGCGTCGACGCCACCGCGCAGGAGCGCCTCGATCTGTTCCTGGTAGGCGTCGGCGAGGCCGGTGAAGGTGATGGCTCGGTAGCCGGGATCCTCGACCTTCGGCGACAGCGAGAGCGTCATGTTGGTGGGGCCGACCGCGCCGGCGACGAAGCGACGACGTCCGTCGATGCCCTGCGCCTCTTCGGCAGCCTCGCGAGCGAGCCGTGCGGCGACCTCGTTCAGTTCGACGACCTGGTCGACGGTGCCGTAGTCGCCCTGCGACACACGGTTGGCCGAGAAGGTGTTGGTCTCGACGATGTCGGCGCCGGCGAGGAGATAGCGCAGGTGGATGTCACGCATCGCGTCGGGCTGCGTGAGCGTGAGCAACTCGTTGTTCCCGGCGAGGTCACAGCCGTGATCGCAGAAGCGATCGCCTCGGAACGCCTCGTCGGACAGACCGAGGGTCTGGATCTCGGTGCCCATCGCGCCGTCGAGCACGACGATGCGCTCTCGGGCGAGTCGGGCGATCGGGTGGTCGTGGAACGGGTGACTGGCGGCGCTGTTCATCTCAGGCGACTTCTTTCCTCATGCGATTTTCGTTGATGGTGCTGCGGTTGCGTGCGAGCCAGACGGTGACGGTGAGTCCGCCGTCGCCGGCGGGAGGATCGACGTCGACGACGGTCGAACAGTCGAACCCGACCTGGTCGAACCAGTCGCGGAGCTGATCGTGGGTGAAACCGAGGCGCCGGTGTGCGGCGGCCCGGAGGAAGTCGTGGCGGTGCGGGGCGAAGTCGACGACGAGCAGACGTCCGCTCGGCGCCACGAGCCGGCCCGCCTCGGCGAGTGCGCGGGCAGGGTCGTCGAGGTAGTGGAGCACCTGATGGATGACGACGAGATCGAACGACGCCCGCTCCAGCGGCGGGCTGTGCACGTCGCCCTGGCGGAGTTCCCACCCCTGCACGCCCAGGCGTTCGAGGTTGGCGCGCGCGACCGACAGCATCGAGTGGCTGGCGTCGAGACCGACGGCACGATCGGCGCGATCGGCGAGCAGTTGCAGCATCCGCCCGGTACCCGTGCCGACGTCGAGCACGCGACCCAGCGGGCGGTCGCCGATCACGTCGAGGATCACTCCTTCGACCGTGGCCGCGGCGGCGTGCAGCGATCGTTCCTCGTCCCAGATCGGGGCGATCCGTTCGAAGTACTCGCTGGCCGCGGCGGCTCTGCGGGCGCGCACGATGTCGAGCCGTTCGAGGTCGGCGGCGATCACGGGGTCCGTTGCGTCGACGATGGCGAGCGCCGACGTGAGGAGCGCGGAGTGTCCGCCGGTGTCGACGATCCGGAAGAACGCCCACGTGCCCTCGCGGTGCTTGGTGACGAGGCCGGCGTCGACGAGGAGCCGGAGGTGGCGCGACACGCGCGGTTGGGACTGCCCGAGGATCTCGGTGAGATCGGTGACGGTGAGTTCGCCGTGACGCAGCACGGCCAGCATCCGCAGCCGGGTCTCCTCGGCCATCGCCCGCAGCGCATCGAGCGTCGCCTCCATCAACATCCCCGAGAATCGATATAAAGACATGTGCATGTCTCCAAGCAACAAGCTCGCACCATCCGACCCCAAAACCTCCGAAATTTGCATCCACATGCGCGCCCAGCGCGGACAGCGATGCAAGTTTCGGAGGTGGGGTACCGTGCAGGGCATGGCAGCGGTGTTCCATCTCGGGTTGACGGCAGACATGTTGCAGGGGGCGACGGTGGCGCTGGTACCGGGCGACCCTGGCCGGGTCGAGCGCATCGCCGCCACGATGGACCGCCACGAGTTCCTTGCCGCGCACCGCGAGTTCACGTCGTGGCTCGGCTGGCTCGGCGACACGCCGGTGGTCGTGTGCTCCTCGGGCATCGGCGGGCCGTCGACGGCGATCGCCGTGGAGGAGCTCGCCCAGCTCGGGGTCCGCACCTTCCTGCGTGTCGGCACGACCGGTGGGATCCAACCGCATCTGCAGCCCGGTGACGTCATCGTCACCACGGGCGCCGTTCGCCTCGACGGAACGAGCCTGCACTTCGCGCCGATGGAGTTCCCCGCCGTTGCCGACTTCGCCTGCACGACGGCGCTCGTCGAGGCCGCGACATCGCTGGGTATCGAACCCCACATCGGCATCACCGCATCGTCCGACACCTTCTACCCGGGCCAGGAGCGCTACGACACGTACTCGGGCGCGTCACGCGCCGGTTCCGCGGCAGCCTCGAGGAATGGCAGTCGATGGGAGTCCTCAACTACGAGATGGAGTCGGCCGCGCTGTTCACGATGTGTGCGAGCCAGGGCCTGCGCGCCGGGTGCGTGGCGGGCGTCCTCGTCAACCGGACGCAACAGGAGATGCCCGACGAGGAGACCGCCAGACGCATCGAATCGACGACCGTCGCCGTCGCCGTCGAGGCAGCCCGTCGCCTCGTCTGATCGAACACGGCGTACCACGGGCGTTCGGTCGCCTAACGTTGCCGTGTGGGAGGGACTCGAGCCGCCGGCGCGGTCAGCACGCGACTCGTGGGCGCAACGGCGCTCATCGGCCTCGCCACGTTGTCCATGCTCGGTGTCGCCTGCAGCAACGACGACTCGGCACCATCGGGAACCGTCGGCCCGGCGAACGCCTACACCGCGATCGTCGAGTGGCAGGCCGGTGAGCAGGAGCCGGTCCTGAACGACGACGGTACGAGAAACTGCCGGTCATCTACATCGTCGCGGCCGACGGCGAGACGATCGACGTGGGCGTCCAGGCCGACGTCGCTGCTGCGACGGTCGATGTCGCCGACGTTCGGTTCGCCGACGAGCCGGGCGAGGCATTCGACGCCGACCTCGACGGCGAACCGGTGATCGACCACGGCGTGATGCTGCTGGTCGGAGCGCTGCCCGCCCCGGCCCCGATCATCGACGTCGACCTCCTGCGCTACCTCGATGTTGCGACGTCGTCACCGTTCACGTTGCAGATCACCGCCGACGAGACGACGTCGAGCGGCGATCAGCATCGCCACGGTCACGTCGGTGACGCAGCCCTGATCATCGCGTCGGCCAGCTCGAGCGCCTGCCCGACATCACGGTCGCCGACCACCTGTTCGACGTCGATGGCGCGGCGGCGGAGGTCGTCGAGTTCACACCGCTGCTCCCGACCGATGGCCGCAGCCGACGACGCTCTGAGCGAGGTCGACGGCCGCCGACGCCTCGACGATCGCCACCCGCAACGAGCCCGCCTCCCACGCCTGATGCGCCATCGCGAGCCGGGCATGCGCACCCCCGAGATGCTCCTCCGGTGGGCCCTCGAACCGGTGGGCTTCCCTCACCCCACGAATGAAGATGACGAGTGCCGGCACGTAGATCGCGGTGAGCACCGTCATGCTCACCTCCACCGGGAACGCGATCGGCGTTGCGAGAATGCCGCCGAACACCCAGGCGAGCTGGAACCACGTCTCGTAGCGCGCGCCGGCGCGCCCGAGCAACGCCTCGGGAGCACGCCGCTGCAGGAGCCCGTCGAACGAGTTGCGACCCAGCGTCGTCGAGAGTCCGACGAGCGTGGAGATGACCATCAGGAGTGGCACCGAGGCGCCGAGGATGCCGACCGCGGTGAACGCGGCCGGGAGCGCGATCGCGAGACCGATCAACTGCTCCTCTCGGAACCAACGCCGCAGGATCGTGGCGGCGGTGTGACCCAGGAACGCCCCGATGCCGTAGAACGCCGCAGCTGCACCGTAGACGTAGGCGGGCTCGCTCGAGCGCCGCAGCGTGAACGCCAGCGTGAAGATGAAGAAGCCGACGGCGGCACGGATGGCGAGCATGCCGATCGACGACACGACGACCGTCGGCAGGTGGGTCTCGGCGTACTCGACGTCGTCGGACGTGATCGGTGCGGTCGATCGGGGGCGGGCCCACAGCACGGCGCCGCCGGCCAGCGCGAACAACACCGCCGCACCACGCAACGACCACTCCGCTCCGGCCCACGCGAACAGTCCGGCGGCCGCTGCCACGCCGAGCGCGGCCGTGATGCTCGAGAGGCGCGCCAGGCGAGCGTTCGTGGCGACGAGTTCCTCCGGATCGTCGACCAACGTCTGCACGAGCGTCTGCTTGACGATGCCCGATGCCTTGCTGGCGATCAGCAGACAGAGCACGATCGGATAGAACGCGACCTGCAGCAACGTCACGGCGAGCAGCAGGCAGAACACGCCGCGGGCGACGAAGAACGACGACGCGACGTAGCGCTGCGATCGTCGGAATCGATCGATCGCCGGCCCGACCAGCGGCGACAGCACGGCGAGCGGCGCCATCGTGATGAGCAGATAGAGCAGCACCTGCTCACGCGAGGCATTGGGGCTGACGTTGAAGAACAACGACCCGGCGAGGCTGACCGACACGAACGCATCGGCGGCGGCAGCCAGCGCCTGCGCCGTCGCCAACGGCACCAGCGCTCCCCGACCGATCATCACGCGGCGGAACACGGACGATGGAGCGGCACGCGTTCGCCGGTGAGCGTCCCGCTCCCCTCGTTCGGCGCCGCCGGTGGGCATCGTCCCCATCTTGGTGCATCGGAGCGTCGGGAGGGTGATGCACGCAGACGATGTGCGAAAGTTGCGGCTCATGGGTGCTGGGACGTTTCCATCCGATCTCGACATCGCTCGACAGGCGACGCTGCGCCCCCTGACCGACATCGCCAGCCGACGCAGGGATCCCGCTCGACTGCCTCGAGCCGTACGGGACCGGCGCCGCGAAGATCGACCTGCGCGCCGTCGAGTTGATGGCCGATCGGCCGCGTGCGAAGTACGTCGTGGTGTCGGCGATCACCCCGACGCCGCTCGGCGAAGGGAAGACCACGGTCGCCGTCGGGTTGAGCCAGGGGTTCAGCCACATCGGCAAGAGCGCCACGCTCGCGATCCGTCAACCGTCGATGGGTCCGACGTTCGGGATCAAGGGCGGCGCGGCGGGCGGCGGTTACAGCCAGGTGGTGCCGATGGAGATGCTCAACCTGCATCTCACCGGCGACGTCCACGCCGTCACCGCCGCCACCAACATGTGCGCCGCGGCGGTCGACGCCCACGTGTTCCACGGCAACGTCTAGCGGGCTCGATCCGCACGCAGATCACCTGGCGTCGATCGATCGACGTCAACGACCGCTCGCTGCGCAACGTCGTGACCGGGCTCGGGGACGCGCCTCGACGGGATCCCCCGCGAGACCGGCTTCGACATCACCGCTGCATCGGAGGTGATGGCGACGCTCGCGCTGTGCACCGACCTCCAGGATCTCCGCCGCCGCCTCGGGCGCATCGTGGTCGGGTACACGAAGGCGGGCGATCCGGTGACCGCCGACGACATCGAGGTCGCCGGCGCCATGGCAGTGATCCTGCGCGAGGCGATCAAGCCGAACCTCATGCAGACCCTCGAGAACACACCGGTGCTCGTCCACGCCGGCCCGTTCGGCAACATCGCCACGGGCAACTCGTCGATCGTCGCCGACCTCATCGGCATCCACATGGGCGACTACCTCGTGACCGAGGCGGGCTTCGGTGCCGACATGGGCGCCGAGCGGTTCTTCAACATCAAGTGCCGGGTGTCGGGCCTTGCTCCCGACGCGGCGGTGCTCGTCGCCACGGTTCGCGGGTTGAAGGCGCACAGCGGCAAGCACACGATCGTCGCCGGTCGGCCTCTGCCCGAGGCCATCCTGCAGGCGAATCCCGACGAGGTCCACGAGGGCGGGGCCAACCTTCGCAAGCAGCTGGAGAACATGCGCATCCACGGCTGCACGCCGGTGGTGGCCATCAACGTGTTCCCCGGCGATCATCCCGCCGACATCCGCGCCATCGAGGAGATCGCCGCCGAGTTCGGCGCCCGCTCCGCTGTGTCGACCCACTTCGTCGACGGCGGTACCGGCGCGAAGGAGTTGGCGCAGGTCGTCGCCGAAGCCGCCGAGGAGCCGAGCGAGTTCGCCGTGCTGTATCCCGACGAGATGTCGTTGCGCGACAAGATCCACACCGTGGCGACCAGGGTGTACGGCGCCGACGGGGTCGACTACACACCGGTGGCCGCCCGCCAGATCGACAACTTCGAACGCAACGGCTTCGGGAACCTGCCCGTGTGCATCGCCAAGACCCACCTGTCGATCTCCTCGGACCCGACGCTGCACGGTGCGCCGACGGGATGGACACTGCCGGTCCGCGAGGTGCGCGCCTCGGTCGGCGCCGGATTCGTCTACCCGATCTGCGGAGCGATGAGCACCATGCCCGGCCTCGGCGCCTCGCCGGCCCTGCAGCGCATCGACATCGACGCCGACGGCAACATCGTCGGCCTCAGCTGAACATGAAACGCCGGGGTCAGACCCCAGCGTTTCAGGTTGCGCCGATCGATGCGCTGCGTGCGATCCACGAGGAGCTCTGGGATGCCGAGCGCGGGATGGACCGGCTGGCCCGCGGCGTCGTGCCGGGCGTCGACCTCTCGTCGCTGAATCTGCACTCGGTTCGCGAAACTGCGCTCGGCGCGTTCCTCGATCTGGAGGACGGCAACACGCATCGCGCCGTCACGGCGATCCGCAACGTGCTCGCACTGCAGTACCCGGCCTCCGACTGGCCGTGGAGCGGCACGTTCCCCGTCACCGCCGAGCAACACGATCCGCCGGGAGCCGACGCGATCGAGTGGGTCCACTACGACCCGAACTGGCGACAGTTCCTCGGCTGCATCCTCGCGCTGACCGTCATCCACCACGGCGCGGCGCTGCCCGACGACGTCCGCAGCGGCATCGACGACGCACTCTCGCTGTGCGTGCGCGGCGAGCCCGACACGCGGATCGCTGCGTGGTACACGAACCCCAACCTGATGCACGCCTGGCTCCTCGGCCACGTCGGGCCAGGCAACGGACGACGCCGACCATGATCGCGGGCCGGCGAGGAGCGGCTGCATCGGATCATGGACCGCTTCGAGCGGTTCGGCGACGTCGACGAGTACAACTCGCCGACCTACGACGGCATCGACCTGTTCGCATTCGCGCTGTGGACCGCTCACCCACCGACGCCGACGTACGAACGATCGGGAGCCGCGGTGCTCGCGCACCTCGGCGCTCGGATCTCCACGCTCTACCACCCCCGGCTGGGAGCCATGTGCGGGCCGTACATCCGGGCGTACGGGCTCGACCTGCAGCGTTACGTGTCACTCGTCGGGATCTGGCTCCACATCGTCGGGGAGTCGCCCACCGTCGATCCTGCCGACGACGCTCGACCAGGACACGGTGCACGTCCACGACCTGTACTTCCTGCCGGTGATGCTGCGACTCGCGCCCCGCGTTCGTCGATCACCTCGACTTCGAGGCGGTGACCGCGCCACGACAGCACGTTCAACGGTTCGGTGACGCCTGCGCCGAGAGTCGTCTCCGTTCGGACCTCGCCGTGGGGTGGGAGTACGGGCGCCGCCACGAGGCCTCGCTCGACCAGTACGTGCCGTTCACGGCGCACTTCGAGGTCGACGGCGAGACGTCATCGATCGGCGTCATGGTGCCCGAGGAGACTGCGTGGATCGACGTCCGCGAGGTGGGCGACCACTCGTTCGAGCTCCGGGCGGCAGGGCGCGACGGCCGGGTCGGCCTGCGGATCGTCACCGGATCCGAGCCGCTGGTCAGCGCCGACCGGGTGACGCTCGGGCCCGTCGAGATCGGCTTCGAGGTCGCGCCCGACGACATCGCGCACGAGCACACGCCGATCGGCAGCGAGACCCACTCAGCTGGAACGCCGGCGAGGTGGTCGCAGGCATCACGATCGCGTGAGACGCAGGGTCCGACGCCGAGTCTGGCCCCCGTCGGACCGCGCGTCTCATCTGCGGCGGAGTCGAGCGCGGGACGCTCGCAGCGGGCGTGACGTGAGCCGGATCGCGAAGTCGGTCGCCCGCGCCGGCACCGGGACGAACGGGCCCTGTCGGTTCACCGGCAGCGCATCTTCGGCGACCAGCCGGTAGGCGACGTACAACGCGATCATGCCGTGTGTGGCCACCAGGCACCAGAAGAACGACGCCTCGCCGAGTACGGCCATGATCGACCCGGCGACGATCGGCCCGAGTACTGCGCCGACACCATTGACGCGCAACGACGCCCCACTCGCTCCCATCGCCGAGCCGGGCGCCGACCGGTCGAGGGTGTGCGACAGCAGCAGCGAGTAGAGCGGAAAGGTCAGCCCGCCGAGCACGAACATCATCGGCAGCATCACGAGATTGCCCTCGGGCGTGAACGCGAGCGCCGCCGCTCATGGCCGCTGCGCCGATCGCGACCACGAAGATCACGCCGCGCCGTGGCAGCCGATCCGATGTCCAACCGACCGGCCACTGGAACACCAGCGCACCGATCGACGGGAGCGCCAGGAACAATGCCGTCTCGCCCGGGCCGAACCCGGCGCGGGTGGCGTACACCGCGCTCAAGCCGAACAGGATCCCGTGTGATGCACCGGTGAACACCATCCCGACCAGACCGGTCGGAGCGATGTGTGCCAACTCGCGCAGGCGCAGGTGGGGCGACACCCGCACGGGCGGCGCGTCGGTCGTGGCGGCCAGCGCGATCGGCACGAACGACATCGACACGAGGATCGACGCGACGATGAAGAGTCCGTCGCCAGTCGGATCGCCCGCCGCGATCAGGAGCTGGCCCAATCCGAGACCGCCCATCGACACGATCATGTAGACGGCGAGCGTGCGACCGCGGTTACGCGGTGTCGAGGCATCGTTGAGCCACGACTCGACGATCACGTACAGCCCGGCCATGCAGAACCCGAAGACGAGCCGCATCAGCGCCCAACTCGGCGGCGAGATCCACACGAACTGCAACAGCACGACACATGACGCAATCGACGCCAGGCTGGCGAACACCCGGATGTGGCCGACGCCGGACAGCCACCTGACGACCATCACCGGCCCGAGCAGGAACCCGGCGAAGTAGCACGCCATCACCCAGCCGCTCGTACGCACGCCGAATCCTTCGTCGACCATGCGCACACCGAGCACGGCGAGGTTCAGCCCGTTGCCGATCATCAGCATCGCGAACCCCACGAACAGCGTCCACAGGGCCATGCCGCCGCGGACGGTCGGGTGTTCGTGCGTGATGTCGGCGGCGGGGAGAGGATCGGTCACGGACACGAGGGACGAACGCTAGCGACGCTCAGCCCCGCCCGCGGAGACGATCGAGCTGGCGGCGATCACGCTTCGTCGGCCGGCCCGCGCCGCGATCACGTTCGAAGTTCGCGCCGAGTTCCTCGCGCTCCGGAGGAGGCGGACTGTGGTCGACGAAGCAGTCGACAGCGACGGTCGCTCCGACACGCTTGACGATGAGCTTGGTCACCTCCAGCACTCGCTCGCGGTCGTGCAGGTAGGCCTCGACGCGATCGCCGACCTTCACGGGCGTGGCCGGCTTGGCCGCCTTGCCGTTCACCTTCACGTGTCCGCCGCGACACGCCGCCGCCGCGTCGCTACGCGTCTTGGTCATCCGCACCGACCACAACCACTGATCCACCCGAGCCGACTCGATGCCGCAAATTCTCCCACAACCCCGCCCCCACACACCCTCCCGAAATTCTCGCTGTGCGTGCGCACGTGCACAGATCGCGCACATTTCGGACCACCGACGCGCCGACCGAAATGTGCGCCAGAGTGGGGCGTGGGCGCATCTGGCGCATTTTCGGGTGCGGGTCAGGCGGGGAGTTGTTGGGTGATGCAGTGGATGCCGCCGCCGCCGGCGGCGAGGATCGCTCCGACGTCGAGGGCGACGGCCTCGCGGCCGGGGTACTGCTCGGCGACGAGGGCGACCATGTCGTCGTCGGCGGCGTGCCCGCACGTCGGGATCAGCACGAAGCCGTTGCCGAGGTAGTAGTTGAGGTACGGCACGACCACTCGCTCGGGCCCCTCGCCACGATCGATCTCGGCGAACGGGAGCACCGGGCATCGTGACGACATCGAGTGCCCGACCGCGAGCATCGAGCGCACCCTGGGCAACACGACGATCGACGTCGAGTCGCAGCCAGTCGGCCTCGTCGGGATCGTCGCACCCCTGCAACACCAGCCGTCCGGGTGCCGCGAACGCGGCGATGTTGTCGACGTGGCCGTCGGTGTCGTCGTCGAGCGCGAGGCCGTGCGGCAACCAGATCGTCCGTTGCGCACCGAGCTCCGCTCGCAAGGTCGCTTCGATCTCCACCTGCGTCATCGTCGGATTGCGATTCGGGTGCATGAGGCACTGCGTGGTGGTCACGAGCGTGCCGTCGCCGTCGCCGGTGATCGAACCACCCTCGAACACCATGTCGATCGATCGGACAGGATCGCCGCGCCGTTCGGCGAATCGAGCAGCCGCCGCGGCATCGTCGTCGTACGGCAGGAACTTGTCGCCCCACGAGTTGAACCGCCAGTCGGTCGCCACCGTCGAGCCGGCGTCGTCGACCACGTAGATCGGACCGGAGTCGCGGAACCAGGAGTCGTCGATCGCGAGCTCGACCACCTCCACACCGGGGCCGCACCGCGCCGCTGCCCGCTCGACTGCGCGCGGTGGCGCCAACATCGTGACGGGCTCGAATCGGGCAATCGCGTTCGCCACCTCGGCGTGGGCGGCTTCGGCATCGGCGAACAGGCCGCCCCACATGTCCTCGCGCGCCGGCCAGCACATCGCGGTGCCGGCGTGCGGCTCCCACTCCGCCGGGAACCGGGTCACGAGGCGACCCACCGAGCCGATGCCCGTCCGTCCGTCGAGCGTCACGATCGGGCCGTACAGCTCGGGGCGACGGTCGCGGAACAGACCCCACGCGGCCCGTTGCGTGCGCAGTCGTTCACGATCGAACGATGCCACGAGCACGGCCTCGGTGTCGCGGCCCGCCTCGGCCACCTTGGCGCCCGTGCTGTCGGCGATGAACGACGACCCGTAGAACGTGATCTCGCATGATCCGCCGACCTCGCGACCGATGCGATTGGCGGCCACGATCGGCATCAGGTTCGCGCCGGCGTGGCCCTGCATCACCCGCTGCCAATGGCCGCTCGAATCCCAGGTCGGATCGGGCGGCTCGCTGCCGATCGCCGTCGGAAAGAGCAGCACCTCGGCGCCCAGCAGGGCCATCGACCGCGCCGTCTCGGGGAACCACTGATCCCAGCAGATGCCCACACCGATCGTGCCGTGCCCGGTGTGCCAGACCCGGAAGCCCGTGTCGCCCGGCGAGAAGTAGTACTTCTCGGTGTAGCCGGGGCCGTCGGGGATGTGGCTCTTGCGGTAGTGGCCGAGCACTGATCCATCGGCGTCGACGATCACGACCGTGTTGAACAACGCCTGGCCGGCGCGCTCGTAGATGCTCAGCGGGAGAACGACGCCGAATTCGGCGGCGACGGCCGCGAAGTGTTCGATCGTCGGATGCCCGTCGAGCGGACGTGCCGCGATCGAGATGTTCGGGCAGTTGGTCCTTGCAGAAGTACGGGCCTTCGAACAGTTCGGGGATCAGGATGATCCCGGCGCCCTGCGACGCTGCGTCGCGCACGAGCCGCTCAGCCGTTGCGATGTTGGCCGCAACGTCGTCGGACATCGCCATCTGCAGTGCCGCAACGCTGAGTTCGCTCATCGCCGCGACGCTACTTGCCGTCGTCGGTGAGGGCGTCGGCGTCGCCCCACGCCTGCTCGATCGCTTCGAGGCGCTCCGCCGCGTGTTCACGCCGCGCCGCTGCCACCTCGACGACGAACAGGTTCAAGAGCGCCAGCGTGCCGACATGACTGTCGAACGGTCCGGTCGACGCGGCCGAGACGACGAACGAATGCTCCGCGACCGAAGCGAGCGGTGACAGCACACTGTCGGTGAGCGCAACGGTCCACGCTCCCCTGTCGCGCGCCAACGACAGTGCATCGACGAGCCAGCGCTCGTACCGGCGGAGGTCGAGCACCACGAGCGTCGCGCCGGGTTCGGTGAGCGCCAGCTTGCGCACGACGTCGATCTGGTTGCCGTCGAGGAGTTGGACGCCCGGACGCAGCTGTTCGAGATCGCCGACGAACTGCAGTGCCACGCCCCGGGACGCGACGCCGGAGAGGACGAGCACGTCGGCTGTGTCGTCGGCGAGGCGGTGGACCACCGACCGGCCGTCGCCCGAGCGGATCGCGTCCAGCGTCGAGCGAACGTTGGCCGCCTCGACCTCGGCGTGACGGGCAGCGAGCGTGTCGTCGGCCACCCGCTGATCGCGGATCCGCTCGACGGCGGGACGGAGCTGGCCGCTCACGTCGCCCTGGACCGAGGCCTGGAGCTGGGAATAGCCGTCGAAGCCGAGCTTCACGGCGAAGCGCACGACGGTCGCGGTGCCGACCCGCGCTGCTTCAGCCACGTCGGCAACCGTGCCGAAGGCGACGAGTTGGGGGTTCGCGAGGATCGTCTCGCCGATGCGCCGTTCGGACGGTGTCAGGGCGGTGGCCTGCTCGCCCAGTCGTCGCTCGAGATCCATGGGCAGGCACGGTACCCGAGCCGCCCCCCGAGAACTGATCGACGTTGTTCCATCGATGTGATAGATTGAAACATCCGTTCCACGCCGACCCGGCCACCGCAACTCAGCCGCCGCCGCCGTCACAACTCAGGAGGTGCTCACCATGAACCACGCCGAAACACCGCCACCGACACCCTCGTCGCACTTCCGGTCGTCGACGCCTCGGGTTGGGCCGGCGCTCCGGCACACGTCGACGAACTCAGCGAAGAACTCGTGCACGCCGCAGCGCTGGGTGCACGCCATCTGCCGTTCGCGGTCGACGACGCACTGCTGCGATTCACGGTGACGCCGCCTCGCTCGGGTGCGCTGCTCATCCGCAACGCCCCCATCGGCGACCTCCCGCCGACGCCCCCGACTCCCGAGGCTCCCGTCGCCAAGGACCTCTCGACCGAACTCGCACTGCTCACCGTCGCACGCCGCCTCGGCCAGCCCGTCGGCTACGTCCCCGAGCACGGCGGTCGCATCGTGCAGAACATCGTGCCGACCCGGAGCGACACCGACAGCCAGACGTCGACCTCGTCGCGTTCGAACCTCATGTTCCACACCGAGACGGCCTTCCACCCGCACCGTCCGAGGTACCTCCTGCTGTTGTGTCTGCGCGGCGACCCGTCGGCCCACACCACCCTCGCGTCCGTGCACGACATCATGGATCGTCTGCCCGACGACGTGGTCGACGTGATGTTCCAGCCGAGGTTCCGCACCGCCGTCGACGCCAGCTTCCTCGCGGGACGGTCGAACGAACTGGGCCCGGCCCGACCGCTCGTGACCGGGACGCGCGACGAGCCGACGTTCGTGTTCGACGCCGACCTGACAGTGGGAATCGACACGATCGCCGACGACGTGCTGATCGCCGTTCGTTCGGCGATCGCCGACGTCGAGACCTCGGTCGTGCTCGAACCCGGCGACCTGCTGGTCGTCGACAACAACGTCGCCGTCCACGGCCGCTCGCCGTTCAGTGCCCGCTTCGACGGCACCGACCGGTGGCTGCAGCGTTCGTTCGTGGTCGCCGATCTCGCACCGAGCGCCGCCGACCGCGACGGTCGAGTGATCACCACCGAGTTCGGCACACCCTGACGTCGTCGTTTGCGTCAGCGACGACGTCGAAACGTCGACCTTGGCGATGGTCGCTCGCGCAAATGCGGAGGTGGTCGGTGGCGTGGGGATCAGGCGTCGGGGATCAGGCGTCGAGGAGCCGGGCGCGGACGATCTCGGTCTCGGTGGAGCTGAGCGGACGGTTGGTCTTGACTCGCACGGTGATCGTGCCGGCATCCGTCTCGCGGTCGGGATCGGTCTCGGGCTCGTGGGTCTCGATGTCGCGCAGGAACACGACGCCGGTCAGGCCGACATCGTTCGATGCGTCCGCCAGTCGCCCCACGACGTCGGCTTCGTCGGCCACTGCCCACTCGGCGATCGGTACCTCGATGTCGCTCACCGCCGGCAGCTGCGACAGGTTGGTGACCGACTCGACGGCGTGGTGACCGGCGTGCCACGTCGCGCCCTCCGGTGTGCGCAGCCGCACCGATGCGCTCCCGATCAGGTCGACCGTGCCACGAACCTCGGACCCCCCGACGCGCAGGATCACGTCGTCACCGACCGCGTAGCGATCTTCCAGCAGCGCACGAGTCCCGGCGAGGAAGTCCTTCACCAGATCCTGGCCGCTGAGCGCCAGCGCCAGGCCGATGAATCCGGCGCTGGAGATCGCGAACGCCAGGTTGACGCCCATCACCTCGAGCGCAGCGAAGGCAGCGAACGTGAAGATCAACACCGTCATGAAGCGGCCGATCATCTTGGCCACCGAGTCGGCGCGCTGACGCTTGCGGGCATCGGCCTGGCCGTCGTCGCCCAGGCGGTCGAGTCGCACCCTCCACGAACCCTCCGCCCGTTGCGCACGACGCACGGCACGGCGCGTCAGGGTCCGAACGAGGGTCCGGGCAACCCAGGACGCGACGATCGCGATCGGCAGCAGGAGCATGGCTTCGGAGGCAGAGGCGAACCAGGACAACATGGGGTGGGACTTCCTTCATCGGTCGGGACCGAATTGTTACATTTGCGTTACGGAACCATGATGCCAGGGTGCAGCGGTGGATACACGGCACTCCGCCCGTCGATCGAGGTGACATCGCTCACATGACCGGCAACGAGTCACGGATCGACCGAGTACCGTGCGCAACGTGTCACCCCGGCGCCCTGATCGCCCCGTGCTCGGGTGGCGCGAGTGGGTGACGCTCAGCGACTGGAACGTGTCGCACCTCAAGGCCAAGGTCGACACCGGAGCACGCACCTCGTCGCTGCACGCATTCGATCTCGAGTGGTTCCAACTGGGCGACGCCCCGTGGGTGCGCTTCGAGATCCACCCGTGGCAGCGCTCGACCTCCGACGCGATCGTCGCCGAAGCACCCGTCGTGTCGACACGCGACATCAAGAGTTCCTCGGGCCTGGTCGACCACCGACCGGTGGTGCGTACGAGCCTCGTCATCGGGGGGTGCCCTGTCGATGCCGAGGTCACACTGACACGACGCGACGAGATGGGCTTCCGGATGCTCGTGGGACGAGAAGCGATCCGCAACCGGTTCCTCGTCGACCCCGGCGTGTCGTATCTCGGCGGACGTCCCCCGAAGGACGTTCGGCTGAAGAACCGGGGCCGCACGTGACCCGGGCGCGGCGCTCCGCCTTTCGCATCGGCGAACTCGAGGTCGCTCCCGGACGATCGGCAACAGGGGAACTCCCGATCGCCCGCCTCGTCACGGGCACCCGAATCTCGCTGCCGGTGCAGGTGCTCCACGGTCGCACCGACGGTCCGACCGTCTGGCTCAGCGCCGCCGTGCACGGCGACGAGATCAACGGGGTGGAGATCATCCGGCGGGTGACGCGCACCCCGATGCCCGCAAGATGTCGGGCACGGTCATCGCGGTGCCCATCGTCAACGTGCACGGGTTCCTCAACGGCGACCGCTACCTCCCGGACCGCCGCGACCTCAACCGATCGTTCCCGGGTTCACCGACGGGTTCGCTCGCGGCACGCATCGCCGACCTGTTCATGTCCGAGATCGTCAGGCGATGCGACGTCGGCATCGACCTGCACACCGGTTCCGACCATCGCACCAACCTTCCGCAGGTGCGCGCCGACCTCGACGACCCACAGACCCGCAAGCTTGCCGAAGCATTCGGTGCACCACTGATGCTGCACTCCAAGACGCGCGACGGATCCCTGCGCGGCGCGGCGACCGAGCGCGGGGCGACCGTGCTGCTCTACGAGGGCGGCGAGGCGTTGCGCTTCGACGACGAATCCCTCTCGACCGGAGTCGACGGCATCCGTCGGGTCCTGGCCGAACTCGGCATGATCGCCTCCGATGCTGCCGCCGTCCGCCCGGTGCCCCTGGAGAGCCGCCACAGCTCGTGGGTCAGGGCCAGGCGGAGCGGCATCGCGCTCCTCGACATCGAACTCGGAGAGGTCGTGCAGCGCGGCCAACTGCTCGGCGTGATCCACGACTCCGTCGGCAAGCGACTCGGCCGGGTCACCGCCCCGGGAGTCGGCGTCGTGATCGGTCGCGTGCAACAACCCCTCGTCAACCAGGGTGATGCGCTGGTCCACATCGCCGAGGTCGACCCCGACGTACTGCCGACGCTCGGCCGATACATCTCCACTCAACCCCTCAGTCAGGAAGAACCGTGAAGCTCGCCCTGTTGTCCCGCGCCCCCCGCGCGTACAGCACCCAACGCCTCAAGCTGGCCGCCACCGATCGTGGACACGACTGCCGAGTCCTCGACACGTTGCGTTTCGCCATCGACCTGTCGAGTTCGGAACCCGACCTCCAGTACCGCGGCAAGCAGTTGTCGGACTACGACGCGATCGTGCCCCGCGTGGGTGCGTCGATCACGTACTTCGGTTCTGCCGTGGTGCGCCAGTTCGAACAGATGGACGTGTACACGCCGATCACCGCCAACGGCATCACGAACTCGCGCGACAAGCTGCGCGCCATCCAGATCCTGTCGCGCCACGACATCGGGATGCCGAAGACGGCGTTCGTGCGCAACCGCCAGGACGTGCTGCCCGCGATCGATCGCGTCGGCGGCGCGCCGGTCGTCATCAAGTTGCTCGAAGGCACGCAGGGGATCGGTGTGATCCTGGCGCCGGATCGCAAGGTTGCCGAGGCCATCATCGAGACACTCCACAACACCAAGCAGAACGTCCTGATCCAGGAGTTCATCGCCGAGAGCAAGGGTCGCGACATTCGTGCACTCGTGGTCGGCGATCGGGTCGTGGCGTCGATGCGGCGAACAGCACAGGGCGACGAGTTCCGGTCCAACGTGCATCGAGGCGGCACCGTCGAGGGTGTCTCGCTCGATCACGCCTACGAGAGGACGGCGGTGCGCGGCGGCACAGATCATGGGGCTGCGAGTCGCTGGCGTCGACATGTTGGAGGGCAACGACGGACCGCTGGTGATGGAGGTCAACTCGTCGCCGGGTCTCGAAGGCATCGAACGGGCGACGGGCCTCGACGTCGCGGGTGCGATCATCGACTACGTGGCCAACCAGGTCGCCTTCCCCGAGCTCGACGTCCGCCAGCGCCTCACGGTCAGCACGGGCTACGGGGTCGCCGAGTTGCTGGTGCGTGCCGACGGCGATTTCGTCGGCAAGTCGATCGGCGACGCCGGGCTGCGCGACCGCGACATCACGGTGCTCACACTGCATCGTGACACCGACGTGATCCCCAATCCGCGCGAGTCACGGGTGTTGGAGGCCAACGACCGACTGTTGTGTTTCGGGAACCTCGAGTCGATGCGCGAGATGATCCCGGCCCGGCGGCGACGGCGGGCCCGCGTCCGCAAGCTGCCCGAGCATCCGCTCCCCGACGACACCAACTGAACGACCGACCAGCTGAACGGCACGAGCTGGGACGGCGCGACCCGGGACGGCGCGGTACGGTGCGGCGGTGAGCGTCGAACCCGGCGAGATCGAGGCGGCCCGCGCGGTCGTCGCGTCGGTGGCCAGGCACACCCCGGTGATCACCTCGGTGACGCTGTCGGATGCCATCGGCGGCACGATCATGCTCAAGGCCGAGAACCTGCAACGAACCGGATCGTTCAAGATCCGCGGGGCGATGAACAAGCTGGCGACGCTCGGCGCCGACGCCGGACGTGGCGTCACGACGGGGAGTGCCGGCAACCACGCCCAGGCATTGGCGTTCGCCGCAGCACATTTCGGCGTGCCGTGCCGGATCTTCCTCCCGATCGGCGCTCCGATCACCAAGGTCGAGGCGTCGCGGCGGCGCGGCGCCGTGGTGACCGAGACCGGCGCCGACCTGAAGGCCGCCGTCGCGGCCGCCGAGGAGCATGCCGCCGCGCACGGGGATGGCGTTCTGCTCGCCGTTCGACGACCCCGCCGTCGTCGCCGGCCAGGGGACGCTCGGGCTCGAGCTGCTGGAGGACATCGACGATCTCGCCACCGTGATCGTGCCGCTCGGCGGCGGCGGCCTGATCAGCGGCGTGGCGATCGCGGTCAAGTCGGCGCGACCGGACGTTCGGGTGATCGGCGTGCAGGCCGCGGTCTGCGCTCCCTACGCAGGCGGAGTGGTCGCCGAGGGTCCGGTGCTGACCCTGGCCGACGGCATCGCCGTCAAGTACCCCGGCCGGATCACCAAGCCCCTGGTCGAACGCTGGGTCGACGAGATCGTGACCGTCGACGAGGACTCGATCGCCGACGCGATGGTGCTGCTGATGGACCGGGCGAAGCTGTACGTCGAGGGGGCCGGCGCGGTGGGCGTCGCGGCGTTGCTGAGCGGGGTGGTGACCCCCGCCGAGACCGGCACGACCTGCGTCGTGATCTCGGGCGGCAACGTCGACCTCGGGGTGGTGCCGAGCCTGATCCGCCGCCACGAGAACCAGGCGGGCCGCCGGTTGTCGATCGTCGGCTCGCATCGACGACCGACCCGGCGGGCTCGCCACGTTGCTCTCGGTGTTCGCCGACGGCGGCGCCAACCTGATCGAGGTCGAACACATCCGCGAGGGCATCGACCTGCACGTCCGCGAGACGGGCATCCACGCCACGTTCGAGGTACGTGGCGTCGAGCATGCACGCCGACTCCTCGATTCGGCTCGGGATGCCGGCTACGAGATCGTCGAGAGTGGGATGTGAACCGCCTGACTGGATCCTCCACCTGACTGGATCTTCTACCTACTGGTCGGTAGGCTGCTCCTCGTGAACGAGTCCGACCTGCTCCACGAACTCACCCCGGTCGCCGAGAGCCTCCTCGAACGGCACCTCGCCACCTCCAAGGAGTGGTTCCCCCACGACTACGTGCCCTACAGCCGCGGCCGCGACCACGTCAAGGGCCACCAGTGGACGCCCGACGACGCCGATCTGGCGGGCCACGAGATCGGGCCCGAGGTCCGCAGCGCACTGCTCGTGAACCTGCTGACCGAGGACAACCTGCCGTACTACTTCCGCACCGTCGAGCAGATGTTCGGCCAGGACGGCGCCTGGGGCACCTGGGTCAGGCGATGGACGGCCGAGGAGGGTCGCCACTCGATGGCGATCTACGGGTACCTCATGACCACGCGGGCGATCGACCCGGTGGAACTCGAGCGGTCACGCATGGCGCAGGTGTCGGGCGGACAGACCCCGGACCCGCCGCTCTACGAGGGCCTCATCTACCTGGCGCTCCAGGAGTTGGCCACCCGCATCTCCCACCGCAACACCGGCGCGCTGCTCGGCGATCCGGTCGGGTACGAGGTGATGAAGCGCGTCGGCAGCGACGAGAACCTGCACCAGCTCTTCTACCGCGACCTCGCCGCCGCCGCGATCGAGACCGATCCGAACACGATGATGATCGCCATGGAGAAGCAGGTCCGCAACTTCTCGATGCCCGGCACCGGCATCCCCGACTTCGATCGCCACGCCGCACTGATCGCCAAGGCGGGCATCTACGACCTGCAGGTGCACTACGAGCAGATCCTCGTGCCCGTGGTCATCCGCCAGTGGGACGCCGCGAACATCGGCGGGCTCTCCGGTGACGGCGCCATCGCTCAGGAGAAGCTGATGAAGCGCCTCGCCACCAGCGAGAAGGTCGCCCGTCGCTTCGCCGAGAAGCGCGAAGCCTCCCTCGTCTCGGCCTGACACGCAGCCTCACGCGCAGCCTCACGCCGTGCGTGAGCGGATGAGCGATCTCTGCGGTGCGCCTCACACCGATCGAGGGCCGGGGATCTCCGCGAGCGTCGAGCGCAGCTTCGTGCGTCGTCGCTCACACGAACGGCGGGCCGCACGACTCGGTCAGTCGCGCTGGCCGAGGTAGGTGAGCACGGCGAGTACTCGCCGGTGGGCAGAGGTCTCGTGTTCGAGGCCGAGCTTCGTGAACACGTTCGAGATGTGCTTCTCGACCGCACCCAGGGAGATCACGAGTCGCTCGGCGATCCCGCTGTTCGACAGCCCCTCGGCCATCAGTTCGAGGACCTCGAGCTCACGGGGAGTGAGCCGGTCGAGCTCGGTCGTTCGAGCCGTGCGCCCGATGAGCTGGCGCACCACGTCGACGTCGACGGCGCTCCCACCTGCTGCGACGCGACGCACCGCGAGGACGAAGTCGTCGACATCGACGACGCGGTCCTTCAACAGGTAACCGACACCGGCGGTGTCGCCGGTCAGCAGATCACTCGCGTAGCGCTCCTCGACGTACTGCGACAGCACGAGCACCGCAATGGTCGGGTGGTTCCGACGGATCTCGATGGCCGCACGGATGCCCTCGTCGGTGTGCGTCGGGGGCATCCGCACGTCGATGAGTGCGATGTCGGGGTGAGTGGAGGCGACGGCAGCGACGAGTGCGTCGGCGTCGCCGACCGCAGCCACGACTTCGATCCCCGCATCCTGCAGCAGCCGCACCACGCCGTCACGCAACAGCACCGAGTCGTCGGCGACCACGGCGCGCAGCGGCGGCATCTCGCTCACGCTGGCACCCGACGGCGGCGGTGGGAATGCGGGAGGCGTCTGCCGGGTGGGGAGCACGGCCACCAGTGTGGTCGGTCCCCCTGGTGGCGAATCGACCCGCAGCGTGCCGTCGGCGCCCTCGACACGGGCACGGATCCCCGCGAGCCCGGTTCCACGTGACGGGTCGGCCCCGCCCCGACCGTCGTCGTGGACCGTGATCCGGATGGCTTGCGACCCTGCGGCATCGCGGATCTCGGCGACCTTCACCGAACCGGATCGGGCGTGCGCATGCTTGAGGATGTTGGTAACGGATTCGTTGACGACGTAGTACGCCGTCGCTGCGACGTCATCCGGAAGTTCCGTGTCGAGGGCGACGTCGACGCTGATCGGGATCGACGCGGCTCCGACGACCGAGGACAGCGCCGCGTCGAGGCCACGATCGTCGAGCACGGCCGGGTGCAGTCCGCGTCCGATCACCCGGAGTTCCCCCACGGCGCCGCGCACCTTGGTCAGCGCGTCGTCGAGGAGTCGGCGAGCGGCGGCCGGATCGTCGTCGATGCGACTGCGGGCCCGCCCGATGTCGATACCCAACGCGACGAGTTGCTGTTGGACGCCATCGTGGAGATCGCGTTCGATTCGACGGCGCTCCGCTCCGACGGCCTCGAGGATCAGCGTTCGCTGCCCGGCCAACTCCTGCACCCGACCCTGGAGTTCCGCTGTCGGGTCGGGACCGAGGAACCAGGCGACGAACGACCGGGCGACATGGGCCACTGCAAGGGTGACGCGTGGTGCTGCCCCTGCGAGAGCGACGCCGGCCGCCACCGCCAGCAGATCGACGGACGCGAGATCGGCGACGTTCCCGAGCACCAGGGTGAGCACGATGATCCACGGCGTCAGGGCGAGTCCGAAGAGCAGCGGGGCCGCCGAGCGCGAAGCACAGCGACGAACCCGATCAACCGCCACCGTTCCGGGTCGGTGAGTGCCGACGTGACCGAGCGGATCCAGCGACGCGGTGTGCCGTTGGGCGGACTGGCCCGCACCGGGCGCGGCACGATCGGCTCGTCGATCCACCCGGCCCGTGCGCATTCGACGCCTGTCATGGCGCCGACCAGGGCGAACGTCGGGACGATCAGGAAGACCCCGACGAACACGAACAGCAGACCGAACGTCACCGACACGATCCCGACCGTCACCACCAGCATCGCCAGCGCCCACAGCGCCCCGACCGCAAGAGTAGGCGAGCGCGATCCACGCCTCGGCGGTGACCACCGGCCGGTACCACCACTCGAGCGCTCCGCGCCGGAGGTGAACGGTCGGGCCGACGAGGTGTCCACCGAACCAGTGTCGCTCACGGCGTCCTTCACGGCGTCATTCACGGCATGGCTCACGAAGCGCTCCGCAACGTCGAGGCGACCGACTGGCGGCTCACCCGGCGAACCGTGAGCGCACCGATCAGCAGACAGCCGGCCACAACCGTTGCAGCCACTGCCGGGATCGCCGCCTCCGCAAAGACGAAGCCGATGTCCACCGCGTCGGCCCGTTCGAACGACTGCATGATGGCGAGGCCGCCGACGTAACCGAGGGCCACCCCTGTGCACACACCGATCGCAGCGAGGGGAAGCAGTTCGACACTGACGATGCGCATCACCTGTCGGGAACGCCCGCCGATCGCGCGTATCGCGGCCAGCTCGTGGCGGCGCTCGTAGACGTTCACGGCGAGGCTCGATGCCACTGCGAGGCCGGCGACGGTGACGACGACCAGGCCGATGGCGCCGAAGATCAACAGGATCGCCGAGCGCCCGCTGTCGTCGGAGGTGTGGTCGTCGAGATGAGTCGTGGTCGTCAGACCGATCAGACCGGCCGGTGGCCGAACGGTGGCGGAGTACACGACGTTCGCGTGGCCCGGCCGGCCGAGATCGGTGGCGAGCGTGTCGACGTCGAGGAAGAGCGTCCGGCCCTTCAGTCGGTGGAGCCCGACGACGTGGTACGCCGTGGTGCCGGTCGCGAGCCTGACGTCGATGTCGTCACCGACCTCGATCCCGACGTGCTCGGCGAAGCCGGTCGACACGACAGCATCGCGTCCGTCGGTCAACCATCTGCCGTCGTCGACGTCGCGATCGATCATCACCGTGTCGGGTTCGAGGCCGACGACGTCGATCTCCCAGCTGCCGAACTCGGCGATCGTCTCGATCGCCCGCTCGGCGCTCGGGTCGGCTGCGGCGACTGCGGCGACTGCGCCGGGGTCGATGTCGAGGCCTGTGCCGGACACGGTGGTGCGCGTGTTCCACGACCACGGCTCGTATTCGGAAGCGTTGTAGGCGTTCACGGTCGTGGCGAGCGAAGCGATGACGAGCAGGGCCGCGACAGCAGCAGTCACCTGAGCGATGATGGCAACGGAACGGGATCGACGGTGGACAGCGTTGCGGAATGCACCGCGGTCGAGAAGTCCACCGAGCCTGATGCGCGCCACGAGGCGTTCGGCTCGACGGCGACCGAACGGCGAACCGTCGCGGTCGCGCAGTGCCGTAGCGAGCGGGATCCGCGTCACTCGGCGCGCCGCGCCCGAGGCGACCAGCGCCGCGCCCACGATGGCGAACACGGCGCTGATCACCAGGACCGGAACGGAGACAGCGAAGCCGGGGGTGATGTCGAGGAACTCCTGCATCACCATGCGAGCGATCACGTTGGAGATCAGAACACCCAGCGGCAAGCCGATCACCACGGCGATCGCCGCGATCGCGACGGCGAGGTGCCGCAGGCGCCGGCGGAGCGGTCGATTCCGGGCGCCGAGCGACCGCATCACTGCCACCTCACGGGTGCGCTCGGTGATCAATGTGCTGGTGGTCGAACCGAGCAGCACCAGTGCGACCAGACCTGCGACGATCCCCAGGAATCCGATGAGTGTGCTCACCTGGGCGATGTCGTCCTCGATGGGGTGGGTGCCGTCAGGCACTGTGGTCGGCAGCTCGGTGAGCGTGACGCCGTCGACGGCGAGGCGTTCGCGTACCGCATCCGCCGTCGAGCGCAGGCCGCTGACGGAGGTGTCGGTCGCACGGACGACGACGTGATTGGAGCCGTCGGCGCCGGCGAGGCCCGCTGCTGTCGCGAACGTACTGAACGCGACCTGCTCGCCCGCCCAGAAGCTGGTCCCGCCGACGCCGACGACGGTCAGGGGAACGTCGTCGCCGCCGGGTGTCGTCACCGTGATGGTGTCACCCACTTCGGCGACACCATCGGTGACCAGTACCTCCCCGGCACGAGCGGGCAGTCGGCCGCTCGCCGCCGAGACGCCGTCGACGCGCGTGTCCGCCAGGTCTCGTCCGACCACCGGGAGCAGTGTGGGACCGGAAGATGACGATCGGGCGCCGACGTCGACGACGACTTCGGCCAGCGCGTCCTCGACACCTGGCACCGACTCGACTGCGGATGCGATGTCCACGCTGCCACTGTCGGTCGTGTCGAAGGTGATGTTCGCCATGCGATCGGCGCGCACGCTGTCGCGGAGCGAACTGGACGCCACGGCAGGGATCGCGAAGACACCCATGGCTCCGAGGGCGAGCGCGAGCGCCAGGATGCTGGTGACGATGCGGGCCGGTGCCCGCTTGAACTCACGGAACATCTGGCGCATCACATGGCTCCCGTCCGGACGATGCGACCGTCGAGCATCGACACGACGCGGTCGGCACGGTTGGCGAGATGTTCGTCATGGGTGATGATCACGACCGTGGTGCCGGTCGACACCAGGCCGGCGAGCAGATCGAAGACGACGGCGCCGGACTCCTGGTCGAGGCTGCCGGTGGGCTCGTCGGCGACGATCAGGCGGGGCTTCGTCACCAGCGCGCGGGCAACGGCGACACGCTGTTGCTCGCCGCCGCTCAGCTGGGTCGGGAGGCGTTTCGCCTTGGCGTCGAGGCCGACGGCGCGAAGCGCGTCGAGACTGCGTCGGCGCCGGTCACGTCGCGAGCCGCCACGCTCGGCGAGTTTCAACGCGAGTTCGACGTTCTCGCGGGCATCGAGCGTGGAGAGGAGGTGAAAGTTCTGGAAGACGATGCCGACGTTGGCGCCACGCCACCGCGCGAGGCGATCGTCGGAGAGCTGGTCGATCCGGACACCGTCGACGACGAGCGAACCCGCGGTCGGGCGGTCGATACCGGCGAGCAACGCGCCGAGTGTCGACTTGCCCGAACCGGACGGTCCGACGATGGCGATCAGCTCGCCGCTCCCGATGGCGAGGTCGACCCTGTCGACACCGAGTTGTGCGGTGGGTCCCTTGCCCCAGCGTCGTGTGAGATCGGTGCCCACCACGAGCGGGGGCGGATTCCCTCCGGAGACGGTGCGGGGTGGTGCGTGCAGTAGGAGTTCCATGGCATCGATCGTGCGCCTCCGGGTCGGCGAGGACCATGGAGCGCGCCGGCGAATCGATGGTGGGGTTCTCCCCACCATCGTCCGTCGGGACGAATCGGGATCATTGCGGCGAGAATCGACACATGCCGCGCCTGTTCGTCGCCATCTGGCCGCCCGAGGAACTGCTCGATCGGCTGGCCGACATGGAACGGCCGAAGGATCCGGGCGTGAAATGGGTCAGGCCGGAGAATCTGCACATCACGCTTCGATTCCTCGGTGACGCCGACGTCGACGAGGCGATCGAACGCCTCGACGACGTGTTCCTGCCGAGGACCACCGCCGTACTCGGACCGGCGCTCGATCTGCGGGCCGAACGGTCGATCATGCTGCCGGTCGCCGGCGTGGAGGATCTCGCCGAGATCGTCGAGCAGGCGATGCGGGGCGTCGGAACGGCGAACGAGCGTCGGCGGTTCGTCGGCCACCTGACGCTCGCGCGGCTCGCGAAGAGGGCCCGCCCGGATCGGAGCGTGGGTCGCCTGTTCGAGGCGTCGTTCGAGGTCGACGAGATCGCGCTGGTCGCCAGCACGCTCGCCGACGGTGGATCGGTCTACGAGACCGTCGAAACCTGGCCGACCCGCTGATCGATCGATGTGGAATCCTGACCGGATGCAACCCCAACCGCCGACGCATCTCCCAGGGCAGCGAGTTCGAGCAGCAGGTCGGGTACTCGCGGGCGATCGTCGACGGACGGTGGGTGTTCGTCGCGGGAACGACCGGCTTCGACTACACGACGATGACCATCGCCGACGACGTGGTCGCCCAAGTGGAACAGACGCTCCGCAACATCGACGACGCGCTGACGAGAGCCGGCTCGTGCGCTGCCGACGTCGTGCGGGTGCGGTACCTCCTGCCCGATGCCGCCGACTTCGAGGCGTGTTGGCCCGCCCTGCGCGAGTACTTCGCCGAGGCGCGACCGGCAGCGACGATGATGGTCGTCGGGCTGTCCGATCCCCGCATGCGCATCGAGATCGAGGTGACCGCACTCAAGCCCGAGTGACGGCTCGGCGTCCTGCATCGATCGGCCCGGCGATCGGGTGCTACGAATACGCCATGGGGGATCTGCTCACCGCGTACGCCGCGACTCAGCCGGACAAGACCGCAGTCATCGACGACCGCACGGGTGGTGATGTCCGCACGCTGACCTACGCCGAGTTGGAGGCGCGGGCCAACCAGCTGGTGTGGGCGCTCGTCGACCTCGGCGTACGGCCGGGCGACAAGATCGTGTGGTGCGGTCAGAACTCGACGGGCATCGTCGAGATGATGAACGCCGCCCGCAAGATCGGAGCGACCGCCGTGCCGCTCAACTACCGGCTCTCCGACGAGGAGGCGGCGTACGTGGTCGACCACTGCGACGCGACCACGGTGTACGTCGACGCCGAGTACGCGTCGACGTTCGAGCGGATCCGCGCGGAGATCCCGAAGGTGACCAACGTCGTGGTGTTCGACGGTGAGGCGCCCGACGGCATGCTGGCGATCGATCCGCTCGTCGCCGCCGCATCGACCGACGTGTGGGAACGTCCGGAGATCGACGAGGGCGGCGCCACGATGATCTACACGTCGGGCACGACCGGCAAGCCGAAGGGGGCGTTCCGTCGGAACCCGGCCGATCCCCGGCAAGGGGCGGCGCTGCTCGCCCACATCGGATACCGCCCCGACGACATCTACCTGACGACGGGTCCGCTCTATCACTCCGGCCCCGGCGGGTTCATGTCGAGCGCGATCGCGATGGGCCACACGGTGGTGCTGCAACGCAAGTTCGACCCGCAGGACTGGCTGCGCCTGCTCGAGACGTACCGGGCGACGTCGACCTTCTCGGCGCCGACGCCGATCCGGATGATCTGCAACCTGCCGGCGGAGGTGCGGGCGAAGTACGACCGGTCGTCGATGCGGGTCATGATCGCCAACGCTGCGCCGTGGAGCTTCGCGCTCAAGCAGCAGTACCTGGCCGACTTCCCCGCGGAGTCGCTGTTCGAGATCTACGGCTCGACCGAGCTCGGCGTGAACACGGTGCTGCGGCCCGAGGACCAGCTGCGCAAGCCGGGGTCGTGCGGCAAGGAGGCGCCGATGGTCGAGATCCGCCTGTACGACGAACTCGGCAACATCGTCGAGGGGACCGGGCCGGATGCGACCGGTGAGGTGTACGTGCGGTCGGCGGCCGTGTTCGCCGACTACTACAAGCAGCACGACAAGTTCGAGGAGGACCACCGCGACGGGTTCCAGACCGTCGGCGACATCGCGTACCGCGACGACGAGGGGTTCATCTACATCTGCGACCGCAAGAAGGACATGATCATCTCCGGCGGGATGAACATCTATCCCGCCGAGATCGAGGCGGCGTTGGAAGCCCACCCGGACATCTACGAAGCGGCGGTGTTCGGGATCCCGAGCGACGACTGGGGCGAGCTGGTCCACGCCGTGGTGGTCAAGCGGGAGGGCTCGGACCTCGACGAGGACGGCGTGAAGGAGTTCGCCCGCGAGCACCTCGCCAGCTACAAGATCCCGCGCTCGATCTCGTGGCTCGACGAGCTGCCCGAAGACCGGGTCGGGCAAGATCCTCAAACGCGAGCTCCGCCAGCCCTACTGGGCCGGCCGCACCTCCAACGTCTGACTGTTACTCATGGTGTCTGACACCATGAGTAACGTCTCGCCGGCATGATCGAGCTTCCGGCGGTGGTGCGGAATCGGGCGCTGGCGGCCGGGGAGGAGCGTTGGATCGATGAACTCCCCGAACTCGTCGCGTCGATCGCCGGGGACTGGGAGATCGAGATCGGCGCGCAGTTCGACGAGGGCACCGAGGCGCTGGTCGCCGAGGCGGTCATGGCCGACGGAACCCTGGCGATCCTGAAGGTACTGGTCCCCCGGTCGGCGGGCGTGGCGGACCACGAGGCGACGGTGCTGCGCTTCGCCGCCGGTGTCGGCTGCCCGCTGCTCTACCGCGACGACCCCGACCGGGGTGCGCTGCTGATGGAGCGGCTCGGTCCGTCGCTGTTCAGGCTCGGCCTGCCGTACGAGCAGCGCCTGCCGATCCTGTGCGATGCGGCCTCGGTGATCTGGCGCCCGGCCGCCGGCAGCGGACTGCCGACCGGCGCCGAGAAGGCCGTCTGGCTGATGGACTTCATCACCGAGACATGGAACGAACTCGACGAGCCATGCTCCGCTCGAACGATCGAGCACGCGCTCGCCTGCGCGCAGCGGCGGCTCGACGCTCACGACGACGAGCGGGCGGTGCTCGTGCACGGCGACGTACAGCAGTGGAACGCACTCCGGGCCGGCGACGGCTTCAAGCTGGTCGACCCCGATGGCCTGCTCGCCGAACCCGAGTACGACCTCGGCGTGATCCTGCGCGAGGACCCCGACGAACCGCTCGCCGGCGATCCCGAGGCGACCTCACGATGGATGGCCGAGCGGTGCGGTCTCGATGCCGCGGCGATCTTCGAGTGGGGAGTCGTCGAGCGGGTGTCGACCGGGCTGTCGGCCACGAAGATCGATCTCCAGCCGGTCGGCCGTCAGATGCTCGCCCTCGCCGATCGTCTCGCCATGACGTGACGAATCACACGGGTGGTACCTGCTCAGTCGGAGATGAGAAGTCCGGTGACTTCCTTCACGCCGAGATTGCCGAGGCGCTTGGCCTCCAGTTCGACGAACACGTCGTGCTCGGTGTCGGTGAGCGTGATCTCGTACGTGATGGCACGCTGACGGACCTCCGTGCGCAGCGTGCTCCGATCGAACTTGACCATCTTCGTGAGCTTGTCCCAATGGCCGACCAGGGCCATCGTGTTGCGGCCCAGCGTGTAGACCGCGGTCTCGGAGACGGCGAGCACGATCGTCGGTGGGAGTTCCTTCAGATTGGTGAAGATCCTGCCGCCGACGGCAGAGCCGACCACGGCACCGACACCGACGAAGTCGCTCCCGCCGATCAGTCCACCGGCCGCCATCCCGTAGGCCTGTGCCTTCGTGAATCCGCGCGGGTAGGTGAGGGCGACGTCGATGATGGCGTCTTCGGGGATCAGCGCCTGGACGGCATCCCGGGCGGATTGCTCACGCGACATGGGGTGCAGACCTAACCGCGCAGGCGAGCAATCTCTGCTCGGGCGTGCTCGACACCGGGAGTGTCGACGCCGTACCCTTCGGCGATCTCGTCAGCGAGGTCCGTGGTTGCTTCGAGCACGTTCTTGGTGCTGCGATGGTTCGGCTGCGACTTGACGAAGTGCTTGCGGTCCTTGCGGCGAGCGACCGCAGCTTCGAGCTCGTCGGCCGTGATGACACCGCGGTTGACCTCATCGGCGAGCAGCGCTCGCGCCCAGTCGCGCTCCTTGGCGACCGTCATGCGGTACACCCAGATGAAGACCACGAGGTTGACGATGGTGAGCGGCACGTAGAGCGCGACTGCCCATGCGGCCCCGCCGGTCAGCCCGACGAGCGAGTCCCACGTCCAGTGCAGGAACATCGACGACAGGATGAGGGCGATCCCGAATCCGCGGCGGGGCTTCTCCGCCGGTCGTCCGATCAGGTAGATCAACCCGGCACCGGCCACGGCCGACCAGGTCCAGTGACCCGTCATGCCGAGCACGGTCCGCATCCACAGGGTGCTGGTGCCGTACTCGGCCTGACCGAAGTTGGACGCCGCGGATCCGTAGACGTAGGCAACGTCTTCGAAGACCTGGAAGGCGAGGCCCGCGATCGCGCCGATGATGAGTCCGTCGAACGCACAGCGCATCACGCGAGGGGCCAGGCCGATCATCAACACCACTGGCAGCATCTTGACGATCTCCTCCGACCACGGTGCCGTCGCTCCAGCGCTCCACACCTGCATGAACTCGAGGCTGATCAGCTTGCCGAGCATGGTTCGGAACGCGTCGTTGTTGATGGCCGCCATGGCGAACGTCGACACGAGGCCGCAGAACAGGAACGCCACGACCTTGGCCTTGGCAGGGATCGAGGAGTAGCGGTCCAGCCGTGAGAACAACCAGAGGAACAGCACGGCGAACAATCCGAACCAGACGGTGCCCTGCGCGAACGACGCGGTGTAGGCCGAGGCGGCCTGGCTGAAGCCCTGGTAGGTCATGGACGTTCCCGACACGAACAGGAGCACGACCACCCAGAACGTGAAGTTGCGGACCTGGATGAACCGGAACGGCGCCGCCCATCCGCTTTCGTCGATGACTGCTCGACGGGCAGCGACGACCGAGTCGTCGGTGGTGCGTGATGCGGTGTCGGTCATGAGTTCGTCTCCTCGCCGGCAGGCCGATATGTGGTGCTCGTGATCATCGGGGCGTACTCCTCGGCCAACTCGTCGAGCTGCTCCGGGGTGCCCCGGACCTCGATCTCGACTCCGATGTTCGGCCCGACACCCTCGGGTTCGAACACGAACGTGGCGATGAGGACCGCCTGGTCGATGCCGACCAGGTAGACGAGTTCGCCCTGCACGCCGTCGACGTTGGTGATCGCACTGCGACCCTCTTCGTCCTTGAGGCCCAACTCCTCGAAGCTCTCGTTGACGTCGATCATCTGATCGGCGAGCTCTTCGGCCGTGCCGTCCCAGTTCCCCGACTTGGCGCCGTACGAGACCGTCTCGGACACCAAGGTGGCGGTCGTCGGGACCGTCGTGGAGGTGTCACCCTCGACGAGCAGCGCGCCGGCGACGAGATCCCAGCCGACGGCGGGAATGAACGTGACCTCTCCATTGCCGAGGTTGATCACGTCACCGGCGACGATGGGGTTGTCCACCTCGATCCGGTCGTTGATCCACGGCATCACCTGCGACCACAGGGCCCACACGATCAGCAGGACCAGACCCGGCCAGATCGTGCGCTTGTCGATGCCGAGGATCCGCTGATCGGCGGGCACCCGGTCGATGGGCGCCCGGTCATCGGGTGCCGGGCGGGGCAGGGTCGTGGTCGACGCACCGTCAGGCGTGTCGTCAGGATCGGTCATGGTCAGTCTCCTTGCGGTGGGGTCGCGCGGAACGCGACGTCGATCGTGCTTCATTGGAGGATTCCGGAGTGAGAGCACATCAGCGGGTCGTTGGGCAGAGTCAACCCAAACAGTCGAAGTCGGCGTCGTCTGCCACGACCTCGTCGGCGACCGAGATCGTCACCGACGACGAACACTCGGCCTCGTCGACATCGACGCTGCCATCGAGCGTCGAGGTGACCGAGTCGCCGGCGTCCGTCGTTCCCGTACACGTTCCCGTGACGACGCCATCGTCGGCAATGTCCGCCGAACAGTCCAGTTCTCCATCGAGATCGACGTTCTGCTCGTCGAGCACGTCGAGCGTTCGTTCCTCGAGCACGCTCACGACCGCGGCTCCCTCGACGTCACGCTGTTGCTCTTCGCTGCAGGAGACGCCGGCGAACGCCAACGCGATGACTCCGATGACGAGGGCAGCGGATCGACGACGTCCGTTCATCGTTCTGAAGACACTTGGTAACGACACATTCTTCGCGAACCTCACTGGTTTCTTCGATGCCCGGATGGAAGTTTCTCAGCAACCTATCATAGTTGCGGGCCGCGCCATGACCACCGTGCCAACCACTACTTCGAGTCGACCAACCGCTGACCGGGGAGGACCGAGATGCATCGGGTGGAGAGTGCTCGCTCTGATCTGGTCCGTCGGCCGCTGGGTCGAACGCGACTGACCGCCGCTGCGGCCTCCGCCCAGCTACGTGCGACCCGAAGGTGTAGGGCTGTCGGCGAGTGCCCGTACGAGGTCGCCGATGGCCGGCTGCAGCGAGACAAGGTCCTCGCTGAGCGCCACGATGACCGACTGCAGGGCCCGTTGACCGTCCGCCGAGATGCAGGTGAGCCACCGGGCGCCCCAGCGGTCGGCGGAGTGGTGTCGATAAGACTGGCGGCGGTCATCTGGCTCAGCAGTCGAGAGGTCGCACTCCGGGAACGATCGACCAGTCCGGGGACGCTGCCTGCGGGTCGGGGTCCGTTGCGGTCGAGGTCGACGAGGAGGAGCAGGGACCGCGGGTCAGCGGGATGCAGGAGATCGTGATCACCGACGGCGCGGATGATGCTCTGGTCGATGAGCGACACGAAGCGGAAGAGTGCACCAAGAGCCGGATATCGCTCCGGATCAGCCGATGCAGCGGGGGTCGCAGGTTGCGGGAGACGCAACGGCTGAAGCGCTCGGAGCAGGCCGCCGCCCATCGCCAGCGTCACCCGCTCGATCCTCGAGAGCTCGAGCCGACCAGCGTCTCGGATCTCGACCACCACACCGCGACGATCCCCGGGAACGACACTGCGCCTGCGGTCGACGAGCGACGCTCGCACCAATCGTTCGATACGTTTGGACGCTGTGCCACTGCGCATGTTCAACAGCTCGGCCAAGGTCCTCGGCCGCAGCGGTCCGAAGATCTCCAGTGCCATCAGCACGCCCAGACCCGGGGTGTCCGTGACCCCACCGTCCGGCCGCGAAGAGCTGGCAATCGCTCGTTCGAGCGCCACGACGTACAGGGCGAGCTGCTCGACTGCGGCAGCCACGTCGTCAGACGGTGTCAGTTGGGAGGCCATGAGGTAGTCGTTCCTCCACAGCGAAACGCGAGCGCACCAGCCGTCGCAACGATACCGCCTCGGGAGGGGGCCAGCCGGTCAATCGTCATCGGCGATGAGGGACGACTCCGCCGATGACGGCCGCCAGTCGGCCCACACCCCGCAGGACGTCTCGGCTGCCGAAAGCGCTCGCCATGTGCAACCGACTACGGCTGGTCGAACGAGTCCCGCAACTGCACGAGCGGAGCGTCCGGAACCTGGATGAACCCGCGCCGGGGCCGATCGAGGTCGAACGACACGAACAGGATGATCAACACCACAGCAGCGGTGATCAACGATGTCGCCAATCCCTTGCCCAGCAAGGTGAGGTAGAACGCCAGGACCCCGACGGCAACCGCGCTGCCGAACACGAGCAGCACCATCACCGGTGTCGGCACGCGGTTGCCGAGCGAGGCCACCCTCGACGTGTGCGTGTCGAACATCTCGTTCAGCGTCTCGATGTACAGCCGCGGACCGGTCCCGACCGGGTCGGCCGTCGCGGCATCGGTGGCAAGCGTCCACAACTCGCCCTGCAGTTTCTCGACGTTCGCCACCGCTGCTCGGTACTGCCCGGTGTCGGGCACGGCATCGGCAACGGCGATGGCGGCGTCGGTGTAGTCCTCGAGCAACTCCGTGGACCTGCTGGCCTCGGGTTCGGCGAGCAGCTGGGCGCGCAGGTAGGTGGTGCCGATGTCGTTGGCCTCCTGGACCACCAGCGCTCGCCGCGACTCGTACCGGCCGACCGCCATCGACAGGCCGAACGCGAGGAGCAGGCCGACGAGGCCGAGCAGTGCGCCCTGAACGACACCCGCCGTCTCGTGGCGCGTACCGGGCCGGTCGCGCATCGCCCGCCCGACGAGGACGCCGATCGCGACGCTTCCTGCCAGGACGGCGATCAGCAGGACCGCGAGCGCCGCAGTGCTCAGCCGGAAGAAGTCCACGGCGTCAGTCCGACTCCGCCACGGGCAGGACGCCGCGGTCGATGGCTGCGACCAACGCGGCGTGGTCACGTTCCGTCTGATCTGCGTAGGCAGTTGCCCAGTCGGCGATCGCCTCACCGAACCGGCCGGAGGTCCCGATGTAGCCACTGATGGTGACGGAGTCGCCGGTGCGGGCATGAGCGCGAGCGAGCGCCCAGCCACAGTGGCCCGCGTACTGGGTGAACGCGGACGGTTCCATGGTCGACACGTCGGCCGACCACTTCGCATCCCACAACTGGCGAACGTAGTAGTGCGCACCGTCGAACTCGTCGGTCCCCCACCCCAACAAGACGTCGCTCGCGGCCTGCAGCATGCGTTGGCCTTCGACGACCCGCTGCCCGAAGTGTGCAGCCGGTTCGGTGCCACGGGCGATGCTGATCACCGACTGTCGCGCTTCTTTGACCTGGAGGAAGAGCGGACCGCCGTTCGGGCCCTGGAACAGCGCGATCCAACAGCGCGTACCGACGCTGCCGACGCCCACCACCTTGCGCGGCGAAGTCGACGAATCGGTAGCGATCGAGGAGTTCGCGGCGGTCGGCCGTCAGCGACGAGCGGTAGTCGGCCACGAGCCGGATGACCTGGTCGGGCTGATCGTGTGAACCGCGACGCATGCGCATCACGATCGGCGGGTCATCGAGGATCTGCCGGCGGCCGTCGACGAGCGTCGTCAGCTTGTTCAAGGCCTTCATGTGGTCCTTGCTGTGGGCCTTCTCGAGGAGTCGCACCTCGTCCTTGCGTCGAAAGGCCTCCATCGTGTCGAGCAGGTCCCGCATCTCGATCCTGGCGTACCAGACCTCGAGGTGTGTCATGTCGGCGTACCGCTGCATCCAGTCGCGGTAGGCGGCCACGGCCTCGAGCACCGCCCGACGCGTGTCGCTCGAGGCGAAACCGTTGTCGCGGCCGGCCACCTCGATGCTTGCCGCGAGTCGCTTCACATCCCATTCGAACGGGCCTGGAGACGCCTCGTCGAAGTCGTTGAGGTCGAACATCAGCCGACGCTCGGGACTGGCGAACGCCCCGAAGTTGGAGAGATGCGCGTCACCGCACAGCCGCACCTCGAGATCGGTCGACGGACCGGATGCCAGGTCGAAGGCCATGACCTGGGCTGCGCCCCGCAGGAACGTGAACGGCGACACGCTCATCCGCGCGTAACGCAGAGGAATGAGGTCTTCGACGCGGCCGCGATTCGACTCGATCAGCACCTCGATCGGATCGCGACGGTCGGTCGGCGGATCCCATACGGCATGTGCCGACCTCGGCAGGTTCGTCCTCGACTGCTTGCCCGCGAGTCGCCGATCGTCCGGCGACGGGATCGGCGCATCGAAGGCCGGGAGGACAGACACTTGCCGCTTCACCATGACGACCAACCTCTCGCATCGGGGATCATTTCGGTCAGATGTACTCGTTGCGTTGCAGCCACTGGAAGCTCAGCCAGCCCGGAAGGATCGGGACCCAGAACGTGAAGAGTCGGTACATGAAGACAGCCGGCACGGCGATTGCGTTGTCCAGTCCGGCCGAGACGAGACCCGCGATCAGTGCTGCCTCGACGGCACCGAGACCACCCGGCGTCGGAGCGGCGGACGCGACGGCCGAACCCACGAGGAAGACGGCGCCAACCGTCGCGAACGGCAATCCGCCACCGAAGGCCAGGGTACTGAAGTACAGCGTCGTGAGGTACGCGAACGTCACGAGAGCGGAGCCACCGACCAGCATCACGACCTTGTGCGGACGGCGCAGGGCATCACCCACGCCACCGAACGCCTCCATGACGACGGGGCGCAGACGATCCATGAAGATGCGGCGGCTTGCCGGGATCAGCATCGCGATGATCAGTACGACCGCAGCGACCACCAGACGCGATGATGAACCACTTCGGATCGGGCAACCGGAACGACCCGAACGCATCACTTCCCGCCCAGATGACGAAGACCCCGATCAGGGTCATGTGCCCGACGAACCCGGCGATCGTGTTGAGTCCGACACCCGAGACGGCCACCGGCTCGTCGACGCCCTGCTTCTGGAGGAACCGGATGTTCATCGCCATGCCGCCGATGCCGGCCGGAGCAAGCTTGCTGGCGAACGACGAACCCACCGACGACATGAACAACGGCCCGGTCGCCAGGTCGTGCGGGATCGCACCGGCGAGGCTGATCGAGGCGGCGACATAGGTCATGGCCGAGCCGAGGATGATCAGTGGTGTCCAGCCCCAGTTGGCATCCTTCACCTGGTCGACGATGCTCGGCAGGTCGGCGAACTGCGGGATGAGGAAGTAGGTGGCGAGCACGAGGATGACGGCCGTGAAGATCGTCTTCCTGCTGACCCGCTGGAGCTGGGCGAACTCGACGTTCTCGACATTGCACTGCTCGATGACCTGGGCCTGGACGTCCTCGAGCAGGCCCTTGTGTTCCTTGAGCGCCGTCTGGGTGGCGCCGCTCAACGCCGCCATCTGCAGACGCGGGAGCGCCTGGCCGACCGCATCCGGACCGATGGCATCGACCGCCGCCCGCACCGCTCGCTCCGCGCCGACGACGACCGCGAACGACGCGATCATCTGGGCCACGTCGGCGTCGAGGATCTCGTCACTGACTGCGAGCTCGGAGAAGCCGAAGTCGATGATCCAGGGCACGCCGTCGTCCTGCACGAAGACGTTCGCCCGTCGCAGGTCGCGGTGCGCGATCCGGTGCGTCGCGCAGGATCGCCACCTGTTCCCACACCTGGCGCATCAGGTCGTCGGTGAACACCTCGGGGGCGACGCCGTCGATCGAGGAGCCGTCGATCATCTCGTAGGCGAGCAGCATCGAGTCCTCACCGACGTCGACGACCCCGCGCAAGCGTGGGGTGCGGACGCCGATGTCACGCGCCATGAGGGCGATGAACGCCTCGTGCTCCACCGTGCGTCGCAGCGACGAGAACGGCCGATCGTCGCCCACGTTCTTCAGCCGGAAGAACCGGTAGACGCGGAACAGCAGGTCGGCGGCACGCTCCTGGCCGCCCGAGCACCTTGACGAACAGCCCGGTGCCATCGGTGAGCGTGGCGAAGTAGGGCGTCGATCCGCGGGCGTCGACCTTGGCCGCGTGGACCTCGGTGACCGGGAGACCGGCATCGCGCAGGCTGGCGGCGATCGCTCCGAGCGTGGGGTGCCGATCGGGGCGACCGAAGATCAGGAGAACGGCGGTTCCGATCATCGCCCCGACCGGGAGCGCGAGGAACAGGTCGGCCGGGAGTTCCTGCCGTGACCAGGAGTTCGACGACCACGAGGAGCGCGATCGTCACGATGCCGGCCCGGCGCCACTGGCGTCCGACGAAGGGACGAACGACGATGAACATCGCCGACAACTGGGACAGCTGGACGACGCCGTTCACCGTCGTCTCGCCGAGTTTCGAGTCGGCCAGCAGCTCGTTGACCACGGCGGTGCTGGTGCGGTCGATGAACGCGTCGATGCCCGACATCGCTGCGAACGTCGCGATGGATGCGACGGCCACGTAGCCCAACAGCCGGTAACGCTTCGTCGCGAGGGCAATGCCGTAGACGCCGAGCGACCGATGAGGATGCTGACGATCTCCGCGGTGCCGTGGATCACGCGGAGCACCCCTGCGCCCATGAAGTCGAGCAACTCGAGAAGATCCTCCTCGACGCCGACGACGGACTTGTCGGCCCACTTCGTGATGCCCGTCAACAGCAAGCTCAGGGCGACGAACACCACCAGGCGGAGTACGTCCTCGGGTGAGCGGGTGTAGGACCACGTCGCCTGCTCGGTCGGTCCGCTGCCCGTGATGTCGTCGCCCGAGTCGACGGGCGCGGTCGTGCCGGCAGCTGTGTTCATCGCAGGGACGGTACACGCGGTGTGCACTACCGCTGAGTATCTTGCTCCCTACTGTGAGAGTCGTGATGTGAGATCGGTCGAGACCTACCCCACCGACGAAACACGGAGTGGTCGACCGCTGATCGTGTTGTTCGTGGTCGCGGTCGCGGTGGCGGTCGTCTGCGGTGTCGTCGCCGCAGACGGCGAGGTCCCTGGGTGGGAGGAATCGATCTTCCACACGGTCAACGACCTCCCCGACTGGTTGGAGGGTCCGATGTGGGTGTTCCAGCTGGCCGGCCTGCTTCTCGTCCCCTTCGTCGTCGCAGTCGTAGCGGCGTTGTTCCGCAAGTGGTGGCTCGCCGGCGCCCTCGTGGCGCTCGTCCCGCTGAAGCTGTTCGTCGAGAAGGCCGTGGTGAAACAACTCGTCGAGCGCGAGCGACCCGGCACGACGATCTGCGGGTACCCGGACGCATTCGACGAGACGTGCGGGAACTTTCGCGACGTGCCGTTGTTCGGCCTCTCGTTCGTCTCCGGCCACGCGGTGATCGCGTGGAGCGTGGCGACGGTGCTCTTCGTGGCGCTGCCCGGACGCTGGCGGTGGCTGCCCTTCGCGGTTGCGACACTCAACGCCATCGCCCGCGTGTACCTCGGCGCCCACAACCCCCTCGACGTGATCGGCGGCGGCGCGATCGGCGTCGCGGTCGGTGTCGCCGTCGTCGGCGCAACGGGGTTCATCAGGTCGAGGTTCGAATCCCGTCACACGAGTGGCTCCGTGTGAGCGGGCGCTATCTCGATGAATTCCGGCGACCGCTCGTCATCGCGGGAATCGCCGCGGTCGGGCTCGTCTCGTCCTACGCCGTGGCGATCCAGCGACCGCTCCCGGGTTGGGAGTTGCGTCTCACCGAGCGGATCAACGACGTGCCCGACTGGGTCGGGTCGGCGTTGTACCCCGTCATGCAGATGGGCACGTTCGGCGGGCCGATCATCGTCGCGGTGCTGATCGCGATCTTCCGACGGGATGTGGTCCTCAGCACGGCGGTCGTGGTGACGGGCGTCCTCACCTGGTTCTCGGCGAAGGGCGTCAAGAAGATCGTGGAACGCGGTCGACCGCTCACGTACCTCCCCGACATCGTCGTTCGCGAAGGAGACGGCACCGGCATCGGGTACATCTCCGGACACAGTGCGGTCGCCGCGTCGGCAGCGATCATGGCAATGGTGGCGCTCCCGCGCCGATGGCGACCCCTCGCCGCAGTGGTCGCCGCCCTCGTCGGGATCGCCCGGATCGTGCACGGCGTACACCTGCCCGCCGATGTGGTCGGAGGATGGAGCTTCGGCGTGTTGACGGGCCTCGCCGGGCTCTGGCTCGCCGGGTCGATCCCAAGCCGACGCCCGTCCTCATGACAGGCGAGTCGCCGGCAGTGGTCGAGCCGCCGAGGATCCGGCCGGAGCTCGCCCTGCGACCGGGAACCACCGATGCCCGCAACCTGCTGATCGTCTGGTACCTGCGCAAGTCCGTGTACGGATTGGTGGCCCTCGGGCTCATCAGCGGCGCGCTCGCAGGGACCAACATCGACGTCGATTTCAGATCAGCCAGTGACCTCGAATCGCAGCTCTCGTCACCACTCGCCCCGGTCGTCATCGGCGTGATCCTCCGTGTCCTCACGGGCTTCGCGGCGCTCCTGCTCGCACTGCCACTGGCGAGCGCCTACGAGGTCGGCCTGACTCCGCGGACCAGCTTCGGCAGTGGGATCGGTCACGTACTCGACCGACTCAACCTCGCTCGCGGCTACCGGGCACTCCGCTGGACTCATCACGTCCGCCAGGTCGCCCTGGCCCGACTCGGCGCCACGGGACGAAGACTGCAGCGGCTGGATCCGATCATGGACACCACGAACATCACGCTGTGGGTGGTCGCCGTGGTGGGCATCATCGCTGCCGGTTGACACGATCGGGTGATGCATTTACCACTAGATGTCACTAGTCTGCGGACCTCCTGAGATATCTCCGCTCGAGACATACCCTGCGATCAGAAATGGACGACCGATGACCGACCTGAGCCCCCCGACCTCGACGATGACCCAAGCGATGCCTGCGGCCCGGGCCATCGACGCGGTGAAGACGTACGGCTCGGGTGACACCGCCGTCCATGCGCTGGCCGGCGTGACGGTCGACTTCCCCGCGCACCAGTTCACCGCGATCATGGGTCCGTCCGGGTCGGGCAAGAGCACCCTCATGCAGTGCGTCGCCGGCCTCGACCGGCTGACCTCCGGTTCGGTGTTCGTCGGCGACACCGAACTGTCGACGCTCGAACAAGACCGAGCTCACCCTGCTTCGCCGTGACCGACTCGGGTTCATCTTCCAGCAGTACAACCTGATCCCGACGCTGTCGGCGAAGGAGAACATCCTGCTGCCGCTGACACTGGCGGGCGAGGACGCCGACCAGGCGTGGTTCGACACCATCGTCAGCACCGTCGGGCTCGGCGACCGGCTCGACAACCTGCCGAGCCAGCTCTCCGGCGGCCAGCAGCAGCGCGTCGCCGTCGCTCGCGCGCTCGTGCCGAAGCCCGACATCGTCTTCGCCGACGAACCGACCGGCGCCCTCGACTCGCGCACCGGCATGGAGATCCTCGCGTTCATGCGCAACGCGGTCGACCAGTCCGGCCAGACCATCGTGATGGTCACCCACGACCCGCACGCAGCGTCGTACGCCAACAGCGTGCTGTTCCTCGCCGACGGCCAGATCATCGACGAGATGCAGATCCCGACGACCGACCGCGTGCTCGACCGCATGAAGCAGTTCGAGGGCTGATCCGCGTGCTCAAACTCGCCTTGCGCGGCGTGCGCTACAACAGCGGGCGCTACATCGCCACCCTGGTCGCCATCATCACCGGCGTGGCGTTCTTCACCGCCGCCGGCTTCCTGTCCGACCGCGTGATCGATGCCCTCGAAGGTGACGTCAACCGCCAGTTCGCCGGCGTCGAAGCGGCGGTCGTCCCCGACGACGAAGGCACGGGAGCCGACTTCGCCGACAGACCTCCGCATCAGCGGCGAGACAGCCGACCAGATCGCGGCACTCCCCGAAGTCGACGGCGTCGCCGGTGAACTGAGCGGACCGGTCGCCTTCCTCGGCGACGACGGCACAGCCGTTCGCCGACGGCGCCACCGGTCGGCTGTGGGTCGACGACGAAGAACTCAATCCCGTCGACATCGTCGAAGGCGTGGCGCCGGTCGCCGCCGGCGAGATCGCCGTCGACCGCGGCCTCGCCGAGGACGAGGGTCTCGCCGTCGGCGATCAGGTCGTCGTGCTCACCTCCGCCGGGCAGTTCGACGCCACGATCGTGGGCATCACGAGCTTCGGCGAGTACCGACGCGATCGACCAGCAACGGCACCGTCTCGGTGCCGGAGGCGGCCGCGTTCGACTGGCTCAACGCCGGCGTGGTCGACTACGAGGACCTGTACCTCCGCGGCAACGTCAGCGAGCCCGAACTGGTCGCCGCGGTCGAGCCGCTCGTACCGGACGGCTTCCAGGTCCAGACCGGCGACGAGTTCCTCGAGGACAAGCGCGCCGAGGCGAGCGGGTTCGGCAAGGCGCTCAAGATCGGCCTGCAGGCGTTCGCCGCGCTCGCGCTGTTCGTCGGCGCCTTCGTCATCTACAACACGTTCAGCGTGATCGTGGCGCAGCGGCTCCGCGAGCTGGCCGTGCTGGCGGCGATCGGCGCGACGCCGAAGCAGATCAAGCGATCGCTGCGCTTCGAGGGTCTCGTGATCGGCTCCTCGGGTCGGCTGCTCGGCGTCGTGGCGGGCTTCGCGCTGGCGTACCTGCTCGTGACCGTCGTCGCAGCGCTCGGCGTGTCGCTGCCGGGCAGCGGCATCAGGGTGACGCCGACCGTGGTCGTCCCAGGGCACTCTTCGCCGGCACGCTGATCACGTTCTTCTCGGTGATGATCCCGGCCCGGCGGGCAGCGAAGACCGAACCGATCGAGGCGCTGCGCCAGGCCGCCGTCGAGAGCTCGACCGTGTCGCGCAAGCGCACCGTCTTCGCCGCCGTGCTGATCGCGCTCGGCATCCTCGGCCTGCTCGACGGGAGCGGCGCCGGGCTCGGCTTCGGCGCGCTGGCGATCTTCATCGGCGTCATCGTCGCCGGCCCGCTCCTGGCGATCCTCGTCAGCAAGGCGTCTCCGGCCCATCGCGTCCCTGTTCGGCCTCGAGGGACGCCTCGCCTCCGACAACACGGCGCGCAACCCGCAGCGCACCGCCACCACGGCCAACGCACTGCTCATCGGCGTCTACCTCGTGACGCTCGTGACGGTGGCCGGCACGAGCATCAAGGACTTCGCCGTCGAGGAGATCGACAAGCTGAGCGGCGCCGACTTCTTCATCGACAGCACCGGCGGCGTGATCGACGACGACGCTCGTGGCAGACTGGAGGCCATCGAGGACGTCGAGCGAGGTGACCCCGTTCCGGCGGGCGCCGGTGACCTTCGAGGGCGACCCGTCGGCGATCTCGACGGCAGACTTCGCGACGCTCAGCGAGTCCGCGGGCGTCGAGATCGCCGAAGGATCGTTCGACGATCTCGGCCCCGGCGGCATCGTGATCAGCGACGGCGCCGCGACTCGGCGGATCGACGGCCGACGACGAGCCGGCACTCGGTTCGACCGTCACCATCGTCAACAGCAGCCGGCAACCAGTCTCGATCTCGAAGTGGTCGGGATCGTCGACGCCAACATCGACGTCGTCGTTCACCGGGAACTTCGTCGCCGCGGAGACCTTCGACTCGTTCATCGGCGTCACGCAGCCGTCGTCCGCGTTCATCGACGTGGCGTCGGGCGCGCAGTCCGACGTGGAGGACGAGATCAACGAGGTCCTGTCGCTGCGACCCGACATCACGCTGACCGCCGGAAGCGCGATCGGTGCGGCGATCGGCGGGATCTTCGACTTCCTCATCAATGCCGTCAACGGCCTGCTGCTGATGAGCGTCATCGTGGCGCTGATCGGCATCGTCAACACGATGTCGCTGTCGATCCTCGAACGGCGCCGGGAACTCGGTCTGTTGCGCGTGGTCGGCATGCTCGACCGACGTGTGCGACGGATGGTGCGCATCGAGTCGGTGATCATCGCGTCACTCGGCACGATCGCCGGCATGCTCGTCGGCGGATTCACCGGCTGGGCGCTCGTCCGAGCGATCAGCCAGTCCGTCCGACGCGGCGGTTCCGTTCAGCCCGCCGCTCGGGCTGCTCGCCGTCGTGCTGGTGCTCGGGGTCGGGCTCGGCTTCCTCGCTGCGTTGATCCCCGCCCAACGGTCCACCCGCATGGAGGTCCTCGACGCGATCCAGACGACATGATCGCCGTGGATGAACTCTTCGGTCTCCCGGCGCACCCACTGGTGGTGCATGCAGCCGTCGTGCTCGTGCCCCTTGCGGCGATCGGCGTGCTGGTCATCGCGTTCTGGCCGGCTGCACGGGCACGGCTCGGTGTCGCCGTGGTGGTGATCGCCGCCCTCGGCACCCTGTTCGCCTACCTCGCCGTGGAGAGCGGCGGGTACCTCGAGGATCAGGTCAAGGAGACCGAGCAGGTGGAGGAACACGCCAAGCTCGGCGACTCGGGGCTGGCATCGGCCGCGGCGGTCCTCCTCGGCGCCGCCGCGGTCACCGGTTTCGGCCTGTACGAGCGGCGACGGTCGGCCACGTCCGCGCCGGCTGACTCGTCGTCGGACGGGACCGCCCGAGGCCCTGACCGCAAGCTCGTGTACCTCCGCACGGGCGTCGGTGTGGTCGCCGTCGTGCTGGTGTCGCTCGGGACGCTGCAGATCGCGCGCATCGGCCACAGCGGCGCGAAGGCCACCTGGGACGACGTCGGCGGGACCAGCGTCGACAACGACGACGACTGATCCCACCCCGTCCGTGTCGTGCTCCGTGTACCTCCGTGTGGTGCAGGGCTCAGGCTAGGAACGATTCGTCGGCAGTCGAGGGGTGATCCAGTCGATGAAGCTCTGCGGGCTGCGAGTCTGGATGTAGGCCCGCCCGGGGCCGGTGAGGCGTACGACGAGGCCCTCGCCACCGAGGAGTGTCGATTTCCAGTTGCCGACCTTGTGCACGTCGTACTGCACGCCGTCTTCCCAGCCGACCATGTGGCCGGTGTCGACGACGTAGTTCTGGCCCGGCGCGAGGTCGACGGCGTGAATGGCGCCGTAGCTCGACACCACCAGGTCGCCGGTACCCGAGCACTTCAGCATGATCAGGCCTTCCTTGCTGAAGAACGTCTTGGCTCCACCCCACTTGCTGTCGACGTCGACCGAACCGGGCGCCGCAAGATAGGAGCCGGACTGGAGATAGACGGTCTGATCGCGGAACGGCCAGGTGATGATGTCGCCGGGCAGCGCCGGCGCGACGACCACGTGCGCATCGGGTCCGTTGGCCGTGAAGGTGTTCATGAAGAACGACTCGCCACCGAGCGAACGGCGCAGCCCCTTCATCACCCCGCCCTTGGTGCTGGTCGCGATGTCGATCGTCGGTGACATGGCCATCATGGCGCCACCCTCGGCGTTCACCGACTCCCCTGGTTCGAGGTGCAGGGTCGCCATCGCGTAGGCGGGGCTGAACGTGATCTCTGTTCGCATGGCAAGAATCTTTGCATGTACGAACATCGCCCCGCGACTTGACCTGATGCATGATGTCGAGATGCTCGTCACGCTGGCCTGGCTCGTCCTCGGGACGCTCCTCGGATTCCTCGTCATCTTCGTCTCGGGTCGGCTGCTCGGCGCCAGGCGGGGGTGGCTCGCCCTGCTCGCGTCCGGCATCGTCGGCTGGACCGCGGCGGTCATCGTGGCCGGACTCGTCACCGACTGGGAGGGCAGTTCGTTCGCGATGGTCGCCGTCGCTGTCGTACTCGGCACCTTGTTCACGATGAGCTTCGCCATCCTTCTGGACCTCGTTGCGCCGGTCGGATCGCTCGCAACCGGCAACGCCGCTGGCCTCGTGACCATCACGAACCCCGTGGCCGGAGTCCGCGACAAGATCGAACCGTTGCGTCGGTACCGGGAAGTGATCGAGATCGCGCGGCGCAACGGGGTGTCGGCGCGAGCCGCGTCGCGTCAGTCGCTTCCTGCCGGGATCCGCCGCACACTCGAAGAGGCGGGAGGCATCTTCGTCAAGCTCGGCCAAGTGGCCTCCACGCGAGCAGACGTACTGCCGCCGGAGTGGTGCGAGGAGCTCAGCACGTTGCGCAGCGCTGCGGAGCCCCAACCCGAGTCGGTGATGCGCCCTCACGTGACCGCCGAGCTGGGCTCGCGCCCGGAGGACGTGTTCGAGTCCTTCGACTGGCAGCCATTGGCGAGCGCATCGATTGCCCAGGTGTACCGAGCACGGCTCGCCGACGGTGACGAGGTCGTCGTCAAGGTGCAGCGGCCGAACCTCGACGACGTGATGGCCCGGGACAGCCAGGCGGTGATGCAACTCGCCCGGCTGATCGAACGACGCACGCCGCTCGGAGCATCGATGCACCCGGTCGATCTCGCCGGCGACTTCCTGGACGGCGTGCGTGAGGAACTCGACTTCACCATCGAACGTGACAACGCCAAGGAACTCACGCTGGCAGTCGACGACACGGACGGCATTCGGTTGCCGACCGTGTATGCGGATCTGTCGGGAGAGCGAATCCTCGTCGAGGAGTTCGTCGAGGCACCGAACATCGGTCAGGTCGACCGCCTCCAGGAGTTCGACCTCGAGGCGCTCACCGACCGCCTCGCCGAGTCGTTCATGCACCAGATCTTCGACGTCGGCCTGTACCACGCCGATCCGCATCCGGGGAACATCCTGATCGAACCGGACGGCACGATCGTGCTGATCGACCTGGGATCGGTCGGTCGGCTCTCGCCGGGCCAGCGGACAGCGGTCATGGAGATGATGGCGGCGGCATCCACCGGATCAGCCGCTCAGCTCCGCCAGGCGATGAGCCAGATCGTCATCATCGATCGCGACGTCGATGTCCGCGTCCTCGATGCGGACATCGAGATGCTGCTGGCTCGGCACATGCGATCGGGCGCCGGGATCGGGAGTGCGGCATTCCAGGACCTCGCCGCACTCGTCGGGCAACACGGGATCCGACTTCCACGCTGGTTCGGGACGTTGAGCCGGACGCTCGTGACCCTGGAGGGCACCCTCACGTCCATCCGGCCAGATTTCTCGTTGGTCGACGCCGGGCGCCGGCACGCCGAGCAGCGCGGGCTCGGGCCGCCCGTCGGTACGCGACCTCAGAACCATCGTCCAGGAGGAGGCAGTGCTGCAGTTGCCCCGACTTCGTCGCCTCCCCGAACAGGTCGACGAACTCATCGGTCAAGCGGTGTCGGGCCGACTCTCGGCGCGACTCTCGGTGTTCGCGAACCCTCGGGATCAACAGGTCGTGACACGGCTTGTCGACCGCGTCGTGCTCGCCATCATCGCGTCGGCAACGGGTATCGGGTCGGTCGTGTTGGTGGCCTCCGACAGTGGCCCGCTGGTGCGCGGCGACTTGCTCGTGAACGAACTGCTCGGCTACGTCGGGCTGACGGCCGCCGCCGTGCTCTCACTGCGAGTCGTCGCCGGCGTCATCCGTGACGGCTCGACGTGACGACGGCCGGTCGACCAGGGCTCAGCCGGCCGGCGCAGCGATCAGCCATCGCTGCACGGGCCGACGGTCGATCATCACGGGCCGGGCCCGTCCGAGGACGGCGATCACCGCGACGACGAAGATCAACGCCAGTCCGACGGAGACGCTGATCGAGCGCCACAGCTGGTCGGTGTTGGTGGGTGCCGCGTATTCGACGTCGAGATCGCGGGTGAGGAACATCGTGGTTCCCTGGAGGATCGCGAAGTACACGACCACGAACGCGCGAGCCGATCTCCATTCCCCGACCAGCCCCGCGTACAGTGGAGGCAGTGACTGCGGTAGACGTGCAAACGGTGGAGCCTGTGCAGCGACTGCGCGGCACGTGCACTGCTGCTCTTCATGCGATACTCACTGGAGCTGTCGAACCTGGTCGACCGTGTCGCCGGGGTTGGAGCGGCCGGCAACAGCGAGGCCCAGGTCCTCCTCGCGTTGCACCGGTTCGGGTCGTGCTCCCGCCAGCACCTCATCGAACTCACCGGCATGAGCCGATCCGGGGTGGCCCAACTTGTCGAACGCTTGTCCCACCTGGGACTCGTGGAGAACTTCACGGAGCCGAGCGATCACCGCATGGTGGCGACCGAGTTGACACCATCCGGTCGGCGTCGAGTCCACAAGCTGAGCCGCGAACTCGACACGTACTTCCACGAACCGAACCCGGTGGTCGCCGAGTTGTTGGATCTCCTGGGACCGGCGGGGCCACTCCCGAAGACCACAACGACGCCGCTCGAGTCACTCGAACGGCTGGCTGACCTGGGCGCCCGGATGAGTGAGCCGCTCGGCGCCGTGATCGGACCCAGCGACTTACGTCAGCGTCTGGCCATCGCTGCGCTCGCGGACTGGGGCGAGGCCCGCCCCGGCCAACTGGTCGCCGAGCTCGGGCTGACCAGCGGTGGGGCCACCTACCTCGTCGATGGGCTCGAGTCCGCCGGCCTCGTCGATCGTCTCTACGGCACGGTGCCGACCGATCGGCGGGCAGTGGTGATCAGGCTGACGCCATCCGGCAAGGCTGCGAGCGAACGGTTCTCGGATGTGGTGTTCGAGCACGCCGACGCGATCGTCGAGGTGTTCGCGGTCGCGCACGGCATCCGTTGATCGGTTCCTGAGGCGTTCAGAGTCCCAGCTTGGACGCGGGCCGCACGACGAGCGGCTCCGGCGCGTGGACCACGTCGTGGTCCTTGTTGGTGTACGGCAGCTCGTGCAGGACGTGACGCATCGATTCGAGTCGGGCCCACTTCTTCACGTTCGAGTTGATCACGGTCCACGGTGCGTGCGGCGTGTCGGTCCGGCGCAACATCTCATCGCGGGCAGCGCCGTACTGCGCGAACTTCTTGATCGCCAACTCGTCGTTGGGGCTCAGCTTCCACTGCTTGAGCGGATCGCCACGGCGACCGTCGAATCGTCGCCTCTGCTCCTGCTTCGACACCGTGAACCACAGCTTGAACAGGTGGATCCCCGAGTCGACCAGGTGCTGTTCGAACGACGGGAGCTGCTCGAAGAAGAGCTCGCGCTGCTGCTTGGTGGCGTAGCCCATCACGGCTTCGACACCCGCCCGGTTGTACCACGACCGGTCGAAGAACACGATCTCGCCGCCCGACGGCAAGTGCGTCACGTACCGCTGGAAGTACCACTGCGTCAACTCGGCCTCGGTCGGCTTGGCAAGCGCCACCACCCGAGCGCCGCGAGGATTCGTGTGCTCGGTGAACCGGCGGATCGCTCCACCCTTGCCGGCCGCGTCTCGGCCTTCGAAGATCATCAGCACGCGGGCGTTGGTGTCCTTCGCCCACAGCTGCATCTTCAGCATCTCGATCTGCAGACGCTCCAGCTCACGCTCGTAGTCCTTCCCCTTCGGCGGGTCGATCGCCGGCGGGTGGCGTTCCATGTGCGAGATGGTGATGCCGTCGGGATCGATGTCGCGGGTCGTCATACGACCGGGCACGGTATCGCGCCACCTACGCGCAAAGCACAGTGCGTGTAGATATCTTTGTGACCTGTCATATCGTTCCGGTGCGATGTGCTGACGAACGGAGACCGAGATGGACCTCGAGCAGACACCACTGTCCCCGCCGCCGCGATCGCCCTCTGATCCGATCCCAACGTCCAGAACTGTGAGCCAAACAATGCGAGTCAAGCCTTCTGCCCTCTCGGCCATCGTGGTGATCCTCGGTTACCTGGCCGTCGTGTTCATCGTGTGGGCTGCCGTGGGCCTCGACTACGACGAGCTCGGCGACACGGTCGACAGCGTCCGCAAGGGAGTCGTCCTCGCTGTTGGGATGGGTGCCCTCTACCTGGTGATCGTCACCACGATGCTCGGGTGGTGGAAGCCGGCCATCCGCGAACCTCGCCGTGTGGGGAGCAGATGGATGTGGATCATCCCTGCGCTGCTCCTCGTCGGTGCTGTCGCCAACCTGGGGAGCACGAAGTGGGGGGACATCGACGGCGTCGGGGAGTACGTCGTGTGGTTGGCGATCGGCACGCTCCTCGTCGGTTTCTCCGAGGAACTCCTGACCCGCGGTCTCGCGATCGTCGGCGGTCGCGGCTCGATGCACGAGAAGTGGGTCTGGGTGTTCTCGGGGCTCATCTTCGGTCTGATGCACGTCCCCAACGCGTTCTTCGGACAGAGCGCGAGCAGCACGCTGCAGCAGGTCGTGTTCGCCTTCGGCGTCGGGCTCACCTACTACGTCACCCGCCGGCTCGCCGGCACACTCGTCGTCACCATGGGGCTGCACGCGATCTGGGACTTCTCGGTCTTCATCCAGGACCACTCCGGCATGAATCTCGAGGACAAGCCCGTCGCGGCTGGCGGGCCGTTGCAGTTCGTCGCCATCGCCCTCGGCATCGTCGCCCTCGTGAAGATCCTCAAGACCGGCGACGTCGTCGAGCCGGGAGGCGACCAGCTCGCCGAGTTCGACAAGGTGGCGTGACGGCGCTCGTCTGAGCGTTCGGGTTTCGACTCGCCATCACCGGTTCAGTGGAGGCAGAACTCGTTGCCCTCGGGGTCGAGCATCGTGATCCAGTGACCTTCGGGTTCGTCGAACTCGGCGACGTAGGTGGCGCCGAGCTCGACGAGTTCGGCGGCGCGGGCGTGGAGTTCGCTCGGCTCGACGTGGACGTCGAGGTGCATCCGATTCTTGGCGGTCTTGCCCTCCGGCACCTTGAGGAAGAACACCCGCGGGCCGACGCCGTCCGGGTCCACGATCGCGAACGCCCGATCGGGATCGGACTGGTCGATCCCGAATGCGGTGAGCGCGTCCTCCCAGGTGTCGAACCCCGGCGGGGGCGGCTGCTCGACGTAGCCGAGCACCTCGCACCAGAACTCCGCCAGTGCCCGAGGTCCGGCGGCGTCGAACGTGATCTGGATCTGCCTTGCCATGCCCGACATCTTGACACCGAGCGACGATCGAACGCCACGGACCCGTGCGTCGGCGCGACGCAATAGCATCGGTGGCATGGCGCTCGCGAACTCGGTCGTCGAGAGAATCCTCACGTCGCCGGCGCATCGGATCCTGTCGGGGTCGACGGTCCTGATCCGTTACCAGGGCCGCCGCACCGGCAACGGAGTACACCACACCGGTCCAGTACGCCGACGCCGCCGTCGGCCTCGTCGTGCTGGTCGGCAAGCCGGAGACGAAGACGTGGTGGCGCAACTTCACCGAGATGGGTCAGATGAAGGTGCTCCTGAGCAGGAACCTGGGTGCCGATGACGGCGCATGCCCTGCGTGGCGCCGACGATCCGGACGCGGTCGAACCCCTGCTGCGGTCGTACGCCATCCGGTTCCCCAAGGTCGCCAAGTCGCTCGACGGCAACACGCTCGACGAGCGAGTCCGCAACGCCGTCGTCGTCTGGCTCCGCCCGGCCTGACGTTCGACATCCGCCGGATCGACCCCACGGACTGGGCCGAACTCAAGGCCGTCCGCCTCGCTGCGCTCGCGGATTCTCCGTCCGCGTTCGGGTCGACCTGGGCCGAGGAAGCCGAGCGCTCCGACACCGAATGGTCTGCTCGCGCACAGTCGGCGTCGACCGGCACCGACCGCATCACGTTCCTCGCCCGACATCGAGGGGCACGTCGTCGGAATCGCCGGCGGCTACCGCGACGAGGACGCAACCCGCCCAGGTCGATCTGGTGTCGATGTGGACCGCGCCGGAGGTGCGGCGCGACCGGGGTCGGCCGACTCCTCGTCCGCGCAGTGATCGACTGGGCGGCCGAGACCGGGGCCTCGTCGGTCGGTCTCTGGGTGACGCGCGGGAACTCGCCCGCCCAGCTCCTGTACGAGTCGATGGGCTTCCGGGAGACGGGCGAGTACCAGCCGCTGCCGTCGGACCCGTGTGCCGACGAGATCCGAATGAACCTCGACCTCTCAGCGCACCTCGCTGCGGTGAACCGGGCTGACGACAACGAGATCTTGGATTGTCGATGACCGAGGACCCGATCAGCGCACACCTGGCGACACTTCCGCAGCCCCAACGCGACACGTTGACGGCGCTGCGCGCGACGCTTCGCGACCTGCTGCCCGACGCCGAGGAGTGCATCAGCTACAACATGCCGTGCTTCAAGGTGGACGGGGTGGCGGTTGCCGGTTTCGACGGCTTCAAGCAGCACTGCTCCTACTTCCCGCACAGCGGCAACGTCGTGGGGCAGGTCAGTGGAATCCCCGACTGGTGCACCGTCGCCTCGAGGGGCACGCTGCAGTTCCCCGTGGATCGACCGCTGCCGAAGGCGTTGGTGCGCAAGCTCGTCCGGGCCCGCCTCGCCGAGATCGCTGCGAAGAAATCGTCGAAGAACCCGCGCGGAGCCGGCTAACTCTGTATGACCCCCTTGTCATGATGGGGTCATGGTCGTGGGGATCGCATCGGGGAGGGCGGCGGACGCGCCGGTCGGTGTGCTCGATGTCGGCTGGATGTGGCAACGGTGACGATGCGTCGGGCGCGGGCGGCGCAGCTGGATCGGGTGCACGAGGTGGTGGAATCGGGTCGCTGGTATGTGCACGGGTTCCGGTCGCCGCAGGCTTGGCTCGCGACGACCACGGGTGAGGCACCGGGGGCGTGTTCGCTCACGTTGCAGTTGGCGGAACGGATCCAGCACATGCCGATCGTCAAGGATCGTTTCACCCGCGGGATCCTGGCCGAATCGGCGTTGCGGTTGTTGGCCGACACGTGGCGGGCCGATCTGGCCGACGTGTTCGCCCGTGACGAACAGATGCTGGTCGGCTGGGCGTTGAACCTGACGCATCGTGATTTCAAGATGGTGCTCGCCACGTGGCGGTTGCATGCCGACCCCGACGGAGCCGCCCGGTCGGCGCAGGACCGGTTCGAGTCGCGCAAGCTGCACCTGTCCGAGCTGCTCGACGGGATGGGACGCCTCGACGGGCTCCTCGATCCCGAAGGCATGAAACTCGTCCAAGAAGCCATCCGGATCCTGTCGACACGCGCCGACGACGACGAACGCACCCCCGAGCAACGTCGTGCCGACGCGTTGGTGACGATGGCCAAACAAGTACTCGCCAACCTGGAGCCGACCCCGGGTGTGAAACGCAACCGTCCCAAGCTGATCGCCACGATCAACGTCGACCGACCTGATCGCCGCCACCTTGGGCGGGACGCTCGACACGAACACCGGGCCGATCACGCTCGGCGCCGAGGCGATCCGGCGCATCGCCTGCGACGCCGGCATCCACCGGCTCATCGTCGGTGCTGACGGTGTGGTCATCGACTACGGCCGCCAGACGCGCAGCGTGTCCGACGCACAATTCGACCTGCTCACCATACGCGACCACGGCTGTCGCATCCCCGGCTGTCCCATACCGCCGGGTGGTTGCGACGCCCACCACAGCATCCACTGGGCCAACGACGGCAACACCGACCTCGACGACCTCATCTTGCTGTGCTGGTATCACCACCACCTGCTGCACGAACAACACTGGAGTCTCGAGCCCTCCGGGGCCGGACACTTCGTGTTGCGAGACACCAACGGGAACACCCGCCCGATCCGCCCACCCATGATCGGCCTCGCCCTGCCACAAGCACCCGCCCCGCTTCCCTTCGACGACGCCGCTGCCTGACGTCCACCATCCCTCACAACTCATATGGAGTACCATATGGTCATGGCTCGCCGGCAAGTCTTGGTGCAACTCGACGACGAACTCGTCGTACAGCTCGACCAGATCGCCTCTGCGCTCGGCACCAACCGATCCGAACTCCTTCGTCGGGGCGCCCGCGCTGTGATCGCTGCCGAGCACCTCGCCGACGCCGATCGTCAATTGCAGGCGGGATATCGCCGTCAGCCCCAGGATCCGAGCCTCGTCGAGGCAGCGCGACAACTCGCAGGCAGGACCGGGCCAGCGTGGTAGCCCGCAACGACATCTACTGGGCCGATGTCGGCGGCTCCTTCGGGCGGCGACCGGTCTGCGTACTCACACGAGACGCCGCAATCAGCGTGTTGTCCGCTGTGACCTGCGCACCGATCACTCGAACGATCAGAGGCATCCCGAGCGAGGTCGAGCTCGGTCCCGAACACGGGTTGACCGAACGATGCGTGATCAGTTGCGACAACCTCCTCACCATCCCGATCGCCGACCTCGATGCTCAACCGGTGGGCAGGCTCGATGAGGCAACCCGAGCGACACTCGACGGCACGCTCCGCTACGCCCTCGACATCGTGTACTGATGCGACGACTCCTCGACTCCGACCGGCCGATGTGCCGTCAGGTCGGCTCCGACGCCAGGCCGTCGACGAACTCGTAGCCGTCGACGCCGACGAGCTGCGCCGGGTCGAGGCTGATCTTCGCCGAGCGCGAACCCGCACCGACGATGATCCGAGCACAGTCGAGGATCCGGCTGTCGAGCCACACCGGCACGTGGTGTGGCAGGCCGAAGATGGTGACGCCACCGATCTCCTGGCCGGTCAACTCCCGCGTGAGATCGGCCGGGGCGAAGCTGAGCTTGCGGACCCCGAGCTTGCGCCGCACGGTGCCGTTGACGTCGAGCCGGGTGTGGGCGAGCACGACACACACGGCATGGTGACCCTCCGGCTTCTTCGACGCGACCAGGATGGCGTTGGCCGACTCCTCGAGTGGCACGCCGTAGGCCTCGCAGAACTGTGCCGTGTCGGCGAGATCGGGATCGCAGTCCATCACCTCGTAGGCGAGGCCCAACCGGTCGAGGTCGGCGATCACGTTCGGGTGAGCGGTCACACGACCTCCGACTCGGCAGCCTCGACGACGGCAACGTCGGCCGCCACCGGGAGCGGTGCTGACGCAACGTCGCCCCGCATCGTGCGCACCCAACGGCGCCCGAGCGTGTCGAGCTGCAGGGCGACCCACAGCAGCGCCAACGCGACGATGCCGTCGAGCCACCAGTGGTGCCCCGTCGCCGAGACGACGAGCATCGTGATCACCAGGTGCACCATGCCGATCCACCGCCAGCTGACTGGTGCTCGCGGACAGCGCACCGAACGCGACGACCGCTGCCCACGCGACGTGGAGCGACGGCATCGCCGCGAACTGCGACGACACGCCCGTGCCGGCCTCGCCGTAGACCGACATGTTGTAGATCTCCGAGACGTCGACGAACCCCAGGTCGGGCAGGTACCGCGGCGGGGCCACCTTGACGAAGCGGATGAACAGACAGAACGCGGTGACGATCGCCAGCGCATTGCGCCAGTGCGGATACACGTCGCGATGGCGCGCGTACAGCCAGACGAGGAAGATGACGATGCCGGGCACGTGCGCGATGGCGTAGAACGCTGCGGAGAACCGGGCGAGCCACTCGTGATCGAGCACGAAGTGTTGCAGCGCCAGCTCGTCGGGCAGGCGGAGGAACTCCTGCACCCGCACGATGTCGCGGGCCCGCTCGATGGCTCCCTCGGCCTGGGTGAGCGGCAGGTTCTTCGCCATCCGCCAGATGGCGTACAGCGACGCGACGAAGGCGAACTCGAGTGCGGCCGGACCCACGACCCGGCCGAAGCGGTCACCGAGGCGAGTCGGCCGCGACCTCCGCAACGCCAACGCGACGAGACCGGCGATCGTCGCCGCAAGCAGCGCCTGGCTCCACGTCGGCCACTTCATGACGCCTCAAGCCTGCCAGCTCAGCGGGCGTATTGCGTCACCTGATCTGCCGCGTCGATGAGCCAGCCGGGGAAGACGCCGAGGGCGATCGTGAACACCACCGTCAACGTCACCACGACACCCATCGAGAACGGGATCGGCACCGTGCTCTCGTCGGTCGACTCGCCGACCCACATCGACACCATGATGCGCAGATAGAGGAACGCAGCGATCACGGCGCACACCATGGCGATGATCGCAATGGCGTAGCTCTCGACGTCGACAGCCGCCTGGATCACGCCGAACTTGGCGATGAACCCACTCGTGAGCGGCACACCGGCCTGGGCCAGCAGGAGCACGGTGAACCCGAGCGCCAACACCGGACGGCGCTTGGCGAGACCCTTGAACGAGTCGAGGCTGGTGTTGCCACCGTTGCTGCGCGACACGATGGTCACCACGGCGAACGAGCCGATCACGAGCACCGAGTACAGGATCAGGTACAGCACCACGGCGGGCACGCCCGGGCCGGGGTCGGGATCACCGGCGCCGTGGCCGGCCGCCTCGACACCGACCAGGATGAATCCGGCGTGGCTGATCGACGAGTAGGCCAGCATCCGCTTCACGTTGTCCTGCACGACGGCGAGGATCGAACCGCCGAGCAGCGTGACCAGGGCCAGCACCCAGATGATCGGGCGCCAGTCGTCCTTGTAGAACGGCAACGCCACCACGAGCACGCGGATCATCGCGGCGAAGGCGGCGGCCTTGCCGACCGAGGCCATGAACGACGTCACCGGGGTCGGCGCACCCTGGTACACGTCGGGTGCCCACACGTGGAACGGCACGGCCGCCACCTTGAAGGCGAGGCCGACGATCAACAGGGCGATGCCGGCGAGGACGAGCGTGTCGTCGCCGAACGGGTCGATCGAGGTCTGCAGCGCGACGACCATCTCACTGATGTTGGTCGAGCCGGTGCCGCCGTAGACCAGCGCGATGCCGTAGAGGAAGAACGCCGACGCGAACCCGCCGAGCACGAAGTACTTGATGCCGGCCTCGGCACTCTCGCTGCTGCGCCGATTGCTCGCGGCGAGCACGTAGAGCGCGAGCGACAGCGTCTCGAGGCCGAGGAACAGCACGATGAGGTCGTTCGCCGACGCCATCACGATGCCGCCGATCGCTGCCACGAGATAGAGCGCGTAGATCTCCGGACCGCGGTTCGGGGTGTCCTGCAGGTAGTCGTCGCTGAGGATGCTCACGAGCAGCGCACCGGCGCAGATCGTGATGGTCATGAACATCGCCAGCTTGTCGAAGGCGAGGGCACCGCCGACGAGCGTCATGGGTCCGTTGTCGGTGATGTCGTCCCAGAGGACCATCGCCATGACGCCGGCCGCTCCGGCGGTGGTCGCCGAGACGATCGCGTAGAGCCGCTTCGGCCATGGCGGCGTGAGTGCACCGACCAGGAGCAGGCCGAGCGCGCCGCCGAGCAGGATCAGCAGCGGCGAGAGCGCGAACCACTGGATCTCGGGTCCGACGAAGATGTCGAGCTGAGCGAGCATCATCCCTCGCCCTCCTCGTCGGCAGGTTCAGCCGGTTGTTCGGAATCGGTCTCGCAGTTCGATGGTGGGCTCGGGTTCTCGATAGTCGGTGTACGCCTCGACCCGGGTGATCAGGGCATCGAGGCTCGGCTCGATCCGGTCGAGGACCGGCTTGGGGTAGATGCCCATGAACACGATGAGGCCGAGGAACGGCAACAGCACGAGGCCTTCTCGGAGTTTGAGCTCGGGGAACTTCTTGTTGTCCTCGTCGGGCTCGCCGTGGAACACACGCTGGTACGCCCACAGCAGGTAGACCGCGGCGAGGATCACGCCGACTGCGGCGACGACCGTCCACCAGCGAGCCGTGAGGAACGAACCCGTGAGGATCAGGAACTCGCCGACGAAGCCGTTGAGCCCGGGCACACCGACCGACGACAGCATCACGAGCATGAAGGCCGCGGCGAAGATCGGCGCCACCTTCTGGAGCCCCTTCAGGTCGGAGATCTGGCGGGTCTTGCGGCGCTCGTAGATCCAGCCGACGAAGAGGAACAGCGCTCCGGTCGACACGCCGTGGTTGACCATCTGGATGGTGGAACCCGCCATCGACTGCGTGGTGAACGCGAAGATGCCGAGCACGATGAAGCCGAGGTGGGCGACCGACGAGTAGGCGACCAGCCGCTTGAGGTCGGTCTGCATCGTGGCGGCGATGGCGCCGTAGATGATGCCGATGACGGCGAGCGTCAGCCACAGGTTGCGGCTCCAGTACGACGCCTCGGGGAAGAGGTACACGCCGAACCGCAGCAGGCCGTAGGTGCCGAGTTTCAGCATCACGCCGGCCAGGACGACCGAGCCGGCGGTCGGCGCCTGGGTGTGCGCGTCGGGCAGCCACGTGTGCAGCGGGAAGATCGGCACCTTCACGGCGAAGGCGATCGCGAACGCGAAGAACAGCCAGCGCCCGGTCGATGCCGCGAAGTTCGCCTGCTCGGCGATGACCACGAGGTCGAAGGTGGTGTAGCCGATCTCGCGGCTCGCGATGGCGACCGTGGCGATGAGACCGACGAGCATGAATGCCGAGCCGAACATCGTGTAGAGGAAGAACTTCGTGGCGGCGTAGACCCGCTTCTCGTACCCCCAGCCGGCGATGAGGAAGTACATCGGCACGAGCACGATCTCGAAGAACACGAAGAACACGAACAGGTCGAGGCTGAGGAAGCTCCCCATGACACCGGCCTGCAGCATGAGCAGCCACGCGAGATACGGCTTCTCGTCGTGGTGCGCGTCGACCGCCAGGATCGCCAACGGGAACAGGATGCCGGTGAGCACCACGAGGAACAGCGAGATGCCGTCGACACCGAGGTGCCACGAGATCCCCCACGCCTCGATCCAGGTGTGCTTCGACACGAACTGGAACCCGGCATCGGACGTCTCGAACGAGGCCATGAGCCAGATCGACATCGCCGCCGTGGCGACGGACGCCATCAGGGCGACCACCTTCGGATACTCCGGACGGCTCTTCGGCAGGAGTGCGACGAGGATCGCGCCGATGATCGGCACGAAGATCAACGCACTCAGGATGGGGAACGCGATGGGTCCCGTTTCGGCTGCCAACATCACAGAATCCCTCGAATCACCACGAACCAGCCGAGGAGCAAGACGACACCGACCGCGATCAGAGCGGCGTACTGGCGCACGTAACCGGTCTGGCCCTTGCGTACCTCGCCGGCGGTCGCCCTGACAGCGACGCCCGTTCCCGTCACCGCGCCATCGACGATCGTGGCATCGAAGTCCGCCACCGCCTGGAATCCTTCACGACCCGGGTTGCCCATGAACCAGGTGACCGCGAAGTCGTAGTACCAGGCGTTCGCGAACAGTGACGGCTCCCAGGGCTTGATGCGCTTGCGTTCGTACACGAGCCAGGCGAGCGCAATCCCGGTCAATGCACAGGCCACGGCGATGGCGACCAGGATGTACTTGTTGTCGTACGCCCACGTGCCGGAGATGTCGGCCTCGCCGAACTCCACCACCGGATGCAGCCACTCCTCGAGCTTGTGGGCCAGGCCGCCGGGGATGCCGAAGAGCCTGGGCATGTTGATGATGCCGCCGAGGGCGGCGACACCCGCGAGCACGACGAGCGGGATCCACATGATCGGGGGCGACTCGTGCGGCTTGAACTCGCCGTGCGCGTCGTGGGTCTCGACGGGTGGCTCGCCCTCGGCGACCTCGGGTGCCTCGTCGGCATTGGCGAGGCTCGTCCAGCGGGCCTCGCCGAAGAAGACCATGATGATCTGGCGGGTCATGTAGAACGCCGTCAGGACCGCCGTGACGATCCCGACGATGTACAACGGCGTGTTGTCGGCCAGCGTGTACAGCAGGATCTCGTCCTTCGACCAGAAACCCGAGAACGGCGGCACACCGGCGATCGCCAGCCAGCCGATGATGAACGTCGCCGCCGTGATCGGCATGAACTTGCGCAGGGCGCCCATCTTGCGCATGTCCTGCTCGTGGTGCATCCCGTGGATCACGGATCCGGCTCCGAGGAACAGCAGCGCCTTGAACCCCGCATGGGTGACCATGTGGAAGATCGCCGCCACGTACCCACCGGTTCCGACGGCGAGCACCATGTACCCGATCTGCGAGACCGTGGAATAGGCGAGCACCTTCTTGATGTCGTTCTGCGCCAACGCGACGGTCGCCGCGAACAGTGCGGTGAGGCCACCGACCCAGGCGATCGTGGTGGGCACCCAGTCGTACGACGCCTGGATCACCGGGTTGATGCGCGTGAGCAGGAACACCCCGCCGGTCACCATCGTCGCCGCGTGGATGAGCGCCGACACCGGCGTCGGGCCCTCCATGGCGTCGGGCAGCCAGAGGTACAGCGGCAGCTGCGCGCTCTTGCCGGCGGCGCCGATGAGCAGCAGGACCGCGATCGCCGAGGCCGTCGACGCGGCGAGTTCGCCGGTCTCGGCGCTCTCGTTGAGCACCGTGTACGACAGCGAGCCAACGGCGGAGAAGGCGAGGAACATCGCCAGCATGACGCCCCAGTCGCCGACCCGGTTGGTGACGAATGCCTTCTTGCCTGCGGTGGCCGCCGACTCCCGGGTGTGCCAGAAGGCGATCAACAGGTACGAGCAGGTGCCGACGCCCTCCCAGCCGAGGAAGGTGACGAGCAGGTTCTCGCCGAGCACCAGGATCGTCATCGAGAAGACGAACAGGTTCATGTACAGGAAGAACTTCGAGAACTTGGCGTCGCCGTGCATGTACCCCACGGCGAACAGGTGGATCCATCCGGCGATGAACGTGACGAACAGGCACATCAGGATCGACAGGGGGTCGGCCAGGAACGCCAGGTCGACCTGCAACGTCCCGACGGGCACCCAGGAGAACAGCGTGACGACGGTCTCGCGATCCTCCTCCGGCCGGCCCAACAGGTCGAAGTAGACGGCGACCGCGACAGCGAACGAGGCGAAGACCGCAGCGGTGGCGAGGTACCCCGCCTTGGGGTCGCCGAGTCGGCGACCGAAGAGCAGGATCGTGAGGAACCCGGCGAGCGGGAACGCGGGAATCAACCAGACGAGATCGGCCATGGCGCTGTCAGCCCTTCAGTTCCGCGAGATCGTCGGCCGTCGCGCCCGGGCGCCGGCGCAGGATCGACACGATGATGCCGAGACCGACCACGACTTCGGCGGCCGCGACGACCATCACGAAGAACACGGCCGTCTGCCCGTTGATGTCGCCCGAGCCGTGTTGCCAGCGCCACGAACGTGAGGTTGGCGGCATTGAGCATCAACTCGATGCACATGAACATGATCAGTGGGTTGCGCCGCACCATCAGCCCGAACGCACCGAGGCCGAAGAGCATCGCGGCGAGCAACAGGTACCAGGTCGGTTCGATGACGGCGATCACGAGTCGCTGCTCTCGGTCTCCGACGCATTCCTCGGCCACTTGCGCGTGAGCAGGACCGTGCCGGCGACGGCGACGATCAGCAGCACCGAGGTGAGCTGGAACGCGAACACGTGGTCGCCGTACAGGTTCGTGGCGAGCTGCTGGATGTTGGCGTCGTGGTTGCCGGCATCGGTGGCACTGGCGATGCCGTCGCCGGGGTTGATGACCAGTGCGTCGTGCGCGCGGATGACCGCGGCGCCGACCAGGCCGACGAGGCCGACGGCCATCACTGCAGCGAGCGGTCGCTGGATCGGGATCGGTTCGATCGACAGGTCCATCGACTCGTCGACGCCGAGCAGCATGATGACGAACAGGAACAGCACGACGATCGCCCCGGCGTAGACGATCACCTGGACGGCGGCAAGGAACTGCGCGTCCATGGCGACGAACTGCACGGCGACGCCGAACAGCGTGAGGACGAGGCCGAGCGCGGCATGGACCGGGTTCTTCATCGTGATCACGCCGATCGCACCGCCGAGGATCATCACCGCGGCGGAGAAGAACACCACGTATTCGAGAAAGGTCGCGTCGCTCACCGTTCGATCACCCTGGACCGTCTTGTCCCGCTCGGGCTGCGCCGGCTCGGGGGCGCGCACGCCGTATCCGAGTTCTCCGCTCCAGCCCACTTCACCCTCGAACGTCGCGTCACCCGACGGCGACGTCGCCCGCATCCAGCCGCTCGTGAGCAGGTCGTCGCCTTCGCGCCAGTCCTCCCAGGGCAGCTTCTTCGGCATGCCCTCGTCGTCGACGACGAGTTCGGCCTTGGTGTAGATGGCGTCGTTGCGCTTGGTGAACGAGAACTCGAACAGCTTCGACTCGGTGATCGCCTCGGTCGGACACGCCTCGACGCACATGTCGCAGTGGATGCAGCGCAGGTAGTTGATCTCGTAGACGAACCCGAACCGCTCGCCCGGCGACGTCGGGTTCTCGGGGTCGTTGTCGGCACCACGCACGTAGATGCAGTCGGCAGGGCAGACGCCGGCGCACAGTTCGCAGCCGATGCACTTCTCCATGCCGTCCTCGTAGCGGTTCAGCACGTGGCGCCCGTGCAGACGCTCGGGGCGCGTCGAGCTTCTCGTCGTGCTCGACGTCGCGGGCGTCGTCGTGCTTCTTCTTGGCGCGACGACCACCGGAGTACTCGGTCGTGACCCGCTCGCCGCCGAACAGGCGGTGCTGGCGGATCGTGACGCCGAAACCCTCGAGATACCCCATCAGACGGTCGCTCCTGTGTTGTCGGTGGCACGGCTGTCGTTCGCGACTGCTCGATTGCGGGCGCTCACCTTCAGAGCCGCAGCGAACAGTCCGAAGGCGACGACCGCCACCACGAAACTGATCACGACCACGCGAAGGCTGTCGGCCGCGTCACCGTCGGGCGAGAACTCGCGCAGTGCGGCGAGCAGCAGGAACCAGCCGAGCGCGATCGGGATGAGCACCTTCCAGCCGAGATCCATGAGCTGGTCGTAGCGCAGCCGCGGCAGCGTGGCGCGCAGCCACACGAACAGGTAGAGGAAGGCGAAGAGCTTCACCAGGAACCACAGGGTGCCTTCGATGGCACCCGGGATCACCGGGATGTCGAACAGCGGTTGCGGCCCACCGAGGAACAGCGTGACCATGATCGCCGACATCGTGACGACGTTCATGAACTCCGACAGGAAGAACAGGGCGAACCGGATACCGGAGTACTCGGTGTTGAAGCCACCGACCAGTTCCTGCTCGGCCTCGACGAGGTCGAACGGCGGCCGGTTCAGCTCGGCGGTCACTGCGATGAGGAAGATCACGAACGGCACGATCCCGGTGGAGATGACGTTCCAGTCGACGAAGCTGTTCTGCTGCACGACGATGCCGGCCGTCGACAGGGTGCCCGACGAGAGCAGGACGGCAGCGAGGCTGAGCCCGAGTGCCGCCTCGTAGGAGATCATCTGCGCCGAGGCCCGCACCGAGCCGAGCAGCGGGTACTTCGACCCGCTCGACCAGCCGGCGAGCATGATGCCGTAGACACCGATCGACGACATGGCGAGCACCCACAGGATGCCGACGGGCGGGTCGGCCAACTGCACGCGGGTGACCTCGCCGAACCACGTGACGGTGCCGTCGCCGCCGTCGGAGAAGTCGCCGCCGAGCGGGATGACCGCCCACAACAGGAACGCCGGGACGAAGGCCAGGAACGGAGCGAGCCGGAACACGAACCGGTCCGCGCGGCTCGGCAGCAGGTCTTCCTTGAAGAACGCCTTGATGCCGTCGGCGAGTGTCTGCAGCATGCCGAACGGGCCCGCCTTGTTCGGGCCGATCCGGTTCTGCATGCCCGACACGACCTTGCGTTCGTACCAGACCATGAACATCGTCGACACGAGGCCGATGACGAAGATGAAGACGACCTTGCCCAGGACGATGAGCAGGGGGGTCCACAGCAGCGGCCCCTCGACGATCGGGTCGAGCGCGAACATCAGATCCGCTCGATCCTCACATCGGTGGTCGCGGTGGTGCCGTCGACGATGTCCTCGATGGTGCCGGCGCCCTGGTTGAACGGTGACCACACGACGCCGCGGGGTACCCGGACGTTGGAGCGGATCGGCATCACGGTGCCGGCCTTGGCGCTGATGATCTTGACGTCACTGCCGTCGGCGACCCCGATGGCGTCGAGATCGAGCGGGTGCACGTGCACGGCCGAACCCGGCGCGAGGTTCACGAGCGACCGTGACATCTGCGTTCCAACTGCCCGGTCGTACAACTTGCGACTCACCACCAACCGATAGTCATAGCTGTTCCGACCTGGTGCGGAGAAGACCACCGGGTCGAGCGCCATCGTCGATCGGGCCGGTCAGGACCCCGTTGGGGGTCTCGGCGAGCGCAACGGGGTCGACACGTCGGCGAACGACGCGACGTCGGCAGCGATGAGTGCGGTGACGTCGCCGACGGTGGACACACCGCGCAAGGCGTGGTCGGCCCCGAACGATCGGTCGCCGATCATCAGCCCGAGTTCGACGGCGATCATCCAGTCGGGTCGGCTCGTGCCGGTCGCGGTCACCTGCTGGGCGAGCGTGGTGACGCGTCCCTCGAGGTTCGTCGTCGTACCTGCCTTCTCGCCGTACGCCGACGCAGCGAGGACGACGTCGGCATGCTGCGTGGACTCGCAGGCGAACGTGTCGATCGACACGATCCGGCGGGCGCCGGCGATCGCCCGACGGGCGAGATCGGCGTCGGGGCAGTCGTTGAGCGGATCGGCACCGAGCAGCACGAGCAACTCGATGCGGCCCTCGGCGGCGGCGGTGAGTGTCGCCATGGCATCGTGGTCGGCGTCGCTCGGCGCCAGACCGAGCGTCAGCGCACCCACGACGTTGCCGCGACGCAGCGTCGGGAGCACCTTGGCCGTCGGCACGGCCTCGAGGAGCGTCTGCAGTGCGGCAACAGTTGCTCCGGCCGACTCGGCGAGGTTCGCACGGCCGACCACCACGACGACATCGCCCGATCGCGATCTGGGCCGCGATGTCGGCGTCGGCGAGCGCCTTGGCCACGGCATCGCGTTGGGCGCCCGGTTCGTAGCGAACCGACTTCCACGCGGACGGCGTCATCCCCGTCTCGAAGGTCGAGAACTCGATGATGCGACTCCGGCGCTTCTCGGCGGCATCGCGCAGGCGCAGGTGGAGGACGGGCAGTTCCTCCTTGAGATCGGGGCCGAGGAGCACGATCGTCGTGGCGTTGGCGGCCTCGTCGATCGTCGCCCGGTCGAGACCGAGGATCTCCGCGGGGAGGCCATCTCCGAGCTGGGCGTCACGGTGGGTGATCCCGATCGCGTCGGCGAGTTGCGCCCACGCGTAGGCGTCCTCGTTCGTGCCACGCGCTCCGCCGAGCAGGGCCACGCTGTCGGGTCCGCCGGCGGCGAGCGCGTCGGAGATCATCGTGGCGGCCGCGCGCAGCGCCGTGTTCCACGACGTCTCGACGAGGCCGGTCTCCGAGCTTGACCATCGGTGCGGCCGAGACGGTAGTCGGAGTTGACGGCTTCGAAGTTGAAGCGACCGCGGTCGCAGAGCCAACCCCAGTTCACCGGGTCGGAGTCGACGCCCTGGTAGCGCAGCAACTCGTCGCGGCTCGACTGCACCACGGTGCGACAGCCGACCGAGCAGGTGGTGCAGGTCGACTCCTGCTGGTCGAGGTCCCACGGTCGGGCCTTGAACCGATACGGCTTGGCGGTGAGCGCACCGACCGGGCAGATCTGCACGGTGTTGCCCGAGAAGTACGACACGAACGGCTCGTCGGGGAACGTCATCACCTGGGTGTCGTTGCCGCGGCTGATGAAGTGGATGAGCTTGTCGCCGGCCACCTCGTCGGCGAATCGGGTGCAGCGGTCGCAGAGGATGCAGCGCTCGCGGTCGAGGTAGACGAGGTCGGAGATCGGGATCGGCTTCTCGTAGTGACGCTTGGACTCGACGTACCGACTCTCGCCCGGGCCGTGGCTGAACGCCTGGTCCTGCAGCGGACACTCGCCGCCCTTGTCGCACACCGGGCAGTCGAGCGGGTGGTTGGCGAGCAGCAGTTCGAGCATGCCCTCCTGCGCGCGCTTGACCTGATCGGTGTCGGTGCGGACCACCTGGCCGTCGGCGACCGGGGTCATGCACGACACGACCATCATCGGGCCACGTGGGCCCTCGACCTCGACCATGCACTGGCGGCACATCCCGACCGGCGACATGCGCGGGTGGTAGCAGAAGTGCGGCACGTACTCGTCGACGCCGAGCGCCGCGGCGATGACCATGTCGCCCTTGCGAGCGGCCACGTCACGACCGTTGATCGAGAGCGTGACCGCGTTCGGGTCGGGTTCCGGTTCGACCGGCATCGATCGCCGCGTCGACGGTCTCGGCGAGGTCCTCGCGTCGCTCGACGTCGGCGACGACCTCGTCGGTGATCGGGTCGACATCGGGTGTCGGGTGTCGTCGCTCACTCGCCGGCTCCTGCCATCACCGGGATGCTGCGACGTTCGGCCCGCTTGGTCACCAGCGCCGCGAAGTCCTCGGGGAACAGGGTCATCGCCGAATGGATCGGCACGTACGCCGACGGGCCGACGAAGCAGATCGTCGTCATCTTGTACGGGAACGGCACCGCGTCGAGGCCGAGGCGTTCGCTCGATGCGTGCGGCATGTCGCCCGGGCAGATCGACTGGCCGACGTCGAGGATCGTCTGCAGGTCGGCGTCGGTGCCGTGGCCGTCGACGATGCGCTGCACGAGTCGGTACAACCACGTTCCACCCTCGCGACACGGGACACACTTGCCGCACGACTCGTGGGCGTAGAACCGCACGAGCGACAGCGCGGCCGCGGGGATGTCGGTGGTGGAGTCCATCACCATGACGGCGCCCGAGCCGAGCATCGATCCGGCGGCACCGGCCTGCGGGCCCTCGAACGGGATGTCGAGCTGGTCGGCGGTGAACCACGGAGCCGAGCCGCCGCCGGGCACGAACGCCTTGAGGTCGTTGCCGTCGCGGATGCCCTGTGCGAACTCCTCGCCGTAGAGCAGGTCACGGAACGTCGTGGAACCGTTGACGATCTCGTACACGCCGGGGCGAACCACGTGGCCCGACACCGCGATCATGCGCGTGCCGGGCGAGGTCGGCCGTGCCGACCGCGGTGTAGGCCGCCGAGCCCTCCCTGGCGATGAACGGGCAGGTTGGCGAGCGTCTCGACGTTGTTGACGATCGTCGGCTGGCCGTACAGGCCGACCGCGGCGGGGAAGTACGGCGGCTTGAGCCGCGGCATGCCGCGCTCGCCCTCGAGCGACTCGATGAGCGCCGTCTCCTCGCCGACGACGTAGGCGCCGGCGCCGGTGTGCAGCACGATGTCGACACCGAAGTCGGTGCCGAGGATGTTCTTGCCGATGTAGCCGGCGGCGTAGGCCTCGTCGAGCGCCGCGGCGACGCGCTCGTGGGCGAGCGCCATCTCACCGCGGATGTAGAGGAAGCACTGCGACAGCCCGGCGGCGTAGCACGCGATCAGACAGCCCTCGATCAGCTGGTGCGGGTCGCACTCCATGAGGAGGCGGTCCTTGTAGGTGCCGGGCTCGGACTCGTCGCCGTTGACGACGAGGTAGCGCGGCCACACACCCTGCGGGGTGAAGCCCCACTTGGTACCGGCCGGGAAGCCGGCACCGCCGCGGCCGAGCAGCGTGGAGTTCTTGACCTCGTCGGACACCTCGGCGGGCGACTTCGCGAGCGCCGCTCGCAGGCCCTCGTACCCGCCGGTGGCGTGGTAGCGCTCGAGGGTGTGGCCGTCGTCGTACTGGAAACGCGAGGTGACGATCTGCGGGCGGTCACCCGGGTAGAAGCCGGGCGCCCAGGGATAGGGGCTGTTGCTCATGCGGGGGTCACCTGGATCCAGGTGGGTCCTTCCGTGACGTCGTCGGGGTCGGAAGCACCGACCCAGCGGTCGGCGGGAATCTGCTGGCGGTTGCGGCCGAGCGTGCCGTGCGGCGGGATCTCGGCGTCGAGCGCACCCGACACGCAGGTCGGCGACCAGCTCGTCGAACGCCTCGGGGGTCGACGCGGTAGCGGTGCCGGTAGTTGACCTGCAGCGTCGGCGCTTCGGTGCACGCCGCCTGACACTCGGCGTGCTGGAGCGTGATGAGGCCGTCGGACGTGGTCGAGCCGGCCTTGATCCCGAGGGTGTGTTCGGCGTGGTGCATCAGCGACTCGGCGCCCATGAGCTGGCACGACAGGGTGCCGCAGATGTTGATGCAGGTACTTGCCGGTCGGCTCGAACCGGAACATCTCGTAGAACGACGCGGTGCCGTACACCTCGGCCGGGGTGACGTCGATCAACTCGGCGACGTGGCGCATCGCGTCCTCGGTGACGTAGCCGTTCTGCTCCTGGCTCAGGTGCACGAGCGGGATCAGCGCCGACTTCTTCTTCGGGTAGCGGGCGATGATCTCCTTCGCCACGATCACGTTGTGGTCACTCAGACGGCTCATCGATCCACTCCGTTCATCTGTCGACCCCGCCGAGCACCGGGTCGACGCTCGAGATGACGGCGACCGCGTCGGCCACGAGGCCGCCGCGCATCATGTGCGGCAGGCACTGGATGTTGACGAAGCTCGGGTCACGCATGTGCATGCGGTACGGGTTGGCCGAACCGTCACTCACGATGTAGCACCCGATCTCGCCACGCGGGCTCTCGATGCCGACGTACACCTCGCCCTCGGGCACCTTGAAGCCCTCGGTGAAGATCTTGAAGTGGTGGATCAGCGCCTCCATCGACTCGTCGATGCGGGCACGCGGCGGCGGCGTCACCTTCTTGTCCTGGATGCGGTAGTCGCCCGCGGGCATCTTGTCGAGGATCTGGCGGACGATCTTCATCGACTCGCGGATCTCGGCGAGACGGATCGCGAACCGGTCGAACGCGTCGCCGTACGAGCCGACGATCACGTCGAAGTCCATCTCGTCGTAGTGCATGTAGGGCTGGTCGCGGCGCAGGTCCCATTCGACGCCGGTCGAACGCAGGATCGGGCCGGTCGCGCCGAGCGCCATGGCCTCGGTCGGGCGTGATGACGCCGACGCCCTGGAGCCGCTCGCGCCAGATCGGCTGGCCGGTCATCAAGATGTCGTACTCGTCGAGACGGTCGGCGGGAGCATGTCGAGGATCGACAGCACACCGTCGCGCCAACCCGCCGGGAGGTCGGCGGCGAGCCCGCCGGGGCGGACGAAGTTGTGGTTCATCCGCAGGCCGGTGACCTCCTGGAAGAACCGCAGCACCTCTTCGCGTTCACGCCAGCCGTAGATCATCATCGACACCGCGCCGAGGTCCATGCCGTTGGTCGCCATGAACAGCAGGTGGCTCGCCATGCGACTCATCTCGGCGAGCAGCATCCGGATCCACACGGCCCGCTCGGGGATCTCACCGTCGATGCCGAGCAGCTTCTCGGTCGCCATCGAGAACACGAGCTCGTTGGCGATCGGGCTCAGGTAGTCCATCCGCGTGACGTTCGTGCCGCCCTGCGCGTAGGTGAGCTGTTCACCGGTCTTCTCCATGCCGGTGTGCAGGTAGCCGATGATCGGCTTGCAGCGCAGCACCGTCTCGCCCTGGAGTTCGAGCATGAGCCGCAACACGCCGTGCGTCGACGGGTGCTGCGGGCCCATGTTGATGATCATCGTCTGATCGTCGTCGGGGTCGTCGGGGAGGTCGCCCAGCGAGCGCAGCCTCGGCCTCGGACATGCGCAGGACGGATCCGACCTCGCGCAACAGTTCCTTGGCGCTGAGTTCGCTGCGCGGCTTGAGTTGCTGCTCGCCCTCGTCGGTGCCGGCAACCGAGCGCTCGTAGAAGTCGCCCGTTCGTGGTCGCTTCGACTGTTTCAGTGGTCGCTTCGCTCATGCGTTCGCCTCCTTGAACTGCACCGGGATCCGACCCACGTCGTAGTCCTTGCGCAGCGGGTGGCCGATCCAGTCCTCCGGCATGAGGATGCGCGTGAGGTCCGGATGGTCGGTGAACTCCACACCGAACATGTCGAACACCTCGCGCTCCATCGCCTCCGTGCCGGGATACACGTCGAACAGTGTCGGCAGCGACCGCATCGGCCTCGGGTACCTGCACCCGCAGGCGGATGCGACGTCGCTCACGCATGTCGAGCAGGTTGACGACGACCTCGAACCGTTCGGCGACCACGCCGTCGGGCAACGCGCGGCCGGGCCGCTCGAGATAGTCGACGCCGGTCAGGTCGACGCACATCGTGTAGCCGTCGTCGGCGAGGCGCTTGACCGTGGCGAGGTACTCGTCGCGTGCGACGTGGAGGACGTCCTGGTCGCTCATGGCTTCGACGCTCCGAGCAGGACGGGCACGCCCGTCGGTTCGATGTACTCGACGTGCACGTTGGCGCCCGCGCCGGACTCGTCGCGGCGCTTCATGATCTGGTTGGTCTCGATCAACCCGTGCAGCGTCTCGATCGCGTGGATCAAGGTCTCCGGCGTGGGCGGGCACCCCGGCGCATACACGTCGACCGGCACGATCTGGTCGACGCCCTGGACGATCGCGTAGTTGTTGAACATGCCGCCCGAGGAGGCGCAGACGCCCATCGAGATGACCCACTTGGGCTCCATCATCTGGTCGTACACCTGGCGCAGGACCGGTGCCATCTTCTGGCTGACCCGACCGGCGACGATCATGATGTCGGCCTGGCGAGGAGATGCACGGAACACCTCCATGCCGAAGCGGGAGATGTCGTAGTGGGCCCCGCCGGTCGCCATCATCTCGATGGCGCAGCAGGCCAGGCCGAACGACGCGGGCCACGACGAGCGCGCACGCGACCAGTTGACGAGGTCTTCGAGTTTTCCGGTGATGACGTTGTGCGACAGGCCACCAAGGCCGTCGTCGCGCACATCGTTGACGATGCCCATGCTGATGACTCCTTCGCAGTCTCGCTATGCGGCTTCTTCGGTGCCCGTGGACGTCAGGCGGCCTTCGGCCCCGACGCGTCGGACCGTGGTGGCCATCGTACGTTCGGGCGACACCATCGCCGCGTCCGTCGTGAGCAGCCTGCCGCGCTGCAGCGGGCCCCATTCCAGACCGCCGCGAGCGACCTCGTAGACGAACGTCGCGAAGAACACCACCGAGAACGCCAGGACAGCCCAGAACCCGTACGTCCCCAGTGTCGAGTGCGACACCGCGTACGGGTACAGGAAGATGATCTCGATGTCGAACATGATGAAGAGCATCGCGACGACGTAGAAGCTCACCGGGAACCGTTCGGGCGGCTCACGACTCGGCACGATGCCGCATTCGTACGGCGCCTCCTTCGCGATCGACGGGCGTCGCGGCGCCAGCAACCTCGATGCCGCGAAGCTCAACACGCCGAACACCACGGCGAGGATGAACAACACGACGATGGGCAGGTACTGAGCCATGATCAGACGCCGGCGTCGACCTTGTCTCGTTCGGGTGCCGCGACGGTGGCCTCGACCTTGACGGCCGGCAGCGGCTGGGCGAGGTTCGCCCGGCGGATGCGGTCACGACGGTTCAGCAGGTAGCACAGGGCGAAGAAGATCAGGCCGGCACCGATCATCAGCACCGCCGGTGGCTGACGGCGCGCACCGAGATCACGGATCATGTACACGTAGACGCGCTGGCGATTCTCGTCGATCTCGGGCCGCACGGGCGCACGGCCCGGCTCGGTACGCACCGGCACGTACGACGCCGCCTCGGCAACGACGTAGTGCGGCGTGTGCCAGAAGGCGAGGAAGTCGAGTGTGTCGTTGATCTTGGGATAGCTCTCGCCTCCGGTGTCGAAGACCTCGACGATCTCGAACTGGCCGGCCGTGAACGCCTCCTCCTCGATGAGGATCTCGGTGGCGGCGGCCTGCGCCTGGCCGAACGCCGGTGATGCCTTGTCGAGCACCAGCCAGTCCTGCTCGAGGAAGGTGTCGCGCACGATCTCGGCGGACTCGGTGGCAGTCGCGCCCTCGGGAACGTCGGCGTTGGGATCGAGCACCCCTGCCGCGCCCAGGGCATTCACGTCCTGCAACACCGCTGACCCTGCAACCGGTTGCCAGGTCGGGTCGGGTCCGCGCAGGCCGATGCCGTAGATCATCCACACTGCACCCATCAGCATCATCCAGCCCGCCAGGCCGGCGATCGTGACGAGGAACGCCAGGCGCGACCCGAGGTTGGTCGCCATGATGCCGTAGATGCTGCCGACCAGGATGACGACGGCGATGATGACGGTGAGCAGGCCGCGAAGCTCAGGCTCCCATCCGATTGCCAACAACGACATGTGTCACAAGCTCCGTACGTACTCGAGGATGGAATCGAGCTGCTCGTCGGTGAGCAGGTTTCCGAATCCGGGCATGCGGCCGGACCCTTGCCCGTTGCGACCGTACAGCTTGCCGAACACCGAACCGTTCTGGACGAACGTGACGAGGTCGGACTCCGACGGCGAAGTGGCTGTTCACCGAACCCCCGGTGAGGTTCCAACCGAAGGCACCCTGACCCGACACACCCGGCTGTCCGTAGCTCCAACCGAGCGTGTGGCAGCGGGCGCAGCTGTAGGCGCCACTGGCGAGTTCGAGGTTGAACAGCGCCTCACCCACCGTCTCGGCCTCGCCGTCGGCAACGGCCTTCTCCGCTGCCGTCTGGATCTCGGCCTGCATCTCGGCCGGCAGGTTGCCGTCGGAACAGACCAGCGGATCCTCACCCTCGGCGCAGTTCTCACGAGGGATCTGGATGCTCTTCATGTAGGCGATCAGGTTGTCGATCTGCTGGGCGTTCATCGGGCCACCGCCCGCGAGACCCCAGGGCGACATCGGCGAGAAGGGTCGGCCGTAGACCAGGATGAACCGGATCTCGCTCTCGTCGAACCGGTACAGCGCGGTGTTCAGCGCCGGTGCCTTCCAGTTGACGGCCTGGACCTCCTGGGTGACCGGGTCGGTCACGGTGAACGGCGCTTCGCCACCGACGGCCTGCATGCCGCCGTGGCAGCCGGCGCAGTTGAACCCGCCCTCGGCGGTCGGCGCGAACAGCTGCGATCCCCAACTGGCGAAGCGGTTGTCCCAGCCCTCCTCGGCCCCGGCCTGTCGGCTCGGTTCGAACACCCAGTACAGCGGCAGGGCCACGACGATCACGACGAGGAGAACGACACCCCAGAGCTGCACACGCTCGAGTCGGGGGCCCTCCAGGGTCTCGTCGTCGTAGTACGGCTTGCGGTTGGCTGCGAGCTCGATCTCCGAGCCGACCTCCTTGCGGCCCGCCGCGACGTTGAACAGGCCGTAGATGACCCAGCCGGCAACGATGATGACGAGACCGATGATGCCGATGGTCGTGGTCGTGAGTGCGACGAGTGCCATCAGTGCTCACCCCCGCCGGTGCAGTGCGGGCCTTCGGCTTCCTGACCGGTCGTGTTCGTGCCGATCGGGGGTCCGGGCACGAGCTGGCCGGTGTTGATCGAGACCTCGCCGGACGCCGAGATCGTGGCCGGGTACGCGTCCATGCCTCGCGGGGCCGGGCCGGCCTTCTTCTCACCGTTGCGGTTGTACTGCGAACCGTGACACTGGCACTCGAACCACTGGCTCGTGTTGCACTCGGGGATACGGCAGCCGAGGTGCGGGCACTTCTGGCTCAGGATGCTGAGTCCCGCACGCATGCCCACCAGCAGCGACTCGGGGTACACCGTCTCGGCGAGTGGCAGTGCCTCGGCCGGGTACTCGGTGATCCACGAACGGGCCTCGGGGACGTAGAAGAAGCCGTTGCCCTGCTTGATGCCGGCCTTGATCCCGTCGATCTTGCCGGCCGACACGAGGCCACCGAAGCCGCCGGTTCCGCTCGGCCACAGGAATGCGACGAAGGCCGCCGCTGCGAAGGCGCCGAGGCCGACCCCCATCAGCGACACCGTGGCCCGGTTGAAGAACTGACGGCGCGTGACGCCGATCATCTCGGGGTCGGGCGGTGTCCACTCGACGATCTCGACCTGCGGGCGCACTTCGACTTCGGTGCTGCGCGATGCCAGACCGGCAGCTTCGACGTCGGCGGCCGTCGGCGTGTCGACGATCGGTTCGGCCTGCTTGCGCGCCGCACGATCCCGTTGCACGGTCTCGCCGGACAGCGCGCCTGCACCGCGGACGTCGCTGCGACGCGCCATGGTGAAGAACGCGACGGCACCGAGAACGACGACGACGCCGATGGCGATGGCAATGACTGCTGCAGTACTCATGACTGGGGGGTCTCCTTTCGCAGAGTCACAGTTCGAAGAACAGACCTTCGACCCAGGGCAGGACGAAGTTGAAGCCGGGCCCACGGAAGAACGACCCGATGATGACGAGGACCGCCCAGAACATCAGGTGCACGGTCTGCAGGCCGTACATGAACTTGCGGTCCTCTGGTTTGTTGGAAGGATTACGGTCCAGGTACGGCGCGAGGACGAGTGCAATCAGCCCGACACCGGGAAGTGTGACACCTGCCACCATCGGGTGGAACGTCGTGAGCAGTTCCTGCAGGCCCAGGAAGTACCACGGTGCCTTCGAGGGGTTCGGCGTCAGGTTCGTGTTGGCCAACTGCAGCAGCGGCGCATGCACGAAGACCGAGAAGATGAACACGAACGCCGTCATCGCCAGGGCGGCGACGAACTCGGCTGCGAGCAGGTGCGGCCAGGTGTGGACCTTGTCGACCGGGGTCGCCTTCACGTCTTGGATCGAGCCCGACTTGACGACGGTCAAGAGACGCTGGGTGTGACCGCCCGGTCCTGCGCCGACCGGCACGCCACCGCCGGCGGGTGCCGCTGCGACGACCGCACCGACCTTCTCGGCAACGGCGACGGCACCACCCGATGCGGGGGCCTCGGTCTCGCCGCCGGCCTTGGCAGCCTTGGCCGCCTTGCTGCGCTGCAGCAGGTGGTCGGGGATACGCGAATCGGACGGGGCTGCAGCCTCGGCGGGCGCGGCAGCAGCAGCCTCGGCGGGCGCGGCCTCCGCCGACTTCTCGCGCGCAGCAGCGGCTCGCTTGAGGAGATGCTCCGGGATCTCAGTCATCGTTCACCTCACCATCCAGTCGTATCGGCCGGTCGACAGTCGAACTCACATCAACGATCGAAATCACAACGGGCCCGAGATTCCGCCGTCCTTGCGGACACGCCAGAAGTGGATCGCCATGAAGATCACGATCACGAACGGCAGGAACAACACGTGCAACACATACCATCGCAGCAGGGTCTCGGAGCCGATCTCGGCACCGCCCAGCAGGACGAACCTGACCTCCTGGCCGAACACCGGGGTGTAGCCCATCATGTTCGTGCCGACGGTCACGGCCCACAGCGCCAACTGGTCCCACGGCAACAGATAGCCGGTGAACGACAGCAGCAGGGTCAGCGTCAACAGGATGACGCCGATGACCCAGTTGAACTCGCGCGGCGGCTTGTAGGCGCCGTGGTAGAAGACGCGGGCCATGTGGAGGAACACCGCCAGCACCATCAGGTGCGCGCCCCACCTGTGCATGTTCCTGACCAGCAGCCCGAACGTGACCGAGGTCTGCAGGTTCTGGATGTCGTTCCACGCTGCGGTCGCTTCGGGTCGGTAGAAGAACATCAGGAAGATGCCGGTGACGGTCAGCAGGATGAACAGGAAGAAGCTGAGCCCGCCCAGGCACAGCGTGTAGCTGACCTTGACGGCGTGGCGCTTCACCTTCACCGGGTGCAGGTGGTAGAGCACCGAGTTCATGATGACGTAGCTGCGGTTGCGCGGGCTGTCGGTGTAGCCCTTGCGGAAGATCGAACCGGGCCGGAAGATCGAACTCCAGGCCTGGCTCCCCTGCACGCCGTCGACCGCGGCGGTCATGCGGTCCTTGATGGTCGGGCGGGGTTTGTCGTCGATGATCTTTGCCATTGGGATCGTGGTTCTCTCAGAGCCTCATGCCATAGCCGTAGCCATGGTTGTTGGTGCGGACGTGGGAGTTGCCTGCGGCCGTGGCGGTGCCCGCCTTGCCGAGAATGATGACCCCTGTGGGGCAGCGGTCGACGCACAGCGCACAGCGCGTGCAGATGTCGTCGTCGATGGTGAACATGAACGCATCGGACGGATCGGTGCCGGGCTGCTCGGTACCGTCGGCCTCGACCACGGCATCGACCGACACCATGTGGATGCACTTCCACGGACAGATGTCGACGCACCCTTCGCAGGCGATGCACTCGGTCTGGTCGATGTGGATGAACTGCTTCGGCTTGACGGCCTTGGACAGGTAGTCCGCGTCGACCTCCACCAACGTGTACGCGTCGGTGAACGGCATCATCGGGGGGTTGGCGTCGGTGCGTGCCATCGATCAGGCCTTCTTCACCAGCGGGCGACCGTAGGTGGAGGTGGGCAGTTCCTTCGGCTTGACCTCGCCGCGCTTCTGCCACCAGACGGCGAGGAAGATGAAGACCCCGAAGAAGATGAGGTGCAGGACGACCACGCCGATGTCACGCACGGCCTGGTACTGCAGTGTGATGGGGTTCCAGCCGCCGGCCGACTCGGGCTTCAGGATGCCGCCGGGCCCGTACAGCAACTTGTCACGCGACCAACCCAGGTCCTTGTCGGCATGGTCGATGAACTGGTGGGGCACCACGCCGAACGCCAGGAACAGCACACCGAAGATGTACACGGACGCGAGCAGCGCCTCGCCCCACAGGAGCGGCCGGTCGACGGCGCGACGCTTGCCGTAGGGGATGATCGCCAACGACAGGGCCATCGTCGCGAAGAATGACACGAGGAACGCCTGATTCATCAGGGGCCATTCGAGTACGGCGATTCCGATCATGTGCGATGTGTTCCTGTCGTGGTGGATCTGTGCGGTGCGTTCGATCCCCGATCAACGGCCGGCGGCCGCAATCGGGACATTGCTGACGAACTGTAGTCCTCGGCGTGCGAGATACGAAGTTTGGCACGCAAGTCTGACCACTTCGCATGGTTGTGCATTAGTTCCCGACCCGACGATCAGCGTTTCGGCGCGACAGATTCCCAGATCCCGGCGCGATCCATCTATCATCCCCCCAGTGACCGAGATTCCCGAACATCTCCTCAAGCGGTCGCGCGAGCGACGCTCCGCGATCGGCCAGGGCGACGACGCGGCGACGAGCGACAGTGCGCCGTCGAGCAGCCCGGCGACGACGGCGAGTTCTGCACCGGCGACCACGGCTGCGGCCGCGGCCCCTGCGGCCACCGGCCCGGCGCCACGCACCGCGGCGCCCGCACCTGCCGCTCCTCCCCCTCCGGCGCCCGAGCCCGTCTACGTGCAGGCCGCCAAGCAGCGCAAGAAGATCCCGTTCTGGGCCATGGCCACGCTCAGCCTGATGCCGTTGTGGGCATTCATGTACGTCCGCGCGGTGACGCAGCCGCCCGAGGTCGTCGAAGGACCACTCGGCACCGGCTCCGAGATCTACAGCAACTGCGCGAGCTGCCACGGCGCGGCCGGCGGTGGCGGTGTCGGTTATCCGTTCGAGGGTCAGTCGGTCCTGCAGACGTTCCCGCACATCGAGGACCAGATCCGCTACGTGTACTACGGCACCGAGGGGTACAACGCCGCCGGTGTCGAGATCTACGGCAACCCCGATCGTCCGGGTGGTCCGCACATCACCGGTGGACGCGGTGTGATGCCCGCGTTCGGTTCACAGCTGACCGAGTACGAGATCATCGCCGTGGTCTGTCACGAGCGCTACACGCTCGGCGGGGCCGATCCCACGAGCGAGGAATGGGCCGCGGAGTTCGAGGCCTGGTGTGCACCGAACGCTCCCGTCTACGACGCGGTCGAGACCGGCGAGTACGACTACACCAGTCCCGAGGCCGAGCCGATCGGCGACGTCGAGATCATCCCCGTCGGGCCCGAGGCCGTCGCCGGCTCGCCCGCCGGCTGAGCGGATTCTGCTGGACACCGACGTCCTCGTCGTCGGCGGTGGCCCCGCCGGGGCCTCGGTCGGATACTGGCTGGCCCGAGCGGGCCACGACGTCACGGTCGTCGAGAAGCGTCCCGTCCCGCGACACAAGGCGTGCGGTGACGCGCTGACGCCACGTGCACTCGCGCGAGTTGGCGCTGCTCGACGTCGACGCCCTCCGACTCGGCGGACACCGCCTCGACGGCGTGCGCATGGTCCACGGGCGGCGCGAGGCCACGGTGCCGTGGCCGGATCATGCCGAGCTCCCCGACCACGCGGTCGCACTGCGACGCGACGTGCTCGACACCGAACTCCGGCGTCACGCTGCCGCAGCCGGAGCGCACCTCGTCATGGGCCACGAGGCCACCGACCCGATCGTCGAGCGTGGTTTCGTGCGCGGCGCCACGCTCACCGCCGACACCGACCTCGCGTCGGACGTGCCCCGGCTCGACTCCGTTCGTTCACGATTCGTGGTCGTGGCCGACGGCGCCAACAGCAGCTTCGGACGGGCGCTCGGCACCACCCGGCACCGCAACTGGCCGTACGGCATCGCGACGCGGACCTACTTCGCGAGCGCTCGCAGCTCGGAGTCGTGGATCGAGTCGACGCTCGGAATTCCCGACGCCACCGGACACCCCGTTGCCGGATACGGGTGGGTGATCCCGCTCGGCGACGGGACGCTCAACGTCGGCGTGGCCGTGCTGTCGACCTACCGCGACGTACGGGGGGTGAACGCGTTGAAGCTGCTCGATGCGTTCGCGCACAGCGTCGCCGAGCGATGGGAGATCGATCCCTCGGCCAAACTCAAGGCGCCGACCCGGTTCCGGATCCCACTCGGCGGGTCCGTCGGCCCGAAGATGGGGCCGACGTTCCTCGTGGCGGGCGACGCCGCAGGCATGGCCAACCCGTTCAACGGCGACGGGGTCGATGCCGCCCTGATGACCGGCCGCCTGGCCGCGGAGGTCCTCGACGAAGCGCTCACCACCGGGAACTCGACCACCCTGCAGCGGTACCCGACGATCCTCAACGACGCCGTCGGCCAGTTCCACAAGGTCGGTCGGTTGAGCGCACGCTTCCTCGGACGTCCGATCGTGTTGCGTCCGGCCCTTCGACTGGGCCTGCACAGCGATCGCGCCATCGGGCGCCGTCCTGCGGATCGCCGCGAACGAACTACGCGATCAGCGACCCGGCGGAGCCGAGCGGGCGTACGCGATCGCCAACGCGATCTCGAAGTTCGCCCCCAACTGGTGACCCGGCGACGTCACGGGCCGCGTCGGGCGGGTCAGGCGGCGACCGACACCGAGGCGATCAGCGCGCCGGGCGCCGCGCGGAGGGCGTGCGTCGCCGGTGAGTCCGGGAAGTCGTCGCATGCTGCGACGGCCCGGTCGACGTACGCCTGAGCCGTTTCGATCGACGCCGCCAGACCGTCGTTCGAGCGCAGGATCGCCAACGCCTTGTCCTGGCCGGCGGCGTCGAGCGGCGAACCGAGCAGGCTGGCGAGTTCGTCCGATGCCGGCGTCCCGAGCGCAAGAGTGCGCAGCACCGGCAGCGTGTAGACACCCTCGACGATGTCGTGACCGGCGGGTTTGCCGAGCTGCTCGTCGGTGGCGATGATGTCCAAGATGTCGTCGACGATCTGGAACACCATGCCGTAGCTGTTGCCGTATTCGGTGAGCGCGTCGATCAGCGGGCGGTCGTGCCCGGCAGCGATACCACCGATGCGAGCGGCCGTGCCGTACAGCGACGCCGTCTTGCCGTGGATCGATGCGAGATAGCTCGCCTCGGTGCGCGACGATGTCGTAGGTGTGGCGCAACTCCTCGATCTGCCCCTCACAGAGCCAGCCGATGGTGCGCGCCAGCAGGCCGGCAACCTCGGTGCCGAGCGATGCCGCGATCTCCGATGCTCGCGACAGCAGGAAGTCGCCGGCGAGGATCGCTTGGAGGTTGCCCCACTTCGCGTTGACCGTCTCGACGCCGCGACGGGTCTCGGCCTCGTCCATCACGTCGTCGTGGTAGAGCGATCCGAGGTGAACGAGTTCACAGGCCACACCGCCGCGCACCACGTCGTGCGACGCCGCGTCGCCGAGCACCTGGGCTCCGGCGACGGCGAGCACGGGTCGGAGTCGCTTGCCCCCGGCCACGATCAGGTGCGACGCGATCTCGTTGAGGTACGAGTCGGGCGTGACGACGGCATCGTGCATCGCCGCCTCGATCCGTGCACGGTCGGCATCCATCGACGCGAGAGCCAACAGCGGCGATGTGACGCTCGGAGCCAGCACCTCTTCCTGGGACACGTGGGACAGGCTAGGCGCGCCCGAGGGAGGACACACGAACGTGCGCACCACTCGTCGCTGTGCGAGACACCCCGTAACCTGAGTGGGATGTCCATGACGGCGACCGTTCCCTCCACCCTCCCCAAGGCCAACGAGCCGTGCTGGTGCGGGAGCGGGCGCAAGTACAAACGCTGCCACAAGAAGTCCGAGGGCCGCGTGGTGCCCGGTGTCGTGTCGCCGATGCGCGACGTCCCGGCCGACATCGAGCGTCCGCCGTACGCCGACACGGGCAAGGTCGAGCCGTGGGACGAGCCACGGATCAAGTCCCCCGAGGTCATCGAACGGATGCGTCACGCCGGCAAGGTGGCCGCCGAGGTGCTGCGCCTGGCGGGCGACATGGTCGCTCCCGGGGTCACCACCGAGGAGATCGACATCTACGTCCACGACCTGTTCGTCGAGCGGGGTGCGTACCCCTCGACGATCAACTACCACGGTTACCCGAAGGCGTGCTGCACCTCGATCAACGAGGTCATCTGCCACGGCATCCCCGACACGACGGTGCTCCAGGACGGCGACATCTGCAACATCGACGTCACCGGCTACATCGGCGGCGTGCACGGCGACACCAACGCCACGTTCCTGGTCGGCGACGTCGACCCCGAGAGCCGCCAGCTCGTCCAGGTCACCGAGGAGTGCACCTGGCACGGCATCGAAGCCGTCAAGCCGGGGAGACCGCTCAGCGACATCGGCCGTGCGATCGAGGACCACGCGAAGAAGTACCGGTACGGCGTCGTGCGAGCGTTCGTCGGCCACGGCATCGGCGAACAGTTCCACACCGACATCCAGGTGCTGCACTACTACGACTCGCGCGCCGCCACGATCATGCGACCCGGCATGACCTTCACCATCGAGCCGATGATCACGCTCGGAACGGTCAACTACAAGATCTGGGACGACGACTGGACCGCCGTGACCGGCGACGGCAAGCGCACGGCACAGTTCGAGCACACGATCCTCGTCACCGACGACGGGTGCGAGGTGCTCACGGGCGGGCCGGGAGCGGTGAGCCCGTCAGCTCCCTGGAATCGCTGACGGCGTCGCCCGCTCCGACACGGTCGGCGTCACGTTGGACCCGGCACCGTGTGACGCTCCGAACAGCCACCACAGCGCGAGTCCGGCGAATGCCACACCGCTGCTGAGGGCCATCGCGGTCACGAACCGATCGAGGGATGCGGGTGCGTCGGTCGGGATGATGGCAGCGCTGAACCCGTCACGCTTCACGAATCCCCAGATGGCGAGTTCGACGCCGACCACCAACATCGCAGCATCGGCCGCGAAGCGTCTTCGACCGCGTCGCGGCCAGGATCCCGAACGCGGCACACGCCACCGCCACCGCGGGCAACACCCACCACACGAGTTTCGGGCCGGTCTCGGGAGGCAGCGACCGGAACTGCCACAGACCCACGATCAACGCGAGCAGCGCAACCGGCATCATCACCGAGAGCGCAGCCACCTGCCGACGCGCTCGGTGCAGGAACCACGCTGCGACCGCCAGGCCGAGACCGACGGCGAACCCGGCGACGACGGACAGCGCAGACGGGGCGGGCTGCCAGGTACTGATCACGGTGACTTCGACGTCGGTGCCGTCGACGACCAGCGGGATCACCGACTCGAGGATCTGGTCACCCGGCTCCGATCCGAACGGGCGGGCCTGCTGCATCCAGTGCGCGCGGTGGTCGTGCCAGGAGTAGTTCCCGTCGGCAGCCACCTGCGTCCAATCGGGCTCGGCATCTGCCGTGGCCGGTCTCGGGGATGCCCCCACCACCGAGCCGGTCCGCGTTGAGGTAGGTACTCGGTGAGTTCCGGTTCTCCCAGACGGTGCCGTCGGTTCGGAACCAGAGCATGTCCTCGCCCTGATAGCCGATGACGATCACCTCGGTGCCGGGGGCCACGGTCAGTTCGAAGAAGGAGTCACCGCCGATGATCGACGTCTCGATCGTCGGCGTCGGCGGCTCCACCGACACGATCTCGGACTGGTAGTCCGTGGGCCCGGGCGGGTCGGCGAACGCCGGCGACGTGAGCAGCACCGAACCGAGCAGGCCGGCCACGAGGCCGGCGACGACCGATGCCCGTGCCGGTGCCGACGCAGTGCACTCACGCGCTCACCACGAGCACGAACTCCCCGCTCGGGTGCACGGTACAGATGCCGACGAACTCGCCCGGCGACGAGAACCGTTGCGTGAGCGTCTCGTTGGCGCCGACGAAGAACGGCCCCACGCTGTGCCCGCGATCGTCGTCGTTCACGATGCGGATGGTCTCACCGACGCGCACCTCGAGTTCGCCGGGCAGGATCTCCAGCGGGGTGCCGGCGTCGAGCGCCTCGCCGGCTCCCGCCGGAATGACGTACTCGTACGTCGCTGCGTCGACCGAGTCGACGGCTTCGGTCGCCGGGTCCGAACGCGCGTCGCTCCCGCAACCCGCCAGGCCGACGAGCGCCACCGTGGCGGCCGCGAACGCAGCGTGCCAACTTCATCGGGCGGCCGCCTGGGCTTCATAGAGCTGTGCACATCCGCGGCCATGTCCTCCGACGAGGTGCCGAACGGCCACGTGACGAGCAGCTTGCCGTCGTCGCCCACCAGGTAGAGGAACCCGCTGTGCGAGACCTCGATCTCGCCGTCGGCGTTCGTGGTCACGTCGTAGCTCACGCCGAACGGCTCCGCGGCCGCAGCGAGCCGATCGGCATCGAGCGTTCCGGCCGCCTCGGCGTCGGCGACGAAACTCTGGACGTACCCGGTGAGCAGATCGTTGTCACGTTCGGGATCGACGGTGACCATCACCGTGTCGACCTGATTCGCGATCTCCTCGGGCAGGCGGCGCAACGCAACGGTCCAGTCCGACATCGTCGTGGGACAGACGTCAGGGCAGTTGGTGTAGCCGAAGTACACGGCCTTCAGGCCGCCGGGCTCGCCGCGGAACTCCACGTCGGTCCCCTCGTTCGTGAGCGACGGCAAGGTGGTGCCGTCGACGGCGGCGCCGGGTCGCGCACGATCCCGGCGAGCACCCGTCCGTCGACGCTGTCGACCACCGTCGTGGCGCCGGCCGTGTCACTCGACGCCGGCTGCTCGTCGCCGCACGACGTCAACGCCGACCCAGCGACAGCGATCGCGGCAATCGCGGCAATCGCGGCCAAGGTGCCCATGGGGGCACGGGAGGTTCGCCGTCGGTCACTCATCGGCGAGGGCCTGGATGTAGGCGACGATGTCGGCGACCTCGGCGTCGGTCAGGTTGTTGGCGGGCATCTTCAACGTGTAGCCGTCGACCAGGTCCTTGGAGGGCTCGGCGACGGCTGCGGTCAGGTACGTGTCGTCGGCAACGACCGTGTTGCCGTCGACGAGCGTGACCTCCGAGCCGGCCAGCCCGATCCAGCTGGGCCGGCGCCGCCGCCGAAGTCCTGGCCGTGACAGCCCGCACACCCCATGCTGCGCGACAGCTGCTCACCACGCTGCGCTGCAGGTGAGAGGTCGGTCGGGACGGCGTCGGACGTGCCGTCGTCGCTCGCGCAGGCAACTCCAGCGACGGCCATGATCAGGGTGGCCCCTGCAGCAACGAAGAATCTCGATCGGTCGGCCCGACGCTCGGCACGCACGTGGGACTGGTCGACTCCCGTGTCGATCTGGTTCCCCGGATTCATCCGACCGCGCCGTTCCCGGTCGAGTGTTCGTCCATCATCTCGATGAGGTCGGCGCGTGCCCGCGACACCCGCGATCGCACCGTGCCGATCGGAATCTCCAGCACCTCGGCCGCCTCGTCGTAGTGCAGCCCGAGCACCTGGGTCAGCACGAACGCGCTGCGACGGTCGGCGTCGAGGGCGCCGAGCAGGTCGTCGAGATCGACCCGGCCGGTGGGGTCACTCATCACGATCGAGCCCTCGAGCGAACCCGCGGTCGTCGGTGCGCTGGACCCGTTCGTCGAGCCGTCGACGGCGCGTCGCTCGACGCGTGTGATCGACGCAGGTGCGTCGCGCAATGGTCAGCAACCAACCCCGGGCCGGACCCTCCGCCCGATAACGGTGCAGCGAGCCGATGGCGCGCTCGTACGACTCCTGCGCGAGGTCGTCGGCGTACTGCGCGTCGCCGAGATAACGGCAGAGCCGCCACACGTCGGCCTGCGTCTCGCCCACGAAGCGTTCGAGGGCGTCCCGATCGCCGTCGCGGGCCGCGACCAGCAGATTGGTCAGGTGGTCCACGACCACAGTGTCACCGGATCTCCCGAGAAATCCGCCGTGACCAAAGTCGGGAATCGACCGGAACCGACAACCGCTCGAGAGCGACCTGACACCTCATGGACTGCACTCGTGTCCGCGAGTTGATCTCGTCGATCGCCGACGACGAAGCGAGCGCCGACGACCGCGACGTCGTCGAACTCCACCTCGGCACATGTGCCTCGTGTCGACGATTCTCGGCCGCCGTGTCGGTGCTCGATCGCCAGGTCAGGATCCGCCCGCCGAACCGGTTCCCGACCTCGTCGCCGCCGTCACCGCCCGGGCCCGACCGGCCCGACTCGGGCGCGGTGGATGGGTCCGACCGCGCTCGCCTGGGTCGCCGTCGTGATGTTCGTGCAGAGCGTTCCGGTCCTGCTGCTCGGCGACATGGCAGGTATCGACGCCCACAACGCCCGACATCTGGGCGCCTTCGGGACAGCGCTGGCGATCGGCTTCGCCTACGCCGCATGGAAACCCCACCGGGCGTTCGGGATGCTGCCGTTCACCGCGGCACTCGTGGCCACCACCCTGATCAGCCTCCTCGCCGATGTCGTCGGCGGCACCCGCACACCGGTGGCCGAACTGCTCCACGTCTCCGAGGTGGTCGGACTCACCCTGCTGTGGGTGATCGCCGGATCGCCCGGGCTGGGGCGGGTTGTCACGGTTCGTCCATCGGCGCCCGTCGAGCCTCGATCCGCTCCAGTAGCGGTTCCCACCAGGCCGTCACGCGGCTCCGCCGGCGATCCCGTACGCCCGATCGACGGCCGCCGCACAGCGGCGCAGGTCGTCGCGTCGCAGCGCATCGACCGCCGGCCCGAGGTCGCCGGCCGGCCACGGCAGCTCGGCGAGCACGACGGGCGAGAGCCGAACGCTGTTGGCCGACAACCCGGTACCGGCGCCTCGGTGCCACAGCCACGCCGACGCGAAGCCCGACGTGAGCACCGCCGCGATCTCCCACGCTGCCGCGGCGAGTTCGCTCGGCGACCGCGGTCCTCGTCGTCCCAGTGCGCGCCCCGCGGGTAGACACCGATCACGGGCACGCCGGGCAACCAGTCGCCCGTCCGCGATCGCAGACCGCCTCGACGATCTGGGTCTGGTTCGCCACGAGCACCTTGGGCACGAGGCGTCGGCGGGCCCACTCCTGCATCTTCGGGTCGAGGCGATCGACGTCGACCCGGGGCCGCTCCCATCGCCGTCGGGCGAACGTGATCGGCTGTCGCCCCCACACGACACGCCCGGATCGATCAGCCCACTCGTCACGAGCGGCGGGCCATCGGGGTGGTCGCCGACTGCGGGGATCAGCCCGTAGTACTCGTCGCGGAAGTTGGCGTTGAGGCGTGCCCGGTCGCCGAGCCGTCCGTCGTCGGCAATCTCGGGCGGGAGGTCGGGGACGCCGCTGCGTCGGGTGATCACCTGTGACCACGCGGACGTGCTCGACGCCGTTCGCTCGACGCCGGAGGTGCGAACTCGAACGCCACCACGCAGGTGTGCACCTGGGCGTCGAAGACCCGATCGGCGCTCCACCACGACCAGACGAGCGCCGCCCGCTCGTCGATGCGGGCGCGGATCGGTGCGGCATCGCGTGACGCCAGGAGCGATTGCGGGAGGACGAACGCGAGTCGGCCGCCGTCAGGTTCGACCAGCTCGGCGCCGAGTGCGAGGAACTCCACGGCGACGTCGGCGTAGGGCCCGCCACCCCGCTTGCTCGCTCCGCCACGCGTGGTCGCCTCGGCCAGCTGCGACAGGAACGGCGGATTGCCGATGACGAGGTCGTATGCGTGCCGTCGGCCACGATCGCGCCGAGCGCGTCGTCGAGGACGATCGCGGCGCCAGGAATGCGCCGCTCTTGCCAGTCGACAGCCGCGACAGGTCGATGTCGACGCCGTGCAGCGTCACCTCGCCGCCGAGTGATCGGACGCGCGTCGGCCACCGCCGCGAGGAACCGTCCGTCACCGCAGGCGGGGTCGAGCACCGAGATCGGTCGACCCGCTCGGGATGCGACGAACTCGGGCGTCACCACGGCGTCGACGACGGTGCGGACCAGATCGTCAGGCGTGTAGAACGAACCGAGCAGCTTGGCGTCGGCCCGGGTCGGTCACGACCCGCAGACTACGTGGCCGCGTTCGCAGCGATCACCGGGCGCATCGGCCGGGCTCATTGGGGCAGCCGAGAGCCGCGCGATCTACAGTCGCCGACGTGACCGAGCCGGCCGCCCCCAGTCGCTATCTCGAGTTCGATCGGGCGGCGTGGTCACAACTGCGAGCGGCGACGCCGCTGACCCTGGAGCAACCCGAACTCGAGCGACTCCGGGGCATCAACGAGCGCATCGACATGGACGAGGTGGCCACCGTGTACCTCCCGCTGAGCCGGCTGCTGAACCTGTACGTCAGCGCCACGCAGGATCTGCACAAGGTGTCGGCGACGTTCCTCGGCACCATCGCGCCGAAGGTGCCGTACGTCATCGGCATCGCGGGCAGCGTCGCTGTCGGCAAGAGCACCTTCGCCCGCATCCTGCAGGCGTTGTTGGCCCAGTGGCCCGACCATCCCAAGGTCGACCTGATCACCACCGACGGTTTCCTGTACCCCAACAAGGTGCTCGAGGAACGCGGGATCATGAACCGCAAGGGGTTCCCCGAGTCGTACGACACCCGAGCGCTGCTCGACGTGCTCCGGCGCATCAAGAGCGGCGACGGCATCGTCGAGGCGCCGGTCTACTCCCACGTCGTCTACGACATCGTGCCCGACGAGCAGGTCGTGGTGCGCAGCCCCGACATCGTCATCATCGAGGGCCTCAACGTGCTGCAGACCCGCAGCGGGGCGCCGGAGTTCGTGAGCGACTACTTCGACTTCTCGATCTACATCGACGCGGACGAGCCCGACATCGAACAGTGGTACGTCGACCGGTTCCTGGCGCTGCGGGCGTCGGTGTTCCAGGACCCGAACTCGTTCTTCCGGTTCTACGCCGAGCTGAGCGACGACGAGGCCGTCGAGACCGCGCGACGGATCTGGCGCGACATCAACGGCCTGAACCTGCGCGAGAACATCGCGCCGACACGTGACCGTGCGTCGCTCGTCGTGCACAAGACCGCCGACCACCGCGTCGACCACGTGCAACTCCTGCGCCTCTGACATTCGCCTCCCGAGGCTCGAAATCCGGCCAGGTGGGTACGGTCGTCGTCATGACGAGACGATTGGCCGGGCGATACGTGCTCGGTGAGCAACTCGGCGCCGGCGGTACGGCTCGGGTGCACGCCGCTGTCGACGAGCGACTCGGTCGCCGGGTGGCGGTCAAACTCCTCGACGCCCGTGTCGTCGCCGCGGCCGATCCCGCCGGACGCGAACGGTTCCTGCGCGAGGGTCAGACCACCGCCGGATTCAACCATCGGTACGCGGTGACCGTGTTCGACGCCGGCGAGGACGACGGTGACCTCTTCATCGTCATGGAGCTCGTCGACGGGCCGTCGTTGGCCGAGCACCTCGCGCGAACCGGTCCGCTCCCGGTCGACGAGACGATCCGTCTGGCCGGTCAGGTGCTGTCGGTGCTGGCTGCGGCTCACGCTGCCGGCATCGTGCACCGCGATGTGAAGCCCGCGAACATCCTCATCGGAGCCGACGGGGAGACGAGGTTGGCCGACTTCGGCATCGCCAAGCGGTTCGACGAACTCGATGCCTCGGTCACATCCGTCGGCATGGTGATCGGCACGCCCCGCTACCTGGCGCCGGAGCAGGCGCTCGGTTCACCTGCCACACCGGCCTCCGACGTGTACGCGATGGGCGTCGTGATGTTCGAGATGCTCACCGGCCGGCTCCCGTTCGAGGGTGCGGCCGCGGCCGCGCTCTCGTCGAGAACGGCGCCCGACGTGCGGACGGTGCGCCCCGACGTTCCCGCAGCGCTGGCCGCGGCGATCGCATCTGCACTCGCGACCGAGCCGGGTGACCGTCCCGCGACGGCCGCCGAGCTGCTCGCGCTGCTCGACGGCACCTCGTCGCCGACCGCCGGATCGTCCACGGCCGACGCGACCCGGCTGATGGTGTCGGCGACGAGCCCGGCGAATGCCGGCGCGGATGCCACCGAGGTGCTCCCTGTCGCACCGATGGATTCACCGGCGCGGTCCAGCGGCCGGACAGCAGTTGCGGTGTTCGCCGTCCTGTTGGTCGTGCTCGGGGGAGTCATTGCAGCCGCGACACTCGACGACTCGGGGAACCCGAGCGTCGACGGTGCTGTCGTCACCGTCCCCGCCGATGCCGCGGCGACCACCCTTGCACCGCCGCCGACGACCGATCCGCCCGTCACCGATCCGCCCGCGACCGAACCCCCCGCAACCGAACCGCCGGTCACCGAACCGCCCGTCATCGAGATCATCCCCGGGTTCCCGGCCACCGACGACATCGAGGTCTTCCTCGCCCAGGTGGAGCGTGACCCCGAACTCGTCGGCACGGCAGGCGAGGCCCTCGCCGACGACCTGAGCAACGTGATCGAGCGTCGCGGCGTCAACCAGCGCAAGGCAGCCGAGGACCTGCGGGAGATGCTCGTCGTCTGGGCCGACGCCGGCGCCATCGAGCCGGCCATCGCGGTCGCGCTCGACGATCTTCTCGCACCCCTCGTGTGACGGGGCGTGCGACGGTGGTCGACGACGCGTGGTCTCGGCTAGGTTCCTGCAGCGACGTAGACGTCGCGGTCCTGATCGGAGCGCGCAGACCAGCCTCGCTTCGTAGGAGTCGATGATGCGCTTCGTGCAGCCCGATGAACACCAGGTCTTGGTCTTCATCGTCCAGATCGCGCTGTTGCTCGTTGTCGCGCGTCTGCTCGGTCAGCTGTGCCGCCGCGTCGGTCAGCCGGCGGTTGTCGGCGAGTTGGCAGCGGGCGTGCTGCTCGGGCCCTCGGTGCTCGGTCGTGTTGCGCCCGGTGTGTTCGACTGGATCTTCCCTCCTGACGCGGTGCAATCGGGGATGTTGTTCGCCGTCGGCTGGCTCGGGGTGATCCTGCTGCTCGTGGTGACCGGCTTCGAGACCGATCTCGCGCTGATCAGCCGCCTCGGCAGGGCCGCCGTGTTCGTGACGGCGGGGAGCTTGCTGGTGCCGTTCGCGTTCGGGCTGGCCGGCGGGTTCGTCGCGCCCGAATCGTTGTTGGGCGACGCCGCGGAACGTTCGGTGTTCGCCTTGTTCCTCGCCGCGGCGCTGACGATCTCGTCGCTGCCGGTCATCGCCAAGGTCCTGTCGGAACTCCAGCTGCTTCGCCGCAACTTCGGCCAACTGACGCTCGCCGTCGCCATGGCGAACGACGTCATCGGCTGGGTGCTGCTGGGCTTGATCGCCGGTCTGGCGGGCTCGGGGAAGCTCGACCTGGGCGACCTGGCGATGACGATCGTCGGGCTCGTCGTGTTCCTCGCCCTCGCCGTCGCGGTGGGCCAGCGAGTCGTCGACGCCGTGCTCCAGGAGATGCGCCGCCGCGACGTGGGCGTCGGCGGCTGGGTCACCATGGCGATCGGCATCGCCCTCGGGTTGGGTGCGGTGACGCAGGCGCTCGGCGTCGAGGCCGTGCTCGGCGCGTTCATCGCCGGCATCCTGCTCGGGCGATCCCGCTACGCCAAGCACGACGTCGAGGAGCAGCTCGAAACCGTGACCGTCGCGTTCGTCGCGCCGATCTTCTTCGCAACAGCGGGGTTGCGGGTCGACCTGTCGCTGCTCGCTGATCCCGAGGTCGCGCTGTGGACCGTGATCGTGATCGTCATCGCGTCGGTGTCGAAGTTCGCCGGATCGCTCATCGGCGCACGGCTGTCGGGGCTGTCCTCACGCGAGGGGATGGCACTCGGCACGGCACTCAACGCGCGCGGTGCCCTCGAGATCGTCATCGCCACCGTCGGCCTGTCGCTCGGCGTCCTCAACGACGCGTCGTACACGATCGTGGTGATCATGGCGATCGCCACGTCGGTCATGGCACCGCCGATGCTGCGGGCGCTGACCAGGAACTGGGGCGGCTCGGCGGAGGAACAGGAACGCATCCAGCGCGAGCAGCAGATGGCCGGCAAGGTGCTCCTGCGCCCCGGGCGCGCACTCTTCGCATCCGATGGCGGCCCCGGCTCGAAGTACGCCGCGCGGCTCGTCGCACTCGCGTTGCCTCGGGAGTCGCCGGTGACGATCGTCGGTCCCGACGGCGACGACCCGGTACGGGAGCTGTTCGGCGATCGAGAACTGGAGTACATCGCTGCCAACGACGACAGCACCCGCCGTGTCCTGGCCCAGGCGGCACTCGGGTACGAGTTGACGGCGGCCGGAATCGACGTGCGAGGTTCGGGAGCGCTTCCTGCGGTGGTCGACGCCATGGTCGTGGACTCGCCGCTGCCGGCGCTGCTGCTGCAACCGGGTCCGAACGACGCGGACGAGATCCACCGCATCCTCCTGCCCGTGTCGGCAGCACGTGCGTCCCGCGCGGCCGGCGAGGTCGCCATCGCGCTCGCCGCCGCGACGGGTGCCACGTTGCTGCTCCTCCATGTCGGCGCGGCCGATCCGGCAGGCCCGGGACGACGCATGTGGCGAGCGACGGTGCGGAGCAGCGAACGAACCATTGCATCGTTCGCCGGGAGCCTCACCGATCGACTCTTCACCGACGTCGAGGATGCTGCCCGCGAGAGCGATGTACGGGTCGAACGGATCTCCATCGCGCACGACTCGCGCGGCGCCGCGATCGTCGCAGCGGCGCAGGAGGTCCGCTCGGAGCTGATCGTGCTCGGCGTCAGCGCGCAGAACGTGGGCGGACAGGCGTTTCTCGGCCAGACCACCGAGCATGTCCTTCGCAGCGCTCGCAGCGGCATCATCGTCGTCGCCCTGTGACGTACCGGGTCGGCAGAGTTGTCTGGAGCACGACGGAGACGCTCGACCCGGTCGACCTTCGACTCTGTTCACCACCCGGCTGACGGGAGTGCGATGGCAGTAGCCCGCACGATTCGGGACGATCGAGGAGGTCGACATGCATTCGCGCAGATGGTTCCCCTGATTGCCGTCCTGGCGCTGACGGCTGGGGCGTGCAGTGGTGACGATGACAGTGAGGTGGTGTACACGCCCGAGGAGCTCGGGACAGCGCTCCTCACCGCCGATGACATCGGTACCGGCTGGACCGAGGAGCAACGGTTGGTGACGGACACCCGACCCGAGGGCATGCCCGTGCTGGACCCGGGCATGTGGTGTCCCGCAGCCGAGGCCGTGCCCGGTGAGCTCGAGTCGCTCGTGGCCGACGGTGGCGCGTTCGTGGAACTGCAATCCGACGAATCGACGCGGGCCGGCGGAAGCGAGGCCGGACGGAACTTCCACGGCGTCTCCCAGCAGCTCTGGAGCAGCACGGATGCCGACGCCTTCGTCGAGACGGTGGCCGACGGGTTCGAGGCCTGCACCGGCGAGACCTGGGAGGTCGACGAGGGTACGACGGCAACGGTCGCGGAGTTGGACGGCGACGACGTCGGCGACGACTCGACCACGGCACTGGTGACATACGTGACACCCGGACCCGACGGCGACTACGCGTGGACCGGGCGCCACCTCGTGGCCCACTGGGGCGCCACGGTGATGGTGCTCCAGGAACTGGACGTACAACTCGTCGACAGCGATCCGTTCTTCACCGACGACGACTGGCAGCGCATCGTCGACACCGCCGTCGACCGAATCGACGACCTCGGCGACAGCTGATCGATGGTTCTGTCAACTGTGTGACACCCCCTGCGTACTGTTCGACGTATGGATTCCGCCGCTGTGGCCGAGCGTGTGCACCGCATCGTTGCGGTCCGCGACGACGTGTCGGCGTCCGATGATCTGATCGAGTCGGGTCTGGTGGCGGTGCGTGAGGTGCAGGCGTGGGCCGACGCCCAGCATGCGGCGCTGGTGGCGAAGTTGTCGTCGGGTGGCTTCGTCGAGGCTCGCGTCGCGAAGGCCTCGAAGTCGTCGCTCGGTGCTGCCGCAAAGGTGACAGCAACGCTCCAGGACACTCGCCGCGACACCCGAACTGGCCGGCGCGTTGGGCGACGGTTCAACCACTGCTGCCCACATCGACGTCGTCACCCGCGCCGCGAACCAGCTGCCCGCGGCCCAGCGCCCCGAGTTGTTCGAGCGCGCCGACACGCTGGCGGCAGTGGCGGCAGCATCGACGTCGGAACAGTTCGCTCGTCGTATGGCGATCGAGGTGAAGCGCATCCAGGCCGACGACGGCATCGACCGTCTCGCCCGTCAACGCCGCAACGTTCGAGTCTCCACGTGGGTCGACGCCGACGGGATGTGGAACCTACGCGGACAGTTCGATCCGGTCACCGGGGTACGTCTGGCCGCCAGACTCGCCGCGACCATCGAGGCGATGTTCGCGGCGAAGGTGCCCGACGGCTGCCCCGACGACCCGATCGAGAAGCAGCGCTTCCTGCCGGTCACGCCCTGATTGCACTCGTCGAAGGTCACGCCGGTGTCGCCCGTGCCGGACGCCCCGAGTTCGTCGTGGTCGTCGACGCCGACGCCGACCCCAGCGACGGGCCCGGCCCGGTCGCCGAGTGGCCGATCCCCGTCGAGATCCCCGCCCGGGTCCTCGCCGAACTCGCCGGCGACGCCGACATCCACGCCGTCGTCGTGCGCAACGGCGTCGTGCTGTACGCACCCGGCGAGTTGAACCTCGGCCGCACCACCCGGCTCGCCAACCGGGCCCAACGACGGGCGCTACGCGGCCTGTACCGCGACGTGCGCGATCCCCGGCTGCACACGTCGCACTACGACCGCTGCAAACTGCACCACATCATCTGGTGGCGCCACGGCGGCCGGACCGATCTCGACAACCTGATCCCGATCTGCACCAGACATCACGCCAAGATCCACAACGACGGCTGGATCATCGAACTCGGACCCGACCGTGAACTCACCCTCCGACTCCCCGACGGCACCATCCACAACACCGGACCACCCACCGACGCACCGCCGCCTGAGCGGCAGTCAGAACTCGGTGATCCCGAGCCAGATCGGAACGTCGGCGATCGAGGCGAGTTCGATGACGTCCTCGTCGTGATGGTCGACGCGTTCGAGATCCCAGGTGATGTGGTACGGCACGTGCACGGCGTGGCCACCGATCGCCATCACGGGGAGCACGTCGCTGCGCACCGAGTTGCCGACCATGCAGAACCGCTCCGGTGCCACGTCGAGCCGACGCAGGATCTTGAGGTACGTGTCCGGATCCTTCTCCAGGACGATCTCGATGTCGGCGAAGTGATGTTCGATGCCCGACGTGGTGACCTTGCGGGTCTGGTGAACGAGGTCGCCCTTCGTGATCAACGCAACGCGGGTGTGCGGCGACACTGCGGCGAGCACTTCGGGGACGTGGGGCAGCAGATGGACGGGCTCGGTCAGCATCGCTCGCCCGAGGTCGACGAGTTCGCCGATGACCGAACTGGGCACGGCCCCCTCGGTGACGTCGATCGCGGCCCGAACCATCGACAGCGTGAACGCCTTCACGCCATAGCCCGAGATCGACAGGTCGGCTTTCTCGATCGCCCGCAGGGCTGCGTCCAGATCGACGCCTGTCGGGACGTACGGACCGACGAGTTCGCTGAAACGCTGCTCGGCGTGGGCGAACGAGTCCTCGCTGCGCCAGAGCGTGTCGTCGGCATCGAACGCCACGACGTCGAACGCGTCGATGCGCCGTCCGGGACTGTCCGGGCCGCTCACCGGTGGATGGCGTTCAGGTAGTTGTAGACCGTGATGCGACTGACGCCCATGGCGTCGGCGACGTCTTCCACCGCTCGCCGCAGGATGAACGCACCGCGCTCGTCGAGCAGCCGGACGGCGCGCTGTTTGTCCTCGCGCGACAGCAGCGGGAGACGACCACCGAGTTCGGCCTCGACGGCGTCGATCAGCCGGTCGAGTGCCCCGTGCAGCGGCGGCATACGGACCGCGGCGATCGTCCGGCCCTCCCAGACGAGCGGAACATCGCTGGCCTCCATGTCGGCGACCGCGACGAACGACGCCCCGACCGCGTCGACCACCGGCTTCACCGCTCGGATGAGCGGGTGCACCGTCGGCCGCGCCGGCGCCTGTTCGCTCACCCCGCCACTCCCCTCGGGATCGGGAAGGCCGGCGGGGCGGTCGGCATCTCGCGAGCCACGTGCACGGTGACATGAGTGGCGCCGTTCGCGAACGCGGCATCCGACACCGCCGCGACGAGTGCTCCGACGCCCTCGAGAGCGACGGCGCACGACGATCCGAACGGGCCGATCTCGACGTCGACATCGTGCTCACGGGCCGCGTCGATCGCAGCTGTCACGTGAGGGCCGGGCCGGCCCTCGACGAACGGCTCGATGGTGAACTCGACGTATGCCACGCCGGCCAGCGTAGAGCGTCGGTGTCGGCGCCCGTCAGACGCCGGCACCCATGATGCGCCGCAGCTCCTCCGACCTGGCGACACAGTCACGTCCGGCGAGACCGAACGCGTCGTTGAGCTTGCCGAGCGCCTGCTTGAAGCTGCCGTTCCAATCCTCGACGAACCGCTCCCTCGCCGGCCCCTGCCAGGTGGTGCTGTGGAGCACGGCGTCGACGGTCGACATCAGTTGTGCGATGGTGTCGATCTGGCGGGTGAGGGTGGTGCCCAGCGTGGTCAGCTGCTCGGGGTTCGCTCCGTACATCGTCATGTTGGTTCCTCCTGTCGTCGACGACGGGTTCGTCGGCACGGCGCCAGTGGGCAGCGACACCGTGGGCAGGGAACGCCTACCATGCGACGATGACCGACGCGACGGAGGCACCCGACAGCGAGATGATCAGATCGGTGCGGGCGCAGGCCGACGACCTGCTCGGCGACACGATCGCACTGCGACGCACGCTGCACGAGTGGCCGGAACTCGGCAACGACCTCCCGATCACCCGCGACCGGGTACTCGAATCGCTCGAGGGGTTACCGCTGTCGGTGACCACACACGAGTCGACCAGCGGCATCGTCGCACTGCTCGAAGGCTCGAAGCCCGGGCCGACGATCCTGCTGCGCGGCGACATGGATGCGTTGCCGATGCCGGAGGACACGGGCCTCGAATTCGCATCGCACGTCGACGGCTGCATGCATGCGTGCGGGCACGACACCCACACGGCGATGCTGTCGAGCGCCGCGCGGGTCCTGAGCGCCCGACGCGACGACCTCGCCGGACGGGTGTTGTTCATGTTCCAGCCGGGCGAGGAGGGCCACCACGGGGCGCGGTTCATGCTCGACGAGGGCCTGCTCGACGTGCCGGCGCTCTCCGACGGCACGCCGTCGCCGGTCGATGCTGCGTTCGCGCTGCACATCACGTCATCGCTGCCGAGCGGTTGGGTCAGCGGTCGGGGCGGCCCGGTGATGGCATCGGCCGACTCGATGATCATCCGCGTCGTGGGCCGTGGCGGACACGCGAGCGAGCCGCACCGCGCGCTCGACCCGATCCCGGTGGCGTGCGAGATCGTCCAGGCACTCCAGACGATGATCACCAGGTCGATCGACGTGTTCGATCCAGCGGTCGTCACCGTCGGACGGATCTCGCGCCGGAACGACCAACAACGTGATCCCCGAGGTCGCCGAGATCGAAGGCACGATCCGGGCCACGAGCGAACGCACCCGCGCCAAGGTCCACGACGGCATCCGTCGGGTGGCCGAGGGTGTCGCGGCGGCGCACGGTTGCGACTGCAACGTCGAGATCGTCCGCGGCTATCCGGTGACCAGCAACGACGACCGGTTCGCCGAGTTCTCGCTCGACCTGGCACGAGATGTCGTCGGCGCCGACAGCGTCGTCCGGCTTCCCCATCCGGTGATGGGGGCGGAGGACTTCAGCTACGTGCTGCAGAACGTGCCCGGCGCGATGATGTTCCTCGGTGGCACGCCCGACGGCATCAATCCGGCGACTGCGGCACCCAATCACTCCAACCGCGTGATGTTCGACGAGTCGGCGATGGCCGTCGGCACCGCGCTCTACGCGACCGCCGCGCTGCGCCACCTCGCCCCCGCCTGATCAGACGGTGAGGGAGCGGCCGTCGGCCGTGGCAGAGCGGCGAAGGCGCAGGGTGACGATCTGGAACGGACGCAGCGTGACGGCGACGATCCCGTCACCGACCTCTTCGCCTGTCCGGGGCTCCTCGAACAGGTTGCACCGCCAGGCCGACGTGATCCGCTGTGGGGTCGCCACCGAGATCCGGATTCGATTGCCGCAGGCTTCGTGGAGCCGCACGATCAGATCGCCGGTGCCGTCGTCGGCGAGTTTGACGGCATCGACCTCGACGCCGCGAGCTGCGCCGCCGTCGGGTCCGCTGACCACGACGACCGGCGTTGCCGCGGACTCACCCGTGCCGTTCACGACCCGCAACGGCGAGTTGAGGCGCGCCGCTGCGGCACGCACGTCGGCCAGCCCGGCACCGTGCGGACGGATCGCCAGCGTCACCTCGTGGTGGCCACGATCGGCGCGTGGGTCGGGGTAGTTCGCTGCCCTCGCGAGGCTCACCCTGACGGCGCCGCCGAACACGCCGTGCCCGTATCGGCCGGAGTTGAGGATCGCCACACCGAAGTCGGGTTCGGCCACGTCGACGTAGCGGTGGGCACAGACCTCGAACTTGGCGGCGTCCCACGGACTCGAGGGGTGGGTGGGACGAGCAACGACACCGAACTGGATGTCGCACATCGCCACGTCGGCGCGCACGTCGAGCGGGAACGCCATCGACAACAGGTGCTCGTCGTGATGCCAGTCGAGCTCGACGTGCACGAGCAACTGTGGGCTGTCGGCGCGGAGTTCGTACGTGACCGTCGCACGTCGACGGCCCGAAGGGGCGCTCGACGCGCACGCGACCCACGAGCGGTCCGGAGTCGACGATCGTCGACCTCGGCGGAGTCGGTGAGCGACCGGGCTCCGGCACGGGTCCACGATTCGAGGTCCCATGCGTCGTACTCGACGGGATGGTCGGGGGCCAGTTCGAGCACGGCCGACAACTCGACCGTTCGGGACGATCTCACGGGCGTGGGCGAGATCGATGATCGAGGTGATGTTCCCGAACGTGTCCCAACGCACGGCGAGGTGACGGTTGGTCATCGACGAGTCGGACAGCACGACCCGGTCGTCGACGGGCAGCGCGACGAATGGGGCGACACCCATCGCCGGAACGGCGAGCCGGACCGCCGTGGTGCCGTCGGCGAGTTGCTGCCCGTCGAGCCCGTCGTCGAGCCCTGTATCGAGCCCGGCGTCGAGGACGACGACATCGTCGACGGCGACGTCCGACGGGTTCGCGATGACGATCCCCGCGCCGAGTTCGCTCGAGCGAGACCGGCGATCCGGCTGCTCCAGTTCGGTCTCCACCTCGGCGAGGATCCGCCTCGGCGTCCTGGTGGACCCACGCGATCGACGAGCCCGGCAGGATGTCGTGGAACTGCTGGGTGAGCACCTGCTTCCACAGATGATCGACCTCGGCCGGGCGGCCGAGGGTGGCCGCCCAGAGTTCGGCCTCGACCAGCAGGCGTTCGCAGCGCCGGTTGCCGAGCTTCGTCCTCAACTGACTCGTCAGCGTGCCTCGGTGGGTCTCGAAGTACAGCTCACCGCGCCACACCGGCGTCGGCGCGCCGCGCTCGGCATCACGTTCGATCCGGTCGAACATCGCGGCCGGCGTGCCGACCTCCAGCGTGGCTCGGGCGTCGATGTGCGCCAGCCGGCGAGCGCGCTCGAGCATCTCGCGCGTCGGGCCGCCGCCACCGTCGCCGTGACCGAACGGCATCAGCGAATCCGTGCTCCATGCGTGGTCGCGGAAGTTGGTGACCGAGAACCCGAACTCCGCCGGTGTGATCTCGGCGTTGTACGTGTCGACGGGCGGGAAATGGGTGAGCACCCTCGTGCCGTCGAGGCCCTCCCACCAGAACGTGCTGTGCGGGAACTTGTTCTGCTTGTTCCAACTCAGCTTCTGGGTGACGAACCGGTCCATGCCGCCGGCTGCGAACACCTGCGGCAGACCGGCGGGATAGCCGAACACGTCGGGGATCCACACCTCGGTGCAGCGGACGCCGAACTTCTCCTCGAAGTAGCGCTGCCCGAACACGATCTGGCGCACCAGGCTCTCGCCCGACGGCAGGTTCATGTCGGCCTCGACCCACATCCCACCGACCGGGATCCACTGGCCGCGCTCGACGCGTTCGACGATCTTCGCGAACAGCTCGGGATGACGCTCCTCGATCCACGTGTAGTGCTGCGCCGACGAGGCACAGAACGTGTACTCGGGGTAGTCGTCCATGAGGGCGACGGCGGAGGAGAACGTCCGTGTGACCTTGCGCTTGGTTTCGCGCATCGGCCACAGCCACGCCGTGTCGATGTGCGCGTGGCCGATGGCGACGGCACGGTGACGTACGGCGTCGCCGAAGTCCTCGGCCATCGCGGGTGCGATCACGCGCTGTGCTGCAGCGATGTCCGGGATCCGATCGAGCGTCGTCGGCGAGCGTGCGCTGCAGACGGGCCCGGCGCGGATCGGTCGAGCGCGAGTGTGCGCATCACACCGTCGAGCACCTCGATGTCGTAGGCGAGTGCCTCGGCGGCCTCGTCGACGACCACGAGCGAGGCTCGACGGAACGTGTACAGCGGCCGGTCGCCGGCGGTGTCGAGGGAACCGAGCGGCGAGGGCCGGTATCCGGGAAAGGACGGATTGGACGCCGCCTCCAGGTGCAGGACGACCGGGCCCGCGACAGCCTCGACCGCGTAGTTGGTGCGGCGGGGATGGATGCCCTGGAGCGGCGTCCAGGACCCGTCGTCGGCGACGTGGACCAGCAGACCCTCGCACTGGAAGCCCGCTGCCTGGGGATGGAAACCGAGGTCGATGACGGCCTCGACGCGACGGTCGGCCCATTCGGCGGGGATCGATCCACTGAAGCGGAACCACGTCGTGGCCCACGGCGCCCCCCACTTCGTGCGTGTTTCGAACGGTTCGAGATGCCCGAGGTCGGGTCCGGCTTCGATCGTCAGCGGTCGACTGTCCGGGTGGACGAGTGGGAGCACCCGCTCCCACAGCTCCCGCTGGATGCGCTTCTCGACGAGGTCACGATCGTTGTGCACGATCCGACCCTATTCCGATGAGTTTCGGCGCGACCTGTGCGCGCCGGAACTCATCGGAAGCGGTGGGTGACCGATCAGTTGAAGGGAACGACGCGGACGTCGAACGCTTCTTGACCGTTGCGGCCCTCGCGGACCTCGTAGTCGACGCGGGCGCCGTTGTCGAGCGTCTTGAAGCCCTCGTTGACGATGACCGAGAAGTGGACGAAGAGGTCCTTGGCGCCATCGTCGGGCGTGATGAACCCGTAGCCGCGGCCCGAGTTGAAGAACTTGACCGTGCCCTTCGCGTCGGCGGCGTCGCCGGTCGGGACCGGACGGCTCGTGTCAGCACTCGCCGCCGATGCACGCGCCGGCGTCGCGTCACGGGTGATCCGGGTCTGGCGATGCTCGACGTCGAGGTCGGCGGTGTGCGCCTGCTTGGCGACTGCCGGTGCGGCGTGGATCACGAGGTCGCTGACGCGAGCCGAGGTGAGCGGTTCGCTGATGCCGATGCCGCGCTGCATCTTCATGGCGTCCTTCTTCTGGCTCTGGTCGAGCAGCGACACCACGGTGCCCATGGCGCCGGCGCGTGCGGTACGGCCCGAGCGGTGCAGATAGGTGGCGTCCTCGGCCGGCGGGTCGTAGTGGACCACGGCGTTGACGCCGTTGACGTGGATGCCGCGAGCGGCGACGTCGGTGGCGATCAGCGCCGATGCCTGGCCCTTCTTGAAGGAGGCGAGCGCGCGGTCACGCTGACCCTGGCTCCGGCCGCCGTGGATCGGCTCGGCGGTCACGCCGTTGCGGCCGAGCTGCTTGGCGAGGCGGTCGGCGCCGTGACGCGTACGGGTGAACACGATGGTGGCGCCGAGACGCTGGATCACATCGGCAGTGGTGTTGACGCGCTCCTCACGATCGACCACCCAGAAGTGGTGCTGGGCGGCGTGCACGTCGGGGCCCTTCGGACCGACCTCGTGACGCACCGGATTGTGCTGGAAGTCGGCGACGAGCTTGGCGACAGGACCGTCGAGCGTGGCCGAGAACAGCAGGACCTGGCGGTCCTTGGAGGTCTGCTCGACGATACGACGGACGGCGGGCAGGAAGCCCATGTCGGCCATCTGGTCGGCTTCGTCGATGACGACGGTGGCGACATCACGCAGGTCGATCGCTCGCATCTGCATCAGGTCTTCGAGCCGGCCGGGGCATGCCACGACGAGTTCGACACCGCGGTCGAGCGCCTTGCGCTGTCCGCCGTAGCCGACACCGCCGTACACCGACGCGGCGTCATGGCCGGCAGCCTTCGCGAAGGGTGTGAGCTCGGCCATGATCTGCTCGGCGAGTTCACGGGTGGGGGCGAGCACGAGGGCGACGGGGCGCTTCGGGCGGGCGTCGACCAAGCGGGCGACGAGGGGCAGGCCGAAGCCGAGTGTCTTGCCCGAGCCGGTCGGGGCGCGGCCGGCAACGTCGCGGCCGGCGAGGGCGTCGGGGATGACGGCGGCCTGGATGGCGAAGGCGTTGTGCTTGCCCTGGCTCTCGAGGCGCCGCACGATCGCGTCGGGCAGGCCGAGATCACGAAATGCAACGACGCTCGTCGTTGGGGGTGTCGGGGGACGTGACGCGTGGCGCGTCGTCGATGATGGTCATTGGGGGGACTCCTCTATGTTGCTCACACAGCGCAGGACCGGAGCAGAGAGTTATCCGAGTGCGCTCACCGGTCGTGAATTCGACCAGAGCGCTTGGCACGCTATCGGGAAGTCGGCGCGATGCGGTGTGACGCCGGGCGCCGTGGCGCCCGGGTCGTCGACTCAGCCGAGGAGCTTGGCCTTCTGGGCCGCGAACTCGTCGTCGGTGAGGATGCCGCTGGCGTGGAGTTCACCGAGCTGCTTGAGCTGCTCGATCACGTCAGCCTGGCTCGGTGCCGGCGCGGGTGGCGGGCGGTGGTGCCGGTGCGTACTGCTGGGGCGCGGGCTGGCTGGCGGCCACGTCCTGCTGGTAGGCGGTCGTGCGGTCAGCAGCGATCTGCGCATCGTGATCGGTGTACTTCTCCGCCTGACGACGCGCGACGCGTCCGGACACGGCGGTGGCGGTGCCGGCGACGACGGCGGTGCGGGCGATTCCTCGAACGCAAACCAGGCATGTGTCCGTTCCTTTCGATGTTGTGTGCGAGCGATGTTGGTGTGCTCGATGTTGTGTGTGCGACGTCCGACTCGACAGGACGTCAGTCGGCCGCCTCGAGTTCGTCGAGCGCTGCGATGACGTCCTCGGCGGGGATGCGTTGCGTCGCGATCATCGTGCCGCCGGCATCGAGCGCGGCCTGCACGAAGGGGATCGCCCAGGTGTTCTCGTACATGAGCAGCACGCCGGTCGTGCCCGGCAGCATGGTGTCGGCGGCGGCTTGCATGTCGTCGTCGCCGAGCAGGCCCGACCGGGCACCGGCGATGACGATCACCTCGTCGTCGAGCGCGTCGAGCTCGAGCATCGAGAACGTTCCGTCGTCGGCCTTCTGGATCGCGACCAGGTCGTAGAGCCGGACGACGCCACGCTCGACGAGGTCGAGGAGCGCAGTGGCGGTGCTCGAGAGATCGTGCCCGCCCGTGAACTCGAGCAGGACGAAGTCGATGGGGCCGTGGACCTGTTCGTTCGTCACGGGCTCAGTATTGCGCACGCCTGGCGCGTGGTCGCCATCCAGATCGGGTGAAATCATCGACCGGCCGGACCCGGCGGGGCCACTGCGTCACCGAGCACGGCCCGCATCACACCGTCGAGGTTCGGGCCCGCGACGGAGGTGGTGGCCCCCGTCGGCGCTGATGCACACGCCCGTGATCCACGAACTCTCGGGGCCGGCCAGGAAACGAACGCGGCCGCGATGTCGTCGGTCGTGCCGAGCCGGTGCAGCGGCATCTGCTCGAGGTAGTCGTCGACGATCTCGGGACGCGGTAGACCGGCGGAGATGTCGGTCGGCACGAGACTCGGTCGCACCGCGTTGGCCCGGATGCCCAGCGAGCCGAGTTCGTCGGCCACTCGGCGAACCAGCATCTCGAGACCGGCCTTGGAGACGTTGTAGGGCGTCATGTAGCGATGCGTGGCGACCGCGGCGATCGACGACATCGCCACGATCGAACCGCCGCCGTTGGCCGCCAAGTGCGGCACGGCGTGCTTCATGGTGAGGAACGCTCCGGTGAGGTTGGTGCCGAGCACCATGTTCCAGTCGTCGAGCGAGGTCATGTGGAACGGCCCGGCCGAACCGGTGCCCGCATTCGCCACGACGATGCGCAACGGTCCGGCGGCTGCAGCAGCCGCGCAAGCGGCCTCGACGCTGCGTTCGTCGGTGACGTCGCAGGCCACGGTCACCACCGTCGAACCCGGGAGCTCGACGCGCAGGCCGTCGGCCGCGGCCGCCAGGCGATCGACGTCACGTGCCGCCGAGGACGACGTCGGCGCCGTCGGCGCGCAGCGCCCTCGCGCAGGCGAGCCCGATGCCGGAACCACCGCCCGTGATCAGGGCCAGCTGACCGTCGAGGGCCTGCGAGCCGGGGTGCGAGGCGTGGGAGGCGGAGTCGAAGGGGTCGGAGGAGCGGTGGGAGGCGGGGTCGGATCCAGGCATCCGATCAGTGTGTCCAGTCGATCACGACGACAGCGGGTCGGGCGGCGGACGACGTCACGCCAGGCCCGGCACCGTGTGACGGTCGCCGATCGGGCACGATGGCGGGCGTGACGTCCACCATCGCTCCTGCTCCTCGCCCGCTGTCGGGTGTTCGCGTGCTCGACCTGAGTCGAGTGCTGTCGGGGCCCCACTGCACGCGCATGCTCGCCGACATGGGCGCCGACGTGATCAAGATCGAGCCGCCGGCCGGCGACCTCACACGTTTCGCCACACCGCGTCGCCACGGCCTGTCGAGCTACTTCGTGCAGCAGAACGTCGGCAAGCGCAACCTCAGCCTCGACCTGGCGACACCCGAGGGCGCCGAGATCCTGCTCGGGCTGGCCGAACATGCCGACGTGCTCGTGGAGAACTACCGCCCCGGGCGTCATGGCCCGGCTCGGGCTCGACGCCGACGCGATGCGCGCCCGCAACCCGCGGCTGATCTACGCGTCGATCTCCGGGTACGGCCAGACCGGGCCGTGGGTGAAGCGTCGGGCGTACGCGCCGGTCGTCGAGGCCGAAGTCGGGCATCGTCGCCTCGCAGGGCAACGCCCGCGGTGGCGAACTGGCCAAGGATCCGCACAGCCACGCCGACGTCTACACGTCGCTCGAGACCGCCTCCGCGATCCTCGCCGCGCTGTACCAACGCGAGCACACCGGCGTCGGCCAGTGGATCGACGTGTCGATGGCCGAGACGATGCTCTACGTCAACGAGCACCTGCACGACGCGCTGTGGGAGGGCCACGACGATCCGCAGTGGATCCGCAGCTTCCGGCCCGGCGACTACCTCGTGCTCACCGTCGCCAACGGTGAGTCGCTCGTCGTCAGCGGCCATCCGGCCGAGCGCGGCACGTTCGACTTCTTCATCGCCGCGATGGGCCGCCGCGACCTGGCCGACGACCCGCGTTTCGTCGACGTGGCGAGCCGACTGGCCAACTTCGACGCGCTGCGCGAGATCATCCGTGACTACGCGGCGACGATGCCGGACGCAGCGACCTTCGAGGAGCAGTTCTCGAAGCACCAGCTGGCCGTCGGGCGGGTCCGCCAACCCGGCGAGCTGACCGACACCGACTGGGCGCGCGAACGCCACGCCGTGGTCGCCGTCGACGACCGCGGCGGCGGCACGATCAGGGTGCCGAACGTCGCCGTGGCGCTTCAGTGCGTCGCCCGATGTCGGCGTGTCGGGGATCCCGAAGTACCGGGGCGAGGACAACCGCGCGCTGCTCGCCGAACTGCTCGGCTACGACGAGGCGCAACTCGACGCACTGGAGGCCTCGGGCGTGCTGTCGAGTCGCCTCCCCGACGTCTGACACCATCGGCGCCGTGAGTCTCCGCTTCCCCGTCGCACCGATGAAGGCGACGATGGGATCGACGTCAGCCGTGCCCGAGGGGGACGACTGGGCGTTCGAGATCAAGTGGGACGGGTACCGCACGATCGTCCACGTCGACGCCGGCACGATCCGCCTGCAGAGCACGGCCGGCCACGACGTCACGGCGCGGTGGCCGGAGTTCGGCGATCTGGCCGACTCGGTGAACGCGTCCTCGGCGATCCTCGACGGCGAGCTGGTCGTGTTCGACGACGACGGGCGGCCGAGCTTCGAGCTGGTACAGCAGTCCGGGTGTCGGGTCGGCTCGGCAGGCCGTTCTGCAGTTCTTCGACGTGCTGCAGGTGGACGGGACCGACGTGATCGATCTCCCGTTCGAAGCTCGACGGCGGCTGCTCGAACAGCTCGTCGAGCCCGGGCCGAACTGGACCGTGCCGTCGTTGCGCATCGGTGGCGGCAGCCGAGTTGGTGGAGGCGACGGCGTCGCAGGGTCTCGAGGGCGTGATCGCGAAACGCCTCGGCTCGACCTATCGGCCGGGGACGCGGTCGAAGGACTGGCGCAAGATCAAGAACCGGATCCTGGTCGAGTTGACCATCGGCGGGTTCACGACCGGGACGGGCAACCGCTCCGGCACGTTCGGCGCATTGCTGGTCGGCCGGGCGACCGCACGACGGCCTGCGGTTCGCCGGCGGCGTCGGCACCGGCTTCGACCAGCGCACGCTCGAGTCGCTGCGCTCGCGACTGGACGCCCTCGTCGTCGACGACTGTCCCTTCGATCCGCCGCCGCCCAGCGCTGTCTCGCGAACGGCGACCTGGGTCGAGCCGGTCCTGCGCGCGTCCGTCGAGATCGCCGAGTTCACCAACGACGGCCTCGTCCGCCACGCCAGCTTCGTCGACCTCCTCTCCCCCACCGGGGGATGAGAGAGTGGGCGGGCATGATCGGACGTGACGACGCGCTGGCGCTCGATGCCGCCGACCCGCTGGGACACTGGCGCGACGAGTTCGTGATCCCCGACCCCGAGCTGATCTACCTCGACGGGAACTCGCTCGGACGCACCCCGAAGCGCACGGTGGCGGCACTGCACCGGGTGGTCGAGCAGTGGGCCGGCGACCTGATCGCATCGTGGTGGGAACACGACTGGCTGAATCTCACGCTCACCGTCGGCGACGAACTCGCCCCACTCCTCGGCGCCGGCCCGGGCGAGGTCGCCGTCCACGAATCGACCACGATCGGGATCTTCCAGCAGATCAACGTCGCGCTCGACCTCGTTCGCCGGCCGGCGCGTCATCGCCGTCGACGACGCCGACTTCCCGACCGACCGCTACGCCGTCGAGGGGGTCGCCCGCCTTCGCAACTGCGAGGTCCGTCACGGCCTCGACGATCTCGCCGGCGTCGACGTCGTGGTGCGCTCACTCGTCGACTACCGAACCGCCGAGGTCGCCGATCTGGCGGGCGAAACAGCACGAGCGGCGTCGCACGGCGCCACCACGGTGTGGGATCTCTCCCATGCGGCCGGCGTGCTCGAACTCGACCTGCCCGCGGCGAACGTGGAACTCGCCGTGGGATGCACCTACAAGTTCCTCAACGGCGGCCCGGGCGCCCCGGCGTTCGTCTTCGTGTCGAAGGACGTGCAGCAGCGGGTGGTCCAGCCGATCTGGGGATGGTTCGCCCAGACCGACCAGTTCGCGATGGAGCGGTCGTTCGATCCTCGGCCCGGCATCGGGCGGATGCTGAACGGCACGCCACCGGTCCTCGGTCTCACCGCCGCACGCGAGGGCATCGCGCTCACCGTCGAGGCGGGCATCGGCGCGGTCGCCGAGAAGGCCCGGCGCTTGACCGGACTCGCCATCGAGCTGGCGGACCAGTACGGGCTGGAGACCACCACCCCGCGAGATCCCGCTCGACGAGGCGGACACGTCGCCATCCGCCGCCACGACGCGCGACGCCTCCACGGACAGCTCGCCGATCGCAAGGTGGTCGTCGACTACCGCGACCCCGACGTCCTGCGATTCGGACTCTCCCCGCTCACCACCCGATTCACCGACGTCTTCGACGCGATGTCGATCCTCGCCCGACTGGTGGACGACGTCTGACCATCGTCTCACTGCGGCATGCTGGGGCCATGAGCGTCGTCAAGATCAATGCCATCACGATCCCCGAGGGCATGGGCCCGCAGCTCGAGGGCCGGTTCGCCGGTCGAGCCAAGATGGTCGAGCAGTTCGACGGGTTCGAGGACTTCCAGCTCCTGCGTCCGACCGAGGGCGAGAGCCGCTACTTCGTCTACACCCGCTGGGCGTCCGAGGAGCACTTCCAGGCCTGGATGAACAGCCAGGACTTCGAGCGCGGACATGCCAGCGGTCAGGCCGAGGGCGGTCACCCGCCGGTGGCGCGGCCCCGCAAGCCGGTCGCCCAGGGCGCCGACCTCGATGTCGTTCGAGGTCGTCGAACACGTCGTCAAGGGCTCCTGACTCATCTCGTGAACTGGTTGCGGACATAGTCCGCACCGAGTTCACGAGAACGAGATGTAGCCTCCGGTTCTCGTGGCACTGATCGTCCAGAAGTACGGCGGCACGTCCGTCGCCGACCCCGACCGGATCCGTGCCGTCGCGGACAACGTCGCGTTCACGAAGAAGCGCGGCAACGACGTCATCGTCGTCGTGTCGGCGATGGGCAAGGCCACCGACAACCTGATCGCCCTCGCCAACTCGGTGTCGAGCACCCAGCCCGGCCGCGAGATGGACATGTTGCTCACCACCGGCGAGCGCGTCACCGCGGCACTGGTGACCATGGCGCTCGCCGACCGCGGCATCGACGCCGTGAGCTTCACCGGCAGCCAGGTCGGCATCATCACCGACACGGCCCACCGCAAGGCCAAGATCGTCGAGGTCAGGGGCGACCGGGTCCGCGAGGCGATGGCCGCCGGCAAGGTCTGCGTCATCGCCGGCTTCCAGGGGGTGAGCACCGACAAGGAGATCACCACCATGGGGCGCGGCGCCTCCGACCTCACCGCGTCGGCCCTCGCCCAGGCCATGAACGCCGACGCCTGCGAGATCTACACCGACGTGACCGGCGTGTTCACCGCCGACCCGCGCATCGTGCCCCAGGCCCGCAAGCTCGCCAAGGTCCACTTCGACGAGATGCTCGAGATGGCCGGCGCCGGTTCCAAGGTGCTCGCACTGCGCTCGGTCGAGTTCGCCCGCAATCACGACGTTCCGCTCCACGTGCGTTCCGCATTCACCTGGGAACCCGGCACGTGGGTCACCAACGAGGAGGCTTCGATGGAAGATCCGATCATCTCCGGTGTCGTCACCGACATGACCGAGGCAAAGGTCACCGTGTTCGGCGTGCCCGACCGGCCGGGCATCTCGGCGGCGCTGTTCGAACCGCTCGCCGATGCCAACGTGAACGTCGACATGATCGTGCAGAACACGTCGACGCAGGGCACGACCGACATCAGCTTCACGATGCCGATGGCCGACATGGCCGACGCCGAGCAGATCGTGTCGCGGGTCGCCGCCGAGATCGGCGCCACCGGCGTGTCCCACGACAACGACATCGCCAAGGTGTCGCTCGTCGGTGCCGGCATGAAGTCGTCGCCCGGCATCGCCGCGAAGATGTTCCGGGTGCTCGCCGACGAGGGCGTCAACATCGAGATGATCTCCACCTCGACCATCCGCGTCTCGGTGGTGTGCGCCGGCCGGCGACATGGAGCGCGCCGCCCGCGCCCTGCACACCGCGTTCGGTCTCGACTCGGGCGCCGACTACTCCGCCCCGCTCCCCGAACGCAAGTAGCCGGTCTTTCGGGGTCGGGTCCGGAAAGACCGCCGGTCTGTCGGGGTCGGGTCCGGAAAGACCGGGCGGCCGGGGATCGCAGGACGATTGAATGATGGGGATGTCCGACGTGTGGCCACAGTTGTTGCTTGTCGGGATTCTCGTCGTCATCAACGCAGCATTTGCCGGAACCGAGCTCGCGCTGGTGTCGCTCCGCGAGAGCTCAGCTCCAGCGACTCGAAGGACAATCGGCGACCGGCGCCGTTCTGGCCCGCCTCGCGCGCCAGCCGAACCAGTTCCTCGCCACGATCCAGATCGGGATCACACTCGCCGGATTCCTGGCGTCGGCTGCCGCTGCCGTCTCGCTCGCCGAACCCCTCGAGGAACCGCTCAGCTTCCTCGGCGGAGCTGCCGGGCCGACGTCCGTCGTCGTCGTCACGTTGATCCTCGCCTACTTCACGCTGGTGTTCGGCGAACTCGCCCCGAAACGACTCGCCATGCAGCGCGCCGAGAAGTGGGGGCTCGTCATGGCCCGGCCGCTCGACCTGCTGTCGACGCTCACGAAGCCCGTCGTCTGGATGCTGTCGCGGTCGACCGACCTCGCGGTGCGCGTGCTGGGCGGCGACCCGACGCTGCAGCGCGAAGAGGTCAGCGGTGAGGAACTCCGCGACATGGTCGCCATCCACGAGGACTTCCCACCCGAACAGCGCCAGATCATCGACGGCGCGTTCGAGATCGCCGAACGCCAACTCGACCAGGTGATGGTGCCGCGCAACGATGTCATGGTCATCGACGTCGAGATGACCTGCGCAGAGGCCCTCGCCGCGATGTTGGAGTCCGGCCACTCCCGCGCCCCGGTCGCCGAGAAGCGGAATCTCGATCGAACCGTCGGGATGGTGCGACTCCGCAGCCTCATCGGCCGTGACACGGAACCGGTCACCGCCGTGATGCGCGAGATGCCGGCGTTCCCCGATGCTGCTCGCGTGCTCACCGCGCTGCGCGAGTTCCAGACGCACCGCACGCAGATGGCGCTGGTCATCGGTGAGCACGGCCAGGCATTGGGCATCGTGACCGTCGAGGACCTGGTCGAAGAGCTGGTCGGCGAGATCTACGACGAGACCGACCCCGACCTCGCGACCGTCGTCGCACGAACCCGACGGCACGCTGGTCATGCCCGGGGCGTTCCCGGTGCACGACCTCGTCGACCTCGACGTCGAGCTTCCCGAGGGCGACTACACGACCATCTCCGGTCTGGTGCTCGACGAACTCGGCCGGTTCCCGACCGTCGGCGAGACCATCGAGATCGAGGGCTGGCAGATCGAGATCCGGGCGATCCACCGCCACCGGATCGAGCAGGTCGCCGTCCGCCGCGTCGAGCACCCGTGACGCTCGTGACACTCGTGGCCGGTGACATCCGGCTCACGTGACCACCGTCTCTTGCCTGTGTCGGTGCGTCGGGCGCACGATCGATCGAACGTGACGATGCATGGGGGTGCACATGACGGACGGGGCGAAGCTCGGTGAACGAGCGGTGGTGGTCGGCAGCGGGATGGGCGGGCTGTTCGCCGCGAAAGTGCTCAGCGACCACTTCGACGAGGTGGTCGTTCTGGACCGCGATCACGAGCCGTCCGGCGCCGACTCGCGCAAGATGGTGCCGCAGGGTGACCACTTCCACGTGCTGCTGCCGGGCGGTCTCGATGCCATGACCGAGTGGTTCCCCGGTTTCGTCGACGATCTGGTCGACACCGGCTCGGTCGAGATGCAACTCGGTCGTGACTTCTACGCCTACACCCCGATGGGGAAGTCGTACAGCATCCAAGCTCACGTGCCCGACCCCGTCGACGGTGGCGCCATGACCTACGTCCAGACCCGTCCCCAACTCGAGGCCAACGTCCGCCGCCGCGTCGATGGTGTCGACAACATCACCCTGCGGTTCCGCACGCTCGTCGACGGCCCGCTCGTCGATGACGGCCGGATCGTCGGGGTCAGTGTCCGCGACGGCGACGACCTGCGCGCCGACCTCGTCGTGGATGCCAGCGGCCGCAACAGTCTGACGGCACAGTGGCTCCCCGGGCTCGGCTACGACAAGGCGCCGGAGACCTACGTGAACTGTGACGTGCAGTACGCGTCCGCGGTTGTCGAACCGAGGGACTGGAACGCATTCGCGGGTTCCGTCATCTTCTTCGTGCCGTCGGGCGAGGGCGAGCATCCGGCCAGAGGTGGGGCCATCGTCAAGCTCCCGGACGGCAAGTGGCTCATCAACCTCGGCACACGTTACGACGACTCGGTCCCGACCGACTGGGAGGGCTACCGGGAGTTCGGCCGCACGCTCATCACCTCGCTGTGGGACGAACTCGTGGAGGATTCCGGCCAGCTCACCGACGTGAAGACCTATCGCATGCCTCGCGCGGTCCGGCACCACTACGAGCAGGTCGATCGGTTCCCCGAGGGGCTGCTCCCGATCGGTGACTCGGTCTGCTTCTTCAATCCCACGCACGGGCAGGGGATGTCGGCCGCCGCCGGCCAGTGCCGCGGGCTGGAGACCATCCTCGGTGACCGTGCGGCGCGCGGCGTCCGTCTCGATGGCCTGGCGATGGAGTTCTTCCCGGTCGCGGCCGAGTGGGTGCGCGGTCCCTGGATTCTCGCCGCGATGAGCGACTTCGCGAACCCCGACTGCACGGGCGACTTCCCGAACGACGACCTGCCCGACCTGATGCTGCTCGGGGAGACCGCCGCAGCAGCAACTCCGGGCTCGCCCGAGATGCAACTCGTCAACGACATCGGAACGCTCCGCCTCCCGCTGTCGGCGATCCGCAACCTGCAACCCGTCTGATCCTCGGTCGACTCCGCCGCGTCCCGCCGGCGGGCCTAGCGTGGGTCGCCCATGAGCTCGATCGTCGATCTCCCTGCGGTACTCGGCGGCACGCCGATCCGCCACGCCGACTACCCGTCGTGGCCCGTGTGGGACGAGCACGAGCGCGAGAGGCTCCTCGGGGTACTCGACGCGGGAGGCTGGTGGCAGGGCGACGGCTCCGAGGCCGCCACGTTCGCGCAGGAGTTCGCCACGTACCACGGCGCGACGTACGGCATGGCGTTCACCAACGGCACGCACACGATCGAGGCAGCACTCGCGGCCTGTGACGTCGGTGAGGGCGACGAGGTGATCGTGCCCGGGATGACCTTCGTCGCGTCGGCCTCCGCGGCACTGGCCGTCAACGCCACGCCGATCCTGGTCGATGTCGACCCCGACACGCTGTGCATCGACGTCGAGGCGGCCCGGGCGGCGATCACGCCGCGGACGAAGGCGATCGTCGCGGTCCACGTCGCCGGAGCCGCCGCCGACCTCGACGCGCTCGTTGCGCTGTGCGCCGAGCGCGACCTGCGGCTGATCGAGGACTGCGCCCACGCGCACGGAACGTTCTGGCGGGGTCGGGGTGTCGGGTCATGGGGTGACTTCGGGAGCTTCTCGATGCAGCGGTCGAAGCTGATGACCGCCGGCGAAGGTGGCGCACTGATCTGCAACGACGAGGAGCTGCGCGACCGTGCGTGGGCGTATGCCGACTGCGGCCGAACGAAGGGTGAGTGGTTCTACCACCACGCCACCTACGGCTCGAACCTGCGGATGACCGAGTGGCAGGGCGCCGTGCTGCGGGCGCAACTGGCGCGGTTCCCGGCCCAGAACGCCATCCGCAACGCCAACGCCGTCGCGCTGAACCGGGCACTCGACGAGATCCCCGGGCTGCGCGCCCCGCGGCGCGACCCGCGGATGGACACGCAGGGCAACTACTGCTTCGTGTTCCACTACGACCGCGACGCGTTCGCCGGGTTGCCGCTCGTCGAGTTCGAACGCGCGCTGGCAGCCGAGGGCATCCCGATGGGCGTGTCGTACCCGTCGCTCAGCGACCTCGCACTGTTCCGCAACGGCAACTTCGGACCCCGGCTTCGCGACAGCGCACCCGCTCCCGACTACTCCTCGCTGCGCCTCCCGAACGCCGAACACGCCGCGGCATCGACGGTCTGGTTGCAGCACCGGCTCCTGCTCGCCGACAGGGAGGACGTGCTCGACGTCGCCCGAGCCGCAGCCCGCATCCAACAGCACGCCGATCGCATCGCGATCGGGGTCTGACCCCGATCGCGATTTTCAGCGGACGGTGGCGATCAACCAGTAGTGGTGGCGGTTGATGCCGTCGAATTCCCGCTCGATCGCGCCGCGCCCGGTGATCTTGCTCTTCGGATTCCGCCAGATCTCGATGTCGGTGAGCAGCGACGACAGCGGCCCGATCAGCTCATCGGGTTGCAGGCGGTTCGCCTGCCAGCCGAGACGAGCCGCCCATCGGCGCTGCGACAACCAGGGGCCGAACCTCGGGATCCGGAACATGGCGCGCACCAGTGTCCCCAGCGGGATCAGGATGATGTCCTGGGCTCCACGGGCCCGGTAGTTCAACACGATCCTGCCCCCCGGACGCGTGATGCGAACCGCCTCGGAGGTCAGTTCGAGGGCGTCGTCGGCTTCGCAGTGCTGCAGGGTGATGTAGCTGAATGCGACGTCGGTCGAATCGGACGGGAGGTCGAGCGTGTGCCCGTCGACGACATGGCTCGTGCGCAGGCGATCGACCTTGCCGAACCGGCCGACGGTCTCGATGCACCGTTCGAGGAAGCCGGCGTCGAGATCGCACGCCACGACGGTGCCGTACTCGCGCGTGAACGCACACGTCATCCGACCGATGCCACAACCGATCTCGACGAGCGTCTTGTCCTCGTTGACCCGACCGTCCGCATCCGGCGTCCGCAGACCGAACACCGTGAGATACGCCGGCACCTCGGAGTCGCCCGTTGCGACGAACTGCTCGAGCGTGAGTTCGCTGCCGGTCTCGTTGTTGAAGACCCAGCCGGTGGTACGCACGACGTCGTCGCCGCTGGACTGACGCTCGCTGGTCTGGCCTGCGGCCTTCCACGGCACGAGCTGGGGTCGACGACGCATGGGGACGATTGTGCCAGAGCCGCCGCGAAACCGCCCAGCGCGCTCGCGAAACCTTCGGCGGCCATCACCGATGCGGGCGTTATCGTTCCGACCATGTCTGCAGCACTCCCCGGCATCCGCATCGGTGTGGTCGGCGCCACCGGACAGGTCGGCAGCGTCATGCGCCGCCTGCTCGACGAGCGCAATTTCCCGGTCGCCGAGATCCGTTACTTCGCGTCGGCCCGATCGGCCGGCACCACCCTTCCGTGGAAGGGCGCCGACATCGTCGTCGAGGATGCCGAGACGGCCGACCCGAGCGGGCTCGACATCGCCCTGTTCTCGGCCGGTGCCTCGTCGTCACGCGCGTACGCCGCGAAGTTCGCTGCCGCCGGAGCGATCGTCATCGACAACTCCTCGGCCTTCCGGATGGATCCCGAGGTGCCGTTGATCGTCGCCGAGGTCAACGGGCAGGAGGCCCGCAACACGCCGAAGGGGATCATCGCCAACCCGAACTGCACCACCATGGCCTTCATGCCGGTGCTCAAGCCTCTCCACGACGAGGCCGGTCTGGTCCGCATCATCACGTCCACGTACCAGGCGGTCTCCGGTGGCGGCCTCGCCGGCGTCGACGAACTCGACAAGCAGGTTCGCCAGGTCGTCGACCAGGCCGCCGCGCTCACCCACGACGGCGCCGCGGTCACGTTCCCGACACCCGAGAAGTTCGTCAAGCCGATCGCCTTCAACGTGTTGCCGTTCGCCGGATCGCTCGTCGACGACGGTTCGTTCGAGACCGACGAGGAACAGAAGCTGCGCAACGAGAGTCGCAAGATCCTCGGCATTCCCGACCTCCTCGTGTCGGGCACCTGCGTCCGGGTCCCCGTGTTCACGGGTCACTCGTTGTCGATCAACGCCGAGTTCGAACGACCGATCTCGGTCGAGCGGGCAACCGAGTTGCTGGCCGACGCGCCGGGCGTGGTGCTGTCCGACATCCCGACACCGCTCGAAGCCGCCGGGCAGGACCCCACCTACGTGGGACGCATCCGCCGCGACGAGGGCGCACCCGGTGGCCGAGGCCTCGCGCTGTTCGTCAGCAACGACAATCTCCGCAAGGGCGCCGCACTCAACGCCATCCAGATCGCCGAACTCCTGCTCTGAACCGGTGACTCACCCGGGTCGGCAACCGCACGGGATGGAACTGCACTTGGGGCAGCCGTTCGCATAGCGGGCGATCGCTTCGTTCAGGTCGACACCCTGCTGATTGGCGAGCGTCGCCACCCACGCGACGACATCACCGAACTCGTGGACCCGTTGTTCGTGGGTTCCCTTGCGGACCGCCTGGGCGAGCTCGCCGATCTCTTCGGTCAGCCAGGCCACCGATGCGGACACACCACGCTCGCGGTCACGATCGCCGTAGGTTCGTTCGATCACGTCCTGCAGGTCGGCGAAGTCCATGTCGCCGACGGTAGTTCGCTGCGGGGCGAACGGCGGTTGCAGATCAGGAGTCGGCGCCGACGGGCAGACCGTGCACGAACATCTCGCGGAATCCGACCATCCGGGGATCGGTGTTGAGCACGACGAGATACGACGAGTCGAGGCCGCGGGTCGAGGTGACCCGGGTCATGGCCGCGTAGGCGAGGCGACGGGAGCGCTCCTCCACACCGATACCCAGCACGACCGCCGGGCTCTCCCAGCCCTTGAACGCATGCACGGTGCAGCCCTTGACGGCGTCGGCGTCGGGCCAGAACCTGGACTTGCGACGTTGACGTTCGTCGGGATCGCGGCTGTACAGGTGATGCACCGGATACCCGGCTGCCTCGATGACCTCGGCGGCGGCGAGGCCGTCGTGGTGGTACTCGCAGAGGTACACGACGTCGCGGGGGTCGAGCGCCGGGTTCTCGCGCAGCAGGCGAACCACTTCACACCCGATCTCGAGCCCGAGATCGGCGACCCGTTCGACGTTGCGCCACGACCGCTGCCCCGACGACACGCTGCCCACGACTGCCGACTGATCGTCGGGAACCGCGGGAACGGTCGCGTCTGCGGACACGTACTGCCGGGCGAAGAGGTTCGTCGACTCGATCAACTCCGGAGCCATCCGGTAGGAGCCGCTCATCTCGATCCACGGCTCGGTGAACCCGGCCGACTCCCGCGTGCTCGGCGTCGCCCAGCTCGACTTGCCGTACAGGTCGACGGTCGGGTCGGTGACCAGGAGCATCTCGCCACCCGGTCGGATGACCCGTTCGCGCAACAGGTTCCACCACTGCAGTCGGAAGTCCTGACCTTCGTCGACCAACACTGCGTCGTAGCGACGGTCGAAACCACGCGCCAGAACGTCATCCGTCTTCGCCACGATCTTCTCCGGCCAGGTCCCGCGTGCGGGTTCGTCCGCCACGACGCCCACGGCAGCCGCGTCGTCGACCACCCGGGCACAGAAGGTGTGGAAGCTCGTGCACGTGACACGAGCCGGATTGGCGCCGTACTCGGCACAACGTTCGACGACGAGGTTGCGCAGCCGGTTGGCCAGGGTCAGGTTGAAGCACAGCACCAGCACGCTCTTGCCCTCGGCGGCGAGCCGGGCCGCTCGGGCGGTGAGGGCGAACGACTTGCCGCAGCCAGGCGGGCCGGTGACGCCTCGGATCCTCGAATCGTTCGGATTCGCCGCCACGATTCGAGCGTCGGCGCTGAGCTGCACCGGCGCGACCGTCGCGGGTGGCACGCCGTCGACGACCAGTTGGTGACGCAACCGGCGAATCGACTCTGCCGACAGCGCTCGCTCCGGGGGGTGCCATCACGACCGCATCCAGGTGCTCGGTCAACGCGTCGGCGCCCCACACGACCAGGGTTCGATCAGGCGACGCCGCAGGGACGCAGAGCATGCCCATGGCCTCGGCGGTCGAGCGGTCGGGCACGGCCACCGCGATGCGCACCGCAGGACCCGGGTCGCGACCGTCACCGGGGAGCGAGAAGAACTGGTTGACGATGGTGTTGCGGTGCCGGCGGGCGACCTCGAGCACCGTGTCCGAACCCGTCCAGACGTCGACGACGACCACGCCGTGGCGATCGTGGATCAGCACGAAATCGGGCACATCCTGGCCGAACAGCGGTCGGCTGTGGACCGTCCACCCGTCATCGAGGAGCGTGAGGTTGCGAGCGACCCCGAGAGCGTCGTCGTCGAGCGGTTCGAGGAGTTCGTCGAGATGGTCGAATGACGGCTGGAACGTGGCCAAAGGGACTCCCTGAATCTCGCGGACACAGCGTCATCGGCACGTCGCAGAGCCGGCTTGACCCGAAACTTCGAAGGGTTGGGTTCGACGCCACGGACGCGACGAGAGCGACACCCGAGGGTGTCGCTCTCGTCGGTTGCTCATCGTCGGGAGGTGAAGCTCCCGTCGATGAATCACCCGCTGGGAACCGTCACATGTACCCGGCGACGTCGACGATGATGTTCGCCGTCGAGTAGGTGAACACGCAGATGGAGCCGGTCGGCGACAACTTCGCGATCACCTCGTTGGCGACCGCCTCACCGGCCGAGTAGTTCAGCACCGACGTGTACGGCAGCGTCCCACACGGGTACACCGTCGCATATCCACCGGCGACCGGGTCGGCAATCGTGACATTGGCAACCACGGACGTCGCGTCCACCGGCACACCACCACGACCCGCAACGGGAACCTGGACGAACTGTCCACCAGCCACCGGACCGGTGCCCGTGAACAGACCATCAGCAGCAACCCAACCAGCGCGGGTGTCAGCCACCCGAACCGGATCGAGCCCGACATAGTCGGACCCGGCCGGGACATACCCGGCAACGTCGACGATGATGTTCGCCGTCGCATAGGTGAACACACAGATGGAACCGGTCGGCGACAACTTCGCGATCACCTCGCTCGCCACGTCCTCACCCGCCGCATAGTTCAAGCTCGACGTGTACGGCAACGTCCCACACGGGAACACCGTCAAATACCCGCCACCTGCAGGGCTCACCGACGTCACGTTCGCAACGACAGCCTTCGCGTCGGCAGGAACACCGGCACGACCCGCAACAGGAACCTGAACGAACTGTCCACCAGCCACCGGACCGGTGCCCGTGAACAGACCATCAGCAGCAACCCAACCAGCGCGGGTGTCAGCAAACCGCACCGGGCTCATCGGCACATAATCCGACGGCGCCGGAACATACCCGGCAACATCGACGATGATGTTCGCCGTCGCATACGTGAACACACAGATGGTGCCAGTCGGCGACAACTTCGTGATCACCTCGTTCGCGACGTCCTCACCCGCCGAATAGTTCAAACTCGACGTGTACGGAACCGTCCCACACGGGAACACCGTCGCATAACCGTCGCCGGCCGGGCTCACCACCGTCACATTCAGGACCGCAGCCTGCGCATCGGCAGGAACCCCACCACGATTGGCGACCGACACCTGCACGAACTGTCCACCCGGCACCGGACCGGTACCGACGAACAAACCATCAGCAGCAACCCAACCAGGCCGAGTATCAGCCAACCGCACCGGAGTGAACGACGTCACCATCGTGTCCTCACCGACCGGAACGATCATCCATGCGTACGACGCCGACGTGAACTGTCCGTCGGTGCCGAGCGCCACCACGCTGTAGGTGTGCGATCCGAGGGGGAGTCCGGTGTAGGTCACCGGGCTGGTGCAGCTCGTCGGTGCGGCACCATCGAGCCCACACAGGACCGTCGTCGCATCGGTGCTGAACACGAGTGTCGCATCGGTCGCCGAGGTGATCGCGGCGGGGCTGGAAGTGATCTCCAGGGATGGGGGCGCGCCGCCGCCGCCTCCATCGCTCCCTCCGCCGCCGCCGCTCCACCGCTGCCGCCGTGCGTGGGGGCTGCGGCGACGATGACATCGGCGATGTCAGCGGTGGACGGACGAGAGGTGCACCGTCCGCATCGATGATCTCGACCTCGACCGCATACGTGCCGATCGGCGCGCCGTCAGCGACGTTCAGATACCAAGTGATCAGCTGGTCGACATCTGACGGCGCCGACGAACGGGTCATCCAGTGGCCACACACCCACGAGGTTGCCGCCCACCAGGTCGAACGCCATCGCCACGGCCTCCGACCAGGCAGCGACCTGAGAGGAGCTCACGAACGGGATCGCCGGATCCGGGCACGATCGTGACTTGGAGACTCGCTCCGTCCACAGCGGTTCCCGTCGGCGTCGCAGGGTTGAACACCCGCGCCGTCATCGGGAAGTACGAGCCCTGGGCCACGTAGTCGGCGGTCGACGTCCAGAGCACCGTCGGCTGAGCAGGCAGCACATTGACCGTCGCGACATCGGCGGCCTCCGTGGGAACCGCCCCGTCGAGGAGTTCGAGGGTCATCGTGTACGTGCCGACGGGGGCGCCAGGCGCCGACGATGAGGTCGAACGGTACGTCCACCCTGGTCACCGGGCCGGAGCTGCATCCAGAGCGGCCGCCGTCCCATATCCCTTCGATCGTCGTCGTCCACGGGTGAATCCGAGAACACGATGTCCGACATGGTCGGGGTCGTCCGTCATCGTCACGTCAGCAGCGTCGAGGCCGACGGCATCGATCGTCACTCGGTACTGGGCATCCAACGGCAGGACTGCGGCGTGGCGGGATTGGCGTCGTCGTCCCATGCCCACGGCATGAACGCCGAGGCGGTGACGTCAACCGTGTCGGTCTGGATGAGGTCGGTCGGCATGCCGCCCCACATCACCGCAGGATTGGTCAGAGCGGCCTGCTGTTCTGCACACGTGTCCACGAAGACCGGATCCAGGTAGAAGCCGGGGATCACCTCGTTCTCGTGCAGATAGTTGATCACCGAGCGCACGTCGTCGGCCAACTGGGTGAACCCGGCGACGTTCGTCGTCCCGGGACGAGCTGCCGCCGAAGTCGACGATGTCGGTGAAGTCGACGACGTCGAGGACGTCGATCGGCGACATCCACGTCAGCGTCGGGCACGTCGAGCCAGGTGGCACAGCCCGTGAACACCTCAGCACGGGTGTAGCTGAAAGCGGGGGGATCGGCGATGCCGGAGTACGGGGTGATGCCGGCGTAGTCGACGAACCGCTCACCGTTCCACGGTGTCGTCGAGGACCGGGGCGTACGCCACGAGTCGAGGACTCGGCGTCGGGTCGGGCGACCGCAGATGCGGTTGTAGTACTCGACCGTGTCGATCGTGATCGGCACGGACTTGCTCGCCGCGGTGCCGATGGCAGCGGCGGCCAGCATCCAGTCGTCGAACCCTCGACCATCCCGCGGATGAACGATCTGTGGCGTCGGCTCGACAGGGATCGCCAAGCCCCGGGATCGTTCCGGTGTCCATCAGCGACCGGTAGATCGCAGCCTGGTCCGGCGACGCGTCGATCGTTGTGGCGACACGCCGATCCGGTGGTGATCCGTCCGGCGCCGTCGAGGGTGATCTCGTCGGCCGTGAGCAGCCTGATCTCCGACCTCGGCGAGCTTCTCGGTCGATGACCGTGTCGTCGGTGCGGGTAAGATTCAATCGCTCGAGTGCGGCCTCGCTGACGTACATCGCCTACGCCGGCTGAGGATCGCAGACCGAGATAGACGGTCAGGGTCGAGACTCCCCGTCACCGAGCGCATCGCCCACGAGCGGGATGAGGTACACGTCGCGGCCGTCTACCGGGTTGGTCGCGGGTGGTCAGGATCAAGGGCAGCGGCGCGAATACGAGATCGGATGTACGCACGTTCCGGATCGAGAACGGAGAGGTCGTCCTGAGCACGGGGAACGTGCCGGTGATCGGTACGCCGTCGACGTCACGCAAGGCGACGACGAGATCGGATAGATGGACCCCGTGTTGTCGGTGGGCGCTGCTGCGTCCGTCGGTGGTGGTAGTACCAGCACCATGGAGGCCAGCGCCGCGGCAAGGCCTCCGACCAGAGTTGACTTGCGCATGACTCCTCCTCTCCGGGATCGCACTCAGGCGATCGAACCGACGTGACGGAAAACGGATTGCCTTCTCACACTGCGACGGGATTCACCGTCTCCGTAGGGCTGAAAGACCCGGTGTGACCAACGTTGCTCCGTGCGTTCGCAAACGTTCACCACACGACAAAGCCCCCGGGTCAGATCTGACCGGGGGCTTTCTGTGTCGGGGTGAGGGGACTGGAACCTCCGGCCTCCACGTCCCGAACGAGGAATTGTCCCGGACGCGACGAGAGCGACACCCGAGGTGTCGCTCTCGTCGGTTGCTCATCGTCGGGAGGTGAAGCTCCCGACGATGAATCACCCGCTGGCAACCGTCACATGTACCCGGCGACGTCGACGATGATGTTCGCCGTCGAGTAGGTGAACACGCAGATGGAGCCGGTCGGCGACAACTTCGCGATCACCTCGTTGGCGACCGCCTCACCGCGCCGAGTAGTTCAGCACCGACGTGTACGGCAGCGTCCCACACGGGTACACCGTCGCATACCCACCGGCAACCGGGTCGGCAATCGTGACATTGGCAACCACGGACGTCGCGTCCGCCGGCACACCACCACGACCCGCAACGGGAACCTGGACGAACTGCCCACCAGCCACCGGACCGGTGCCCGTGAACAGACCATCAGCAGCAACCCAACCGGCGCGGGTGTCAGCCACCCGAACCGGATCGAGCCCGACATAGTCGGACCCGGCCGGGACATACCCGGCAACGTCGACGATGATGTTCGCCGTCGCATAGGTGAACACACAGATGGAACCGGTCGGCGACAACTTCGCGATCACCTCGCTCGCCACGTCCTCACCCGCCGCATAGTTCAAGCTCGACGTGTACGGCAACGTCCCACACGGGAACACCGTCAAATACCCGCCACCTGCAGGGCTCACCGACGTCACGTTCGCAACGACAGCCTTCGCGTCGGCAGGAACACCGGCACGACCCGCAACAGGAACCTGAACGAACTGCCCACCAGCCACCGGACCGGTGCCCGTGAACAGACCATCAGCAGCAACCCAACCAGCCGGGTGTCAGCAAACCGCACCGGGCTCATCGGCACATAATCCGACGGCGCCGGAACATACCCGGCAACATCGACGATGATGTTCGCCGTCGCATACGTGAACACACAGATGGTGCCCGTCGGCGACAACTTCGTGATCACCTCGTTGGCGACGTCCTCACCCGCCGAATAGTTCAAACTCGACGTGTACGGAACCGTCCCACACGGGAACACCGTCGCATAACCGTCGCCGGCCGGGCTCACCACCGTCACATTCAGGACCGCAGCCTGCGCATCGGCAGGAACCCCACCACGATTGGCGACCGACACCTGCACGAACTGTCCACCCGGCACCGGACCGGTGCCGACGAACAAACCATCAGCAGCAACCCAACCAGGCCGAGTATCAGCCAACCGCACCGGAGTGAACGACGTCACCATCGTGTCCTCACCGGGCCGGATGATCGTCCACGTGTGCGTGTCCGAGGCGAAGATGCCGCCAGCACCCATCGCGATGACCGTGAAGGTGTGCTCTCCCGGTGCCAGCCCGGTGTAGGTCTTCGGGCTCAGGCAATCCTCGATCGCTCCGCCGTCGAGGACGCACAGCACCCTCGTCGTGTCAGCGCTCGCGTCGAAGGCGAACGTGGCATCGGTCGCCGTGGTGGTGGCCGCCGGTGCGCGGTGATCGTCACCGACGGCGGCTCGGCCTCGATCACCAAGTCGTTGAGATAGGCGACCATCTCAGCCTGTGAAAGGGGCACTCCCTCCGGGGCGAGATCCGGATTCGGCGTGGTGCACGAGTTCTGGAACACCGGGTCGATGTAGAACCCGTAACCCGTGTCCGGGTTGACCACGACCTCGTTCTCGTGGAGGTAGTTGATGACGGAGCGAACGTCGTCGGCCAGCTGAGTGAACCCGGCGACGTTGGTCACCGTGCCCGCGAGCCGAGGTCGACGACGTCGGGGTACACGTCGAGCTCGATGCGCTCGAGGACGGTGCCGTACTCCCACGTCAGTGTCGACACGTCGAGCCAGGTCGTGCAGCCCTGGAACACATCGGACACGGGTGTAGCTGAAAGCGGGGGGATCGGCGATGCCGGAGTACGGGGTGATGCCGGCGTAGTCGATGAACTTCTCAGGGCGGTGTCCCGAAGGTCTCCGGCAGCACAGGGATGTATCCCCACGTGTCGACTCCCCCAGTCGGGGCAGCGATCCGGCCGTAGTACTCGACCGTGTCGGGATTGACCGGAACCGACTTACCGCCGGCCGTGCCGATTGCAGCAGCCGCCAACATCCACTCGTCGAAGCCGTCCGCAGGATCGAGTCCCTGCTGGATGAACAGGTTCGGTGGCGTCGCCTCGACTCCAGGGATCGTCTCATCGAGCCCCGGAATCGTTCCGGTGTCCATCAGCGATCTGTAGATGGCGACATGATCGGGGGATGCGTCGATCGGAGTGGCGACATCGCCGACCCAGGTCGTGAGTCGACCAGCACCGTCGAGGCTGATGTCCGTCGCAGCATCGAGCCGGAGCTCGACCTCGACCAGCTTCTTGTCGAGCACCTCGTCGGAAGTGCGAGCGAGGTTCAACCGTTCGAGGTCGACCTCCTTCACGTAGAGCTCGAAACCAGGCTCAGCCAGACAGGCAGTGTCGTCCGGAACCCGACTGTCGGGAGTGGACCCTTCACCTTGGAGTGGCACCTTGTCGACGAGTTGTCCGTCGACAGGGTTGAGGGTCGAGGCGATCCCGGGAATGTCCGTCATACGAGATCGGCTGGACACACGTCACCGGGCCGCCCACTTCGTAGAACTCGGCGCTCGGGATGGGAACACCGTTCTCGGTTCGCAGGATGATGTAGAGGTCCGAGAAGGTCGAATCCGGTGCCGCAGACACCGCAGGTGGTGGAAGTACCAGCACCATCGAGGCCAACGCCGCGGCGAGGCCTCCGACCAGAGTTGACTTGCGCATGACTCCTCCTCTACGGGGTCCGCACTCTGGCGACCGAGCCGATGTGACGGGAAACAACGGTTTGCCTCTTCAGCCTGCGACGGGATTCACCCGTCCCGTAGGGCCGAAGGTCCGGGTGTGACCAACGTTGCTCCGTGCGTTCGCAAACGTTGACCGTCGAACAGTCACCACCGAGGATCCGGCGCCCTGGAACACGACGAAGCCCTCGGTCGGACTCGTCGTCCGGCCGAGGGCTTCCAGTGTCGGGGTGAGAGGATTTGAACCTCCGGCCTCCACGTCCCGAACGTGGCGCGCTAACCAAGCTGCGCTACACCCCGTAGCGGCTGGCCATGCTATCCAGCGGTCGCAGGTACTTCCTCGGTCGATTCCCCGACCGCTGCGTCAGCCGATCCGTCGCCGGAATCGGGCAGCGGAATCATCGGCTCGACCTCGCCGGCATCGGCCGGGAGCCCTTCGGTGTACCGGCCACCGGCGGCCAGGGCATCGGCGGCACGGCGCAGGCGGAGCGGGTCGAGGGGCTTGACGAGCCACCCTTCGGCACCGCTGCGACGAGCCAGGTGGATGTCGGCGGCCCGGTCGAGCAGCATCAGGACACGCACGTGTTCGACGGCTCCGGACGACTCGTCGAGACGCAGCGCCATGGTCACGGCCATGCCCCCCATCGAGCCGATCTGCAGATCGAGGATCGCCAGGTCGGGCGTCTGCTTCTTCACCTCGCCGGCGACGGCGCGGCCGTCGCGGCACACGGTGAAGTGGACGTCGTCGTCGCCGAGCGCGGCAACGATCTCGTCGACGATCCAGTCGGCATCGGTGGCAAGCAGGATGTGCACGGCCCAGACGCTACCGCTCGGCGGTCGGATGGTCGAAGAGATGGCCGGCGATCGTGCGCAGGCCGTCGAGATCGTGAACGTCACGGTCGAGCAGTGGCAGCACCACCACACGGTCGTCGCCGGCCACGTCACCGAGCGGTTGCGATCACGTCGAGCTCGCGTTCGCGCAACGTCCGCAGGTCGGCCACGTTGCTGCCAGAGCGCAGCAAGGTCGGCGTCGCCCGCTGCGGCTGCTTCGTGCGACGCGGCCGACGCGTCCTGCGACGGTCCCTCGCCGAACGCCGGGTGGGCCCGGTTGACGATCGCCGAGGTGACCTCGACGCCCTGCTCGACGAGCTGATCGACGAACCACACGGCCTCGGCGATCGTGTCCTGGCGCGCCGAGGCCACCACGACGAACGAGGTCTCGGGCGCCCGGATGAGCGCGATCACCTCGTCGGCGCGCTCGCGGAACCCGGTCTCCATACCGGCGAACGCCTGGAAGAACGCCACCGAGTCGGCCAGCACGTCGGAGCCGACCACCCTGCCGATGAGCCGCAGGATGGGCTGCGTCGCCGTGCCGATCACCTTGAGGCCACCCCGCGTGGGCAGCATCAGCAGCTTGAACAGCTTGTGGTCGAGGAACCGTGACAACACGCCGGGGGCATCGAGGAAGTCGAGCGCGTTGCGGCTCGGCGGCGTGTCGACGACCACGAGGTCGAACCGCTCGTCGCCGTGGAGCGCGTGCAGCATCTCGGCGGCCATGTACTCCTGCGTGCCGCTGAGGGCGCCGGCGATGTTGCGGTAGAAGCGGTTGGTCAGGATCCGTTCGATCTGCTCGTCGCTCTCGGCGTTCGCCCGCACGATCCCGTCGAACGTGGCGGCGGTGTCGAGCATCATCGCCCAGAGCTCGCCGGCCTGCTCCCCGTCCGCCGGATCGGGGCCGAGGTCGATGCGCTGCGGCTCCGACGCGAGCCCGTCGACGAGGCCGAGCGCGTCGGCGAGCCGACGGGCCGGGTCGATGGTGACGACGACCGCTCGACGCCCCCGGCGGGCTGCCTCGAGCCCGATCACCGCAGCGGTGGTGGTCTTGCCGACGCCACCCGAGCCACAGCACACGATCACCGACGAGGTGTCGATCAGGTCGTCGGCACGCGCGAACGGTCATGTCGGATCCGTCCCGAGCGGGCCGAGCGGGCCGAGCACGGCGGCGAGTTCGTCGATGTCGCTCGGGGCGAGCCCGGCGACGAGCTTGGCGGGCAGCAGTACCTGCGCGAGTGGGAGCCGGTCCGTGAGGCGGCCGATCTCCTGCGCCTCCATCGAGCGACGCGACCGTCGGAACGCGGCCGCCTCGGTGAGCGCCAGGGCAGTCGACGGATCCAGGGCGGCCACGCAGGCAGCGGTCGCGGCCTCGTCAGGGAGGTCGACACCGACGTCGACGCCGTTCACCACGATCGGCCCCAACTGCACACCGACCTGGTCTTCCAGCGCGAACGCGGTCTCGATGACCTCGTTGACCGGGGTGGTCTCCGTCAGGGTCACGAGCACCACCTGGCAGCGCTGCGGGTCGTGCAACAGCTCGAGCACATCGTCGGCCTGGGCTCGAACCGGACCCGACCTGACCGAATCGGCCAAGCCGGCGGCTGCGGTGAGGAACGTGATGGCATGGCCGGCTGCCGGGCCGTCGACCACGACGAGGTCGTACTGGCCGGATCGTTCGAGCTGTTTGATCTTGCCGAGGACGACGATGTCGTCGATGCCCGGTGCGGCGGTGCCGATCATGTCGATGACCCCGGTGCGGTTCAGCCGTTTGGCGATGCGGGCAAACCCGTTGTCACGCAGGTACTCGTCGAGTGCGTCGGGTGCCGAGATCGACATGACGTCGAGGTCCGGCACCAGTTCGGCGAGCGTCGGCTTGCCGTCGAGTTCGACGACGAGCACACGGAGGCCCGCGTTCGATGCGGCACGGGCGATCACAGCCGTTACCGTGGTCTTCCCCACACCCCCCTTGCCCGCCACGATGACGACCCGCGCGGCGGTCAACGATTGCAGCGGATATTCGCTCTCCGGAGGCACCTTTGCGCAGACTAGCGATCAGCACCCTCACGCTGATGGCCGGGCTCATACTCTTCGGCCCGGCCGTCCAAGCTCAGAGTGACGACACGGTCCCGCCCGAAGACGTGACGGTCGTGGACGAGGCCGACATCCGACGCGGTGGGCCGCGTCGACGTGCTGCAGGTCAGCGGGTTCGTCGACCCGATCATCGTCGACGCGATCGGCGAGGCGATCGACCGCGCCGAAGCCGACGGATCGCAGGCCCTCGTCCTCCAGGTGAACAGCGACGCCACGGTCGTCGACGACGACGTGGTCGAAGACCTGCTCGTCCGTGTCGCCAACGCACCGATTCCGATCGGCATCTGGGTCGGCCCCAGCGGGGCCCGCTTCTACGGGACCGCGGCCCAACTCCTCGCCGTTGCCGACGTCACCGGCATGGCCCCGGGGTCACGGGTCGGCTACATCGGTGTCCCGCTCGATCCCGCCGGGCTCCCCGAAGGGACGAGCGTCGACTTCGGCATCGCCGAGGAACGGCTCCGCAACGGCTCGGTCGGGCTGTCCGACGCACGATCGCTCGACGTGTTCAAGCAGCGCGTCGACGACGAGGGCATCCCCACGATCAGCAACATGCTGCAGGCGATGGACGGCTACGAGGAGAACGGCGTCGTGGTCGTCACCACCAAGCTCGTCGTGCTCGACGACGGCTCGACCCGGTTCGACACGGTCGCGGTCGTGCGCTTCTCGAAGCTCTCCCTGCTCGACCAGTTGTTCCACACCGTCGCCAGCCCACCGGTCGCCTACCTGCTGCTGCTGACCGGGCTGGCACTGCTCGTCTTCGAGTTCTTCACCGCCGGTGTCGGCCTCGCCGGTGGCATCGGTGCGATCTCGACCGTGCTCGCCTTCACCGGTCTGGCGGTCCTGCCCACCCAACCCTGGGCGGTGGCGTTGATCATGCTCGCCATGCTGGCGTTCGCCGTCGACGTCCAGGTCGGGATCCCGAGATTCTGGACCGGTGTCGGGATCGTGCTGACCATCATCGCGAGCTGGTTCCTGTTCGAACCCGTCCCCGGGTCGTCGATGCGGCCGTCGTGGCTGGCACTGATCGCCGGGATCGGCGGCATCACGTTGACCTTCATCGTCGGGATGCCCTCGATGGTGCGCACCCGGTTCGCCACGCCGACGATCGGTCGCGAGTGGATGATCGGCCAGCAGGGAATCGCCGTCGGCCCCATCGATCCCGAAGGCACCGTCGAGGTCGAGGGTGCTCGCTGGCGGGCCCGCACGAACCGCGCCACGCCGATCGCGGCAGGTGAGGCGCTCCGTGTGGCGGCGATCGACGGTGTCACCCTCGACGTCGAGCCGCTCGAAGGTGCAGCGCGCGACTACCGCGAGATGCGCAACAAGACACCGGTCGACGACACGTCGGCCGCTTCTGGGTCAGCGACAACGCCCGAACTCGACGTCTCTGCCGACGCTGAGTCCTGATCGGGTCGTCGCTCAGCGCTCGGGGAGGCGGGGGCCCGCGATGCGCACGTCGTCGCGGCGTCGGGTGACGCCACGGGCGTCGAGTTCGGCCACCAGCGGAAGGACGAACTTGCGACTCGCGCCGGTGGCATCGCGGAACTGGGCGACCGTGAATCCGTCGGGATTCGCGGCGAGCAGGTCGGCGGCAACCAGCGCGGCAGCGGCGATCGTGGCCTCGTGGAAGTGCACGCCGTCACGGACCACCACATGGCCGCGTCGCACCAGCTCGCGCAACTCGCCCTTGTCGACACCGTCGGGGGGCGGCGGGGTGAAGCCACCGTCCAGGAGTTCACGCAGATACGGATGGTCGGCGAACGGGTCGACGACGTCCGCGGGCCGCACCGTCGTCGCATCGACGGCGACCTCGTCGATCGTCGCGAGGACCGCCCGCTCGCGATCGTCGAAGCCGGCGATGTCCAGCCCCGCCGGACCCGCGTCCGTGACCCGTGCGACGAGTTCGGTGCGCATCGCCTCGAGTGACTCGGTCGTCGTGAGCCACTCACCGACGACGGGTTCGACGACCTGGCCCGTGAGTTGCTCGATCTCCCTGGCCCGCACCCAACCGCGCTCGCGTACCAGCCGTTCGATCGATCGATCCGGCCGTGCGCGAGAAGCCCGCAGGATCGGATCGATGTCGAGCACCTCTCCGCCGCCGACCGTTTCGTCGCGACCCGACTCGCGCAGGACGAAGCGATCGCCCGGGAGCAGCGGGAGCGCGTCGTCGAGGAAGAGGCGGATGGCGCCGTCGCTGCCGGGAGCCAGCGTCTCGGTGCCGAGCACGCGGAACTTCACCGGATGCTCACCGGCGCCGATGTACGCCACGAACGCACCGCGTCGCGACACGTCGTGATCGAGCGATTCGAGGACGTGCAGCGACGCGTCGAACCGGTCGGTGAGCCGCCACCGATCCGGTTCGATCACCGCGTGACCTCGCGCGAGCAGGTGGTGATCGACGCCGGCGAGGTTGACGGCGACCCGGTTGCCCGGCCCGATCGAGTCGACCGATCGCCCCGCCGTCTGGATCCCGCGGATCCGCGCCGGACGTGAGCCGGGTTCGATCGCCACCTGCTGATCAGTGGTGAGAGCGCCGCCGACGAGCGTGCCCGTGGCGATCGTGCCGCTGCCCTTGGCGGCGAAGACACGGTCGATCCAGAGACGGGGTCGCGCAACGTCGACGGCACCCGGAGCCGTGGCGACCAGTTCGTCGAGCGACACGCGGAGTTCGTCGAGGCCCGCACCGGTCGTCGACGACACCGCGATCACGGGCGCGTCCGCGAGGAACGTGCCGGCGACGTGATCGGCGACGTCCATCGCCGCGAGTTCGGCGAGTTCGGCGTCGACGAGATCGGACTTGGTGAGCACGACGATGCCCGCCGTGATGCCGAGCAGCTCGAGGATCCGCAGATGCTCCTCCGACTGGGGCTTCCATCCCTCGGTGGCGGCCACGACGAACACGCAGGCGGTCACACCTCCGACGCCGGCGAGCATGTTGCGCAGGAACCGCACGTGGCCGGGAACGTCGACGAAGCTCACCTCGGCGCCCGACGGCAACGTCGTGTGCGCGAACCCGAGGTCGATGGTGAGCCCGCGCCGCTTCTCCTCCTCGAACCGATCGGGGTCGGTTCCGGTCAGTGCGAGCACCAGCGACGACTTGCCGTGGTCGACGTGGCCGGCGGTGGCGATGACCGTCACGACGACGCGGCGGCTCGCAGCGCGTCGACGATGACGGCGTCGTCGTCGGGCTGCACCGAGCGGAGGTCGAGCAACGTGCGGTCGTCACGCGTGCGGGCGATCACGGGCGTCTCGTTGTTGCGGAGGGCTTCCAGATGGTCGCCGGCGAGTTCGAGGCCGTACGACGGCATCGTGACGCCCGGCGCCGAACCCGCCCCCGGGAGCGCATCCATCGCGACCGCCGTGATCGTCGGGTGCTGCTCGACCACGACGTCGGCAATCGCCTCGGCCCGTCGACGAAGTTCCGCGACCGGCGTTGCCACCATCGCCCAGAACGGCACATCGGTCGCCGCCCGCTTGTCGAGATAGGCGAGCGCGGTCTCCTGCAGCGATGCGAGCACCAGGCCACCGGGGCGGAGCGCCCGGGCCAGCGGGTGACGCATGCACTGCTCGACGAGGTCGGCGCGCCCGGCGATGATGCCTGCCTGTGCCCCTCCGAGCAGCTTGTCGCCGCTGAACGTGACGAGCGCTGCGCCATCGGCGATGGTCTGGACCGCCGCCGGCTCGCCCGCGAGCCATGCGGGTGGTGCACCCGGTAGCCACGGGCAGTTGGCGTCGATGAGCCCGCTGCCGATGTCGGCGACCACGGGCACGCCGAGGGTGGCGAGTTCTCGTACCGAGGTCTCCTCGACGAACCCCTCGACCCGATAGTTGCTCGGATGCACCTTGAGCACCATCGCCGCGTCGATGCCCGGCTTGTCGATGGCGCGTCGGTAGTCGTCGAGGCGGGTGCGGTTGGTGGTGCCCACGTCGACGAGCCGGGCACCGGACTGTTCCATCACGTCGGGAACGCGGAACGATCCGCCGATCTCCACGCTCTCGCCCCGGCTCACCGGTACGTCGCGCCCGGCGCCGAGCGCAGCCAGCACCAGCAGCACGGCTGCCGCGTTGTTGTTGACCACCATCGCCGATTCGGCCCCACAGAGACGCGCGAACAGCTGACCGACGGCAGCCTGGCGCGACCCTCGCCTGCCCGATGCGAGGTCGAACTCGACGGTCTGCGCGGCTGGCCTCTTGATGGTGCGCGAGCGGAGCGCGTCCGAGGTTGGTGTGCAACAGCACGCCGGTGGCGTTGACGACCGGGGTCAGCAGCGTGCGCCGGAACGCCTGCGCTCGATCGAACGCCGTGTCGGCGAGCGCCGGCCTCGATCGCCTCACGGGCGATGTCGACGAGGATCGGATGCGGCAGTCCGGTCTGCGCGATCGATCGCGCGAGCGCGTCGACCGACGGTGGGCGCTGCGGCTCGGGCGTCGATGCGCTCATCACGGCGATCCTACGACCCTCGTCGCGATAGCGCGATTGGGGTCGGACCACAATCGCGACGCCTACGATCCACGGCGTGAGCCTGCCGGTACCGATCGTTCAACTCGACCCCGACCTCCCGCTGCCGGAGTACGCCCACGAGGGTGACGCCGGCCTCGACCTGTTCGCCCGTGAACCGGCGACACTGGCAGCCGGTGGCGGCCGAGCACTCGTGCCGACGGGAATCGCCATCGCCATCCCGATGGGTCATGGTGGCTTCGTGTTGCCGCGCAGCGGCATGGCCGTGAAGCACGGCATCAGTGTCGTCAACGGCCCGGGGCTCATCGACGCCGCCTATCGCGGCGAGATCAAGGTGGTGCTGATCAACACCGATCCCGACCACGACTACGACGTGCACCGCGGCGACCGCATCGCCCAGCTCGTGATCCAGCGGGTCGAGGCAGTCGCCTGGCAGGTGGTCGACTCACTCGACGGCGTCGACCGTGGCGGCGGCTTCGGCCACTCCGGCCGCTGAACCGGCCGACCTCAGCCCCAGGCGAAGACCGGTTGTTCGAAGTCGGCCACGCGTTCGTTGATCCGGCCGTCGAGGGCCACCCAGCGGAACTGGACCAGCAGCGCTCCGGTCGGCGCATGGATCAGATCTCCACCGAGCGGAACCTGGACGACCGGTCGGTCGCTCTCCGGGATGCTGACGAAGCGCGGCGAGTCGTCGCGACCGAGTTCGTGCAGACCGATGCGGTACACGGCGAGCACCTCGTCCGGATGCGGCGCCAGCACGACCGACGTGCCGCCCCACACCACGACCGGTGTGATCACGTAGCCCGAACGAGTCGGGTAGTCGTCGAGCAGTCCGAGCACCGCGGACTCGTCGAGCCGGACCCCGATCTCCTCGTCGGTCTCACGCAGCGCTGCGTCGATCGGGGTCTCGTCCGCGTCCAGGCGCCCGCCCGGAAGCGCCCACTGCGACGCGTGTGTGTTGAGTCGCGCACTGCGACGGCACAGCACGAACGCGGCGCCGCCCGCAACACCGGCCATGCGGCCGTCGAGATCCGAGGTGTCGGAGGGCACCACCGACATCTCCTCCTGAGATGCGCCGTACGGGTCGTCGGCGTCGGCACCGAACACCGAATCGACGACCAGGATGGCGACTGCGGCGTGGCGCCGACCCTCGAGCGGCAACTCGAGTCGATCGTGACGAGCGAGGTTCGATCCGATCCGCGCGCAGCTCGTCGTCGAACTCGATCATGCGTCGATCGCCGGTTCGGCCGTGGGGAGAGGCTGGTGTGTCGATGCCAACACCTTGGCAGCCAGCGCCGTGCTGATCGGGACCGAAGCGACCAGGCCCACCGACCCGACGAGCGCCCGAACGATCTCGACAGCCACGATCTCGCGGGTGGCCACCGAGCCGAGGCTCTCGTTGGCTTCGCTGAACAGCAACAGCAGTGGCAGGGACGCGCCCGCATAGGCGAGGAACAGCGTGTTCACGGTCGAGGAGATGTGGTCACGACCGATGCGCAGCGCACGTCCGTACAACTCCGGGAACGTCGCATCGGGCGTCACCCGCTTCAACTCCCACACCGCCGACACCTGGGTGACCGTCACGTCGTCGAGCACCCCGAGCGATCCGATCACGATGCCGGCCAGCAGCAGCCCGCGGGGGTCGATCGGGGAACCCAGCGCATCGAGGAACCCGACGTTCTCGTCGCCGAACCCCGTGAAGTTCGACATCGCCAGGAACACGGCGGCGAGCACGGCCGTGATCGCCAGGCTGGCGAACGTCGACAGCAGCGCCGTCGCGGTGGCCAGGCCCCGCCCGTGTGCGAGGAACAGCGCGACGAACGCGATCGCTCCCGCGGTCACGATGGCGACAGCGACCGCGTTCGTGCCTTCGAGCAGTGCCGGCAGCGCGAACACGATGATCACGACGAAGCTCATGGCGAGCCCGGCCAGCGCTCCCACCCCTCGCCACCGACCGAGGACGACGATCGACGTCACGAACACGATCACGAGCAGCAGCATGGGCGTGCTGCGCTCGAAGTCGTAGAAGACGGCCTGCACCGAGCCGTCACCGAGCTCCACGAGGTCGACGAGGATCCGGTCCCCCTCCGAGATGGTGCTGGTGAGCGGCTGCTCCAACTCGAAGGTCTCACCGCGGCGATCGCCTTCCGCGACGAGCGCCACGACGAGCTTGCACGCCAGGAGCGGATCGAAGGAACACGGGACCTCCTCGACCGACCGCACCGAGGCGGCAACCGGATCACCACTCAGGCCGAGCGGATCGCGACGATCGCCTCCCCCGCCGGGCCACAGCGCGACGAGACCCACCACGACGACGACGGCACACAGGCCGACGGCGACCCAGAGACGACGGCGGACACGGGCGTCGACCCGATCGTCGAGCGACTCGGCGCCGTCCGGTGAATGAGAATGACCGTGACCCATCCACACAGTGTCACCCCCGCACGCTGTCGGCCGTGGCATCCCGACCGGGGACCGCGTCAGGTGTCGGTGTCGGCGTCGGTAGTGACGTCGGTCGTGGTGTCGTGGTGCTCGGCTGCGTGTTCGGGCTGGTGCAGGTGGCGGTGGCCGACATCGTCGTGATGGTGGTCGTCGCCGTGGCCGTGCCCGTGGTCGTCGACCAGCAGCGCCTCCGCACCCACCTTGAGCAGACGACCTCCGAAGGCCATCTCCAGGTACTCGGGACGCAGCACGTCGGCCGCGACTCCGTCGGCGATGAGGCACCCGGCCAGCAGCATCACCCGGTCGGCACGCTTGGCCTCCTCGAGGTGGTGGGTCGAGAACACGACGAGGGCACCGCGCGCGACCTCCTCGTCGATGATCCGCAGGATCGCCGTCTGGCTGGGAAGGTCGAGCCCGGTGATCGGCTCGTCGAGCAGCAGCAATCCCGGCGCGCCGATCAGCGCCTGCGCCACCAGCACCCGTTGTCGTTGGCCGCCCGACAGTTCACCGAACGACCGTCCCATGAGGTCGACGATCTCCAAACGCTCGGCAACGCGACGGATCTCGTCTCGATCGCTCCGCGTGATCCGGCCGAGCAGACCCCGCCGTCGGTAGCACCCCATCCGGAGTGCCTCCTCGACCGGAAGTGGCATCCAGTCGTGGTGCTCGTGCTGCTGGGCAACGAACGCCGCCTCCACGCCCTCGGCGCGCACGACCTCCCCCGACGTCGGTGACAGGAGCCCGGCGAGCAGGAGCAGCAACGTGCTCTTGCCGCTTCCGTTGGCGCCGACGAGCGCCACCGATCGCCCTGCCTCGAACGACGTGGTGGTGCGATCGAGCGCGATGACATCCGCATAGCGGACCGAGACGCCGTCGAATCGCGCAACGATGGGTTCCACGGGCGCCACGGTAGCGCGTTGAATTGAGAATAGTTCTCACTATCATCGGGCGTATGGCGTTCCCCCGACTCGTCGCCGCGCTCGGCGCACTCGTGCTCGTCGCCTCGGCGTGCGCCGACGACGTGGCTGACGATGCAGCGACACCCGGAGCGGAGCCGACGGTCGTCGCCACCACCACCATCTGGGCCGACGTCGTGAGCAACGTCGCCTGCGACGGCCTCGCCGACGTCCGGACCATCGTTCCGGCCGGCGGCGATCCGCACTCCTTCGAACCATCGCTCAAGGACCGCGAGATCATGGGCGACGCCACCCTCATCGTCGCCAACGGACTCGGCCTCGAGGAGTCGATGGCCGACATCATCGACGCCGTGGAGTCCGACGGCGTGCCCGTCGTACGGGTCGGCGAATCCGTCGACACGATTCCCGCCGGCGACGACCACACCGACGACGAGTCGGGCGATGACGGGCACACCGACGAGTCGACCGATCACGACCAGGGCGCCGCCGACCCGCACATCTGGTTCGACCCGACCAGGGTCGCGGCAACGCTGCCGGCGATCGCCGACGCACTTGCCGCAGCGGGACTCGACCGCGCCGCTCTCGACGCCTGTGTCTCCGATTTCACCGAACAACTCGCCACGCTCGACACCGACGTTGCGGCGACCGTCGCCACGATCCCCGTCGACGAGCGGTTGCTCGTCACCAACCACGACTCCCTGAGCTACTTCGCCGACCGGTACGGCTTCGAGATCCTCGGCAGCGTCATTCCGTCGCCGAGTTCGCTGAGTGCCACCAACCCGGCCGAACTCGAGGCCCTTGCCGGCGTCATCGAACAGACCGGCGTTCCGGCGATCTTCGCCGAGACACAGCACTCCTCGACCGACACGCAGGCCCTGGCCGATCGGGTCGGCGACGTCGACGTGGTCACCCTCCAGACCGACACCCTCGGTGAGCCCGACAGCGACACCGCCACCTACGTCACCTGGCTCACCACGACCGCGCAGACGATCGTGGACGCTCTCCGAACGAACACCGTGATGGAGTTCCTGACCGATCCGTGGGGGTGGTGGATCACGCCGTTCGCCGACAACCAGTTCATGCGCGACGCGCTGCTCGCCGGCATCCTCACCGTGATCACGACCTCGCTCGTGGGCACCTGGGTGGTGTTGCGCGGGATGAGCTTCCTCGGCGACGCGCTGGCCCACGGGGTGCTGCCGGGGATCGCCGTCGCGTTCATCATCGGCGTCAACACCTCGATCGGGGCGTTCGTCGCCGCCGGGGCGATGGTGCTCGGGATCAGCCTGATCCGTCGTCATTCACCATTGCCCGACGACACGTCGATCGGTGTGCTCTTCGTCGGGTTCCTCGCACTCGCCGTGGTGATCATGTCGACGCAGCAGGCGTCCTACGTCGGCGATCTCAACCGATTCCTGTTCGGGTCGATCACCGGTGTCGACGACGCCGACCTCGTCCGTCAGGCACTTGCCGCCCTCGTTGCGCTCGTCGCCGTCGTCGTGCTCTACCGAGCCTTCCTGGTGATGACCTTCGATGCATCCCTCGCCCGCATGCTCGGCCTGCGCCCAGGATTCGCCCAGTGGGCCCTGCTCGTACTGCTCGCCGTGTCGATCGTGTCGTCGTTCGAGTCGGTGGGCAACCTGCTGGTGTTCGCGTTCCTGGTCGCGCCCCCGGCGGCGGCCACACTCATCGCTCGACGCGTTCCCGTCATCATGATCGTCTCGATCGTGCTCGGGAGCCTGGCGACCGTGGTCGGCATCCTGATCAGCTATCACTTCGACAGCGCCACGAGCGCAACGATGGCGTTGTGCTCGGTCGTGCTGTTCTTCGTCGTCCTGGCCGTGTCGGCCGTGTCACGGAACCTGCCGCGATCGTCGCCGCAGCCCGTTCAGGAGCGGCAGTCGGCGCAACGGCCGTAGAGGTCGATCGTGTGATGCGTCGGGGTGAACCCCTCGGCGCTCGACAACGTGGCGAACGCGTCGTCGAGACGCCGTTCGAGCTCCGGTGTGAGGGTCACGTCACGAACCGACCCGCACTGCTCGCAGATCAGGTGATGGTGGTGCTCGGTCAGGTGCTCGGCGAGCTCGTAGCGGGCGTGGTCGCTGCTGTGCACGAGGCGCCGCACGACACCGACCTCCTCCAGCACCGCCAGGTTGCGGTACGCCGAACTCTGGGCGATCGTCGGGGCCAGATCGATCAGCTCCGGCAGCGTGACCGGGCCGTCGGTGTCGGCCAGTGCGTCGACGAGCGAGCGTCGCCCCGTCGTGTAGCGCTGGTCGTTCTGGTCGAGGCGATCACGAACCGTGCGGTGGATCTCGGCGTGCGCGGGCGACATCGATTGCCCGCTCAGCCGCGATACCCGCTGGTGATGGGCAGCCGGCGATCCTTGCCGAACGCCTTGCGGCTCACCCGCACACCGGGCGGTGACTGCCGTCGCTTGTACTCGGCGATGTCGACGAGCCGGGTGACCCGACGCACCATCGCCTCGTCGTGGCCGAGTTCGATGATCTCCGCGGCGGTGCGATCGTCCTCGACGTACAGCTGCAGGATCGGATCGAGCACCTCGTACGGCGGCAGGCTCTGGTCGTCGCGCTGGTCGGGGCGCAACTCGGCCGACGGCGGCTTCGTGATCACGGCTTCCGGCACGATCTCCCGACCGGCCGTGCGGTTGACGTACCGACAGAGGTCGTACACCCGGGTCTTGAGCACGTCCTTGATGACGCCGAAGCCGCCGACCGAGTCGCCGTAGATGGTGAAGTAGCCGACGGCCACCTCGCTCTTGTTCCCCGTGGTGAGTGCCATCCAGCCGAACTCGTTGGACAACGCCATCAGCAGCAGCCCCCGACAGCGGCTCTGGATGTTCTCGTAGGTCAGGCCGGGCTCGCGTCCCTCGAACGACGGTGCCAGCATGTCGAGGTAGGCCTGGAACGCCGGCTCGATCGAGATCGTCCGGAAGTCGATCCCGAGGTTGTCCGCCAGCAGCTGTGCGTCGCTCTTCGAGTGGTCGCTCGAGTACCGCGACGGCATCGACACGCCGTGCACGTGGTCGGCGCCCAGGGCGTCGACCGCGACGCACGCCACGATCGTGGAGTCGATGCCGCCCGACAGCGCGATGACGACGTCGTCGAAGCCGTTCTTGGCGCAGTAGTCACGCGTGCCGAGCACGAGCGCGTCGTAGAGCTCCCGGTCGGGATCGAGCAGTTCGGCCAGCACCGCCACGGTCGGTCCGGTGTGCGCGACCGGCGACTCCGACACGACCACGGTGGGAAGCAGCGACTCGGTGATCCGGCCGCGCGGGTCGAGCAGACGCTTGCGGTACACCGGCGGCACGGGAACGTCGACGATCAGGAGCGACTCCTCGAACTGCGGCGCACGAGCCAACAGGTTCCCCTCGTGGTCGAACACGACCGACGCCCCGTCGAACACCAACTCGTCCTGACCGCCGACCTGGTTCACGTACACGATCGCCGCGTGCGAGTCCGAGGCACGCGTGGCGAGCATGCGTTCACGCTCGACCGACTTGCCGGTGTGGAACGGCGACGCGTTGATGTTGATGCTCAGCTCGGCACCGGCTGCCGCCTGTTCGGCGACCGGTCCGAACGGGCTCCAGATGTCCTCACAGATCGAGATGCCGACCTTGACGCCACCGATCACGTACAGCTCGAGCGGGTCGGACAGGTGGCCGGGCGTGAAGTAGCGGGCCTCGTCGAACACGGTCGTGTTCGGGAGCAGACGCTTGTGGTACCGACCGATGATCTCACCGTTCGCGCAGACGGCAGCGGCATTGTGGAGGTCACGGCCCTGGTCGACGAATCCCACGACCGCCGCGCACCGCCCGGTCCGCGCGGCCAACTTCGACAGCACGTCGAGGTTGTCCGCGACGAAGCCCGGCTTGAGGACGAGATCCTCGGGCGGATAGCCCGTGATCGACAGTTCGGGGAACGCCACGATGTCGCAGCCGGCGGCCTCGGCGCGGTCATAGGCCTCGATCAGCTTCGTCAGGTTCCCGTCGAGGTCGCCCACGGTCGGGTTGAGCTGGGCGAGCGCCACTCGCAACACCGTCACAGCGGTGCAGGCTAGCTCGGCACCGGTCCGCGCCGTCGATGCTGCCCAGCACCTGTGATCTGGCACTATGGCCTCGTGCGCTGGATGTGGGTGCTGAGCGTGGGGGCAGTGGTCGCGGCATCATGCTCGCCCGGCGAGGGCCCCGAATCCATCTCGCTGCCGACGTCGCCGAACACCACGTCCACGACCACCACCACGACCACCACCACGACCACCACGCTCGTGCCGCCGCGCTACGAGGCGACGATCCGTCGCACCACCGACGGTGTTCCCCACATCATCGGCGCGCACGATCGAGGACGTCGCGTACGGACAGGGTTGGGTGAGCGGCGAGGACCACGGGTGCACGCTGATCGACCAGGTGGTGAAGGTGTTGGGGCAACGGGCCGCGACACTCGGCCCCGGCACCGAGGGCGAGAACGTCGAGAGCGACTTCGCATGGCGCGCCATCGACATCGCGACGATCGCCGCCGCCGACTTCGACAACGTCGTGTCCGACGAGGTCGTGGCGTCGTTCGAGGCGTACACGGCCGGCTGGAACGACCAGCTCGCCGACACCGGCGGAGAACTCGTCGGCGGTTGGTGTGCCGGCGCCGACTGGATCCGACCGCTCGAGCCGGTCGAGGTCTACATCTACGCCAGATCGGTGGCGCTGTTGGCGAGCAGCGCCACGCTCGTCGACTTCATCGCGTCGGCGCAACCTCCCGCCGAACCAGCCGCGCTCCGGCGCGCCGCCACCTCATCCGACCGGACCGCATCCGATCTGCACTCGTCCGATCCGGCCGCAGCCGATCTGTCCGCGTCCGATCTGTCGAGATTCGAGCAGGCGGCCGCCGACCTCGGACTGAACGACACCTCCAGCATCGGGAGCAACGGCTGGGCGATCGGGCGCGACCGTGTCGCGGGCGGCGAGGGCGGTCTCCTGCTGGCCAATCCGCACTTCCCGTGGGAGGGCGAGCTGCGCTTCGCCGAGGTGCAACTGACCGTGCCGGGCGAGTACGACGTCTACGGCGCCAACCTGCTCGGCCTCCCCGGCATCGGTATCGGCTTCACCGACGGCGTCGCCTGGACGCACACCGTGTCCGCCGGCAAGCGGATGACCGGGTACAGCCTCACCCTCGATCCTGCGTCACCGACGTCGTATCTCGTCGACGGTGTCGCCCGTGCCGATGACGGCGACCCCCACCACCATCGACATCCTCCGCGCCGACGGCAGCGTCGACACCGAGACGCGCACGCATGTGGCGCAGCGAGTACGGCCCCATCATCGACTTCCCGGGCATCGGGTGGACGGAGACGAACGTCCTGACCTTCCGCGACGCCAACATCGACAACGACGAGTTCATCGAGCAGTACGCCCGGATGCCGGCGGTTCGGAGCATCGACGACCTCGTCGCCCTCAACGCCGACCACCAGGGCGTCCCGCTGTTCAACACGGTGGCGACCGATTCGCAGGGCAACGTCTGGTACGCGGACACCGCCGCCACCCCCAACCTGTCGGCAGAGGCCGAACAGCTGTACATCGGCAAGCTGTTCGGCGACCCCCTCACCCAGATCGCCTACGAGCAGGGATTCGTCCTGCTCGACGGATCCGACAGTCGATTCCGATGGGAGATCCAGCCTGACGCCCGAGATCCTGGGCTCGTGGCGTTCCCCGAACTGCCACAGGTCGCGCGCAGCGACTACGTCTTCAACGCCAACGACAGCTTCTGGGTGCCGAGCGCCGAGTTCACGCTGACCGGGCCGTACTCGATCATGAACGGTGAGCAGGGCACGGCGCTGACCATGCGGACCCGACAGAACGTCGCAGTGCTGGGCAACGCGAACTCGATGGGTGCGGCAGGCACCGACGGGCAGTTCGACGCCGACGAGGTGCGCACGGCCGCGTTCGACAACACGGCCAGGACGGCGGTACTCCTGCGCGACTCGGCCGTGGCCGCGTGCACGGCGTCCCCGCTCGTCGAGGTCGCCGAACTGACCGCCGCCGACGGCACGGTCGACCTGCCCGCCGCGACCGTCGACCTCACGGCGGCGTGCGGGATCCTGGCAGCGTGGGACGGCGTGTACGACCTCGATCGTTCGGGACCCGATGATCTGGCGCGAGACGATGGGCCGGTTCGCCGACACCGACTTCGAGCGAGCCGGGCCCACTCTTCGACGACGATTTCGACCCGGCCGACCCGACGGCCACACCGTCGGTGCCCGCTGCCGACCGACGCCGATGCTCCAGGCCATGGCCCGCGCCGTGCAGATCATCACCGAGGCGGGCTTCGCCCTCGACACGACGCTGGGTGCGGCCCAGTTCTCCGAGCGCTCCGAGACCCGCATCCCGATCCATGGCGGAAACGGCCGCGAGGGAGTGACCAACGTGGTCACGTGGACCAACTCGTCGACGTCGAGTGAACCGGCGCCCGAGCGCGGCGAGCCGGTGGCGGCCGGGAAGTTCACTGCGTGGCGAGGGGTACCGGATCAACGCCGGGACCAGCTTCGTGATGACGGTCGACTACACCGGCGCAGCACCGGCCGCCTGGGCGCTGCTCGTCTACGGCCAGACCGGCGACCGGACGTCGCCACTGTTCGACGTGCAGACCGAGGAGTTCAGCAACAAGACCTGGCGCCAGGTGGCCTTCACCGATGCCCAGATCGAGGCCGACCCCCAGCTCGACACCTACACCGTCGTCGGTCGCTGACGTCGTTACTCGTGGTGTCAGACACCACGAGTAACACGCTCGTGAGTCAGAGTTCGACGATCTCCAGGCGACCGTTGGGTGCGGCGGCGGCGGTCTCGGAGGTCGCCCGACTCGGCCGTGCAGACGAGCAGGTGTCGACCGTCGGGCCCACCGACGGCGCACGCGAACGCGAGCTGCGAGGTCGTGACACGGTGGGTGACGACGCCGCCCTCCTCCACGCGGACCACCTCGGCCCCGAGGGCGTTCGCCACCCAGATACCGCCCTCACCGTCGGCGCAGGTTCCGTCCGGGGCGACGAACGATCCGTCGCTTCCCACGAGCGATGCCCACGTCCGCCGATTCGACAGCGAGCCGTCGGCGGCCTTGTCGAAGGCCGTGAGTTCGAGTCCGAGCGTCTGGGCGACGACGAGCGTCGAGCCGCCGTCGACCGTGACGACGCCGTTCGGGAACGCCAGGTCGTCGGCGACGACGCTGACCGAGCCATCCGGATCGACCCTGGCCAGCACTGCGGTGTACGAGCTGCGATCGGTGGCGATGGCCGTGAACAACCCCTCGGGGCCGATCGCCGCGATGGTCGCGTCGAGATCGAAACCGAAGTTGCCGACGTAGGCACGGCCGTCGGGGTCCACGAGCATGTCGTTGCAGTGGAAGGTCGCCACGTCGCTCAGGTCGGCATGCACGGCGATGCTGCCGTCGTGCTCACGGCGCATCACCCGGCGGGCGAGCATCGCAACGAACAGCAAACGGCCGTCGGGCAGCCAACCGAGCCCCGAGGGCCGCTCGTCGCCGTCGAGCGCGACCTCGGTGCGTACGTCGCCATCGAGTCCGACGCTGCAGATCTCGTGGGCGTAGAAGTCGCTGAACCAGAACCGCCCGTCGTGCCAGCGTGGCCCTTCACAGAACCATCGCCCCTCGACCAATGTCGTCGTCTGCATGCCGTCCCCTCTCGCTCGGCGACAGTGTGCCAGCCGGTGACCTCGGCTGTCGACCGGGCCAGTTCACACTCCGTTCACAATGAGGCAACGACTCGGCAACCAGACGCTGCGACGATTCCGCCTGCAATCGGGCGACACCGTAGGTTGATCGCCTGCACCCCTACTCATCGTGGACGAATTGAGGACAACTGTGGTTTACAAGGCCGAATACATCTGGATCGACGGCACGATGCCGACGTCGAAGCTTCGTTCCAAGACGAAGATCATCGACGACGGCGCCGAGCTCCCCCTGTGGGGCTTCGACGGGTCGAGCACGAACCAGGCAACCGGCGACAAGAGCGACTGTGTGCTGAAGCCGGTCGCCAGCTACCCGGATCCGATCCGCGGTGGTGACGACGTGCTCGTCATGTGCGAGGTGATGCTGGTCGACGGCAAGCCGCACCCGACCAACACCCGCCACCTCGCCGCCAAGACCGAGAAGAAGTACAAGAAGCACGAGCCGCTGTTCGGCATCGAGCAGGAATTCACGCTCATGAAGAACGGCCGACCGTACGGCTTCCCGCCGGCCGGTTACCCGGAGCCCCAGGGCGGCTACTACTGCGGCGTCGGCGAGGACGAGATCCACGGCCGCCCGCTCGTGGAGGATCACATGGAGGCCTGCCTCGAAGCCGGCCTGTCGATCTCGGGCATCAACGCCGAGGTCATGCCCGGACAGTGGGAGTTCCAGGTCGGCCCGCTCGGCCTGCTCGACGTCGCCGACCAGCTGTGGGTCGCACGCTGGCTGCTCTACCGGATCGGTGAGGACTACGGCATCGCGGCGACGCTCGATGCGAAGCCGGCCAAGGGTGACTGGAACGGCGCCGGTGCGCACACCAACTTCTCGACCAAGGAGATGCGCGAGGAAGGCGGCTACAAGTACATCGAGGCCGGCTGCAAGGCCCTCGGCGAGAAGGCCGCCCTGCACATCGCCAACTACGGCACGGGGATCGAGGATCGCCTGACCGGCGCCCACGAGACACAGCGCCACGACCAGTTCAGCTACGGCGTTTCCGACCGTGGTGCCTCGATCCGCATCCCGTGGCAGGTCGCGGTCGAGAAGCGCGGCTACCTCGAGGACCGCCGCCCGAACGCGAACATCGACCCGTACGTCGTCGCCCGACTGATGGTGGAGACCGATCTGCGGCGCGATGAAGTGAGTCGCTGAGCAACTCTGCTCACACGACACCTGACAGGGCGGGGGCTTCGGCTCCCGCCCTGTCGCTTTCCTGACCGATCCGCGAGAGAATCGAGGAATGACCGAGATGCTGGACCAACAGCGTGACTACGTCCTTCGCAGCGTGGAAGAACGTGGCGTCCGACTCGTTCGGCTGTGGTTCACCGATGTGCTCGGCAATCTGAAGAGCCTGGCGATCTCACCGGCCGAACTCGACAACGCCCTCGAGGACGGCATGACGTTCGACGGGTCGTCGATCGACGGGTTCTCGCGCGTGCAGGAGGCCGACGTCCTGGCGATGCCCGATCCCGACACGTTCGAACTGCTGCCGTGGGGCGACCCCAAGGTGCCCGAAGCGCGCATCTTCTGCGACATCCACAATCTCGACGGAACACCGTTCGAGGGCGACCCGCGCCAGGTGCTGCGTCGCCACGTGAAGGACGCCCACGACGCGGGCCTCACCTTCTACGTCGCCCCCGACGTGGAGTTCTTCTACTTCGAGCCACTCGTCGCCGGCCAGCTTCCCGTGCCGATCGACCAGGGCGGCTACTTCGACCTGACCACCAGCGACGTCACCGGCGAGCTGCGCAAGCAGACCATCCGCACACTCGAGGCACTCGGCATCCCCGTCGAGTACAGCTTCCACGAGGACGCTCCCGGCCAGCAGGAGATCGACCTGCGCCACACCGACGCCCTCACGATGGCCGACAGCATGATGACCTTCCGACTCGCGGTGCGCGAGGTCGCGTCGCATCACGGCGTCCACGCCACGTTCATGCCCAAACCACTCGAGGGCGTACAGGGCTCGGGCATGCACGTCCACCTCTCGCTGTTCCGAGGCGACGACAACGCGTTCTACGACTCCGACGACGCCTATCACCTGTCGGCAACGGCCAAGTCGTTCATGGCCGGCATGCTCCGTCACGCTGCGGAGATCACGGCCGTCACGAACCAGACCGTCAACAGCTACAAGCGACTCGTGCCCGGATTCGAAGCGCCGGTGCACATCAGCTGGGCGCGCAACAACCGCAGTGGCCTCATCCGGGTGCCGATCCCCAAGCGGGGCAACCCGGTCGCCACGCGAATCGAATACCGCTCGGCCGACCCGGCATGCAATCCGTACCTGGCGTTCAGCCTGATGCTCGCCGCGGGCATGCGCGGTGTGCGGGAGGGATACGAGTTGCCCGACGAGGCCGACGCGAACCTCTTCGAGATCGGCGACGACGTCCTGTCCAAGCTCGGCATCCAGCAGCTCCCGCAGTCGCTCAACGACGCCCTCCTCGTGATGGAGCAGTCCTCACTCGTCCAAGAAGCCCTCGGCGAACACATCTTCGAGTGGTTCCTGCGCAACAAGCGCAGCGAATGGCGCGCCTACAAGACCCAGGTGACGCCGTTCGAACGTGATCGCTACCTCGGGGTGCTCTAGGACACCATGGCCGCACGCGACTCGATGCTCGCTGTCGTTCCCGATCCGGCCTCACCCGAACTCGCGCGCACGCTCGACATGGCCGGTTATTCGTGGAAGGCGGTCTCGGCTGCCGAGCCGGCGGCCGACCACGAGCCGGCCGGAGGGTGGGCCGGCGCGATCGTCGACGTCAGCGCCGACGCCGACGGCGGGTGGGCGTTCCTGCGCAGCATCCGCAAGCAGGGCGACCGGGCGATCCCGGTGATGATCCTCGTGGGTGGTGGGCAGCTCTCCGACCTCGAGCACCGCGACGAACTGTTCGACGACTTCTGTCTCGCTCCGTTCCACCCCGCCGAACTCGAAGCGCGCCTTCGTCACCTCCTCGCGGCCGACATCGATCTGCACCGCGCCGATCTCGTGGAGTACGGCGAGCTGACGCTCAACCTCGAGACGTACCAGGCATCGATCGCCGGCCGGCCGCTCGACATGACCTACATGGAGTACGAACTCCTCAAGTTCCTCGCCCAGAACCCCGGCAAGGTGTTCACCCGCGAGATGCTCCTGAGCCGCGTGTGGGGCTACGAGTACTACGGCGGCGCCCGCACGGTCGACGTCCATGTCCGCCGCCTGCGAGCCAAGCTCGGCGAGGAGTACGCCAACCTGATCCAGACCGTGCGCTCGGTCGGATATCGCTTCGGTCAGTCCCGCTGGGACAGCTGACGTCAGCGGCCGAGAAAGGCGCTCGTGGTGTCGGTGACGACGAACGCGAACACCTCGGTGCCGTCGTCGCTCGGGTGGATACCGTCCGACGACAGCACGCCGTCGCCGGTGGCGAACTCCGTCCACGGCGCCACGACACTGTTCCCGCGTCGCGTGACACGGTCGCGGATGATCGTGTTGACGACCTCCTGCTGTTCGGCCCGGTCCCGGAAGTAGGCGTCGACCCAGACGAGTGGTGACTCGTCCGGGACGGCGTCGAGCACCTCGTTGACAGCCGCTGCGATCGCATCGGGGCTGGAGTACTGACCGATGTCGTTCGTACCGAGGGCCACGACCCACAGCTCGTTCGAGTGATCGTCGGAGCTGCCGGCGATGAACTCGGCCACCGACGACCCGCTCGGATTGTCGCCCGACGACACGGCCATGCGTTTGCCGTTCTGCGCCTCGATGTCGACGTCGAGGCCGAGCAGGTCGAAGCGTTCCTCCAGCGCCGGCGTCGACCCCTTCGTGATCGAATCGCCGATCATCACGACCGAGTCGATGCCCGACGCGGTCGATGCAACGGATCCGTGGGTGCCGAGCTCACCGGGGTCGCCCTCGATCACGAGCCCGTCACCGAGGTCTGGTGCCGCGTCGGCCGGACCACAGGCGACGAGCAACAAGACACCGGCGAAGGCCAGCACGCCGCGGCGCGGCACGGACATGGCGACCCTTCTCACCCGCACAGTCTGGTCAACGCGCCGACCCCGACGACGTCACCCCGTCCGACGGTCGCCGTGTCAGGTGTCACTCATGCCCGGTCGAGGACAGGGCCAGGCGACGCGCGGTCATCGCCGCTGCATCGAGGTCGCGAGCCGTTCGTGGGCGGCGAGCATCTCCGGCACGCGCGTCGACACCAGCGATCCGTCGCGGACCACCGCTCGGCCGTGCACCACCGTGTGGCGTGCAGCGACGGGTCCGCAGCGCAGCCACGCCTCGATCGGGTCGGCGAGCGCACCTGCGAACGACGGACCGGTGAGGGGCCAGACGGCGATGTCGCCGACCGCGCCGACGGTGAGCGTGCCGATCTCGCCGAGTCGGCCCAGGCAGCCCGCGCCGCCGATCGTCGCCATCTCCAACGCCATGCGGGCCGTGCCGGCGGCGGCCCCGTCACGCAACTTGGCGAGCAGCATCGCCTGGCGGGCCTCGAGCCACAACGATGCGGAATCGGCCGACGACGAGCCGTCGACACCCAACCCCACGTGCACACCCGCAGCACGCAGCGCGACGACGGGTGCGATCCCCGACGACAGGATCATGTTGCTCGACGGGCAGTGAGCGGCACCGACACCGGCCGCGCCGAGACGTCGGATCTCGTCGTCGTTCGGCATCACGCAGTGCGCCACCCACGTGCGGTCCGTGCACCAACCCGTGCGTTCGAGATACTCCATCGGACGGCATCCGAACGTCGCCAGACTGAACTCGTCGTCCTCGGCATTCTCGGCGAAGTGCGTGTGGAGTCGCACGTCGAGCCGTGCAGCGAGTTCGGCGGTCCGGACCATCAGCGCTTCGGTCACGCTGAACGGTGAGCACGGAGCCAGCGCCACCCGGGTCATCGCGCCGTGCGAGCGATCGTGGTGCCGATCGACGGCGTCGGAACACGCCGCGAGGATCTCGTCGTCGTCGCCGACCACGTTGTCGGGCGGCAACCCGCCGTCCTTCACCGACAACGACATCGAACCGCGGGTCGGATGGAACCGCATCCCGAGATCACGCGCCGCGTCGATCTCGGCGCCGAGCAGGTCACCGGCACCCTTGGGATGCAGGTAGAGATGGTCGGACGACGTGGTGCAGCCGGCGAGCGCCAACTCGGCGAGGCCGACCCACGCCGAGACGTACGCGGACTCCGTGTCGAGCGCGCTCCACAGCGGATACAGCGACTGCAGCCATCCGAAGAGCGGCTTGTCGGTCATCGGCGGGAAGGCCCGCGTGAGGTTCTGGTACAGGTGGTGGTGCGAGTTGACGAGGCCCGGCGTGACGAGACAGTCGGTCGCATCGAGCACCGTGACACCACGGGGTGGTTCACCCGTGCCGACACCGCTCACGAGCCCGTCGGTGACGGCCACCCACCCGCCGTCGAGTTCGCGTCGGTCGGCATCGACCGTGGCGACGCAACGAGCGTTGACGACGACGAGGTCGGCGATGGTCGGCGCGGCGTTCACGGCTGGGAGTCTCCCAGGCTGGCGAGGATCGATGCGATGTCGCTGCTCGTGGTGCGGGGGTTGACGATGCAGATCCGCAGGACGACCTCGCCCTGCCAGGTGGTGGGCACCACGAAGGCCCGACCGGCGGCGAGTTCGGCATCACTCCAGGCCTGGTAGTCGCCGGCAGTCCAGCCGATGCGCCGGAACACCACGATCGACAACTCCGGCTCCATCAGCAGCTCGGTCACCGGGCACTGCTCGATCAGGCGCGCTGCTTCCCGGGCGGTCCGCAACGTGGTCTCGACGGCGTCGGTGTACGCGTCGGTGCCGTGCGTGGCGAGGCTGAACCACAGTGGCAGGCCACGGGCGCGTCGCGACAGGTGATGCGCGTAGTCGCTGGCGTTCCACGGCTCGTCGCTCGTGTCGTGGAGCACGTCGAGGTACTCCGCGTGCTGCGTGTGTGCTGCACGCGCGACATCCGGATCCCGATAGAGCAGCGCACAGGAGTCGAACGGGGCGAACAACCACTTGTGAGGATCGACGATGAAGCTGTCGGCGCGTTCGACGCCGTCGAATCGGTGACGGACGCTCGGTGCCGCGAGCGCGGCGCCGCCGTACGCACCGTCGACGTGCAACCAGGTCTGCAGTTCCTCGGCTGCATCCGCAGCAGCAGCGATGTCGTCGACGACGCCGACGTTCGTGGTCCCCGAGGTCGCGACGATGGCGAACAGCCGATCGCGGTCCGCGCCGTCGAGCGAGTCGAGCGTCGCGCGCAGGTCCTCGCTGCGCATCTCACCGCGAGCGCCGGCAGGCACGAGCACGACGTCCGCGTCCATGACACGAGCAGCCTGCGCGATCGACGAGTGGGTACCCGCCGAAGCGACCATCAGACCGCGAGTGCGGTCGTGCGAGCCGTCGGCACGGTGCCGCCAGCGCCAACGGGCTGCGACCAGCGCACTGAGGTTTCCGGCGGTGCCGCCGCTGACGAACACGCCGCCGGCCGAGGCCGGGAGCCCAGCGAGATCGGCGATCCATCGCAGCGCCTCGTTCTCGGCGAAGATGGCGCCGGCGCCCTCCAGCCACGAGCCGCCGTAGACGTTCGAGGCACCGACGACGAGGTCGAACAGGATCGAGGCCTCGGTCGGGGCGTTCGGCACGAACGACAGGAACATCGGGTGGTCGACGGAGATGCAGGCCGGCGCGAGAACCTCCCCGAACAAGCGGAGCGCTTCGAGTCCCCCCAGACCTGTCGGCGTGATCGTGATGCCCGCCGCCTCTCGGAGCTCACCGGCGGACATGGAGTGGTCGAGCGGCGGCGGGTCCATCCGCATCCGGTCGAGCGCGTACCGAACGACCGCCTCGGCGAGCTCTTCCGTCGAGCGGTCGTGCATGTGCATGGGCGCAAGTGTGCCAGCCGCGGATTGCCACGATCGCTGTCCGTCGCGATTGGGGTCTGACCCCGATCGCGATCAATGCGTCAATCAGGGAGGTCGAGGAGTTCGCTGCCCTCGTTGCGGGCGCGACCGTCGCGGTATTCGACCTCGCCGATGATGGCCGAGGCAATGGCACCGCTCATGATCACCAGTACCGGGAACAGCAGCAGCACGATGACGAGGGCTATGGCGCCGGGCATGTCGTCAGGCTAGTGCCAGGCACTCGGCGTGGCGAAAGCAGGTGGTGACGTGGTCGTTGACCATGCCGGTGGCCTGCATGAAGGCGTAACAGATCGTCGGCCCCACGAATCCGAAGCCACGTCGTTTGAGGTCCTTGCTCATCGCCCGCGACCGGTCGGTCTCGGCCGGGAGGGCTTCCATCGCCGACCACGTGTTCTGGATCGGAGCGCCGTCGACGAATCCCCACAGGTACGCGGCGGGATCGTCGAGTTCGAGCCAGGCCCTGGCATTGCGGATCGATGCATCGACCTTCGCCCGGTTGCGCACGATCCCCTCGTCGCCCAGCAGACGGGCGACGTCGTGCTCGTCGAACGCCGCCACGACCTCGGGATCGAAACCCCGGTACGCGGCGCGATAGGTGTCGAGCTTGCGCAGGATCGTCGACCACGACAGGCCCGCCTGGGCACCTTCGAGGACGAGGAACTCGAACAGCACGCGCGGGTCACGCTCGGGCACTCCCCACACGTTGTCGTGGTAGTCGATGTAGGCGTCACCGATGGCGGGCCCGCCACCGAGCGCCCATGCGCACCGGTCTTCGGGATTCACGCCTGAGGGAGGTACGCCCAGGCCTCGACCTCGACGAGGAAACCCGCCGGCAGGCCTGCGACGGCGACCGTCGATCGAGCGGGCCGGTGGTTGCCGAGCGCTGCCGCGTACGCCTCGTTGAACGCGGTGAAGTTCTCCATGTCGGTGAGGAAGCAGGTGGTCTTGACGATGTCGCTCAGCGACGCACCGACCGTGGCGAGCTGCGCCGCCACGTTCTTCATGGTCTGGGTGGTCTCGGCGCTGACACCACCATCGACGATCCTGCCGTCGGCCATGCCGCCCTGGCCCGACACGATGACGAAGTCGCCGGCGCGAACGACCGGGCTGTAGGGACCGAGAGGCTTGCTCATGTCGTCAAGCTAGCCCGGCGGGTGGACCCGTCGGGCACTGTCACGGGCTGCAGTCCTCCAGCCGAACCACAGCGGTAGCGTCGAGCGCGCCGATCCTCGAACGAGAGCCACCCATGACATCTGTACCGACCGTCCAACAGCTCACCGACCGCCTCTCCCGGCGGGGCTTCCTCCTCGGGGTGGCGGCCACCGGTGTCCTCGCAGCATGCGGATCCGAGAGTGCGACGTCGTCACCGCAAGGTTCCCAGGTACCCGACGTCTCCGACCAGACCGAGGAGGGGACGTACATCATCGCCCAGCGCTTCCCGCCGAACGTGCAGGAGCCCGGGTCACTGCGCTTGCCGATCAGCCTCGCGTCGAGCAGCGGGGCGTTGATCCAGGACGGTCCCGCGACGTTGGGCGCCCAGGTGACCGACATCGACGGCAAACCCCTCGGCGAGCGCATCTCGGCGAATCGACGTGACGTCTCGCCGGGCCCGTACTACGACTTCCGCACCGACGTCGCCGAGGCCGGGGTGTACTACCTCGTCGTCGACGGCGGCCCGTCGCAGGGCGCTGCGTTCCAGGTGATGGAGCCCGGCACGGTCACGGTGCCGGGCCCCGGCCAGCCGCTGCCTCCGTTCGACACACCGACGTTCGCAGATGCACGCGGGGTCGACCCGGTGTGCACCCGCGAGCCGGAGCCCTGCCCGTTCCACGAGATCACGCTGACCGAGGCACTCGAATCAGGCAAGGGCGTGGTGTACCTCGTCGGCACGCCGGCGTTCTGCCAGACCGGATCGTGCGCACCGGCACTCGAGTCGATCATCGACATCCACGAGGACTTCGCCGACCAGTACGTGTTCGTCCATGCCGAGGTGTACACCGACAACACGGCGACGACTCCGGCACCTGCCGTCGACGCCGCCGGCCTCACCTACGAGCCGGCACTGTTCATCACCGACGCGACGGGCACGGTGGTGGAACGGCTCGACGCCGTGTGGAACGAGGAGGAACTCCTCGAAGTGCTCGCCGGCATCCCGGCGAGCTGACCCCGGTGTCAGCTCAGGTCAGGAGAAGCTCTGGCCGCACCCGCAGGTGCGCGACGCGTTCGGGTTCGTGATGGCGAAACCCGACTGGTCGAGGCCGTCCTTGTAGTCGAGCGTCGCGCCTTCGAGCAACTGCTTCGACGCCGGATCGACGACGACCTTGACGAAGCCGTCGTCGCCGTAGGTCACCTGCGTGTCGTCGGCGGCGATGTCGCCGTCGAAGAACATCTCGTAGGAGAAGCCGCTGCAGCCCCCGGGGCGGACAGCGACGCGCAGTGCCAGATCTTCGGCACCCTCGTCGCTGAGCAGCTGACGGACCTTGACGGTGGCGGAATCGGTGAGCGTGATCATGGAACCTCCTGGTGGCAGTTGTTTCAATTTAGCGGGAAGCCACCGTGACCCGACACGGTGTACGACTGGTGAGTGTGCAGAACTCGCTGACCTCGGCATCGCCCATCTCGGCGACGAACCCGGCGACGAGCCCCCGGTGCAGACCGCACACGAGGTCGGGATGCTGTGCGGCGAGATCGGCGAACGGGCAGTGGGCGAAGGCGATCACCGCAGCGTCGGCATCGTCGGGACTGTCGGTGACGAGCGGGTCGAAGCCGAGCCGGTCGAGATCGGACACGAGCGCTTCGAGCGTGGACGGTGCCTGCTGGTACGGGTGGGCCCGGGTGGCCCCCTCCACGCGACCCACCGCCTCGGCGTCGTCGGCACTCGCCTGGAGCCGCGCGGCCATCGCCAGCACCATCCGGGCCAGCACGGGCATCGTGGGTGGTTCGAGGCCGAGCGACGGGGCGTCCTGGGCGATCGAGTACCGATGCTGTGGGCGACCGACGTCGCCTCGTCCGCCGACCTCCACGTCGAGCAGACCGGCTTCGCGCATGCGCTCCATGTGCGGACGCACCGTGTTGGGATGCAGCCCGAGCGACTCGGAGATGTCGGCCGTCGCGAGCGGTCGCGGCGAGCGAGCGAGTTCCAGGTAGATCGCGTACCTCGTGTTGTCGCCCAACGCCTTGAGCAGGTCGAGTTGTGGCGTCCCCGCCAGTGCGGCCGCCGAGTCAGCGGTGATCCGGTCCCGATCCACATCGGGAGATTACACGGAATACACCGTTAAAATGCCGCACATGACCGTCAACCGATCGACCAGCGCCTCGAGCACAACGGCACCACCGACGGTCGACGACGTGATGGCCGTGCTCGGCACCGTCATCGATCCCGAACTCGGTGCCGACATCGTGTCGCTCGGCATGGTGCCGTCGGTCGAAGTCGCACCCGACGGCCTCGTCACCGTCGGCATCAAGCTCACGATCGGTGGGTGTCCACTGCGCGCCGAGATCAAGAAGGAGGTCGAGACCCGCGTGTCGGTGCACCCCGGTGTCTCTGCCGTGAAGATCTCGTGGGGCGAGATGAACTCCGAGGAACGCAGCCAGGTGATGACCAAGGCGCGGTGGAATGCCCGACAGAACGCACCCGACACCGAGGTGCCCCTGTCGTGCAAGGTGCTCGCCATCGCCAGCGGGAAGGGTGGCGTGGGCAAGAGCTCGGTCACCGTCAATCTGGCCGCCGCGCTCGCGTCGGCCGGCCACACCGTCGGGGTGCTCGACGCCGACATCTGGGGCTTCTCCGTGCCGCGGCTGCTCGGCATCTCCGATCGCATGGAGGCATCGAAGGTCGACGGATCCGACAAGCCGAAGATCATCCCCAACGAGCGCGTGGTCGGCGACGGCCTGCTCAAGGTCGTCTCGACCGGCTTCCTCGTCGCCGAGGACACCGCGCTCATGTGGCGCGGTCTGATGCTCACCAAGGCCGTCGAACAGTTCCTGCGAGATGTCCGGTGGGGCGAACTCGACTACCTGCTCATCGACATGCCGCCCGGCACCGGCGATGTCCAGATGGGCCTCGCTCGCATGCTGCCGAGCACCGACCTCATCGTGGTCACCACACCGGCGCTCGCCGCACAGAAGGTCGCTCAGCGCGCTGCCGACATGGCCCAGCGCAGCTTCCTGAAGGTCGTCGGTGTGATCGAGAACATGAGCGCGTTCACGTGCGATCACGGCGAGACCTATGCGCTGTTCGGCTCCGGCGGCGGGCAGGCGCTCGCAGAAGCGATCGGCGCGCCGCTGCTCGGCCAGGTGCCGCTCGAGGCGTCCGTCGCAGCCGGCGGTGACACCGGCGAGCCCGTCGCACTCGCCGGCAGTCGGAGCTGCAGCCGACGCCTTCCGGGCGATCGCCGAGCGGATATTGACCGACGTTGCGCCACCCGCCGATCCCGACGCCGTCGACATGGCCGGCTGCTCGGCGCGCCTGTTCGACACGGTCAACGCCGCCTTCGCGGACCTCGACGCCAAGGCCTGACGCCGCCAACCGGGGTGCGGGGTGGGCTGACCGCTCGACGGCAGAGCCGGCCGGCGGCACGGGCGCTACCGTCGACCGTGTGGAGCGTGATCGTGAACGGTTGAGTTACCTGTTCGGCGACGAGGTGTTCGAGGTACTCGACGACTACGACCTCGACGAGGAATCCGATCTCATGGAGCTCGTCGAGCTGTTCCTGCCCGCGCCGAACGATCCGTCGCTCCGGGCCGTGGGCCCAGCCGTCCGCACGATCGTGGCCAACCAGATCCTGCACGACGATCCACCGGCCACGTGGCAGGCAGTGGAGCGCATGAGCAGCGCCGGTCTCGACCGTGACCGTGTGCTGAGCCAACTGTCGATGGTCGTCTACCAGAGCGTGATCGACGCGCTCGCCGCCGACGAGCCCGCTGACCCGGCCGCCTTGACCGCGGCCCTCGATGCGTTACCGCTGCCATCCTTCGAACAGATCACCGAGGCGTTGCTCGCGGTGGTTCGCGCCGATCCAGGTATGAGCGTCGATGATCATGTCGACCGAACGATCGGCGCACTCGGGTCCGCCTTCGGCACGACGCTCCTCGAACCGCTGGTCAACGAAGTCGTCGATCACCTCATCGAGGGTCCGCTGCACTGGCTTCCCGACGACGCGACCGTGGTGTTCCACGACACGATCGCCGGGCGCACGTTCACGCACCGCGTCAACGACGCCGAGCTCGAGCTCGGGATCCTCACCGTCTCGGTCGACCTCGCCGGATACGGGCGATTCGACGACGTGCGCCTGGCCGACGGGAGCGAGGTCGATCAATTCTCGGTCGAGCCCGGCCATCTGGCGTGGCGCGGGCCGGACGGCTGGCTCGGGAACTTCCAGCCTGGCGACCTGCTCGCGGTGACTGCTGCGTTCGACCCGCCGGTCGGTGACGAGCCGGTCGAGGCGACGATCACGATCACCGTCGCGGACGACCAGCCGGTGATGACCGATGCTCTGTCCGCCGCGGTGCGCGCCGCCTACGACGACGAGCAGCATGAACATGGCCTCCCGGTCACCGCCGAGAACCTCATCGTCTGGCTGTGCCACCATCACCCGGAGTTCTTCTCGACCCCGCTCCCGCCGCTGTCGGACTGGTTCGATGCAGCCGGGCTCGAACTCAACGGGAGCATGGTCGCCCATGACGCATCGGTGTGGCGCCTCGACCTGCTGCGCCGACGTCATTACCTGTTGATGGATCTCGTACCCGAGCGGAAGTGGCGGGAGGTGCTCGGCCGCGCGGTGGAGGTGCTCGACGATCCCGAGGCGTCGATCGACGACATCAGGGCCTCGCTCGACGAGTGCGCGAAACCCGAGACGCTCGACGTGCTCGCCGACATCCTGATCCCGGGCCACCTCGAGCCGGAGGACGAGTTCGCGCTCGACAACGTCGAGTCGCCCGGTCATGTGTTCGAACTCGTCCGACGGTCGGTCGCGGTTGCTCGTCGACCCCGCGAGATCGCAACCGCCGAGTATCTGGCGTGCGTCCTGCACGAACGGTGCGGTCAGCCGCTGACCGCAGCCGAGCACCTCGCACGCGCCGTCGAGGCGCAGCCCCGGCTCGGCGCCCTGGTGGAGCGGATGGGCTGGTACTGCTTCGACCGCGGCGACGCCCGAGGTGCGATGCGTTGGTGGCGCGAACTCGAGGAGCCCCCCGCGGCGGCGAACACGATCGCGCCGTTCCTGAGCCCGACGAGCGGCCGCCCCAAGCTCGGTCGTAACGATCCGTGCTGGTGCGGGTCAGGACGCAAGTTCAAGCAGTGTCACCAGGGCGGGACCGACAGCCCTGCGCTGCCGGACCGGGTCGCATGGCTGTGCCGCAAGGCGTCACTCTGGATCGAACACAGCGCTGGCGAGTCGCATCACCTGGTTACCGAACTCGCCATCGCGTGGATGGCCGGGGACCCCGACACCGACGAGTCCGACGTGGTGGACGGCGACGAGGCAGACATGCAGACCCAGATGGCCAGGGCGTTCGCCGACCCGATCCTGTTCGATGCTGCGCTTCACGAAGGAGGCCTGTTCACCGACTTCCTCCGTGAACGCGGTGACCTGCTGCCCGACGACGAACGCCTTCTCGCCGCGGCGTGGCTGACGGTCGATCGCAGCGTGCACGAGGTGGTGTCCGTCGAGCGCGGCGTGGGCATGACCCTGCGCAATCTCGCCACGGGCGACGTCGCCGACGTTCGCGAGCGGAACATGTCGCGCACCGCGCAGGTCGGTGAGCGCTACTGCGCTCGGGTGGTGCCCGACGGCTCGTCGCACCAGATCATCGGTGGCGTCTTCCCCGTGCGCACGGGCCACGAGGAGACGGTGCTCGAGCTGTCCGCGGAGGCCGACCCGCTGACGCTGTCCGCGTGGGCCGGAGCGCTCGCCCGGCCACCGCGCATCGTGCATCGGCCGGGCATGCTCGACTCGATGCTCGACCGCGATGCGATCGAGGCTGCGCTCGACGAACTCGGCGACGCCGACCAGTCCGCCGTGATGGCGCGCCTCGACGCGGAGATCTCACGCCAGGCGCAGGCCCGCTGGCTCGACGAGAGTATCCCCGCGTTGGGTGGCCTCACGCCGCGTCAGGCCGCCGCAGACCCCACGCGTCGCGAGCAGATCGAACGTCTGCTCGCCGAATTCGACCGCCACGACGAGCGCTTGCGCCAGCTCGAACTCGACGGCACGATCGGCGCGCCGATCACCTACGACACCGCCGCCCTGCGCCGCGAACTCGGTCTCGCCTGACCAGTTGCCACCCGCCGCCCCGCCGGCATGCCCCCGCCCGGTCACACGACCTGAAACGCTGGGGTCAGACCCCAGCGTTTCAGGTCTGCGACGCACCTGCGAGTCTGACTGACTGGTTCCCAGCGCTTGCGATTGTGGCCACTGACCGGTTGGATGGCGACATGAGCGAGGCCGGTGACGCCGTCGAATGGACAGCGATCCTGTGGGCCGCGCCCGAAGGTGGGTTCAGTGCCCTGAACCCAGAGACAGGCACCACCTCCGAGGGTGAGACCCAGGAAGAGGCATTGACCAACCTGGCCGAGGCCACCGCTCTGTATCTCGAGGAATTCCCTTTGCCGCTCGGTGAGCGGCCAGTTGTCACGACGTTCCACATCGCCGACGTTGCCTGAACTGCCCCATATCTCGGGCGCTGAGGCCGTTCGCGGCTTGGAGCGCCTCGGTTTCGTCGTCGTACGCCAGCGTGGCAGCCATGTGATGCTCCGACGGGGCGCCCTCCGGGCTCGGTCGCACGACCTGAAACGCTGGGGTCTGACCCCAGCGTTTCAGGTCGTGTGTCCCCGTCGACCGGTCAGTCGAGCGTGTCGTAGTCGGCGTCGCCGGGCATGGCGATGCCGACGATCCGGCCGGATTCGTCACGGCGGAGCTTGGGCAGCGTGCACGGCGGGCGCTCCACGGCAGCGCCGGCCGCCAGTGCCGCAGCGGCGCTGGCATGCGGCATCAGGAACCGCAGGTTGGCCATCGTCGGTGGCATCATCGTCAGCTCCCCGTCCGCCTGCATGCGCAGCGCGTCGACGGGACGCACCCACAGGCTGTCGACGGTCTCCTTGTCGTCGTGCAACGGCTCCTGATCGCTCGGCATCTCGCTGAGGAAGAACCGGGTGTCGAACCGGCGTTGCTCGCCGACCGGCGTGATCCAGTGATCGACGTAGTGCGTCGTCGACAGGTCGAGGACGAGGTCGTCTCGACGACACAGCTCGACCAGCGACAACGAGCTGTCGTGCACCTCGTGACGATCCTCGTTGCGCAAGCGCAGCGCGCCGCCACGACGTGGCTTGGCGAGCAGCACGCCTGCTTCCTCGAAGCACTCACGGACCGCGGCCACCCAATAGGCGAGACCACCGTGATCCACGCCGAGCTTGTCCGATGCCGTTGCATCGTCGAGGCCCTCGCAGAACGGCGCGATCTCGTCGGCAGCGTCGACGAGATCCACACGGCCACCGGGAAACACGTACATCCCCGCGCCGAAGACTGCGTTCGTGGTGCGACGCATCATGAACACCTCGACTCCCGGTTCGCCGTCGACGGCGTCGCGCACGAGCATCACCGTGGCAGCAGGTCGGATCGGGACGTCGGCGGGATCGATGAGATCGGTGGGTCGTGCGGTCATGGCGACTCGAAGGTACCCAACCCGGGTGCATCGACGAGATTCGGAGGATTCCGTGGCAGACCGGCCCGGGCCCGAGGCCCGAGGTTCTACGGTGTGGGTATGTACACGCCCCCAACGACGGCCCCGAACCAACCCGGCGATGTGCTCGAACACATCGGGTCCGGAACCCAGATCATCGTGCCGCTCGGCAACGGCGAACCAACCGCTGTGATGGATGCCATCGAAGCGGCGGCAGCAGCTGGTGACCCTCGGATCGACGAGGTCCGCGTGCATCAGATGCACGCCATCCACGACCGGCCGTACCTTCGTGGCGAATACGGCACCCGCCTCAAGCACATCTCGTACTTCCTGTCGCACGTCACACGCCCACAGTTCGCCGCCGGCCACATCGGACTCGTACCCGCCCACTTCTCCGAGGTGTACAACCTCATGCGGATGCGCACCGACGATCCGCTCGTGATCGCTGCGGCGTCGCCGTTGGATCGCCACGGCTACTTCTCGCTCGGCGTGTCGGCCGACTACACCTCCAGCTTCATCGGGCGCGGCCGGATCTTCCTCGAGGTCACCGACGACATGCCGCGCACGTTCGGTCGCAACCAGATCCACGTCTCGCAGGTCGTCGGATGGTGTCGTAGCGATCGCAAACTCGTCGAGATCCCGCCCGCGAAGTGCGGCGACACCGACCTGCGCATCGCCGCATTCGTCGCCGAACGGATCCCCAACGGCGCCACCATCCAGACCGGGATCGGGGCGATCCCGAATGCCATCATGGCCTCACTGTCGGACCACAAGGACCTCGGCATCCACACCGAGCTGGTGTCGGACGGTGTGGTCGACCTCATCGAATCGGGCGTGGTCAACGGCGTCAAGAAACGCCTCAACCGAACCAAGGCAGTGGGGACGTTCGCACTCGGAACCGAGCGCCTCCACCAGTTCCTGCACGAGAACACAGCGATCGAGCTGCACGCCGTGCGATACGTCAACGACCCGCGCATCATCGCCAACGAGAACAACTTCGTGTCGATCAATGCGACGCTGACGGTCGACTTCATCGGGCAGTGCGCGTCCGAGACGATCGGCGGCCAGTACTACTCGTCGTCGGGTGGACAGAACGACTTCGCCCGCGGTGCGATGTACTCCGACGGTGGCCAGGGTTTCGTGGTGCTGCACTCGACGACGTCGCACGGCACGTCGCGAATCGTGCCGCAGCTCGCGGCCGGCGACGTGGTCACGACCCCGAAGAACACGATCGACAAGATCGTCACCGAGTACGGCGTCGCCGAACTGCGCGGCAAGTCGATCAAGGAACGCACCGAGGCGTTGATCGCCATTGCCCATCCCGACCACCGCGCCGAACTGACAGCGGCGGCCCACGAGCTCCACTACACCTGACCATCGACCCACCCGACCATCGACACCGCAACGGAGCGCGCACCATGTCCACCTCGGAAGTCGATCTCACCACGCTGCGCGAGATCGAACGTCGGGTCCTGTGGCTCGCCACGCGCATGATCGACCACGCCAACCGGCGAGGCGACACCGAGATCAAGGTGGGCGGACACCAGGCGTCGTGTGCATCGATGGCGTCGATCATGACCGCGCTCTGGTTCGGCCACATCGGCGGCGACGACAAGGTCGCCGTGAAGCCCCACGCATCACCGGTGTACCACGCCATCAAGTACCTCACCGGCGAACTCGACCGGTCGTATCTCACGACGCTGCGCCAGCGCGGCGGCCTCCAGGCGTACCCGTCGCGGACGAAGGATCCCGACGTGGCGGACTTCTCGACCGGGTCGGTCGGGCTCGGCGCGGTCGCACCGCTGTTCTCGGCGTTGACGCGTCGCTACACCGACTCCCACTTCGGAGCTCAGGCCTCGGCGCGATTCATCGCCCTCGTCGGTGACGCCGAACTCGACGAGGGGAACGTCTGGGAGGCCATCGCCGATCCGGCCACGCAGGAACTCGGCAACTTCACCATGGTCGTCGACCTGAACCGCCAGAGCCTCGATCGTGTGATTCCCGACATCGCGGCGATCCGACTCGAGCGGTTCTTCGCCGACGCCGGTTGGCATGTCGCCGAAGCCAAGTACGGCGCCCGGCTGACCGCCGCCTTCGCGAAGCCGGATGGAGATGCGCTCGCGGCCCACATCGACTCGCTCACGAACGAGGCCTACCAGGAGCTGTTCGCACTGTCGCCGCCCGACCTGCGGCGCAAGTTCCTCGTCGGTGCGGATCCTGCCGTCATCCGCATGGCGAACGGTTACGACGACGACGAGCTCGCGACCCTGATCACGGATCTCGGCGGGCACGACCTCGGACTCCTGATCGACACGTTCCGCGAATGCGACGAGGCAGTCGATCAGCCGTCGGTCGTGTTCGCCTACACCATCAAGGGCCACGGCCTGGCCATGGCGGGCGACCCGATGAATCACGCGGCGCTGCTCAGCCCCGAACAGCTCGATGCATTCAGAGCCGAGGTCGGCCTCGACGAGGCGACCGAGTGGGACCGCTTCGATCCGGAGTCGCCGGCGGGTCGACTGTGTCAGGCCGTCGGCAGCGCCATCAACAACACACCGCCGACCCCCCGACCGGTGCTGCAGGTGCCCGCGGCGGCGCGAGCCGTGGTCACCCAAGGCGCCGTGTCGACCCAGGAGGCATTCGGTCGGGTGTTGGCGAGCCTCGCCGATGTGGCCGGAGTCGGTGAGCGGATCGTCACTGCGGCGCCGGACGTGTCGATCTCCACCAACCTCGGAGGCTGGATCAACAAGCGCGGCGTCTACGCCCATGCCGAGCGCGCCGATCACGGCGGCAGCGCTCGTCTGCTGCGGTGGGCGCCCGGGCCGACGGGCCAACACATCGAACTCGGCATCAGCGAGATGAACCTGTTCATGCTCCTCGGTCAGCTCGGGTTGAGCCACGAACACCACGGCGAGCACCTCCTTCCGATCGGAACCGTGTACGACCCGTTCGTCCTGCGCGGTCTCGATGCATTCATCTACGGCATCTACAACGATGCGAAGTTCGTCGTGGCCGGCACGCCGGCCGGCGTCACGCTGGCACCGGAGGGTGGAGCGCACCAGTCGACGATCACGGCATCGGTCGGCGCCGAACTCCCGAACCTCACCTATTCCGAACCCGCCTACGCCACCGAGGTCGACTGGCTGTTGTGCGACGCACTCGACCAGCTCTCCCGGCCCGGCGGTACCAGCGCATATCTCCGGTTGTCGACACGACCGATCGACCAGGCGCCGTTCGCAGCCGTCCTGGCGGCACTGGGCGAGGAGCGACTCCGCGAGCACGTGCTGCTCGGCGGTTACCGACTCGTCGACGGCTCCGACGACGGGCGACCCGCGGTGACGATCGCGACCACCGGCGTGATGGCGCCCGAGGCCATCGCCGCTGCGGCCGAACTCGACACCGAAGGTGTACGGGCGACGGTGATCCACCTCACCAGTCCCGATCGCGTCTACCGCAGCTGGCGCAACGGCTTCACACGGTCGACGGCGACGGCCCGTGAGGTCAGTGCTCCGAGCCATCTCCACCGCCTGGTACCGGCCCCGGAGCGAGCGAGGCCGATCATCAGCGTGCACGACGCTGCGAGCCACAGCCTCGCATGGCTGGGTTCGGCACTCGGCACGCAGCAGTACACGCTCGGCGTCGACCGCTTCGGTGAATCGGGGACCATCGCCGATCTCCACGAGATCACCGGCATCTCGACGGGCAGCATCGTCAACGCCGCCCTCGTCGCACTCAGCGGATTCGAACTCTACGACTGAGACGAACCCGGTGGCTCGACGGGCGCCGGCCGAGTCGCCACGTACGCAACGGCACCGCCGACGACGACCGCCATCACGATGCCGACGATCTGCCAGTGCTCGTTCAGGAACGTGGTGGCCTGAACCTGACGCTCGAGGGCCCAGTCGGTGACCGGATCGCCCTCCTCCTTGATGTCGACCCAGTAGAAGTACCACAGCAGGTACAGCCCCGACGCCACGACGAAGCCGGCAGCGATCCTGTCGACGTAGCGCATGCCGCCGCGGAGGAACTTGAGCAGGCTCGTGTTGGCCGACGCCAACGCGATCGTCAGGGCGCTGACGAGCAGGGCCATCCCGGCGCCGTAGGCCAGCACGTTGCCGACGCCCGCCACGACGCCCTCACGCGCTGTCGTGCTGAACACCGTGGCGATGAAGAGCCCGATGGTGCAGCCGATCGAGGCCACCGCGTAGGCGATGCCGAACACGAACATCGCCCGCATCGTGCGTTGCGGGGTGTCGCCCCCGGTGTTGATGTTCGGCGTCATGAGCGGGATCTTGTAGCCGAACAGCATGGCGATGCCGAGCACGACGAGCGCCACCCCGATGCCGCCGGTGGCGTACTTGGCGTTCTCGTTGATCCAGTTGGTGAAGTTGTAGGAGATCACGCCCGCAACGAGGAACACGGAGAGGAAACCCGCCGAGACGGCACCGCTGACGAACAGCGCCCGCCGCATCGTGGCGCGTTGGGTACCGGGCAGCGATCCCTGCATGCCGAGGAAGTACATGAGATACGTCGGCAGCAGGATGAAGCCGCACGGATTGACTGCAGCGACCATCCCACGGATGAACGACAGGCTCATGTCAACTTGCTCTCCTCGACCATCAACTGGTCGATCTTGGCTCGGAGTTCGTCGGCGTCGAGTGCACCCGACTGCTCGACGATCGTGCCGTCGGAGGTGACGAAGAGGGTGACGGGAAACGCAACGGCACCCACGCCATCGGCCAGCTCGGCGAAATCGTCTCGATAGAGGTCGTACTGCACGCCACGCTCACCCGCGAAACGTTCCATCACCTCGACGGAATCGATCGTGTTGACACCGATGAATCGCACGTCGTCACGCTCGGCGTCGACCTCGGCGAAGGCAGGGAGTTCCTTGGCGCACGGCGGACAGGTGGAGAACCAGAGATTGACGACCAGCGGTTCGCCCAGCAGGTCGGCGGTGGCGACGTCGTTCCCGTCGGCATCGACCAGAGTCACGTCGGGCAACGGCGTCCCCTCGACGGCCTGGTTGCCGAGCCCGTCGTTCGGGTAGGTCACCACGGCCCCCGGATCGCTGAGCTGCGCATCGAGGTCGCCGGAACTGTCGTCGGGACGTTGGGTCCAGGCGAACACACCGACGACGGCGACGGCTGCGACGAGCGAGCCGACGAGGAGTCGCGGACGGATCTTCACACTGTGGAGGCTACCGAGGGCACTTCTGCGGGCCAGGTCGGCCAACCGGATCTTCGTGTCCGTTCACCCCAGATCCGTTTGCGTCACACTTTCGTTGCGGGGGGTCAACGAAAGCGTGACGCAAACGGGAATCAGGCTGACGCACACCGGAATCAGGCGACGGCAACCGGAATCAGGCGACGGCAACCGGCACTTCGACGGGGCCGAGTTCGTCGATGACGACGGCGGGTCGGGGGTGCTTGGGCGGGCGGCCACAGGGCCGCTTGTTGGCGATGATGCGGCCGCCGGAGAGCAGCTCACCACCCCACACACCCCACGGCTCCTGGCGCTCGAGCGCGCCTTCGAGGCAGGACGTCTGCAGCGGGCACAACCCGCACATGGCTTTGGCCCTGGCGATGTCGACGACGTTGTCCGAGAAGAACAACCCCGTCATCGTGCCGTGGCCGTCGGCACAACGAGCCACGGGTGCCCGTGTCTCCGTCGGGCCGGGCGGCCGCGGACTGTCAGGTTCTCGGGGCTCGACGAGCACCGAGCGCCCGGTGATGGAGTGGCTGTTCATGGTGATGTCCTGTTCGTGGAAGTCGACGGAGGTGAGCGTCGAGGTGCGGGTGGAGGTCTGCGTGGCGTTGGATGTGCCGGCTGGTGGGCTGATGTCGAGGAGTGTCATGTGCAGTGCTTTCGTGGATGGGTTCGGGACCGAAAAACGCAAGAGGCCGCCGGGTCGGAACCCGGCGGCCTCGTGAGAGGTGATCTGACGTCGGTCTTACGTCAGTGCTCCCATGAGGTGGCCGGGGGTGAGTCGCTTGGACTCGGTGGTGCCGGTCGTGTCGCCGTGATTCACGGACATGTGTCCGTTGCATCCCTGGACGACGTTCATCGGCCACGAGGCGAGGCCGAGCGAACCGACGTGCGGACGCGCAAAGGCGACCGACGGTGCAGAAATGGGTGTCATGCTCATCGTTCGTCCTTTCGTCTCGCGGTGTCGTTGGTCATGATCGAGCTGGGCCCGAGTTGTCAGACAACCATGCCGAGCGGGGTCGGGTCAAGGGGGTTTCGCGAAACTCAGAGATCGACGAGGATCTTGCCGATGTTCGCGTTGGCCTCCATGTGGCGATGTGCGTCGGCGATCTGCTCGAACGGATAGCGCGAATCGATCACCGGCCTCAGGCTCCCGGCGTCGAACAACGGGAGCACCTCGTCGATGAAGCGTTGGCTGAGGGCCAACTTGCGCTCGAGCGGCCGGGCTCGCAGGGTCGTGCCGATCCACGTGAGTCGCTTCGACAGGATCAGACCGACGTTGACCGGTGCCGACGCCCCGCCCATCAACCCCACCTGGATGATCGTGCCGTCCATGCGCGCGGCCTGCAGGTTCCGATCGACCTCGTCACCGCCGATCACGTCGAGCACGACGTCGACACCGCCCGGAACCGCCGAGCGCAGCGCGCCGAGCCAATCGGCGGGGCTGCGATCGAGGACCACGTCGGCGCCGAGAGCTCGGCAGGCGTCGGCCTTGCCACCCGAGCAGGTCACGGCGACCCGGGCACCGATCGCCTTGGCGATCTGGATCGCGGCGGTGCCCACCCCCGACGCGCCGGCATGTACGAGCGCCCACCGGCCGGACGTGAGGCCACCCTGCACGACCAGCGCGTCCCACGCGGTGAGGAACACCTCGGGAATCGCAGCGGCGTCAACCGATGCAACGGTGGGCGGGACGGGGAGTGCCTGACGAGCGTGGGTGACCACCTTGTCGGCGTAGCAGCCGCCGGCTTCGATGCCCATCACCCGATCGCCGACCGCCCAGCCGACGACGTCGGCGCCGACCGCGGCGACCAGGCCGGAGTACTCCAGGCCCGGGATCTCGATCAGCGTGCGCCGCGGATCGGGATACATCCCCAAGCGCTGCAGGATGTCGGCACGGTTGACGGCCGTGTGCTCGACGTCGACGACGAGTTCGTCACGACCCGCGACGGGATCGTCGACCTCCTCGATCGTGAGAACTTCGGGTCCACCATGGGATCGGAGCACGACTGCACGCATGGCCGGAACCTACCGGGTCCGGATCGGACAATCGATCAGTCCGGTGCCGGAGCAGGAGCCGCAGCCGGAGCGGGAGCCGGAGCCGGAGCCGGAGCGACGAACACGTGCTCGCGGTAATAGGCCATCTCTCGGATCGACTCGCGGATGTCGTCGAGCGCCCGATGCGAACCCTGCCCTCGGGGCCGGTTCGCGTCGATGTCCGGATACCACCGTTTCACGAGTTCCTTCACGCTCGACACGTCGATCGAGCGATAGTGGAGGTGGTTCTCGATGTCGGGCAGGTAGGCGGCGAGGAACCGACGGTCCGTGCCGATGGAGTTGCCGCACAGTGGCACGCTGGCAGCTTCGGGAACATGCTGCTTGATGAACTCCAGCGTCGCAGCGCCGGCATCCTCCAAGCTGACGGTCGACGACTTGATCTGGTCGAGCAGGCCTGACTTGGTGTGCATGTCGACGACGAACGGGTCCATCCGCGCCAGCACGTCGTCGGGCTGGTGGATCACGAGGTCGGGACCTTCCGCGATGATCTGGAGATCGTCGTCGGTGATGATCGTGGCAATCTCCACGATCACATCGGCCGTGTGATCGAGTCCGGTCATCTCCAGGTCCATCCACACGAGCATCGACGTCACTGTACGGCGCGGTTGCTGCGATCATGGTGCGATGACCGCCTTTGCCGCCCTCCTCGGAGCCCCCGGGGTCGAGGAGGTCAGCGAGCTCCGGGGCCGTGTGGGTTTCATGGCGTATCACGGCGGGGCACTCGAGGCGATGACCGACGTGATCGCCACGCGAGCGGCCGAGCGCGCATCGGCATCGCTCTATGCCGTGATCCAGCCCGACGGGATGCGCGAACACCTCCCCTCCATCCAGGTCAGACCGGAGGAGTCGGCGCAGCTCCGCGCCTTCATCGACCACGTCGACATCGTGGTCACCGTGCACGGATTCGGTCGACGCGGTTTCTTCGGCTCCCTGCTGCTCGGCGGCGGGAACCGGGTCTTCGCCGATCATGTCGGTGCGTCGTTGCGACGCTCGCTCCCCGCCTACGACATCGTGACCGACGTCGACGCGATCCCCGAGCAACTCCGGGGGCTCCACGACCGCAACCCCGTCAACCTCCCCCGAGACGGCGGCGTCCAGATCGAACTTCCTCCGCGTGTCCGGGGATCGAGCCCGCTGTGGTGGGACTGGGAGGGCCCGGGGCTCACGCCGCACACCGAATCGCTCATCGACGGCCTCGTCGATGCGGCCACCACTTGGCCTGTGGGTTGACGCCCGCGGTCAGGGGGCGAGGCGGGTGATGGACCACGAGCCGTCGGCGTCGGCGCGTCGATAGCGGAGACGATCGTGGAGGCGGCTGGGGCGGCCCTGCCAGAACTCCCACTCCTCGGGCACGAGCCGCCAGCCACCCCAGTGCGGCGGGCGTGGGACGTCACGGTCGGCGAACTCCTCGTCGCACGCGATGACCAGTGCCTCCAGAGCGGAGCGATTCTCGATGACCTCGCTCTGCGGCGAAGCCCACGCCCCGATCTGACTCGCACGCGGACGCGACGCGAAGTACGCGTCGCTCTCGGCGTCGTCGACACGCTCGACACGGCCACGGACGCGAACCTGACGATGCAGATCGAGCCAGGAGAACACCGCCGCCGCCACGGGCGCCTGGTCGAGCTGTCGACTCTTGGCGCTGGCGTAGTTGGTGTAGAAGACCAGGCCACGTTGATCGGCCTCCCGCACGAGCACGATGCGGGCATCAGGGATCCCGTCGGCACCGATCGTGGCCACCGTCATGGCGTTCGGTTCGGCGACACCACCGTCGAGGGCGTCCTGGTGCCAGCGGTTCCACTGCACGACCGGGTCACCGTCCACATCGGTGACCTCGAGGCCCGCCGTCTCGTACTGTTGGCGCCGACCCCAGAGTTCGGCGCGACGATCGGGCGCCGACCAGTCGGTCACGGTGTGCTCTCGATCCGCTCGATGCCACGCATGTACGCCAGGAGCACCTCGGGCACCGTGACCGATCCGTCGGCGTTGCGGTAGGTCTCGATGATCGCCGCCCACACGCGCGGCACGGCGAGCGCGGAACCGTTCAACGTGTGGACGAACTCGGTTCCCTTGAGCAGCTTGCCATCGGCGTCGTGGCGACGGAAACGGATGTTGGCCCGTCGCGCCTGGTAGTCGCTGAACCAGCTGATCGACGACACCTCGAGCCAGGAGTCGACGCCGGGGGCGTACACCTCGATGTCGAAGCTGCGATGGTGGCTCTGACCCATGTCGCCGGTGCAGATCTCGATGATCCGATACGTGAGACCCAGGCCGGCGATCGCCCGCTCGGCACGCGCCACCATGTCGTCGAGCAACGACGGTGCCTGCTCGGGAGCAGCCAGCGCCAGGATCTCCACCTTGTCGAACTCGTGGCGCGCGCAGCATGCCGCGGGTGTCACGTCCGGCCGAGCCGGCTTCGCGGCGATACGACGCGCTGTGCGCCATCATCCGGATCGGGAGCTGCGTGTCGTCGAGCGTCTCGTCGGCGTAGATCGAGGTGAGCGGCACCTCGGCGGTCGGGATGCACCACAGGTCGTCGCGCTCGATGGCGAAGGCGTCATCGGCGAACTTCGGGAGTTGGCCGGTCGCGGTGAGCGTCGCCGAGGTCACGAGCGACGGCGGCCGCACCTCCTCGTGGACATCGGCATTCAGGTCGAGGCCGTACTGACACAGTGCCCGCGCAAGGGTGGCGCCTGCCCCACGCTGCATGGTGAACATCGCACCGGAGATCTTCACGGCGCGTTCGTTGTCGAGCACGCCGAGTTGCGTCGCCGTCTCCCAGTGCGGCACGCGTTGGTACTCGGGGGCGTCGGTCGGCCCGATGGGCCCCTTCACGACGGGGTTGTCGGAGTCGCCGGTGCCGTCGGGGGCGTCGGGGTGCGGCAGGTTCGGGATCCCCAGCAGCAACTGGCGGAGCGCTCCGGCGAGCTGGTCGTGTTCAGCTGCGAGCGCACGCTCGTCGTCGCCGAGCGCACGGCTCTCCGCTTGGAGCTGCTCGGCGAGGTCGGCGTTGCCGGCACGGCGAAGCTGTCCGACCTCCTTGGAGATCGTGTTGACGCGGGCACGAATCGCATCACGGCGACCCGCGATGTCGATCAACCGGGCATCGAGTTCGGCGGCCGTGGCGACATCGGCGAGCACCGTGCTGCTGCCCCGTCGCCCGAGTGCAGCCGTGACGCCATCGAGGTCGGTGCGCAACAGCCGCTGATCGATCACGAGCGCGAGACTACCGGTCGCGATGCGAACGGACCGGGGCGATTGTCAGTCGGCGCGCCGGGGTGGCACCTGGGCGAACTCGCGCTCGATGTCGGCGGTCGTCAGCGGTGCCTGTGCGTCGACGAACGAGTCGCCGGTGAGTTCGGCATCCGGCATCGGGTGAGGTCGTCGGTAGGTGTTGCCGTACTCGAAGCCCGTGGCGAAGCGCCTGAAGAAGATGAAGACGATGATCGCCCACAGGAAGATGCCGCCACCGGTCTTCATGATCGCCCCGGCGAGCTGCTGGTCGAACACGACCGACAGCCCCCACACCCGCACGGGCTGGTCGTAGGTCTTGTACACCGCCCCGTCGGCGAAGGTCAGCCATGCAGCGGGGATCGTCGGGACGAGCGACTGGATGAAGAGGTAGATGCACTTGCCGATCGGTGAGATCTGCAGTTCGGGGAACGGGCCGACGACCGGCATCCACATCAACAACGAGAACATCACGACGGCGAAGTGCAGCGTGTAGTGCAGCGGGCCGTTGTCGACCGATGCGGCAACGACGCCCGGAATGTGCGTGATGATGACGATCGCGTTGAAGAGCACAGCAGCGACGACCGGCTTGGTGAAGAACACCACGACTCGGTAGAACCGGCCGTTGCCGACGAGTACCCGCAGCAACCACTCCGGTGTCGCCATGAGTACGAGTGGGGGGAGGAAGTAGCTCAGCATCATGTGCTGGGCCATGTGCACCGAGTAGAGGTACTCCTCGCCGATGTCGTGGACGGGCCAGTCACTGGCCACCCACAGCATCACCATCGCGCCGACGAAGCACCCGATGTTGAAACGGGTGACGGCCGGCTGGCCCGCAGGCACGGCCTTCGGCCCGATGACTCGAACCATGTAGATGTACGCGCCCGTGAGGAATCCGACGAGGATCCACACTTCCGGATGCCACTGGAATCTCCAGGGCCCCGCTGCGGCGAGTTGGGCGAGCATGTCGTGGGCGCTCGTTCGGGCTCAGCCGGTCCAGAAGTGGAACGTCGCCAGCACGGCGGAGTACAGCACCACGGCGAAGGCGAGCCCCAGGTAGAAGAGGAAGCTGAACAGGCGGCTGTCGAACCGCAGGTGCATGAAGAAGCTCGCAACCACCCAGAACTTGACGACCATCAGGACGATGAGCGTGGGAACCAGCCACGGGCCTTCCGGACCCGCCTCGGTCGAGAGGATCTCCAGCGCGGTGAGTACCGCGAGGATGATGGCGATCCAGATGTACTGCCGATCGCTCGGCTCCTTGTGGCCGTGCCCACCTTCGTGGATGGGCTCCGATGGCGGGTAGGCAGGCGGTGTCTCGCCGGCGAGCGGGTCCGGCGCGATTGCCGCTTCGTGCCCGGTGTCGGTGTCGGTGATGTCGGTTTCGCTGCTCATGTCAGGCCGGAATCAGGTAGACGAGGGTGAAGATGAGGATCCAGACGATGTCGACGAAGTGCCAGTACAGGCCGATCATCTCGACGGTCTCGGACTTGTCGCCGACCAGCCTGCCCTTCGCGAGCATGGCGACGAGCGACAGCAACATGATGATGCCGACCGCCACGTGCAGGCCGTGGAAGCCGGTGAGCGTGTAGAAGCTCGAGGAGAACAGGCTGGTCGAGTAGCCCAGACCCTCACGGTAGAAGGTCGTGAACTCGTACACCTGGCCGGCGAGGAACAGGCCACCGAGCAGTGCGGTGACGGTCAGCCACAGCTTGGTGCGCTGATCGTCCTTGCGCTTGGAGGCCGACACCGACATCACCATGGTGAGCGACGACATCAAGAGCACGAAGCTGGTCGCCGACGTGAACGGGATGTCCCACAACTGGTCGGGGCCGAGCTGATCGGCCTGCCGGTTGCGGTAGAGCATGTAGGTGGAGATGAGCCCACCGAACAGCAGACACTCGGATCCGAGGAACAGCCACATCGCCAACTTGGTGTTGGAGAGGCCCGTCGTGGTGTGATGGGGCAGGCCGATGTGGTCCTGGCCATCGTCGAAGCCGACGGGGATCTCGGCGGCATCGCTCGATTCTGTGATCGTTGCGTCAGACACTGACTGCCAGCTCCTTGCTCGGCTGATCGCCGTCGGGTGGCGGCGGATCGAAGTCGGACGGTTCCGCTGTCGGAGGCTCGAGTGCCCATCCGAAGAGGGCCAGAACGGCCACCGCTGCGCCGGCCACGATCAGCAGCGTGCTGTAGATGACGCCGTAGGCGAGGATCGGGAACGACAGCGCGAGCACCATCGGCCAGTACGAGGGCGACGGCAGGTGGATGTGGGCGTCGGCGTACTTCTCCTCGAGGGAGATCACTTCGGCGCCGGTTGCCACCTGCTTGTAGTCGTGCTGATCGCCTTCGCCGACGTCTTCGTACTTGCGGTGGAAGAACTCGTCGAGGGTGTGCACGGTCGGGATGCGGTCGAAGTTGTGCTCCTTCGGCGGGCTCGTGGTGATCCACTCGAGGCTGCGCGCGTCCCACGGGTCGGCGGGGGCCGGCGGGTGCTTGCGGCTGACCCAGACGTTCACGAGGAAGAGGAAGGCGCCGATACCGAGGATGAGGGACCCGATCGTCGACACGAGGTTCCAGAACGCGAGGTCGAAGAATCCGTCGCCGGCACGATCGCCGGTCCAGACGTACATGCGTCTGGGCTGGCCCTGCAGGCCGAGAATGTGCATCGGCCCGAAGGTCAGGTTCATGCCGATGATCATCAACCAGAAGTTCCAGCGGCCGATCTTCTCGCTCAGCATCTTGCCGAAGATCTTCGGCCACCAGTAGTAGATGCCGGCGAACAGACCGAGAACGGCGCCACCGAAGATCACGTAGTGGAAGTGGGCCACGATGTAGTACGTGTCGGTCTGCTGCGTGTCCGACGGTGCGATTGCATGCGTCACGCCCGAGAGCCCGCCGATGGTGAACTGCACGATGAGGCCGATGGCGAAGAGCATCGCCGTGGTGAACCACAACTTTCCGCCCCACATGGTGAGGGTCCAGTTGATGATCTTCACGCCGGTGGGCACGGCGATCGCCATGGTCGCCACCGAGAAGACGGCGACCGAGATCGGGCCGAGGCCGGCTGCGAACATGTGGTGAGCCCACACGCCGAAGCCCACGAAGCCGATCGCGGCTCCCGAGAAGACGACGAACGGGTACCCGAACAGCGGCTTGCGGGAGAAGGTCGGCAACACCTCGGAGATGATGCCGAAGGCCGGCAAGACGAGGATGTAGACCTCCGGGTGTCCGAAGAGCCAGAACAGGTGCTGCCACAGCAGCGGATCGGCGCCCGCCTCGACGGAGAAGAAGTTGGCACCGAAGTTCCGCTGGAACATCAAGAGGAACAGCGCCACGGTGATCACGGGGATCGAGAACAGCAACAGGAACTGCACGACGAGCGCCATCCACGTGAAGATCGGCATCCGCATCAGCGTCATGCCGGGGGCTCGCATGTTCAGTGCCGTGACGATCAGGTTGATGGCACCGACCTGGGAGGCGACACCCGTGATCAACAGACCCAACGTCCAGAAGTCGACGCCGTTGGTCGGCGAGAACGGAACGGAGCTGTTCGGGGCGTACATGAACCAGCCGCCGTCGGCTGCGCCACCGAGGATCCACGACGAGTTGATGAAGATGCCGCCGAACACGAAGAGCCAGAGGCTGAGCGCATTGAGTCGCGGGAAGGCGACGTCACGAGCACCGATCTGCAGCGGCATCATGTAGTTGGCGAACGCCGACGCCATCGGCATCACGAAGAGGAACACCATCGTGGTGGCGTGCATCGTGAACATCTGGTTGTACTTGTCGGCGGAGAGGATCGTGCCGTCGGGCTGCGCGAGCTGCGCACGGATCAACAGCGCTTCGATGCCGCCCACGAAGAAGAACAGCATGGCGACGACGCCGTACATGATGCCGATCTTCTTGTGGTCGACCGTGAAGGCCCACGACTTCCATCCCGTGGTCTCCACGGGACGGCGGAAGTTGCCGTACGAAGTCGACGGCGGTGACCGCGCCGGGAGCGCCCGCCAGTGCCGGGGTGTCGGTTGGTCGTTCGATGATGGCCATGATTTATCGGGCTCCCATCACTGGCGTTCGAGCAGGTAGGCGACGAGTTCGTCGATCTGGTCTTCACTGAGGGCGAGGTTCGGCATGCCGCGGGTCAAACCGTCGGTCGCTTCGAGCTTGTTGGGGTCCGCGTACATCGGCTTCTTGGCCGGAGCATTGCGCAACCACTCCCGCAGTTCCACCGAGTTCAAGCAGTCGGGGGTGACACCCTTCAGATACTCCTCGCCGACCGTCTCGGATGAAGCATCCCAGACCCTCGGGCGGCACTCGGGTGACAGCAGGTTGAACGCCGCACCGGCGAAGGTGTTGCGCGTCATCAGATGGGTCAGGTTGGGAGCGGCACCCGAGTACACCGAGAGATCCGGGCGGGAGACGATGGGAGCACCATCGGCGTCCTCGAGGCCGTTCACCTGGTGGCAACGGGCGCACTGGGAGATGTACGGTCTGCTCTCCGGCGGCGGCGAGGGTGCCGGGGGCGGGAGACTCGTAGGGCTTGATCTGGTTGAGCTTCCACGCCTCGAAATCCTCGGGCGTCAGAGCGACGACCTCCATGCGCATGTTCGCATGCGACAGGCCGCAGAACTCGGTGCACTGGCCGGCATAGATGCCGGGTTCGTCGGCCTCGATGCGGTTCGTGTGGACGCGTCCGGGCACCATGTCACGCTTGCCGTTCAGACGAGGGATCCACCAGGAGTGGATGACGTCGCGGCTCGTGCCTCGAACGAGGACCGGTGTGCCGACCGGGATGACCATCTGGCCGGAGGTGACGATCGGCTCGTCGATACCGGCGCCACATCCCTCCTGCGTCGGATAGTCGATCTCCCACCACCACTGCTGGCCGGTGACGTTGATCACGCACTCGGTGTCGGAGGTGTCGTTGAGCGCCATGATCGTGCCGACCGTGGGGATGGCGACGCCGATCAGGATGAGTGCAGGGATGATCGTGAGGATGATCTCGAGCGTCGGCCTGCCGTGGAGCTGCTCGGGGAGCGCCTGGCCGCGGTCGCGGAACTTCACCACGATGATGGCGATGAACACCATCACGATCACGCCGATCACACCGGCGATGATGAACACCGGCAGCGACAGGTCGTAGATCGACTGGGCGTTCGGTCCGGCAGGTTGCCACATGTCCTGTGGGGCGTCTTCGGCGCAGCCGGCGACGACCAGAGCCAGGCCCAGTGCTGCGGCGATTCGGACACGACGATTCATTGGCTTGACGGTAGCCGAGGATTCCAACGCAGTCCTTTTCGATCGGGGGTTACTCACGGCACAATCAGATTCAGTCGGGCCGACTCGACACCGGGCACGAAGAACGAGTACCCGTCGGGCGACGTGATGCTGGGGATCGCCACGTTCAACGTGATGTTCTGGGTGCCGCCCTCGTCGACGAGCGTCGTGCACTGCAGCAGGGGCACTTCTTCCTCGGTGCCCTCTTCGACCGCGGTTCCGAGGCTGGCCGACAGGCGACGGGCTTCACCCGACTCGTTGCGGAAGACGATGTTGTTCGGATTCGAGCGGGGAAGCGTGATGCCCTGCGCCCCCGTCGGGCTCGGCCCGTTCAAGTCGTACGTGAGTTCTCCGTCGGAATTCAGCGTGATCGTGGCCGCCACTGCTGCGGTGGCGGCAACCGACTGTGAGGCATTCTCGTCGGCTTCGAACTCCTCGGGACTGGTGCAGATGTCGACACCCTCCTCGTTGAGGCCCGAGGTGGTCTCGTGCGGGTGGATGTCCCGCTCTCCGCTGAGTCCGGCGGCGGCCCCGCCGGCGATCAGGCCGAGTGCACCGACGCCGATCACGACCGCGGCAGCCTTGGAGGGGACCCGCGGCCGGTAGGCGAAGAAGAACGCGAGGGCGATGATGATCGAGCCCAGCACGGCGAAGCGCGATGACCGTGTTGGTCTTCGACAGGAAGAGCATCACCCGGCTGAAGGCGTAGACGATGACTCCGATGCCGATCGCGGCGGCCAGCGGGAACTCGAGCGGGTTGGCGATCCGGTCGCGGACCTCGGCATTGTGGTGCGGGTCGGCCGAAGCTCGCTGCGCCCATGCCTCGGCAGTCCACTCGGCACCGGAGACGAGGAGCAGCACGATGCCGATGACGAACACGGCCTGATAGGTGACCAGACCGACCGCCAACACCGCAGCGCCGAAGGCGAAGGCGAAGGGCCAGACGCTGTTCGACGGTGCCCGGACCGCGGCAGGTGCCGTCTCGATCGAGGCGATCTCGTCGGCCCAGTAGTTGTTGTCGCGGGTGAACAGGTTGACGCCGGCGAGGAACCACAGAGCGACCGCCGCCGAGCCGAGGCCGATCGTTCCCATGATGCCGTCCTGCGTGACGCCGTAGGCGATCGCCGAGAGCGTGGCCAGAACGGCGGCGCCGATGAGGAATTTCGATCCGGTGGTGAACATTCAGCGGCTCACTTGGTGACGTAGACGAGGAACCAGATACCGGCGTAGATCGCCGACATGGCGTACCAGTACAGGGCGTGGGCGGTCAGGAGTTCGCGGTCGGCGGTGCGGCCGCCGATGAACCGGAATGCGGCCACCGTCGTGAACAGCAGCCCGACGATCATCAGGACCATGAAGAAGCCGGTGATGGCGTAGAACATCGCCGCGTACGTGCCGTCGGCGATGCCGAGTTCCATCTGCGTGTAGACGAAGGCCTGTGCGTTGATCACGAGCAGGCCGACCAGGAACGTGCAGCCGAGCGCGAGGATCGTGTGGCCACGGTCGTCGTGTCTGGCGCTGTACACCGCCCACTGACCGAAGACGCAGATGCCGACGAAGGCCAGGAGCATGACGTTGGCGGGAACTTCGGGAATCGTGACGCCGTCGGGCAGCCACGATCCCTGCATGTCGATGGCGTCTCGACGTTGCACCGCCCAGACGGCGAGCATGCTGCCGGTCATCATGACGGCGGCCATCACGGCGAGGGCCACGCCGACCAGAATCTGCCGTTGGGGGGCCGGCGGTGCTGCAGCGGGAAGGGCGTACATCAGGAGTCACTCCCGTTGGTCGGGGCCGTCGCGGCGGCTCGCAGGTCGAGCATCGGCTCGGCGGAGTGGATGATCGGCACGTCGACGAAGTTGTCACGGGGTGCCGGCGACGTGGTGGCCCACTCGATGGTCTGGCCGTCCCACGGGTCGTCACCCACGATGTCGTCGTCGCGTCCGAGGATCGACGTGAGCATCAGCAGGACGAAGGCCAACGCCGTCACGGCCATCAGGCCGTGGCCGACGAGGCTGAGGATGTTCCAGATCTCCAGGTCGCTGTCGTCGTAGGCGACACCCGCGGGCTGGTCGAGGAGACCGGCGATGTAGAGCGGGAAGGTGGCGAGGATCGTGGCGGCGACTCCGAGGAACGCCAGCGCGATCGCACCGGTGCTGTGCAGTTTGCGGCCCCACAGCTTGGGCGCCCAGTGCACGAGCGCTCCCATCGCGCCGAGGGCAGCCCCGTAGACGACGTAGACGAGCGAGGCCTCCTCGAACACGGTGCCCTGAACGCCCGCGTCGTCGATGGCGTAGAGCATGTTGCCGAGCATGCCGACGAACACCATGCCGAAGGCGAAGAACCCGAAGAACACCGCCGGGGCGACCTTGATCTTCATGCCCTCGGTGGGCCGGGCGATCTGCAGTGCGACGAGCAGGACGAGCAGGACCCCGAGGATCGGCAGCCCGTTGAAGATGACGTACGGCACCAGGTCGCGGGCCTTCTCATCGAGGTTGTCGGTGCTCAGCTGGCTGCCGGCCCACGGCAGGTTCTGGATGTTCTGCTGGGTGATCGCACCGAGGGCGGCAACACCGACCAGCGCGAGGCCGGTGAACATGACACCACGGGCCGGGGTTCGCTTGCCGAACGTGATGGGGAAGATCTCGACCAGCATGCCGATCGCCGGAATCGCGAACAGGAACGTCGCCGGCTGCGTGAAGATCCAGCCGACCCAGTCGAGGATGCCCTCGTTGCCGCCGAACCCGGTGCGGGCGTTGCGATGGTCGATGAAGAGGTACGTCAGCGTGCCGAGCAGGACCGGCATCACGAGGACGATGCCGAGGTTGAACACGAGCGCCGACCAGCTCGACGGCGAGATGCGCCGCATGGTCATACCCGGGGCACGTGTGGTGAGGATGGTCGTGACGACCGAGCCCGCCGACGCGATCAGGCCGATGGCCATGAGGCCGAGACCGGCGATGAAGAGGTCGACCATGTCGCTGTCGCCACCCAGCGTGCCGCCGTTGTTGACGAGGGCGACGACGGTGATGATCGCACCGCCCAGCCACATCCAGAAGCCGGCGAACGCGAGCCGGGGGAAGGCGATCGAACGCGCGCCGACCTGCAGCGGAACGAACGCGACGCTCATGGCCATGGCCAGCGGCAGCAGCACGGCGAACACCAGCCCGACGCGCTGCGCATCGAGCAGCTGCGGAATGACCTCGACGTCGAGGGTCGTGTTCGCGCCGTCGAGTCGTTCGATCGCCACGAGGACGTTGACGACGACGATTGCGAGGAGCCCCACGAGCCCCGAGAAGAAGTAGTGCCGGCCGATCACCTTGTGGTCGGTGGACGTGAAGACGCCGACGAACCGGTCGAGCCAGCTGTCGGTGTCGACGGACGCGCTCGACACCGCTGCGACGACGTCTGGACTGGATTCGATGGTGGTCATACGGGGTGGGTACTCACTTGTCTGACTTCGAAACGTGGCACGGCACGACGGCCGAGACTACTTGCAACCGACCCATGCGCCGGAAATCCTCGCAGGGTGCACGTCGGATGATCGCGGATCGATCACCAGCCGTACTGCACGAACACGTCGAGCATCATCGAGCCGAACAGCACGGTCACGTAGGTGATGGAGAACCCGAACAACCGCATACTCGCCGCCGGGGTGGGGTTGCGGCCCAGCAGGATCGTCCCGCCGATGAACATGGCGCCGAGGACGGCTGCGGTGACGCCGTAGATCCAGCCGAGCTCGGCGACCGGGATCAGCACGAGCGTGGTGGCGGCCAGTGCCACCGTGTACCAGATCATCTGACGCACGACGTCTTCGATGGGCGCCACCGACGGCAACATCGGCACATCGGCGGCGCGGTAGTCGTCGGCGTACTTCACGGCGAGCGCCCAGAAGTGCGGCGGCGTCCACAGGAACATCGCGACGAAGAGCACCACCGGTGTCCACGACAGCGAATCCTGCACGGCGGCCCAACCGACGAGGACGGGGACGGCGCCGGCAGCCCCACCGATCACGATGTTCTGTCGGCTCGTGCGCTTGAGCCAGAGCGTGTAGACCCCGACGTAGAACGCCGCGGCGCTGAACGCGAGCACGGCAGAGAGCAGGTTGGCCCCGGCCCAGAGCACGGCGAACGCCAACGCCTGCAGTGCGAGGGCGAACACGAGTGCGTTGCGCGCCGGGATGACACCGGTGACGAGTGGTCGACCGGCCGTGCGCTGCATGAGTGCGTCGATGTCGCGGTCGACGTACATGTTGATGGCGTTGGCGCTGCCGGCGGCGAGCGTGCCGCCGAGCAGGGTGACCGCCACGAGCGACCACGCGGGCCACCCCTGTTCGGCGAGGACCATCGTGGGGACCGTGGTGATGAGCAGCAGTTCGATGATCCGCGGCTTGGTCAACGCGACGTACGCGCCGATCACGGTGGTGGGGGTGCGACGGCTGCCGTGGGCGACACCGCCCGGCGCCAGCCGGGACGGGACGAGGGGGCGACTGCCGACGGCCATGACCGCGCCATCGTAGGGCGGCGGGTCCCGAGTGGCCAACGCCGGACCACAGACCGACGTCACCCCACCCCCGAACGCGATGAGCGAGCGCCCCTCGGATACCGGGGTTTCGCCCAGCGCTCGCGGGTCGGAGGCGGCAGACTGGTGCCGTGCCGACGACGCTGGAGCCCACGGAGGTGATCGATCCCGACCTCGACGACCTCGTGATGATCGACCGTCCGTGGATCGTGCTGGTGTGGAACGACCCGGTGAACCTCATGAGCTACGTCACCTACGTGTTCCAGAAGCTGTTCGGCTACTCCAAGGAGAAGGCGACCGAACTGATGCTCGACGTCCACGAGAAGGGGCGGGCCGTGGTGGCGACGTGCGGGCGCGAAGAGGCCGAGATGCACGTGTTCCGGCTGCACGAGCACAGCCTGTGGGCCACCATGGAACAAGATGGCCCTTCGTCGTAAGTTCGTCCCGCCGGTGCAGGCGGTCTCCGGTGGGTGGCGAATCAACCTCGCCGTCGAAGAACGCGAACTGCTCGTCCGGCTGATGGGCGAACTCGAAGCGTTGCTGACCGGCGCCGAGGACAACGCACTGCTCCTGCGGCTCTTCCCCGTGGCCTACCCCGACGACGACGAGAAGGAGGCCGAGTACCAGCGCCTCATGCGTGAGGAGTTGGTGACGAGCCGCCTGTCGGCACTCGAATCGGTGAGAGCCGCCCTCGACCCCGAACGGGCCGAGCTGCTCTCGGAGGGTGAGACCATCGCCTTCCTGCAGTCGACCAACGCGATTCGCCTGGTGTTGGGCACGATGCTCGGCATCACCGACGACGAGTCGGCCGACGACGCCGACGACGGCCACACGCCCGAGCACCAGCTGTACGACTTCCTCAGCTGGATCCTCGAGTGGACCGTTCGGTCCCTCTCCCCCGGCTGATTTCCTCCGCACTGAACCACCCCGCACTGAACCACCCCGCGCTGAACCACCCCCTGCGATGAGTCCGGGCGCGCACGGGTCGCGCCGAAACTCATCGGTCGTGTTCCGCTGGGGCGATCGGGGCACCCACTGCCGGGCATGGGATCCGACCGCCGGCCGACGGCCGCGAGTTCCGCTGTGAAATGGGCACTCCGGGGCGCACTACTGTCGGCCCTTCGCATTCCACAAGGCGGGGGGAAGGGGAAGCGGGTGGGGGTTTCGGTACCAGTTCCCGATCGGGCGGACGTCCGGTCGTTGCGGATCCGTGGTGGACCGTTCGACGCGCGGCTCGCTCCGGTGGCACTGCTGGTGTGCGTCGCGGCCTGTCTCGTCGCCGCCGTCGCCGCGGGTGGCGTGTCAGAGGGTGCCGCGGCATCGGGCGTGGCGGCGATGGTGCCGGCAGCCGTCGTCGACATCCGTGATCGGCGGCTCCCCGACGGGTGGGTCGCGTTCGCCGCGGCCGTTCTCGTGGCCGCCACCTGGGCGGTGTGGGTGTCCGGCCGCTCCGTCGACGTGTCCTCCGTGTTCCTGGGTGCAGCAGTGATGGCCGGCCCGATCCTCGTCCTGCATCTCGTGTCCCCCGCTTCGATGGGGTTCGGTGACGTCAAGGCAGCCGTCGTCCTCGGTGCGGCCGTCGGTTCGGTCGACTGGCAGCTGGCGGTCGCCGCGCTGACCGTGGGCGCCGGACTCGCCGCGGTCATCGGCGTCGTCGGCCGCATGCGGACGATCCCGCTCGGGCCGTTCCTGGTGCTGGGCTCGGCCATCGCTCTGGCGGCGGGCACGTTCACGGGAACAGCACCATGACCGACGCCCGGGTGTCGCCGGCCACCACTTCGGCTGGGCGCGGATTCCAGCCGGTGTCACGACGACGCAACCGCATCGCGCTCGGCGTACTCCTCGCCGCCATCGCCATCGGCGGGAATCTCTTCGTGTACGCCGGCATCGACAGCTCGGAACCAGCGATCCAGGTGGTGCGCGACGTACCGGCCGGCGAACAACTGACGGCCGAGATGCTGCGAACCGTCGACGTCGATGCCGACTCCACGGTCAACCTCGTCGCCGGCGAACGACTCGACTCGCTGGTCGGCACGTACGCGAGGGTCCGACTCGTCTCGGGTTCCCTGCTCACCGCCGAGGCACTCCAGCCGGGCCCACTGGTCAGCGCCGGGAGCTCGGTCGTGGCCATCCAGGTCGCCGACGGAACACTGCCGATCGGCGTGCGGGAACGGGTGGCGATCACCCTGGTGATACCCGGCGACACCGGGCCGACCTCGATCGACGCCCGTGTGGTCGGGCTGCCCGTGGCAACGAGTTCGGTGCTCGGCGTCGAATCGCTCTCCGTCGAGGTCGACGCCGACGATGCCGCCACGGTGGCCGCAGCCGATGACGTTCGTGTGGTCCTCGTGGAACCGACCGATGATCCGGCCTCGCCACCGGACGGCGGGCCATGACCGTCATCGCCGTCATCGGCGACTGCACCACGACCACGTGCGTTGCGCTGGCCGCTGGTTGGGCGGTCGACGACGTCCTCGTGCTGGAGGCCGACCCGTCGGGCGGGTCGCTCGCCGGTTGGCTCGACACACCGAGCTCGCCGTCACTCGCCACGATCGTGGCCAACGCCGGTGTCCGGGAGTCATCCGACGGCACGGTGATGTCGACGGTGTCGGCCATGACCCAACGCAGCACCTCGGGAGTGCGGTTCGTCGCTGCGCCGCTTCGCACGCTGGCGGCGCGCCGGGCGATCGAGGAGGCCACGGCGTTCGTGGTTCCCGCGCTGGCCGCGAGCGACGTCGTCACGCTCGCCGACCTCGGGCGTCGGGACCCGGCCAACCTTCCGACGGACATCGTCGCAGCAGCTGCGGCAACGCTCGTCGTCCACCGCCAACATGCTGCGTCCGCCGCGGCGGAGGCCGTGCGGCTCGAACGGCTGGTCGAGCTGATCGAGCACCTCGCCGCGCATGCTCGCACGGTCATGATCGCCGTCGTCGGCAGCGACCCGTTCGACCCCGCCGAGATCGCCCAGCACGTCGAGGCGTCGGTTCCCGGAGCCGTCGCCGATGTCGTCACGCTCGCCGACGATCCGCTCGCGGCGGCCGTGCTCGCGGGACGCGCCGGCGTGTCGGCCAATCGCCTCCGACGCCTCCCACTCATGCGCTCCGCGGCGAGTGTCGCGTCCCGACTGGCGCTCGGGTCGCGAACGGCCCCCGCCTCCCCCGGTGCGCCGTGGTGAGCCTGAACGGACCGACTCCCGGAGGGGTGGTCGACGAGTCGCGTGCGACGGTCAGCCTGCTGACCGATCGTGTCGCGAGCCGGCTGATCGAGGCGATCGAACACGACGACGCGCAGCACTCCGAGCGGCGCACGCCGGGCCTCTCACTCGCCGCCGACGAACGGCGTCAACAGCTCCTCGTGGGAGCGTGGATCGGCGACGAGATCGCCACGGTCAACGAGGAGCGGCTCCAGCGCGGTGAGCGGCCGCTGTCGATCAGCCGCGAACAGCATGTCCGCGCCAGAGTGGTGGCAGAACTGACCGGCGCCGGGCCCCTCGAGCCGTTCATCAGCGACCCCGACGTCGAGGAGATCGACGTCAACGGGCCCGACTCCACGTGGGTCACCTACACCGACGGCCGCAAGGTCGACGTCGGTGCGTTGTGGACCTCGGCGGCCGAGCTGACCGCGTTCCAGAAGCGGATGGCGCTGCGCATGACCGGCACCGGCGAGGGGCGGCTCGACACGTCGTCGCCGATGCTCACCCTGCAGTCGCGTGACGGCGCCCGCATCGTCATGGTGTTGGGTGGTTCGGGCGAGCACGGGGTGTCGACCCATCCCCGCCTCGCGATCCGGCGGTTCGTGGTCCGCCAGGTGGGCCTCGCCGGGCTCGCCGATCTGGGTCTGTTCCCGCACGCCCTCGTCGAGCAGTTGCGAGCCCTCGTGCGGTGCGGGTTCACGATCCTGGTCTCGGGCCCGCCCGGTGCCGGCAAGACCACGCTGCTCACCGAACTCCTCGGTGAGGTCTCGCCGCTGGAGCGCATCATCACCGTGGAGAAGAACCTGCTCGAGCTGCGGCTCGAGGACGACCCGCGGCACCCCGACGCACCGGCGCTGTTCACCCGTCACGCCAACTCCGAGGGCGAGGGCGAGATCACGACACGTCAGCTGGTGGAGCTGACGCGGCGCCTCAACCCCGATCGGGTGGTGGTGGGCGAACTCGTCGAGGACGAGGCGCTCGACATGCTCGACGTGGCCTCGATGTGCAAGCGCGGGTCGCTCGCCACCATTCACTCGCACACGGCCGACATCGTCCTGCAGCGCTTGGCGTACTACGTGTCGAAGTCGAACACGAGCCTGCCCGAGTTCGCGGTGTGGAGCCTGATCGCCCAGACGGTGGATTTCATCGTGCACATCGATCTCGTGCGCAACGCCGTGGCGGAGCAGGCGGCGGTGCGGCGGGTGACGTCGATCATCGAGGTGGGCGGGCTCGGCGAGGCGGGCGGCGTGTCGAGCACCGAGGTGTGGGCGATCGACGACGCCGACGAACTCGTCCAGGCGGCGCCGCTCTCGCAACGGCACCTGAGTCGCCTGCGCCTCGCCGGATACCGACCGGATCTCTTCGCCATGGGCGGTTCCCGATGAGCGTCGAGGTGGCGGTCCTCGTGATCTCGACGGTCGCGGGGATCGCTGCCGTGCTGATCCTGTTCGGGCCAGACCGACCACCGCGGCCGGCTCGCCCGATCGACGCCGACATCGTGCCCCGACTGCTTGCGTCGGTGGGCGTCGGTGCGGCGGTGCTGACGTTCTCCGGATGGTTGATCGCCTCGCTGGTCGTGGCGATCGGGTGTTGGTTCGCCGTCGGCCGATGGCAGCGTCGTGACCGGCGGGCGATCAGCGACGTCGAACGCACCGACGCCCTGGCGTCGTGGATCGAGAACCTGCGTGACGTGCTGGTGGCGGGCGACCAACCGGTCGGGGCGATCAACGCCACGGTGGCGACGTGTCCGCCGGCGATCAAGCCGCAGGTACGACGACTCGCCGCCGGGTTGGGTCGTCAGGACCCCGACATCGTCCTGCGACGCTTCGCCGACGATCTCGACGACCCGCTGGGTGATCTCGTCGCCGCCGGGTTGCTGATCGCCGTCCAACGCGGCGCCCGCACCGTGGCGGTGCTCGGATCGCTCGCCGAGCAGGCCCGTCGACAGGCCGACCGCCGGCGACTGGTCGAGGCGGAGCGGGCACCCATCCAGCGCGAGGTGACGCTGCTGACGCTCATCATGGGTTCGCTGATCGTCGCCGTGCTGGTGCTCGGGCGCGCCGAGTACCTCGCCCCGTACGACACCGCCGGCGGGCAGTTGTTCCTCGGCGCGGTGCTCGCCGTCTACGCCCTGCTGCTCGTGCGCGTCCAGCGCCTGGCCCACTTCCCACGCCCGAGCCGGTTCCTGACCACCGCCGAACATCCGGTGCGCGACGATCACCCGACCGGGAGTCGGCGGTGAGGGCCACCGGCTGGCTCGTGCTCGCGAGCGCGGTGTTGTGCCTCGGCGCGTGGTTGATCGCCTCGGGATGGGCCCAGCCGCGTCCGACCGTGTCGCAGGCGGTGCAGCACCTTCGCCGCCCCGGTGCCGACCAGCGGGTCACCACCGACTCGGGAATCGTCGGGCGCGTCGGGGCAACGGTGCGCCGGCGCAGCGACTGGAGCGATGCGTGGACGCAGCCGCTGCGGCTGATCGGGCGGCCCGTCGACGTGCACGTCGGCCTCCTCGTGCTCGCCGCCCTCGCCGGGTTGGTACTGCCGTCGCTCGTCCTCGGCGTGCTCCAGGTGGCCGGCGTGGTGTCGATCGGCGTGTGGATCCCCGCCGTGCTCGCGCTGGCGTTGGCCGCACTGTCGCCCCTGCTGGTGCATTCCGACGCCATGACGCGCAGCGCCGACGTCGCCGTCGATCTGCGTCATCAGCTCGGTGCCTATCTCGACATGGTCACCATGCTGCTGGCCGGCAACACCGGTTACGAAGGGGCCCTCGACCAGGCCGCCCGGGCGGGCGACGGGTTGCTGTTCCGCGAACTCCGGCGGCGCATGCGCGAGGTGGCCGCGACCGGCCAGAGCCTCGTGCGCGCCCTCGAACTCGTCGCCGACGACTACGGCATCGTCGAACTCGAACAGGTGGCAGCAACGGCCACGCTCTCGGCGAGCGAGGGTGCTCCCGTGGCGCGCAGCCTGAGCGCGAAGTGCTCGACGCTGCGCTCGACGCTCGCCGCCGAGCAGGAGGCTGCCGCCCGCGTGCGCAACGACAAGATCACGCCGCCACTCGTCGGCATGGCACTGCTGTTCATGGCCCTGATCATCTATCCCGCCCTCAATCTGAACTGACCCGTCACCGATCACCTCTGGAGGTACCGAGAATGCCCGATCCGATGCTCCTCTTCACCGGCATGTTCACCGCCATGTTCACCGGCATGGTCGCCGCCATCAGCGGCGTCGTCGGCCGACCGGTCAGCGATCCCGACACCGATCGGGATCGCGGTGCGGTCTCGATCGAGCAGGTGCTGTGGTACGCGGCCGCCGCCATCAGCGTCGCCGTCGTGGCCGCGATCATCTGGAGTCAGATCCGCGACACGGCCAGCACGCCGGTGCAGTCGCCCTCGGCTCCCTGACGTGATCGACGCCGCCAGACCGCTGCGTGCCGATGCCGTCGGCCCGGCGCGCCGTCTGCGCGGCGACCGGGGCGCGGCGACGTCGTTGTCGGTGGCGTTGCTCACGCCGATGTTCGTGATCCTGGCGTTCGCCGCGTTCCAGGCCGCCATGTGGAGCCACGCGAAGACCGAGGCGCGGGTCGTGGCGCGTGACACTGCGGCACTCGTCGCCAGGTCGGCGGTGGCCCCGGGCGACGCCGAGGTATCGGCCACTGCGATCCTCGAGGCCGACACCGACCTGAGCAACGTGGCCGTGACGGCGACATCGGCAGCCGGTGTCGTGACGGTGACGGTCACCGCCGACGCACCCGGCATCATCCGGGGAACGTCCACCACGGTGTCGGTCACCTCCGCCGTACCGATCGAGGAACTGACGCCGTGAGTCACCGTGACCGGGGTTCGGCCGACGCACTCGGGCTGGCACTGCTCGCTCCGGCGGCGATCGGCCTGGCGGTGGTGATCGTGTTCCTCGGCCGCGGTGTCGACAGCCGGGCCACGGTGCAGGGTGCCGCCGAAGCGGCTGCGCAGGCCGCGGCGCAGGAACGCAGTCCGGTGGCTGCGGTGGCGGCGGCGCAAGAGGTCGGAGCGGCGATGCTCGTCGACCGTTCGTCGTGCTCGTCGCCACAGGTGTTCGTCGACACGTCGGCCTTCGGGCCTGGAGGCCAGGTTGCCGTGACGGTCTCGTGCACGGTGTCGTCCGACGGCCTGGAACTCATCGATCCGCCGTCGTCGGGCCCGACGACGGCGACGGCGTTCGCCGCGATCGATCCCCTCCGGGCCACGCAGGCCGCACCGTGACCGCCCACCGCCTCCGGTGCCGCCGGTGCTGCGGTGAGCGGGGGTCCGGACTGGTCGCCGGGATCGTGCTGATCTTCGCGTTCACGTTCCTCGGGATGGTCTGGCTGGCTCGTGACGTCGACCGGGGCGTGTCGAACCGGTCGGCAGCGCAGTCGATCGCGTTCCAGGCGGCGCGTTCGGGGGCGCAGTCGGCATCGATCGCCGACCTGCGCAACGACGCCGACGCATCGGCGATCGACGAGCAGGCGGCCCGGCGGGCGGCGACAGCCACGGCGGACGCGCTGTTCGCGAGCTACGACGTCGCCGGCTCGATCACGTCGATCGACGTCGTCGGCGATCGAGTGGCCGTCACTGTCGAGATCACCGACGGGAGTGTCACCGTCACCGGGGCGGGAACCGTGCGAGCGGAGCGGGCACCGTGAGCCGGGTTTCCACGCGGCGTTCGACCCTGCCCACTGGTCGTGCGGGCGGCAGTGGTTCCGGGGCGCACGAGTGGGAGGAGAGCAGGTGAGACGAGAACCCGTCGACGTGGGCAGAGTGCTGGCGTCGATCGTCGCGCTGGTCGCGCTCGTCGTCGCGCTGCCTGTCGGCCTGGTTGCGGTGTCACGAGCGCGGTTCGGGTCGGCCAATCCGCTCGCCGGTGTCGACCTGGGATGGCTCGGCCGCGATGCGGTGTCGACGCTGAACCGACCCATCGCCGACGACACCGTCATCGACGCCCTGATCCGGCTGAGTCTGTGCGTGGCGTGGGTGGCGATCGCCGTCATCGTGGTCACGACCACGCTCGAGTTGGCGCACATGATCCGTCACCGAGGCCTGCCGATGCCCTCCGTACGCGGGATCGGGTGGGCGCAACGGATCGCGCGGTTCATCGCTGTCGGACTGATCGTGTTGATCCCGGTGTCGACGTCGTCGCCGTCGATCGCGACGTCGCTGTCGGGCCGGGCGGCGCCGACCCTGTCACTCGACGGGGTGTCGAGTGCAGGCACCGAGTCGATCGGCGAGGCGCGCGGCGACCGGCTCGCGCCCGCGCCGAACGTTCGGAGCGCGATCGGTGGCACCTCGATGGTGACGCACGTCGTCCGACCCGGCGAGTCGGTGTACTCGATCGCCGAACGGCTCGCAGCCACGAGCGCCGGCAGCGTGATCGACATCGCCGAGTCGATCGTCGACGCCAACCTCGGCGCCACCATGGGCCCGGGCCAGCGGTTCACGAATCCCGCCTACGTCGAGGTGGGCTGGGTGCTGCAGATTCCAGCGGGTCTCGCGGCGCCGGTCGTTCCACCCGCCGAGGTGACACCGCCCGTCGAGGTCTACACCGTGCAGCGCGGCGACACGTTGTGGGACATCGCCGACGAGCAACTCGGTGATCCGACGGCCTGGCCCGAGGTCTGGGACGCCAACGCCGGCGACGACATGGGCGGCGGCCGGACGTTCGACGACCCCGACCTGATCCTTCCCGGCTGGGAACTCGACCTGCCCGGCGACGACCCCGCTGAGGTCGCCGACACACCTACCGACGTGGTGCCAGCCGACGTGGCCGTGCCAGCCGATGCTGCTCCACCCGACGTGGCCGCGCCAGCCGACGTCGTCGCACCGCCGACGTGCTGCCGAGACCGAGCCACCACGGGCCACGGCGACGCCGACGACCACGGCGAGCACGTTCCCTGCGAGCGTCGTCCCTGCGATCACCACGACGACCACCACCCCGCCGAGCACGACGAGCACGACCAGCACCGTCCCGGCCGGGGTGGGCGGCGGCGACGCCGCTGTCGACGACGCACACGCCGAGGCACCCGGGGCACCGTCACCGCTGCGGATGGAGCATGCGGCGCTCCTCGCCGCTGGGGTACTCGCGCTGGTGGGGGTCCGTCGCCGGCGGCGGTTGCGGGCCGCCATGCCGCGCCATCGGGTACCCGAGCCTCGGCCCGACGCCGTCGCGACCGAACGTCGGCTGCGAGCCATCGACCCGGGCGAGCGGGCACTGCGTGTCGACGTCGCATGCCGCGCCGCGGCCTGGTCGCTCATCGGTACCGGGGCACAGATCGGGTGGGTCGAGGTGACGCCCGACGGCGACGTCGGGCTACGCCTGACCGTGCCGGCTGACCTGCCGGCGCCATGGGCGGGCGCGGATCAGGACTGGCGGCTGGCCGCCGATGTTCCGGTCGAACTGCTGAGCGACGACGCCCGCCGGGTCGGCATGCCGTGCGTGGCACTCGTCCAACTCGGAGTCACGGCCACCGGTGCCGACGCTCCTGGTCGACGTCGAGGCGTGCGGGACGCTGGCCGTCGAGGCTCGGCGTGACCAGGCCGACGAGGTGATCACGGCGCTCGCCGCCGGGCTCGCGTCGTCGATGTATGCCGAGGTCGCCCATCTCATCGGCGTGGGGCTCCCGAGCGAAGCGCTGCTCGGACACCGCAACGCCCACGTCGCCGACTCGACCGATGCCGCCTTCGAACTGGCCCGTGCGCTCGTGGGGACGACCGCCGACAGCGAGCGGACGTCGTTCGAGCTGCGCTCGTTGCGGACCGGGGGTGAGATGTGGGAGCCCGCCGTGGTCCTGATCGGCGACGGGGAACTGCGCGACGGCGAGGAACTCCCGATCGGTGGCCACGGGATCGGGCTCGTGGCGCCGGTTGCTCCCGGCGAGACTTCCGGATGGCGTCGACGCGGCTCGTCGGGTCGATCGACTCGTGGCGCCTGGTGGGGTTCGGGTCGGCGATCGAGCTGACGCCGGTGGGCCTGTCGAACGAGGACCTCGCCGCCGTCGATGCGGTCCTCGCCGACGCCGAGAGCGAACTGCAGTCGATCGAGCTCGACGACGTGCGTTGGGCCGATGACGCCGACAGTGCCGACGTGCTCGGCCGCAGGAGAACGTCGAAGCCGATGACGCCGTGATCGAGTTCGTCCCCATGACCCACCGCATCGTCGTGGGTCTGCTGGGTGGCGTCGAGATCACCGACAATGAAGGCAACAGGGGCACCTTCGAGCGGTCGAAGACCGTCGAGCTGATCGCCTGGCTGGCGACCCACCGCGACCGGGCGACGCGCACCGGAGCGCGAACGGCGCTCTGGGAACTCGACGTGCGCGATGCGACGTTCGCCAATGTGGTGTCGGAGGCGCGGCGTGGGCTGGCGCGCCTGGTGGCACCCGACGACGGCGAGGAGTGGGTGGCCCGAACGCTCACCGAGCAGTTGCCGCTCCACGCCGCCGTGGTGACCGATGCGGATCTGGTCGACGAGCGCCTCACCCGGGCACGGGTGCAACCTCCGGCGCAGGCGATCGCCACGCTGCGTCCGGCCGTGGCGATGATCCGCGACATGCCGTTCGCCGGCACGAGCTACCTGTGGCCCGATGCCGAGGGGATCACGTCGAACCTGGTGTTGCTGGCGATCACCGCAGCCGCCGAGTTCGCCGGGCACGCCTTGTCGCTCGGCGACACCGACGGCGTGTTCTGGGCGACCGGTCGAGGCCTCCAGGTGCTCCCCGGCCACGAAGAACTGATCGGGCTGCGCATGCGAGCCCACGCACGCGCCGGCGACCTCGCAGGAGTGCGTCAGGAATGGGAGTCGTACGAACGAGTCCTCGTCGCCGACGCCTGGTCCGACGGCGAACCCGCCCCCAAACTCCTCGCCCTCCGCCGCCAACTCCTCTCCCCCTGACCACGAAGACTGATCGGTCTACGCAGGCGGACTCCACGCCCGAGCGGTCAGCACACGCATCGTGTACCGACGATGCCCGTCAGAGCGCCGAAAACGACGAAGACCCCGCCGGCCGAAGCCGACGGGGTCTTTCGTCAAGTGGTGATCAGGCTGCAAGGGTCAGGCGCCGGTCACGCACTTGCCGCGGCGGTCCGAGCGACTGCGACCATCGGCGACGCGTCGACGTCGTAGTTGGACGACGCCTCGACGATGAAGTCCGCGATCACGTGATCAGCGGCAGCCGGTCGGCGCCAGGAATCGTGGTGACCCTTCTGGGCGTAGTACGCCTCGACAGCCGTCTGCAGGGTCTTCTTGTCGGCCGCGCAGGCCGAGGTCTGGCCCTGGTCGGTGATGCCACGGACCGCGAACACCGTGACGGTGGCGAGGATGCCGAGGATGACGATGACGATGAGGAGTTCCACCAAGGTGAAACCCTTGTCCTGCTTGTTTTCCATGTGATTGGTTCCTTCCGCTCTTTGGTTGGGTGCTCCCGAAGGAGACGTTTCTCACGAAGCGCTCCGTGAGAACCATCTCCCGTTGCGCAGAGGATTCTTCGGCGTCGTCGAATCGATCTTGAGCACAAAGTTCGAAAATGGCGAAAGATCAACAACTCGTCAGGAGCAGTTCAAGAACCAGACGGTGCGCGCCGATGTACGTACAGACGCCCGAATCGGGCGGCGCACGTGAGACACGAACGAGCCAGAGGAACGAACGCATCATGTTCGGCAAACAACGCGACATCGACGACACCGACACCCTCGACTCCAGCGCGATCGACGGCTTCTTCGGCAACGAGGCCGCAGCCGAGACCGTCGTGGAAGTGCACGAACTGCAGCAGCGGGTGCAGCAGGTGGAGGCGCAGATCTCCAGCCAGTTCACGTCGCTCGCCACCTATGCCCAGATCGCACAGGAGCAAGTCGAGGTCGCCCGGTCGGAGGCCAGAGCCACCACCGAGCGGTCCGAGCAGCGCCTCACCTCACTCATCGAGCGCGAGCGCGCCGACCGCATCTCGTCGTTCACCGGCGGCAGGCCCCCGACGTCACCGCCCGTCTCGACGCCCTCGAGCGTTCCGTCGCCCAGCTCCGCAAGGGACTCGACGACTGCCTCCAACGTCAGAAGGCCCTCGCCGACGCGATCGCCACGATGTTCGAGTCGATGTCCCGCAACAGCAGCGCGCCCGAGCCGGTCGCCGCTGCGCCGAACGTGGACGACACGCAGGACACGGACGAAATCGACGTGGACGAAACCGACGAGATCGAGGACGTGGACGTCGAGACGTTCGAGGTGGCTGAGATCATCGCCTTTGCGCCGCTGACCCTCGACCCGCCGAGCATCGAAACCGGCCGGTTCTCGGCGCCGCTCGACGGCCCCATCGCCGACCTGTCCCTCAACGGCTGACCCTCACAGGGACTCACCGCGCAGCGTCACCCGCGGACGAATCGATCAGCGGAGGAATGGTTCAGCGGACGATTTCCATGCGCATGCCGACGTCGTCCCAGGTGGGATCGATCGGCATCCGGCTGATCGCCCGGCCCGACGCCCGGCGCGCCGTGAACAGCAACGCGGCAGCCTGCAAGCAGGTGCACGCCGGCGGCACCGTCGGGCGGCGTGCGCGTCACCACCTCGTCGACGCCCGGCAGGCGCTGACGGATCAGTTCGAGACGCTCGAGACGGCCGTCCTCGTGGTACGGCGACGTCGACAACGGCTCGTCGCTGTTCATCGCCGTGAACGACACGTCGGGATTGGCCGAGAAGAAACTCCGCGAGTGGTACGGCTGCATCTCCCGGGCGGCCTCACGCACCCAGCGCAGGCGGCGCAGGTCGTGTTTGGTCATCCACGGTTCCATCTGCTGCGCCTCACCGTTCGACCCGGCGATCGCCTCACGGCACGGCGTGCCGTTGATCGCCACCATGCGCGGCCACCCCACGTACTCGCGAGCCTCGCGGTCGCACGGGCGATACTGACCCGATGGCATGTCGAACAGGCCCATCGGTGCGTTGATCGCCGCCGCTTCGAAGGTCGGCCGGAAGTCGAGCACCTCGAACAGCTTCTTCAGCACGAAGGCTTCCTCGGCCGCGACCGTGATGCCGGAGAGGCGCGCCGGCAGCACCAGCCAGCCGCCCGGGCACGGGGTGACCCCGGCGATGTTCTTGTACGGCAGCTTCTTGACGACCACGACGGATCAGCCGCCGTTCGCAGACGGCACCGGTGGAGCCATCTCCTGGCCGCCATAGGTGCCGGAACCCGACGAGGCACCCTGGCCCGTCGCCACCGTCGCGTGAGCGTGCATCTGGGCACGGGCTGTCTGGAGCTGGGCCTGCACCTCCTTCGGGTAGGCGCTCGCCGCCATGGCCGTCTCCATCGTGATCAGTCCCGCCGCCACCAGGCGGGCGAGGTCCATCTCGACGGTCTGCATGCCGTCGCCGGCGCCGGTGGCGATCATGTTGCGCATCTGGCGCGACTTGCCCTCACGCACCAGGTTCCGGATCGCCTCGTTGGCGATCATCACCTCGTAGGCGGCAACACGGCCACCGGCGACGCCGGGGAGCAGACGCTGCGAGATGACCCCCTGGAGGGCGCCGGCCAGCATGATCTGGATCTGGTCGCGGCTCTCGCCGGGGAAGACGTCGATGATGCGATCGAGCGCCTGGGCAGCGTCGTTCGTGTGCAGCGTGGCGAACACGAGGTGGCCGGTCTCGGCGAGCGACAGCGCGATCTGGATCGAGTCGAGGTCGCGCATCTCGCCGAGGAGCACCACGTCGGGGTCTTCACGCAGGGCGCTGCGCAGGCCGTCGGTGAACGACTCGACGTCGCTGCCCACCTCGCGCTGGTTGACCATCGCCATCTTGTGGTGGTGCATGTACTCCACCGGATCCTCGATGGTGAGGATGTGCACCGGTTTGGTGTCGTTGATGCGATCGATCATCGCGGCCAGGGTCGTCGACTTCCCCGAACCGGTCGGCCCCACCACGAGGACGATGCCGTACGGCTTGTTGAGCAGGCTCGTACACGCCGCCGGAGCACCGAGCTCCTCGAGGGTCCGCACGCGGAACGGCACGACGCGCAGTGCGAGCGCGAGATTGCCGCGCTGGCGGAACGCGTTGGCACGGAACCGGCCGACACCGGCGATGCCGAACGAGAAGTCGACCTGGCGGTCACGGTTCAGTTCCTCGAGCTTGCGGTCGTCGAGCAACGAGTAGACCATGCGGTCGATCTCGTCGGCGGCCAGCACCGGCACGTTCTCGAACGAGATGAGCACACCATCGCGGCGCACCGTGGCCGGACGACCCACCGTGAGGTGGAGGTCGGACGCACCTGAATCGACGGTCGCCTTGAGCAGCGACTCGAGCATCGGATCTGGAATGGACATGGTTGGCTAACCTCCCGCTCGGGCCAACGCACGCCGCGACGGCGTGTACGAGGACCACACTTGCTGATGAGCTTTTCTCTCTTGATCGTGTTTGCGGCCGTGGCCGGTCTGGTGATCGGCTCGTTCCTGACCGTGGTGGTGGATCGTGTGCCGCAGGGCGAGTCGGTGGTGGCACCGCCGAGCCGCTGTGGTTCGTGCGGGCTCCGCCTGGGCCCGCTCGATCTGGTGCCGGTGCTCAGCTGGGCCGCCCTGCGCGGCAAGTGCCGCCAGTGCGGGGCGAAGATCGGCATCGAACCGATCGTGCTGGAGCTGACGACGGCAGGGCTCTTCGTGCTGATGGCGATCCGCTTCGACGACATGCGCGCCGCGATTCCCGCGTACTGGATCCTGTGCGCCACGCTCGTCGCGCAGACCTGGATCGACCTGCGCACACAGCGACTGCCGCGTGAGATCACCTACACGGGCATGGCGCTGGGCGCGATCGCCCTCGCCATTGCCGCAGTCGTGCTCGACGAACCCGAACGCATCTGGATGGCCGCACTCGGTGCTGCCATCGCCCTGGTGACGATGTGGTTGATCTACAAACTCAGCAAGGGCGGCATGGGCGACGGCGACGTACGTCTCGCGCCGCTGCTCGGCATGTTCCTCGGCTGGATCAACCCCGGCATCGTGCTGCCCGGACTGTTCTTCGGCTTCCTCGCCGGCGCGGTCGTCGGCGTGGCGATGATGGCCGTCAACCGCGCGGGGCGTCGCACGGCGGTGCCGTTCGGGCCGTTCCTGGCCCTCGGCACGATCGTGGGGATCTTCGTCGGTCAGCATTTCGTCGACATCGTCCTCGCGCGCTGACCCGAGGGTCAGATCTGCCCCTTGGTGCCGTTGAGCACGCCGTACATCGCCGACACGAGGGCCACGGCCACGAAGCCGACGATGAGGCCCACGAAGATGATCATCAGCGGCTCGAACATGGTGGTGAACTTCTTGATGCGGCTCTCGAGCTCGCGGTCGAAGTACATGCTCGCGGTCGCGAGCTGCATGTCGAGCGTTCCGGTCTCCTCGCCGACCTTGAACATCTGGCGTGCGGCGCCCGGGAACAACTCGGTGTCGATGAGCGGCTGGGAGAATCCCTGCCCCTCGAGCATCTGCGCACGGGCGATCTCGAGACGTTCCTTGTAGACGATGTTGCTCGTCGCGTCGGTCGTGGTCTTGAGGCCGTCGGGCAGTGGCACGCCGGCAGCGAGCATCGCCGAGAGGATGCGGCAGAACCGTTCGAGGATCGCGTAGTCGACGATGCCCTTGATCACCGGGATCTTCAGGACCAAGCGGTCTTTCCAGAGCTTGCCGGTCGGGTGCTTGAACAGGAACATCAGCGTCCCGCCGATGATCAGGAAGAAGGCGGCCGTGATGAACCACAGGTCGGTGAAGAGCCGAGAGAAGGCCAGCAGCATCTTCGTCGGCAGTGGCAGTTCGGCATCGAGTTCCTCGAACAGCGGCTTGAACTGCGGCAGCACGTAGCCGGCGAGGATCAGCACGGTGATCATCGCCATCACCATGACCACCATCGGGTACGACAGCGCCGACACGACCTTGCTGCGGGTCTCGATCTCGCGTTCGAGGTAGTCCGACAGGCTCTCCAACGCCGTGTCGAGCTGGCCGGTGAGTTCGGCCGACTGCAGGATGCCCACGTAGTAGTCGGGGAACACCTCGGGGTGGCCGGCGGCAGCGGCCGAGAACAGCCCGCCGTTGCGGAGATCGTCGACGAGGTTGCTGAGCGCTCGCCGCAACGCGACGTCCTCGGTCTCGTCGCCGATGACGGTGAGCGCGTCGGTGATCGGAATGCCGGCCTTGACGAACACGGCGAGCTGACGCGTGAAGTGCATCAGCTCCTTCTTCTTGACCTTCTCCTTCGTGAGCTCGAAATCGAACATCCCACGCCGTTCCTCGATCTTGGTCGGGAACAGGTTCTGTTGGACCAACAGCGTGCGCGCCGCGCCGATGGTGTCGGCTTTGGTCACCCCCTCGACGGGGGCGCCGGTGGTGTCGACTGCGGCGTAGGCGAACTTGGGCATGATCTGCTCCGTGTCTCTGGGTGCTCAGTGGGCGAAAAGGGTTCGGACGACTTCGGGGATGGTCGTGACGTCGTCGTCGACCATCTGCATTGCTTCTCGGAGCATCGTGCGCATACCTTGAGCAACTGCCAGACGGCGAAGTTCCTCGGTGGTGGCCCAGCCGACGATCAGGCGACGCACTTCAGGGGTGATCCGCAGCAGCTCGTACACGCCGATGCGGTCGCGGTAGCCGGTGTTCGAGCAGTAGCTGCAGCCCTTGCCGTGGTAGAAGACGGTCTTGTCGCTGCCGCCGGAATGCTGGCGGAACACGGCCAACTCCTCGGCGCCCGGCGTGTACGGCTCCTTGCAGTTGTCGCACATCTTGCGCAGGAGCCGCTGCGACACGACACCGACGATCGCCGAGGCGACGAGGAACGCCTCGATGCCCATGTCGAGCAGGCGGTGCAGCGCGGCAACGGCGTCGGTGCCGTGGAGCGACGACAGCACGAAGTGGCCGGTGAGGGCCGACTGGATGGCGATGCGGGCCGTGTCGACGTCGCGGATCTCGCCGACCAGGATCGTGTCGGGGTCCTGTCGCAGGAGGGCCTTGAGCCCGGTGGCGAAGGTGAGGCCCGCCTTGGCGTTGGTCTGCACCTGGTTGATGCCGGGGAACACGTACTCGACCGGGTCTTCGACGGTCGTCACGTTCTTGCCCGTGGAGTTGATCTCGAGCAACGTGGCGTACAGCGTGGTGGTCTTGCCGGCGCCCGTCGGGCCGGCACAGATGACCATGCCGAACGGCGCGTGGACCAGCTTCGAGTAGGTCTTGTAGGTCTCCGCCGGCATGCCGAGCTGGCCGAGGCTGACCATCGACTTCGACTTGTCGAGCAGACGCATGACGATCTTCTCGCCGAACACGGTCGCCACGGACGACACACGAACGTCGATCGGTCGGCCGTCGACCTTCGTCGAGAACTGGCCGTCCTGCGGGGCCCGCTTCTCGACGATGTTCATCTCCGACATGATCTTCAAGCGGCTGATCAGTGCGTTGTGGGCCGACAGCGGCAACGAGAACGCCTCGATGAGGTGGCCGTCGACGCGGAACCGGATGCGCAGCCGATCGTCGAGCGGTTCGATGTGGATGTCGGAGCTGCGGTCACGCAGCGCCTGGCCGACGATCTTGCCGACGAGCTGCACCACGGGTGCCTGGTCGTCGAGGTTGACCTCGGCGATGGTCTCGGCAGCCTGACGTTGATCGTCCTCGGCGGCGAAGGCGGCGACGATGTGGTCGACATCGGCGGTCGAGCGGTACATCTGCTCGATGAACGACGTGACGGTCTTCTCGTCGGAGGCCTTCCAGGCGAAGCGCTGACCGGTGGCCGATTCGACCTGCCGGCGCCTCGACGCCGACGGATCGGCGGCGTACAGCACGATCAGGCCGTCTTCCTCGCCGATCGGCATCACCTTGTGGTCGCGGGCGACCTGCTCGGGGAAGCGGGTGACGATCTCCTCGTCGAGTTGCACGATCGAGACGTCGGCGACCGGTACCTGACACACCGCCGCGACGGCCGTCGAGAGTTCGACACGACCGACACCATGACGATTCAGCAGCGCAGTGCCGAGTTTCAGCAGGTCGCCGTTGGCGTCCGCCAGTGCACCTGCGAGCGTCTCGGCGTCGATGTGCCCGCCCTGCGTGAGGGCCTGGCCGACCGCCGAGCACTCGTCGGCTGATTCACCCACCGGTGGCGGCTCCGCGAGCGCGGTGGCCGCGCCCCGACCCAGTCGGGGTAGCGAGATCGTCTGGACGGGGTTTACGAAGGGCCATCGGCGTGTCTTTCGGCTCAGTGCTGCGCGTTCACGGGGGTGCTGAACGGGGTCGGAGGGGAGATCGGGGTCGAGGCCGATGGTTGTCCGTCGATGTCGGCCGACGTCGTGGCCGACCGTTCCGAGACGGAACCCATCGCAGCAAGTGCCCGTTGGACGGCTTCGTCCACGACGCTCGAGTCACCGCCGACATCACCGACATCGGGACCGACGGGGGACATCGCGGCGAGGTCGGTCCGACGGACGAACTGGTTCGGGTTGAGGGCGATGAGTGCTCGCTCGACTTCCTCGAGACGTTCGAGCTGCACGGCAGTCTCGACGTCGAGGTGCTGTTCCTGCAGCTGGGTCTCGAGTTCGACGATGCGGACCATGGCCTTGTCCATCGTCTGACCCGTCGACTCCTGGAATCGTTCGTTCTCGATGCGGATGAGTTCGACCTCACCGGCCACGCTGCCGAAGCGATCCCTGAGATCGTCGAGGGCATCCACGTCGACGGCGTCGAGGCGGCCGGCGACGGCATCGAGGCTCTTGTTGACCTCGTCGAAGCGGGCGTCGGCACCGGCGATTCGATCGCTGAGCATGTTCACGGCCTCGTCGAGGCCCGCACTCACCCGGCCGACGTAGGCGTCGATGTCGGCGATGCGTTGGCCGACGGTCTCGTTGATGCGTGCCTCGGTGGTCAACAGGCGTTCGTTGATACGGCTCTCGGCCTGATCGACGCGACTGCCCACGACGTTGGCGACCTCGGCCTGCTGGCGAGCCGCCTGGGCAGAGACCTCGTCGAGCCGTGTCGCCAACCCGGCGAGGCGACCATCGATCTCCTCGGTCACCTGCGCGGACACCTCGTCGATGCGGCTCTCGGTCGCCTCGGTGATGACGTTGATGTGCTCGACGATCTTGGCGGCCTGGTCGTCGAACTTGCGGACCGTACGGTCGAGCGAGACGAGGTCCGTGTCGAGGCGGTCCTGACGATGCTCGAGCTGCTTGACGATCGGTTGAGCCGCCGACTCGACCGCGGCGACCAAGCCGAGGTTGATCTCGTCGGCGATCCGGCCGATCCGGGTCTCGACCTCTTCCTGGCGACGCTTCGATGCGGTGGCGAACTCGGTGAGGCGGACGTCGAGCGCACGGTGGATCTCGGTCTGGAACGCTGCGACCGTCGACTGCGAGCGTTCGACTGCCGGCAAGATCGCGAGGACCTGCTCATCGGTGCGGGCACGAGCTGCCCGCTCGGTCGTCACCTCGTCGCGGAGCCGCTGGAGTTCAGCCGACACCATTTCGTTGTAACGGGCCAGTTCGAGTTGCACGGCCGCGACGATGCTGGATCGGAGTGCATCGTTCTGCTCGTTCATCATGTGGTCCTTCGGAGTCGGCTGCCAGGCGACTGGCAGTTCGGTTCGCAGGTGATCCATCGGCACCGCATCTGCGGATCTTGAGAGTTCGCTGAGACGGAATTGACACAACCCGGGCCGAGCGTTGTCACCGAGCCGACGTAACGTCGGTTCCATGCGTGTGCATCTCGTCGACGGGACCTACGAGTTGTTCCGCCAGCACTTCGGCTCGGCGTCACGTCACACCGACGGCGGCCCCTACGCGGCCGCGGCCGGCGTGGTTGCCTCCACGCTGGCACTGGTGCAGGACGGCGCCACCCACGTCGGCATCGCGTCCGATCACACGATCGAGAGCTTCCGCAACGACCTCTGGCCCGGTTACAAGACCAGCGAGGGCATGGATCCCGGCGATCCTGATGCAGATCCCGGTCATGGAACGCGCGCTCGTCGGCTGCGGGATTCACCGTGTGGCCGATGGTCGAGTACGAGGCCGACGATGCACTGGCCGCCGCCGCCGCGGTGGCCGATCGTGACGAACGAGTCGAACAGGTACTGATCGTCACGCCCGACAAGGATCTCGGCCAATGCGTGCGCGGCGAGCGCGTCGTGCAGTTCGATCGTCGCAAACGAGAGATCATCGACGCCGACGGCGTGCGGGCGAAGTTCGGTGTCGGCCCCGAGTCGATCGCCGACTACCTGGGCCTCGTCGGCGACACCGCCGACGGCTTCCCCGGGCTACCCGGGATGGGGCGCGAAGAGCGCCGGTCTGGTCCTCGCCCGGTATGTCCACATCGAGAACATCCCGGCGGCCGCCGGCCAGTGGGACGTCACCGGGTTACGAGGGGCGGCCAAACTGTCGGCGACGCTGCAGGCGCAACTCGCCGACGCACTGCTCTTCCGCGAGATCGCGACCGTCGTGACCGACATCGACGTGGGCACCGTCGACGAGTGGCACTGGACGCGGTCCCACCGCGGCGTTCGCCGCCGTCGCCGACGAGATCGGCGCCCCCGAACTGGTCGCCTTCGCCGAACGCCTCGCGCCGCACCACTGACCGGCACGCCGCAGCGAAGAGCAACGAAATGCAGATGGCCGAACAGCACGCCGCCGACTGAGGTGACGACCAGGCGATCTGCGGCACACGGACGATGCCGATGAAGGCTGCTACCTTCCGGTCCTGACCTGGTTCACGGGCGCCCATTGCACAGGACCCGGTCGTCACCTCACTCGGCGGCGTGCCACCACCCTACCGGCGCGTTCGGTGAGTCGCCAGCTAGCCTTCCCAGGCGGTTCCGGCACAGCGATGCAGCGTCGGGATTCGAGGAGGGGTGCGAGAGCGGCCGAATCGGCACGCTTGGAAAGCGTGTGAAGGGCAACCTTCCGTGGGTTCGAATCCCACCCCCTCCGCCATGGTGCCGTCCGGTGCGTTTCCCCCCGGCGCGCTTCCGTCCGGCCTGAACGTCGACGAGGCGATGGGGTTGGCCCTCGACGAGGCCGCGCATGCTCTCGTTCACGACGACGTCCCGGTCGGAGCGATCGTCGTCCACCGCGGCCTCGTGATCGCAGCTCGACACAACGAGCGCGAACTGCACGCCGACCCGGTCGCCCACGCGGAGATCCTCGCGCTGCGCGATGCCGCCGCCCATCTGGGGCAGTGGCGTCTGGACGAGTGCGCCATGTACGTGACGCTCGAGCCGTGCCCGATGTGCGCCGGCGCGGTCGTCAACGCCCGGCTGGGACACCTCGTGTACGGCGCGCACGATCCCAAGGCGGGCGCGGTGACGAGCCAGTTCGACCTGGTGAGCGGCGAGCGGCTGAATCACCGCGTCGAGGTGACGAGCGGTGTGCGATCGACCGAGTCGGCCGAGCTGTTACGCGCGTTCTTCCGCCTCCGACGTACGTCGAGGGCGGAAGAACGCAGCTGAACTCGAACCCGAGAGCGGCTCAGTGATCCTTGCGGCGCAGGCTGCCGATGAGGCGGCGCAGCGCCGAGGTGCGCTCGTCGGCAGCGTCGTGACCCGGCTGGTCGGGCGTCGCCTCGATCGGCTCGTCGCCTCCGACTGACGACACATCCGTTGCCGACAGATACGGCTCACCGGAACCCGGGGCGGCTTGTGTCTCGGCAGCCATTGCCTGCCGGGCGTACATCACCTCGGCGCTCATGTCCGGCGTCGGCGGAGCGAACCCGGCGAAACTCGACGATGCCGACTCGACGACTCGGCGTCGTCTCGCTCGTCGTCTCGATGCCGAACAGGTCGGTGTCGACATCGATCGGCGGGATCACGGGCACTTCGCCCGACACCATCTCGATGGCGGCGATCGCACGACGCACCGCCGCGGCGACTTCGTCGGGAACCTCGTCGGCATCGACGTCGTCGTCGGTGAGTTCGAGCGCCGGCATCTCGAATCGCAGATCGCCGTTGTCGGCCTGGGTGAACACCGGGGCTTCCTGTGGCGACACCTCGACCACGTCGACGAGCACCGAATCCTCGGTGTCGTGCGGCCAGGTCACCTGGAAGTCGGTCGGGTCCTCTTCGAATGCGAAGATCTCGACCACGGTGTCCTCGGTCGACGCTTCGAATGCGAAGATCTCGACCACGGTGTCGTCGGGCGACGTCTCCAGTGTGATGTCGACCACCGTGTCCTCGACCATCGCTCGTCGACCATCGTGTCGTCGACCACGGTGTCGTCGGGCGACGTTTCGAGGGCGACGTCGACATCGACCGTGTCCACGGCACCGAAGTCGATGGTCACCTCGTCGAACGCAACATCGTCGAACCCGGACTCACCGAACTCACCGAACCCGGACTCATCGAACCCGGAGTCATCGAGGTCGGCGCTGGTCACCCCGCCGTCACGGGCGGGATCGAACATGAACACGTCGAACGCGTTCGACGCGTCGAGTGGCGACGTCGCATCGGAGAGCTCGTCCCACTCGATGATGAGTTCGTCGTCGTGCACGTCGGCGACCAGGTCCAGACTCGTCAGTTCCAGACCGGCGACCGGGTCGACCTGGCTGATCGGCCCGATCTGACGGGCGGCACCCTGCGCATCGAACTGCGTCACGAACCAGCGGTGCACGCCTGACGGATGGTGACGGTAGGCGGTCACGCGCACCGTCGTCACGGCGTGATTCGCCAGTTCGGCGATCAGCTCCTCCGTCGACGTCTCGGTCACGACGAGCACGGCGTCACGATCGATCGACGCCTCACGTTCGAACAGGCGGCCGAGGTGCTCGACGTCGCCGACGCGGACCGTGCCTCGTTCGAGCTGGCTCCTGTCGACGACGCCGGCATCGAGGAGCCGCCGACCGAGGGAGGCATCCGACGCCCGCTCGGCGTAGTAGACGACACCGTTGTCGAGGTACGCGAGCACCTCGGGGTCGACCTCGAACACGATCTCGCCGGTGAAGGCGCGCTCGCGGGCTTCGTCGAGCGTCATCCAGCCCGGCTGCGGTCCGCTGACCGACAGTGCTGCTGTCGACGCCTCGGACGAACCGGACTTGATTCCTGTGTTGTGCATCATCAGGCCACCTCTACCTTTGTTGATTCCATCGACGCGAGGAGCGTCAGGAGGATTTCGACCACGACCTCCCGGCCGGAGTCAGGGTCGATCAGTTGGCACGGCACCGCGGCCTCGCCATCGAGCGCGCCGAGCGAGCGCGCCAGGCGCCGCGCTGCCACCACGTCGTCGCAGCGGTTCACGGCGATGACCGCCGGAACGCGCAGATCACGCAGCAGCGCTCGCAGCTCGACGCCGGCGGCGGCGTGCGTCTCGAACGCCTCGGCATCGATCACGAACGCAACGACGTCGACATCGCCCTTGAGAATGTTGGTCATGAAACGAAAGCGGGCCTGGCCGGGCGTACCGAACAGCAGCAGCCGCACGTCGCCGTCCGTCGAGCTGATAGGTGCCGAAGTCCATGGCGACGGTGGTGAACGACTTGACGTCGGATTCCTCACCGCTCGTCATGACGTCGGTCGAGATCACCTGGGTCTGCGAGACCGATTGGATCATCGACGTCTTTCCGGCCGCGAACGGACCGGTGACCAGGATCTTGAAGGTCTGGCTCATGGCGTCGTCCCCGCGAGGGTCACGGCATGGCGTTGCACGATGCTGCGCAGCCGGCGCTGGTCGACACGGGTCGACGCGAGCACGGCGAGCACGCGTTGTGTGCCGATCGGCCACACGAGCATGAGCCCGGCATCGTGGTCGACCACGAGCTGATGCAGGCTGCTCCCGCCGCCCATCGCGACGAGTTGCCGCGCAAGGCCGACAGCCGCAGCGAGCATCGCGGGATGCGACGGTTCATCAGCCATCGAGGTGCTGCGGGCCAGACCGAATCCGTCGACCGACGCAAGGATTGCGCCGCGTACACCCTCGACCTGTTGAGCCAGTTCGTCGAGCACGTCGATCAGAGGCGTCGGGGCCACCGTCGGAGCAGTCGCGGTCGCGGGAGAGACTGAGGCCGTCCAGCTGTCAGGCATTGCGGGCGGTCGAGGCGGCACGAACCCACTCGTGAACGACGCGGAACCGTCGCTGACAGCCTTGACCTTTTCCATACAGAGGACGTATCGGCACGCCGTGCGTCATCTTGAATTCTTTCTGACGCGCCGAGCGCCCGCGATCGTCGTGAGCGATCTGCGCAGAATCTGCACGCAATCGCTCAGGACGACCGATCAGGGACTGGCGGAAGGCGTGGGATTCGAACCCACGGAGGCCCAAAAGACCTCAACAGTTTTCGAGACTGTCCCATTCGTCCGCTCTGGCAGCCTTCCGGGTGCGAGGCTAGCGGTGAACGGGCTGACCGGCTACGAGCAGAGCGTTCCGTCCTCGGGCGCCACGAGCTGCAACAGGTACTCGTGCACGATCCCCTGGACACAGTCGTTCCCGCGATACCCGGTGTGCTGGTTGGCCTCGACGACGACGAGTCGACCGTCTTCGAGCGCGTCGGCCATCGCCCGGGTGCTCGCGAGCGGTGTTGCCGCGTCGCCGGTCGTGCCGATCACCACGATGGGGCCGGCACCTGCGCCTGTGATCTCGATGCGCGGGTCGAGCGCCGGTGGGAAGAAGGTGCACGAGTACGAACCGGTGGTGTACGGGAAGATGCGCGGGGCCACCTCGAGGATCGAGTCGACCTCGGCGTCGGACTCCTCCACGGTCGGACGTTCGGCCTCGTCGGCACAGTTGATCGCCTGGAACGACTCGATCAGGTCGCCGTAGGTTCCGTCAGGCCCGCGGCCGTAGTACGCATCGTTCAGTTGCAGGAGCCCGGCCCCGTCGCCGGCCGCGGCGTCTTCGAGGGCCCGCTCGAAGGCCGGCCAGTAACTGTCGGAGTACATCGCCTGCGCGGTGGCGATCGCCGCGATGCCACGATCGACCGGTGGTCGCCCGTCGGCGCTCGGCAACGGCGACTCGTCGAGGCTGGCCATCAGCCGGTCGTATGCACCTGCCGCATCGCCGTCGTTGTGGAAGGCGCAGGACGAGTCGGCGCTGCACTGGGCGAGGAACGTGTCGAGGACCGCCTCGAAGCCGGCGCCCTGCTGGCGGCTCGCCTCGAGCGGGTCGGCGTCGGGATCGCTCGCGCCGTCGAACACCGCGGCGCGCACCGTGGTCGGGAACAGCGTGGTCCAGACTCCGCCGAGTTCGCTGCCGTAGCTGAAGCCGAAATACGAGATCTGATCGACACCGAGCGCCTGACGGATCGCGTCCATGTCACGGGCCGAGTTGTTCGTGCCCACGTACTGGAGATCGTCGACGCGCTCGATGCATCGCCGGGCGAACTCCTCGGCGTTGGCCACGATGGCATCTCGCTCCGCCTGATCGTCGGGCGTCACGTCGTAGTCGGCGAAGAAGCGGTCGTACTCCTCGTCGTCGATGCAGTCCACGACGCCTTCACTCTGGCCGGTACCGCGGGGGTCCCAGCCGATGATGTCGAAGTTGTCGGTGATCTCGGGTTCGAAGTAGCCCGACGCATTGAGCGCCAGCGACGCGCCTTCGGCACCCGGCCCGCCACGGTTGGACAGCATCGGCCCGACGGCCTCGTTGCTCGCCCGATGACGAGCCACGTACAGATCGATCGTGTCGCCCTGCGGATCGGCGTAGTCGACCGGCACGGTGATGCGGCCCTCGTCGACCCGATCGTTCAGCGGGGTCCAGTCGATGGTGTAGTCGAGCGGCTCCGACGACGGCTCCGCCACCGAGTCGGACGGGTCGGACGGGTCGGTGACACCGGTGATGTCGCGGGCAACGACGGCAGGTTCGCCGGGGTCGTTCGAACACGCCGCAAGGGCAACCGCTGCCACGGCAACGAGAACGAGACGACGCATCCCGCCAAGCGTACGGGTCGCGGATTCACCAACGACGTCGACCCGACGCTCGTAGCGTGGCGCCATGCGCATGCCCCCTCATTCGATGATGCCCGGCGACAGGGACGCACTGAAGGGCGTCGAGTTGAGCGCCGGCACGTGGCGGCGGGTGTGGACCTTCGCCCGGCCGTACCGGGGAACCATCACCGTGTTCCTCGTGTCGATCATCGCCTCCGCGCTGCTGGCGCTCGTGCCGCCCTTCGTCTTCCGCGGCATCATCGACAACGCGATCCCCGACGAGGATCGACAGCAGATCATCGTCCTCGCGACGTTGGCGGTCTTCGCTGCGCTGGGCGACGCCGGGCTGGCGATCGTGCAGCGCTGGACGAGCGCCAAGGTCGGCGAGGGCCTCATCTACGACCTGCGACGCACGCTGTTCGCCAAGATCCAGCGGATGCCGATCGCGTTCTTCACCCGCACGCCGACCGGCTCGATCACCTCACGGCTCAACAACGACGTCGTCGGCGCCCAGACCGCGGTCACGAGCACGCTGGGCAGCATCGTGAGCAACGTGATCGTGCTCGTCACGACCCTCGCCGCCATGTTCTGGCTCCAGTGGCAACTCACGCTGCTGACCCTCGTCGTCCTGCCGCTCTTCATCATTCCGGCCCGCCGCGTCGGGGTTCGGCTCCAGGAGATCGCTCGCCGAGCAGATGGGCTACAACGCGGCGATGAACACCCAGATGACCGAGCGGTTCAACGTGTCGGGCGCGACGCTCGTGAAGCTGTTCGGGTCGGGTGGGCGCGAGCGTGACGCCTTCGAACATCGCGCCGCCGGCGTGCGCGACACGGGAATCCAGGCAGCCCTGCTCGGTCGGGTGTTCTTCGTCGCCCTCGGCCTCGTCGGCGCGCTCGGCACCGTGGCGATCTACGGCTTCGGTGCGTTCATGGTCGTCGACGGCAGCATCAGTGTCGGGACGCTCGTTGCCCTGGCCGCGCTCGTGACCCGGGTGTACCAACCCCTGACCGGGCTCACGAACGCCCGGGTCGACCTGATGACGTCGATGGTCAGCTTCGAGCGGGTCTTCGAGGTCCTCGACGCACCGGTGGCGATCCAGGAGCGGCCCGGTGCGATCGACCTCGTCGATCCCCGCGGCGCCGTCGAGTTCGACGACGTCGTGTTCCGTTATCCACCTGCAGCCGAATCGGCGATCGCGTCGATGGAGACGAATGTCGGGCTCGGAGGAGACGCGGATCCCGACGTCGATGTGCTCAAGGGGCTCTCGTTGACGGTGGCGCCCGGCGAGACCGTTGCGCTGGTCGGTGCGTCGGGGGCGGGCAAGTCGACCACGATCTCACTGCTCCCCCGGCTGTACGACGTGACGTCCGGCGCGGTGCGCATCGACGGCCACGACGTGCGCGATCTGACGCTCGACTCCCTGCGCACCTCGATCGGTGTGGTGTCGCAGGACCCGCACCTGTTCCACGAGTCGATCGGCGACAACCTGCGCTACGCCGACCCCGACGCCACCGACGAGCAGTTGGTGGCCGCGGCGAAGGCGGCGCGTATCCACGACACGATCGCCGCACTCCCCGACGGGTACGACACGATCGTCGGCGAGCGGGGCTACCGGCTCAGCGGCGGCGAGAAGCAGCGGCTGGCGATCGCCCGGCTGCTCCTGAAGAACCCGTGCATCATGGTGCTCGACGAGGCGACGAGCCATCTCGACAACGAGAACGAGGCGCTCATCCAGGCGGCACTCGACCACGCGATGCGCGACCGAACCGCCATCGTGATCGCCCATCGTCTGTCGACGATCCGCAGCGCCGATCGCATCGCGTTCGTCGAGGACGGCCGGATCGCCGAGATCGGCACCCACGACGAACTCATCGCCGCCGACGGTCGCTACGCCAGCCAGCTCAGCGCCGGGGAGCTCGTGCTCCCCGGCTGAGTTGTCTCAGGTCACGGACTTCCACTCGAGTTCGTAGGACGATTCCCCGGCTCGTTCGTAGTACTCCATCACGATCGTGTGGGTACCGGCAGTCAGCGTTGGCGTGATCACCGTCGTGGTCGTATGGGCGTGGGTGGTCCAGCCGTTGATCACGGTCGTGCCGTCGATCCGGACACGGACGCCGTCGTCGCTGCCCGCCCGAATCGTGACCGAACAGGCTGTTGCGACGGTGATCGTCTTGGTGAACCGGGCTGCGTAGTAGTCGCTGTTGACACCGGGCGCCGGCGACCCGGAACCGAGGTAGCTGTCGATCTGTCGACAGCTGCTTGCGTCGCGACGGGTGTCCCACTGAACGGGTCACCTGGCGGCGTCGAGTCCGAGAAGCTGGCAAGGTTCCAGTAGTCGGCGCGCCAGTCACCTTCGCCGAAGCTGTTCGTCCAGCTCCCCACGGTCTCGTTGCACGGCCCGGTGGTCGGTGCCGGCACCGTGGTGGTCGGGCCGGACGGCACCGTGGTGGTCGGCGGCGGTGGCGGCGGCGGCGCCACGGATCCCTCAGGTGTCAGTCCGACCACGCGCCGACTCTGAAGTGCGTAGGACGTCGAGATCCCATCGATCTGCACCGTGGCGACCGCCTTGACCGAGGTCGAGCCCTGGTTGTCCGTCACTGACCGCCGTCGTCGTCAGATTCACCACCTTCGTCTTCGGCTCCGTGTCGACACGAATCAGGAAGTTGTTGGTGTTGGCCGATGCACCGGCACTGATCTCGCTCACGACCGCGCCGCCTGTCGAGCGCGGCGACGGCTTCATTCGAGATCAGATCGAACTCCAGTGCGGCGTAGGGGGCCCACACGAGCCCTTGGATCGCCAGTTGCTTGTTGCTTCCGGACTGGGTCCGGATGAGACGCTGGTCACCGCGGATGGTGCTGGCGTTGGGTGCCGTCTCGAGCGCCTGCACGGCGATGTTCTGCCCACTGCGCTCACGCCCCGAGATCTCGACGGCGCCGAGCCCGTCGACCGTCAGCTGGGAGTTGCCGCCGAAGTAGACGGTGGCACCAGAGGTGTTGGGATCGTTCTTCCAGGCGTTGCGGCAGGGATTGGTGGCGAACGAGTCGTTGCTCTGGATGCCAGGAATGCCGGGACCGCTCTCGCCAGGGTACCCGAAGAGCACGAAGGCATTCTTGACGTTCCAGTCGCCGATCCCGTCGAGGAAATAGTCACCGGACTGGAAGTAGTTGAAACTGCCGTTGAGTGTGTCCGGGGGTGAGGTGTAGCGACCCGGGTGACCAGATGTAGCAACCGAGTGAATCCGGCGCCGGAGGAGTACTCGAGTCGGCCCGGAAACGACGTGGTGTTGATGCCGGGCTCGGCGGGCGCGAAGGCACCGAACATCTCTGCGTCGTTCCAGGGGTCCTGGTAGCACTGAGTGCCGTAACCGACCGGAGCGATGGTCAACTCCACCGGGAGTGACGGTGTGGCGCTGCCGCAGTCCGACGCGGAATACATCAGGTCCGCGTTCTTGATGGTCAGGTCGGCGCTGAACTGCGCCGTCGCCGGCGACGGCGTGGATGCCATGTAGACCGGTCCTTCGAAGATCTTCTCGGCGTTTGCAGAGTTACCGCCATTGGTGACGGTGAGCAGCGGTCCGGACTGTCCCCCGGCCCCCGTCATCACGATGGCGAAGAGATCGCCGACGTTGAAGCGGCCCCCGACCCAGTTGCAGTCCACGGCGGACTTCAGGCCGTTCACCGAATCCGTGACCGTGTAGTCCTGCCCGAGGAGCTTGCAGGGTCCGACCCCGCGTTCGAGATCTTCCAGGGCACTGTCCATCGCTCCGTTGGCACTGGCGAGCCGGTCGGAGGATCGCTCGGCGACCTGCCCGAGCCGAAGAGTCGCGGACGCGTAGGTGGCGAGTCCCACGACGATCAGCGCGAGCACCGTGGAGAAGACCGAGCGCGAGGATCAGGATCGAGCCTTCGTCGCTCTTCGTTTCTGAAGTGGTGACGGGAGTGTGCATCATGACGTCCTCAGCGAATGGTGGTCAGCTTGGCCGACAGCAGGATGGGACCGTTGGCGCCCTGGCGGATGTTGAGGGCTACGTCACGGGGACTCGACGAGGTAGGCCGGATCCAGGCATACGAAGTGCTGTCGCTGATGGTCACGACATTCGAGGCGTTGAAACTCTCGGTGACCTCGACCGGTGACGTGTCGTTGGGCAGGAAGCCGAGCACCAGAGGGCCGCACGCTCCGTTCGTGGAGATCTCCACCCTCACCGGTTCAGTGAGGCCGCCCGAGCCCTTGACCGTGACGGTCTGTGGCGTGATGGAGACCAGACTCACCTTGCAGAGATCGACGGTGATCTGCGACGTGGCAGTCTGACCGGCGCTGTCGGTCACGGTGTAGCGGATCACGCTGGTGGAAGCGTCTGCCGACGGAGTCACCCTGAACTCGTTGCCGCTGACGGTGGCCGACCATCCGGCAGGGATGTCGCCGGCGACCAGCACCGGTTGGAGACCCAACTCGTCGTCGGAGAAGACCAACGTCCCAACGGATTCCACAGACCCGGTGGCCGTGATTCGCAGGGACTCTGCCGTCGGCGGCGGGTTCAGCGACGGTGGCACGACGGTGACGTTCAGCGTTGCTGCTGCCGTCTCGCCCGACGGGTCGGTCACGCGGTAGCTGATCGAGTAGGGGCCGAGTGCGGCCGGATCCGGCGTGACTTCGATCGTGGTACCCGTTGCCAGCACGTTCCATGTCGGAGGGAGACCCTCGAACGTGGCGAACAACACGTCACCATTCGGATCGATGGCAGGCAGCGATTCCAGTCGCGTGCTGCCTTGGACCATCGTGATCGAGAGGTCGCTCGCCGTTGGAGCGGTGTTCGTTCCACCGAATCCGCCGGTTGCCCCGGGCAACAGCGTCGCGACGTTCGTGGTCGTCGCATCCAGGTTCAGGAGTTCACGCTGGACTCCGTAGTCGTCGAAGATCAAGACGACGAGTTGGATCCCCTTGACGCCCGGGGACCCATCGGCACGCACCGTCGGTACTGCGGTGATCCGAACCGGTGCGGGAGTCAACGGATTGGCAGCGTCGACGACCTTGTTCAGTTCCGCGGTCATCCGGAGCTCGGTGGCCGGCTGCCCCTTCAAGCACGCGTAGCGGAAGATCTGCCCCTTCGACGGGCTGGTCGACACGAACCGGTAGTTGGACACGAAGCGCTCCGCGCCTTCCTTCCAGTGCAATTCGAGAAGGTTGACCGACGACGCAGCCGACGACGGGAGCACGCACCCGCCGTCGGAAGTGGCGGGGCCGAATGAAGAAGCCGTCCTCGCTCGTCGACGACACGTCCTGGCTGATCCAGTTGGTCAGGTTGGTCAACGAGCGGGAGTCGTCGGCACGGGCGTCGGACGTCGGCGACGTGCGCACCACCACGGAGAACGCCATGGCGAGCACGGGCATGAGGATGCCCATCAGCACGACGACGATCAGAACCTCGGGCAGCGTGAAGCCGGCATCGGTGGTCCGAGGACTCACAGGATCGTGCTGTTCAGGGGGTGGCTTCATCGACCGGTCAACTTTGATCATCTCCACTGATTCCGTGACTCCGTTGGGGTGGTCGACCACGAGTTGCACTCGCTGTTGGCGCAGACGCAACTCGTCGTAACAGACGCTCTGACTGTCGAACGGCACGAACTTCTCGCCGTCCCACACCTCCGGCTCTGCGACCGTCAGCACGCCCTCGTACTGCCAGGGACGCTGGGCGCCGCCGTCCACGGCGGCCTGGTAGTCCTGCTGCACGCTCGCGCCGTTGATCAACGGCGGGTCGCACTCGGAGAACGGTGACCGCCTCGATCACACCGATCGCCGACTGCAGCCACTGTTGGGCCTTCGCATGGTCTCGCTCGTACGCGGTCGCCTTGACCGACACGAACACCGAGGAGATGACGGCGGCGACAACAGTCGCCATCAGGGTGATCGCGACGAGGATCTCCACCAGGCTCGCACCTCGATCGTCCGAGCAGGCGCTCGTCGACCGCGTGCGGACTCCGACGGTCGCCGGCTCTCGAACGCATACTCATATGTCTGGACATCGGCAGGTCTCTCGTGGTTCTTGAGTTCGGGCCGGGCCGACGAGCGTCGGATGCCGCCCTGGTTCACCGGACTGGTGTCGAACACTCACAACGGTAGAGCGACCACTGTCAGCGACGACCGTGGTCCAGCGTCAGGGAACGGCAAAGTCAAGACACCTTGACGAATCGAGCGAGATTGCGGGGCGAGCACGCCGGAATGCGACAATCGGCGGGTGATCGAGGCCGCCGTCCGCGCCGCCGCTGTGCCGCCGTTCCACGCCATGGCGATGAGCCGGGAGGCCGGCGCACTGGAGGCGACCGGGCGGCGCATCCTGCACCTGGAGGTCGGCCAGCCTGCGACGCCACTGCCGGTTCTGGCCCGCGACGCCGTACGCGAGCACCTCGACCGGCCGCTCGGCTACACCAATGCCGCGGGGCTGCAGTCGCTTCGCCGACGGCTCGCCGCTCGCGAGGGCGTCGACATCGGTCGGGTCATGGTGGTCGCCGGCGCATCGGCCGGGTTCACGCTCGCGTTCCTCACCCTCTTCGAACCCGGCGACCGTGTCGGCGTGCTCGAACCCGGATATCCCTGCTATCGCAACGCCCTGATCGCGCTCGGGCATGACGCCGGTGGCGATCCCCGTCGGGCCCGACACACGATGGGCGCCGACGCCCGAGCATCTCGATCGGGCGGGCGAACTGGCCGGACTGGTGCTGGCGTCGCCCTCGAACCCGACGGGCACGGTCCTGAGCGCAACCGCCCTGGCTGACGTCACCGCAACGTGTCGAGCCAGGGGTATCGCCGTGATCGCCGACGAGATCTACCACGGCATCGTCGACGGTCCGCCGGCGGCACGGGTGCTCGACGTCCATCCCGACGCCGTCGTGGTGAACAGCTTCTCGAAGTACTGGTCGATGACAGGGTGGCGCGTCGGCTGGATCGTCGTGCCCGACTCCCTGATCGAGACCGTCGAGCGGCTGCAGCAGAACCTCTACATCTGCGCGCCGCACGTGTCACAGGTCGCCGCCCTCGCCGCCCTCGATGCGACCGAGGAACTCGACGGGCACGTCGCCCGGTATCGCGAGAACCGCACGATCGTGATCGACGGCCTCGCGGCTGCGGGGATCACCGACATCGCGCCGGCTGATGGAGCGTTCTACGTGTACGCCCACGTGCCTCATCTCACGACCGAACTCGGCATCGACTCGCTGGAGCTGACCCGGCGCTGGCTGCACGAAGCCGGTGTGGCCGCCACCTCGGGGATCGACTTCGACCTGGCCCGGGGCCACGAGTACGTCCGGTTCTCCTACGCCGGCACGGGAGCCGACATGGCCGAGGCCTGCGACCTCCTCGGACGGTGGCGCCCATGACACCCGGTCTTTCCGGACCCGACCCCGAAAGACCGGCTGGGCTGCGCTCGACGGGCTGCGCGTCGTCGACATGTCGACCGTGCTGGCCGGGCCGAACTGCGCGCGCTACCTCGCCGACTTCGGCGCAGACGTGATCAAGGTGGAGCGACCAGGAGGCGACAGCCTGCGCAACATGGCCTGGCGCGACCCACGCGACGGCGAAGGGCTGTGGTGGAAACTCGTCAACCGCAACAAGCGCACCGTGGTCCTCGACGTGAAGGACGATGCGGATCGGGCGGTACTGCTCGAGCTCGTCGACGGTGCGCACGTGCTCGTCGAGAACTCCCGACCGGGCACGATGGAGCGCCTCGGCCTCGGGCCAGATGTGCTACTCGAGCGGAACCCGGCACTCGTGATGACCCGCGTGAGTGGGTTCGGTCAGGACGGCCCGTACGCCTCTCGGCCCGGATTCGCCACGATCGCCGAGGCGATGTCGGGGCTCGCGGCCCTCAGCGGCGAGCCCGACGGTCAGCCGCTGCTGCCGCCGATCGCGCTCACCGACGAGGTGACGGGTCTCGCGGCAGCGTTCGCCACGATGGTGGCGCTGCACTCCGGCGTCGGGCAGGTCGTCGATGCGAATCTGCTCGAAACCATGTTCCAGATGATGGGGCCGCTCGTGTCGCTCTACGCCGTGAGCGGCGAGCAGCAACCGCGGCTCGGTGCGGGGCTTCCGTACACGGTGCCCCGCGGAACGTACCGATGCAGCGACGGGCGGTGGATCGCGGTGTCGACGAGCAGCGATTCGGTGGCGGCGCGTGTGATGGGAGTGCTCGGCGTCGGCGACGACTCCCGGTTCGACACGTTCGAGGGCCGCACGGCCCACCGGCTCGAACTCGAACAGATCATGACCGACTGGTGCGCCCGACGCACCCAGGCCGAGGTGCTCGACGCGTTCACCGCGGCCGAAGCTGCGATCGGTCCGGTGTACGACATGGCCGACATCGCCGTCGATCCGCACTATGCCGCTCGCGGGGCGATCGCCGACGTCGATGGCACGCCGATGCAGGGCCTCATCGCGCGCCTGTCGGCCACCCCCGGTCGACTGCGCTGGTCGGGCCGACCCCTCGACGCCGACGGCGACGCCATCCGCACGCACCGGCTGGACCTGACCCCACCCCGACCACAGACCCGAAATTCTCCTCCGCAGTGCGCGCATCGGCGCGCATCCAGAGGAGAATTTTGGCGGGGGTTGGCGGGGGATCAGGCGGTGAGGCCGATGGGGCAGCTGACGCCGGTGCCGCCGACACCGCAGTAGCCATTCGGGTTCTTGGCGAGGTACTGCTGGTGGTACGGCTCGGCGTAGAAGAAGCCGGTCTCGAGTTCGAGCGGCTCGACTTCGGTGGTGATCTCGCCGAACCCGGCGGCGTCGAGGCGCTCCTGGAACATCGCACGGGACGACTCGACGAGCGCACGCTGGGACTCGTCGGTCAGGAAGATCGCACTGCGGTACTGGCTGCCGATGTCGTTGCCCTGCCGCATCCCCTGGGTGGGGTCGTGGCCCTCCCAGAAGGTCTGGAGCAGTCGTTCGTAGCTGATGACGTCGGGGTCGTACACGACGGCGACGGCTTCGGTGTGCCCCGTACGACCCGAGCAGACCTCTTCGTAGGTGGCGTTCGGTGTGTAGCCACCGGCGTATCCGACGAACGTCGAGTACACGCCGTCGAGTTGCCAGAACTTGCGCTCGACTCCCCAGAAGCAGCCCATCGCAAACACCGCGGTCTTCATGCCTTCGGGCCAGGGGCCGACGAGGGGGTGACCGTTGACGAAGTGCGACTCGGGCACCGGCATGGTCTGATCGGTCCGGCCGGCGAGCGCATCGGCAGCGTCGACCATCTGGGCGTTCTTGCGGAACAGCATGGCGATCAGGATACGAGGGGTTCCGTGACAGCCTCGCGCCGAACCCGTAACAAAGCGGAACCGGTCTGTCGGGGTCGGGTCCGGAAAGACCGGGGGCAGCGCTCCGATGACGACCAACGCCAATTACGGTGCGGCGGATGGCCGCGAATCCTGAACCGCTCGACGACGTGGTGATCCGCTCGATGGAGCCCGACGACCTCGAACGGATCCTCGTGATCAACGAGGCGAACATCCCCGAGGTCGGCTCCGTCGATGCCGAGCGGATGGCGTTCATCGTCGCCGAGAGCCCGATCGCACTGGTCGCCGACGCCGGCGGCGAGGTCGTCGGTTTCTGTCTGGTGCTCGGTGACGACTCGACGTACGACTCGGTGAACTACCGCTGGTTCACCAGCCGGTTCGAGAGCTTCATGTATCTCGACCGGGTCGCCGTCGACGTCGCGAGTCGCGGGCGGGGCGTCGGCAAGGCGCTGTACGCCGAGGTCGATCGGCGCATGGCGGCGATCGACGGTGCCGACCATCTGGCGCTCGAGGTGAACGTCGACCCGCCGAACGAGGTGTCACTCGCATTCCACGCGGGCCTGGGCTTCACCGAGGTCGGCCGGCAGGACACGCCCTACGGCATCAGGGTCTCGATGCAGATGCGTCCGCACATCACGCGGCTGATCGTCAGCGACGGTCCTGGAGGAAGCGGAAGTGGTCGCGGGTGGAGGCGACGTGCGCGGCGTCGAGATCGGCGAAGAGGATCGTCTCGGCGCCTGAGCCGGTTGCCAACACCTCACCGAGCGGATCGATGATCGCGCTGTCGCCCGAGTAGTCGAGCCCTCCACCCGCTCCGACCCGATTGACACCGACGACGTACGCCTGGTTCTCGATCGCTCGGGCCCGCAGCAACGACGACCAGTGGAGGCGCCGCTTGGCCGGCCAGTTCGCGACGACGAAATAGGCGTCGCTGTCGTGCGCCAGCGCCCAGAACTCGTCGGCGAATCGCAGGTCGTAACAGACGAAGAGACTGCAGCGCAGGCCGTCGATGTCGACGGTGACGAACTCGGTGCCGGCGCGGACGTAGCGCTCCTCGTCGGCGTGCGAGAACGGATGGATCTTGCGGTACCGGTGCTCGGTACCGTCCGGGGCGACGAGCACGAACACGTTCGAGGGTCGCTGGTCGTCCGGCGGCGCATCATCGGCAATTTCCGGACACGATCCGCCGACCCACACGCGGTGTGTCGTGGCCATCAGACGCAGGAACTGCGACGAGGGCCCACCCTCGGGTTCGGCGATGCCCGGCGTATCGAACGAGAACCCGGTCGAGAACGTCTCGGTCAGCAGCACCACCCGGGCGTCGCACGCAACCGCACCGGCGACCATCGACGACAGGTGATCGAAGTTCGCCGTGCGGTCGTGCCAGACGATGTCGTGCTGGACGGCGGCAACGCGGACGCTCACGGCCCGAATCCCTCGACGAGGCGCTCGACAGCCGCGTCGATCACGTCGAGTTGTTTGCAGCAGGCGAACCGCACGAGATGACGCCCGTGTTCGGGCCGAGCGTAGAAGACCTCGTTCGGGATGGCGACGACCCCGCATCGCGCCGGCAGTGAGCGACAGAAGGCCATCCCGTCGCCGGTCGGGTCGACCGGACGGATGTCGACGGTGGTGAAGTAGGTCGCCTCGGGCTCGTAGGTGGTGAACCCGGCAGAACGCAGCCCTGCGACGAGGTGATCACGCGCGGTCTGCAGGTCGGCAGCGAGTCGCTCGAAGTACGAGTCGGGCAGGCCGAGCCCGACGGCCATCGCCGGCTGGAACGGCGCACCGTTGACGTAGGTGAGGAACTGCTTCGCGGTCCTCGCCGCGGTCACCAGCGGTTCGGGGCCGCTCATCCAGCCGATCTTCCATCCGGTGGTGTTGAACGTCTTGCCGCCCGACGAAATCGTCAGCGTGCGCTCCGACATTCCGGGCAGGGTCGACATCGGCACGTGGGTACGACCGTCGAAGAGCAGGTGCTCGTAGACCTCGTCGGTCACCACGATCAGGTCACGTTCGAGCGCCACCTCGGCGACGGTCGCCATTTCGCCGGTGGTGAACACCTTCCCCGTGGGGTTGTGCGGCGTGTTGAGCAGGATCAGCTTCGTGCGGTCGCTGACCGCGGCGCGAAGGGCATCGGGGTCGAACACGTAGCGGCCGTCGGCGCCGGGGGCCAGCAGCACCGGCACGGCACGCGCGCCGGCGAGAGCGATGCACGCCTGGTAGCTGTCGTACATCGGCTCGAACACGACGACCTCGTCGCCGACGTCGAGCATGCCGAGCAGGGCACCCGCGAGCGCCTCGGTGGCACCGGCGGTGACCACGACCTCGCTCGCCGGGTCGAGTTCGATGCCGTAGAACCGCCGTTGGTGATCGGCGATCGCGTTGCGCAGCTCCGGCATGCCGAGTCCCGGTGGGTACTGGTTGACACCCGAACGGATCGCCGCGATGGCTGCGTCGAGCACCTCCGGTGGTCCGTCGGTGTCGGGGAAACCCTGGCCGAGATTGATCGCCCCCGTCTCGACGGCCAGCGCCGACATCTCGGCGAAGATCGTCGTGCCGAAGCCCGCGAGCTTGCTGGTCAGCACACTCCGACGGGGCACGCCAGAAGTGTAGGCCTCGTCCACCGACGTGCCCAGAGCGATCGTCAGACGCGGTGGATGTCGTCGGAATGCGCCCGACGACGATCGGGTCCGCCGTAACGCGACGACGACTCGGCGTCGTGGCCCGGTTGACCGGCGAGCGGATCCGCGAGCCGATGGGTCACACCGGTCGTCTTGGCGCCGTACATCGCTTCGTCAGCAGCACGGATCAGGTCGTCGAGGGTGGCGCCGTGGCGCGGGTACAGCGCCGCGCCGATGGCAGCGGTGACCGTCACGTCGTCAGCGATCGGGGTACCACCGAGCAGCCCTCCGATGCGTTCGGCACTACTGCGGACCGCCGATGCGTCCTGCACTCCGGGCAGCAGGATCACGAACTCGTCGCCGCCCCATCGGCCGACGACATCGGTGTCACGCACGGCGTCGCGGAGACGGTTGGCGGTCGCACGCAGGACGAGGTCGCCGAACTGATGGCCGAGCGTGTCGTTGATCAGCTTGAAGCCATTGAGGTCGATGAGCATCACGCAGACGCCCGTGCTGAACCGTTCGGCGGCCAGCAGCGCCTCCTCGGTCTGACGTTCGAACTCGCGGCGGTTCGGAAGCCCCGTCAGGTCGTCGGTGGTGGCGCGCCGTTGGAGACTGCGTCGATCGAGCAGGAACGTCCAGCCGGCGAGGCCCATCAGGACGGTACCGAGTGCGAGGAGCACGAGGTAGAGGCCCAGACCGTCACCGACGAGGCCGGCTTCGTCCGCGACCGACGTCGTGACCCGAACCGATCCGCCGTCACCCGGGAGGGCAAGTGTGTCGGCCACGGTCAACCGACCGTCGACGGACATCGGACCGACCCGGTTCAGATCGCCACCGCTCTGGTCGACGACGTCCGACGACAGCGCGACGTCGATCGTGGCATCGTTGCGTTCGACAGCGGATGTGACGAGCGGTCCGAGCAGCGAATCGGCAGCCAACAGCAACGCTGTGGTCGAGTCACCGTGCGACACCACGAGCAGGGACTTCGTCGCGGCGTCGACGGCCACGGCGGGTCCGCCGCTCTCCACCGATGCCGCAACGGCCACGCCGAAGGCCTTCGACGCGCCGAGGTCCGGACCGGTGCATCGATCGACACCGGCAGCGGTGATACAGGCTTCAGCGGTGTCGCCGAACGAGCGGGTCACGGACTCGGGATCCGTGTCGCCGGTTGCCACCTCGACGACCGCCATCGAACGCGCGATGGCGCTGTCGACGGCCTGGTCGGCCATCAGCACGGTCGCGACGGCACGGGCGTTCTGCTCGGCGCGCTGCTCGGCGCGCTGGTTGACCATCGAGACGGTCGTCGCCACGAGCAGGATCACACTGCCCACGAGCGCGCCGAACCTGATGAGTCTCATGAGCGGTCATCGGCACGCGGCTCGGCGAACTTGAGCAAATACTGACGAACACGCGGAGCTCGTGGTCCTTGTGACGCGACGAGGGCGGCACCACACGGGTGCCGCCCTCGTCATCCTGCGCGCTCGGAGAGAGTCGAACTCCCAACCGCTTGATCCGTAGTCAAGTGCTCTATCCATTGAGCTACGAGCGCCGAATTGTGACGGCCGACAGTGTAGGCCGAAGTCGCCGCAATGCAGACCTCGGAGTCCGCGACGCCGCCGACGGTACGGTCAGCCGCCCCAGGGGCCCCAGCTGCCCGCTCGCTCGTAGAGGGCGAGTGCCGCGCGGGCGTTGGTGGCCGGATCGTAGAGTTGCTCGGCCGACGTGATGCCCAGGCCGCTCAGCCAACTCCGATGAGCGCTCCAGTAGATCTGGAACAGGCCGTAGCAGCACGAGTTCTTCGCAGTCGGCTCGTAGTTGCTCTCCCGCCATGCAATCTCGAGTGCACGATCTTCGAGTTCGTCGGGCCACACCGAGCGAATGATCGCCTCGACCTCGGCCGGCCCGGCGGTCGACACGCGGTGGCGGCGGCGGAGGAGGTGTGGTCGTCGTCGGAGTTGTCGATGCCGTCGACGTGGTCGAGCTCGAACTGGAGCTTCTCGTGCTGCCGCTCGAAGTCGTCGGAGCGGCAGTCGTCGGGGAGGCAGTCGTCGGAGCGGGCGGTGGCGGCGGGATCGTGGCGCCGGCGGGGAGGCAGATCGATCGGCCGGGATACAGCGGTGTCGACACGGTCGCGCCGTTGACGGCGAGCACGTCGGCGAGCGGGGCACCGGAGCCGTCGGCGATGCGGATCCAGAAGTCGCCGGCGGCGACCTCGTACTCGAGTGCGCATTCATCGACAGCGAGCGCCTCGACTGCCGCGGTGTTCGGCGTCTTGTCGGCAGTCGTCGTCGGTTCGGCCACGACGGTGGCATCGGCGACAGGCGGCGTCGCACCGGAACTCGGTGCGGTCGTGGCGTCGGCAGTCTCGGGCGCAGCAGCGACCGGCTGGTCGGCGGGCTGGTCACCGCTCGCCGGCAGGGGAAGGTCGACGGTGATCGACGCTGTCCGCACGGCGTCGCCGTCATCGGACGTGAAACCCATCACCACGGGCACGAGCAGCGTGAGGACGACCGCCAGTCCACCGAGGCGGGCCAACAACGGATCGACGCCCGATCGTGGCGGCTCGGCTGGCGCCGTGTCCCAGGCGTCGTCCCAGTCGGTCGCCGGATCATCGTGATCCTCGTCCGTCGGCGCGATGCCCGGGTCGGCCCGATCGGGTGACGCCCCGGAAGTCGCCGGGGCCATGTGTGCGCGTGGCGTTGCGCCGGCGCGTGGAACTCCACCAACGGCCGAGGTTCGCCCCGAGCCCACCGGGACGTGGCCTCCTCGGCCGAGTCGGAGGAATCGGCCGGTTGCGATGACCAGCCGGCGCCATCTCCCCAGAACTCACGGGTGACGTCGTTGTCGGCGCGACCCCGCCCGTCCTGGTCGTGCCAGCGGTCGGCGTGGGGGTCGGGGTTGGAGTGGGGGTCAGGCGTCATCGTCGGTCTTCCTGATCGGCGATTCGTGACCGCGCTGATCGGAACTCGACACCCGATGCGCCGCGATCTGCGGCTGGGGTCGACACACGTTCTATCTCATCCGTCATCAAACCGCAACATGAGCGTCACCCGAACGACACACGTGTCATTCGAACCCGTGCAGCCGGTGCCTTGGATGCGGCGCGAAACGACCGGCACGCCAATGGCGTGCCGGTCGTGGCGGAGAGGGTGGGATTTGAACCCACGGATCACATTGCTGCGATCAACGCCTTAGCAGGGCGCCCCATTCGGCCGCTCTGGCACCTCTCCTGGGAGCCTCGGAGTGTAGCCCGGTAACCTCGCGAGCGGAACGGTGGCAGAGTGGACGAATGCAGCCGCCTTGAAAGCGGCCGGCCGCAAGGCTCGGGGGTTCGAATCCCTCCCGTTCCGCTGATGGGTCCGCGGCGGATCGGCAAGGTCCGACGCGAGCCTCGCGGGCGATCAGCGCCCCGCTGAATCGGGCGTTCCACGCCTTCATCGATCGCACTGCGCTCGAAACCTGGCTCGCACCCGACGGGATGACAGCGAGATTCGAACGATTCGATCCCACGCCAGGTGGCTCCTACCGCTTGATCCTGACCTACGTAGAACCGCCCGGCTCCGGTGCGAAGAGTTCAGCTGACGACGACATCGTCGAGGCCCGCTATGTCGAAGTCGTCCAGGACGATCGCGTGGTCCAGGCGGTCGACTTCGTGTCGGACGACCCCGCGTTTGCCGGCACGATGACGATGACGTGGGCCGTGCACGCATTGGACAGCGGGACGCTCGTCGAGTTCATCGCCGACGACGTGCCCGACGGCGTCTCCGCCGAAGACCATGCGGCAGGAATGGCTTCATCGCTGGAGCACCTCGCCAGCTATCTCGACAGGTAGACCTCGAATCGAGACACCCGACAACGTGCTACCTCGCCCGAGATGCCGACCATGGCCCGATCGACGCCCAGGAGTGGCCATTGTGTCGGGCACGAACGACGGCTTCACCGAGCGCTCGTTCCACGTTGGCTCAGGCAGAGAACACTTCCCGGACGAGGCGCAACTCGGTGGCATCGTGAAGGGCCCCTGTTTCCTTGTCATACACATTTGCCTATAGTCTGGTGCCATGACGAGCACCGCGGCCGCCGAGCTGATCAAGGCCGCGCGACGGAGCGCTGGGATGTCACAGTGTGAGTTGGCGCGCCGGGCTGGTGTCGCCCAGCCGGTGGTCAGCGCGTACGAGAACGGTCGGCGCGAACCCGGGCTGGCGATGTTGTCGAAGCTGATCGAGGCCTCGGGTCATGCAGTGTCGATCGAGATCGTGCCGGGACCGGTCGAGGTGCGCGGCCTACCGGACACCCCGATCGGTCGACGGTTGCGTCGGCACCGCAGAGCGATCATCGACGCCGCCCGACGGCGCGGGGCGACGAACGTGCGGGTGTTCGGCAGCGTCGCCCGCGGTGAGGACACCTCATCGAGTGACGTCGACATCCTCGTCGATCTTGCTGACGGTGTCAGTGTGGTGGGGCTGGTCGGTCTCGAGCGCGAGCTGAGCAAGATCTTGAGGAGACAAGTCGACGTCGTTCCTGCGGCGGGTCTCAAGCCGGCCGTTGCCAAGCGGGTCGCGAACGAAGCGATCGCGCTGTGAGGAACGATGGGCAACGGCTCGCCGACGTGCTCGCGGCTGCGGACGCGATCGCTGACCACCTGGAGCGCGGCAGTCTCACAGACGGGCTCGTGTTCGACGCCGTGAGGGTGAGATTGATCGAGATCGGTGAAGCGGTCAAGGCGATCGATCCGGCGGTGCTCGCCGCGGAGCCCGACGTGCCGTGGCAGGACGTCGCCGGCATGCGAAACCATCTGGCGCACCGCTACTTCGACACCGACCACGCGATCGTCGCGGCCACCGTCGAACACGACCTCCCGCCTCTCGTCGCAGCGGCGCGTCGGCTGCTCGAAGCGATCGACGACTGAACCTCTGCGGACCCTCGCGGACGCTGGTGAGTGACCGACGATTCCGCCTGTCAGGTCTGCGCTCGTGGACGACCACTTGGTGGCGATCCTCCCAGCACGTCGGGTGAAGCCGCAGCGTGGGCCGACGAGCGGTGGCCGTCACCAAGACGCTGCCGATCACACCAGTTGCGGCCATGAAGAGCGCGTCGACAATTCGCAATTGACGGTTGCCGTCGACCCGAGCGGCGATCGCGCCGACCACCACTCGTGGGTTCAGGCACCCTCGGCGTTCTGTGCGGCGCGACGGCGCAGCAGGATGAGCACGGACGAGCCGGCGACCCACGCCGGGAAGGCCAGCGACACCACGGGTACTGCCTCGTAGACGAAAAGGAGCGCCAGCGCGATGATAAAGCTCAGCACGACGTAGCTGCGAGGAAAGAGCCCCGACCGCATCGCCCGTGTCGCGCTGACGCCGATGAACACCGCGACCGAGCGCAGGGCCATGATGTCCGAGAGGGCTTCGCCGAAGGCGAGCAGCGACCGAGCACCGGCGGCATCGAACGACGAGCCGGCCTCGCCGAGCCAGGAGACGGCGAGTTCGACTCCTGCGAGTGTGAACATCGAGGTCACGACCAAGGCGCCGGCGACCACGTGCGCGGTCGACAGGATCGTGTTCTCGCGGGTGGCGAAATGAAGGTACCGATCCCGCAACGCCGCCATGAACCAGATGAATGCAATGCCGGCGAACGGGATGACGTACAACCCGGCGATCACCGAGTTGCGTCGCCGGTCGGGGTCGCCGTAGTAGTCGAGCAACTCCTGATCGGTCGCGTCGAACGGTGGCGACTCGCGCAGCAGGAACCACGCAAGCACGAACAGCGCGGAGAACACCAGCCCGGCGATCGCAACTCGCGAGCCTCGTGCCCCGACCAGCGCATCGGCAATGGTCGAGGGTTCGACGTCGGCGGAGGGTCGCTCTGACATCAGGGCCTCTGATCGGTTGCGGGCACGGTGTCAGCTTCCGTCATCGACTCGGCCGGGTCCTCCTCCACATCAGACGATATTCGGTCGGCGCGACGAGCAGAACGCTCGCTCCGAGGTCGAGCGCGGACGCCGAGGGTCGTGGACGCCGAGGGAGTTCACCCCATCTGGATGATCCCGTCGCGCACTCCAGCGGGAAAGATCGGGGACGCATGGCGTTCCCTCTCGTCCGTCCCCGTTCGCTGTTCCAGCGTGAACACGCGCGCGAGGATGCGATGGCCGGGCTGGTGCTCGGCATCGAGAGCGTCCCCGATGGTTTGGCGAGCGGCCTGCTCGCCGGCGTCAACCCGCTCGCCGGCCTCTACGCCTACCTCTACGGCATGGTGGGCGCGACGCTGTTCACCAGCACGGCGTTCATGGCGGTGCAGGGCACGGGGGCGATGGCGATCATCGTCGCGGACGTCGACCTGGCCAGTCGCGACGACCCGGCGAAGTCGCTCTTCACCCTGTCGATCGTCACCGGCGTCGTGATGATCCTGGCCGGGGTACTGCACCTCGGCTCATTCCTCCGATTCGTGTCGAACTCGGTGATGACCGGCTTCATCACCGCGGTGGGCGTCAACATCGTGCTCGGCCAACTCGACAACTTCACCGGCTACGCAGCCGAGGGCGACAACCGCGTCGCTCGCGCCTTCGATCTGCTGTTCAACCTCGGCAGCATCGATGTCCCCACGACCGTCGTCGGGGCGGTCACCGTGGTCCTGATCGTGGCGCTCCAACGGACGCGGCTCGGAGCGCTCGGAATGGTCGTCGCGATCGCCGTGTCGTCGGCCCTCGCCGCGGTGTTCGCAGCGTTCGACTACGACGTGGCACTGGTCAGCGACATCGCCGACGTCCCGGGGACGCTGCCGTTCATCACGATGCCGGTCCTCGGTGAGATCCCGTCGTTGATCATCCCGGCGGCGTCATTGGCATTCGTCGGCCTCGTGCAGGGCGCGGGCGTCGCCGCCGCGATGCCGAACGAGGACGGCAGCCCGTCTGACGAATCGGCCGACTTCATCGGCCAGGGCGCCGGCAACGTGGTCTCCGGCCTGTTCCAGGGCATGCCGGTCGGCGGGTCGATGTCGGCCAGTTCGCTCACCGCTGCCGCCGGCGCCAAGACCCGTACCTCGCTGCTCTTCGCGGGTGCGACGATGGTCGTGGTCATCCTGTTGTTCAGCACCGTGGTCGAGCAGATCGCCATGCCCGCGCTGGCGGGGCTGCTGATCGTGGTCGGTGTCGGCACGATCAAGCCGTCGCAGGTGATCGCGGTCGCGAAGACCGGCATGGTGCCGCTGACCGTGATGGCGACCACCTTCGTCCTCACCTTGATCATCCCGCTGCAGTACGCCGTCCTCGTCGGGGTGGGCATGTCCGTGGTGCTGTTCGTGATCAACCAGTCGTCCCGCCTCGTCACGAAGCGCATGGTCATCCACGACGACGGTCGCGTCGAGGAGGTCGACCCACCGGACGTGGTCCCTGCGGGCGAGGTCGTCGTGCTCCAGCCCTACGGAGCGATCTTCTTCGCCTCGGTGCCGCAGCTGCTGGAGCAGATGCCCACGGTGATCGAGACCTCGCGGCACTCGGTGGTGATCCTGAGGATGCGCGGCGCCGACGACGCCGGGTCGACGATGATCGACATGCTCGGCACCTACGCCGGCGAGCTGGCCGCGGTCGACAGCAAGCTGATGGTCGTGACCGACAACGATCGCGTGATCCGCCAGCTCCGCGTCACCGGGATCACGGACATCATCGGTGCCGAGAACATCTACCGGGGCACGGTGTTCGTCGGCGAGGCGTCCCGGCGGGCGAACACCGACGCCCGCACCTGGATCGCAGAGCACACGGCCGGTCAGGCCTGATGGCGGTGCTTGCTCGTGCCACCACGGGCAGGGTGCGTTGCGCCCGGCGGTCGCGAAGAGATCAATGACTCGTCGACGTGCCTGCCGTCGCGTGGCTGACCGGCGGTCAGGCGAAGCTCGTCGGGCGGGGCCGGGGCATCTCGAGCGTCGCCGGATCACCCACCTCGGGCACGATGGTGTCCGGTTGGTTGTAGTGACGGCCTCCGAGAGCGGCGGTGAGACCGTGGAGGACCACGCTGAAGGCGATCGTCATCGCGACCACCCCGACCGCGTCATCGAGGAGGGTCGACGTCTCGAGGCTCTCGACGGCGAGGATGGCGAAGACGACCGAGGCAAGGCCTCGTGGGCCGAACCATGCAACGAACAACACGTCGCCGCGTCCGAGACCCGAACCGATCAGGCACAACGCAACCGGCACCATCCGCACCACGGTCAGACTCAACAACGCGTACGCCACCACCTTCACTTCCACGTGATCGAACGCGATCGGCAGCAGTGCGGCTCCGAACACGAACCACACGACCAGCGCCAGGAGTTCTCCACCGAGCTCGGTGAGTTCACCAGCTCGCTCAGCGTCGGCAGCACCTGAGCGCAGCGTGCCCCCGAACGCGATTCCCGCGACGAACGCGGCGATGAACCCGTTCCCCTCGATCACCAGCGCTGCTTCGAACGCGCCGAGCGCAATCGCCAACGTGGCGATACGTCGGCCCCCTTGGCCGATCCATCCCTGCCCGGCCGAGACATTGATCAACCAAGCCCCACCCACACCGAGCACCAGCCCGGCCACGATGCCGAGCCCCAGTTCGCTGAGTGCCTGACCCGCCTCAGCCGACGCACTGTCGGTCACGAGACCGAGCTGGCTCGCCGCCACCGCCAGCATGAACGTCACCACCGGCGTGGCGATACCGTCGTTGAGCCCACTCTCCACGTTCAACGCCCGCCGCAGCCGCATCGGCACCCGCTCGTCGTTGATCACCTGCGCGCTGAGCGCAGCATCGGTGGGTGCCAGAGCGGCACCGAGGAACCCGGCGAGGGCCCACGGAAAAGAATCGAACATCAAGCCCGCGACAATCCCACCGAGAGCGATCGACAACGGCAGACCGATGGCGAGGAGCCGCACCGGGAGCGTCAGGTCATGACGCAACTGAGCGAGATTGATGCGCGATGCATCAGAAAAGAGCACGAGCGCCAGCGTCACCTCGGCGAGCGTGTGGAGCGCGTCGACCTCGATGTCCACGCGTACAGCCCCCCAATCAGGATTGGCGAGGACGTAGCCGACCACGACGAACACCAACGGCCCCGTGACACTGTGGCGACCCAACAACCCGGACAACGCAGCCCACGCAACGACCAGCAATGCGACGACCAGCGCAGCGGACTCAGACATCAACCAACATCATGCTCGACGCCGACATGCCACAACGTCACCCACATCGGTCGATCACCCAGCCGGTCGACCACCACGCCGATTAGGGCTGGAAGTTCATCTGACCCGCCCCGGTGCGGTCGTAGACGTTGAAGAACTCGTCGGCCATGATCGTGGCGACACCGTTCTCCGGCGTCTCGATCAACTCCTCCTCCAGGGTGACGACCCGGAACTTCCAGCCGGCCGGCAGCTTCTCGAAGTAGCTCGCCCCGTTCTCGAGGAAGTCCTCGTACTCGAACCTCGGCTCGAGACCCAGCTGGAAGCCCTTCATGATCCAGGTGTTGCCATCGGCATCGTCGAGAAGCATCGCTTTGGTCCCCGCCGGCCAGCCCATTCGGCTCTCCCGAGCGATGGTCATCGGCTCGTACGGCGTCACGTCGGCGACCGAACCGGACCGCTTCATGTTGAGCTGGGCGACCCAGGGTGCCTTGATGCCGTTGAAGTCCCGCACCTTGCCGACCATCGCTTCGGACCAGTCCGGCGTCCAGATCTTCGGTCCGTTCAACGAAGCACCGAGCAGGCCGTACTTCGCCTTCAGCTCGTCGAAGTCGATGCCTTCCACGAGGGCCTGGGGAGCGGTGTCCTTCGACGCAGGAATCCCCCAGTCGCCGTACATCGGGTTGTAGCAGGCGGCAACGATGTCGCCCGTCTCCGCCTTTTGCCCGGCGAGGAAGATCTCGATGTAGCGCACCCTGTGCATCCCGTCGACGCGGCCGAAGACGGCCCCGTCGCTGTCGCTCAACACCGCCGGTTCATCGTTCTGGCTGTTCGCCATCATCGACCCTTCCTGAAAGCCTGCTCGTGAGAACGACGCTAGAGAACCCGACTTGTGAAGGCGTCGCCCGATTCGGGTGATCATCGGCCGCCTGTCGGCCTGCTCCGGTGGAGTCCGGGTCGGGGCTCGACTGCCGCGTCCAGCGCTCGCTGGGCAGACCACTATCGTCCTGGCGGTCATGCCGTCGCCCGACCGAACCAGTGCAATCACCGGTCGACGCGACGCCGCTTCCCTGAGATCCACCGACCCGCCGCGCAGATCGGACGTGATGCTGCGCGCACCGATCGCCGAGCGACTGGAGCGGGCCACTGGAGGCGTCGTGGTGGTTCACGCGCCATCCGGCTACGGAAAGACGACAACCATCGCGGCCTGGGCGCAGCGCCAGCATCGACCGGTGCGTTGGATCGAGCTCGACGGATGGGACAACGATCCCGCGACGTTGCTCGCCGTGCTGGTGCATGCGCTCGAGGCGATCACCGACTTCGACGCGAGCGAGCTGTCGGTGCCGCACGGCTCACACGAGCGGTACTCGACGACCATCGCGCCGATGCTCGGCCGTTCGGTGCGCCGCTGTCACCAGCCGTTCGTGCTCGTGCTCGACGATGCGCACCTGGTCGTGGAGCAGCCTGCTCTCGACCTCATCGACGCGCTCGTGCACCACGTGCCACCCGGCTCGACAGTCGTGGTCGTCGGACGCGTCGAGCCGCGACTTCGCCTCGCACGGCTGCGAGTCGACGACGAGGTCGAGGAGATCACGGCCACCGACCTCGCACTCGACGTGCCGGCAGCACGTGAACTCCTGCTGGGAATGGGCGTGAGACTCGACGACGCGGAAGTCGGTCGACTCGTGGCTGCGACCGAAGGGTGGGCCGTCGGCCTGCGTCTCGCCGGTCAGGCGCTGCTCGAGGAAGCCCCCGACCGCGACGCACTCGTGCTGCGACACCTCGATCACGACCACGTCGTCGCCGACTACCTCCACGAGGAGTGGCTCCGGGGTCTCGGCGCCGACGAGCTGGACTTCCTGGTGCAGGCCAGCTGGATCGACTCCCTGTCCGCCCCCCTCTGCGACGCAGTGCTCAACCGTTCCGACTCCGGTGAGCTGCTCGATCGGCTGCACACCGACCGTGCCCTCGTGATCCCGTTGGCATCGCGCGGCGAGCAGTATCGGATGCACCGTCTGCTCCGTTCGGTCCTGATCGCACGGTCGGAGCACGACGACCGCCGACGAACCATCGAGGAGCGGGCGAGCAGTTGGTTCGAGGGCGCCGGTGACATCGACCGTGCCATCCGGTATGCGCTGTGCGCCGACGACGGTGCCCGGGGCGAGCGATTGGTCGAACAGTACGGCCCGGGCCGCCTGACCACCGGCCACGTCGGCACGGTCCGGCGGTGGCTCGAGGTGTTCCCGCATTCGCAGGTGATTGCGAGCGCCCCACTGTGCATCATGGCGGCGGCAGTCGCCATCGGGCTCGGCGAAGCCGATACCGCACTGAAGTGGCTCGAGTTCGCCCAGCATGCCGCCGAGCCGGCGGGCGCCGACCGTGACCAGACCAGCTCGCGGATCAGAGCGCTCCGATCCGTGACCGTCACACGGGTGGATGCGGGCGAACTCACCGAGGCCGCCCGTGCCTACGACGAACTGACGCCGGGAATCTGGCGCGCATTGGCGTGCTGGGGATACGGATGGCTGAGCTTCGCCACGGGTGACGACGATTGCGCCGCCCGTCTTCTCGCCGAAGGGGCAGCCGAGGCGCACGTCGCCGGCGCCGTGACCATCGAAGCGCAGTGCCGGGCGAGTTCGGCCGTGCTCTCGTGGGAGTCAGGCGACCGCGATCAGGCAACGGCATCGGCGCGGACGGCTCGGGCGATCGTACGGAACCACGGGTGGGAGAACCTGCCCACGCTGGTGTTGGTGACGGCGATGAGCGCGCTGGTCGAGGCGGCCGACGGCAATCCGACCGAAGCGGCCGCCGACATCGCACTCACCCGGCGCAACCTCGTGTACGTGCAGGCGGTGGCCACGTGGTCGAACGTGCAGTGCCGTCTGGCGCTCGCCCGCGCGAGCCTGATGCTCAGCGACCGAGTGGGCGCTCGGACGTTCGTCGAGGAGGCCGAGCAGATGGTGGCGCAGATGCCCACGGCGAGCAGGTCCGGCGAGCAATTGGCCGAGCTGCGACGAGCGGCTGGATCGCACCGCGTCGTCGTTGCCGTACGGCCCGTCGTCGTTGACCACCGCAGAGTTGCGGGTGCTGCACTTCCTGCCGACGAACCTGACACTGGCGGAGATCGCACAGCGCCTCTACGTGTCGCGGAATACGGCCAAGACGCACGCCGCCACGGTCTACCGAAAGCTCGGGGTGTCCTCACGTGGCGAGGCGGTCGAACTCGCCCGTGCGGCGGGACTCCTGGCAGCCGGCGTGGCCGAGCCCAGCAGCCGCTGAACCGTCACCCGGTCGTTCGGAAGCCGGCGACGAGTTGTTCGAGCAGCGCGGAGTCGTCGTAGTAGCAGTTGGCGGAGATGACCACACCGTCGGCAAGAGTCGCGACCAGAACACCCGCCGTTTCGACGAGGCGCCCGGTCGGCTCGACCAGGAGATCGTCGTCGATGAAGCACGGACGCGAGAAGCGCGCCGTGAGTCGCCACTCGAGGTAGACGCGAGGGAGCGCAACGTCCATGCTCGTCGCCTCGATCACGACCTCGCTCAACGTGTCGTCGTCACCGCTGGGATCGTGGAGCCCGCAGAGCAGTTCTGCTCGGTTCGAGGAGTAGTGCACCGGGCTCCACACCAGAACACCCGCGGACACCCACTGCTCGAGACCGTCGACGCGCTCTCCGATGAGGATCGCCCGCAGGAGCATCTCGTAGCGGGCTGCATCGCCCGGCAACACGTCGCGGCCCGCTCCGACGGGATCGCCGACCCGTGGCGTGCCCACGAGGGGCGGAACGTAGGGACCAGCCCAACCCCTGCGCCCGGGAACGTTGCCGGACAGGGCGTTGCCCACCAAGCGGGCGAGCGGGCGTACCGGGGCAACCTCCAAGCCCACTCCTCCTCCTCCGACAGGGAACCGCACACGGCGCCGATTCGTACGTCGACCGTATGCCGACGAGTGGTCAGGCCTCATCACCCACTTCGGATGAGCTACCGGACCCCGGACCCATGTCGAGCACGTTCATCCGATGCGGGAGATACGGTCGACACCCGAAGGAGGCATGACGTGATCTGGATCATTCTGGCGGCGCTCGGAATCCCCATCTGGCTGGTGCTCGGTGGGCTCGCCGCCACGCTGGTGTCGCGCCGGTCCTTCAAGCGTCGGCCTGGCGTGTTCCCCGTCAAGCTGCGCGTCGTCTCCGGCGAGGTGGCGGCGCTGAAGGACTCCTGGCCCCGCCGGGGCGGGTATGCCTGGTGGGTGCACGACGTGCTGCTCGTCCAGCACGGACCTGCGCTCCTGCGAACCGACGCCCTGGCCGTCGCCGGCGTGACGCAGACGATCTCCTCACGTGGCGCCGACGAGATCCGTGGACTCGGAGACGCCCCGCTCGTCATGACGCTGGAACTGGACGGTGGTGCATCGATCGAACTGGGGGCCCCCTCCGACTTCCGCGGGACCATGGTCGGCCCGTTCGAAGAGACGTCGGCACCGCACGACGCGACCCCTCGGGGCTAGCCCGACCTGCGCAACCATCTCGCGTACCACTGCTTCGACACCGACTTCGCGCCAGGAATGCCCCGGGCGTCGCGTCGGTTGGATCAGCCGTGCACGGTTGCTCGTCGTCGTTCACTACCGAAAGGAATTCCCGTCATGACTGAACTGACCATGGACATCGGCATCGACGAGGCCGATCGCCTCGCGATCACCGAGGGCCTCGCTCACCTGCTCGCTGACACCTACACCTTGTATCTGAAGACCCACAACTACCACTGGAACGTCACGGGCCCGATGTTCCAGACGCTGCACCTCATGTTCGAGACGCAGTACAACGAGTTGGCGCTCGCCGTCGACCTGATCGCCGAGCGGATCCGTGCGCTCGGCGCGCCGGCGCCCGGCAGCTACCGCGAGTTCGTCGCGCTGGCGTCGGTCACCGAGGACGACGATCGTCCCGACGCCACCGAGATGATCCGTCGCCTCGTCAAGGACCAGGAGCAAGTCGCCCGCACTGCCCGATCCATCTTCCCGGCGGTGGAGCATGCACACGACGAGCCCACCGCGGATCTGCTCACCCAGCGGTTGCAGATCCACGAGAAGACCGCCTGGATGTTGCGCAGTCTGCTGGCCTGAACGCCGTCGGTCCGGACTCAGCCATGGGATGTCGCACCGCCCAGCCGGCCGATTGATCGGGGTCGACCCGAGTGAGTGCTCAACCGTCACGATGTCGACGCCGATGGAGAACCATGGAGCTTGGTGACGGCGAACGACCGCTGACGATGCGGGACGACCAGGAGGTCGCCGCGGTCTCGGCGGAACGCGAGTACGTGCGACGAGTCATGGAGCAGGAGCGGCGGATCGAGGCGACCTGGCGCTGGTCGCACCGGGTGGATTGCGGATCAGTCGCCCGGGCGGCGGAGCACGAACACGAACTCAGTTGCATCGGGTGATGCGCTCGAACCGTCGACGCTGAGGACCGCTTCGACCCGAAGCCCGGCGTCGGCTGCCAGGTTCGTGAAGCCGGACTGCGTGTGCCAGTGCAGCACCCATGGCCGTTCGACCGTCTGGTGGTCGTCTCCGTCGACGACCTCGTAGCGCAGCACGGTGGTCTGCCGTCGGGTGGATTCGTCGCGGTCGGTCGCAATGGCGGTCACCCGCAGGAGACGACCGCGTTCGTCGATGTGCTCGCGAGCGACCCCGAGGAGCTCGACGCGCACCGGTCGCGGGATGAAGAGTGGGATCAGCGCGGCGCCGGCCGGGTCGAGGTGGTCACGGATGCGTTCGAGCGCTTGAACCGCAGTGGCATCGTCGGCGATGAGGTTGAAGGTAGGCCCGGCCAGATAGATCGATCGGTAGGTCGTGGCGAGATCCATCTCCTCGATGGTCGAATGATGGGCGATCACCTCGACGTCCTGTTCGGCCGCGGTCCGCCGCAACTTCGACAGCATGTCCGCCGACGAGTCCAGGCCCTCCACGTCGAGCCCACTCGCCCGCAGCGACAGCAACGGATCGCCGTCGCCGCATCCGAGTTCCAGCGCCGGCTCCCCCCAGGAGCGGATGAAGGTCGCGTAGGTACGCGGATCCGGTACCGAGCCTTTGAGCGGGCCGTACACGTCGACGACGATGCCGGTGTAGAAGTCTGCGGGTTCGATGTCGTCCATCCGGGTCAGTCTTGCCGCTGCGTGACGGGTGGGCGACGGTGTTCTACCGTGACTGGCGTGGATGACTCGGCGCTGTGCGCTCTCTCCGATCGCTGGTGGAACGAGATCTGGCGCGACGGCAACATCGATGCCGTCGACGAGCTGTTGACCGATCCGTTCGTGCGTCACACGAGCCTGGGCTCGATGGTGTCCCCGCGGCACGAGTACAAGGTGATGCTGGCCGAGATCCAGCGGACGCTGCGCCGGCCCGAAACGACCATCGACGACCGCGTGGTCGACGGCGACCGGGTGTGGACCCGCGCCACGAGCCATGGTCTGAACCTGGAGACCAGCGAGACGAACGTCGTCACGTGGATGCTGGTCCAGCGGATCGCCGAGGGCCGCATCGCCGAACACTGGGTGCTCACCGTGCGCGGCGTCGACTGGACGGTGTGAGCGCAGCGTTCGAGGCGATCAACCGATCTCGACGGCAGCGACGCGACCACGATGGCGGTATCGGGCGGCGGCGAACAGTGCGATCGCCGTGAGCACCGCCACTCCCATCGCTGCCAGGGTGACGCGCAGGGTCACGGTGTCGGCGAGCACACCCAGTGGAAGTGCCATCAGGCCGAACCCACTGAAGCCGAGGATCACCATGCTCTGCAGTCGGCCGTGGTACTCCAGCGCCGAGATCCGCAAGCAGCAGCGTCTGCGTCGAGGTCTGGAACATCAGACCGCTCGCCCCGATGCACGCGAGCGCCACGAGCGCGAGTGGGTAGGAGTTGGCGAGGCCGAGTGCGAACAACGCAACACCGAACGCGGTGCCCGACCAGGCGATCGTGGCCCACGGGCGCAGCCCCCTTCCGCGCGAGGCGTTGATCAGGCCGGCTGCCACGGCTCCGAGGCCCGCGACGCCGGACATGACGCCGTAGCCGACGGCGCCGACATCGAAGCGATCATCGGCCAGTGTCGGCAGGAACGTCAGGTACGGAAATCCGACCATCACCACACCGACGGTCACCAGCGCGATCAGCCCCACCTCGTGGTTGGAGCGGACGTACCGGACAGCGTCGAGGATCTCACCGAACGGTGATCGGCTGAAGTCGGTTCGTCGGGGCAGCTGGGGGAGCGCCACGATGAACATCGCCGCGAGCAGCGCTGGCGATCCCGCTCGCGACGAAGACACCTCCCACACCGAACCACGTCACCCCGATGAGCACACCGGCGAGTGCGGGGGCGAAGACCCGCATCGCCTCCTGCGACATCTGCGTCAGGACGACGGCGTTCTGGAGCAGTGACGACGGGACGACCTCGGAGATCAGCGAGATCCGGGCCGGGAGATAGAACGCGAAGGCGGCTGCCTGAACGCCACCGGCGACGAGCAACATCCAGTACTCGATGACATCGGCGATCACCGCAACTCCGATGAGCAGCGATGACGCCATGAGTGTCAACACTGCGAGCAGGAGCACGAGTCGTTTCGGGTACCGGTCGGCGGCGACCCCGCCGAGTGGGGTTGCGACCAGCATCGAGGCGCCGAAGACGAGCATCACACCGCCGAGCCCGGCGTTGCTCCCGGTCAGCTCGCGCGCCAGCCACCCGCGGGCCACTGCTTGGCCCATCACGCCGAAGATCACGATGGCGGCGCTGTAGAACAGCAGCCGGTACGCGGGCACGGACATCGCCGCCCAGGTGCCGACAGCCTCTCGATTCACGTGAGGAACGTACGCTGCGCGCGGTTCCGGGCGATACCTGCAGCGCCACCGGAGTGTTCGACTCCCGGTACGCGGATGATCGGGACGCGAGGTTGGTGCCGTGCCACCGTCACGCGTCGGCGACGGCGTCGAATCGGAACTTGCCGTCGTCGTAGACGGGCCCGCGATCGTGGGCGGCGTACAGCCGGTTCTCGGAGGCGAGGAAGCCGCCGCAGTTGCGGAGTACGTCGACCATCTCGGCGTAGTTCGGGTGGTCGAAGTGCTTGGCGAGATCGTCCGGGCCGGTCCACAACTCGTACACCTGGACGTGCGTGGGCTCGACGGGGTCGGCGCCGAAGCAGTACGCCAGACAGCCCGCTTCGTCGTCACGGGTCGCCCTCTGCACCGGCACGGTCAGAGCGACGGCGCGGTCACGATCGGCTTCGGTCTCGAACGACAGCGTCGCGGTGATGATGATCATTGGTGGTCCCCCTCGGTCCGCGTGCGACGGTACCCGTCCACACGATCGGCGGTCGGCTCGGAGCCTCGGAGCCCTGTGCGAGGATGGGCCCCATGACAGATCTCCAGTTCGGCATGTTCATTCCCCAGGGCTGGAAGATGGAACTCTCGTCCATTGCGGACCCGAGGGACAAGTGGCAGCAGGCCGTCGACATCGCGCAACTGGCAGAGGCACTCGGATACGACTCGTTGTGGGTCTACGACCATTTCCACAACGTGCCGGTGCCCGCCCACGAGACGATGTTCGAATGCTGGATGACGTTGGCCGCCATCTCCCAGCGGACCGACACCATCAAACTCGGGCAGATGGTCGGTTGCGCGCCCTACCGCGAGCCGTCGCTGCTCGCCAAGCTCACCTCGAACCTCGACGTCATGTCGGGCGGGCGCCTGATCTGGGGCATCGGCGCGGGCTGGTACCAGCACGAGTTCACGGGTTACGGCTACGAGTTCCCAGCACCGGCGCAACGCATCCGCATGCTCCAGGAGACCGTCGAGATCGTCACGGCCATGTGGTCCGAGCCCGACGTCACCTATGAGGGCAGGCACTACCGCCTCGAAGGTGCCCAATGCGACCCCAAGCCGGTGCAGTCGCCTCGCCCGCAGGTCCTCATCGGCGGCGGCGGCGAGCAACTCACCCTCCGCGTCGTCGCACGCCTCGCCGACGCATCGAACTTCGGCGGCAAACCGCACGAGTTCCAGCACAAGTGCGACGTGCTGCGCGAGCACTGTCGCGAAGTCGGCAGGGACTACGACGAGATCCAGAAGACGTGGTCACCCGAGGTGTTCATCCGCGAGTCCGAGCAGGAGATCGTCGAGGGCGGCACCCGCAGCTTCTACGGCGAACCGTACGAGTCGTGGCATGCCGGCAACCTCGTGGGCACTCCGGAACAGGTCGCCGAGAAGCTGCAGACGTACATCGACCTCGGTTGCACCGGCTTCTACCCGTGGTGCTCGGACTACCCCGACACCCAGACCATGCGGCTGTTCGCCGAACAGGTCATCCCGCAGATTCGCGCAGCGAACTGACACGAACCGAGCGCGTTCAGGGCAGCTCGTCGAGCCATCGCCTCTTGTCGGCCGCGGCGGCGAAGCTGTGTTCGATCGAGTCACGCGCCAGCGTCGTCACACCGTCGAGATCGAGATCGCACCAGTCCCATGCGCGCTCGTACTCGGCCAGCAGGTGGGTCTGGAACATCGGCGGATCGTCGGTTCCGAGCGTCACGACGAGACCGGCCTCGATCATCGCCGGCAGCGGGTGCGTGAGGGCCGACTCGACCGCGTGGAGTGCAAGATTCGAGCCCGGACAGACATCGCACGGAATCCCTCGGTCGATCAACAGCGCCACCACGTCGGGATCGGACATCACACCGATGCCGTGCTGGATGCGGACAGCCTGGAACTCTTCGACGGCGAACCGGACTTCGTCGGCGCCACCGTGTTCGGCGGCGTGGGCGACACCCGGGACACCGAGGTCGCGCGCCCGAGCGTAGATCGCGCCGAAGTCGTCGGTGGTCCAGGTATCGGCAGGGCCACCCATGCCGATCGCCACGAGGTGGTCGGTCCCGTGAGCGAACACCTCGTCCATCGCGGTCGCGCAGGCCGCGGCCGGGAGGTGCGGTGAGATGTCGGGGATCAGACCCCACGAGATGCCGCAACGCTCGGCCGCCCGCGAACAGCCCTCGACGATGCCGTCGTGGATCGGCCCCCATGGCTTCGCGTGTTCGACGATGTGGCCGGTGGCCGACACGTGGAACTCGACGTGGACGACGCCCTGGGCGGCCGCCACGTCGAGGTATCGCTCGGCCGCGATGGCGAAGTCGTCGGGGTCGCGGAGCAGGTCCAGCACGGTGAAGTACCGCTCGAGGAACATCGGGAACCCGTCGAACCGGAACCACGCCTCGACACCGTCGAGGTCGCCCGCCGGCGGGCGAACGCCATGGCGCTCGGCGAGTGTCAGCACCGTTGCGGCGTCGACGGTGCCTTCCAGGTGGACGTGCAGCTCGGCCTTCGGCATCGCGCGAACGGCGTCGACCGGAAACGGGGTACCCATCGGGTCAGGGTCCGAGGAACACTCGGGCGGGACCGCCGTGATCAGGCGTTCGCGGCGGTGGCGATCGCGACCCGGGGGTCACGGTTCGGGTCGCCGTCCTGCGTCAGGGAATCACGGAACATCGTCATCGCCTGGTTGCGCTGGTCGTCGCTCAGCTCCGCATCCATGATCCGCTCGACCGACGGTGCGAGGTCACGTCGCTGGATGACCACCTCGTGGGCGATCTGTTCCGTTTCCGGGAGATCCTCGACCGGAGTGGTGCCGTCGTGCCAGCGGCTTGCGGGCTGCTTCTTGGTTGCCATGGTGCCTCGTTCCTTCGACGCTCCACGGTGGATGACCCACGTCCGGTAGCGATCAGGACACGTGCCCCAATCGGATCAGTCTACCGGGAGGCCTCGGCGAGTCGAGCGCGAAGCCGCGCGCGGAGCTCGTCGGGCGGCAGTTCCACCCAGTCACGCCGCCGACGCCGCCGGTACACGACGACGCCCGTGGCGCCGAGCACGGCAATCACGCCGGCGACTCCGAGGATCTTGGCCCAGCGCACGACCGCGTACGTTATGGCACCGATGGCCGACTCGATGACATTGCACGACGCACTCGCCGAAGCAGCGACGGGCGACGTCTGGCTGTTCCGTGGACGGTCGACCGCCGATCGGGCGATTCGGCTCTTCACCAACAGTCCGGTCAACCACGTGGGAGTCGTGCTGGCGCTCGAGGACCTCCCACCGCTGATCTGGCATGCCGAACTCGGCGCGAGCATGCCGAACGTCTGGACCGGCGAGCGCGAGCGAGGCGCGCAGCTCCATCACCTCGAACGCGCCGTGAGCGTGTGGACCCATCGCTACGGCCAGCAGCCGTGGTTCCGCCAGATCGACATCGAAGCCACCGACGAGATGGAGAACCAGGCACTGTCGGTCGTCGACGAGTACAGCGGAAGGGGCTTTCCGAGCACCGCATCGCTCGCCAAGCACTGGCTCGCCGGACGGATCCGTCACCGCATCTCGCTCACCGACGTGTACTGCGCCGAGTTGGTTGCGATCACCTTCGAGCGGATGGGTCTGCTCGACGGTGAGCGGCCACCGAACTGGTACGACCCGGGAAGGTTCTGGAGCGGCGATCGCCTGGAACTGGTCGGCGCGTCCCTCGGCCACGAGATCCACGTCACCGACGTGACGCCGATCGACGACACCTGGCGGGACGGCTGATCGGGCGGATCGGCCGAACGGACACGAGGGCCGACCGGGCGGAGGTGACCCGAAACCGGGGACCCTGGAAGGATGGCGCATGAGTGAGGCACTGCACGATCTTCGACCCAAGTCGCCACGATGGACACACGTCGCGCTGCGCGTCGCCGACATCGATGCAACCATCGAGTGGTACCGCACGTTCACACCGCTGCAGTTGCTGGACCGACGCGAGGACGCCGACGGCTATGGCGCCTGGCTCGGACATCCCGACAGCGGCGAGTTCCCGTTCATCCTCGTGGTCGCCCAGTTCCTCCCCGACCACGATCCGTTCGCGCCCGCGCCGATCGCGAGCCTCGGGCCCTTCAACCACATGGGCATCGAGCTTCCCGACCACGATGCGGTCGACGAGATCGCACGTCGAGGCGAGGATGCCGGATGCCTCGCGATGCCGGCCACGCAGATGCCCGATCCGATCGGCTACATCTGCATGCTCAGAGATCCCGACGGCAACCTGGTCGAATTCTCCTTCGACCAGGGGGTCTACGAGAAGGTCCGTGAGGTCTGGGGCTGAGGGCCCGGACGAGCCTCAGCGCGCCGCCCGCTCCAGCAGCGCGCCGGCCTCTGCGCACTGACGCTCGATCGTGACCACGGCCGCTTCGAAGGCCCTGGCCATCGAACCGGTCGGATCGGCGACCTCCGGAACTGCCTCGCGCAGGTAGGCGCCGGCGGTGCGCCCAGCGGTGAGCGACTCGACCCACGCCCGAACCGCTGCACCCTGTTCCCCGAGGGCACCGTTCTCCCCGAGTGCACCCTGGTCCGCGAGCGGGGAATCGGCGCCACGAGCGAGCAGTTCGGGCAGCGTCATCGCCCGCCGGAACGCCGACGGCGACAGCGCGGCGACCTTCACCACGTGATCGCGCTCGGCGGTGATGATCACGTCGGCGGCATCCACGAGCGACGCTGTTGTCGCGCGGCTGCGGTGCTGCGACACGTCGAGCCCACGCCGTTCCATCGCGGCGACGGCGTCGTCGATCGCCGGGATTCCCTCGGGACCGAAGCCGGACGATCGGACGACGACACGACCTTCGCCGAGCCGGTCGGCCAGCACCGACTCCAACAGCGCGGCCATCATCACCGAGCGGGTCCGGTTGTGGCTGCACACCGTCAAGATGCGCACAGGCGCGTGCGGCCGGTCGCTCAACGAAGATCGAGACCGAACACGTCGTGGAAGCGCTGGTAGTAGGCCGCGTCCTCCTCGATGGCACCCATGGCGATCCAGTCGCTGTCGTCGATGCGGTCGTGCAGCTCCGCCAACTCGGCGCCACCCCAACTCACCGGGTACCGCAGACGGTGCTCGTCGGTGGTGATCGCGTCGTGGATGACCGACGCCACCTCGAACGGGTCGGTCGCGTTCGCCATACCGGTCGCATAGAACTGGAACATGCGCCGGTAGTGGGACTCGTACACGCCGGTCGAATTCGGGGCGTCGATGTTCTTCGCGAAGATCGCCGACTTCGTCACACCCGGCTCGATGATGACCACCCGGATCCCGAACGGTGCGAGTTCCTGGGCCAGCCCCTCGCTCAGCCCCTCGAACGCCCACTTCGAGGCGACGTACGGCGACTGTGCGAGCGCGGCGATCCGTCCGGCGACCGACGTGATGTTGACGATCGTGCCGCTGCCCCGCTCGCGCATCTGCGGCAACACTGCCTGCAGGCAGCGGACCGCCCCACAGAGGTTGACGTTCATCACCGAGAGATACAGCTCGGGTGGGCACTCCTCGGCCACCGCGTTGCCGCCGACACCGGCGTTGTTGACGAGATGGTCGACCCGACCCGTCGCGCCGAGGATCTCGGCGAAGCCCTCGCGAACGGAGTCGTCGTCGGCGACGTCGAGTTCGAACAGCTCGACGTTGACGCCGGCATCGGCCGCCATCGTCTGCAACTTCTCGGCCTTGGCGATCGACCGGACCGTGCCGGCCACGCGGTGGCCCTGCTGCGCGAGGTGGACGGCGGTGGCGCGCCCGATGCCCGAGTTGGCACCGGTGACGACGGAGACGGGAGACGTGTTCGACATGGGGCCGAGCGTACGTGGCGACCGGCAGCGGGTCGACCACGAGCGGTCAGCGACGCACGCTGCTGCTGGATGGCCCTGCACCCAGTCGTCGGCTTCACGCCAACGGGCATCGGCATGTTCACGTGCCGACTCGGCATGATCACCCGCGGCCGGATACGAGCCGAGGAACTTCACCGCGCCCTGTTTCGCGTGCAGTGCCCGCATGGCGTCGGCGAGCAGTTCGTCGGCGACATGCGACTCGGCGTACACGATGAAGCAGTAGTCGCCGAGCCCGCCGGCCTTGGTCGGACGGCTCGTGAGGTTCGACAGGTTGATCCGCCGGGCCGTGAACTCCTGCAGGATCGACACGAGACTGCCCGGCTCGTCGGCGCGTTGGTAGATCACGAGTGCCGTCTTGTCGTTGCCGGTCGGCGCCGGCACACCTTCACGAGCCACGACCACGAACCGGGTCTGGTTGTCGTGGTGATCGGCGATGTCGGCGGCGACGACGTCGAGGCCGTACACCTCGCCGGCGACACGAGGGCCGATGGCGGCGGCATCGAGCGCCTCGCGTTCACTCACCTGCTTGGCAGCGTCGGCGGTGCTGTAGGCGGCGCGGATCTCGGCGTCGGGCAACTGTTCACGCAGGTAGCGGTGGCACTGCGCCGTCGCCACCGGGATCGAGAACACTTCGCGCACGTCGCCGAGCGTCACGCCCGGACGTGCGAGGAGGCAGTGCTCGATGTCGATGACGATCTCGCGCTGGATCAGCAGCTCGTGATCGAACGCCAGGGCGTCCTGGGTGAAGTTGACCATGCCCTCGATCGAGTTCTCGATCGGCACCACCCCGAGATCGACCTCTCCCTGCTCGACGGCGTCGAGCACATCGGGAACCGTGCGGTACGCAACGTGCTCGGCCTCGACGAGATCGGGCTGGGTCAGCAGGGCCTGTTGCGTGAACGTGCCGAACGGCCCGAAGAACCCCACCCGCTTGACTGCCATGCGGGCAAGGTTAGGTGTCACCGTGCTCGAGACCGTCTCCCATTGCGGGACATGCCACCATGAGCGGGTGGATGAACCGATGCTGCGGGCACTGCTCGACGACGTGCGCACAGGATCGATCACACCCGACGACGCGGTCGGCCGGCTCCGACGCCTGCCGTTCGCCGACGTCGAAGGCGCCACGGTCGACCATCACCGCCACCTCCGCCAGGGAATGCCCGAGGCGATCTACGGCCCCGGCAAGAGTCCCGCACAGTGCGTCGCGATCGTCGGCGAACTGCTGGCCAACGGCGCCGGATCGGTGCTGCTGACCCGTACCGACGAAGCGCAGCGCACTGCATGCGTCGACGCCCACGGCACGCCGGACGCCGAGGCCAGTCGCAGCATGGTGTGGCGGCTCCCCGACGTCTCGTCGACCGCCAAGGTCACGATCGTCACGGCCGGCACGAGCGACACACCGATCGCCCACGAAGCCGCACTGGCGCTGCGTGCCCATGGCATCGCCCCGAGCATCGTGACCGACGTCGGCGTGGCCGGGCTCCACCGGCTGCTCGCCCGCCTCGACGAACTGACCGACGCCGATGCCCTCATCGTGATCGCCGGGATGGAAGGCGCGTTGGCGAGCGTGATGGGTGGGCTGACCGGCGCGCCCGTGGTCGCCGTGCCGACGAGTGTCGGCTACGGCGCGGGGCTCGACGGCGTGACCGCGCTCCTCGCCATGCACGCGTCGTGCGCGAGCGGCGTCACCGTCGTCGGCATCGACAACGGATTCGGTGCGGCCTGCGCGATCGCCCGCATCCTGACGTGGCCCACGCGATGACCGCGTCGACGAGCACCGCCACGGATGCCGCCGGCGATCGCGATCGGCGACGCATCGTGTGGTTCAACTGTCAGGCGGGTGTGGCCGGCGACATGACGATGGCGGCACTCGTCGATGCCGGCGCCGATCCGGATGTCGTCGCCCAGACCATCGGTGGCCTCGGCGTCGACGGCTACGCACTGCTGTTCGAGCGGGTGCAACGATGCGGGGTCGGTGCCACCTGGGCCAACGTCGTGGTGCATCACGACCACCACACCGACCACCACACCGACCCCCACGACCACGCCGACCGCAGCGACATCACCCACCGCTCTGCCGGCGACGTGCTCTCACTGCTCGACGGCGCTGAGCTCCCCGAGCGGGTGCGCTCGCGCGCACGAGCGGTCTTCGCCCGATTGGCCGAGGTGGAGGGGGCGATCCACGGCATCGATCCGGCCGACGTCGAGCTGCACGAGGTGGGATCGCTCGACTCGATCGTCGACGTGGTCGGCGCATGCGCCGCGCTCGAGTCGCTCGGCGTCGACGAGGTGTGGTGCAGCCCGATCAGCGTCGGCAACGGAACGGTCAGGAGCGCTCACGGCGCGATCCCCAACCCGGCGCCTGCCACCGTGGCATTGCTCGTCGGCGCGGGGGCACCGATGGTCGGCCTCGACACGACGTTGGAGACCGCCACCCCGACCGGCGTCGCGCTGATGGCCACACTGGCAACCGGATTCGGGCCCGCGCCGGCGATGACGATCGAGTCGGTCGGGTACGGCGCCGGCACGGCCGATCCTCCCGAGCGGGCCAATGTCGTACAGGCCATCGTCGGTGTGCGCTCGACCGGCAACGACGACGGCACACCGGTGGTATTGCTCGAGGCGAACGTCGACGACGTGACGGGCGAGGTCCTCGCGCACACGATCACGGCACTGCTCGCCACGGGTGCGCACGACGCCTGGCTCGTGCCGATCGTGATGAAGAAGGGCCGCCCGGCGCACACCGTGAGCGTGCTGTGTGACCCGTCGAGCGTCGGCGCCCTGCGATCGGTTCTCGTCCGCGAGACCGGGACGCTCGGGGTGCGGCGAACGGACCTACGGCGCTGGCCGCAGCGACGCGAGACGACCACCGTCGTGGTCGATGGCCACACGATCGGCGTCAAGCGCAGCGCCCATCGGGTGAAGATCGAGTTCGACGACGCCGCGGCTGCCGCGGCGGCGCTCGACCTTCCGGTCCGCGTCGTCATCGAACGGGCAACGGCCGCAGCGCTCGAAATCGACGGCAGCGGCTCGACCCTCGATCCCTAGGATCCTGATCCCGTGGGATCGATCGCCGTCAACCGCCTCGCGTGGCAGCTCCCCGGCGGGGGCGAGCTGTTCCACGACGTCGGATTCCGTGTCGGCAACGGTGACCGGGTCGCCCTCATCGGCGCGAACGGCGTCGGCAAGTCGACGCTGCTCAAGTTGATCACCGGCGACCTCGTTCCCAGCGAAGGCACGATCAGCGTCGACGGTCGGCTCGGCGTGATGCACCAGCTCGTCGGGACCGCCGACCACCCGGCGACGACGGTGCGCGAGCTGCTCGTCTCGATCGCTCCCGCGCGATTGCGTGAGGCCGCCGTTCGGCTGCACGAGGCGGAGTCACGCCTCGCCGACGATCCGATGGACTACGCCGACGCCCTCGCGGCGTGGGGCGACGCGGGCGGCTACGACCTCGAGGTGACCTGGAACGAGTGCGTCAGCCGATCGTTCGGCGAATCACTCGACGATGTCGCCGATCGACCGTTGCGGACGCTCAGCGGAGGTGAACAGAAGCGTCTCGCCCTCGAAGCACTGCTCCGCAGCGAGTTCGACATCCTCGTGCTCGACGAGCCCGACAACTTCCTCGACGTGCCCGCGAAGCGCTGGCTCGAGCAGCAACTGAATGCCACACGCAAGACCGTGCTGTTCATCAGCCACGACCGCGAGTTGCTCGCCGCGACCGCCACGAAGATCGTCACCGTCGAGTCGTGGGGTGCCTGGACGCACGGCGGATCGTTCAGCAGTTACGCCGACGCCAAGGTCCGCCACGACAACCAACGCGAGCAGGACCGAGCGCTGTACGACGCCGAACGTCAACGGCTCTCGGACTACGTCAAGCTGATGCGCGAGCGCGCCAAGATCAGCGAGGCGTTCGCACCCAAGCTGAAGGCGGCCGAGACGAAGCTGCGCCACTTCGTCGAGAAGAACGAACGACCGCCCGACGTACGCGAACAGCGCATCGATGTACGGCTACGGGGTGCCCGCACGGGCAAACGCGCCGTCATCTGCGAGGGACTGGAGATCGACGGACTGACCGACCCGTTCGATCTCGAACTCTGGTACGGCGAACGCATCGCCGTCCTCGGCGGCAACGGCGTGGGCAAGAGCCACTTCCTCCGCCTCGTCAACGAGACGCCGGCTCCGAACGAGATGCAGGGTCAGGCGTCTCATGCGGTGGCTCATCAGGGCGTGTGCCGACTCGGGGCGGGTGTCGTACCGGGCCTGTTCCACCAGACCCACGAGCACCCGGAATGGTCGGGGCGGACACTCGTGGAGATCTTGTACGGCCACGACGTCGTGCTCGGCCCGGCGATGGGAATGCTGCGACGCTACGAACTGCACGGCTGCGCGGAGCAGACCTTCGAGACACTGTCGGGCGGGCAGCAGGCCCGATTCCAGATCCTGCTCCTCGAGCTGTCGGGCGCGACCCTGCTGCTGCTCGACGAGCCGACCGACAACCTCGATCTCGTGTCGGCCGAAGCGCTCGAGGCCGGACTCGCCCAGTTCGACGGCACGGTGATCGCCGTCACGCACGACCGCTGGTTCCTGCGCGGCTTCGATCGCTACGTCGTGTTCGGCGACGACTGCACCGTCAGCGATCACAGCGAACTGCCCACGCTCTGGCACTGACCTGAAACGCTGGGGTCAGACCCCGGCGTTTCAGGTTGTCGGAGCGTTGGCGAGGGCGTCCTGGATCCACACGGCGAGCTCCTCGGCCGTCTTCTCGCCGCTGTCACGGGCGAGGATGTTGCCGTCGGCGTCGAGGATCACCAGGTACGGAAAGCCCGAGCCACCACTGAGCACGAACGCCGACGAATTGGCGTCGTCGGCCATGGCCTCCCACGGCCAGCCCTTGTCGTCCAGCCACTCCGACGGTGGATAGTTCGGCGCCGTGTTGTCGACGGCCGTGCTGACGCCGACGACGCGCATGTCGGACGGGATGCCGTCGCGGTTGTCCAACTCGATCAGCTCGGGGATCTCGTCGTTGCAGTGCGGGCACCAATGGGCCAGATACGCGACCAACGTGGGTCCGTCGCTCGATCCGCCGACCGAGACCGGCGTACCGTCGAAGCTCTGGCCGTCGATGGTCGGAAACGCCATGCCGATTGCAGGATCGGGGTCGACGGTGTCGTCGAGCGTCGGCACATTGTCGCCCTCCGACGGTGATCGGCCGGTTCTGCTCGACCTCACCCGCCGGCTCGGACGCCGCGGTGGTCTCGCTCGGGTCGACGACGCCGCCGCTGGAGTCGTCGCCACCGCCGGCCAGCACCGCGATGCCGGCCAGGCCGAGGACGGCGACGATCACGCCGACGACGATGAGCAACGTGCGGTTCTTGGGATTCACGACAACGGCTCCGTTTCGATGGGGTCGGGCGCGTCCAGTCTGGCGGGGAAGCGCACGAACAACAGTATGAGGATGGTGAGAAACCCGGTCAGCGCCATCGTCGCGAGGCTGATGAAGCCGAACTCCCGGAACCACACGTAGGTGCACGACGGGCCGGTCAGCTCGCACTCTCCGTTGTCGAGCTGCGGCCTCCATTCGATCAGGGTGTGCCAGCCGGAGATCGCGGCGCCGATGAGCGCGAGCGGGCCGGCGTACCAACGAACGGCCGGATCCTTGCGGATCGCGCCGACGAGCAGCACGACCGTCAGCGGGTACATCGCGATGCGCTGGAACCAGCAGAGACGGCACGGGACGAAGTCGGCGACCTCGGAGAAGTAGAGGCTGCCGAACGTCGCGCCGGCCGCCACGAGGCAGCGCGAGCCACACTCCCGCATCGCTGATCGCCGACCCGAGTCGCCACGCGCCGTCGCTGCCCGCCGCCGCTGCCAGGCGGAGGACGACGAGGGTGATCGCTCCGAGCCCCGCGGCCACCGTCAGAAGCGCGAAGAACAGCTGTGCGGTCTCGGTGCTCACTGCACAAGTATGCAACGGCGGCAGTACGTTCTCTCGGCGATGACGTCAGATGCGATCGCCGTTCCGGTGCCGTCCGACGCCAAGGCAACACTCAAGGAACTCCGCAGGACCCGGCAACGTCGCCGGCTCGGTGACCTCGACTGGTACGACATCGCCTATCGCGTCTACCTGTTCGGCCTCGTCGGTCTCGTCGTGGTGGTCTGGGTCTCGGACGCGATCGACGGAGCGATCGGCGACACCGTGGACACCGCCGATCTCCTCCGTCGGGGCCCGGCCGTCATCGGGCTGCTCGTGGTCGCGGCCTTCGCGCTCGGTCTGCGCAGCGGCGCCGACGGCGGGCCGATCTCGGTCGAGGTGGCCGACATCCGACACGTCCTGCTCGCCCCGATCTCGCAGCGCGCCTTCATGCTGCGGCCCATCGGCCAGCGGCTGCGAGCGGCCGCCTTCGCCGTCGGGCTCGCCGGCGCCGTGCTCGGACAGTTGATCGCCACCGAGGTGGAAGGATCCCGCGCCGCGTGGGCCGCAGCGTGCGGGATATTCGGCGCCATCGTCGGTTCGACGTTCATCTCCACCGCGGTGCTGAGCCACACCCTCCGCGTTCCTCGCTGGGCTGCGACACTGGTCGCCACGATCGCGGTCGCGTGGCAGGCGGCCGTGGCGTGGGGTGTCTGGAACGACAGCACCGACGGGCTCGCACGGGTCGGCCCGGGCAATCTCGCCGGCCGCCTGGCGCTGTGGGGGATCAGCCAGCGTGGGATCGACGTGATCGCAGTCGTCGTGGCCCTCGCGATGGCCGCAGGGGCACTCGCACTCGGCGGTCGACTCCGCCTCGAGCCGCTCGCACGACGCGGCGAACTGGTGTCGCAGTTGCGCTTCGCGGCAACGGTCCAGGACCTGCGTACCGTCGTCCAGTTGCGTCGGCAACTGCGCTCCGAGGTGCTCAGGACACGCCAGTGGGGCCAACGCCATGCGCCGACACGCCCTGCTCCCGGACACCGTCACACTGTCGCACCACGTCGTCGCACCGCCGGCCGGGAAGGACGGGGCCACAACCGCCGATGCACCGCGCACGCCGTCGGCGACCGTCGTGTGGAGGCGAGGGTCACGGTCACTGCGTCGGCTGCCGATCGCACGGCTCGTGCGCATCGCGTCTGCTCGCCGCCATCGCCGGCGTCGGTGGCGCGCTCACCTACGACTCCTCGCCGCTGTTCGGGCTGTTGATGCTCGGCGGGCTGTTCCTCGTCGGTCTCGAATGTCTCGAACCGCTGTCGCAGGAGATCGACCGGCCCGACATCACCGACGGCTTCGAGATCGAACGCGGCTGGATCTACGCGCACCATCTCGTCGCGCCGGCGGTCTTCCTGGCGATCGTGTCGATGATCGGGGCGGCCGTCGCCACGGCGATCGACCCGTCGTTGGCGCTCGGTGCATTCGCGGTGGCCGTTCCGATGGCGTGGGCGGGCGCCATGGGTGCCGTCGTCGTCACCGTGCTCGACGCTCCGGCACGCACCGAAAGCCACGACACTCCTCGGTGCCCCGGCCGACGCCGAGACCAGCTTCGTACCGCCCGAGTTCGCCGGGTTCTCGACGGCGTTGAAGGCGATGCTGCCCGTCGTCATCAGCGCGGTCGGCACCATCCCGGTGTTCGTCGCTCGCTTCAGCGGCGACGCTGCCAGCGTGGGCCGCTCGATCGTCGGGCTCGCACTGTTCATCGCCGTCGTCGTGTTGTGGGTCCGCCGGCGAGACCCCTGGGGTATCAAGATCCGAACCTTCTTCGAAGAGGGACGTGCCGCGTCATCATGAACCAACCATCCAACTCACGCTCGAACCGCCCGCAATCGAAGCGCCAACGCCCTTCGGCCAAGGCCGCCGCGAGGCAACCGGCTGCGAAGGAACCGCTCGCCGGGAGATCCGGTGTGTCGACGCCACCATCGAGCGCCGAGCAGCGGACAACGGCAGCGAGCCCGACGACGCCTGCCGCCATCGAGGCCAAGGGCATCGCCAAGTTCTACGGCGACGCGCCGGCGCTCGAGCCGCTCGACCTGCGTGTCGAGACCGGCCAGCGCATCTCGCTGATCGGTCACAACGGCAGCGGCAAGACGACGCTGCTGCGGATGCTCGTGGGCATGTTGGAGCCGTCGGAGGGAACGGCCACGGTCGCCGGCCACGCCATCGGATCACTCGAGGCACGGGCATCGATCTCCTACCTCGCCGACCAGCCGGTCTTCTACGACGACCTCACCGTGTGGGAGCACCTCGAATACATCGCTCGACTCCACAGCACCGAGGACTGGGAGCAGCAGGCCGTCGACCTGGTCGACATGGTCGGGCTCACACCCCGCATCGACGACCTCCCGATGACGTTCAGCCGCGGCCTCAAGCAGAAGGCGGCGATCGCCATGGCGTTCGTGCGACCATTCGACGTGATGCTGATCGACGAGCCGTTCGTCGGGCTCGATCGCACCGGACGTGAGGCACTGCTCGAGCTGCTCGAGCTCGCACACGGCGACGGAGCCACCCTCGTGGTCGCCACCCACGAATTGTCGAGCGTCAAGCAGAGCAGTCGCCTGATCGCGCTGAGCGGAGGGCAGCTCGGTCTACGACGGCGACCCGTCCGAAGGTGACCTCGCCCGCCTGACAGAGGGCGTTGCGACGGAGTCGGAATGAGTTCGAGGACTTGACCGGAAGAGAACAGTGGGCCGGCCTGCGCGTGGTCTAGCATCACCGCCATGCAGGAGTTCTCTTCGGTCACCGCCTCGTCCTACGACGCCGATTCCCTCATCCCGTTGCTGAACGAGAAGGCAGCCGAGGGTTGGGACGTCGTCTCGATCGTTTCTGCCGGTACGAACATCGTGGCGTACCTGAGTCGCGAGTCGGGCGAACTCGACATGATCGAGGAGGCGGCACTCGACGTCGCCGTCGAAGAGGCCGTCGTCGAGGAAGCCGCAGCCGAACTCGCGGTCGAAGAAGCCGTCGTCGAAGAAGCCGCAGCCGAACTCGCCGTCGAAGAGGCCATCATCGAAGAAGCCGCCGTCGAGGAACCCGCCGGTTGGGCGGCCGCACCGGAAGAGACCGCTGCGCCCGCCGACGATTCGATCGCCGCACTCGCCGCTCAAGTGGGCGAGGAACGAAGCGGCACCGGTGCTCGCCGCTGCAGCGCCGGTGGCCGCTCCCGAGCCCGCACCCGCCGCCGAGCCGGCCGTTCCCGCCGGTTGGTACGCCGACCCGTCGGGCCGGTACGAGCTGCGGTACTGGGACGGCACCGCTTGGACCGAGCACGTGTCTCGCGCCGGCCAGCAGTTCACCGACCCGCCGGTCGCCTGATCACGACGTCGGCCCGAGCGGCCGTACCCTGACACCATGCGCGCCACCTCGATCGGCCATGCCGGCATGCTCGTCGAGACCGACGCCGGATCGATCCTGTGCGACCCCTGGTTCGTCCCGGCGTTCTTCGGTTCGTGGTTCGTGTTCCCGCGCAACGACCAGTTGAGCGACGACCTGCGCGAACGCATCGAACACGCCGACTTCCTGTACATCTCGCATCTGCACGGCGACCACCACGACGAGCCGTGGCTGCGCGAGCACCTCCGGCGTGACATCCCGATCCTGCTTCCCGGCTTCCCGACACGCGAGCAGCAACGCACCCTGCAGGCGCTCGGCTTCACGGAGTTCATCCGCACCGTCGACACCGAGGAACTCGAGATCGCACCGGGGTTGACGGTGGCCATCCACGTCGAGACCTCGATCACCGACGGTCCCGGTGGCGACTCGGCGCTGGTGGTCTCCGACGGCACCTCGATCCTCGTCAACCAGAACGACTGTCGCACCAACGACCTCGCCGCAACTCCGATCCCACGGCCCGGTCGACCTGCACTGGCTCCAGTTCTCCGGCGCCATCTGGTACCCGATGGTGTACGAGATGCCCGAGGCGGACAAGCGCGAGCTCTGCGAGGCGAAGGTCGACGCCCAGTTCGCCCGAGCGATGCGCTACGTCGAGAACATCGACGCCCGCTCACGTCGTGCCGAGCGCCGGGCCGCCGGCGTTCCTCGACGACGACCTGTTCGCCTTGAACATGATCGACGGCGACGAGCTGAGCATCTTCCCCGACCAGACCGCCTTCCTCGCCCGCCTCGCAGCCGCGGGGCGCGACGGCATCATGAACATCCCGGGCACGACGATCGACATCGGTCCCGACTCGATCGAGGTGACGCATCCCGTGGCCGACGTCGAGGCGATCTTCACCGACAAGCGGTCGTACCTGACGCCAGTACCAGGCCGACTGGAAGCCGTGGCTCGACGACCTCAAGGCCTCGTGGAACCCGCCCAGCACCGATCTGCTCGCCACGCTGCAGGAGTGGTGGGAGCCGCTGCTGGAGATGGCGCCGACGCTGCGAGCGCAGGTCGGTGCGAACGTGCTGCTGCGCGCCGGCGACCTCCCGATCCTGATCGACTTCCCCGGCCGGCGAGGTGCGGTTGCACGACGGCGAGGAGTACGCGTTCCGGTTCGACATCCCCCGTGAACTCGTCGAGACCGTGGTCGCGCAGCGCGCCGTCGACTGGAGCAACTCGCTGCTGCTGTCGTGCCGGTTCACGGCGTGGCGTGCGGGCGAGTTCAACGAGTACGTCTACAACTTCTTGAAGTCGCTGTCGCGTGAGCGGATGCGGCGCGCCGAGGCCGAGGTGGTGCGCAAGCTCGACACCGGCCGCCGATCTGGCCGACGAGCCCGACATCCGCATCGGCGACTACATCGTCCAGCGACGCTGCCCCCACCGCAAGCCGATCTCGCCGCGTTCGGCGAGATCGACGGCTGCGAGTTCGTCTGCACCCTGCACGGCTGGCGATTCGACCTCGAGACCGGCCGGAACAAGACCGCCGCCGACCAGCCGATCCGCATCCGCCCCGCCGACTGACCGCCCCACCCCCTCCACCCTCGCCTCCCCCCTCGCTGTTTGCGTTGCAGTTCTGTTGGGCCGGGTCAACGGAACTGCAACGCAAACCGGGTGGTGCTGGGTCTGGGTGGATCTCAGCGGAGCGACAGTCGGTAGCTGAAGCGGTAGGTGCCCGGGACGGATCCGGTAGCGGTCGAGCACGTCGGGGCCACAGCTGGCCGTGCCGAGGCCACGGTGCGCGACGTCGGCGTGCACCACGAGGGTTCGGCGCGGACGCAGGTCGGTCTCGTGTGCCGCGGCGTAGAGATCCGTGCCGCGGTGAACCTGGTCGCCGACACGTGCATCACGGTCGGCTCGAGCACGTCGAGTCGCAGCGTCGCGCCGTCGCGACGACGAACTCGAACCACCGGCAGTCGGTGCGCAGACCGAACTCCTGCGGGACGAGGTACGGCGACTCGTCGATCGCCCGCCTCCCAGATGCCGAGGAGCGCCCCACGATTGCGGTCCGGGTAGTTCTCCAGCGGCCCGCGCCCGTACCAGCGGACCCGATCGAAGCCGGGCGCGCAGCTCGAACGTGACGCCGACCCGGGCAAGATCGTCGAGATCGGCGGCACGATCACCTCGTGGGTGTGCACCTGCGAACCGTCGTCGAGCGTCTCGACCACGTGACGATGCTCGACCAGCTCGTCGGCGGGGCGCCGATCGACGCCGGCATCACGCCACCGTGCCAGCGTCTTGGCCCCGACGCCGAACGCCTCGCCGAGATCGGCCAGCAGCTTCAGCCCGTCGTTGTCGACCGGCGCCCGGAACACCGACAACTCCGGCCCGACCACCCTGCCCGAAGACTGCGTCGATGCGCGGATGCCGATCGCCGCAGTTTCGGCGCGGGTCGGGTGCGAGGCGGTGGATTGTGCGCGGTGACCGTCGCGGAGCGGGAGGGGGAGTTGGTCCCAGGCGACGAGGTGGGCCTTGCGGGGCCCAGGCGGTGGCGCGGCGCTGCGACCAGCGGATGGTGAGGTGGGCGTCGGCAGCGTCGGGGATGCGGCACGGCAGGTCGAGCCGAACGGTGCTCGACGGCAGCGACCTCGCCGACGTCGAGTTCGCCGACGTCGACGATCGACACCCGCCACGAGCAGTTCCCACGTGGCGCGCAGATCGGCGAGGTCGGTGAAGCTGCGACGGTTGCTGATCGTCGAGCATCCCGTCGTCGAGCGCCACCACGACGGGCCGGTGCACCCACGCGACCTCCTGCATCGCCGGATGCGGCACGGAGGTCGGCCGACATCAGACCGTCGGCGACGAAGTTGCCGTCGTTGGGCTCGTCGCCGAACTGGCCGCCGTAGGCGAACCCTCGCTTGCCGTTGGGAAGTCGAGCGAGCAGCCCGTGGTCCTTCCACTCCCAGATGAAGCCGCCCTGCAGGCCCGGCGTCGACGTGATCACGTCCCAGTAGTCGGCGAGCGACCCGTTCGAGTTGCCCATCGCATGGCTGTACTCGCACATGATGAGCGGGCGGTCACCGAGACCACTGCGTCCGTACTCCTCGATGGCGTCGATCGTCGGGTACATCGGGCACACGACGTCGCTCGACGGCGAGCCCGCCGTCGACCCAGCCCCGGTGGAAGACGGCACCCTCGTAGTGCAGCGGACGCGACGGATCGGTCCGGCGGATCCAGCCGGCGAGCGCGTCGTGGTTCGCGCCGTAGCCCGACTCGTTGCCGAGCGACCACATGATCACGCTCGGATGGTTGCGGTCACGCTCGACCATCCGGGCCCCACGCGACAGCCAGGTCGACCGGTACCGGGCGTCGTGGCACAGGCTGGTGTTGTAGGCGTGGCTCTCGATGTTGGCCTCGTCGACGACGTACATGCCGATCTCGTCGCAGAGGTCGAGAAAGCGCGGGTCGTTCGGATAGTGCGAGCAACGCACGGCGGTGATGTTGTGACGCCGCATGGCGAGCAGGTCGTCGCGCATGTCGTCGACGGTGACCGCCTTGCCCCGAACGGGATGATGGTCGTGGCGGTTGACACCGAAGATCCAGATCGGCTGGCCGTTGACGAGCAGCTGACGATCGCGGACCTCGACGCTGCGGAACCCGATCAGCTGCTGATGGACCTCGACGACCGCCCCGTCGGGATCGAGCAGTTCGGCGATCACCCGGTAGCGCGTCGGCGACTCGGCCGACCACGCGTCGACGTCGGCGACCTCGAAGCGCGCCGTCGCCCGATGCCCACTGAACAGGTACGGCGTCGAGAACGAGTGCGGCACGTCGCTCGTCACCGCGCGGGCGACCCTGCGACCCCGCAGCGTCTCGAGCCCGAAGCGCACCTGCCAACCGGCGGCCGGGCGGTCGCAGGCCTCCGACGGTCGCACTCACCGTCGAGCGGTGCCGGTCGTGTCGCGCAGCCCGGCGTCGCAGACCAACGACGCCAGATTGATCGGTGGCCGCGCCTCGAGGTACACCTCGCGGTGCAGCCCGGCCATCCACCACTGGTCCTGGTCCTCCACGTAGCTGTGGGCGCTCCAACGGATCACGACGATGGCGAGATCGTTCTCACCCGGGCTGCACGAACGCGGTGACGTCGTACTCGCTCGCCAGCCGGCTGTCGGTGCCGTACCCGACGAACCGACCGTTGACGTACACCGCGTGCACGCTCTCGGCGCCGCCGACGTGGATCACGATCTGGCGACCGCTCCACCGCTGCCGGCACGGTGACCTGGCGTCGGTAGACGCCCGTCGGATTCCTGTCGGGAAGTCGCGGCGGCGGGCCGTCGAACGGCATCTGGACGTTCGTGTACTGCGGATGGTCGTCGACGCCCTGCAACGTCCAGTTGCCCGGCACGTTCACCTTCGTCCATGCACGAGCGCCGGTCGGGCGCTCGATCGCAGCCGCGGTCACCTCGTCGGGGGTGTCGAACAGGCGGAAGTCCCAGCGGCCGTCGAGTGACCGACGCCAGCCAGGCAGGCAGGCTCAGTCGATCTCGCACGTTCGACCGAGTCGAAGGCAACGGTCGGTGCACGCATGTCGAGCCGGCCGAGCGACACGACGTGCGGGTCGGCCCAGGGGCGGATGGCTCCGATGGTCGGCAGCATCGCCGGAGTTTCCCAGAACGATTCGCGGTCGCGGACAATCGGTCGACGGGCGGCGCGGCTCAGCCGCCGTGAACCCAGACCGGGGTGCCCAGCGGCATGATGCCGCTGTCCCAGATCCAGTCCATCGCCGGAACGCTGACCCGCACGCAGCCGTGCGAGGCCGGGTAGTTCGGGATGCTGTTCGAGCCGTGCACGGCCACGCCACCGACGAAGTACTTCGGTCGGTAGATCTCGCCGAGGTCGCCCTCCCACCAGCCCTCGGGGCGTTCGCGGTTGACCTCGTGCAGCCCGTCGGGGGTGAGCGACACGCCGGTGATCAGTTCACCGGGGGTGTTCTTGTCCTCCTCGATGTACTCCTCGCCGTTGCCGGTGGAGGTGTTGAGGATCCACGCGGTCGTGCCGTCGATCACGAAGAACAGCAGTTGCTTGGACTTGTCGACCTCGACGAGCGTGCCGGAGTTGGCGCGTGCGGCCGGGCGCGCCGTCATGGTCGACAGGGCATCGGCGGTTGCCTGGTCGACCTTGCCGCTCGCGTCGAGCGCCATGTACTTCTGGAAGGCCATGACGGCCTGCTTGGTGGTGAGCCCGTAGCCGCCGTCGGCCCCGGACAGCCAGAAGCCGAACTCCAGCAGGCGCATCTGGACTCGAGCGGTGTCGGCGCCGCTGCTCGCCGCCGACCGCCCGGAGCGGTTCGACGAGCGGCGCGACGAGGATCGGCAGCAAGCGTGGTGGTCGGCGCGCAGCGTGGTGGTCGCCTCGGTGGTCTCGGTGGCGGCGGCGCCTCGGTCGTGGTCGGCGCCTCGGTGGTGGTCGGGCGCACGGTCGTGGTGGGCGCGGCACGGTGGTGCGGTCGCCTCGGTGGTGGCGTGCGGCGCTCGCCCCGTCGCCGCCGGAACCGCTCGTGACGGCGGTGGAACAGCCGACGAGCGCGACGGATCCGAACACCACGAGGGTGCCGATCAGTGCGCGACGCCGTTGCTGGACCACCACAGAACGTGAGGATAACGGTCGAGCTCGCTCGGGGTGTCGGCACCTGCTCGATGTTCACCGCATCGTTCGATTTCAGGTGACGAACGCCCGGATGTCGCCGATCGGGCACCATCACGGAGCGTCGGCGACGAACGGCGGAGCCGGGCACGGTCGGCGGGGGAGATCGTCGACGACGAAGGGCGCGACCAGATCACGCAGAGTGAGATCGCGATCGACCTCGCCGCGCCCGAGCGACGAGACGATCCAGGCCACGATGTCGGCGACGTCGACACCCTGCACCCCGAGGTCGGCGATGGTCACGTGACTTCCACGGCGCTTGGCGAGTCGCTCCCCCGAGCGATCGACGACGAGCGGAACATGCAGGTACGACGGACGTGGGAGGCCGAGAAGCTCCTGCAGCAGGATCTGGCGGGGCGTCGACGACACGAGGTCGTCGCCGCGAACGACCTCGGTCACGCCCTGCGCCGCGTCGTCGACCACGACGGCCAGGTTGTAGGCAGGGACGCCGTCGTTGCGGCGCAGAACGACGTCGTCGACGACTCCGCTCACCGGGCCGACGAGACGGTCGGCGAAGGTGACGGTTCGGTGGTCCGAGCGCAGCCGGAGTGCCGGGCGGCGCCCGTCGGCACGATGCGCCGCCCGGTCGGCGGCGGTGAGATCGCGACATGTGCCCGGAGTACGAGCCGGGAGGACCGTGAGGTGCCTGGGCCGACGACGTCGATCTCGTCGCGGATCTCGCGTCGCGTGCAGTAGCACTCGTACACGAGGCCCCGCGCGTCGAGGTCGGCGATGGCCTGTTCGTAGCGATCGAATCGATCGCTCTGACGCACGACCTCGCCGTCCCAGTCGAGCCCGATCGCGGCGAGGTCACGCAGCTGCGCCGCTTCGTGCGTCGAGCTCGACTGCTGGCGGTCGAGGTCTTCCATGCGCACCAGGAACGGCTCGCCCTGCGAACGCGCCGACAGCCATGCGATCGCCGCCGTTCGGAGGTTGCCGACGTGCAGGTCACCCGTCGGCGATGGCGCGAACCGACCGGTCATCCGAACAGTCTCGCGTGACGCGATCACGTACAGTCGTGCGTGATGGGTGTCCGAGCTGCGGGAGCGACGTCGCCGAGAATCAGAAGTTCTGCCACGAGTGCGGCGCCGCACTCGGCTCGATCAGCCGACCGCACCGACGGCGTACCAGCGACGAGTTGCCGGCACCGACCGAGCCGCTCCTGCTCACCGAGCCGCCGACCCTCGAGGTCGCGGCACCCGTCATCGAGCCGCTCAGCGCTGCCGACGACGTGACCGAAGCGACGTTCATCATCGATGGCGGCAGCATCCGTCCCGCGTCGACGCTCGACACGACGACCTCCACCCGCCTCGACCCCGACCCCGACGAGCTCGACGGCGACCCCGACCGTCGAGATGCCGGCCGTCTTCGACGGCAGCGACGATCTCGCCGAGTACCCGGCGCCGCGTGAACCGTTCCGGGTCCGAGTCGTGTTCATCCTGTCGCTGTTCGGGGCGATCGCCGTCCTGATGACCGTCGTCGCCGACGTGGTCGACATCCGCACCACACGCCCGGCGGCCGGGATCGCCACGGGACCCCGCACCCTCGCCGATCTCGGCAGCAACCTCGGCCCGGCCGCGTTCGCCGGCGCCGCTGTCATGGTGCTCGGCGGCCTGCTGGCGTGCTTCGGGCTCCGTTGGGGAGCGGGTCTGGCCGGAGGGGCCGGGCTCGCACTCGCCGGCTGGGCCGGGCTCTCGATCGGGCTCGCCGAAGCTTCCGATCGCGATCGCCGAATCGATCACGCGTACCTCGACGGAGGAGTTCACGCTGCAGGGTGACCCGCGACATCGGCTGGTGGCTGATCGTCGGTGTCGGTGTCATCGGAATCCTGGTGTTCGTCGCGTCACTTCGCTCCGCGGGCACGGGTGGACACCGCGCGCTCAACCCGTTGATCGCTGCCGTGACCGCCGTCGCGTCGGTGATCCTCGGGTTCGGCCCGCTCATCCCGGTCGGCGATGCGACCTTCGCCGACAACTTCCGCTCACCCGATCCGAACTTCGACCTCCCGACCGCATTCTTCGCCGGCCGGCTCGGCCAGGTCGGCTTGATCGTGGTGGCCGGCGTGGTCGGCATGTTGATCGTGCGGAGCTACGGGCTGGGGCTCGCGGCGGGCGCGACGAGCGTCGCCGTGGTGCTCTGGGTGGCGTCGTTGGCCGAGCTGGGCAGCCGCCCGATCGGCATCGCCGACCGCAACCCAGGTGCGACGACGACCATCCCGCATGCGGTCACCTCCGTCGGGATGGTGTCGACGCTGGCGCTGTTGGCCGCTCGCCGCAGCCCTCGCGACGTACCGACTCACCCGTCGGCCGACGGCCTGACCACCTGACCGCATCGGACGCGCCTGTCGGGCGAGTTGGTCGAGGAACCGCAACCCGGACTGCGAGGCCTCGTACCGCCAGAGGGCCACCGACGTCGACGACGGTGCCGTCGGCGTCGAATGCGACCGCCGCCAGCGACGACGCTCTGGGCCTCGAGGCGGTCGCGTTGCGCTCGGAGCATGTCGTCGATCGCGATGCCACATCGGTCGGCGATCACGATCTTCAGGAGCAGCTCGCTGCGAAGGTCACGGAGGTGCTCGACGGGTGTGCGCGACCCACGTTCGCAGCCGCGCCCGCCCGGTTCGGGTTGCCGCCAGGATCGTCCGGTTCGGTCCGGCATCGCCCGGCTCGGAGCCGACCGGTCGTGACGAGGCCCCGCTCGACGAGTTGGTCGAGCGATCGGTAGGTCAGCGGGCGCGACAGCGACCAGATGCGACCGACCTCGGTATCGGGTCGGAGTTGGGCGGCGATCGCGAACCCGTGCGACGGCACGGCGTAGAGCAGGCCGAGGCAGGCCCATTCCCCCAGCAGGAGGTCGTCGGGGTGCTTCCTGGTGCTCATGTCGAAGACGGTGCTCATGCCGGATACGTCGTGATGTCGGTGGCCTTGAGCGCGGCGTGGACGGCGTCGCCCGGCCGGAGTCCGAGAGCGTCGAGCGAGGCGGTGGTGATCTCGGCGACGACCGGCAGTGGCCCGTCGACGACGACACGCGCCCGATCGCCGAGCCGATCGATGTCGCCGACGATGCCCGACCACACGTTGCGGGCGCTGCTGTTCGGGTCGACTCCGAGCGACAACGTGATCGCCTGGGGGCGGATGACGGCGAACACCGGGCCCGCGGTGCGGCGGCGACCACGATGCGGGCGCCGGTGTCGGTGACGAGCACACCATCGGTCACGACTCCCGCGCACGAGGTTGGTTCCGACGAGTTCGGCGACGTACCGCGATCGTGGGTGCGCGGTGACCTCGGCGATCGTGCCGGTCTGGGCGATGCGACCGTGTTCGAGAATTGCGATGCGATCGGCCAGTGCGTATGCGTCGATCGGATCGTGGGTGACGAGCAGCCGCACGCCGTCGAACGTGTCGAGGTGTTGGCGCAGACTGCGACGCACGTCCTGGCGTGTGGCTCACGTCGAGCGCGGCGAGTGGTTCGTCGAGCAGCAGCATCGACGGGTCGGTGGCCAGCGCCCGCGCGAGCGCGACACGCTGCGCCTGGCCGCCCGACAGTTGACTCGGGCGCAGGGCCGCGACCTCGGCGAGCCCGACCCGATCGAGCCAGCCGAGCGCGACGCCGTGTCGCCGCGGACTTGCTCGACGCCGCGGGCGCGCAGACCGAACGCAACGTTCTCGAGCGCACTCATGTGGGCGAAGAGCAGATGGTCCTGGAACACGACGCCGATCGGTCGCAGCTCGGGAGGGACGAACGTGTCCGGCGCCGGGATCATCGAGCACGGTGCCATCGATGGTGATGGTGCCCCGGTCGATCGGGAGGAGTCCGGCGAGCGCTCGCAGCAGCGTCGATTTGCCCGAGCCGTTCGGTCCGAGCACGGCGAGCACCTCACCGGGCTCGACACGTGAGTTCGCACGTCGAGCTCGAACGCCCCGAGCCGCACTCCGATCGAGCCGCGTCGAGGCTCATGCGAGCGCCGCCCGTGCGCCGCCCAGCCAGCGGTCGCGCAGCCCGATGAGGACGGCGAACGACACGGCGATCATCAACAGGCTGATGACCAGTGCCTCCTGCGGGATCGGTCTCGAGCGCGAGATAGGTCGCCAACGGCAGTGTCTGGGTGGTGCCGGGGAAGTTGCCGGCGAAGGTGATCGTGGCGCCGAACTCGCCGAGCGCGCGCGCCCAGGCGAGGACCGCGCCGGCGATCAACGCCGGTCGGATCGCCGGCATCGTGACCCGGCGGAACACGTACCAGCGCGACCCACCGAGCGTTCTCGCAGCGTCCTCGTATCGGCGGTCCGTCTGCCGCAGTGCCGCCTCGACGGTGATCACCAGGAAGGGCATCGACACGAACGTCTGGGCAACCACGACGCCCCAGGTCGTGAACGGCAGCTGGACGTCGAACCATCGGTCGAGGTACTGGCCGAACAGCCCCCGCCGGCCGAACGAGAAGAACAGCGCCACGCCGCCGACCACGGGTGGAAGCACCATCGACAGCAGACACAGCGCTCTGCACGGCCGAGCTGCCCGGGAACGGCACCCGGGCGAGCAGCCAGGCGAGGGGTACGCCGAACAGCACGGCGAGCAACGTGGCGGCGAGCGAGGTGCGCAGCGACAGCCACAGCGCTGTTCGCACCGACGGCTGCGCGAGCACGTCGAGCACCGATCCCCACGGCGCCCGCCAGAGCAGGCCGAGGAACGGCAGCGCGAAGAACGCGATCGCGACCATCGCCAGTGCGAAGCACCGGCAGCGGGAGCCGGCGTCGATCGACCTCGCCGAGTCGGCACTCATGGAGCACCGAACCCGAACCCGGCGAGGATCTCCTGGCCCGCGGTGCCGAGCACGAAGTCGATGAAGCGCTGCGCACCGGACTGCTGGCACTGGTGTGGCCATCGCCACGACGGCGATGGGGTACTCGGCGCAGCACGTTGACGTCGTCGGCGATGGGCACGCCCGTGGCGGCAGTCGCCGGCGGCCAGTACGTCGGTCGCGTAGACGATCCCGGCGTCGGCTTCACCGAGCGTGACCTTGGTGACGACACGCCTTCACGTTCTCCTCCAGCGAGTCCGGTGTCACCTCGACGCCGGCGTTGGCGAAGACCTCGGCGGCATACGTCCCACACGGCACCTCAGGAGCGCAGACCACGACGACGAGGTCGTCCGACGCAAGATCGTCCACCCCGTCGATGCCGAGCGGGTTGTCCGGCGCAACGATGATCTCGGCGCGGTTCGTCGCGAAGACAACGGGCTCGCCGACAGCCAGCCCGGCGCCGACCACCTCGGCCATGTTCGCAGTGTCCGCAGAGGCGAAGACGTCCGCGTCGGCCCCTTCGACGATCTGGCGGGCGAGGTCGGAGGACGACGCGAACGTCACGGTGAGATCGGTGTCGGGTTCCGCTGCGGCGAAGGCGTCACCGAGTGCCGTGAACGCCTCGGTCAACGACGCCGCCGCGAAGACCGTGACCTCCTCGCCGGTGTCGGCGGTGTCGGAGTCGCTGCCGCATCCAGCAGCCAGGAGGAACAAGACCGTGATCGATGCCGCTGTCAGGCAACGACGGGAGCGCATCCGAGCAGACTAGTCAACGGTGGACTACTTGTGATCATCGATCACTCCCGGACGTCGACCCCGACCGAACTCACCATTCGGGTGAGACACCGTGGCGGCCCAACGGGCATGATCGGGTGGTGAACCCCACCGAACTGCACACACTCTTCAGTGCGAAGGAGCAGACGCTGCTCGTCGCGACCGAGTCGGCACGCCTGGCCGAGATGTCCGAGGACGAACTCGGCGACCTGCTGACACTCGTTCGGCGGGCTCGCAACAAGTACACCAAGCTCTATCGGCGCCAGTCGGCCGACCTCGTCGCGAGTTCGTCGTCGCGGCGAGGCACATCCACCTCGAACCAACGGACCAAGCGCAAGGCCGAGATCCTCGAAGACGCACTCGCTCGGGTGGCGCAGTCGCTCGCCTCGGCCGCGAGGGCCACAGCGAAGGAACTCAAGCGCGAACGACTCGACGCGGCCCGCGCTGCGAAAGGCACTCCGGCGATCGCACAGGCCGGGTCGCCGGGCGCCGCCACTTCCGCCCCGGCCGGCGTGCCACGCAAGGCGAAGGGGCCGAACACGTCGCCGTCGCGCCGGGCCTCGACCAAGGCCACGGGTGCGCGCACACAGGCAGCGCGCGACAGCCGGTGACCCCCGGACAGACGTCGTCTTGCGACGTGACGGGTAGGGCATAGATCTCCATGCTCGCTTCGAACACCGACACGCTGGTCGTGCTCACGATCCTGGCGGTGCGGTTCATCGTTCCGCTGTTCATCCCGCGGTTCCCCCTCCCTGCGATCCTCGTCTGTCTGGTCGTCGACGCGGCCGACCAGATCGATCCTGCAGCAGCTCACCGACCTCGAGCTGACCAACTATCAGAGTCTCGACAAGGCGCTCGACATCTACTACCTCGCCGATCGCGTACCTGTCGGTGTACCGGAACTGGACCAACCCGTTCGCTGTCGGCATCGCGCAGTTCCTCTGGTACTACCGCCTCGTCGGTGTGCTGCTCTTCGAAGTGTTCGACCAACGCTGGTTGCTCGTCGTCTTCCCGAACACCTTCGAGTACTTCTTCATCGCCTACTGCGTGATCCAGACACGGTGGGATCCGCGTCGGGTGACGAACCGTCGCATGATCGAACTCACCGCCTTCATCTGGATCTTCATCAAACTTCCCCAGGAATGGTGGATCCACATCGCCCAGAACGACTTCACCGACTTCATGAAGGAGACCGTCTTCGGCGTCGATGCCGACTTCGTCGTGGTCGGATGCGTTCGCCAACCGGCCCGGGGTGCTGATCGCCATCCTGCTGGTGATCGTCGGCCTGATCGTGGCAGCCGTGAAGCTCCGCCACCGCCTGCCGACGGCCGATTGGAAGTTCGGACTCGACATGGACCGCACCGACGCGATCGTTCGCCCCGTCGAGCCGGTGTCGGTCTCGCTGCGGGCGACCGTGCTGGAGAAGCTTGCCCTCATCGGGCTGGTCGGCGCGATCTTCGCCAACGTCCTCGATCTCGACACGACAGCGGCCCAGGTCATCGGCGCGACGCTGCTCGTCGTCCTCGTGAACGCGGGCCTCAGCGTCCGGCTGGCCCGGCGAGGCGTGGAGTGGGAGTCGCTCGCCCTCGAGTTCGTCGTGCTGGCCGCGGTGAACTCGGCGCTGCTCGGCACCTACTCGGCGATCGTCGGCGACGACGACGTCGGCCTTCCGACAGTGCTCTTCTTCGGCCTGCTGCTGACCGTGTTGATCGTCCTGTTCGATCGTTTCCGCCCGGCGACCGGGGTCACCGCAGCATCGGCTGCGACCTGACACCCAGACGCGAAAGAATCCCTTGCAGTGCAAGGGATTCATCGTGCGCGAGGGGGGACTTGAACCCCCACGCCCTTTCGGACACCAGCACCTGAAGCTGGCGCGTCTGCCATTCCGCCACTCGCGCAAGTGGAGCCCAGAACGCTAGCGCACCCTCGCAGCGTTCCCACGCGCCGACCGCCGTCCTGACGGTGGCCGCCGAACGGGCGGCGATGAGCGAAACCCCCGCATCCTGGGCGTTCGGCTCATCCTCGGGGAAGGGGCGACGACGGGCGTGCGACGGCGGGCAGTAGCCTCGCAAGCCACCTATGGGATTGCAGTCACTGGAGCACCGTCTGGAGCGTATGGTCGATGGCGTGTTCTCTCGTCGCTCACGCGGTTCGATCCGCCCCATCGAACTCGGCCGCCGTCTCGTTCGCGAGATGGACGACAATCGCTCCGTCGACGTCAAGGGTCGCCGGATCGTTCCCAACGACTTCACGGTGAAGCTCAACGCCGTCGACCACGCCGGATTCGGCGACATCGAGGATGCGCTCGTGTCCGAGCTGGCCGAGGCCGCGCGCGAGTACGCGCGAGAAGAGGGCTACCACTTCATGGGGCCGGTCACCGTGCAACTGGCGGTCGACAACGAGCTGCGAGGCGGACGTTTCAGCATCGTCAGCCAACTCAAGGCCGCAGCAACCGGGCCGGGCATGGGATCGCTCGTGTTGCCGTCGGGCGAACGGATCTACATCAACGCCGCGCCGGTCAGCATCGGTCGCCTGCCCGAGTGCACCATCGCGGTCAACGACAGCAACATCAGCCGCCGCCATGCCGAAGTCCGAGCCGGCACGACCTCCTATGTCGTCGTCGACCTGGGATCCACGAACGGCACGATGATCAACGGCGTCAAGATCACCGGCGAGCAACGGCTCAACGACGGCGACATCATCAGCGTCGGTTCCACCCATCTGCGGTTCGAGGCCTCCTGACCTGCAGGAGCAGCAGGCTCCCTCGCCATGACCGACCAAGTCCTCGACCTCCTGAAGTTCGTTCTCCTCGGACTGCTGTACCTGTTCTTCGCACGCGTCCTGTGGGCGGTGTGGAGCGAGGTCCGCACACCGACGCGACGCCCCGTCGTGGGCAATCCGAGAGTCGCGCAGCCCCGTCAGGTCGTCACCCCGTCGGCCACGCAGACGAAGGACCGCAAGCAGGACAAGAAGGCCAGGAAGCAGGCCCGCGCACGTGCGAATCGACTGGTGATCCTCGAGCCGAAGGCACGACGGGGCATGAGCGTCCGCTCACGGGTGACGTCACGCTCGGACGCGAACCCGGATGCACCATCATGATCGACGACGACGCCTACGTGTCACAGCTCCACCTGCGGGTGTTCGACCACGAGGGCCAACCCATGGTCGAGGACCTCGGCTCGACGAACGGCACGTTCCACAACGGTTCCAAGCTCGTGGGCGCCAAGCTCCTGCACCCGGGCGATCGCATCCAGGTCGGCACCACACTGATCGAGGCCCAGTGATGGCCAATCTCCGCGTCGGCGCCACGACTCACACCGGCCAGGTCCGAGCCGCCAACGAGGACAGCCTGCTCGTCACCCCGAAGGTCTTCGTCGTGGCCGATGGCATGGGCGGGCACGAAGCGGGTGAGGTCGCGAGCCAGATCGCCGTCGAACGCATCGCCGAACTGCTCGACGGCGACGAGTTGCCGTCCGCCGACGACCGTCGTGGCCGCGATCCGTACCGCCAACGGCGACATCTTCCGCGCCGCGATCGCCAACCCCGACCAGGCCGGCATGGGGACCACGATCACCGCCATCGCGGTCATCGGCGACCACTACGCGGGCCGCGCCGAGCCGAACATCGACACCAGTGGTTCGATCGCGGCACCCGGACACGTTCCCGCACCGACCGGCGCTGCATCGTCGACCGACGACGACGATGTCGGACGATCACCACGATGACGATCACCACGATGACGGCGATGGCGACGCCGGCACTCCGACCCTGCCCGGCGACGTCACACCGATCGTGCCGGCCGAGCCGACCGAGGCCCTCGTGCTCGCGAACGTCGGTGACTCACGCACCTACCTGTTCCGCCACGGCCGGCTGCGTCGGGTCACCGTCGACCACAGCTACGTCCAGGAACTCGTGTCGACCGGACACCTCAGCGAGGCCGAGGCGCGCAACCACCCACGGCGCAACATCATCACGCGGGCCCTCGGCATCGAGCCCGACGTGCGGGTGGACTGGTGGACGCTCCCCCTCATCCGCGGTGATCGCTTCGTGCTGTGCAGCGACGGCCTGGTCGACGAGGTCGACGACGACGACATCAGCGAGACGCTCACCGCCGAGTCGGATCCGCAACTCGCCGCCGATCTGCTCGTCAAGCGCGCCAACGAGGCCGGCGGACGCGACAACATCACCGTCATCGTCGTCGACGTGATCGAGGGCGACGACCCGCCCGACGCCACACAGGAACTCGACGTCGTGCCACTGTGGGCCGACGGTGGCGCCGATCCGACGCCGGCCGGCACGCTCGAACTCGATGCCGACCCCTCCCAGCCGGGTGGCGCGGACACCACCGGACGACGCTCGACGCAGCTCCCCGACGCTCGAACCTCAAGCGGTTCGCCATCGGGTTCGGGGTCGCAGCTGTGATCGTGGCGGCGTTCGTCGTGTTCTCGGCGTGGGCGAGAAGCGGCTACTTCGTCGCGTTCGACGACGACGACCAGGCGATCATCTACCAGGGCCGCCCGGGCGGCGTGCTGTGGATCGACCCCACCGCCGTCAACGAGGGCGGCCCCGAGCGCGACGAGTTCGAGCCCGACGTCGCCGCCGAGATCGACGACCAACCGGAGTTCGATTCCGCCGACGACGCTGCGGACTACATCCGCGACGGCGTGACCACCACCACCACGACGACGACCACCACGACGACCACCACCGTTGCGCCGACGACCACGCTCGCCCCCGAGACCGACTGCCGCGACGGGCGCCCCCACCGGAGTGACGACCACTGCAACGCCGTGACCGTGGTGCCCGGCTCCAGCCATGAGTGACCTCGACACCACCACCTCCGCGGTCCCCGACGTCGTCGTCGACTCGCCGCTGGCGCGCAGCCGACGCTCGACCGAGCTGACGCTCGTGGTGATGGCGGCGCTGATCACCGGTGCCGCCTACACCATCACCGCGCTCGGCACGAACGCCGAGATCCCCCCGGGCATCGTCTTCTTCGTTGCGATCCTGCTCGGGCTGCTGCTGTGCGCCCACGTCGTCGTGCGCCTCGTCGCCCGCGGGGCCGACGGCACCCTGCTCCCACTCGCCGCCCTGTTGCACGGCATCGGCTTCGTCATGATCGCCCGGCTCGACGACGAACTCGCCGGGCTCCAGGCCACGTGGAGCCTCATCGCGATCGGTGCGTTCGTCGCCACGCTGCTCGTCGTCCAACGAGCCACCGACCTGGCCCGCTACAGCTGGCTGTTCTTCTTCGGTGGAGCGTTCCTGCTCCTGCTGCCACTGGCGCCCGGGCTCGGCGTGAACATCAACGGCGCCCGCATCTGGGTGAGCCTCGGGCCGATCAACTTCCAGCCCGGCGAGTTCGCCAAGATCGCCCTCGCGATCTTCTTCGCGTCGTACCTCGCCGACCGACGTGAGTTGATCGCCGCCTCGACGTGGAAGGTGGGTCCGTTCCACCTGCCCGAACCGCGCTACATCGCCCCGATCATCATGGCGTGGGGATTCGCCGTGGTGGTCATGGTGTTCCAGCGCGATCTCGGATCGTCGTTGCTGTTCTTCACCTTGTTCGTCGTGATGATGTGGGTGGCCACCGAGCGGCTCAGCTACCTGTTGATCGGCACCGTGCTGTTCGGCGCGGCCGCCTACTTCTCCTGGACACAGTTCGGCCACGTGCAGACCCGCGTCGACATCTGGCTCGACCCGTGGGCCGACCCGCTCGACAAGGGCTACCAGATCATCCAATCGCTGTACGGCCTCGCCGACGGAGGCCTCACCGGCACGGGACTCGGCCGTGGCAACCCCGGGCAGGTGCCCGAGGCCCAGAACGACTTCATCTTCTCCTCGATCGGCGAGGAGTGGGGCCTGATCGGCGCCACCGCCGTGCTGATGGCCTTCGTCCTGATCGTCGGTGCCGGCCTGCGGATCGCGCTGCGCACCGACCGGACCTTCGAGAAACTGCTCGCCGTCGGCCTCACCACGATCGTGGGCATCCAGGGATTCATCATCATCGCCGGCGTCATCAAGGTGGTGCCCGCTCACCGGCATCACGCTGCCGTTCGTCAGCTACGGCGGCTCGTCGCTGGTGGCCAACTACGTGCTGCTGGCGCTGCTGATCCGGCTGTCGGACTCGTCGGCGCGCCGACTCGGCGAACTCCCCGACGACCCGACGCCCGGCGAACGCTGGCAGGCATGGCGCCTGTCGCGGCAGCTTCGCCGGGCCGAGCGACAGGCTGCGGCATGAAGGCCTGACATGAGGGGCGACCCGGCATGAACCGTCAGATCCGCCAGCTCGCCGTTGGCCTCATGGCCTGCTACGTCGTGCTGTTCGTCGCGCTCAACTACTGGCAGGTCGGGCGCAAGCCCGAGCTCGATGCCCGGTTCGACAACACCCGCCAGATGCTCAGGGAGTTCAACCGGCCGCGTGGCCCGATCGTCACGAGCGACGGCGTCGTCGCCGCGGTGTCGTTTCCGACGGCACCGGGCGAGCCGTACGAGTACCGCCGCGAGTACCCCACCGGCGACCTCCTCGCCGACATCACCGGGTACTACACGTTCGCGTTCGGATCGACCCAGGTGGAGCGGCTGTACGGCGACGTGCTCAGCGGCACCACCGCCGAACAGCAGGTCCGCGGCCTCGGTGACCTGCTCGGCGGCACCGTCGAGACGACGGGCACCGTGGAACTCGCCGTACGCAACGACGCCCAGGAGGTCGCCCAGTTCCTCCTCGGGGGACAGACCGGCTCGGTCACGGTCATCGAACCGAAGACCGGCGCGATCCGCGCCATGTACAGCAACCCCACCTACGACCCGAACACGTTCGTCAACGCCGACTTCGAGGTCGCCGAAGGCATCATCACCGAGCTCCAGAACGCCGACGGCAACCCGCTGCTCGCCCAGGCATACCAGGAGCGCTACATGCCCGGATCGACGTTCAAGGTGATCACCACCGGAATCGCGCTCGAGGCCGGTGTCGTGACGCTCGACAACACGTTCGCGAACGAACGCGAGTGGGTGCCGCCCCAGACGAACGACCCGATCCAGAACTACAACGGCAGTCTCTGCGGCGGCGACCTCGCCACGGTGTTCGCCCGCAGCTGCAACATCCCGTTCGCCCAGTTGTCCACGCTGATCGGACCGGAGGCGATGGTCGAAGGGCACCAAGGCCTGGGGCATCGGCGAAGAGTTGCCGATCGACCTGCCGCGACCGGCCGCGAGCACGTTCGGCAACACCGACAACCTGGCTCAGGAGCTCCCACTCCTGGCGATCCGCGGGTTCGGCCAGAGCGAGGTGCAGATGGTGCCGCTGCACATGGCGATGGTGGCGGGTGCAGTCGCCAACGGCGGCCAGATGATGAAGCCGTACGCCGTTCAGGCGACCTACGACCAGGACGGCCGGGTACTCGACCAGACGACACCCGAGGTCTGGAAGACCCCGATCTCACCGGCGACCGCCGAGATCGAGCAGCAACTGATGATCGGTGTCGCCGAACGCGGCACGGCCAGTTGCTGCATCGCGCTCGAGGGTGGCATCCCGGTGGCGGCCAAGACCGGGACGGCCCAGCTCGGTGACCCGTCGAATCCCGGCCTGTCGCACGCCTGGATCATCGCCTTCGCCCCGGCCGACAATCCGCAGTACGCCGTGTCGGTCGTGCTCACCAACGTCCAGTCGACACCGGACATCGCCGTCACCGGTGGCCGTCTCGCCGGCCCGATCGCGAAGGGCATGCTCGACTTCCTCCTCACCGGCGCCGGATCGCAGCCGGTGACCCCGGCCATCCCCGGAGGCGGCACGTGAGCGTGAGCAGCCGACCCCTGCCGGCAATGGCGAGGACAGCCTCGGTAACCTTGCCCAGCGCTGAGAACCCGTGTTCCAGCTCAGAAGGCACAACGTGACGAACAACGGCGAGGCGACGGTCATCAACGACCGTTACGAGATCCACAAGCGGATCGGGCGCGGCGGCATGGCCGACGTCTTCTCCGCGCGCGACCTCCTGCTCGACCGCCAGGTCGCCGTGAAGGTGCTCTTCCCCGAGTTCGCCACCGACGCCAACTTCGTCGAACGGTTCCGACGTGAGGCACAGTCGGCCGCCAGCCTGTCGCACCCCAACATCGTCAACGTCTACGACTGGGGCAAGTTCGAGGGCACCTACTTCATCGTGATGGAGGAGGTCCAGGGTCGCACCCTGGCCGAGATCCTCTCCACCAACAAGCAGCTCACCTCGAAGCAGGCCGCCGAGATCGCCAGCGAGGTCGCGGCGGCACTCGGCTTCGCCCACGACAACCACGTCGCCCACCGTGACATCAAGCCCGCGAACATCCTGATCGGCACGAACGGCCAGGTGAAGGTCGCCGACTTCGGCATCGCCCGCGCCCTCAACGCGCCGACCGAGTCGAACCTCACCCAGGTCGGCTCGGTGATGGGCACGGCGACGTACTTCTCGCCCGAACAGGCCCAGGGGGCGCAGCCCGATCCCGCGCAGCGACCTGTACTCGCTCGGCATCGTCATGTACGAGATGGTGGCCGGACGGCCACCGTTCACCGGCGAGAACCCGGTGAGCATCGCGTACAAGCAGGTGCACGACTCGCCGCAGCCGCTCGTCCAGATCGTTGCAGATGTGCCGCGATCGTTCGAGGCGATCGTGGCCAAGCTCCTCGCCAAGGATCCGAAGATGCGGTACCCGAGCGCTGCGGCGCTCCGCGACGATCTTCGCCGGTTCCGCAACGACGAGCCCGTCCAGGCACTGGCCGCCGCAGCGAACGCCCGTGCCGGGGCAGCCGGCGCGGCGGCTCCTTGCCGGCGCTGCCGCCGGGGCAACCACCGTCAATCCGACCGTCGCCCCCACCGGGATGATGCCCGGCGTCAGCACCACGCTCCGACTCCGTGCCCTCGACCGGGATGGTCGAGGCGGGCTACCCGACGGGCGCGTCCGCCGACGCGATGTACTACGACACCAACCCGTCGCGCACGGGTTGGTACGCGCTGGGCGCGTTCGTCGCGCTGATCCTCCTCGTCGATCGGCGGTGTGCTGCTGTTCCAGGCCCTCGGGCGGCGACGACGCCGACGCCGAACCCAGCGCAGTTCGTGCTCGACGACTACACGAACAGGCCACTCGAGGAGGTCACCGCCGATCTCACCGCCAAGAACATCCGGTTCGTCACGACACCCGAGGAGAGCTGCCCTCGTCGCCGTCAACTTCGTCGTGCGCACCGACCCTCCGGCCGGCACGCTGATCCTCAAGGACGACACCGTCGAGGTCTTCTTCAATCCCGACCCGCAACTCGTGCCGGTCCCCAACGTCGTGACCCTGCCGATCACCGAGGCGAGTTCACTCCTCGCCGCCGACGGGTTCGTGGTCGGCGACGATCACGAACGAGGAACGCGACGATCTCGCGGAGAACACCGTGATCTCGAGCGACCCGGCCGCCGGTACCCCGGCGTTGCAGGGCACGGTGGTGAATCTGGTCGTGGCGGCCCCGCTGTCGAGTGTGCAGGTGCCCGGCGACGTCATCGGGATGACCGAGGTCGAGGCGCGGGCGCTCCTGCAGGCCCCGCCGTACGACTTCGTCGTCACCACCGACGTGCGCTCGAGTCCGACGGTCGCCGGCCGGCACCGTGATGGAGATCCGTCCCGGCCCCGGCGAGCTGATCGCCAAGGGCAGTGACGTGCTGATCATCGTGTCCAATGGGCCCGAACCCGTGACGGGTCCCGGCCGTGGTCGGTCGGACCGAGGCGCAGGCCCGCAACACCTTGACCGAGGAGGGCCTCGTGCCGAGCGTGTCCTACGTCGATGTCGCCGCCGGGGCCACCGACGACGGCCGTGTCGTGGCGCAGAGTCTTCCGGCCGGCTCGCAGGTCGACCCGGGCACGGCGATCACGATCACCGTGGGTCGCGCCGATGGCACCCGGTCACGCACGATCCCGCCGACGACCACCACGACCACCGCGCCGACGACGACCGGCGCCGACGACCACGACGACGACCGTCGCTCCCTGACCGCCGCTCACGGCTGCGGGCGCGAGGAAGTTCGCGAGCAGGTCGTGGCCCTGGCCGGTGAGGATGCTCTCGGGATGGAACTGCACGCCCTCCACCGAGAGCGTGCGATGACGTACACCCATGACGACGCCGTCGGCGCTGCGTGCCGTGACGACGAGGTCGTCGGGAATGCTGTCGGGCGCGAGCGTGAGCGAGTGGTAACGCGTTGCGGTCAGCGGTGACGACAGGCCGGCGAACACACCGGTGCCGTCGTGGATGATCTCGGAGGTCTTGCCGTGCATCAGCTCCGGAGCGCCCACGACGTCGGCGCCGTAGACGTGACCGATCGCCTGGTGGCCGAGGCACACGCCGAACAGCGGCGTCCCGATCGCGGCGAACGCACCGATCGACTCGCAGATGATGCCGCTCGTCTCGGGCCGACCGGGGCCGGGCGACAACAGCACCGCGTCGGGCTCCAGCGCCACGGCGTCGTCGACCGAGAGTTGATCGTTGCGCACCACGATCGGATCGGCACCGAGCTCACCGAGGTACTGCACCAGGTTGTAGACGAAGCTGTCGTAGCTGTCGATGACGAGGACACGTGTCACCGCTCCAGTATGGGCCTCGTGGCGCTCACGTGAGCGGTCGGTTGGCCTGATCACGTATGCTCGGTGCTGCATGGCTCCCCCGAAGCGAAAGACCGGCGGAGGTCGGGTGACCCCGAAGGGGACCCGGCCCGAGGATCGCCACGTTCAGCCCGACGACCAGCCGCATCACGCCGCAACGGCGTCGTCGCGCTACACCCCGAAGGCAACCAAACGCCAACTGGTACCACCGCACTGGATCCCGATCATCATGATCGTGTTGCTCGTCGCCGGCGGGCTGATGATCATGGCTCGGTACCTGATCTTCACCGACAGCAACATTCCGACGCTGATCGGGCTGGGCTGCATCCTCGGCGGGCTCTACACCGCCACCAAGTGGCGTTGACCGCCTGATCGCACACCCGGTTCCCGCCCTGTGGGAAACCTCGAATCACATCGGTGTGGTTTCACCCATGTTGTCCCCATCCCTGGGGACAACATGGTCCGGACGTCGGTCGGATCGACCGCCTCGCCGCGGCCTCAGTCGTAGAGCGGCGCGACCTCGGTCATGTCCTCGAGACAGTGTCGCGGGGGCGGTGGGTCGTCGTCAGGGGCCATTGTCAACCTCAGCTCCACCCCACAGACATCGCAGCGATACCTGCGGTTCACCTTGCGCAATTCGCCGGTCGGCGGAGGCTCCGGCGGCAGCGAGGTCATGCTGCGCAGCATCATGATCCCGGTTTTCCACAGGACGTAGCCCATGAGGATGCCGAACCCGACCCAGATGATCGTCGACACGGCAGGCATGCTGCTCACGCTACCCCCGAGGTTCGGGGTCCTGGTCAGGGTCGAGGTCACGGTCGGGGTCGGGGCCCGAGCGCGTGCCGGAATCCCGGTCGGGATCCGGGTCGAGGCCGATCAGGAGGTCGAGGACGCGGCGGATGTCGGCGATGTCGCGATCGTCGAGGTGGATGGCGAACTGGGCCTGGAGCGCGCGGCGGTAGCTGACGTTCATCTCGCGCCAGAGGCGGCGACCGGTGCGGGTGAGTTCGATCTCGACCGCCCGATGATCAGCGCCGGGCACCTCGCGATGACGAGCGATCCAACCCTCCTCCTGCAATCGGTCGAGACGACGGCTGAGGCTCGACGGCGGCAGCCTGAGATCGGCGGCGACGTCGAGCGGCCTGGCCCTGCCGCCCAGGCGCTGCAGCGAGGCCAGCACGTCGAACCAACCGAGCTGGATGTCCCAGTCGGCCCGCAACTCCTCGTCGATGCCGCGCTCGATCTGGCCCACCACCGCCTGGAGCCCACGCCAGGCGCCGATACGGGTGACATCGAGACGTGCCACGACTCGAACCTCAGCTCGTGGCGCGGATCGCCGACTCGAAGGCCCGGACCGCTTCGGAGATCTCGGCCGAGGTCACCACGAGCGGTGGCATCCATCGGATGGTCCGATTCCGAGTCCCGGCCGACATGAGGATCAGGCGGCTCTCGCGGAGACAGTGCTCCACGACGGCGCCGGCACGTTCGGGCGAATCGAACTCGGTTGCCACCATCAGCCCACGACCTCGCACGTACCGCAGCGACGAGTCGAGTTGCTGCATCTCGCGGAGGGCGTCGATCAGCTGGTTGCCACGGGCCTGGACGTGGTCGAGGAATCCCGGTGCCGTGATCACCTCGATGGTGGCGAGCGCCGCAGCGCAACCGATGGGATTGCCGTTCGACGACCCGCCCTGGCTGCCGACGCGCCACGAGTCGTCGATCGACCTGCGCATGCCGAGCGCAGCGAACGGGAAACCCGACGCGATGCCCTTGGCCATGCACAACATGTCGGGTTCGACGTCGTGGGCCTCGATCGCGAACATCCTGCCGGTGCGGCCGAACCCGCTCTGCACCTCGTCGGCCACGAACAGGATCCCGTTGTCACGACACCGTTCGGCGAGGCCGCGGATGAACTCGGCGGGCGTCGGGATGTAGCCACGTTCGCTGATGACCGGCTCGATGATGATCGCGGCCACCTCGTCGGCCACCACCTGGGTCTGGAAGAGCCGGTCGAGGCCGCGCAGCGCGCCGGAGATCTCGGCTTCCTGATCGGAGGCGTGCGGGTCGGGGAAGGGCGCCACGAACACACCGGGCGGGAACGGCCCGTAGCCGGCGCGGTCGATCGCGGGAGGTCGACATGGCCATGGTCAGATTCGTGCGACCGTGGAATGCGCCGTCGAACACGACGATGGAATGGCGCCCGGTCGCGTGCTTGGCCACCTTGACGGCCACCTCGAGCACCTCGTCGCTCGAATTGGCGAAGAAGAACGTGTCGATCGGGTCCGGAGTGATCTCGGCCAGGCGGGCGGCCAACGGTTCGAGCAGGTCGTGGGTGTACACGTTCTGCTGGGCATGCACGAAACGGGCCGCCTGCTCACTGATCGCCTGCACCACCCGTGGATGCGAATGACCCGTCGAGGCCGCCGCGATCCCAGCAGTGAAGTCGAGGTACTCGACACCGTCGACGTCGACGACCGGCAGCCGTGACCACTGACGACCTGGAGATCGGTGGTCTTGGCCCAGACACCGGACACATGTGACGCCCCGGTCATGTGCCGAGCCTACGCGTCGAGCCCGCTCGTGGCCGCGACGGCCTCGTCCCAACTCGCCTGCTCGAGGAACAGCTTGCGCGTCGACATGACCCAGCGGGGGGCGTTCACCCCGAGCGCGCCGTGGAGGCGGCCGTCACGCCCGAACAGTGTGAGGAACTTCGCGTCGGCGACCGATCCCGCCACGATGCGCACGTCGTCGTCGGCGCCGGCTCGGCCGAGGAACTGGATCCGATGCTCGAACTGATCACTCCAGAAGAACGGCAGCGCGGCGTACGACTCGGGTGACTCGCCGGCGGCGAGGTGCGCCAGATTGTTCGCGGCGAGTGCACCCTGCTCGGCGGCGTTGGTCCAGTGTTCGACGCGCATCTCCTCGTCGAAGAGGGCGTTCGGCCAGCGGGCCACGTCGCCGGCGGCGAAGATGCCCGGAATCGACCGATCCCGGCGACATCCAGCGCGTTGAGATGGGCGTCGCACACGATGCCGTCGCGGAGTCTGCACCCCACTGTCGGCGAGCCAGTCGGTCGCCGGCGACACCCCGATGCCGACGACCACCACGTCGGCCGGAACCACCTCGCCGTCGGCGAGACGCACGCCGTCGTCGGTCAACGCGTCGATACGGACGTCGCAGCGGACGGTCACGCCGTGGGTTCGGTGCAGCCCGGCGATCGCCTCGCCCATCTCGGCGCCGAGGCCCCGGATCAGCGGTGCCGATGCACCTTCCAGCACGACCACGTCGTTGCCCGACGTCTTCGCCGTGGCTGCCGCTTCGAGGCCGATGAAGCCCGCACCGATCACCACGACCCGACGGCCGCCTGGTGCGATCTCGGACCGCAGCGCCAGGGCATCGTCGAGCGTGCGCAACTCGTGCACGTGGTCGAACGTGTCCTGGCCCGGGAGGCGACGCGGGCTGCGCTCCGGTGGCGATGATCAGGCTGTCGAAGGGGATCGATTCACCGTTCGCCAGTTCGACGCGGCGCGTCGCCAGGTCGAGGCCGGCGGCGGCCGTTCCCAGCCGCCAGTCGACGTCGAGCTCGTCGAACACCTCGGGCTGACGCAAGTGGATCCGATCGGGTTCCCATTCACCCGACAGCAGCTTCTTCGACAGCGGCGGCCGGTCGTACGGGCGGTGCGTCTCGTCGCCGACGACGATCACCGAGCCGACCGCTTCGTGCTGGCGAAGGGTCTCGGCGGCGCGCAGGCCCGCCAGCGATGCCCCGACCACGACGACACGTTCGAGCGATGGTCTGAAGTCGTCGGTCGTGTTCATGGCCGACACGATGCCATGGTTTCGGGGCGGAGACGAATCTCGCTAGCGTCGGATCATGCCTTCCCGCGGCTTCCCGACCGACGTGACCGCCCCCGACGTCACCGCCGTCAACGAGATGATCGGCGAGCTGTTCCCCGGCTCCAACAACTCGTGTGTGGAGCTGGGCCGAACGATGGCCGTTGCCTGTCGCGTGATCTCCGACGACGAGCTCCGGCCCGGCGCATTCATCTCCGGTCCGTCACAGTTCGGCCTCGCCGATGCCGCCCTCTGGTACCTCGTGTTCGGAGCCACCGGTCGAATCGAGCCGATGGCGCTCACGTCGGAGCTCTCGATACGGTTCCTGCGACCCGCGCAGGGCTCGGTGCTCTGGGCCAGGGCGACGCTCGACGTGGCGGGCCGGCGCAACGTCGTCGGGACGGTGCGGGTGTGGTGCGACGACCGCGAGGACAGGCCCACGGCCACGGCCCAGGGCACGTACGTGCTGCCGCACTGATGATGCGACGATCGACCATCACGATTCCACCTGGCCATGCCGGTCGACGACCTCGCCGCGGCGCGCGCCTTCTACGGCGACCTGCTCGGGTGTCCGGAGGGACGATCGAGTGACTCGTGGGTCGACTTCGACCTGTACGGCCACCAGTTCGTCGCGCACCTCGATCCGGACCACCGGCCGTCGACGCTGTCGAACCCGGTCGACGGCGACGACGTGCCGGTCCCCCACTTCGGCGTGTTGCTGACCCCGGACGACTGGCGCACCCTGGCCGACCGGTTGACGGCCGCTGGGACGACGTTCGTCATCGAGCCCCACACCCGCTTCGCCGGCCAGGTCGGCGAGCAGTCGACGATGTTCCTCCTCGACCCGTCCGGCAACGCGCTCGAGTTCAAGGCGTTCGCCGACGACTCCCAGGTGTTCGCCCGTTGACCACGACGCCGATCGCCGATTCCGCCGATCCGCTGCTCGACGACTATCGCTCGACTCAACGATCAGGCGTATCGCCGCCGGTACGAGGACGACCGGAGCTTCATCACGGAGGGATACGTCGCCATCGACCGCCTCATCGAGTCGGGCCACACGGTCCGTTCGGTGCTGCTGGCGCCGTCGAGGGTCGAGCGATTCGCGCCGAATGCCGCTGTGCTCGACGGCCGAGGCGTGCCCGGTGTACGTGGCGGAACGAGCGGTGATCGCCGAGGTGGTCGGGTTCGACCTGCATCGCGGCGTGATCGCGTGCGCCGAACGTCGGCCGCACCCCTCCGTCGAGGCAACTCGTCCGGAGCGCTCGACCGCATCGCCGTGCTGGAGGGGCTCAACGACGCCGAGAACCTCGGCGCCATCGCCCGCGCGGCGCGGGCCTTCGGGATCGACGGCCTGGTCATCGACCACACCTGCACCGATCCCTACAGCCGACGGACCGTCCGCGTCAGCATGGGCGAGGTGCTGACCCTGCCGATCGCGCGGGCCGGGCCGGCCGAATGGGGCGGTGTCGTCGACGCGCTGCATCGGGCCGGTTTCGAGACGTGGGCGATGACCCCGGCGGCCGATGCAACCGACCTGTGGGACCTCGACGTCGCTGACCGCGTCGCCGTGGTGCTGGGCGCCGAAGGCCCCGGCCTGAGCCGGACGGTGTTGGCGGCCGCCGATCGTCGCGTCCGCATCCCCATCTCCCCGGCCGTCGACTCCCTCAACGTCGCCCAAGCCGCTGCCGTCACCTTCGCCGCGCTCACCCGACCCTGAGACGCGTCGGTGCGGACGCCTCGTTCGAGACGTCCGCACCGTTGCGCCGGGAAGGAACCCGACCCTGTGTGATCAATGGTCTGTGATCAGCGGCCTGTGATCAGTGGGCGAACTTCACGTTCGGCAGGATCCGGTCGATCCAGCGCGGCAGCCACCACGCCCTGTTGCCGATGATGTAGAGCGTTGCGGGAACGAGCACCAACCGGATGAGGAAGGCGTCGAGCAGCACCGCCGTGCCGAGGATCAGGCCCATCTCCTTCATCGGCAGCGTGCCGGCGATGGCGAAGGTGTAGAAGACGGCGATCATGACACCGGCAGCAGCGACGATCGGTCGGCCGCTGTGGCCCAGCGATCCGCGCACCGCCTCGGCTGCATCACCCGATCGTTCGAAGTGCTCCCGGGTCGAGGCGAGCAGGAACACCGTGTAGTCCATCGAGATGGCGAACACGAGGGCGAAGAAGAACAACGGCGCCCACGAGGTGAGATACCCCTGACTCTCGAAGCCGAGCAGGCTGGCGCCCATTCCGTGCTGGAACACCAGCGCTCCGACACCGAACGCTGCGCCGACGGACAACAGGTTGAAGATGACGCCGACGAAGGCGACGATCACTGCCTGCAGCGCAACCATCAGCAGCAGGAACCCGAGGATCAGGACCACGCCGATGACGAGTGGCGCCTTCTCGCTGAGTGTCTGGTCGAGGTCGTAGTTCTCGGCGACCGGCCCGCCGACGACCACGCCGTCGGGGAGTTCGGCGCGCAGTGTCGGGATCAGCGCGAGCGCCTCTTCCGACGAGGGGTCGTAGGCACCGACGGCCTGGATGATGCTGGCGCCCTCCATGCCCGGCTGGGGTGGGAACGCCATGACGATGCCGTCGGTGGCCATCACCTGTCCGGCGACAGCCTCGGCGTCGTCGCCGGCGGGGACGATGATCTGGATCGGGCCGGGACCACCGGGTCCGAAGCCGTCGGCGATCATGTCGTAGCCCTGGCGGGCCTGTTGGTCTTCGGGCAACACGGTGATCCCGGGCATCCCGGTCTTCAGACCGAGCAGCGGCAGGGCGAGGGCGATGAGCACGATGACGGCGCCGATGGCGACGATGACCTTGTGCGCCTGGATCCGATCGGCGAGGCGGGCGAAGAACTCGCTGTGGTGGTCACCCTTGCTGTGCCAGGGCAGTGCGAACTTGTCGATGCCGGGCCCGAGCAGTGCCGGCAGCAGCGTGAGCGCCGCCAGCAGGACGAAGCTGACCGACAGCATCATGCCGGCCGCCATCGAACGGAACGCCGGGATCGGCACGAGGAGGATGGCCGACAGGCTGATGAGCACGGTGATGCCCGAGAAGAGCACGGCTTTGCCGGCAGTGTCCATCGACAGACCGACGGAGTGTTCAGGATCTTCGGGGTGAGCGTGCAGCGCAGCTCGGTACCGGGTGACGATGAACAGGGCGTAGTCGATGCCCAGTGCGAGCGCGAACATCATGGCGAAGTTCAGCGTCCAGATCGACAGGTCGGTCACCTGGGTGATGCCGTAGAGCACGCCCATCGAGGCGAGCAGGCCGGCAGCGGTGAGCAGCAGCGGCAGGCCCGCCGCAGCGAGCGTGCCGAACGCGATCACGAGGATGACTGCGGTGACCGGCCAGGTCAGCAGTTCGGCCTTCATCATGCCTTCACGGTTGACCGCGTTGAAGTCGTCCCAGAAGGCGGGCGAACCCGTGAGGGCGACGGTGATCTGATCACCGGCGACCTCGGTCGACAGATCGTTGATCTCGTCGCCGAGTCGTTCGGCCGCGCGAACGGCTTCGGTCGGGTCGACCTCCGCGCCGGCCTGGATCATCACGGTCATGCCGTCCATGCCCGGTTGGGCGGGCATCGGCTGGCCGAAGCCCGGCTCGGTGACGATCAGCGCATTCACGTCGGCGATGACCTGCTGGTACGCGGGATCGTCGATCGGTGTCGATTCGCTCTGGATCACCACGACGGCCGACTGCGAGGAGAGGCCACCGAACTGCTCGTCGATGATGTCACGCGCGGCGAGCGACTCGCTGCCGTTGACCTCCCACATGGCACCGGACAGCGCGTGCTCGAGCTTGGGCGCGAACACGCCGAGACCGATGGCCAGGACGGCCCACGCAATGATGACCGCCTTGCGGTGGTTGTGCGCCCATCGACCCATCCGGGCGAGGGGCGGATGCACGACGTCGGTCTCGAGATCATCGTGATGCGGAGGCGGATGGATCGCTCCATCCTCATCCAGCGATAGATCAGGTCGCACAGCTTCTGTGTCGGTGGTCATGTGTCGCTTCCTTCGGTGGTGGGCGGGGTTCGGTGGGGGATTGGGGTGCCGTCAGACGGCGAACGTGCGGGCGTCGTCGGCGACCTGCTCGCGCAGGCGGTCACAGACGATGGCGCACACGGGCAGAAGACTCGGATCGGTGACGGAGTAGTAGGCCGACGTGCCTTCGGCGCGACGTGAGACGATGCCGGCGTCGTGCAGGATCCGGAGGTGCTTGGACACGTTCGCCTGGCTGGCACCCAGACGATCGACGAGTTGGCCGACGTTCTGCTCGCCGTCGTCGAGCAGGGTTCGGATCACGCCGAGTCGGGTCGCATCGCCGAGCACACGGAAGCGTTCGGCAACGTGTTCGAGCAGTTCGGGCGGGAGGGCCTTGGACATGTCCAGCACTATATAACTATGTACCGATGAATGCAACTCGTGTCGCCATGGAGGCTGCTCTTGCATCAGGGGTCTGACTCCTGATGCAAGAATGGACCGATGCTCGAGCAGCTGACCGACCACCCGTCGGCGCGCGAACCGGAACCGTTCGCCGGGCCCGACCATCCGATGCGCACACTCACCCGGGCGGTTGCGTTGGGCGAACCATGGACGCAGGACGACGCCGACCGCGTCGCCGCGGTCTTCGACGAGCTCGCCGAGGAGTGGTCGGCACGGAACATCGACGACACCAAGGCCGCGCCGGTTCGCGACGCGCTCGAGCGCGGCAACGTGCCGACCGATGGCGCGTGGCTGGAACTCGGCTCCGGCACCGGGGCCGGCGCTCGCATTCTCGGCGGGACCGTCGGATCGCTCGTCGCCACCGATCTGTCGGCCGAGATGTTGCACCACGCACCGCCGGAGCTGGCACCACGCGTCCGAGCCGACGCCTCGATGCTTCCCTACCGCGACCGTTCGTTCGACGCCGTCGTGATGATCAACATGCTCCTGTTCCCGCACGAGGTCGCGCGGGTTCTGCGAGATGCCGGCACGGTGCTGTGGGTCAACACGCTCGGCGATCAGACGCCGATCCATCTCCCACCCGACGACGTGCTCACTGCGCTGCCCGGCAACTGGACCGGGCGCACCGCGTCGGCCGGCACCGGCTTCTGGCTCACGGCAACCCGGGCCTGACGGCGACTCGGGCCCGACGACGACCCGGAAAACGACGACAACCCCCGGACCAGCCGGGGGTTGTCATCAGATTCGTGGGAGTCAGTCGACCGATTCGGAGGCTTCCTCCGCGGTTCGGGGGCTTCCCCGAGTCCGAGCTGAGAGAAGATCTCCGCCTTGCGGTACTCGAAGTCGTCCTCCTCCACGTCGCCGGCAGCGAACTTCTCGTTCAACTGACGGAACTCCTCGAGCAGCGCATCCTCGTCGGGTCCATCGCTGGATTCCTCGTCGGAGTCCGATCCCTTGCCGTGTCGTACGGCAAGCTTCTCGGCCTTGCGCTCCTTCTTACGGAGTTCTCGTTGTCGCTTCTGGTAGGACTGGGGACTTCGAGCCAATCGGAACGCCTCCTCAGACGACTTTGACGTCGACCGCTTCCGGGCCCTTACGGCCGGCAGCGATTTCGAATTCGACGGTGTCACCGTCGTTCAGCGAACGACGACCAGCGCCGACGATGTTCGAGTAGTGCACGAAGACGTCGTCGCCGTCGTCGCGAGAGATGAAACCGAAGCCCTTCTCGTCATTGAAGAACTTCACTGTACCTGTGGCCATTTCGGCTCCTTGTTGAAATCGGAGCCACCGTTGACTCACGTTTACATCGGTCAGACTAGTGACCTTTGTGCGATTGTCCACCGCGCCCGGTCGCGGCGACAGTGGTCACACCGACTGCGTGGCCGCCACGCGGCGACGCGGATCGACAGCGAGGAAGGGGTCGTGTCCGGTGACCGCAAGGCGGCCGAGGATGATCGACGACATCACCATGCCGACGATGCCCGCGAGCGTGAGAGCGACGTCGCCGACGCCCAGCCCGTAGACGAGCCAGAGCCCTGCCTCGACCCAGGCGATGAGCCACGTCGATGCCGACACCCCGACGAGGTCGCGGGTGCGACACGCCGACACGACCGCCGGGACGAGCTGGATGCCGTACGACAGACCCACGGCGATCGCCGCGAGCTGCCAGCCACCGATGATCAGGAAGGGCAGTGGGAACATCCCGAGACCGAAGGCCCCGAGCGACAGGGCGCGCAGTGCGGCACGACCGACAGTGCCGAGATAGACGACGGCCATCGATGCGTAGAGCACGAGCGAGATCGCCGACACGGGCACGAGCGCCCACACGCCGGCGACGAGCCCGTAGGCGAGCCACCATCCGTTGATCGCGAGGCTGACGCCGATCCAGACCGCGGAGACTCCTTCGACGCGTCGCGTGCGCGCCAGGCGGCGGGCCTGGGGGAACGCCATCCACGAGCCGAGGAGCGTGGCGACGATGACCAGGAGGTTCAGGAGGAGTTCACGGAGTGCTGCCTTGTGACGATGTAAGTAGCTAATTCGAGTTAGTACCTTACACAGTGACGACCGTTACGCTGGTGTCGTGTACGTCACATCCGGACACGACACCGAGATCCGACTCACCCTCGAAGCGATGGTCGATCTCGTCAACGCGCTCGCCGATGCGCGTGGCGGCGAGCCGGTGATGTACGTGGCACTGCTTCACGAGCACGGGTTCACGCGGGCGAACGGAGCATCGGCCGCGTCGGTGCGGCGGGTCGAGTCGCAGATGAACCACATGCTCGACACACTCACGGCACTCCCCACGGCCGATCCCGACCCGATGGTGAAGTGGATCAACGGCCGAACTGGCCGAGCTGCACATCACGCCGTCGCTCACCGACCACGACGGCGCCGGGCTCCACATCCACTGGACCCCGGCGTCTGCAGCGTTCGACGAGCAGGTCGTCGCCGACATCCTGATGGCGCTCGCCCAGGAGATCTGCGACCACGGAACCGAGCGTTTCGGAACGTGCGCGGCCACCGACTGCGACCACCTCTTCTACGACGCGACCCGGAACGGATCGCGTCGGTTCTGTTCGGACCCCCGCTGCGCCAGCCGCACCCACACCGCCGACCACCGCGCCCGTCAACGTTCGAGCTGACCGGCTCCGCCGACGAGACGACCGGCCTCGAGCCGCAGCACCTGATCCGCGCGACGGAACGCGACCGTTCGGTGCGAGACGGCGATCACCGTCATCCCGGCGTCGGCGAGATTCGTCCAGAGCTGCACCTCCGTCTCGACGTCGAGCGCGCTCGACAGGTCGTCGAGCACGACGATCTCGGGCGAGTGCACCAGGGCGCGAGCCGTGGCGAGCCGTTGACGCTGCCCACCCGACAGGCGCAGACCTCGCGGGCCGATGAGGGTGTCGACACCGGCCGGCATCGAGTCGATGTCGTCGGCGATCGCCGACAGGCGAAGTGCCGTCGCCAGTTGCTCCGGTTCGACCGGCCCGAGGCCGACATTGTCGGCGACGCTGTCGGAGATCAGCTGCGGCACCTGCGACAGGAACGCCGCATTCGGCGGTACGAAGAAAGGCCGAGCGGTCGTCGATCTCCTCGCCGTTCCAGCGCACCGAACCCGTCACGTCGGCCTGCCATGCGAGCCCGAGCAACGCCCGCAGGAGCGTCGACTTGCCGGCCCCGACCGGGCCGGTGATCACGACGAACTCTCCTCGGCGCACGGAGAAATCGACGTCGGACAGCACCGTGCGGCCGGCGTAGGCGACGCTCAGGCCGACCACGTCGAGTCGAGCGAGCGGCACACGATCGGGACGCACGACCTCGGGCCGTGACCGACCGTCGCCCGGATCGATCGGAAGGTGCCGCTCCCGGACCGTGTTCGTCGCCTCTTCGCCCGCGACGAGCTTGCGCATCCGGTCGAAGGCGACGCCGGCCTGCTTGCGACGGGCGAGGACCCGCCCGACCATCCGTGGCAGGAAACTCAACCAGCCGAGATAGGCGGTGAACAGCGCCAGCGTGCCCAGGTCGAAGCTGCCCGACGCGATCGCTCCGGCGCTGACGAGCAGCACGAGGCCGAGTCCGACATCGGCTGCACCCTGACTGAACGCCTGCACGCCCTCCTCCAGCACGCGGTCGCGAACCGCCGTCTGTCGGCGACGATCGACGAGCACCGTGAGTCGGGCGAGCATCGGTTCGGCGGCATCGTTCACCTTCACCGTGGTGGCGGCGGCCATGACGTCGCCGAGCAGGCCGGTGACCTGCTTCGGTCGCGGCGCGGTCCGACGGCGCGGTACTCCTTGATACGCGTGTCGAGCACGCGGGTCGCGACACCGACGCCGAGCAGCGGGATGACGAGGATCAGCGCGGCCGTCGGGTCTGCAGCGCCGAGGACGAAGCCGGCGATCACCGTGAAGACGACCCCGCCCGACACGTCGACCATGCCGTCGACGAAGTTGGCGACGTCCTCGGTGTCGTCACGGAAGTGGGTGACCGCGGAGCCGGCGGAACCGACGGGCTGGCCGGCGTGGAGGCCACCACTCGCCATCTGGGCGCTGAGCATGTTGGCGCGCAGCAGGGTCTGCATGTGGATCCACGCCTTGGTCCAGATGAGCGCGCCGTGGTGGATCGCCACCATGCGGATGGTCTCGCTCATCGCGATGGCAGCTGCCCACCAGAGCGTCTCGTCGGTGTCGCCGGCCTCGAGTGCGCTGTAGCCGCGGCCGAGGAAGTACCCGGTGATGGCGGGCATCGTGAAGAAGACCAGGAACAGCGACCAACCCCACCAGAACTCGCGTGGGCGGTGCTGTGACACGCGCCAGGCGAGCCTCCACACGTTGTCGGTCGGGACGGCAGATCGGTCGAGGCAGCTCATGACGTCACCGCCGATCCGAGGTCGCCGGCTCGCTCGTCGTGGCGTTCCCCGTCGAGCTCCTCGTCGAGCTCCTCATCCAGCTCCTCGTCGAGCGAGATCGTCAGGAGCTGCGCGAACCGGCTGTCGTCGTCGCCGACGAGATCGGCGCGTTCGCCGTGCTCGACGATGCGGCCGTGGTCGAACACGACGATCTCGTCGACCGAACGCAGCGTCGACAGGCGATGGGCGATCACCAGCGTCGTCCGACCGTGCATGAGTTCGACGACCGCAGCTTCGAGTCGCCGTTCGGTCTCGGGGTCGACGCGGGCGGTCGCCTCGTCGAGCACCAGCAGGTCGGGGTCGCGCAGCCACACCCTGGCGAGCGCCAGCAGCTGCGCCTCCCCGGCCGACAGGCCGCTGCCTGCAGCTCCGAGGGCCCGATCGATGCCGGCGTCGGCGAGTGCGTCGAGGCCCACTCGACGCAGTGCATCGATCACGTCGGCATCGGTCGGCTCGTCGTCGAACAGCGTCACGTTGTCGCGCACACGTGCCGGCGAACAGCTCCACCTCCTGCGGCACGAGCGCAACTCGCCGTCGCAACTCGGCCAGCGGCGATCGTCGGCGATCGCAACGCCACCGAGCGGCGACGACACCGGCGGTCGGCTCGACGAGTCGCAACACGAGTCGGGAGAAGGTGGTCTTCCCGCTGCCGGTGCGACCGACGATGCCGACGGAACGTCCGGCACCGATCCGGATCGTCGACGTCGCGCAGCACCGGGCGGTCGTCGCCGTAGTCGAAGTGCACGTCGTCGACGTCGATCGCGAGCGGCCCGGCCGGCGGGCTCGTGTCGCCCTCGTCGAGCACCTTGGGTTCCACGGCCGAGCAGGTCGGCGACGCGGACCATCGCACCATTCGCCTTCTGCACCGTCTCGAGTTCGTGCACGACCTCCTCGAGCGGGCGAGCGATGAGCAGGACGTACTGGAACAGCAGGAAGGCGGTACCGATCGAGATGGTGCCGGCGGCGACGAGCACCGCACCGAGCACGAGGGCGATCGACCCAGCCCGCGGCGACCGCCCCCTGGACGAACCACCACATCACGAGGAAGGCACGCTCGCGACGGACCGCGCTCGTCAACGCGTCCTCGCTGTCCTCGACGAACCGCCAGGCGACGTGGTCGGCTGCGCCGTTGGCCCGCAGGTCCTCCGCTGCGGTCAACCGTTCCTCGATGCCGCCGTAGAGCCGACCGAGCGCGCCCATCTCGTCGGACGATTCCGAGACCGCCCGATGTCGGCTGCGTACGATGACCGCCAGCGCCAGCCCGACATAGACCGCCATGCCGAGTCCGAGCCGCCAGTCGAGCACGGTGAGCACGATGATGATCCCGCCGACGAGCATGGCGGCGCCCGCCGCCTTGGTGACGACCGTGCTGAGGAAGTCGGACACCGAGGTGACGTCACCGTCGACGCGCTGGATCAGTTCGCCCGGCGTGTGCGTGCGATGGAACTCGTGGTCGAGACCCAGCACGTGGCGAGTCATCGTCAGGCGCAGGTCGTTGGTCGTCCGCCATGCCGCAACCGTCGCGAGCCAGGCGACGATGACGGCGAGGATCTGCGTGACGACGGCGATCGCCAGGAACAGCAGCGCCAGGCGGGTGATCTCCGCGGTCGTGGTGCCCTCGGCTGCGAGGTCGACGATCTGGCGGACGATGAGCGGACCGGTGATGAGCAGCGCGGAGCTGATCGCCACGAGCACGCCGAGGCCGGCCCAACGCCAGGCGTCGGGCCGCAGCAACGCGCCGAGTGCGCGCCATCGGGTACCGCTCGGCGCGGTCTGCGTGGCCATCGCGCCATTGTCGCCGGTTCCGACCGATCGCCTCACCACACATTTCCAGCCGGTCTCTCCGGACCCGACCCCAACAGACCGCACCGGTCTCTCCGGACCCGACCCCGACAGACCGGGAGCACCTACGGGCGGGGAATGTTTGCGAACGCAAGAAGGTTGACGCGTGCATGGGTGTTCACCGACTCAATCACGCAGTGCTCTACGTCCGCGACGTCGAGCGGACCACCGCGTTCTACGGCGACGTGCTGGGCTTCCGCGTCGTCAGTTCGCTTCCCGGCGCGGCGTTCCTCCAGGCGCCGGACTCGACGAACGACCACGATCTCGGGGTGTTCCAGATCGGAGCGGGCGCCGCGATCGTCGGATGCCGGGCGGTCGACCGTCGGTCTGTACCACCTCGCCTGGGAGGTCGACACCCTCGGTGAGCTGCAGCGCCTCGCCGGCGTGCTCCGCGAACGTGGCGCACTCGTCGGTGCCACCGACCACGGCACCACCAAGAGCCTGTACGCGAAGGACCCCGATGGCCTCGAGTTCGAGGTGGTCTGGATCATTCCCGCCCATCTGCTCACGCCAGACGACGTCGACGCCCGAACCACGATCCGGTCGCTCGATCTCCCCGCCGAGATCCAACGGTTCGGCGCTCATGAACCCGGTGGCATCGGCATCTCCGTCCCGACCACATGACGTCCCCACCACACCCGTTTGTGTTGCAGTTCTGTAGGCCCGCCCCAACAGAACTGTGACGCAAACCGGTCTGGGGTGGGGCATCTCCGTCCCAACCGATGACGTCCCACACACCCGTTTGCGTTGCAGTTCTGTAGGCCCGCCCCAACAGAACTGTGACGCAAACCGGTCTGGGGTGGAGTTTGCGGGGGTCGATCAGTCGGCGCAGGCGGCGAAGAGGCGCGCTTTGAAGGCGGCTTCATCGACGCGCCCAGAGCACGCGGATGTTCGGATCGGGTCGACCGAAGCGGCGATCGGGGATCGTGCAACCTCGCGTCGGCCCGTCGAGGCCGACGACCAACCATTCGTCGGTCGCCTCGGTGACGATCGACTCGTCGAGCGCAACCGCCATCGCGATCGGGTCGGGCAGATCGAATCCTGCGAGTCCGGTGTCGATCGCGTACTGGTCGACGTCGCCGTTGATGTCGATGGCGAACTTCCCGAGCGCACCGATCCGAGCGAGCTGCGCCTGCTCGTCGTGGTTCATCACCGCGAACAGCCGGGAGATGTTCCAGCCGATCATCGTCTTCGCGCCCGGACGCCGCGAACACCACCGTCGCAGCCTCCGGGTCGGCCCACACGTTGTACTCGCCGAGCGCATCGACGTTGCCGACACCATCCGGCGAACCGGCCATCAGATAGGTGTGGCCGAACTTCGTCAGCAAGTCGGGGTCGACCTCGAGTGCCGCCGCGATGTTGGTGAGCGGTCCGAGCGTGACGAGGTCGTGTCGGCCCGGCTCGTCCTCGGCGATCGACAGCAGGGCACCGACCGCGTCGTCCGACGTGACCGCGCGAGACGGCTCGGGCAGCGCTGCGCCGCCCATGCCGTCGGCACCGTGCACGAACTGCGCCGTGTCCAGACGCTCGCGCCATCGGTTCGGCCAGCCCCGCGTGCACCGGAATGTCGGCGCCACCGCACAGGTCGAGCGTGACGATCGCATTGCGCACGGCCAGATCGAGCGGCACGTTGCCGGCGACCACCGTGACCGCACGCACGTCGACAGTCGGCTCCTGGACGGCCAGCACGAGCGCGACTGCGTCGTCGGACGCGGTGTCGGTGTCGATCACGATGCTGCGGCGTTGCATTCCCGCAGTCTGGTCCACGACGAACGTGGCATCCTGCTCGAGGTGGGCCGGCTCGTCGGTAGCCGTCGAATCCCGTTCGCCCTCGAGACTCACGGAGCGAGGCGGTACAGCCAGATCGGCGAGGTGACACCCTTCACCCGCGTCGGGCCGACCGGTCGGAACGCCGCGGCCGGAGGCGCGCCGCCGACTGCATCGACGACCTGCTTCGGACACCAACAGCTCACCCGGTCCGGCGAGATCGGCGATCCGCGACGCGATGTTGACGGTCTGGCCCACGAAGTCGGCACCCCGAGCGACCACCTCACCGCAATGCATGCCCATGCGCAACGACAAGGGGAAGCCACGCTCCGATCGCGCCGTCTCGATCGCCTCGCAGGATGCCGCCGGCGGCCTGGAGACGCGTGCGTCGACCTGATCGAACCAGAGCATCAGTCCATCGCCGAGTTCCTTCACGACCTGGCCGACGCCGCCGGCGAGCGCACTCGGGGCGATCGTCGAACTGTTCATCGAGCACCTCGACTGCCGCAGCGTCACCCCGCGCGTCGGTGAACTCGGTGAAGCCCACGAGATCGGTGAACAGCACCGCCCCGGTCCGCGTGGACGTCGTCGGTGCGGACGGCGGTCATCGGTTCGAGACGTCGACCCGGCCGCTCCCCGACCGTGCGACGACGACACAGTCGTGGCCGCCGACGTCTGTCGACGAGTCACTGGGCAACTCGACGACCCGATGCGGTCGCACTGCCGGCGGGCAGCGAGACGATGATCCGACCCGACACGGTTTCGGCGTCGACGTCGTGCGCGCGCACCCATCGAGATGTCGATACGGCCACTCACACAGTGGGCGCGAACGGCGCCGTGCGCGTCCTTCAGCACGATCCGACCACTGCGGGTCGTGACGTCGGCCTCGCCACAGCGGCCGACCTCGACCCGCGCGCTCGAGGCGACCGCTCGACAGCGCCGACAGCGTTCGTCCGACGTCGATACGTCCGCTCTTGGTGCGCACGTCGACCGACCCGGCGTCGGCGATCGACACCCTCCCCGAGGTGGTCACCACGGAGACCGAACCCACGCGCCCCTCGATCGTCACGCGACCCGACGTCGCGCCGACCACCAGATCGGTTCCTTCGGGTACCCGCACGTTCACCTTCGAGTGACCGCCGTCGATGGTCGTCGACGATCCCTCCGTGATCGAGCCGAACCGGTGCTGGACCGGACCTCGGCGAGACCGGGTTCGGCCACCACGTTGATCGACCCGCTGGTCGTACTGATGCGGACGACGGCGGCCTTCACCGGAGCAGGGAACGACATGATCCGACCGTAATCGACCTCGCCGCGCCCGAACGGACGGTCAAACGTCACGCCCGCCTGCCGACAACCTCCCCCCGAACCGAAAATGCCTGGATGTCGTGCGCTGAGCGCACACATCCAGGCACATTTCGGAGCTGGGGGGGTCGGGACGAGGCCCGGATGGTCAGTCGAGGCGTTCGATGATGGTGGCGTTGGCCATGCCGCCGCCTTCGCACATCACCTGCAGGCCGTAGCGGCCGCCGGTGCGCTCGAGTTCGTTGAGCAGCGTCGCCATCAGCTTGGTGCCCGAGCAGCCGAGCGGGTGACCGAGGGCGATGGCGCCACCGTTGACGTTGACCTTGCTCATGTCGGCGCCCGTCTCCTTCTGCCAGGCGAGCACGACCGAGGCGAACGCCTCGTTGATCTCGATCAGGTCGATGTCGTCGATGGTCAGGCCGCTCTTCTCGAGGATCTTCTTCGTGGCCGGGATCGGCCCCTTGAGCATCGTGACGGGATCGGCGCCGGTGACGGCGAAGGCGTGGAATCGGGCGCGTGGCTTCATGCCGAGCTCCTCGGCCTTCTCCTTGCTCATGATGAGCACGGCCGACGCGCCGTCGGAGATCTGCGACGAGTTGCCGGCGGTGATCACGCCGTCCTCCTTGAAGGCGGGCTTCAGCTTGGCGAGCGTCTCGGCGGTGGTGCCTTCGCGGATGCCCTCGTCGGCGGTCATCAGTTCGACCTGGCCGTCGATCTCGACCTCGACCGGGACGATCTCGTTCTCGAAGCGGCCCTCGTCGCGTGCGATGCGCGGCGCGCTGCTGGCTGAGTGCGCCGAACGCATCGAGGTCTTCACGAGTGATGCCGTACTCGGCGGCGATCATGTCGGCACCGATGCCCTGCGGCGGCAGGCCGGTCTCGGCGTACCGGTCGAGCTGCTCCTTCGGGAACGGGAAGCCCATGCCCTGCACGACCGATGCTCCCATCGGGGTGCGGGTCATGACTTCGACGCCGGCGGCGACGACGACGTCGTACGCGCCGGCCATGACGCCCTGCGCCCCGAAGTGCATCGCCTGCTGGCTCGAGCCGCACTGGCGGTCGATCGTCGTGGCCGGAACTTCTTCGGGCCAGCCGGCGGCGAGCACGGCATTGCGGCCGATGTTGAGCGACTGCTCACCGACCTGCATGACGCAGCCCATGATGACGTCGTCGACCATCGCCGGGTCGAGGTTGTTGCGCTCCTGGAGCGCCTTGAGCACGTGCGCGGCGAGGGCGGCGGGGTGCTGGTCCTTCAACTTGCCGTTGCGCTTGCCGCCGGGGGTGCGGATGGCGTCGACGATCACTGCTTCGGTCATTGCTGTTCTCCTGTACTGGTGGTTGAGATTCGGAGGATGCGAGTGGATGGGCTCGTGGTGGTGGGGACGGCGGTGGTGGCGATGGCGGTGGCGAGGTTCTGCTGCAGGCGGGTCATCACCCACGCGAGGGCCTGGCGTTCCTCGCGGCCGATGCCGTGGCGGAGTTCGGCGCGCAGGACGGTGTCGACCTCGCCGATGCGGGTGGCCATCTCCTTGCCGTCGTCGGTGATGGCGACGAGCCACACCCGACGATCGTCGGCCTTCGGCTGGCGCTCGACGAGGCCACGAGCCTGCAGCCGGTCGATGACCGAGCCGATGGCCGCACGCCCGATGCCGAGGTGGTCGGCGAGGTCGGTCTGCGTGGTGGTGCCGAACTCGGCGACGTAGCCGAGCAGCGAGGCCTGCGTGAGGTTGAGATCGAGTGCCGCCAGCCGAGCATCGAACGCGACGCGCAGCAACCGCGCCGTCGCCATCAGTGTCGACTCGACGCGGAGCCAAGGAGGCGAATCGAGTTCGTGGGTGGTGAGGTTGGCAGTGCTCATGGCGCTCGGTGTGGACACATACTGTACGATGCCATACAGTATTGCAACTGCAGATCGCTGCCAATCCTGAGCTGCCATACTGGAGGACATGACATGACCGACACCGCCACCGGATTGACCGAAGCCGAGGCTGCGGAGTTCCGCCAGAAGTGCGTCGACTTCATGGAGCAGTTCGCGCCCGGGCAGAACCCCACGCTCGACGACCAGAAGGCGTTCCTCGCTGCGGCCGCCGAAGCCGGCCTCGCCGGGCTGCCGGTGCCGAGCGAGTACGGCGGCGGCGGCAAGACCCTCGCCCACGAGAAGATCTGGCGCGAGGTGAAGGGCAACTACCCGATGCCCGACAGCGAGTTCATCATCTCCCACGGCATGTGCATGCCGATGCTCGCCGAGTACGGCACCCACGAGCAGAAGGAGCGCTTCCTCGCCGACAACATCTCGGGCAAGACCATGTGGTGCCAGATGTTCTCCGAGCCCGGCGCCGGATCCGACGTCGCCAGCCTGCAGACCAAGGCCGAACTCGACGGTGACGAGTGGGTCATCAACGGCCAGAAGGTCTGGACCACGCTCGCCCACAAGAGCGACTACGGCCTCGTGCGTGGCCCGCACCGACCCCGACCAGGTGAAGCACGCCGGCATCTCGATGTTCATCCTCGACATGCGCGGCCAGGGCGTCGAGATCCGCCCGATCCACCAGATCGACGGCGGCTCGCACTTCAACGAGGTGTTCTTCACCGACGCCCGCATCCCGAAGGACTGGCTCGTCGGCGATCTCAACAACGGCTGGAACCTCGCCACCGCGATGCTCATGTACGAGCGTGTCGCCATCGGTGGCGCCGGCGCCGGCAAGATCAACCAGCCGAACTTCAAGATGCTGCGCAAGGCGGCCGAGTCGACCGGCAAGATCGGCAACCCGGTCGTGCGTGACCAGCTGATGCAGATCTGGTCGATGGAGACCTGCAAGTCGCTCGTCGCGATGAAGACCCGCGACGAACTCAAGGCGGGCAAGACGCCCGGGCCCGGCGGTTCGCTCGGCAAACTCTTCGGCTCGAACATCGCCTGGCAGCGTCCGCGAGATGGCGCTCGAGTTCGCCGGCCCGGGTTCGGTCGCCTGGGATCCGACGACGAGGCCGGCGCCGAACTGCAGCGCATCGTGCTCAACAGCTTCCAGTCGAGCATCGCCGGCGGCACCGACGAGATCCAGCGCAACATCATCGGCGACCGCGTGCTCGGTCTGCCGCGCGAGCCGTCCGTCGACCGTGGCGTGCCCTTCCGCGAACTCAAGGTCGGCACCCAGACCAGCTGACCCATCACCGGCGTCGCGGACCTTGCATCAGGGGTCTGACCCCTGATGCAAGGTCTGGCAGAATCGGCGCGATGGGGACAGACCATCGGTTGACGACCAGGCAGATGGCGGAGTTCGTCGCGAACGGATTCATCCGGTTCGACTGGATCGTGCCCGAGGACATCAACGAGCGGGCGATCGACGAGATGCGCCGGCTCGAAGCCGAGCGTCTCGCCCCGGGTGGGATGAAGCCGCCGCACACCGGCACACCGCTCGACGAGTGCTACCCCGCGCCGTCGGTGATCGGCGAGTATCTCCGACTCCCCCAGGTCCGAGGGATCATCGAGTCGTTCGTGGGACCGAACCCCACGTTCGACCACGACTGGACGCACCACATCCGCCCGCACGCCACCTACGAGCAGCCCCTGCACGTCGACGCGATCACCGACTCGGCCGACCCGACGTTCGACGTGCAGCTGTTCTGGTATCCGCACGACGTCGCGCCGGGCGAGGGTGGAACCCGCTTCGTGCCGGGCAGCCACCTCCGCCGAGTGCGGTCGTCGGGCCTCGATCGCTACCAGCACATCAGCCGGCGAGCAGCAGTTCGCCGGGCCGGCGGGCACCGTCGTCGTGTTCCACCACGGGCTGTGGCACGCCGGCCAACCGAACCCCGGCGACGGGCGACCGCTGGATGCACAAGGTGCGGCTCAACCCGACCGTCGCCGCAGGTCCGGCTCTGGAACACCGAGGATCTCCCGGACCTGCAGAACCCGCCGTCGGACCACATCTTCGCCCGCATCCTGCCCGACAGCGTCGCCCAGATCTTCCGCACCTGGCATCCGTGGATGAGCGTCACCGACTACCGCAACGAGCAGGTGCAACGAGCCCAAGCTCTGGCGCTACCTCACCGGCGACGACACCTACGACGTCGACCACTACCTGACGCGGCTCGAAGGGCGCGCGGCGCCCTCGGTCGGGAGCTGAGCGGGATGGAACGCCAACAGGTGCTCTACCTCTGGGCGAGCGGATCGGCGCTCGACTCGGGCACCGTCGGGTTGGGCCTTCCACGACGGAACCGACGGGTCGGGGCCGTCGCTTCCCGACGCATCACCGCCGTACGCGACCGGCGTCGCTGCGTTGCGCGACGGCTGGATGCTGCTGCAGTCGTCGCAGCTCACCCCGCCACTGCCCGGCGAGGAACACCTGAACAACTATCTCGAGTACGAGTTCGTCTTCGAGCGTCGCGTCACGACTGTGACGGGTCCGGCGGCGCGGAGGCGGTCGACGGCCTGCATGGCGCTGCGCAGTCCAGTCAGCCAGTCGTCGGTGTGCTGGCCGACGAGGCGGACGCACCAGGCGAGTGCGTCGGCGCGTGATCGGGCGACGTTGGCCGCGACGAGCGTGTCGAGCACCATGCGCTCGGGCTGACGCAAGCGGGTCATCACCGGCGCGGCGAGGTGCGTGAACAACTCGGTGCGCTCGCCGACCGTGACACCCCACGCCACCTTCCGGTCGAAGCGGTGCTCGGCCTCGCGAGCCACCTTCATCCGTTGCTCACGGGTGTCCTCGCGGAAACCCGCGATGCGACCGATGACGGCTTCGGCGCGGTCGGCGTCGCCGGCGTCGCCGGGAAGGTCGGGCGCGGCGACCGTGAGGACGATGGTGATCTCCTCGCGGTCGATGGTGATGGTGGGAGGTGCATGGAGGTCCATGCATCGGGAAGGCGCCCGAGGAACCATGCAGTCATGGCTGCGGTACTGGATGCGGTGTCGGTGGTCATGTCGGTCGAGAATATCAGATGATTACATCATTACAACCTTACGTTAGTTGCGATTGCAAACATCTGGCAGATAGAACGATCGGCCATGAACGACTGGAATGCTCAGATCATCGCCGAGTTCCGTGCCACCGGTGGGAAGGCCGCCCAGTTCGGCGACGCACCCCTCGTGATCCTGCACACGATCGGCGCGAAGTCCGGTGAGGTGCGCGAGATCCCGCTCGTCGCGTTCGTCGAGGGAGACGACATGTACATCTTCGCCTCCAAGGGCGGGGCACCCACGAACCCCGACTGGTACCACAACCTCAAGGCCAACCCCGAGATCACGGTCGAGTACGGCACCGAGACCTTCACCGCCACGTTGACCGAACTCCCCGAAGCCGAGGGTCAGGCGAAGCTCCGACGCCCAGGGAGAGCTGATGCCGCAGTTCCTCGGCTACATCACCTCGGCCGCGCCGCGGGTCATTCCGGCGTTCAAGATCACACGCAACGCCTGACGGCCTGAGGGTCAGAGCGACCGGCCGACGCGTCGGCGAGCCTTCGCCCGCTTCGTGCCGCTCAGGCGCCGTTTGCGGAGGCGATCCGACAACGGCGCGTCGTCGACCACGTGGTCGACGATGTCGAGCGCGAGCGCGCGGTTGCTGATCCTCTCGAGCACCACCGACTCGGGAGAACGCGGGTCGATCACCACCACGACGCCGTCGCACACGTCGAGGCACGCCAGCTCCACCACCGTGCAGGCGCGACCAGTTCGCGCTGAACGGTTCGGAATCCGTCGGCGCGCCGACAGTCCTTGCCGGTGCACAGCCCGACCTCGGGTCCTTCGGGTCGTTTCGCCATCAGCCGTCAGGTCACACGATCGAGTAGTCGCGGAGCAGCTTGTTCATCTCGATCACGTGGAGTTCCTCCTGGCCGATCTGGCCGCGGGCGTACTCCTCGAGATAGATGGATGTTCCCTCTGCCTGCGTCAAGCAACTGGCGGTACAGGTCGAGTGCTCTGCGCTCGTGACCGACCGACTCGCGCAGGATGGCCTCGATCGTGTGGTCGTGCGTCTCCTCGATGGTTGCGATGCCCTGCTCGGGGTGTCCCCCGAGACCCGGTGAGGATCTCACCCGCCTGCTGCGCGTGCAGCAGCGACTCGGCGGCCTGTGCCTTCATGAACTCGACCAGCGGGAGCCGGTTGGGCCCGGTGATGACCAGGGAGTAGTGGGTGTAGCGGACCACGCCGGCGAGCTCGGCCTTCAGGATCTCGTTGAGGATCGGGTTGACGGTGTCGGTGTCGATGATCGTGTGCACTGCAAGCTCCAGACGGATCGGGGTCGTCACATCTTGCCGTGCCGGCCGGCCGATGGGGCACCCGACGACGATCAGGCGAAGTAGTCGGGCCGACTCACGTGGGTCTCCGACACGAACAGCACACCGTGGCGGCCGTCGAGGAACCGACGGATGCCGGCGATCAACGCGTCCGAGCGCTCCATCGGCACCACGGTGATCAGCATGGACAGGCTGGCGCGGTCGTTGAACAGCAGCTTGCCCTGGTGGTGGCCGTGGTGCCCGAAACCCGACACACCCGAGACCGCGGTGTAGCCGGTCGCGCCGGCGTCGAGGAAGAGGTCACGGACGGCGGGCACGTCGTCGCCGTCGACGACCACCTCGATCTTGGCCATGGCGGTGAGGTTGGTCCAGGTGGTCACGAGATCTCCAAGGTCGAGAGGGAGGCTGAGCGGAAGGGTGAGCGGAAGGCTGAGAGGCCGGGTGAGAGAAACGGTGCGAGCAGGGGTGCCGACTCGGCGGCGTGCGGGTCGGCGGGATGCCAGGGTTCCCAGCTGCCGCTGGGTGTGCGCAACGACCACACATCGTGCTCGCTCTCGCGGGCCACGACGTGGATCCACTCGCCTTCGACGAGCTGACGCAGGCCGCTGTTTCGCAGGATGATCGGTTCGATGCGATCGAGCGGTGCCTGCACGACAGCGAGCAGGCGGAGCGGGTCGTGCGCGCGCTGGTCGCCGAGCATCACCGACTGCAAGGGCAGTCCGACGGCGAGGTCACCCGACTGACCCACCACGACACCGATGCCGCCGACCGGATTGTGCAGCATCTTGTCGCCGGCGCCGAACACGTCGGGGTCGACGGTGGAGAAGTAGTACTGCGCCGAGATCCACTGCGCCACGACGAGCGGTGCGGTCATGATCGTCTCGAGGGCCACGCCGTCGGGATCGCGGTCGGCAACGTAGCTGTGCAGGAAGACACGGCCCCCGAGGTCGTGCCCCGCGGTGATCGATCTCGGGCCGATCACGAACGCCGCGTTGCCGGCGAGCCCCCACTCCGGGCGCACCTGGGCCCAGTCACGGCCACGATCGCGGACCCGGTCGGGGTTCCCCGGCAGCCGTGGCGCACGGTCGCGGGCGTTGCGTTCACCGGCGACGTCGAGATCTCGCTGGAGTGCGTCGACGAGCGAGCGTGTACCAGGGGGGCAGACCTCATGGTCGAAGATCGTCACGATGTCCGCTGTCGTGTCGTGTTCCGCCGCGACGAACCAGGTGTCGTCGGGGATCTCGATCCCACGTTCGACCAGAGCGGCTCGCACGTCGCGATCGTTCAGGATCGCCACGGCGATCCGGGCACTGGCGCCGCCCGGCGCGCCGCCGCACGCGCCACAGTCGAGCGACGACGCGTGCGGGTTGTTCGTGGTGCGACTCCCGTGACCGCACAGGACCACGAGCGGCGCGAAGTCGCCCATGCCGATGGTGGTGACGATCGCCTCGGCGAACAGCGTCCGCTCCTCGAGCGACAGCCCGACGTGCAGGTCGCGACCGGCGATCTCGTCGACGACGGGCGCAGTACGCGGCGCCGACGTCGACCTGCGCCACCACGACTTCGTCGAGGGGCTGCGGCCCGACCGGGAGCGAGCGTGCGCAGCGGCGGCGACCGGCCCGGCGAACCAGCCGGCCGACTCGGCGAGCGCGAACGGCGAGGCGATGCCGCCCTTGGCCGTGTAGAAGGCGTCGTGGAGCCCGGCCGTCGCCGAGCACGCCGACAGGTACGACCGATCGTCGTCGACGGCGACCTCGGCGACCTCGTGTCGCGGTGACACCAGAACCGGGCAGCGCGCCTGCGCCGTGTCGGATCCGAGCGGACGCCACCGCACCGGCACGCCGAAGAACCCGGCGAACCCGAACGTCTCGTAGTGCCCGAGCTCTTCGAGGTGACGCCGGAGGCCCTCCGAGCGCACGTCGATGCAGAACACCAGCTGCGCGTCCGGGCGCCCCGGTGACGACGTGTGTCCGACCCCACTCGTCAAACTCGTCGCGACATCGAGGCGACCGAGGAGCCGGTCGCGGAAGTTCCCCTCGTGGGCGCCGAGCCAGATCGCCGAGCGGTCGGTGTGCGACACCCGGCTGATCACCGATGCGACAGCAGCACGGTCTGCGTCGGACGCCTTGGAGAGCGCGAAGGCCGACGCGACTGCATCGACGCGCTCGTGGACCGGATCATCAGTGTCGTCGATGACATCGTTCGTCTCGGCGCCGAGGAGGTCGAGGTGCTCGGGCGCCACGTGGTCGAGCGCGGCGCGCACCGCGGCGAGGTCGAGCATGCGCAGCCGAACTCCTTCGCGATCAGCCGGTGCCCAGTCGTCGCACCAGCGTGCGAAGCCGGCCCAGCCCGGAGTACGCAGCAGGAGCGTCCGGATGGCAGCGACGCGGTCGGTGTCACCGATGCCCCGGCAGGCGAGGTCGAGCATCTCGACCGGGTCGGTCGGCAGTGCGTCGATCCGATCGCGCCCGTCACGTCCGACGAGGGCAGCGAGTCGTCGATCGCCGGCCGCGAGGGCCCGCCACGACCGGTAGAAGCCGAGCGAGCGGTCGGGCATCGCCCACGGCACGTGCGCATCGTCGACGAACGTCGCGCACCACGTGCTGAGCACCTCGTCGAGCGCGTCGGCGAGCGACGCCGCCGGAACGGGCCGTGCGTCGCCGGCGGGTCCGTGGACCAGATCCCAACGGATCAGGTCGATCGCGTCGACCCGCAGGTGTGCGACGTCGATCGGCGCAGTGTCGGCCACCCACGGAAGGTGGCGGCGGATCGACTGGTCGAGATCGGCCTGCCGGATCCTGCCCCGGCTGTACTCCTCCCGGTAGGCGGCGATGGGAAGGTGGGTCCGAGCGCGGAACCATCGCCGGGCACGTGCGGTCGCCTCGTCGAACGGGAGGTCCTGCAGGCCACCGAGAGGATTGACCGCCACGAACGAGGTGAGCGGCCAGTACGGGGCGACGAACGCTCCGGCACGGGCGACATCGGCGACGAGGCGACTGCGGTCGATGTCGGACGCCAGGGGGGTCGAAACGGTCATGCGGGTTCTCCGACGGTCAGTGCGGCGCGACATCGTCCGTGCGGTCACCTGGGGATGGATGGCTGGACGTGCATCGGGGCGCGAAGCCGGGGTGTTCGATTCCGGGGCACCCGTGGACAGCAGCCACACGTACACGCTGCGACGCAGGTCGTCTCCGCGCGGCCCGGGAGTGAACGCGATGGCCCCGACCGCGAGTGCGATGACGCCGAGCGACACGGCGACCCACATCGGGCCCACCGCGGCGGGCACGTCGTACGGAACCACGTCGGCCACGAAGCTCTCGAAGAGGGTGACGCCACCCGACGTAGGCGAACGCACCCACGAGCACGCCGCCGATCGCCGTGACGATCGTCGTCGCGGTGGAGAAGGGTGTCGAGTTCATCCAGCCGTTGGCCGCTCGGGCGACCGACAGCGAGCCGAACACGACGATCAGGATCGTTGCGGCTGCGTTCAGGTGCGGGTCGATCACGATCAACGCGAGCGCGAAGGCCCCGAGCGGAGCAAGCCCGCCGACCATGAGACGTACCGGGATCGAGCGCAGCGTCGAGGCGTCGGCCCTGCCGAGGTGCGGGCGTTGCGACTGGCGCTGGTGCGCGCTGATCGCACCGCCGGCTCCGAGGAACATCGCCGCCTTGTAGAGGGCGTGACCGACGATGTGGAACAGCCCTGCGGCGAAGGCCCCCACGCCGAGCTGCAGCACCATGAACCCCATCTGGCCGGACGTCGACCACACCAGGCCACCCTTCACATCCGTGCGCACGAGCATCACCGCGGTGGCGACCAGCGCGGTGAGCATTCCGACGGCGAAGGCGAGCGTCATGGCAACGGACGAGGAACCGAAGATCGGCGAGAAGCGGATGAGGAGCACGCCGGCACCGTTGACGACACCGGCGTGGAGCAGCGCGGACACGGGCGTCGGAGCGGCCAGCGTGGATGGCAGCCAGCGGTGGATCGGCACGAGCGCCGAGCGGGCCACACCGGCGACCACCAGCAGCACCGCGACGATCGTCAGCGCGCTCGAATCCCGCGACCTGTTCGGCACCCAGAGCCGCCACGTCCGTTCCGACCGTGCGCAGGTCGATGTCACCGACGGTTGCGACCGTGACGATCACCGCCACGAGCAGGGCGAGATCGCCGATCAGGAAGCTCGAGCGGGTCGTCCGCCTGGCGGCGACCGCCGGCGGCCACGGTGCTCGGTGGCCGACCAGCGCGACCAGCGCCGCACTCGTGGCGACCCAGGCGACGACCAACCCCGAGCCGGTCGCCGCGACGGCCACCGATGTCGTGGCAGCGGTGAGCAGGAGTGCGAGGACGTGGAACCGGCGTGCTCGTGGATCCCCGAGCAACGACCTCGACGCGAACGACTGGACGACGAGGCCCACGAGCGTCGTGAGCGTGATGAGCACGGCGCCGACCCGATCGGCGGCGAGTCCGAGAACCGCCCGACCGGCGCCATCGGTGACGACTGCACTCGTCGGGCCCTCGATCGCCGTCACGACGAGGATCGCTGCCGCAGCGACGAACGCCGCGGCGCCGGCACCGATCGCTGCACGAGCAGCAGCGAGTGGCGTGAGACGGAGCAGCACGATCGCCCCCGCGGCGATCAGCGGCAGAGCGACAACGGCGACGAGAACCCCGAACATCACCGGTACTCTAATACCGGAACTAGAATACCTACAACTGAACGTAGATTATTTTCTGGGCATTGGTGTCGGGCGCATCAGCTGGGCACCACACGGAAGCGAGCGGTGTAGTCGACGGACCAGCCCCGGAACTCCTCGAACTCGAAGCCGTGCGGTTCCACGAGGGAGCGCAGCTCGGATCGTCCGATGAAATCGCTGTCGCGACGACTCTCGGCGAACACTGCGGCACCGCCCGGTCGGAGCACGCGCCGGCATTCGGCCAGACAGCGCTCGCGATCCGGCACCTCACCGAGCATCAGCACGACGAGGACGGCGTCGAACGTGGCCGATGCGAACGGCAGGTCGCTCGCATCGAGTTGGGCGAATCGCGCGTTCTCGTGGGTCACCAGGCGTTCACGGGCCAGATGCAGCATCTCCGACTGGAGGTCTGCCAGCACGAGCTCGCCCTGCGGGATCGCTGCCGCGAGTGTCGGGCTGAAGTACCCCGGTCCGCAGCCGATCTCGAGGACCGTGGCATCCGGCGCGACGCCGAGCGCCTTCACCACGCGGCCGGGCGACTGCACGAGTCGACGTGCCGGGTTGAGCAACGATCGCGCCTTCGACGCCGGGAACACCTTGCCCCGTCCGACGCCGAATTCGGTGGTCATCCCAGCAGTGTCGCATGACCCGCGCCAGGTCGTTGCAGACTTCTCAGTCCGCGTCGCGCAGCGTGTAGCGGATCGGGAGGGTCTTGTGGCCACCGACGAACGTCGTCTGCATGGTCGTCGGAGTGCCCGCGAGTTCGACCGACTCGATGAGCGGCACGAGTCGGCTGAAGAGTGACCGCAGCTCCATGCGGGCCAGCTGTGCACCCATGCAGAAGTGTTTGCCGAACCCGAACGAGATCTGGCGATCAGCGTTGGATCGTTCGATGTCGAAGCGCAGCGGGTCGTCGAAGACCTTCGGATCGAGGTTGGCGCCCTTGTAGGAGAGATAGACCATGTCGCCCTTGCGGAGTTCGTGACCGTGGAGTTCGGTGTCGGCCGTTGCGGTGCGCATGAAGTGGCGCACCGGTGCCGTCCAACGGATCATCTCCTCGATGGCGTTGTTCATCAGCTCGGGTCGCTCCTGCAGGAGGCGCAGCTGATCAGGGTGTTCGACGAGCGCCCGGAAACCTCCCGCCATGGCGCTCGACGTGGTGTCGTGGCCGGCGGTGGCCACGATGACGTAGTAGCCGATCGTCTCGAGGTCGCCGAGCGGATCGTCGCCGAGCCTCCCATTCGCGATGAGCGACGCCAGATCATCGGTCGGATGCTCGCGGCGGTCGGCCGTGACCCCGGCGAAGTAGGTGAAGAAGTCCATCAGGACGGCGGCGATCGCCTCCGGACTCAGCTCCTCGCGTTGCAGATCGGGATCCTCCCCGCCGAAGAGCTGCTGGGTCAGGGTCAGCATCCTCGGGTAGTCCTCCTCGGGGAGGCCGAGGATCTTCAGGATCACGTGCAGTGGGTACGGGAGTGCGACGTCGATCGAGAAGTCGAGTTCGCCGCCGGCCTCGCGCATGGTCTGTACCGCCCGATCGCTCAGCTCGGTCAGTCGGGAGTCGAGGCGCGCCAGGCTCGCCGGCTTGAACTGCGGTAATCCCAACTTGCGGTACGCGGTGTGCTCGTCGCCGTCCATGTGGATCAGCGTCTTCAACTCGACCAGCGGCGGTGTGTCGAGCGCCTCCTGGGTCGTGAGCACGGGCGCCGGGCCGTTGGTGAACAGGTCGGGCTGACGCTCGACCTCGAGCACGGCTCCGTGATCGAGCACCGCGAGGATCCGGGGGAAGCCGGCGCGCTCGATCCGGTAGAAGCCGCCCTGTTCCTCGTGGAGCCGCAGCGCGGTGCGGTTCCAGTCGTCGAGGTCACCCCAACGGACGTTGTCGGTGAAGATGTCGTCGGCGGCCGGTGGACCGATGGTCGGCGAGGTCCCGCCGGTGCCGGGATCTGCGTGGTCTGTCATGCGGTGAGTTGATCAGATCGTCGAGTGGGGGCTCCGATCGGGAAGTGCCCCCTGCGCCACGCGGTACCGTGCCGGCATGACGGGCAACGAGGACCGAGCGGGCATGCCGCGCGATCCCGAGTCGGACCTCGAACTCCTGCGCAGGTTCGAACCCGTCGTCCGTTTCAACGAGGGCGAGTACTTCCTGCCGGCATCGGTGGACGCGTTCGTCCGACTCGCCGAACTGTGGGAACGCACCGGTCCGTCCGACAAGCAGCTCCTCGCGGCGAGCGGGACGCTCGATCTCGACCGTCTCGTCGCTCTCACCGATGGGCAGGTGGCACGGCACTACCTCCGTCTCGTCGCCCACCGGCCTTCCCGAGCGGACTACTTCGGCTGGCAGCGCCGGCGCGACCGTCCGCGTTTCCGGCCCGAGACACGACTCGGACGCGTCGGTGTCCTGACCCGGCTCGTCGACGCCGCTGCCCGCGTCTCGTTGCTGGCCCGGGGCCGCACACCGCGCGGCGCCGAGGCGGCCGCCGCGATGCTCGACCGGGATCGCGACGACCACGGCGAGCATCCGTACTACGGGCGGGTCGTGCGCAGCGCCGGCTACGTCGTCCTGCAGTACTGGTTCTTCTCCTTCTTCAACGACTGGCGGTCACGGGCGTACGGCGTCAACGACCACGAGGGCGACTGGGAGCAGGTGACCGTCTATCTCGTCGACGAGCGCGACCGACGCTGCCGGCGCCGGCCTGGATCGCGTTCTCCGCGCACGACGAGCAGGGCGCTGACCTCCGGCGACGTTGGGACGACCCCGACCTCACGTTCGTCGACGGGCACCCGGTGGTCTACGCCGGGCTCGGATCACACGCCGGCGCGGTGCTCCCGGGCGAGTACCTCATCACCGTGCGCACCCACCGTCTCAGTCGCCTCACCGCGGTCGTGCGCCGGATCTCGCGCTTCCTCCAGCCGTGGATGTACGACGAGGGCGACGAACGATCCGGGGTCGGAATTCCCTACGTCGAGTACAACCGAGGTGACGGCGTCACGATCGGGCACGGCGCACCACACCGCTGGCGCCCGGTGCTCGTCGGACGACGAGACGCCGTGGATCAGGTCGTACACCGGCCTGTGGGGCGACGACACGAACGACCCGTTCGGCGGCGAACGGGGGCCCGCGGGCCCGCGGTACGAACGTGACGGAACAGTGCGCAGCGTCGTGGTCCGACCCGGTCGGCTGGTCGGCACTGGACGCGGTCGCCCCGACGGACGGCGAACGCCGAGCGGTCATCGGCTCCCGGCTCGACGACCTCGCCACGGAACGGCGCGAGCTCGAAGCACAGCGCGAGCTGCTTCGGCGGCCGGCTGCGTGCCGACTCGATCGCCGGCGTCTCGGACACCACCACCGAGCAGCGGGTGCTCGGCGACCTCGCCGCCCGCTCCACCGCCAACGCCGACGAGCAACGCCGACTCGCCACGCTGCGCGACGGTGACGTGGTTGCCGAGCATCCCCATGCACATCTCCGCCACCGTCCCGTACCGCTGCCGACGGAACCGAGCGAACGACGGCGCCTGCTACGGATCTGGGCCACGATCAGCACGCCACTGCTCTTCACACTCCTCGCCCTGATGGTTCGCTCGGAGGACCGATCCGTCCTCGGGAGCGCGGCGGGTGCGTTCGTCATCGTGCTCGGGATCGAGGCCCTGACGCGACGTCGCCTCGCGGCGTACGTCATCCGCCTCGGAGTGCTGGTCGTGCTGCTCTTTCTCGGCGGGCTCGTCGTCGCCGGCTGATCGCCTCGTGGCAGGTCACCGTTGTCGTACTGTTGATGGTCTTGGCCGGTCGTGTTCCTGTTCCTGAACCTCCGCGAGCTGCGGCGCACCTGATGAAGACCGCCGTCCGAACCGGCCGGAACCATCGACACCGTCACCGCCATGGCCGTGAAGTTCCGCCGCGGGCTGCGCCTGTTCACCGAGCGTCGACGACCAACCCGGGCGCGTCGAGCGACCGACGTCATCCTGCTGGCGGTCTCGTTCGTCGGCATCGTGCTCGTCGGCATGGTCGGCCCTCCCCGAGCCGGGCTACTCCCGCGCGATCGCGAGGTTCCTGACCGCCCTCCCGAACGCACTGGACGGCATGTGGCAGCTGTTCGCCGATCTCCCCGTGCTGTGGGCGCTCGTGGTGCTCGTCGCTGCGTTCGGTCGTGGTGCAGGCGAAGATCGGACGCGACATGCTGCTCGCGATCGTCGGTCGGCATCGGCATGTGGCTGCATCCTCGCCCGGGTCGTCGACGGCTCGTGGCCCGAGCTCCGAGCGCTGCTCGGCGACGTCCGGCCGCCGCCGGTGTTCCCCTCGGCGCGGCTCGGCGTCCCGACGGCCCTGATCATCACGGCGTCGCCCCACCTCGTCCGACCGGCCCGCCGGTTCGGGTACGTCGTCATCGCGCTCGGTTCGCTCGGCCACGGTCGCGCTCGGGGCGAGCACGATGCTGGGTGTCCTCGCAGCGCTGCTGTCCGCTGCCGGCGCAGCGGCGGTGGTCCACCTGATCGTCGGGTCGAGCGCCGGTCGGCCGAGCCTCGACGATGTGCGGCTTCGCGCTCGCCGACATGAAGATCGCCGTGACCGAACTCGGAGTGGCCGACCGGCAGGACGCCGGGCACTTCGCCGTGGCCGCGCGGGCGGCCGACGGCGGTGAACTGATCGTCAAGCTGTACGGACGCGACGCCCACGACGCCGCACTGGTGTCGACCGTGTGGCGCACGATCTGGCTGCGCCAGCCCGGCTCACCGGTCGGGCTCGGCCGGCTCCGCCAGGTGGAACACGAGGCGCTGCTGACGCTGCTCGCGGCGCAGGCGGGCATCGCCACCGACTCGGTCGTGACCGCCGGCGCCACCCACACCGACGATGCGGTGCTCGTGCTGCGCCGCACCGGCACCCTGCTGGTCGAGCCGGACCGGTTCTCGGCGGCAGACGAGGCGCCCGATCCGCTGTTCTCCGGCGACGAGGCCGACGAGCGACTCCGCGAGATGTGGCAGCTCGTCGTCGACCCTCCACGACAACGGCATCGTGCACGGCCAGCTCGACGAGGACCACGTCGTCGTCGACGGCGGACGCCTCGGCCTCATCGACTTCCGCGGCGCGGCGGTCGCTCCGACACCGGCCCAGCTGCGCAGCGACGACGCCCAGCTCTTCGTCACGACGATCGGGCTCTTCGGCCACGACGCCGCCGTCGACGGACTCATCGAGCATCGATCCCAGGAACAGATCGAGGGACTGCTCCCGTATCTCCAGCCGACGGCGCTGACCCCCGACCAGCGGCGGATGATGAAGGTGCTCGACATCGACCTCGACCAGTTGCGGACGGAGGTCGCCGAGGCGACCGGGGTCGAGTCGCCGCCGCTGATGCAGATGCGCCGCTTCACCTTCGGCTCGGTGGTGCGGGTGGCGTTGCCCGGCGCTCGCGGTCGTCATGCTGATCTCGGCGTTGGCCGGTTTCGACCTGGACGCGTTCCTCGAGTCGCTTGCAGGACGCAACGTGGTGGCTCGTGGTGATCGGATTCGTCGTCGCTCAGCTCCCCCGCGTGGCGCAGGCGGTGTCCACACTGGGCGCCGCACCGATCCCGCTGCCGCTGGGGCCCGTGTACGCGCTCCAGCTCGCGATCTCGTACGTGAACCTGGCGATTCCCACCGCGGCCGCCCGCATCGCCGTCAACGTCCGCTTCTTCCAGCGCCAGGGTGTGCCACCGGCCGCCGCCGTGGCGACCGGCGCGCTCGACGGGGTCAGCGGATTCATCGTCCAGGCACTGTTGCTCGGTTCACTGCTGCTGTTCAGTTGCGCTGTCGCTCGACGTCGACATCGGCGGCCCGGCGTCCGCCGCCATCCGCGATCGCGTGGATGCGTCGGCGTGATCGTCGCCATCGCCGTCGTCGTGATCGCTCGTCGATCCCACCGCTGCGACGGTACGTCCTGGGCGGGGTTCGGCAAGACGGCCCACGAGGCCTTCGCCGTGCTGCGCGGTCTGCGGTCGCCGCGCCGGGTCGTCATGCTGTTCGGCGGCAACCTCATCGCCGAGCTGCTGTTCGCGCTCGCGCTCGGCGTGTTCGTGCAGGCGTTCGGGTACTCGCTCGCGCTCCACGAGCTGCTCTTCATCAACATGTCGGTGTCGCTGCTCGCCGGCCTGTTGCCCGTGCCCGGTGGCGTCGGCGTCACCGAGGGCGGTCTGATCTTCGGGCTGACGTCGTTCGGGGTGCCGCAGGAAGCTGCCTTCGCCGCCGTGATCCTCTATCGCTTCGCCACCTTCTACCCCCGCCGATCTGGGGATTCTTCTCACTCAACTGGCTGGAGCGGAACCGGTACCTCTGAGAGCGCACGACTGCCGGCGGCCGGCGCGCCGATGGCTACGGTGGCCTCAGCTGTCGGAGGGGGCTGCCATCGTGATCCTGTCGTTTCCCGCTCGCCTGAGTTCGCTCGCCGCCGAGCGTCCCGACGTTCCCGCGGTGACCTGCGGTACCGAGAGCCTCACGCGTGCCGAGCTCGATCGGCGTTCCACGCGCCTGGCGCGCGAGCTGCAGACGTACGGCGTCGAGACCGGCTCGTTCGTCACGATCGCGGTCCCCAACTCGGTCGACTGGTTCGTCGCCTACGTCGCGACATGGAAGCTCGGGGCGATTCCCCAGCCGGTCTCGGCGAAGCTCCCGGCGCGGGAACTCGCCGCGATCGTCGAGCTCGCGGGATCGAAGGTGGTCGTCGGCGCGCCTGATTCGGCGTTCGAGTTGCTGCCCGATTCGATCGCCCACATCCCACTCGGCCACGAGCCGCCTGCCGAGTTCACGGACGACCCGCTGCCGGATGCCATCTCGCCGGCGTGGAAGGCGCCGACGTCGGGTGGTTCGACCGGACGACCGAAGCTGATCGTGTCGGGCGATCCGGCGATGTTCGACACCGACGCCACGCCACCGCTCGCGGTTCAGCCGGACGGGTGCATGCTCGTACCCGGGCCGCTGTACCACAACGGTCCGGCGGTGTGGTCGTGCCAGGCCCTGCTCCAGGGCAACCACGTCGTGCTCCTGCCACGGTTCGACGCGGAGGCGGTGCTCGCCGCGATCGAGCGTCACCGTGTCGACATCGTGTACCTCGTCCCGACGATGATGAAGCGGATCCTGCGACTCGACGACGACGTCCGGCTCGGCTACGACCTGTCGTCGCTGCGCGTCGTGTGGCATCTCGCCGAGCCGTGCCCGCCGTGGTTGAAGGAAGCGTGGATCGAATGGCTCGGCGCGGAGCGGATCTTCGAGCTCTATGCGGGCACCGAGGGGCAGGCCGCCACCGTCATCACCGGCACCGAGTGGCTCGAACATCGCGGCTCGGTCGGCCGGGTGAGCGCCGGCCAGATGAAGGTCTGCGACGAGTTCGGCAACGATCTCCCCGTCGGCGCACAGGGCGAGGTGTGGATGCGAGCCGTTCGCGACACGCCGACGTACCGCTACGTCGGAGCGGAGGCCCGGTCGCTCGACGGCGGCTGGGAATCACTCGGCGACATCGGCTGGTTCGACGAGGACGGGTACCTGTACCTCGGTGATCGCGTGCAGGACATGATCCTGTCGGGCGGTGCGAACATCTACCCGGCCGAGGTCGAGGCGGCCATCAGCGAGCACCCGCTCGTCGAGTCGTGTGCCGTCATCGGCCTACCCGACGAAGACCGCGGCAACACGGTGCACGCGATCGTGCAGGCCGACGAGGCCGCCGTGCCGAAGGACGAACTCCTCGCGTTCCTCGCCGAGCGGATCACCGCCTACAAGCTCCCGCGCTCGGTCGAGTACGTCGACCACCCCCTGCGCGACGAGGCCGGCAAGCTCCGCCGCGCCGAGCTCCGTGCCGCTCGGATCTGAACTGCCTGCGCACAGCGATCGGCGTGAACCCTCGGCTCCGGGTCAGTTCTCGTGGAGCTTCGATCGCATCACCGGATCGTGCTCGGCCTGCGCTTCCAGCTCCTCGGCGATCTCGTCGATGGTCTCGTGGGCGAAGCCGGGGTGCGCCAACTCCTCTGCGGCGCGTACCCGCTTGTTCAGCACCACCTTTCGCACGATGAGCGCAACGAGGAGCACGCCGATGAGCAGCACGACGAGGTTCTGGAACGGTTCGGTGTAGTCGAGAATGCGCTCCCACTGGTCCGCGAGCAGATAGCCCGACGTGACCAGGATCGTGTTCCAGATCAGGCTGCCGATGAGGGTGAAGATCGTGAACGTGACGAGCGGCATGCGGCGGAAGCCGGCGGGGATCGAGATGAGCGAGCGGATGAGCGGCACGCATCGACACACCAACACAGCAGAGCGAGATCGGCGGTCGAACCACGCCTCGGCCCGATCGAGGTCGGTCTCGCCGAAGCCGATCCACGTTCCGTACCGGATGACGACAGCCCGCAGACGAACGGGGCCGACCGCCGCCGAGAACCCGTACAGGACCCATGCGCCGACCACCGAACCGATGGTGGCGGCGATGATCATGCCGACGACCCACGCATCACCCTGGGACGCGGTGTAGCCGGCGAGGCCCAACACGACCTCGGACGGGATCGGCGGGAAGACGTTCTCGATGGCGACGAGCATCGCGACGCCGAAGTAGCCGAGCCGCTCCACGATGTCGGTGGCCCAGTCGGTCAGGTTCTGCAGCATCGGCTTTCGGTCGTCCCCGTGGTTGTTGTCGGCGGAAGGTGAGTCCTGATCGAAGTCATTCGGCGCCCGAGCGATGTGGGTGCCGCGCCGGGTGGTCGAGAGACCCGAACCTCGAACGAGCGGCATCAGTATAGGGACGCCCTCCATCGGCGACTGGTCAACGCTCTGGTCGGAGACCGTGCCGACCTGGACCGTGCCGACCTGGACAGCGCCCGCCCGACGTGCTGCTGCGAGAATGCACCGGTGAACGAAGCAGGGAGCGTCCCCCCGGGTTCCCTGATTCTCGTCACGGGCTCGAGCGGCTACGTCGGTGGACGCTTGGTGACGGTGCTGCTCGACCACGGCTATCGAGTGCGGTGCCTGGTTCGCACCCCGGCGAAGGTGGCATCGGCACCCTGGCACGAGCGTGTCGAGATCGTGCAGGGCGACGTCGGGGGCGAGCTGACCGAGGCGATGACGGGCGTGGACGCTGCCTTCTACCTGGTGCACTCGATCGGGTCGTCGGTCGAGTGGGCCGAACACGACCGTGTCGTCGCCGAGAACTTCCGACGCGCTGCCGACGCGGCGGGGCTGCGACGCATCATCTACCTCGGCGGGCTCGGCGACTACTCGTCCGGTGAACTCAGTGAGCATCTGGCGAGTCGTCAGGAGGTGGGCGCCGAGTTGGCCAAGGGTTCGACACCCGTCGTGGAGCTGCGCGCTGCGGTGATCATCGGTTCCGGGTCGGCGAGCTTCGAGATGCTCCGCTATCTGGTGGAGGTCCTCCCGGCGATGGTGACACCCCGCTGGGTGGACACGAAGTGTCAGCCGGTTGCCATTCGCGACGTGCTGCACTATCTCGTCGAGTCGCTGACTGCTGATGTGACGGGGCGGGTGCTCGACGTGGGCGGCCCCGAAGTCCTCACCTATCGCGAGATGATGGCCCAGTACGCGGAGGTGGCGGGGCTGCGTAAGCGCCTGGTGGTGCGGGTGCCGTTCCTGACGCCGGGCCTGTCGTCACGGTGGATCGGTCTGGTCACTCCGATCCCTCCCTCGTTGGCGCGGCCACTGATCGAGAGCCTGGTCAACGACGTCGTGGTGACGGGCGTCGCCGCCGTCGACGTGATGCCGACAGAACAGCTCGCCTACCGCGAAGCGGTCAGGCTGGCGCTCGGCCGCTCGCTGACCGGTGATGTCCCGACGAGCTGGGCGCTCGCCGAACTCGGTGGACGTCCGCCGGCCGAGCCACAGCCCACCGACCCGACCTGGGCGGGTGGCACCGTGTACAGCGATCGACGTGAACGCCACGTCGCCGCATCGCCGGCCGAACTGTTCCAGGTCGTGTGCTCGATCGGTGGCCGGCAGGGTTGGTACACCAGCGACTGGCTGTGGACCGTTCGCGGGGTGCTCGACTCGTTGATCGGCGGAGTCGGCATGCGCCGCGGGCGACTCCACGCACATCAGCTGTCCGTCGGTGACCCGCTCGACTTCTGGCGCGTCGAAGCGCTCGACACCGACCGGCTCCTTCGTCTGCGAGCCGAGATGCTCCTTCCCGGCGATGCCTGGCTGCAGTGGCAGATCGAACCGACACCCACGGGCGCGACCATCATCCAGACCGCTCGGTTCCACCCGCGTGGTCTCTTGGGCCGCGTCTACTGGATCGCGGTCGCACCGTTCCACCGGTTCATCTTCCCGGGGCTCCTCGCAGGCATCTGTGGTGACGCTGAACGACTCCACGCTTTCGTCGAACGACGAGTCCCGAGCGCCGCCGATCAGCTCGTCGAGCCACCGCCGCACGACAGGTAGACGGCGAGTAGACGGCCGTCAGAGATCGCCACGGTCGAGACGGTCGAGCACCTCGACGGCGCGCTCGCGCACGGCGGGAAGGTTGTCCAGTCTGCGCATGGCGGCCAGCGGTCGGGCCATGCGATGGTTCGTTGCGAGCGAGTCGGCGTTGCGGGCGAGGAAGTCCCAGTACAGCGTCGTGTAGGGGCAGGCGTCGGGTCCGACCCGTTTCTTCGGGTCGAAGCGACACGATCGACACGAATCGCTCATCTTGCTGATGTACGCCCCACCCGACGCATACGGCTTGGTGGCCATCATCCCGCCGTCCGCGAACAGCGCCATCCCGATCACGTTGGGCAGCATCACCCACTCCGCGCCGTCGACGAAACTCGCCTGCATCCACTCGGTCATCGCCCACGGATCCACACCGGAAGTGAGCGCGAGGTTGCCGAGCACCATCAGCCGCTCGATGTGATGCGCGTATCCGTGATCTCGAACATGGCCGACGACACTGGCGACACAGGCCATCTCGGTGCCGGACGAACCGGTGAACGCCGGTGGCACCGGTCGCGTGGCGCCGCAGGGCGTTTCGGGTGCGGTATTCGGGCATCCACAGCCAGTACACCCCCCACACGTACTCACGCCACCCGATCACCTGGCGCACGAATCCTTCGACCGAACTCAACGCAGCGGTGCCGTTGCGATAGGCGGCCTCGGCCGCCTCGACGATCTCGCCAGGGTGCAGCAGGCCGATGTTCATCGACGACGACAACACCGAGTGGGCCAGCTTCCACTCGGCGGCGAGCATCGCGTCCTCGTGCGGCCCGAACGACGCCAGGCCATGGTCGATGAACTCCCCCAATCGGGTCAGCGCCTGGGCGCGGGTGACCGGCCAGGTGCCGTCGGGATCTGCGCCGAACGTGGTCGAGGGAAGTCGTTCCACCACCGCGCGATCGATGTCGTCGAGCTCGAACAGGGTGATCGACGGCCAGGCTCGACCGTCACGCGGTGGCGGTTCGCGGTTGTCGTGGTCGAAGTTCCACCGACCGCCGACCGGCTCGGGGCCGTTGGCGCCATCGTCGACGAGCACGCCGAGGCGCAGTCGCTGCCATCGGTAGAAGTCCTCCATCGTCAGCCGCTTGCGGTCGGTCGCCCAGCGCGCGAAGTCCTCGTAGTGGCAGAGGAAGTGGTCGTTGCGCACCAGCTCGACGCCGAGGGACTCCATCGACGCTCGCGCATCCCAGCTCGTCGGCTCCATGGCGACAACCGTGTCGACACCGAACTCCTCGACGTGGTCGCGCAGCCCTTGCTGCAGTGTGGTGGCTCGGCGATGGTCGACGTCGAACCCTTCGGCACGCAGCTCGGCAGCGAAGTGGGCCATGGCCGACAGCACGAGGTGGAGCCGCTGACGATGCCACCGACGAGAGGAGATCAGTGCTGCGCTCTCGACGAGCAGCACACGACAGTCACCGGGCACTCGATCGGCGAGCGCACCCCTGGAGCGGCAGAGCTGGTCGCCGAGCACCCACACGGTGGGGACGAACGGAGCAGTCATCGTTGCAGTCTCACCGGTACAGCATCGTCGAGACGGCTGCTCGCGCCACGTCGTCACCCCTGGGCGCGCTCGCCGTTCGCAGCGTCGGCCACGATGGTCTCGATCCTGCGCTTTCTGGTGTCTTGCTTCACGGCGCTGACGACCCACCACAGCATCGCCTTGCGGGCACTCACGGGAAACGTGTCCCACGCGAGACGTGCAGTCGGGTCGGCGTCGAGTGAGGCAGCGAGGTCGTCGGGTTCCACGAGATCCTCCACGGGATCGAGGATCGTCCACCAGCCGTTGCCCCTCGCGATCTCGACGGCGCGACGTCCGGCGTCGGTCATCAGCCCGGCTGCCTCCATGTCGGCCGCTCGTTGTCGGTTCAGTCGGGTCCACGTGCTCTTCGGTCTACGTGGTGTGAGGAGCTGCAGTCCTCGGTCGTCGTCGAGGCGGCTCGCTGTCGAGTCGATCCAACCGAAGCAGATCGCCTCTTCGACCACCTCGGGATACGGGCACGTCGGTCTGCCGGTGGCCGCCCTCCACGAGCACAGCCAGACGCCGGGCGCGACATCGTGATTCGCCTCGAGCCAGGCGCGCCACTGCGCCCGGGACTCGGCGTGGTAGATCGGGTAGCCGAACTTCCACGTCGCCGGATGTGTGGACGACGAAGGCGGTACCGAGTTCACCACCTCCGACTGCTGATGCGTCGACACGGCCGGGGTACCTACGTGTTCACCCTTCTGGCGTCCGCGATCTCGGCGACCCGGTTCCAGAGCTGCTCACGCCGTTGCGCTGTGTCGGTCCCCTTCGTCGTCGGGAGCTTGTGGATCGGGCGCTGCACACGGTCGAGCCAGAAGCGGCCGTTCGACGCGAGCGCTGTGTCGTCGGCGGCGAGCCAGACGAGGGTGTCCGCGCCCTGCTCGGGGGTCCGCAGGAACGGACCCATCACCTTCGCGAAGGTCGGGAGCCCGGCGTCGACACCGGGTGTGTCCGCCCAGCCGGGGTGCAGGGCGTGGAAGGTGATGCCTCGATCGCCGTATCGCTGCGCCCACATCTCGTTGAGCGTCACTTGGGCCCGCTTGGCCCGTGCGTACTGCTCGGTGCCGTTGTAGTCCTCGGGGGTCATCTCGAGCCCGGAGACCGTCAGCCCGGTGGCGTACATCCCGCCCGACGACATCGTGAGCACACGTGCCGGGGCCGACGCCGCAAGGCGATCGAGCAGGAGGTTCGTCAGGAGGAACGGGCCGACGACCTGGCTGGCGACGGTGGCCTCGGTGCCGTCGGGGGCGACGCGGCGCTCCGGGTCGAGGGCACCGGCGTTGTGGATCAGGACGTCGAGCCGGTCATGGTCGGCGAGCACCCGTTCCGCAAGGTGACGGACCTGGTCGAGGTCGCCCATGTCGGCCGGTACCTGGGTGATCGAGGAGTTGCCGGTGGTGGTCGTCAGTTCGGCGACCGCCCGCTTGTTGCGCTCGTCCGTGCGGCCGACGACGACGAGCGTCGCGCCGCACCGGGCGAACTGCTCGGCGGCCGCGTAGCCGAGCCCCGACGTGCCACCAGTGATGACGATGACCCGACCGGTGAGGTCGTAGTCGTCCAGCGGCGTCCAGTCCGCCAGCCGGCGCCGTGTCTCGTAGCCGAGGCGGGTGAAACTCGTGACGATCGGCGCCTCGATGAGCGCGTCGACGATCCCGCTCAGGTTCATCCGGCGACGCGTTCGCCGGCGAGCGTTTCGACGAGCCCGGCTGCGGCCCGGCCGCCGATCTGGTTGAACGTCAGCCCGAGCAGCGGGTCGCACAGACCGAGGAGGCCCTTCAGCCTCAGTTCCGCGTCGTACGTGACGATCGAGCCGTTGCCGTCGGCCTCGACGGTGATCGTGTCCTCCGAGATCATCAATGCGTTCTCGGCGATGGCCGTCATCGTGTTCGACGTGTCGTCGAACGCAACGGTGTCGTAGCGAAGCGTCATCGTCCGACCGGGCATCTTCACGGCGACGTCGAACGCGGCGCCGAGGCCGGCACCGTCGCCCTCGACCTGCTCGACCCGGTCGACGCCGGGATCCCACTCGGGGAAGTTCCTGAGGTCGGCCATGTAGGCGAAGGCCTCGGTGGGCGGCATCGGGGTGCGGACATGAACGACGTAGCGGGCCACGATGAATGGAGCACGAAGTCGACCCGAAGTATTCCGGTCTGGTTCGACGTCGGTCACGGCCAACCCGTGCGGCTCGATGCGCCATTCGATTCGCTGTTGCACTGACCGGAACGTCCGAACACTGGCGCGCGCAGAATCACGAGAGATCAACCACAACAGGCGCCGCATCGCTGCCCCCAAGCAGCGCGCACGGCAATCGCACCTCCAAGACAGGGATGGCAAGCAGTCAGTGCGAGCTCGGTTGCGTCAGCGGTCTTCTTCAGCCGACTGTGTCGGAGTGGAGATTCTCAGAGTGTCGCCTGGGCCAGGGATGGCGCGGACTGAGCGGGCGTCCAGCGGTTCGCCGCAAACGTCGCAGGTGAGCTGTGCGGTGGTGGTGTGTCCGTGGTCTCGGTGCTCGAGCAGAAGGGGTTCGTTGCCGGCGCCGAGGATCCATTCGTCGCCCCATTGGCGAAGGGTGGTCATCACCGGCCACAGTGCGCGTCCTTTGTCGGTGAGGAGGTAGTCGTAGCGGCCGCGACTGGTGTCGTATGGCCGCCGTTCGAGGATGCCGGCATCGACGAGCTTGTCGAGCCGGGTCGTGAGGATGTTGCGGGAGATCCCGAGACGTTCGACGAAGTCGTCGAAGCGACGGATTCCGAGGAAGCTGTCGCGCAGGATCAGCAGGGTCCACCACTCGCCGATGATCTCGAGCGACTGCGCGATGGAGCAGTTCATGTCTGCGAAGGACGCCTTGCGCATGCCGGCATCATATGAGGGTTGCGTCATGGAACTCAACCTGTCATCATGCGTTGCATGACAGAACTCAGAGCCGTCGACGTGCGGTCGGACTTCGATCGGACGACGACGGTCATCCCGATCGAGGGGAGACCGGGAGCGTTCGCCGCCGAGCTCGACACCGGTTGGTCGTCGTTGGTCGGGGTGCACGGCGGCTACATGTGCGCGCTCGCTGTGCGAGGAGTCGAAGCGGTCGTGCCGGACCGCTTCGTGCGTACGGTGACGACGAGCTTCCTGCGCACGGGAGCGGTAGGGGCTGCGGAGCTGTCCGTGCGCGAGGTGCGGCGCGGACGCACGATGTCGACGGTGGTGGCCGATCTGGTCCAGGACGATCGAGTTCTGTTGACCAGCCGGATCACGGCGGTCGTGCCACGGTCCGGCGTGGAATGGAGCACACCCACTCCGCTCGAACTGCCCCCGGTGGAGCGATGTGTGCCGATGGATGCCGGGCGGGTCTCCCACTTCGACCGTGTCGAGGGGCTGCTCGACCCGGCGAGCTTGCCGTTCTCGGGCGGTGACCGAGCGATGGTCCGCGGTTACATCCGACCGCTCGAGGATCGGCGGGTCGACTCGGCGTGGCTGGCGATGGCCACTGATTGGTTCCCGCCGCCGGCGTTCGTCCGGCTCGAACCCCCGACGGGTGGCGTGAGCATCGATCTCACGACGCACGTTCACCAGCCCGAGCTGCTGTTGGGCGACGACGACTGGCTGTGCGCGTCCTTCGAGATACGGACCTCGGCCAACGGGTTGGCCGTCGAGCACGGCCTGATCACGGCTGGCGACGGGACGCCGGTCGCCGAATCGTTCCAGACCCGACTCACCGCACAGGACTGATCGATCGTGTTCGCGCACTCCAACCGCACGCTGCTCATCGCGTCCCTGGCCACGCTGGCGACGTTCCTCGACACGACCATTCTCTACGTCGCCTTCCCGGACATCGCGGCGACCTTCAGCGACTCGAGTGCAGCCGAACTGTCCTGGGTCCTCAACGCCTACACCATTGTCTTCGCCGCCTTGCTGATCCCCGCGGGCAAGATCGCCGACCGTGTCGGCCATCGCCGAGTCTTCCTGACCGGATCGGTGCTGTTCACCACGGCGTCGATGGCCTGCGGTCTGGCGCCGACCGCGGAGATGCTGATCGTGTTCCGCATCGTCCAAGCGGCCGGCGCCGCTGCGCTGATCCCCGCATCGCTGGCGCTGGTGATGCACGCCTTCGCCTACGACCAGCTCCCCCGGGCAGTGGCGATCTGGGGCGCGGCGGGCGCCGTCGCCGGGGCGCTCGGGCCCACTCTCGGCGCGGCGATCGTCGAGGGTCTCGGCTGGCGGTGGGCGTTCTTCATCAACCTCCCCATCGGCCTCTACACGATCATCGCCGGACGCTCCGACCTGCACGAATCCTCCGACCCCGAAACGCGCGTCCCCGCGATGGTCGGGGTGATCCTCGTCATCGTCGCGGCCGGGTTGCTGTCCGCTGCCGTGGTTGGCACCGGGCAGGCCGGCTGGCTCTCGACACGCACCCTCGGTCTCCTGCTCGGCGGCGTCGCCGCCGTCGGCGCGTTCATCGCCCACCAACGCCGTACCACCGCCCCGGTCCTCGACCTCGACCTGTTCCGGATCGACAACTTCCGATGGGCCAACCTGGCGATGCTCGTGTTCGGCACCGCCTTTTCGGCGCTGTTCTTCGGATCGATCCTGTTCCTCACCCAGGTATGGGGCTGGTCGATCCTCCAAGCCGGCTTCGGCGTCGCCCCCGGACCCATCATCGTCGGTCTCGTCGCACCGCGCATCGGCACCCTCGCCGGCAGGATCGGCCAACGACCGATCCTGCTCATCGGTGGCGTGCTCTACGCAGGCAGCGGCCTCTACCGCCTCGTCATGCTCGGGCCCGAACCCGACTACCTCCGCGACTACCTGCCCTCCATGGTGCTCAGCGGCCTCGGCGTCGGCTTCGTGTTTCCCCAACTCTCCAGCGTCGTCGCCCAAGCACTCCCACCCAACCGGCGCGGCGTCGGCGGCGCCGCTCTCCAAGCCGGCCGCCAGTTCGGCGGCACCTTCGGCGTCGCCCTCACGATCGCCCTGCTCGGCGCCGCCACCAGCCTCACGACGATGATGTCCGCCTTCGACCACATCTGGTGGCTGATCGCCATCGGCGGGCTCGGCACCACTGCACTCTCCATCCCCCTCCGCACCACCATGGTCGGCGCCATCAAGGCGGACGACCCACACGACCGCGTACCAACTCCGAATCCGACGTTGGACGTCCGCACCGCGGACGGTTCCCCCGCCTCGACGGACTGACCCACCGACCATCACCTGCCCACACGGGAGACCAACCAACCGACCGTCGACGCGATCGCCGAACGACTCCGCTCACTCGCCACATGACACCCGCCCACAACCCGACTCGTGGCACCCGCCACCGCGCTCGATGGGTGCACCTTCTCGGTTCGGCCGGGCCGACTCACCGGCTTTCTCGGTCCGAATGGTGCAGGGAAGACGACGGCCATGCGCACGATGTTCGGGCTCGTGGAACTCGACGCCGGTGTGGTGCGGTGGAGGGGGCACCGATCGCCGCCGCCGAGGCGGGCGCGGTTCGGCTACATGCCGGAGGAGCGGGGGTTGTACCCGCGGGTACGGGACCAGTTGGTGTATCTCGGCCGCCCCGTGACGCCGGCGGACATCGAGAACGAACTACGGCGAGGTCGCTGACGACCACCGCCCACGCGAGGACGCGCCAGTAAGGTCCCGTCGATTGCCGTCGAGTGGATGCGACACCGGTAGTCGAGCATGGCAAGGAGGGCTGCGATACCTAAAGAAAGGGGCTGACGAGTGCCCGGAGCGCGTCGAGTGCGCTGCATGACCTCCGTATGGCGGGTGGCAGGCAGGACGGCGAGCCGGCAGTCGGGGAAGAGGTCGAGCATCTCGCCGGCATGGTCGAGGCGGACGAAGTCGCGGTCGCCGATCACGAGCAAGGTGGGGGCGGTGATCGATCGGATCTCGTCGTCGGTCCAGCCGACGAAGTCGTGGACGACTGGTTGCAGACGCTCGAGGAATGGGAAGAAGTGCGCCGGGTTCGGCGCAACCGACTCGTAGTCGGCCTGCCAGGCGGCGAACTCCTCCTCGGTCGGCAAGCGCGAGTCGTCCTGCGCAGGTGCCGTGATCTCGGGGTGGTAGCCGTCGGGTCGGATGTGCGAGGCAGCGAGCACGAGGCGGCGGACCTTGGCTGGGTGGCGGAGAGCGAGGCTCGTCGCGGTGAGGGCTCCGAGACTGAAACCCCAGACGTCGACGGGCCCGCCGCCCGCGACCCGATCGATCAACTCGGCGACATCGTCGGCGAAGCGCTCGATCGACATCGCGCGGCCGGTGTCGGGCGTGTGGCCGTGACCCTGGAGTTCGACTCCGATCACCCGCCGGCCCTCGGTCAGCCAGGGGAGGACGTCACCGAAGCTGGCGCGGAAGGTGAGGATGCCGCCGTGGAGGGCGACGAGCGACGGTGCTGTGGGGTCGCCGTGCTCCTCGTACCAGATGGGGACACCGTCGATCTCCTCGATGGCCATGGCTCGCGACCGTAGCGAAAGACGCGGATGGCGACGAGAGCGCGGGTCGGTGGGCAGTCGCGAACGCTGAAGTTCAGAGCTGGGCGAGCCGGCTCGACAGGCGCTCCAACTCCTCGTCGGTCAGTGGCACGTTCAGCTGACGAAGAACCCGAAGCCGGGATCGCAGAGCAGTTCCTGGTTGTCGACCCTCACCACCACCCGGCTCCGGTGCGAAGAGTTCAGCTGACGCCGACATCGTCGAGGCCTGCTATGTCGACATCGTCCAGGACGATCGAGTGGTCCAGACGGTCGACTTCGTGTCGGACGACCCCGCGTTTGCCGGCACGATGACGATGACGTGGGCCGTGCACGCAGTGGACGGCGGGACACTGGTCGAGTTCGTCGCCGACGGCGTGTCTGTCGGTGACGAATGGGACACCGTTCGCTTGGCGTGTTGCATTGCACTTTATAATGCGCTTTACTGCACTGATGGATGAAGCGAGTTCACCGCCCGAGCATGTCGCCGTCGAGGTTCGACGGCGCCGTCAGCAGCGGAACTGGACGTTGGACGTGGCGGCGGTGCGCCTGGGCGTGAGCCGACGGTTGTTGGCACAGATCGAGGCTGGACAGGCGAACCCGTCGTTGTCGACGCTGTTGTCGGTTGCCACGGGCTTCGACATTTCACTCGTGGAATTGCTCGCCGGTGCGGACAAGCCGGCGATCACCGTGCAGCGCGACAACGCGTCGGCGCCGGTCTTGTGGTCGGGTGAATACGGAGGCGAGGCTCGGCTGCTGGTGGGTTCGGACCAGCTCGAGTTGTGGGAGTGGACGCTGGAGCCGGGCGACGAGCGTCGCGCCGATGCCCATCGAACGAACTCCCGCGAGGTGCTTCTCGTCACGGAGGGAACGGTCACGGTAGGGGTGGGTGCCGCCGAGCCGGTGCATGTCGAACGCGGGCAGTCGGCGTTGTTCCGGGCTGATGAGCTGCATTGGTATCGCAACGACACTGACGCGGTGACGCGTTTCGTATTGGCGGTCCACGAGCCGAGTGGTGGTGTGGCGTGAGCGCTCGGCTGGTGTCGCTGGTCGTGGTGGTCGCGGCGTTGACGGGCTACCACTTGGCGCAACGGTCGATGCCGGGCGGGTTGCGGCCGGCGCCGTTGTTCGCGTTCGTGTACGGCGCCGCTGCGCTCGTGATGATCGCTGCGGTGACCGTCGATGGCTCTGGCGGGCTGCGTGCGGTCACGAGGACAGCGACGCACTGGGCGCCGTGGCTGCTGGTGCTGTCGGTCGCCGGGATCGAACTCGGCGTGTACGCCATGTATCGGACGGGCTGGACCATCAGCACCGCCAGCGTGTCAACGCAGGCCATCGTCGCCGCGCTCCTCGTCGTGGTCGGTCTGTGGCAGTTCGGAGAGCATCTCACCCCGAGCCGCATGGCGGGGCTCGCGATGTGCGTCCTCGGCGCCGGGCTGGTCGCACGATGATCAGCGCGGTCGACTGGATCGACAACACGACGATCGAGCCGACGATCTGGGAGCGCTGGCCGCACTATCGGGTCTGGCTCGTCGCCACTGACGACGTCGACGCTTCCCGGCTCGCAGCCACGGCCGACGATATGTTCCAACAGGCCGTCGACGCGTCCCGGTCCGACGACGGCGTCGACGGTCACGTGCTGCGCTGGCAGGACGCCTACCGGGACTTCGACGTCAAGCCCCGCATCGCACGCTCCAGCGTCGACGCCCTGCTCCGACGGACCGCATCCGACAACGGGCTGCCGCGGATCAACGTACTCGTCGACCTGTACAACGCGATCTCGATCGTTCGCCGGGTCCCGATCGGTGGCGAGGACCTCGACCGCTACGACGGCCCCGCCCGACTCCTGCTCGCGTCAGGGGCTGAACCGTTCCACACCACCAGCCATGGCGAGCCCGTCATCGAACACCCCGAGCCCGGCGAACCGATCTGGGTCGACGACACCGGCATCACCTGCCGCCGATGGAACTGGCGCCAGACCACGCGTACCGTGATCGACCCGAACACCCGGCGCGTGGGGTTCATCATCGACTCCCTCGACGCCCCCGACCACCACGGTGCTCGAGGCGCCGCCGAGCAACTGGCGAACCTCCTCCCCGACGCCCACGTCCGCACGATCGCCGCCCCGGGAGACGAGTCGTACTGATCCGCCGCTACGACGCCGCCACCAACCACGACGGATGGCGAAGCCTGCTGGCGAACCATCCCTTCGGGTGGAGACGATGGGAATCGAACCCACGACCCCCTGTCGGCCGCAGCGAGACACTCGTGCGACGTGTCGATGAGCCGCCAGATGTATCAACGGCGGGACCGATGTATCGGCGACAGCGGGCGGCATCGACAGCTCGAGTTCGGAGCGTCACGGGTGGGCAGGTTGGCCGTCGTTCCATCACCGTCGTTGAGGTCGACGAACAGCACGAGACATGCCCGTCCTGCTCCCTCGTGCCGACGGACGGGGCGGCTGTCAGCCTTGCTGTTGGCTCCAAGTCTGAAAGGTCACGAGCGGGTCTCCGTCGTAGACGGAGACGTCGAGGTCGTCGTAGAGCACGACGGGAGGCGTCTCACCGTCGACCCGTGCAGCGAGGAGTGAGATGGGTTGGTATCCGTCGGGGGACCAGATGGTGCACGGTGGCCGCGACATGTCGTCGAGAGCGATCGTGATCATCGTCGGATCCAGCGACGCGATGCGCCGGCGAGCCCTCCCGAACGAGATCGATGTCTGCGTCGGCTGATCGAAGAGCAGCATCGTCTCCCGCAGCGAACGCCACCCACCCGTTCACGTTCGTCGATCTCATCGGTATGGAGGTGGGCGTGTTCGTGACGACAATGGTCGTGCCCGTGTCTCGCTGGCCGAACGCGACCGTGGCCACGAGCACCAGCACTGCGACGGCGGCGAGGAGTCCAACCATCACGAGACGGTTCGGCCCCCGCTCTGCACGGTTCGAGCGGCTTGTCGTGTCGACATCGAACGGCGGCATGTCGTGATCGGTGACGTCGGTGGACATCTCGTCGAGGGCTTTGAACTGCACCCGTGATCAGGTATCCGGAACGCTCACCCGGTGGAGCATCTTGAACCGGTCCGCAACCGCGGAATCGAAATCCTCACGCATGCTCGGCCTCCGTGATCGTCTGGCGCAGATTCACGTGAGCTCGGTTCAGCTGCACTCGGACCGTTCCGGCACTCGTGCCCAACAGCTCGCCGATCTCCGTCGAGGTGTACCCGCCGACATACCGCAGGGCGACACACGCGCGCTGCTGTGGCGACAAGTCGGCCAGCAGACTCAGGAACTCGACGACCGAACCGTCTGACAATGCGGAACCATCCAGTAGCGATGAGCGTGCCGACTTCGACCTGTCGGCCAGGAGACCAGCAGCAATACGAAATGCGCTGCGCCACACCCATGCGGCGACATCAATGACAGCCTCACCACGGCGGAGAACCTGAGCGAATGCCTCCGCCTCGGCGTCGCTCGCCAACTCGACGTCACCGGTGTACGCCCATAACGAGTGCCAGAGACGGTGGTGCACGGAGCGATACGCCGCCTCGACCCGATCCTGGTGACCAGTCACGCCGCTCATCATCACCCGTACAGGACACCCACGGGGAAGATTCGTCAACACGCGCACTCCGATTCCCGCAGTCGTGCCCGGCAGCATCGGGGCTGTGGCTCAGACCCCGGATGGACCAGCCGAGCGCATCACGCCGAGGCAACACTCGGCCGGCTCGACCGTCGAGAGATTGGATGAGCACACGCGCCGCTGACGGGCGGGCTGAGGAAGTCCCCGAGAAGCCGATCGACCCTGCTACCTGCGTTACTGGTCGACCCAAATGTCGAGCATGGATTGGGCGAACTCGAACGGGTCGGGGCCCTTCCGGTTGCAGGTCACTGCCGCAGCGGCGTGTTGGTCGGGGAGGATCACGAGGGCGGAGCCGAACTCCAACCAGTCGCCCAGGTGACGGAGCTGCTCACCGTCGCGAACAATGCCCGCGCCGTACAGCAAGCCGTCGCCTCGGTCGACAGCACCCTCACTGCGAGCCGCGAGTACGGACGGCCCACCAAGCGTCGGATCCCAGTACTGGCTGGCCCAGCGAACGAGATCCGATGGGCTGGCCTGGATGGCGCCGTCACCGATTTGTTCCCAGCCCGAGGTCTGCGCCTCCCACCGGTCACCGAAGGCCCGGTATGACACCGCCTTCCCTGCAACGTCACCGACCGGGTCCATCACCATGTCGAGTTCGAGCGGGCCGAACACTCGCTCGGCCAGGAACGTCGGCAGTGTCTCTCCCGAAATCGCCTCGGCGATCTCTGCCAGCAGCACATAGTTGGAGTTCGAGTACGACCAGACGCTTCCCGGTTCGAACTCGAGTTCGCTCACAGCCCGCACAGCCTCGACTGCATCGGCCTGCGTGGTGCGGTCACTCATCGAGTGACCATCCCCGAGCAGCACGTCGATGTAGTCAGGAATGCCGCTGGTGTGATGAATCAGGTCGTCGATCTCAACCTCATCGGCCCACGGCGGCATGCCATCCAGCACCTCGGACACAGACGTGTGGCGATCGAGCACGCCCCCCGCCTCCAACAGGAGAATGGCCGTCGCAGTGAACTGCTTCGAGACCGAACCGATGTCGAAGCGTGTGGAGGGCGTGATCGCGCGACCGGCATCGACGTCGGCGAGCCCGAAGCCTTCAGCCCACCTCACGACCCCATCCTGAGACAACGCAGCCGAGCACCCCGGACTCGTCGACGCGAGATCGTCGAACACGCCTCGTAGTTGTTCCTCAACGGTGCCGTCGCTGTTCGATGTCGTTGCAGGACTGCGGTTCAGGGGCGCCGAGATCGCAGCGCTCGAACTCTCAGTAGTGGGATCGTCCTGCGCACATGCGTTGATCGGCATCACGAAGGCCGCCACGAACAGCACGTGTGCCGCACGTCGGCGATGAAGCCGAATCGACGAAGGTGAGCGACTCTGATCCATTTCACGTTTCATGGTGCCTCCCGAACAGTCACCGGTGTGCGCCCTCGACAATCGCCACGGCGTGCAATGGCAGGGTGCGATGTGCGCCCCGTGACACCCATTCCGTCTATCACCCCTACAGGGCGGCCGCCGGCAAGATTCGTTAACACGAGCACGCACTTTTGTTTCGCGCGGCGTGCATAAATCCGGGTGGCTCATGCGTGTGTGTTGTTATGGGGACCAGTGGGCTGTTCGAGGTGGCGGTGATGTCGATCGAGCCGATGTCGTTGACGTCGGGGTTCGAGGATGTGTATCGCCGCGAGTATCCCGGGCTGGTGGCGGTGGCGACAGCGCTCACCGGTGATGTCCGTGACGGCGAGGATGCCGTGCAGGACACGATGGTGCGAGCGTTCGTGCGCTGGGATCACGTCGGCCGACTGGAGCGACCGGGGGCATGGTGTCATCGCGTGCTGCTCAATGCCTGTCGGTCACGATGGCGACGACGGCGCACCGAGGTGCGGTTCTGGTCGCGCTCGCGCCGCGAAGAGCCATCGATCGCGGAGCCGTCAGCGGATGTGATGGTGTTCTGGGCCGTGGTGCGCGAGTTGCCTTCGCGCCCGCGGCTCTCGGTGACGCTGCACTTCGCAGGTGAGCGCACGATGGCCGAGATCGCCTCGATCCTCGACGTGCCGGAAGGAACCGTGCGGTCAGACATCGCCCGGGCTCGACTCGTCATCACCGAAGCACTGAGGAGCCAACAATGAGCGACGAATTCCCAGGCCCCGAGGCGTCCGGTCCCGGCGACGATGGGTTCGACGAACTGGCCCGTCGCGCCGGAGCCGCACTGCGACGTCCTGCCCCCGAAGACGGCGTGCGCGCCATCACCCACCGGCACCGACGCCAGCAAGCGCTCAAGGCGACCGTGGTCGTCGGGGTCGCCATGGCGGCACTCATCGGCACGCTCGCTTTCACCGCCAATCGCGATCACCCTGACAGCCTGACCCCGGCCGACTCGCCGCCCGCGACGATGCCAGCGACCGCGACTCCACGGTCCGCTACAGCCACCGTGGCTGAGGCGCCGCGCGCCTCGATCTCGGACGCGGCACCGTCCACCGCATCAGCATTGCCATCGGACGCAGAGTTGCCGACGACCAATGCTCCGCCGCCCACAAGCTCCTGGCCGACTGTCACATCGGCCCGCTACTCCTTCACCGTGGGCCATCCCCCGGATTGGACCGCGGTCCCATCACGCTCGTACTGGAACTGGGAGACCGACATCCAAGACCCGCTCAGCGCCGCCCACGTCGCCTTCATCTCCCCGGACAATGCCATTCGCGTGAGCGCCTGGAACGCGGTCTTCACGAACACCTCCCTCGCTCCGTGGACGGGCCGCCTCCGAGATCCACGCTTCGACGAACTCGTAGCGTGGGTCGAGGACTACTGCCAACGATCGGGCAACTCGCCCTGCGACGGGATCGCCGATCGGGCCGTCGAGTTGTGCCTCGAGAGGCGGGATTGCCATCCCGGCCTACTGGTGCGGTTCGACGACGACGTCCAGGCGTTCTTCACCGGCGGCATCTACAGCAGCGGGGCGATGACCATCGTCGCCGTATGGCAGAGCGAGTCAGCTCCTTCGGTGGCGCCCTACGGCGGCGCTCAACAGCTCCTCGAATCGTTCCTTTCGACCATGGAAGTCTGGCCCGCCTCGACGCCCTTCGAGGACCGCGATTGACCGGGAGGTGCCGTCGAGGGAGGTGAATGGAGCGGAGTGTCCGCCCTGTCGACCGGTACGGGCACGCACGCACACGCATCGGGCGATTGTGACGTGCGCTGGAATCTGCTTGCGGCAGCATCGACCTGGTGGCTGGGGACCACTACCTTGTCGTTGGTGGAGCACGGTTCGCCGCACCCGCTCGGGGCACGCGTGCTGGCGGGTGGTACTGGGTTCAGCGTGTTCTCTCGCAACGCGCGGTCCGTGGAGCTGCTCCTCTACGACGGCGTGGATGACGCGGAGCCGGCTCGGGTGATCGCCCTTGATCCGAAGACCAATCGCACCTACCACTATTGGCACACGTTCGTACCGGGGGTGGGCGCGGGCCAGATCTACGCCTACCGGGCGCACGGTCCGTCGATCGGCGCGCTCGGCGCGCGCTTCGATGGAGACAAGGTGCTGATCGACCCGTACGGGCGAGCCGTTGCCGAACCCACCGACTATCGCCGCGTCGCGGCGGCGAGCCCTGGGCGCAACGATGTGCACGCGTTCAAGAGCGTGGTCTCCGATGTCGACGCCTACGACTGGCAAGGTGACACACCGCTGCGCCGACCGTTCGCTCAGACGATCATCTACGAGTTGCACGTCCGCGGGTTCACCAAGCACCCGAGTTCTGGCGTGTCGCCAGAGCGACGGGGGACGTACGCCGGGTTGGTCGAAAAGATCCCGTACCTCGTCGACCTCGGCGTCACTGCGGTCGAGCTCCTCCCGGTGTTCCAGTTCGACGCGCAGGACGCGCCGCCAGGCCTCGTGAACTACTGGGGGTATGCGCCGGTCTCGCTGTTCGCGCCCCATGTCGCGTACAGCTCCCGCAGCGATCCGCTCGGTGCTCTCGACGAGTTCCGCGACATGGTCAAAGCTCTCCATCGCGCCGGTATCGAGGTGATTCTCGACGTCGTGTTCAACCACACGGCGGAGGGTGGCGAGCCCGGGCCCACGCTGAGCATGCGCGGTTTCGATTGCCCGACGTACTACATGCTCGACACCGAGGGCCGTTTCGCCGACTACTCCGGCACGGGCAACACCCTCAACGCGAATCAGTCGGTCGTGCGCCGGATGATCATCGACAGCCTCCACTACTGGGTCGACGTGATGCACGTGGACGGGTTCCGGTTCGATCTCGCCTCGATCCTGTCGCGCGGTGAGGACGGTGAGCCACTGCCCACGCCACCCGTGCTGTGGGACATCGAGTCGGATCCGGTGTTGGCCGGCACCAAGCTGATCGCCGAAGCGTGGGATGCCGCCGGTCTCTACCAGGTGGGCACGTTCGTCGGCGACAGTTGGAAGGAGTGGAACGGGAAGTTCCGCGACGACGTGCGGGCCTTCCTCCGCGGTGACCCGGGCATGGTTCCCCGGCTCGCCGATCGGCTGCTCGGCAGTCCCGATCTCTACGGCGACACGCCTCGTGAGCCCGAGCAGAGCATCAACTTCGTGACCTGCCACGACGGCTTCACGCTCGCCGACGTCGTCTCCTACGACCGCAAGCACAACGAGGCGAACGGGGAGGACAACCGCGACGGTGCCGATCACAACTTCAGCTGGAACTGCGGGGTCGAGGGACCCACCGACGACCCCGAGATCGAAGCGCTTCGGCTCCGGCAGATCAAGAATTTCCTGGCCGTCAACCTCCTGTCGCTCGGAGCGCCGATGTTGACGATGGGTGACGAGGTGCGCCGCACCCAGCGCGGTAACAACAACGCGTACTGCCAGGACAACGACATCAGCTGGTTCGACTGGACGAACGTGAACCGCCATGCGGAGATCCACCGCTTCGTGAAGATGCTGATCCGCATTCGTGCCATTCGTGAGTCGGTGTCCACCCAGCACGACCTGACACTCGCCGAACTCGTGCGCAGCGCCGACATACGCCTCCACGGCGTGCAGCTCGACCAGCCCGACCTGGCCGACCATTCGCACAGCCTCGCCCTCACTGCGCAGAGCCTGTCGGGCGATCTGCTCATGCACTTCGCGGTCAGCGCCCACTGGGAGCCGCTGCAGTTCGAGCTTCCGAGCCTCCCGGCCTGGGCTTCCAGCGGCTGGCTCCGCGTCATCGACACCTCGCTTCCCAGCCCGCTCGACATCGTCGATCCCCTGTCCGCGGTACGCGTGACCGGCCCCACCTATCTCGTGTCCCCCCGCTCTGCGGTCATGCTGTTCGCCCTGGCAACCACGTAGCGATCGAACGTTCACACGCGATCTCTCAGCGGCTCGACGACGGCTTCGTGATCGAATTCGTCGACGCGTCGGAACGTGACACTGGCTTGGCATGCTGCTGGAATGGCCGCGACCACTCATGTCGATCTCAGTCATGTGATCACCGAGGGCATGGTCACCTATCCAGGACTGCCGACTCCGCTCGTTGCTGACCATCTCTCTCGTGATGCCGCCGAGGAGATCTACGGTCCCGGGATCACGTTCCAGATCGGACTGGTGACGATGTGCACCAATACCGGTACCTACCTGGATGTTCCGTTCCACCGGTACGCCGACGGTCACGACCTCGCGGGGCTCGCGATCGACCGCGTCGCCGCTGTTGATGCGGTGCGGTTGGACTGCCGTGGTCGACAAGCCATCGAACTCGATGACGTCGACGTCGGGGGGCTGGAGGGCAAGGCCGTGTTGATCTGGACCGATCACAGCAGGCACTGGGGAACCGAGGCCTACTTCCGCAATCACCCCGCTCTCACCGCTGCCGCAGCAGAGCGGCTCCGTGACAACGACGTCGCCTGCGTCGGGATCGATTCCCTGAACATCGACGCCACCGAGGGAACCGGCGAGCGGCCCGTGCACTCCACGCTGCTGCGGGCCGACATCCCGATCATCGAACACCTGACCAACCTGGCGGCCATACCGAGCGCGGGGTTCACGTTCACCGCCGTCCCGCCGAAGATCGTGGGGGCGGGCACCTTCACAGTGAGGGCGTACGCGACAGTTCCGCGCTGACGCCGGACCCCGGAACGATCATCGTCGTCCGTTCAGGGGTGGCGTAGAGTCGGTCTCGATCTGAAGCATGAAACCCTCCTTGTTCGATCTCCGGTCGGCAGACGAGCCGGTGGCAAGCGCAAAGGGTCTCGAGAGGGCCGACGCAGCGGGGATCTCCGAGTTCGGTGTGCGTTCAGTCACCGTTCACCTCGACGTCTTTCCGAAACAACGGGGAGAGCGCGATCGATGACCCGTCTTCGTTCAGTGGTCGGTGCCGGTCGCACCGAGCGCACGAAGGGTCATGTCGAGCATGCGTACCAGGTCGCTCTCGGAGACATCGCTGTTGTCGACAATGCGCTGTGAGATCAGCGGGCCCTGAATGATGTGCATCGCCATGTCGACATCGATGTCGGCGTCGACCTCGCCCCGGGCGATCGCCCGCTGGAGTGCCACCGTCGTCGGCCCGCGAGACTGAACGCGGGCACGTCGGAACAGCTCACGGTTTTCGGCGCTCTCGATCGACTTGGCGACCATCCACGCAAACAGTTCCCTGCTCTGCCGCGACGACGCCACGTCCAGATATCGACGGTGGATCGCTTCGAGATCGCCCCGCAACGTGCCCGTGTCGGGCGGCGCCTGGGCGGTGACACTGTCCGCCACCGCCGCGAACACCAAACCATCGATACTCCCGAAGTGCCGATACAGCGTCGTCTTCGCCACCCCCGACCGACGAGCGACCGCATCCGCAGTCACGTCCGCGACCCCGGCGCTCGCCACGATCTGCAGCGCAGCATCGATCAGCCGTCTGCGCGCTGCTTCGCTACGTGGTCGAGCCATATCGCTCACCACTGTAGCGCCAAACCATCTCACACGTTCGCATACTGAGATCCGTGCGCACCACATTACGCTCCGTCTGGTATCGTAACGATGATGACGTTTGGTACCACGCCTGACATGGCGTGCCCACCAGGAGCACCACGGACATGGATGCCGAGCTGATCTCGATCGGGCCGATCGACACCGACGCGGCAGCACCGCTGTCTGCCGATCTCACCATCAACAACGAACAGGAATGGACACCCACATCATGATCACCGTCTCAGGACTCACGAAGCAGTACGGCGACCGCATCGCCGTCCACGAGATGAGCTTCGATGTCGCGGCCGGACGAGTCACCGGATTCGTCGGCCCGAACGGCGCCGGCAAGTCGACGACGATGCGGATGATGGTCGGGCTCACGCGTCCCGACCACGGCGACGTCCGCTATCACGGCGTTCCGTACACGCGACTTCTGCGGCCCGCACGCATCGTCGGCTCGGTGCTCGATGCACGCTGCATGCACCCCGGCCGGACCGCCAGGAACCATCTCCGGGCGACCGCAGCGCTCAGCGCGATTTCCGCGGATCGAATCGACGAGGTCCTCCGCGAGGTCGGACTCGAGAGCGCGGCGAACCAACGCGCCGGCAGCTTCTCGCTCGGCATGCGCCAACGCCTCGCCCTCGCCGGCGCCCTGCTGGGAGAGCCCGAGGTGCTGTTGCTCGACGAACCGTCCAACGGCCTCGACCCCGATGGCATTCGCTGGTTGCGGAACTCCCTGAGCGCCTTCGCGGCACGGGGCGGCACGGTCTTCGTGTCGAGTCACCTGATCGGTGAACTCGAGATGTTCGCCGACGACCTGATCGTCGTCGGCGGGGGAAGGCTCCTCGCCGCTGAATCCGTTTCCAGCACGCTCGCCCGTGGGCGTTCGACCGTCGTCGTCCGGACACCCCAGGCGGCCGAGCTCGCCGGCCTCCTGCATCGCGGGGACATCGAGTTCAGCATCTCCCACGACCGACTGTCGATTCACGGCGCGTCCTCGGCGACGGTGTCCCAGCTCGCCTTCGATCATCGGATTCGGGTCGTCGAGATCACCGAGACCTCGCCATCCCTCGAAGAGATCCTGCTCGAGATGACGAACTCCGTCACCGAGTTCGCCTCGGTCTGAACCGCACGCATCCCCACCGCATCCATCCGCCGCGACCCATGTCACTGCCACGACGAAGGAACCCATCTCCATGACCATCACCCACCGCGTCGGCCTCGGTCGCGCAAGCATCGCCCACCGTCGGAGTCCTCCAGCGATCTCGTCGTGACGACATCGCCTCGATCCCGACCGCGCTGCACAGCGAATGGATCAAGGTGTCATCGCTTCGCTCGAACGTGACGATCCTCGCACTGACCCCTGTCATCGGCGTCGCGCTGTCGTGGATCCTGGCCACCTTCGTCAAGATCGATCCGGACACGGATCTCCCGTTCACGGTCGGTGTGACATTCATCTTCTCGACATGGCTCACCGCCGTCCTCGCTGCGATCATGGGCACGCTGACGTTCACCTCCGAGGCTCAGCACGGAACCATGGCGACCGCAGTTGCGGCGCAACCCGCCCGATGGGTGACCGTCGCGTCCAAGACGACCGTTGCTGCGAGCTTCGGACTGGCGATGGGGATCCTCGGGATGATCGGTGGTCTCAGTGGAGCCATCCTGGGCGGACTCCCGAAGGGCGACACGTCGGGGATGGCATCGACCGCGCTGTGGGGGCTCGTGCTCACCACGCTCGCTCCCGTACTCGGCCTCGGTATCGGCATGATCCTGCGCCACAGTGCCGCTGCGGTCTCGATCCTGCTCGTCTGGGCGTTCGTGCTGGAGAACATCGCCCGCACCCTCATTCCGGTGAGCACGGCCCGGTACCTGCCCTTCAGCGCGGCCACCGGAATACTCGGCATGAGTTCGTCAACCGACACACCCGAGTCACTCGCTGCCGCCCTGACCCCGTTCCAGAATGCGGTGCTCTTCGGTGGCTACGCGTTCGCCCTCCTCGCGATCGGCACCACCCTCTTCTACCGACGCGACACGGACTGAGAACGCCGCGCCGGGCCACGAGTCACGGATCGAACAATCCGCCCAGCCATGAGGTGAGCCGTGGCCTCCTGGGCACGGCCAGATTCTCGGTCCAAGGCGTCGTAGGACGGATCGGCCTCCAACTCCGTCATCGGCCTACCCGACCGGCTCGGAGCGCTGCAGACCCCAGCCAAACTGTGCTGAGTGGGCTGCGACAGCCGGTGCAACCTGCTCATCGCCGACGTCGTTCCGGACCTCTGCTTGAATGGGCCAGTGCAGCCGTTCGAGGAGGTCTACGAGGGTCGTGGTGCTTTCGCCTCGGAGAGTCGCCCGCCGCTCACGACCCGATATGTACCCTTCGCCAGGTCGCTGTCGGGGTACTCGCGAGCGCGGCTACGCACCGATGTGATCGCTGGTGTGACTGTTGCCGCGTTGGCGCTCCCATCGGCGATGGCCTTTGCGGAACTCGCGGGCGTTCCGGTCAGTGCTGGGCTCTACGCCCTCTTGCTTCCCGTCGTGGGGTACGCCGTGTTCGGATCTGCGCCTCGGGTGGTCGTCGGGCCCGAGGGCACGGTGGCCCTGCTGGTTGCGACAGCGCTCGCTCCGCTCGCCGCAACCGGGAGCGCCGAGTACGCCGCGTTGGCGGCAATGCTCGCGCTGCTGGTGGGTCTGGTGTTACTTCGTGGCTCGCCTGGCTCGCCTGGGATGGATCGCCGACTACTTTTCCCAGGCGGTTCTCGTCGGGTACATCACCGGGGTTGCCGTCGTTCTCATACTGGGCCAGATCAGCAAGCTGGTCGGCATCTCCAGCGACGAAGACGGCGCCATCCGCGAGACGCTCGACATCGTGCGCCACATCAGCGACGCCAACGGTGCGACGGTCGCGGTCGGCGCGGTTTCGCTGGGACTCCTCGTCGTCGCCGACAGGATCAGCAAACGAATCCCGGGTGCCCTGGTCGTCGTGGTCCTCGGTATCGCAGCATCCTGGGTGCTGGACCTGGCCGCCGAGGGCGTGGACATCACCGGTCCCGTGCCGAGCGGGTTGCCGTCGCTCGCAGTGCCCGACGTGTCGCGTTCGGATCTCGGCACCCTCGCCGCGGCTGCGGTGGCCATCTTCCTCGTGTCGTTCTCCGACTCCATTCTCACCGCCCGCTCGTTCGCCGCCCGCCATCACGAGGTCGTCGACGCTGACCAGGAGTTGCTGGCATTCGGATTCGCCCAGGCCGCCGCCGGGGTGACGCAGGGCATCCCCATCGGCACGAGCGGATCGCGTACGGCAGTCAACGACGACATGGGCGCGACGAGCCAGATCAGCGGTCTGGCCGCTGCGGGGACGATCGCCCTCATCCTGCTGTTCCTGACCGCGCCGATCGAGTACCTGCCGTCGGCAGTCCTCGGCGCAGTGATCGTGTTCGCAGCATCCAAGCTGATCGACACCACACAGTGGCGGTCACTCGCTCGGAGTAGCCGAACGGAAGTCGTGATCGCCGCCATCACGGCAGTGTTCGTCGTCACGGTCGGTGTCCTCCAGGCGATCATCGTGGCTGTCGTCCTGTCGATCGCCGACGTGATTCGTCGAGCGGCGCAGCCCGCGGACGCCGTGCTCGGGTGGTCCGCCCAGGACGACCGATACGTCGATGTCAGCGACCATCTCGATGCCGGCGTCATCCCCGGGGTGGTCGTCTACCGCATCCAGGACAGGATGTTCTTCGCCAACGCCCACTTCTTCAAACGCCGACTCTGGGCCGCTGTCGACGGCGCTCCGAAACCCGTTCGGCACGTGATCCTCGACGCGTCGTTCGTCAGCGACATCGACGCGAGCGCCGAGGTCGCCATGCGCGAGGTCATTGCCGGTCTGCGCGAACGGAACATCGAGTTCCACATCGCCAGAGCCACAGCAGAGCTACGCCAGCGCCTCGACGATGTCGGTCTGACCGACGCCATCGGCGCCGATCACTTCCATGCCACGGTCACCGCCGCCGCCGACGCCTGTCGACTTCCACCAGTGCCTGGACAGGAGTGACATCGACCGTGGTGCAGGCGCCCGCTGGGCAACGCGACGGGATCCACCTCCTCGCGCCCGGCGGCGGGCTCGGCGACCGACTCGACACGGATTCTCAGTCGAGCAAGCATCCGGACTGGTCTGCTGATGGAACCACCGTCGTCTATGCGTCGGACACCGATGGTGCGCTGAAGTTCGTCGGGCGGGGCCGGGGCATCTCGAGCGTCGCCGGTTCACCCACGTCTGGCGCCGTGATGTCCGGTTGGTTGTAGTGACGGCCTCCGAGAGCGGCGGTGAGACCGTGGAGGACCACGCTGAAGGCGATCGTCATCGCGACCACCCCGACCGCGTCATCGAGGAGGGTCGACGTCTCGAGGCTCTCGACGGCGAGGATGGCGAAGACGACCGAGGCAAGGCCTCGTGGGCCGAACCAGGCAACGAACAACACGTCGCCGCGTCCGAGCCCCGAACCGATCAGGCACAACGCAACCGGCACCATCCGCACCACGGTCAGACTCAACAACGCGTAGGCCACCACCTTCACTTCCACGTGATCGAACGCGATCGGCAGCAGCGCGGCCCCGAACACGAACCACACGACCAGCGCCAGGAGTTCTCCACCGAGCTCGGTGAGTTCACCAGCTCGCTCAGCGTCGGCAGCACCTGAGCGCAGGGTGCCCCCGAACACGATTCCCGCGACGAACGCGGCGATGAACCCGTTCCCCTCGATCACCAGCGCTGCTTCGAACGCGCCGAGCGCAATCGCCAACGTGGCGATACGTCGGCCCCCTTGGCCGATCCATCCCTGCCCGGCCGAGACATTGATCAACCAAGCCCCACCGACGCCGAGCACCAGCCCGGCCACGATGCCGAGCCCCAGTTCGCTGAGTGCCTGACCCGCCTCAGCCGACGCGCTGTCGGTCACGAGACCGAGCTGGCTCGCCGCGACCGCCAGCATGAACGTCACCACCGGCGTGGCGATACCGTCGTTGAGTCCACTCTCCACGTTCAACGCCCGCCGCAGCCGCATCGGCACCCGCTCGTCGTTGATCACCTGCGCGCTGAGCGCAGCATCGGTGGGTGCCAGAGCGGCACCGAGGAACCCGGCGAGGGCCCACGGAAAAGAATCGAACATCAAGCCCGCGACAATCCCACCGAGAGCGATCGACAACGGCAGACCGATGGCGAGGAGTCGCACCGGGAGCGTCAGGTCATGACGCAACTGAGCGAGATTGATGCGAGATGCATCGGAAAAGAGCACGAGCGCCAGCGTCACCTCGGCAAGCGTGTGGAGCGCGTCGACCTCGATGTCCACGCGTACAGCCCCCCAATCAGGATTGGCGAGGACGTAGCCGACCACGACGAACACCAACGGCCCCGTGACACTGTGGCGACCCAACAACCCGGACAACGCAGCCCACGCAACGACCAGCAATGCGACGACCAGCGCAGCGGACTCAGACATCAACCAACATCATGCTCGACGCCGGCATGCCACAACGTCACCCACATCGGTCGATCACCCAGCCGGTCGACCACCACGCCGACACGGCGATCAGATGCGGAGGCGCTGTTCGTTGTTCTCGAGCTCGTCGAGAACGATCGTGTTCGGCGGGTCGTGCATCGGCCATTTACTTCTGCGAAACGGTTTCCGGCGGGGTGAACATGGCTTTGTCATCCCCGATCTCCTCCGCAATCAGCGCATTGAGCTTCTGGTTCATGGCCGACAGCAAGGCTTCGTCGTATCTGGGATGGGCCGGGTTGGCCAAGTTGTCCATCTCCTCGGGATCCGACTGCAGGTCGTAGAGGGCGACATCGTTGTCTGCCAGAAGCTGCTGGACCGATGTCGGCAGGTTGTAGTTGCCCATCCCGAAGTAGCGGACCAGCTTGTAACGGCCGTCGAAGATGCCGCGAAACATCTCGCGCTTTTCAAGGTCCGGCACGCCAATCTCGTTGACGAGGACTTTGAACGCGTCCATGCCGTGATGAAACTCCTCTCCGGCGGCGGCGGCAGCAGCGTCGAACACCTTGGTCGCGTTGCGGGTGAACCATTCCGCGTCGACGGTGGCGATCATGTCGTAGGTCATCAGGCTCCCCTTGCCGGGTGTGGCACTGCTGCCGCGGGGCCCGACAGACGCGGGATCGCTCACCACGCCCGAGAGGTCATGGCCTTTCAGGAGCGGGTAGCGCTTGCGCCGTTCGTCCTCCGACAGGCCGGCAAACGCCAGGATCGTGGGCACCAGATCGAGATGGGAACCGACCGCATCCGACCTGTTCGCGCCGGGGTGGCGCGGATCGGCGATCACCAACGGCACGTTGACGGATTCCTGGAACGCCACGCTGCCCTTCTGGCGCAGGTGATGGGCGCCACCCTGCTCGCCGTGATCCGCGGTGAAAATGACGATCGTGTTGTCCGCCTGACCGCTTGCTTCCAGCTCATCCAGCACCGCTCCGACGTGCCGGTCCACGTCGAGAATGCAGTTGAGATAGTAGTTGACGTGGTTGTGCCACATGTCCCGGCGATCCATCGGTATCCGGCCGTAGTACATGTCGCACAGGCGCTTGTAATTGCGGACTGCCGGCGGCTGCCCCTCCAGGTCGTCGAAGAAGGAGGCCGGCAAGGTCGTCTGCCATTTCTGATGGTAGAGCGGCGTATCGGGCGCACCAAAGATCGGGAACAGTCCCTTGACCTGGACCATCTCTTCCGCGTCGGTATCGAAGAACATCACATCGTGAGGGTTGACGAAGTTCACGGTCATGAACCAAGGCTTGGCGGCGGCGACTTCGGGAGCGCGCTTCGCCAGCCAGTCGACGGCCTCATCCGCAATCTTCGGATCTTTGAGAGCCCCATCCAGCGGGCCGCCTTGCACATCGCCGAAATCCTGGTACTCGGAGAAGCCGTAGGGCTCCATCGCTTCGCGGGTCCCCTCCGCTGGAAACTCCGAGAGGTGCCACTTGCCCTTATAGACGGTGTGGTAGCCCAGATCGCGCAGCATATGGCCGATGGTGGGCAAGGTTTCCGGATCGGCCTTCATGTCGTCGATCCAGGCGAAATTGGTGTTGTCGAACATGCGGGTGTGCGATGTGTGCTGCCCGGTGTACATCACCGAACGGGAAGGCGTGCACACGGTCGTGGTGCAGTGGTGGTGGTTGAACGAGACGCCCCGGGCGCGAATGCGGTCCCTGCTCGGCAAGGCGAAATCCTCCGGCATGGGCTGGTGTGCATATTCCTGATCGGTCACGATCATCAGAATGTTGGGTTGCTCGGTCACGATTCATTCTCCTATTGAGATGAGGCCACTCGGGCTCATTCTCTACTTCCGGAACGCACTCGTGTCCAATTCAGGTCGACCGGACTTTGGCGGCTCTTCCGGGATGAGCGGGGTCTGAGGGTGCGAGCGAGGGTTCGCGGTGAGCGGGACAGGGGATCTCGCGACGTGATCGGTCCGACGGCCTTCAGGAGTTGGTGAGTCGTTCGAAGCGTTGGCGTGAGTCACGTAGTCCTGGTCGTCGGTCTCGATGACGCCAACCTCCGGCAGGCGAGCCGTTGCGTCAGGTCCGATCAGCATCGTGAAGTCCGGTTGCTCCGGTCGGCTGATGGCGGCGATGGCGTTGTCGATGGCATGGCGGATGTCGTCATCGGAGATGCCGTGCTTGCGAGCGCTCGGCCGTATCTCCACCGCGACAACCCGCTCTTGCGCGTTCACCGCGGGACTCGATCTGACCCGCACGCAATCAGGTACGGCACCAGCTTCTCGCCGCGCAGATCGGCCCTCCGTGAGACGAGATCATCCCGTTCGTCGATGAGGAGGAGTTCCGGGTCTCCGGACCGGGTACAGGCCAGCGTCAGGCGGAGCGCCTCGCCGCTGGAACGGTCAACCCGGTTGCACTGGTCAGACCTGGTGGAGACGATGGGAATCGAACCCACGACCCCCTGCTTGCAAAGCAAACGGTTGAGATCTGGTAGTCCCTGGTAAATGGCCATCTAGCAGGGAAGATGCGAGGCTCCCCACTTCCGGTCTTACCCCATTTTGACCCCTGTTTCCCACTACTACTGGCACGCCAATGGCACGGACACTCCGCCGAATCGTCATGGTCATGACCTTCGTTGAGCGGACTCATCCTGCCGGGCGGCCCGCATACGTCCTCCAATTTGTGACGGCCAGGAGCACCGCTCGGACGGTTGCGGGCGACGCCGCGTAGAACAGGCCCCGGGAACGCCCGACTTCGGTCTCGTCGTTGGTGGCCGGCCACCGGGACCTGACACGTCAGTCGTCGAGGACGTCCATGTCGGCACCAAGTAAGACACATCCGGATTCCTCGCTCAGGAGAAGCGTTGGACGTCGAAAGGGTCGTGCGGCACGAGATCTCGACCATCGCGGACTCGTGACTCTGCTTGCGCTGAGGAGTCAACTGATCGACTCGACTCGATGCTCCGAAAGCCAGGCCTCGATGTCTCGAGGATCGAAGCGCACGTACTTGCCAACCTTGTGGAAGGGCAACCGACGTTCGGCGACGAGCCGCCGCACGAAGCGCTCATTCGTTCCGAGGACATCAGCGAGTTCCCGCACGCCGAGCAGACCGGCCGACCGCGCATCGAGTCCGCGTCGCACGGTGTGGTTCGGTCGCTTCGTCATCTCGGCCTGGTCGACGGTCATGCGCTTGCTCCCAACTCGATCGGATACCTCTAGAAGGCCTCACGAGATCAAGTTCCGTTACTGGAGTCTTGTGCAGATCTCGTGCCGCGACCGACAACGCCGGACGGCCGGAAAGTGACCGTCCTCCGACTGACATACTGGGACTGTCGTGACATCTGGACGCCGTCGAAGGGTCCACGCGATGGGCTGTGGTGGGTGATGCTCAGGCCGGTCTGGTTGCTCCGGCGATGAACGTGGACACGATGTAGGTGGCATGCCGGTCGAGGCTGCGACGGGCCCGGTCGTAACGCATTGTTGTGCGAGGGTCGGCATGCGACGCGGCCTCTTGCGCGTCCCGCAACGGGACACCGGCATCGAGGGCAGCGGTGATGAACGAGTGCCGCAGGCTGTGCGGCGAGATTGAGAACACCAAATCCCGGCCAGCAGTCGAGGACGCCTCGAAACTGTTTGGGGCTTGTGGAGTCGAAGGGAATCCGCCTTCGACTCGAGGCCGCCGGGTGGTTTTCGCGACCGAGATCGATCGCGGTTCGGGCCAGGCCACTGCAGGTGCGGACATCGAGAGGTTGGGGAAGACCATTGTCCGTCGTTCGATCGGTGAGTGCTGCGCGTCGGTGTTCACCCGACGTTCACCTCCACAACCATTCGTGGCGAGGTGTGGACCGGCACACTGGTCTGGTGTTCGAGGCATTGAGTAACTTCCGTGATGTCGGCGGTCACGTCACCTCAGACGGACGCCAGTTGCGGACCGGGCTGGTGTATCGCAGTGACGCGCTGTGCTTCGCCACCGAGCGGGATCGTGCGCTCTTACGTGACACGCTACGTATCCGCACGATTGTCGACCTGCGGACGTCGATGGAGCACGAGCGCATGGGACGCTACGACCTCGATGATGTCGGCGAGGTCGTACATCTCCCGATTCTCGACGGGGCGCTGATCCGCGAGAAGGCGAACGACGGGTCTCTCGATCTGGCCTCGATGTACCAGGCCATCGTGTTCGACCACGCTGACGAGATCGCCGTCGTGTTGACGTTGCTCGCCGACCCTGATCGATTGCCAGCGGTCATCTCATGCACCGCTGGAAAGGACCGCACGGGCATCGTTGTCGGAGTACTACTCGCCATGCTCGGCGTTCCCGAGGAAACCGTTCTTGCCGACTACGAACAGTCGGCAGCAGGCCTCGTCACACTGCGCGATCGCATCATCGCCCGCCTCGTCGGCCAAGACATTCCGAACATCCCAGCGGCCGCGTTCGCGCTCGAGCCAGCGGCGCTGGCTCAGGTGCTCGAGGACATCAAAAAGCGCAGTGGCACGGTCACCGCCTACCTCATCGCTGCGGGGGCGCCAGTCGACATCGAGCAGCGGCTGGGCATACTCCTCGACGATTCAAGCCCCGCGATCACACGCGGACTGCCCGCCTAGGCTCGAGATACAGGGGTTCTCGGACGACCTCGACGTCAGGTGTCGAGATGACCCGCGAGAGCGGCGATGGTGTCGATGAACTCCTCGACGATCTGGAGTACGACCCGGTCGGCGGGACGAACCGTGTTGATCGAGCCGACGACTTGTCCGACGAAGTAGGTGGCGAGTTCGTGCGCGCCCGAGCCGGGTGTCGTGGCCGACCGGTTGATGCGGTTCAGGGCAGCACCGACGAGCAGCGGTTGAAGCGGCATCGGTAGCGGGTTCGGTGAGTCTTCGCGTTCCCATTCGTCGGTCCACGGGGTGCGGAGCATTCTCGCCGGCTTGCCCGTGATCGATCGCGAACGAACGGTGTCGCTCGACGTTGCCGCGAGAAACTTCTGTTTGACCACCGGTTCGGTTTCCGCCTCGGCGGTCGTCAGCCAGACTGAACCCGTCCAGACCCCCGCTGCCCCCAACGCCATCGCTGCGGCCATGTGTCGCCCGGATGCGATACCGCCCTGCGGCGAGTACGGGCACCGGTGAAACGGCGTCGACGACCTCGGGAACGAGCACCATGGTCCCCACTTCGCCTGTGTGCCCTCCCGCCTCGGAGCCTTGGGCGACGATGATGTCGGCTCCGGCTTCGGCATGTTTGACCGCGTGCGCTGTCGTGCCGGCGAGTGCGGCGACCTTGACGTTGGCTGCGCGGGCTCGGTCGATCACGTCTGCGGGGGGCGGGCCGAGTGCCGACGCGATGAGTTTGATGGGGTGCGCGAACGCAACGTCGATCAGCGGCTCATAGCCGGCCGGCGACACGTTCATGCTCATGCCCCGCGGGCGCTCGCCGTCGGGGAGATCGGGAACACCGAAGCGCCCCAGGATGTCGTCGACGAACGCCTGATGCGCGGGCGGGAGCAGTTGGCGCAGTTCATCTCGATCGAGACCGCCTTCTGTTGCGCCGACGTATTTCTGTGGAAGCAGGAGATCGACGCCGTAGGGACGGATTCCGACCTCGGCGTCGATCCACGCAAGATCGATCTCGAGTTGTTCCGGGCTGTGCGCAACCGCTCCGAGCACACCGAAGCCGCCGGCACGAGACACAGCGGCCACGACGTCTCGACAGTGACTGAAGGCGAGGATCGGGAATTCGCACCCGAGTAGGTCGGTGATCGGAGTCTTCAAGGTGATCAGGCCTTCGGGAGAACGATGGTGACGGTGCCTTGGGCGGCGCAGACCGCCTTGTCGTCGTTGGTGATGTCGATGCGGGCGACGCCGCTGCGCTTCGTGAGCGAGATGATCTCGGCGACCGCGACGCACACTCCCGATGACACCGGTCTGAGCAGGTTGAGCTTGAACTCGGTGGTTGCCACCCAGGCACCCTTGGGGATCACCGGGTAGAACACCACACCAAGGCAGTGGTCGACGAACGCCGAGAGGCAGCCGCCGTGGAGGTTGCCGAAGGGGGTCAAGAGATCTTGTCGGGCATCCATCTCGGCCTCGAGCCGGCCGGCGGTGAGCGAAGAGTGGCGGAAGTCCAGATATGTCGAGATTCCTCCGGTCGCTGTGGCAGCACCGAGCATTCGCTCGGCCGTTCGCTCGTCGAACTGTTCAAACTCCATCGGGCACCCTCCACGATCCTTGTCTCGACTTCGTGGATGAGACACTAGTAGAATTGTGTTTCATCGGGCGAGTCGGACTCGCACGACCACCCACCACCATCGGAGCCACTCATGACCGAACGCACCGCCGGCGACTTCCCGATCTCGCCCACCACGGACTGGGGACGCGATCTCGACATTCTCGATCCGCGTTACGTCGCCGACCCGTCCGGCGTGTGGCGTGACCTGCGCGACGGCTGCCCGGTCGCGTTCTCGGAGCGGCGTGGGCGCGCGTGGATGCCGGTCAACTACGACGACATCTCGATGGTTGCTCACGACACCGACCACTTCTCGTCGAGGCGGATCGGCGTCATCGATCTGCCGGAGAACGAGCGGGAAGGACGGCCACTGCTGACGGCCCCACCGATCACATCGGATCCTCCGGTACACACCTGGGCGCGTCGGATCCTGCTTCCGGCGTTTGCGCCTGGGCGAATTCAGACGATGACGCCGATCACCCAGAGCCTCGCCCGGGAGCTGCTCGATTCAATCGCGGCGGGAGACCACGCGGATGCGGCGCAGGACTATGCCCAACACATCCCGGTGCGGGTGATCGCACACATGCTCGGCGTGCCCGCCGCCGACGAGGAGATGTTCACGAACTGGGCGGTTCGCATCCTCCAGGAGGGCTTCAACGATCTTCAGAAGAGCCTCGATGCGATCATCGAGACGTTGGAGTACTTCGGCGCCCGCGTGGACGAGCGCGCAGCGCTGCCCGTCGACCAGCGACCCGACGACCTCATCACACTCTTGGTGGAGACCGAGATCGACGGAGAGCCGCTCGACCGGCGCCACCTGCTGGGAACCTGTTTCCTCCTGCTGCTCGCGGGCATCGATACCACCTGGAGTGCGATCGGTTCGTCGCTGTGGCACCTCGCAACCCACCCCGAAGATCAGGCACGACTCCGCGCCGAACCCGACCTCATCGACTCCGCCGTCGAGGAACTCCTGCGCGTCTACAGCCCGGTGACCATGGCGAGAGAGGTGATCGCCGATGTCGAGGTCGCAGGGTGCCCGATGAAGCCCGGCGACAAGGTGCTGATGTCGTTCCCGGCCGCCAACCGCGACCCGGCACACTTCGAGAACCCCGACGAGTTCATCATCGATCGCGAGCGCAATCGTCACGTCGCGTTCGGCTCGGGTATTCATCGTTGCCTCGGGTCCAACCTGGCACGGATGGAGCTGAGGGTGGCCATCGAGGAGTGGCTCACCCGTATCCCGACCTTCGAGCTCGCAGATCCTGCCGCGGTGACGTGGACCGGCGGTCAGGTGCGTGGACCTCGCACGATTCCTGTCCGATGGTCTGTCACCCAACCATGACATCCCGTTCGGACTTCACGAGTCGGCGATGATCGGCGGGAGCAGGAATCGACGCAGGTAGGTGTCGAGTCCATCCCGGCTGCGACGCTTCGGACCGCCAACCGTCAGCAGGCTGAGAATGCAACGAAGGATCCATTCTGTCGCGTCATCGATCGGCAACCCCGGCCTGTGCTCGTCCGAATGGGTGACGAAGAGCGGGCGGAGAAACTCGGCCACCATCTCGAAGAGCGCGACCGAGGTGCCTTGGATGATCCCGACGCTGTTGAGGCTGTCGTCACTCGTGAACAACAACGCAATCGTTTCGTCGCGGTGTGCGGCACGAACCGTGACCTCGACGAACTCCAAGATCGCGCTGCCGAGATCCGGTTGGGCCTCGACTCGCCCACGAACCCGCTCGAGGTATCGCTCGGTTGCACGCAGGATGACTCCTGACACGACAGCATCTCGACCTGCGAAGTACCGGTACACCGTTGCCCGCGAGACGCTGGCCTGCTTGGCGATGTCCTCGACGGTCGTCTTGGAGATCCCGGACCGTTCGAAACACGCCTCCGCCGCGTCGAGCAGGCGATCGCGCGCCATGTCGGGGTCGTTCGGGGCCGCAGCCCCCCATCGCAGTGATGCATTCGTCACGACTCCCAGTATGTCTCACGAACAGACGACCGCACAGGCTCTGGCCGCACCACCGCCACACGAGGCGCGACCGGCACGGCCGCACTGCGCGAGTTCGCCTTCGTGCGAGTACCGGGCACCGAATCCGCACGACTACGAATCCCTCGTTGCGATGTGACATGATGTCCATATTGTCTCATGCTCTCGATCGCCGTCGGACGATTCCGCAGCGGAGGGCGCAGGATCAACGAGGACTGGAGGGTCGATGATGGGACTGCTCGATGGGCGAGTGTGCGTTGTGACCGGTGCCGGACGCGGACTCGGACGAGAGCATGCGTTGCTCCTCGCGTCAGAAGGCGCCCGCGTGGTGGTCAACGACCTCGGCGGTGCGATCGACGGTTCCGGCAGCGACGCAGGCCCGGCTCACGAGGTCGTCGACGAGATCAGAGCTGCGGGTGGCGAGGCCATCGCCAACACGGACTCGGTGACGAGTTGGGACGGTGCTCAACAGCTCGTGCTCGACGCGATCAATGCGTACGGCCGACTCGATGTGCTCGTCAACAACGCCGGCATTCTCCGCGATCGGTCGCTCGTCAATCTCGAGGAAGCGGAGTGGGACGCGGTGATCGACGTCCACCTGAAGGGCCACGTGGCGCCGACGCGGTGGGCCGCTGTTCACTGGCGTGAGCGAGCCAAGAGCGGAGAGCCGGTCCAGGCAAGCGTCATCAACACGGCGTCGGGCGCGATGCTGGGGAACCCCGGTCAGACCAACTACAGCGCAGCGAAAGCGGGGATCGCTGCGATGACGCTGGTCGAAGCGGTCGAGCTCGGTCGCTACGGGGTCCGCGCCAACTGTCTCGCGCCGCTCGCACGGACCCGTTTGACGTTGCAGACACCAGGGGTGGGGGATCTCGTCGGTCCACCAGCGGACGAGTCGTTCGATCTGTTCCATCCCGGCAACGTCTCCCCTCTGGTCGCATACCTCGCCACGGCCGACTGCCCCTTCACCGGGGGCGTCTTCCACGTCGGCGGCAACGAGGTCGGCTTGTATTCGGGATGGAGCCTGCATGACGAGCGGATCCTGACGGCATCCGGTCGCTTCTCGCTCGCCGAGTTGGTGGATCGCGCACCGACCCTCTTGGACGAGCAGTCCGGCCTGGCTTCGATGGCCACCTCGGTCGGCGACACGATGGCCAAGTTCGGCCGCCGAGGCGAGGGCTGAGTCACGTGGGAGCGATGCAGGTGCCCGCCGATCCTCGGCTGTTCCGCTTGGCCGACGGCGCCGAGTCCCGTCCCCGGCTGCTCGGATCCCACGCGCCCGAGTCGAACCTGTACTTCTGGCCGCGACGCTTACGCTGTCCGGTGTCACGGACGCCAGTGACCGATGTCGACTTGTGTCCCGAGGGTGTGCTGTACGCATGGACGTTCCTGTTCGTCCCGCGCATGGGCAGCATCTCCTTCGGCGACAGCGGCGGCTACGGCGTCGGCCAGATCGATCTCCCGGAAGGCGTTCGAGTCCAGGCCCCGCTGCTCGGCACCACCGACGACTGGCAGATCGGCTCACCGATGGGTCTGACGACCTTCCCGGTCGGTCGCGACGACGATGGCAACGACCTCGTCACGTTCCGATTCGAAGCGGTGCGATGATGGCCACCAGGCTCGCACGCGAGGTGTACGTGATCGGCGTGGGAATGCACCGCTTCAACAACGAGCGGCTCGCCGCGGCAGCGATGGCCGACGTGGCCGGTATGCAGGCGCTCGAGGATGCCGGGATCGGCTTTCCCGAAGTCGGAGCGCTCTACAACGGCTACCTCGGTGGCGGACTCACGAGCGGGGTCGGCATCGCGAAGGAGTTCGGACTCACGGGCATCCCGGTGACCCACGTCGAGAACGCGTCAGCGACCGGATCATGCGCGTTCGGTGAAGCGGTCCACGCAGTCGCCGGAGGCCGCGTCGACGTCGCAATGGCACTCGGCTTCGACGACATGAACCGGATGGGCGGTCTCGGGCGGGGCCGTGGACGTCACATGGGAGCCGAAGACGTGATGCTTCCCGCCGCGTTCTTCGCGATGTGGGCGACACGGCGGATGCACGATGTGGGAACAACCGCCGAGACGTTCGCCGCCATCGCCGCGAAGAACTGGAACCACGCACGCTCCAATCCCCTTGCGCAACGCCGGGCCGATCACGAGGTCACCATCGACGAGGTACTCGAATCGACGATGATCTCCTATCCGCACACCTCGATGATGGCGTGCGCGGCCGGCGGCGGTGCCGCCGCAGCGATCGTAGCGACACGGCAGGTCGCCGAACGCCTCACCGCCGGGCGGCCGTTGGTCCGCGTCATCGCCTCGCAGCAACGATCCGAGACGTATACCGATGGCCACGTCTTCCTCGGTGCCGTCATCGGCCCGGCGCAAATGACTCGCGATACGGCCGGCGACGCCTACGAGCAGGCGGGCGTGGGACCCGACGATCTCGATCTCGTTCAGGTACACGACGCGTTTCCCGTCGAGGAACTCGTCTACTACGAGTTGCTGGGGATCTGCGGCGACGGCGAAGGAGACCGACTCGTGGCCGAGGGTGCGACCGGTCTCGGTGGGCGGATCCCGTTCTCGACCGACGGCGGGCTCACCGCCCGTGGCCACCCGGGCGGCCCCACCGGTCTCGCCCAGATCCACGAAACGACCCTGCAGCTCCGCCACGAGGCCGGCAGCCGCCAAGTTGCACGGGCACGTACCGGCCTGTGCCACATGGCCGGGGCGGGGTCGGTGTGCGTCGTCCACATCCTCCAACGAACAGAAGGTTGAACCGATGAACAAGCTTCCCATCAACGGCGACCTGGTCGGACTCTCGATCGACCCGATCAGTCACTCGTGGACCAACCGCGACACCATGCTGTACGCGCTCGGTGTCGGGTGCCGGCCACCGGAGGATCTCGATTTCATCTATGAAGGTCGCGGACCGAAGGTCGTACCCACCTTCGCGGTGATCCCCGGTCTTCGCGCGATGGGCTCGGCGATGCAACGGATCGACATCAATCTCGCGGCCCTGCTGCACGGAGAACAGTCCGTCACCACACATCGCGCGTTGCCTGCCGCCGCGGACGTGACCGTCGAAGGTCGGATCGCTGCCGTCTGGGACAAGGGCAAGGCCGCCGTCATCGAGTTCGAAGGAAGTGGCTACGACACCGATGGACCCCTCTTCGCCGTCCGCGCCAGCCTGTTCGTCCTCGGTGGCGGCGGCTGGGGCGGCGAGCGTGGCCCGAGCGGCTCCGCCGCGTCGAATGCTGCACCGACACGCGATCCCGATGTCGTCGTCACCCGCGACACGCGACCCGAACAGGCTGCGATCTACCGGCTCTCGGGTGACATGAACCCGATGCACATCGACCCCGACTTCGCCACCCAGGCCGGCTTCCCCGGCCCGTTCAACCACGGGCTGTGTACGTTCGGCACCGTTGGCCACAGCGTGCTGACGGCGTGGTGCGATGGCGATGTCGGGCAGTTCGAGTCGATCCAGGGCCGGTTCGCCGATCAGGTGTGGCCGGGCGACACCATCGTCACCCGCATCTGGGATGAGGGTGACCACGCGATCGTCGAAGCTCGCACGCAGCGCGACAACGTCGTCGTCTCGAACGGGCGCGCCACGAGACGATGACCGTCGACCCGCGAACTCCGGTACTCGTGGCTGTCGGCGAGTTCACCAATCGCACCGCGACCGTGGTCGACCCGATTGATCTCGCGGCGGAAGCAACCTGCCGCGCACTTGCCGATGCCGGCGTACCGATCGGGCATCGCATCGACACGGTGGCGACCCCCGGCATGCTGATGATCGGCCGCGATCACCCGGCCAGCCGGATCGTGGAGGCGACCGGACTTCGGGCACACCGTCGGATCAGCTGCCCAGTGGGTGGGAACACACCGCAGTACCTCGCCGAAACGCTCGGCCACGACATCATGTGCGGGCAGCGTCGACGCCGCCTTGATCGTCGGCGCCGAAGCCGGCAACTCCGCACGCCGGGGCCGCGCCGCAGGCACCCTCCCCGCCGCAGGCCCCGTCGACGGTCACGACGAACTCCTGGGCGATGCCCGCCCGGGTCTGAGCGCGATCGAGATGGGTGCCGGGCTGCACTGGCCGCACGAGGTGTACCCGATCTTCGAATCGGCGATGGCGGCCCGAGCGGGACGCACACTCGACGAACAGCGAGCGTGGCTCGGCCGGCTGATGGCACCGTTCACCGCCGAGGCCGCACGCCACCCCGACCAGGCATGGTTCCCGACCGGGCGCACACCGGAGGAACTCTCGACGGTCACTCCGGCCAACCGGATGGTGTGCGAGCCGTACACCAAGCTGCTCAACAGCATCCTCACCGTCGACATGGCCGCAGCATTCGTCATCATGGCCGCCGAAGTGGCGCAGGACCTGCGCATTCCCCGCGATCGCTGGGTGTTCAGTTGGGCCAGCGCAAGCTGCAACGACGTCTACTTCCCGGCGCAACGACCCGACCTGTCGCGTTCGGCCGGTATCAGAGCCGCAGGATCCGAGGTGCTCGCTGCGGCAGGGATCGGCATCGACGACGTGAGCTGGTTCGATCTGTACTCGTGCTTTCCGGCAGCCGTCGAAGCCGCGATCGACGCGCTCGGGCTGCACGCGACCGATCCGCGTGGATTCACCGTGACGGGTGGCCTGCCGTACCACGGTGGACCCGGCAACAACTACGTCAGCCACTCGATCGTCGAGATGGCGCGACGATGTCGGGCAGATCCCGAAGGCGTCGGGATGGTGTCCGGGCTCGGTTGGTACATCACGAAGCACTCGATCGGGTTGTGGTCGGCCGCGCCCCCACCGAAGGGCTGGCAGGCGCCTGACATGTCGCACTCGCAGGCGTCCATCGACTCGAGCGCGCTCCAGGTCGTCGAGGCGAGTACGACAGGAGGAACGGCACGGATCGACGGGTACACCGTCGTGCACGACCGCGACGCCGGACCCGTGTCGGTGCCGGTGTTCGCCAGCACACCGGGCGGGCATCGCGTCGTTGCTCGCAGCGACGACCCGGAGCTGGCCGCAGCGATGTCTGGCGGCATGTTCGTCGGCCACGAGATCGACGTGAAGCCGGCCGACGACCATGCGAGGTTCGAACTGCGATGAACCCATCAGCTGAAGCGCTCGTGCTCACCGCAGCGAACACACTCGAGCGTCGAACATTCGACCTCCCCGACGTCACCGCCGACACGGCGCGGCTACGCATCGAGGCCTGCGGTCTGTGCGGCACCGACCACGAACAGTACAGCGGACACATCGCCGCCCCGTTCTCGTTCATCCCGGGTCACGAGATCGTCGGCATCATCGACGAGATCGGCGACGACGCGTCCGCCCGATGGAACGTCGCAGCAGGTGATCGGGTTGCCGTCGAGGTCTTCCGCTCGTGCCGGCAATGCGAGCCGTGCGCCCGGGGCGAGTACCGGCGTTGCGTACGCAACGGGCTCGCCACCATGTTCGGTTTCGTCGACGTCCAGATCGCACCGGGCTTGTGGGGCGGATACGCGACACACCTCCACCTGCCGTCCGATGCGATGCTGCTCCCGATCCCCGACTCGCTCGACCCGGTGCTGGCCACCGTGTTCAACCCGCTCGGTGCAGGCATCCGTTGGGCAGCGACGATCCCCGAAACGAAGCCCGGTGATGTGGTCGTCGTCCTCGGCCCCGGCATCCGCGGTCTCAGCGCCGCCGTTGCCGCGAAAGAGGCGGGGGCGGCGTTCGTGGCCCTGACTGGTCTCGGCCCTCGCGATCGTGACCGACTCGACATCGCTCATCGATTCGGTGTCGATCTCGCCATCGATGTGGCCGAGGACGACCCGACGGTCGCACTCAAGCGAGCGACAGGTGGCCTCGCGGACGTCGTCGTCGACGTCACCGCGAAGGCACCTGCCGCCTTCGCCCAGGCGGTGGCACTGGCACGACCAGGTGGAAGGATCGTGGTCGCAGGGACACGCGGTGGCGGTGGTGCGCCCGGATTCGAGCCCGATCATCTCGTCTACAAGGAGTTACGGGTCATGGGTTCGCTCGGCGTCGACGTCCATGCCTATCGCTCGGCCATCGACCTGCTCGTCGCTGGTCGCTGGCCGTTCGCGGAGCTCTCTCGCCGCGTCGCCGGCTTCGGCGACCTTCCGGCGTTACTCGACACGCTGTCGGGCGCTGACCGCGACGCCATCGCACCGTTGCACGGCGTGTTCTCGCCGTCTGCTTGAAAGATCCTCGACCATACACAGCCCGAATGAAGGAGTGCAGCTCATGTCCACCGGATCACGGATCGCGATGCTCGACATCGACGAGGCCAAGCGCAGAGCAGCAGCACGCGGAATTCCCGACACGATGGCGGAGCTGTCCGTGTTCCGGATCGCGTTGCATCAGCCGGGCGTCGCCGCCGGTTTGAGCAACATGTTGCACGAGCTGCTGTGGAAGGGCGTGCTCGACGCCAGACTGCGCGAGCTGATCATCATGCGAATCGGATGGTCGACCGGCTCGGTGTACGAGTGGACGCAACACTGGCGAGTGGCCCGCCTGCTCGACGTACCCGAACAGGATCTGCTGGCAGTTCGCGACTGGCGCACCGCCGCGCACTTCGGCGACGCAGAGCGGGCTGTGCTCGCAGCCACCGACGACACGCTGCGGTACGGCACGATCACCGACGAAACGTGGAGTGCCTGCCGTTCAGCGTTCGACGACGACGCCGTCCTCGTCGAACTCGTTGCCGCAATCGGCAACTGGCGGATGTTCTCTGCGCTGCTGAGGTCCCTCGACGTCCCGCTCGAGGATGGCGTCGAGCCGTGGCCGCCGTCGGGTGAGGCACCCTCAGACGATGGACAATGATCTGTGGGGCACGACGGCCATCGTCGGTGTGGGCGAGACGGACTACGTGCGAGGAAGCGACCGCCACGTCTGCGATCTCATCCTCGACGCGGCGATGGAAGCGATCACCGACGCCGGGCTGAAGCCCGCGGACATCAACGGCATCATCCCGCCGCCGGGCTACATGAGCACCGAGGAGATCGCCGCTCACCTCGGCGTACCCGACGTCGCCTACCACGTGTCGGTATTGATGGGTGGAGCTTCACCGACCGCCTCCCTGCAAACCGCGGCGATGGCGATCGCCGGTGGTCTCGCTGACAACGTGCTGGTGTGCATGGGCTGGAACGGGTACTCGGCGCTGCGACCCAAACCGGACGCACGCCCGACCAAGCGCGTGATGAACCTCGGCCCGATGGGCGAGACCGTCAGAAACCACTACGCACCCTATGGTCTGATGTCGGCCGCACAGCACTACAGCCTGTATCTGCGCCGGTACGTGGAGACCTTCGACATTGCCGAGGATGCCGCCGCTGCGGTGGCGATCGCGTGCCGCAACCATGCACAGCTGAACAGCAAGGCCGTGATGCGAGGCACCCCGCTCAGCCGCGCCGACTACGACGCCGCGCCGTTCATTGCCGAACCGTTGCGGAAGTTCGACTGTTGCGTCGAGACCGATTGTGCGACCGCGGTCGTGATGACGAGCCTCGAGCGCGCGCGAGACCTCGTGCATTCGCCAGTGGTCTATCTCGGCGGAGCCGAAGGCCATCCAGAGCCTGCCGACGAGATCGCAAACCGCGCCAACCTCCTCGAACTCGGCATCCATCGAGCAGCACCCCGCGCCTTCGCACGTGCCGGCGTGTCGCCCCACGACATCGACGTGCTCGAGATCTACGACTGCTTCACCTATGTCGTGCTGCTCCAACTCGAAGCGCTCGGCTACGCCGAGCCCGGCGGAGCCCCTGCGTTCGTCGCCGACGGCAACATCGAACTCGGCGGCAGGTTCCCGGTCAACACCCACGGCGGGCTGCTCTCCCAGGGGCACTGTTGGGGGCTCAACCACGTCGTCGAAGCCTCCCGCCAACTGCGTGGCACTGCCGACGCCCAGGTCGCCGATGCCGAACTGGCCTTGGTCACCGGGTACGGCGACCTCGGAGACGGCAGCATCGCAATCCTGGGAAGAGACCGATGAGAACGTACGTGCCGACGCCCGAATGGATCGTCCTCGACTGGCATCATGCGTGCGTCGCCGCCGGGCTGCTGTGCATCCAGCGGTGCAGCGGGTGCGGGCGCTGGCGTCACCCACCTCGGCGATTCTGCCCGACGTGCCAGTCCGACGGGGCAAGTTTCGAACCGGTCACCGGGAGCGGATCGGTGCTGTCCTTCGCGGTCAGCCACCGCAGCCTCGACCCCGGGTGGCATGCATTGGCACCGTATGCGACCCTGCTCATCGAACTCGACGAAGGCCCCCGGCTGCTCGCCGCAACGACATCACCGCCCGGCGAGATCGAGATCGGTCAACGCTTCGTGGTGCGCACCGAAGCGCTCAGCGAGAACTTCGTCCTCGTGTGGGCCGATCCGGCGACCGGACCTCGAAACGACACTGTTGGCATCACCAGCGAAAGGCAACCCTCATGACCGACCGCACGACATCGTCTCCTCCCGACGCAGGTGGCGACGACGGCTTCGACATCGACACTTGGCTCGACGAGCATTGGCATCGCGATCTGACGGTCGGTGAATGGTGGTCACGGCTCGCCGAAGCGGGACTCGCCCATCCGATGCTGCCAGCGCCCTACGGGCGCGGATGGCAGCGAGCCAGAACCGGTGAATTCGCCCGAGCGATGATCGCCCGCGGGATACTCGGCCCACCCACTGGGCTTGGCATGATGCTCGCTGCGCCGACGTTGTTGGCACATGGATCACCGACGTTGATCGAGACGTTCGTCCCCAAGATCCTCGACGGGCAGCACGGATGGTGCCAGCTGTTCTCCGAACCCGGAGCCGGTTCCGACCTTGCCGGACTGCAGACGCGCGCCGAACGCGACGGTGACGAGTGGGTCATCACCGGACAGAAGGTGTGGACGTCGATGGGGCAATGGGCCGACTACGGAATCCTCATCGCCCGCACCGACCCCGACGCACCCAAGCACCGAGGCATCACATACTTCGCGTTTCCGATGAAGCAGGACGGCGTCGATGTCCGGCCGCTTCGCGAGATGACGGGCCACGCGCTGTTCAACGAGGTGTTCATCGACGAAGCCCGCGTGCGCCACGATCACATCATCGGCGACCTCAACGACGGGTGGCGAGTCGCCAACACCACCCTGATGGTAGAGCGAAGCAGCATCGGAGGCGAGAGCATCGCCGCTCCCAGCGCGGCCATCGCAGGCACGATCGCCGGTCACCTCGACCGGGCTGCTGGTTCGTTCGGAAACGAGGTTCCCGTACTCGGAGGCGGCGCGGTCGGCCCCGGTCGGGTGCGACAGTTGATGACCCTCGCGCACGACAACGCCAGCATCTCCGACCCCACGATCCGGCAGGATCTGATCCGACTTCACTCGATGGTCGAGATCACCGGTTGGCACATCCGACGGATGAAGTCCGGCAACGCTGCCACCGGAGCCGAAGGCAACCTCGCCAAGCTCCGCAACAGCGACATCACGCGACTCGCCAGGGACGTTGGTTGTCGCATCCTCGGGGCAGCAGCCACGATCGTGGGACCGGACAGCGCGAGCGGCGGTGCGGTGCAGGAACTCGCTCTCTTCTCGCCGGCGCCGTCGATCTACGGCGGCAGCGACCAGGTGCAGCGGAACATCATCGGCGAACGAGCACTCGGTCTCCCCAAGGAGCCCGGCCCAGATCGAAACACACCCTTCCGCGACCTTCCGCCCAACGGCTGATCACTCCCCCAGGTCATCCATCGAAGAGCGCAGCCTCGCTCCCGACACGCCGTCACCCCGCCATCGGCTGCAGCGCGGCGACGTCGATGCCGTACAAGCCGGCGACGTTGCCCGACAGAATCGCTCGCGTCTGCTCCGCGGTCAGCTGCGCCGTTTGTTCGGCGAGCATCTCTTGCGACCACGGCCAGGTCGAATCCGAGTGCGGGAAATCGTTGGCCCACATCAACCGTCGCCAGTTCATGTCGTTGGCGTGCGAGAACGCCGTCCAGTCGTCTTGGAAGGTCACGAATATGTGCTCTGCGAAGTACTCAGAAGGCAACCGGCTCAAGGCAACCCCGGGCTGGAGCCAGTTGCGGTGACGTTTGTAGGCGTGGTCCATCCGGTACATGTAATGGGGGACCCAGCCGGCATCGGCCTCGACACAGACGACCCGAAGATCGGGATGACGCTCGAACACACCGCCGAACACCAGGGTCCCCATGATGTCCTGGATGCTGCGGATGATCGACAGGAAGCTGTTCAGCCGAGGCCCTCGCCAACCGCCCCCACGGGCGGTGAGGATGTGGAAGCTGAGCGGCAACCCGAGCGATACGGCCGCGTCCCAGAACGGGTCCCACATCGGGTCGTCGTAGTCCGCCTCAGTGCCGGGGCTTCCCGGCATCATCACACCACGCAGGCCCGCCGACTTGATCGCCTCGAGGTCGGTGATTCCTTCCTCCACGGTGCGCAGCGCGGTCTGTCCGCACCCGAGCAGGCGGTCCGGTGCTTCGGCGCAGTACTCGGTGATCCACCGGTTGTAGGCGTTGAAGCAGGCCCGCTTGTAGTCGACGTCCGGATGGCCACACAGCACCATCCCCACGGTCGGGTACAGGATCTCGGCAGCGACCCCGTCGCGGTCCTGGTCGGCGAGCCGCACGGTCGCGTCGTAGCCGGATCTGTGGAGCGCGTCGAACTTGACACCTTCTTGGGTCAGTTCTTCAGCCGGCTTGCCGGCGGCGGCGACGAGTCCCATCGGCACCGTCGACTTCATGCCCGGCACCACGAACACGTCGCCGCGTACTGGATCCTCGACCATCCTCGGTGCCGAGTCGCGGAACGCACTGTCGATGTACGTCGAGTAGCAGTCAGGTGGCTCCGTGATGTGCGAGTCAGCACTGATCACGGGAAAGTCGAACGACATACAGAACCCCCAGTTGTCAGCGCCCACTCTAACTCACGCACCGATGCGACACAATGTTCGTTTCGTCTCATTCGGGGCTTCGGCCGACTGTCAGGTCCCGGTGAAATTGGGGCTGCGCTTCTCGACGAACGCACGCGGACCCTCCATGGCGTCGGACGACGCCATCACAACTCCGGCTGCACGCGATTCGATCCTGTACGCCTCGTCGAACGGCATGCCGTTCGACGAGAGCATGACCTCCTTGGCCTTGCGCATCGCCAACGGCCCATTGCGGGCCATGCGCCGGGCGAGATGCATCGCCTCACCCAGCACGTGCGCCGGCGGCACCAACCGGTTGACGAGACCCATCTCTGCGGCCGACTGCGCACTGATCCGGTCACCCACGAGAACGATCTCCGCTGCTTTGGCCCACGGCACCTGACGTGCCAACCTCGCCAACCCGCCACCAGCGGGGATGATCCCGCGCGTCACCTCCGTGAGTCCGAACTCGCTGTCCTCAGCTGCGATCCGCACATCGGTGCCGAGCAGCAGCTCCATGCCACCGGCGAGCGCGAACCCGCGGACCGCGGCGATCACCGGCACGGCGAAGTCGGTACGGCGGAGCAGTGCCTTGTCGAGCAGCCGTGGATCGGCCTGCAATCGCCGGTCCCACTCGTCCTGCACCGGTCGTGCGCCGGTGAACAACGGAATCAGCCGTCCGAGGTCCGCGCCGGTGCAGAACGCCCGGTCCCCAGCACCGGTCACGACCACCACCCGAACCGTGGGATCGGCGGCAATCTGGTCCCATGCATCCGCGAGTCTGCAGACGAGTTCGGGATCGAGAGAATTCAGCTTTGCCGGCCGATTGAGCGTGAGCACAGCGATCCCGTCGTCGCTCTCGTTGAGCAGCACGGGCTCCTGTGCTCCTGGCGATGTCGTTGTCGAGTGTGGCATTCGGGCACCTCTCCGTCGGGCTGCTGAATCGCATCAGCGCGACACATCTTGCAGTCGTGTTGTCTTCCGGGCTCCAGCGCTCAGTGGTGGTAGGCAGCCAGGTCCGGTTCTGCCATGGCGGCGCGGAATCTGCTGAACGGCCACGGCCACGCTGCCGGTACGCCGCGGGCGTCGAGGTACCAGCTGTTGCATCCGGTGACCCACACGGTCGCCTGTGCCGCCTCGATGCGTCGGGCTTCCTGCTCGCGGGTGGCCGACTCAGTCGCATGGATCTCCGTCGAGACACCCGCCTGGAGCCGGTGCACGAGATGCATGATGTAGCCCATCTGGAGCTCCGCGACCTGGATCAGCGAGAAGTTGCCGACCGGGCCGTTCGGACCGTTGAGCATGAACAGGTTGGGGAACCCGGGAATCGACACGGAGAGATAGGCGACCGGACCCTCGACCCACGCCTCTTCCAGGGTTCGTTCGTCGATGCCGGTGATCACGGTGGGCCGCATGAATCGGTCGACCTCGAACCCGGTCGCGAGGACGAGGACATCGAGCTCGTGAAGGCGGCCCACCTCGGTTCGTATGCCGCGCCGCTCGACGCACGCAATGGGTTCGGTGACGAGTTCTGCATTCGGCCGCTGGATCGCGTCGTAGAAGTCGGCCGACACGACGAGGCGCTTGCATGCGGCGCGGTAGTCGGGCTCCAAACGACGGCGCAGTTCTGGGTCGGTGACGTGCTCGTACAGGTTGGCCCGGCACGCTTGCTCGATCTGTTCGAGACGCTCTGACTTCGCATCGACGACAGCGTCGGCGAAGTTCTCGGCGAACGCCGATTCGAGGAAGCCGCGGAGCTCCTGGAGCCGGTGCGGTTCGTTCCGAAATGTTGCCCGTTGGTCGTCCGTGAACGGCTTGTTGTCCATCGGCATGATCCACTGTGGAGTCCGCTGGAACAGACAGAGTTGTTCCACCCGGTCGATGAGCGCGCTGGTGATCTGGACCGCCGTGGAACCGGTGCCGATGACGCCGACTCGACGGCCGTCGAGGGGCACGTGGTGGTCCCATCGGGCGCTGTGGAACACCGCTCCCTCGAAGTCGTCGAGACCGTCGATCTCGGGCAAGCGGGGATGGTGCAGGACACCGGTCGCAGCGATCACGACGTCGAAGTCGGCTCGATGTCCGCGCGCCGTCTCGAGACGCCAGGTACCGCCGTCGTAGACCGCGGAGACGACTTCATCTCCGAGGCGAAGATGCGGGACGACGCCGTAGTCGGCGGCGACCTTTTCGAGATAGGTCTGGATCTCGTCACCGGCAGAGAACATCCGGGTGAAGTCAGGATTCGGTGCGAACGAATACGAATAGACGTGCGACGGCACGTCACACGCGATGCCGGGATAGGTGTTCTCGCGCCACGTGCCACCCACGCGCTCGGCCTTCTCGAAACAGACGATGTCGGTGATGCCGGCCTCGCGCAGCTTGATCACTGCGAGGATCCCGGCCATGCCGGCACCGATCACGCCGACGCGCAACGATCGCGTTCCCGCAGGCTCGTGTTCCGGCACGGCGTCAGCCCTCCGACGTACGCTGTGTGCCGACCAGCAACTCGCTGAAGGCGACGCCCTTGTCGATACTCGGCTCCCTCGGCAATCCGAGAACCCGTTCACCGATGATGTTGCGTTGGATCTGGTCGGTCCCACCACCGATCGAGATGAGGTAGGACGAGAATCCGATGTCGTGCATCCTGCCGCCCAACGGAGCGTCCTCTCCCCAGAGCGTTGCGTCGGCTCCACAGATCCGGAACATCGTCTCGCGCAAGGTACGCAGCAAGTGACTGGCGGCCAGTTTGCCGACGGACACTTCCGGCCCCGGTCGCCCTCCCCGCTCGACGGCTGCCTTGACCCGAAGATCGGTGAAGCGGGCGATCTCGAGCAGCGAGTAGATCGTTGCGTACTCCTGCCGGATCAGCGGGTCATCCGAGCGCTCGTACTGCTCGACGAGGCCGCGTAGAAGGGCGCCGACCCCACCCGACGTCACGCCATCGCCCGGCCCGCTCTCCCGTATCAGATCGCCCGCCCTGCAGGAGAGATCCGGTTCGGTGATCGCCATGCTGCCCCCGGAACTCCCGAATGAACCTGCGCCGAGCATCGTGCGCTCGTTCGCGAGCGTGGTCAAGGCAACCGCCCAACCCGAACCGACCTCGTCGAGCCGGTTCTCATCGGGTACGACGGCGTCGGTGAGGAAGACTTCGTTGAAGATCGAGCGGCCGGTCATCTCCCGGATCGGTCGAACTTCGATACCGGGCTGGTCCATGTCGATCACGAAGTAGGTGAGCCCTTGATGTTTCGGGAGTTCGGGGTTTGTCCGGGCGACCAAAATGCCGTAGCGGGCGATGTGTGCACCGGACGTCCACACCTTCTGACCGTTGATCACCCACTCGTCACCGTCACGAACTGCGCGGGTCTGCAGCGACGCGAGATCGGACCCCGAGCCCGGTTCGCTGAACAGCTGGCACCAGATCTCGCCGTTAACGATCCCAGGCAAGAAGCGGTCTTGCTGGCCTGCGGAGCCGTGAGTAAGCAAGGTCGGACCCGCAAGGTTCGGCCCGATACCCGCCGGTGGCCCCAACGCCCCGGCCGCTCGACGAGCGCCGTTGACCAACGGGGCGAGGTGCGCGTCGAGACCGCGGCCGTAGCGGTGTGTCGGCCAGGTTGGGAAACCCCACCCGGACTCGGCGAGTACTGCCCACCAGTAACCGAGTGACATGTCGGGGTTCCAGTTCGCTTCGAACCATGCCCGAGCTTCGCGAGCGACCACCCGAGATGCGTCGTCGTCGAGACCTGGAGCGACATCTGGAGTCATGCAACATATCATGACATATGTCTCGTCAAGACCACAACTGCTGCGTGTGTCGTCAGGAACTCGGCTCGATCCGGCCGAACTCCTCGTACGGAATCGCAATGAACAGACCCTCCGCCTCGGCGAAGCGCGTGCCTGCAACGAGTGCTTCGCCGTCGATCCACAGCTTGCGGCCGTCACGCACTCGCAACCGTGCCCGAAACTCGAGTCCGACCGCCAGTGGGGTCGGGGCGAGGTAGCTCACCGTCAGCCGGCCGGTATACGCAGGCGTTTGAAGCATCGACAGCACGAAACCCATGACATCGTCGAACACCGCGGCGACGATCCCACCGTGGGCGCGGCCAGGAGCACCTTCGAACGCTGCACCGAACGACACTTGCGCGACTGCATCATCGCGGTCGCGATGGCAGGTGATGGCCATCCCCATCGGGTTCGCCGGACCCGACACGACACAGTCGGGGTAGTGCTCCATGCTGTCACCGTCGAGCGGCGCCGCCTCGAACAGCCGCCGCTTCATGTCGTCGACCGGACGTGACCGCACGCCCGCGGACTCGACGTCGGGGAGCATCTCGCGAACGAATGTAGTGATTCGGTCGAGCACGTCGTCGGTGACCGCATGGCCGACGATCGAGTGACTGAGCTCACGCACGGCGGTGGCGCACGCCACCCGACTTGGGGACGCGGAGACCTGATCGGAGAACGAGCGCATAGCCGAATTGATACTACATCGATGCCCATGTGTCTCATCCGCGTGAGACGTCGGCGGATGAGTCATCCGGTGTTCGATCGACGTCCCCATCGGGCCTGGTGCCCGCGCTCGGTGAACCCGCGCTCGGTGAACCCGCGTTCGAGTGCACCTGCGGCAGTCGCTGCGCGTCTCGCGCTCATGGCCGACGCGTCCAGCGTCTCGTCCTTGCCGGACAGTACAGATGTCGACACTCGTCTCGTAGATGCGTCCAGCTGTCAGCAGGGCTGTTGGCCACTGAAGTGCGACTTGCTCGGGGCTGCTCGCCTTCATGATGCGACATCGAACTGTTTCTGTCTTGACGAGTCGAGGCCGCGGCAGTCAGACTGTCGACTTCACGCAGTCGAGCAAGGGAGTCTCGACAGCCGTTGTCACATCCGAGACCCGAGGCGCCTGACACGCCCGATCATCGAGCGTCGAGCCCAACGAGATGAGGGCGGAGGAGAGAGATCGTGTACCCAGGGGCTCACGCAGCAACCCGACCGGAGCACCCCGCCGTGATCATGGCCGGTTCTGGCGAAGTCGTCACCTACCGGCAACTCGACGACCGGTCGAATCAACTGGCTCGTTTCTGGCGAGAGCGGGGTTTGGTCGCGGGAGACCACGTCGCCATCTTCAGCGAGAATCAGCCGCGGTTCTTCGAGGTGATGTGGGCGGCGCTGAGGTCTGGTCTGTACGTGACGACGATCAACAGCTACCTGTCCGCAGAGGAGGTCGGCTACATCCTCGACGACTCCGGAGCGAGGTCGCTCATCACCACATCGGACAAAGCGGACATCGCTGCATCCGCCCTGCAACACGCCCCCAACGTCGCGTTCCCGCTGCTGATAGGAGACGACGACGAGCGGTTCGCGCCCTACGTCGAATCGATTGCGGCGATGTCCTGCGATCCGCTCGACGAACAACCAGCAGGCGAGATGATGTTGTACTCCTCGGGAACGACGGGCCGCCCGAAGGGTGTCAAGCGCCCGCTGAGCGGCAAGTCGGTCGCCGATGGAATGCTGATCGCAGGCTTGGTGAGCGGGGTGTTCGGGATGAGCGCCGAGACCACATACCTGTCACCCGCCCCCTTGTACCACTCGGCACCGATCGGGTTCAGTCTCGGCGTGCAGTCGCTGGGAGGGACGGTGGTCGCGATGGAAAAATTCGACCCGGTCGCGGCGCTCGATCTCATCGGAAGGTATTCGATCACCGATTCTCAATGGGTGCCGACCATGTTCATCCGGATGCTGAAACTCGACGCGGAGCAACGATCCGGGTTCGATGTCTCGTCAATGCGGGTCGCGATCCATGCCGCGGCACCGTGTCCCGTGGCCGTCAAACAGCAGATGATGGACTGGTGGGGACCGGTGCTGTGGGAGTACTACGCGGGGACGGAGTTGAACGGCTTCTGCCTGGTGCGTCCCGACGAATGGTTGGCCAGGCCGGGGACCGTCGGCCGGCCGCTGATCGGATCGATCCACATCCTCGACGAAGCGGGCGACGACCAACCTGCAAATGTGCCCGGCACCATCTACTTCGGTGACGGACCCGCCTACGAGTACCACAACGCCCCGGAGAAGACCGAGAGCGTGAGGGACCCGCAGGGCCGCGGCTGGACCACCCTGGGCGACGTCGGATATGTCGATGACGATGGATGGCTGTACCTCACCGACCGCCAGGCGTTCATGATCATCTCCGGCGGTGTGAACATCTATCCCCAGGAGATCGAGGACTGTCTGGTGATGCACCCCAAGGTGGCTGATGTCGCCGTGTTCGGGGTCCCCGACGACGAGATGGGCGAAGCCGTGCACGCCGCCGTGCAACCCGCAGAGGGCATCGACGGCGATGAGGCGCTCGCCGGCGAGCTGAGGTCATACGTGCGCGAGCACATCGCCCACTTCAAATGTCCGCAGCGCTTCGAGTTCCACGACGAGCTCCCCCGGCTCCCCACGGGCAAGCTGTACAAGAACAAGCTGAGGTCACCTCACTGGGACGGCCGCGAGCGTGAGATCTGATGATCCGACCACACACCGTGTTCAATCCTGGCAAGGAGACCCACCGATGAAATTCGACGTGATGACCGGCGGCCTTCCACTTCGCTCGATGGTCGCATTCGCCCAGGACGCTGAGCGGGCAGGCTTCTCGGGAATCGTGGTCACCGAGGGCGGCCGCACTGCATACCTCGGCTGCGGCGCCGCCGCGCTCGCTGCCGACATCGACATCCTCACCGGTGTCGCGGTCGCCTTTCCCCGCAGTCCGATGGTGACAGCGGAGATCGCCTGGGAACTCGCCGAGGCGACCGACGGCCGCTTCCGGCTGGGGCTCGGCACACAGGTGCGCGCGCACATCACGCGCCGCTACGGCTCCGAGTTCGAGCATCCCGGCCCGCGGCTCAAGGAGTACGTGCTCGCAATGCAGGCGATCTTTCGTGCATTTCGGGGTGACGAGCCGCTGGCGGTGGACGGCGAGTTCTACCACCTCGATCTGCTGCCGGCGCAGTGGTCCCCCGGGCCGATCGACACACCGAATCCGCCGATCGATGTCGCTGCCGTGAACCCGTGGATGCTCCGGATGGCCGGCGAAGTCGCCGACGGGGTGCACGTTCATCCGCTGAACCACCCCACCTACCTCCGCGACACGGTGATCCCGAACCTCCACGAGGGTGCCAGCAAGGCGGGCCGTTCGGCCGGGGATCTGGAGATCATTGTGCCCGCTTTCATCGTCCCCGTCGACGACGACGAGGCGCGCTGGCGCAACTTCGCACGCATGCAGGTCGCGTTCTACGGGTCGACTCCCAACTATGCGTTCATCTTCGAGCAATTGGGTTTCGACGGCACCACCGATCGCATACGCGAGCGCCAACGCGCCCGCGACCTTGCGGGCATGGCCGCCGAGGTGTCCGACGAACTGCTCGACCACTTCGTGGTCACAGGCCCACGAAGCGAGCTGGCCGACAAGATCCTGGAGCGCTACCAGGGTCTCGCGACGAGAGTCGTCAGCTACTTCGGGGGTCTTGACTGGACGCACGACCCGGCGGCCTTGCACGCCTGGGCCGATGTGGCCCGAGGTGTCACGAACCCATGACGGCACCACATCGAATCGATCATGACGTGGTGGTCGTCGGCGCCGGCTTCGCGGGCCTGTACCAGTTGCACCGCCTGCGCGCGCTGGGGTTCTCGACGGTGTTGCTCGAAGCCGGCTCCGGGCTCGGTGGCATCTGGCACTGGAACTGCTACCCGGGCGCACGGGTCGATTCGCACGTGCCGGTCTATGAGTTCTCCGACGAAGAGCTCTGGAAGGACTGGTACTGGGACGAGCGGTTCCCGGACTGGACAGCGCTTCGTCGGTACTTCCAGTACGTCGACGACAAGTGGGACCTGAGCCGGGACATCCGATTCGACACCCGGCTCGACACGGCCACCTGGGACGAGGAGGCCCGCTGCTGGCACCTCCGCACCAGGAACGGGCCGCCCCTTCGAACCCGGTTCTTGGTGCTCTGCACCGGCTTCGCCGCCAAGGCCTACATCCCTGACCTGGCCGGGCTCGACGAGTTCGAGGGCCGCTGCCACCACACGGCACACTGGCCGCAAGACGGTCTCGACATGACAGGGTTGCGCGTCGGTGTCATCGGCACCGGAGCGAGCGGGGTCCAGGTGATCCAGGAAGCGGCAAAGGTCGCCGCGTCGGTCACCGTGTTCCAGCGGACACCGATCTTTGCGCTCGCAATGCAACAGCACCGCCTTACTCGCACGGAACAGGACGAGGCGAAGGTTCGATACCCGGACATCTTCCGCACCCGCACCGAGACGTTCGCAGGCTTCGACATCATCCGGCGCGACGAGTCGGCGCTCGAGATCTCCGACGACGAACGTCGCGCCGGTTTCGAACAGATGTGGCAGGCCGGAGGATTCAACTTCTGGGCAGGCAACTTCGCCGACGTCATGACCGACGAGGCCGCCAACCGCACCGCCTACGACTTCTGGCGTGACAAGGTCCACGCCCGCGTGCACGACCCGGCCGTCGCCGAGCTGCTCGCCCCGACCGAACCGCCCCACCCGTTCGGTGTCAAGCGACCTTCGCTCGAGCAGACCTACTACGACGCGTTCAACCAGCAGAACGTGACCCTGGTGAACCTCAAGGCCTCACCCATCGAGCGCATCACGACCACCGGGGTTCGAACGACACACAACGACTTCGACGTCGACCTGCTCATCATGGCCACCGGGTTCGACGCGGTCACAGGTGGACTCACCAGCATCGACATCCACGGCCGCGCCGACGCCACCTTGAAGGACTATTGGGCCCGCGGGGTCCGTAGCCACCTCGGCCTCGCCAGTGCAGGTTTCCCGAATCTGATCTATCTCTACGGACCGCAAAGCCCGTCAGGTTTCTGCAACGGTCCCACGTGCGCAGAAGTACAGGGCGGCTGGGTCGTCCAACTGCTCGACGACCTGCGGCGCCAAGGTGTCACTCGTATCGAAGCAACGAGCCAGGCGGAGGACTCGTGGCGCGACCTGGTGCGCACGATCGGGGACATGACCCTGTTCGACAGAGCCGACTCCTGGTACGTCGGCGCCAACATCCCCGGCAAACCACGCGAACTGTTGAACTTTCCCGGCGGCGTGCCGTTCTACGCCGAGTCGTGTCGGACATGCGCAGCAGACGGATACAGCGGCTTCGAACTCGCCTGACGACACGTCGAACCCGCCGAACCCTGAACGAGCACCACCTTGTCGAGACCAGCGACGAAACGTTCCAACAGATCGGCGAGCTGTCGCCGGTCACCACTGTCGAACCCATCGAGCGCCTCGACCACCGCCGCGAGTCGTCGCAACGCAAGCCGCTTCTGCACTGCGCGCCCGTCCCGGCTCGCGCGAACCACCGTCATGCGCTTGTCGGTTCGATGCGTGCTCCGCTCCGCCAGACCCGCATCGACCAGGCGAGCGACAGCTCTCGTCGCTGTCGAGGGATCAACGCACAGCGTCATCGCGAACTCGTGCATCGTGCACGCACCATGCTGGACGAGGAGATCGAGGGTGTCCATCTGACCCGAATCGAGCCGCGGTTCGGCCGGCGCCCACACGTACCGACGCATTCCGCGCGCTGCAGAACCACGCCGAAGCGTCCGCCAGGCAACGGCAATGCGCTCCACATCCGTCTCGGGGCATACCGGACAGGTCCTGTGCCGCACAATGCGAGTTGTCCGGGTCGTCACGAAGTCCCCTCCCTGCGCCACGCTTGATACCGTAGTTGGACGTGTCGTCCAATCGTCACATTCAAACACTGGGGAGTCAAGGATGCGGGAGTCAACGATCGTCGGAGCGGACACATCGACCGAGGTGCTGGTCGGCGTGACCGAAGCACGAATTCGTGCCGCCGCGCTGCTGCGCCGACTCGGCCACGCCTTCGTGCGTCACGACGCTCCCGATCGCCTGTTCGAGGAGTTGATCGACGACATCCAGCCAGTCGTCGAGCAACTCGAGACAGGTGCCAAACGCGAACGCTCGATGGCAACCACCGGTGGGCCGGCGACGTTCACCGAACCGGCCGTCGACGGGGGCCAGCTCTCGCACTTTCCCGACTGTGTCGTGTCGGGCGCGGCGAATCCGATGGGTGTCGCGATCGACGTTCGCTGCGAGGGCGACGACGCGGTAGCCGAGACGGTGTTGGGTGCTGCTTTCGAAGGTGCTCCGGGCCGGGCCCATGGCGGCGTTGTCGCGGCGATCTTCGATGACGTGATGGGGTACGTGTTGTCGATCCACAAGGTGCCCGCCTTCACCGGCCGGTTGGCGATCACCTACCGGGCTCCAACGCCCATCGGGGCTCCGCTGATCTTTCGCGCCAGGTTGGATCGGCGCGAGGAACGCAAGCTGCACATCTCGGCGACTGCGCACACACTCGACGGGTTGGAGTTGATCGCCGAGGCGACCGCGACGTTCATCGTCATTCCGATCGAACACTTCATGCCGGACTTCACGGCGGTGCAGGAATGATCGATCGCTCGACGACTGCTGTACGGCCGTTACCGGAGGGGTTGGCGGATCGGATCGATCTCGCTGCGCCGGTGTTTGCCGACAACGGGCTCGACGCCACCCGGATCGATGATCTCGCCAAGGCGACCGGGATTCCACGCGCCACGCTCTACTACTACTTCCCGGGCAAGGAACACATTCTCGCCCACCTGCTCTCGCGAACTCTGCGTCAGATGACGGCCACGCTGTCCGACGTGGCGGCCGAGCCCGGAACGGGACGCGAACGATTGGCTCGACTGGTGCGCGCGCATCTCGTGTTCATCGGTGAGCACGGCCCGACCTACCGGTTGTTGTTCGCCGAACTGGGCCGGGCGGCTTCGCTGGTAGACATCGCTGCGGGCGTCGACCTGGCGATCGTCTCACCGATCCGGCACGCGCTCCGTGACGGCAACAACGATGGGTCGCTTCACGTCGCCGACGTCAGCGCCGCCTCCTCCGTCGTCTACGGCGCAGTCCTGGTAACGGGCATGCAGCACCTTCTGCTCGGCACCAGCGCAGACCTCGCCGAACGCGCCGACGCAATATCGGACGTCATTCTGCAAGGCATCGGCGGGCAGCCCGGACCGCGGCGGAGCCCACGAACGACCACAGGCGGGAGCTGATGACCGCGACCGACAGCCCGACCACCGAAGCCGCCGACGACGTGCTCGTCGGCTTGTTCAGCGACCCGGCCGTTCGGGCTGATCCGTACCCTGCATACCGCCAACTTCGCGAGATCGCGCCGGTGCACCACAGCGCGGTGTTACCGCTGTGGGTTGCCACCCGCTACGACGACTGCGGGACCGTGCTGCGCGATCCCCGGTTCGGCAAGAGCGAGGAAGTGCAGCGCATCTTCGGGTCGTCTGCGCGGAGCGCCGAACGGGAGGTGCCGATCATCTCTCGGTACTCGATGCTGCGGATGAACCCACCCGATCACACCCGAATGCGAAGTCTCGTCGCCCGCGAGTTCACCCCCCGACGGGTCGAGGAGTTGCGTCCAGCTGTCGAGGCGATGGTCGATGAGATCCTCGATCAGCTCGCCGACGGTGGCGGCGGAGATGTCATGGACACGCTTGCGTTCCCGTTGCCCGTGCGAGTGATCGGCGAACTCCTCGGTGTGCCCGTCGAGGACCGTGAGCAGTTCCGGTGGATCGTGCGTGACGCGGCCGGTGCGCTCGAGCCGATGGCAAGCGCCGAGACGATCGCCGCCGCCGAGACCGCGAGCAACACGATGAGCGACTACTTCCGGTCGCTGATCGCCGAGCGGCGGAATCGGCACTCCGACGATCTGATCGGTGGGTTGATCGGGGTCAGTGATGGCGGAGACCGACTGTCCGAGAACGAGTTGGTCGCCACGATCGTGTTGTTGTTCGCGGCCGGGTTCGAGACGACGACCAACCTCATCGGCAATGGCCTGATCAGCCTGTTGCGCAATCCGGACCAGATGCAAATGCTGCGTGCCGATCCCTCCCTTGGCCACGGCGCGGTGGAGGAGATGCTGCGCTACGAGAGTTCGGTCCAGCTCGACGCTCGGACCGCTCTCGAGGATGCCGATATCGCGGGTCACCACATCGACGCCGGCCAGGTCGTGCTGACGTTGCTCGGCGCAGCCAACCGTGATCCCGACCGCTATCAGGACCCGGACCGGTTCGACATCACTCGCACCGGCACACAGCACCTCAGCTTCGCCGCCGGGATCCACTACTGCTTGGGCGCGCCACTGGCGCGCCTCGAGGGCGAAGTCGTGTTCGAACGGCTGCTCGCCCGTTTCTCGACCATCGACGCCGACACGACTCCGGTGTGGCGTCCGAGCCTGACACTCCGCGGGCTGGACACATTGCAGGTGAGTGTCCGATGAACTCGACGCCCTCGGCGGTGACGATGCCGGATCTGACGCACCGCGAACGCACCATCGTCATCATCGGGTTGATGACCGGTCTGCTGCTCGCGGCCCTCGACCAGACGATCGTGTCGACCGCGCTCCCGACGATTGTTGGCGAGTTCGGCGGCATCAGTCATCTGTCGTGGGTCGTCACCGCCTACTTGCTGGGTTCCACGGCGAGCATGCCGCTGTGGGGGAAGATCTCCGACCTCTACGGCCGCAAACGCGTCTATCAGACCGCGATCGTGCTGTTCCTCGTCGCGTCGATGTTGTGTGGTCTGTCCCAGACGCTGTGGCAGCTGATCGCGTTCCGCGCCCTGCAAGGCATCGGTGGCGGCGGGTTGATGTCACTGACGTTCACGATCGTCGGCGACATCGTCCCACCACGAGAGCGTGGCCGCTACACCGGCTACCTCACCGGCACCTTCGCGTTGGCCAGTGTGCTCGGCCCACTCATCGGTGGTCTGCTCACCGATCACTTGTCGTGGCGTTGGGTGTTCTACGTGAACATCCCGATCGGAATCGCTGCGCTGTTCGTCACCGGCGTCGTGTTGCGTCTCCCATTCCACAGGACACCCCACCGGCTCGACTTCACCGGCTCTGGACTGCTGGTGCTGTCGGTAGTGGCGTTGCTGTTGGCGACCGCGTGGAGCAGTGACGAGTACGGATGGACTTCAACGGTGACCGGTGGCCTCTACCTGCTCGCCGTCGTTGCCGGCGCCGTGTTCGTCTGGTGGGAACGACGAGTCGTCGAACCGGTCATCCCGCTGCGAATGTTCAACCGGCCCGGTTTCAGTTCCTCGGTGGCGATGGCGTTCCTCGCCGGTGCGGCGATGTTCGGAGCGATCGTCTATCTCCCGTTGTTCTTCCAGGGTGTCCAGGGCCGCCAGGCCACCAATGCCGGTCTGTTGCTGCTTCCATTGATGCTGGCGCTGATGGTCGCCTCGGTCGTGGTCGGTCGCCTGACGACACGCACCGGCCGGTACAAGATCTTCCCGATCATCGGCACTGTCGTCGCCGCCGGCGGACTGTGGCTGCTGTCCACCATGAACCCGACGACCGGGCGGGTCGCGTCATCGATGTGGATGATCGTGCTCGGCCTCGGCGTCGGCGCGATTCTGTCGGTGCTCACCATCGCAGTGCAGAACGCGGTGGAGATGCGCGACCTCGGCGCCGGCACAGCGTCGGTCAACTTCTTCCGAACCCTCGGTGCCACCATCGGTGTCGCCGTGTTCGGCACCATCCTCGCCAACCGCCTCGACACCGAACTCACCGACCGACTTGTCGGTGTCGACCTGCCGGCGGGTGTCACCGGCGACTCAATCGCTGGCAGCCCGCGCGCCATCGCTGCGCTGCCCGAGCCGCTCCACAGTGCGGCGGCCGGTGCACTGTCGGCATCGATCACCACCGTGTTCGCCGTGGCCGCCGTGGTCATGGTCGGCGGGTTCGTGATCTCGATCCGGATGCGTGAGCTCCCGCTGCGCGACCTGGCGGCGATGACCACCCCACCGATCGTGGAGCCCGCGTGAGTTCCGACCAGTCGAACGTCGTCACCGGCCACCACGGGGTCGCCCTCGTCACCGATGTCTACCCACACACCAGACCGTGACAAGCCACCGGTGATCCTGCTGCACGGAGGCGGACAGAACCGCCACGCCTGGACCAAGACCGCCCGCACCATCCACGCCGCAGGCCACCACGTCGTCGCCTACGACACCCGCGGGCACGGCGACAGCAGCTGGGACCCGACCGGACGCTATGACACAGACGACCTCGCCCACGACCTGCTCGCTGTCCGCGACCACTGCTGCGGATCTCGACCCGCGGTCGTTGTCGGCGCGTCGATGGGCGGCATGACGATCCTCGCTGCGCACCGCATCGCCCCACCCGGTGTGTGGGCCGGTGTCGTGCTCGTCGACGTCACCCCGCGCATGGAAATCGACGGCGCCCGACGAGTCGTGCAGTTCATGTCGGCGCACCCCGACGGATTCGCCACCCTGCACGACGCCGGCGACGTGATCGCCGCCTACAACCCTCACCGGCCCCGACCCGACAACGTCGACGGACTCACCAAAGTACTGCGCCAACGCGACGACGGCCGCTGGGTGTGGCGCTGGGACCCGGCATTCATCACCTCCAAGGTCGACGTCATGCACGCCGACCCCGCCAACAGCGAACAACGCTTCCGACAGATCGCCGACCAACTCCTCGACGGCGCCCGCCGCATCACCGCCCCCACACTCCTCGTCCGCGGCGCGATGTCCGACCTGGTCAGCCCCGACACCGTCAACGAGTTCCTCACCGCCGTCCCCCACGCCGACGCCGTCGACGTGTCCAACACCGGCCACATGGTCGCCGGCGACGACAACGACGCGTTCACCACCGCCGTCCTCGCCTTCCTCGACCGCATCCCCCGATCCCCCAACCCAGACAGGCCCCCGACCAGTGACTCACCACCTGCCCGACGACGCCGCGCTGCTCGACCCGGTCGACCCGCACACCGACGACGAAGCCGTCGCCGACGCCCGACAACGACGCCTCATCCTGATCACCATGTGCGTCTCGCTGATCGCCGTGATCGCGTCGTCGTCGGGGCTCAACGTCGCCCAACAGGAACTCGCCGACGACATCGGCGCCTCACAAAGCCAGCTGCTGTGGATCATCAACGGCTACACCCTCGCCCTCGCCGCGCTGCTCATGCCCATCGGCGCGGTCGGGGACCGTTGGGGCCGCAAACCCGTCCTCGTCAGCGGCCTCGTGCTGTTCGCCGCCGCCAACCTCGCCTCCGCGTTCGTGAACAGCCCCGAACCGCTCATCGCACTCCGCATCGTCGCCGGCATCGCCGCCGCGATGATCATGCCCGTCACCCTGTCGGTGATCACCACCAGCTTCCCCGCCGCCGAACGCGCCAAAGCGATCGGCACGTGGGCAGGAGTCGCCGGCGCCGGCGGCATCCTCGGGCTGTTCGCGTCCGCCGCGATCATCGACAACGCCACCTGGCCCTGGGTGTTCTCCGTCCCCGTCATCCTCGCCACCGTCTCGCTCGCCGCGACGCTGTTCGTCGTTCCCCACTCCCGCGAACACATCGACACCGGCTTCGACATCGCCGGCGCCGTCCTCTCCGTGCTCGCTGTCGGTGGCCTCGTCCTCGCCGTCCAAGAAGGCCCCGAACAAGGATGGACGGCCACCATCACCATCATCGGCTTCGTCATCGGCATCGCCGCCGTCGTCGGATTCGTCGTCGTCGAACTCCGCCGCGAACACCCATTGCTCGACGTGCGACTCTTCCGCAACGAAGGACTCACCACCGGCTCCGTCAACCTGTTCGTGGTGTTCGCGTTGATGTTCGCCATCTTCCTGATCCTGGTCCAGTTCCTCCAGGCAGTCCTCGGCTACACCGCCCTCCACGCCGCCACCGGCCTACTCCCGATGGCAGTGATGATGATGCCGCTGTCGACCGTCGCCCCGACCATCGCCCACAAGATCGGCTACCGACGCACCGTGGTCACCGGCATGCTCACACTCGCCGCCGGCCTCGCGCTCCTCGCACTCCTCGCCGACGCCGACCGCGGCTACCTCTCCATCCTCCCCGGCCTCCTCCTCATCGGCGCCGGCGTCGGCCTCGCCATGAGCCCCTCCACCACCGCCATCACCTCCTCACTCACCGAGGACAAGCAAGGCGTCGCCTCCGCACTCAACGACACCGTCCGAGAAATCGGCGCCGCGATGGGCCTCGCCCTCATCGGCTCCGTCCTCAGCTCCCAGTTCCGCACCAACATCACCGACCTCGCCAACACCTACCCACCCGAGACCGCCACCCGCATCAAAGAAGGCATCGGCGGCGCACTCAGCACCGCCGCACAACTCGGACCCGACGGACAACCCCTCGTCACCGCCGCCCGCAACGCCTACGTCGACGGCATGACACCCGCCCTCCTCATCGCCGCCAGCCTCGCCGTCATCGCCGCCGCCTACACCGCATGGACCGGCCTCCGACACCGCCACCAGACACCGCAACACCAAAGCGACCCTGCACTCCAACCCACCAACCAGCCGTAACGGGAGGTGCCCGGGACGCTCACGGTCAGGTTTCGGTGCAGCGCGTCGCAGCCCACCGTCGAAGCGCCGTTCGAGTCTCCCGACGGACCGCACGCAGCGCCCGGCGCGAATGTCGGCATCGGGGCGCCTCGGCATGCACCCAGGCCACAACGTGGTCGCCCGTCGCTGCCGGTTGAAGAGTGACGTGCCCGACGAGTACCGACCCGTCCGCGTCGGCTCGCCAACGGATTCCGTCGGCGAACCATCGGCGCGTGACCCGCAAGCTGACCGGGCGATGATGCCCAACAGAGACCACCACGGTGTTGCGGGCGCCGTCGTTCGAGACTCGGCGAAGGGTCGGGCACCAGGGATCGAGCCCGTCGGCGGCTCGAAGTTCACCGACGACGGTCGACCACGCACCGGCAATTGGCACGACCTCGTTCCATTGGTCCACACGCCGACCTTCGACGGTGTGCGAACCCACGGCGGACAGCTCTCGACGGCGATCAGCCCCGAACGCCGCCAGGAACGCCGCCAACCCCGCCAGCCACATGGCCCCCGAAGCAAGCGCCAACCCGGCGGCAAGAAGTATCGCGGCGGCCGTCAACGCGACGACGACGGCGACCAATCGCGCGCTGTCGCCGCGACTGATCCGGCGAAACCGTCGAGCCAATCCCGGGTCGTCACTGCGCAGACCGCGTTCGAGTTCGGCGATTGCCCTGTCGACCTGCTCGTCGTCCATCGCGGAATCCCAGACTTGATCGGCGCTGCCTGACGACCCCACGATATCCCACATCGAGCAGGCCGAATCTTGACCGTGCACCTCGATCCGGCGTGGGGCGCCACACCTTCCGCAAGCGGCCGATCACCGGTTCTGGGGATTGTAGTTGGGTGGCGCAACCATCTAGCATGGAGTGGTGGGATCGACGGGGCTCCGGGTACAGCCGACAGCGGATCCCGTCGTCGCAATCGAGGACGCCGTGGTGACGATCGTTCGTGAGTTCTCGTTGGCTTCGACGCAGGAGCGGTTCATCGGTGCCGCGGGTGTGTCGGTGGAGCGGGCCGGGTTCGGCGTGTTGCGATGCGTGTCCGAACGTGGCGAGGTGCGGGTTTCCGAGTTGGCGCAGTTGCTGGGTGTGGACACCTCGACGATGAGTCGGCACGTAAAGACGTTGGAACGTGGCGAGCTCGTGGTGCGAGCCGAGGATCCGTTGGATGGTCGCGCCGCGCGTGTGAGTTTGACAGGTGCTGGCGCTGAGGTGTTGCGGGTGTTGGGTGAGGCGCGGCACCGATACTTCGCGGAACTGTTGGCGAGTTGGTCCGAGGCCGATCGGGCGGGGTTGGCTCCGTTGCTGGCGCAGTTGGCGAATGACGTTCTGGAACGGGGAGGTCGTAGCCCGGTGATACGCGATGCCCAATGATGCGATCGTGGTCGGCTTCGACGGGACCGTCGGTTCCCACGCGGCGCTGTTCGCTGCGGTCAACCTCGCTCATGCCACCCATCGACCGGTCGTGGTGGTGCACGTCGTGCGCATCCAACCGATTGTTGAGGCTGGCACCTCGATGGCGGCCGGGGCAGGCGCGATGGTCGAGGCCGAAGAGGCGCAGGCCGATGTCTGTCGGCGCAACTGCGCGGACATCCTCGACGCCACAGATGTTCGCTGGACGTTCGAAGTCCGTCACGGCAAACCGGCTGATGAACTCGCTGACGCAGCAGCCGAACACACCGCGTCCTACCTCGTCGTGGGACGTCACGGCCACCACGGCCTCGCGCGGCTCCTCGCCGGTTCCGTCAGCCAATGGCTGCTCCAGCACGCCAGACATCCACTACTGATCATCCCCCCACCGCCATGACCGCCGCGGAACTGACCTTGATCGACAACCACGTCGTCGTCGCTTGCACCGTCGACGAAGCAATACAGCTGCTCGACGGACCGGACCAGATCGCCAGCTCGTTCGGAGCGGTGCGCGAGGAAACGTCAACGGTGATCAGATCAAGTCGCGGCGATTGTGTGCTCGAACGCCTCTCTGAACGGTGGCTCCCGACCGATCAGGTACTGACCGTCGACGGCAGGATCGGAGACGTCGCCGTCCACGCCCATCTCACCCTGATGCCCGTGGCGCACTCCATCTCCAATGGACACGTGCATGCCCGGCACCAGGATCTGGGTCCACGCTGAACTCGGACCCGGTAGCCAGACCCGCCGAGCCGCCCGAATCATCACCGCGGCGTTCACTCACGGGCTCGAACACCTACGCCTGAAACTCGACCGAGCGGGACTGTCAGAGGCCCCTTTGTTTAGCCGCGACGGTGATGGGGACGGATTGTCCTCGACGTCGTGATTCGTCTTCCACGTGCGTCGGATGACGCGGTTGGCGAGGTGTCGATCGCGGGACTGCACCGTGTCGGCCCGACCTTCCTCATTGCCGACGTAGACGAGAACGAATCCGCGTCGAAGGAGAAGTGCTCCCCGATCTCCGACCACGATCGATCAGCATTGCGCGCACACTTCGCTCACCCGACTTCACCAGCCGACCGTTCGCGTGGCGGCGAAGTGTGGGACCTCCGAGCTCGATCGGCCCACCGCATAATGTTCGCCAACTGCCAGTGGGCAGATCCGACGGATGCTGAGGGCTGGATGCCGGTGCAGACGGATCCGGGCTACAGGTCACCTCGAGATGCGTCCATTGTCCGTTCGCTGGTCGTGGCCACGCGCTTCGAGTTCCTGGCGGAGCGATACAGCTTGCTCGGTTCCGGTGTAGCGGATCAGGCGGTGGCCCCGATTGCTCTGCGGGCAGGACGACGACGACGTGGTTCGCTCGACGACGAGCACCATGAAGTGGGCGCACACTTCACAGATCCACGGTGCCATCTGCTGATCGAGCGGCTCCGTCTGTTCACTCGACGACACAGGCGTTCCTCGCTTGCTCGGGGCTCCGAAGCACCAAGGGTCGAAGAGCGCCGGCGACCGAGTGGTCCCAGAGCCCAGGGTCGACGCCGATGATCGGTGGCGAGCCGGGCGATGGCGTGAAGATCACGTGGCCCCGGTCGGCCCTCGCTCGACCCCGAAGGTTCTCGGGGAGGAAGTCCGACCAGCCGCGCGTCGGGCTCCATGCCGTCGTGTGACCGTGAACTTGCGGGAACGGGCACTCGACCCAGTCGCGCCATGTCTCAGCCTCCGACGACCAGAACGGTCCGGGGGCGGACTCGTCGGGACGTCCGAACATGGACCCAGGTCGGCAGACATCGTCGAGGCGCATCATGTTGAGCATCTCGACGACTCGGTGTGCGTCGGGCTCACTGCGCAGATCGTTGCGCCAGAACCCACGTGAGATGCCGGCGTGCGTCACGACCCCTACCGATCCCGTCGACGACGTCACTGATGCTGCGCGCCGGACCAGTCCGTCTCGGTGCCAGCATCGGAACTCGGCAACCGCGTCGGGGTGAACGGTGCGCCCGGCCCGACCGATCGCCACGCCGCCGACCGCTTCGAGTTCCCAGTTCCCGATCAGTTGTGTCCACCGGCCAGCGCGCAGATGAGGACCGACGAGTTCGGCGACTTCGACATCGGCGCGACCTCCGAAGAGGTCGCCGACTTGGATCACGTGGAGGTCGTCGGGCCACACCGAGTCGGTCACGCCGAGTTGGCCGAGCGCGTGGCGAAGGTGCCTGACGTAGCCGCCGACATCTCCGATCACTGCTACTCGCCTCATGAGAGTGCGCTCACCTCCGCTCTCGACGTCGACGGTAGCGATCGAGGTGGTCATGGCACCAGGGTGTCGCCACCGACGAACGTGCCGGTGACCGAGTGCTGGCCGATTGATGGACCGTTGATCGGTCCCGGTAGACGGAGGTCGTCGATCGCGTCGGCCGGGGAATGGTGGATTCGGTACTCGCCGTCGACGTGTGAGTAGGCGTGGCCGTGGGAGTCGAGGCGAAGGTAGCGCCGTGTCATGGCGTTCTTGTAGAGATGCAGCCGGCGTCCGTCCACCAACTCGACCGCTCCCATCCACATGTAAGTCACCGGCCACCATGTTCCGACTGGCAGGTGTCGCCTTCACCAGCCGCTCCAAGGGCCCCCAGTCGAGCAGGCCTTCGTCGTGGAGGAGACCGACGTGCCGCAGTCACGACGGCGACCGATCCACCGTCGATGCCGATCCGACACCAGCGTCACGACGGTTCGCAGCAATCGCGTCACGGACCTTGGCAACCGGCCAGCACACCGTGTCCGCCGCCCGGTTCACGTCAGTGGACTCCGCGAGTCGAGCCACCGTCTCGCCCTGACGCTCGACCAACACATCGATCTTGGCGTTGAGCTGATCGATCTGGCCGGCGTAGCCGAAGAACTCGACAACTGCTTTCACCTCAGCGTCGTAGCGATCCCGCATCCGCTCCCGGGCCTCACGCTCGGCCACCGATTCACGCTTCCTGACCATCCCCGGAACCTCCGATCACGACGACCCGTCCATCACGAGCCGCCTACCCCTACGAAGGCCCCACAACCGCACCGACCGTTACACCAAACCACCCGACACCTCACCCCGACCGATCACACCACCAACACCAACCCGAACGACACCACCAACCACCATCACCACCGACACCAACCGAACCGAAACATCACCGCATCAACCCCGACCGCCCGCACCGACCGAACCACCACCGCTCCCAACAAACGAACGAATCACTCACCCAATCGACCTCACCACTTCCACACATATGCACCAAAGGTGCTGCACGAGCCCGAACCACGTAACGGAACGCCTCGTCGTGGGGCCTTCGGGAAGGTGGATGTTGTCGTTGTGGAAGCTCCGAGTCGGCGCCGAGGCCTACTACCTGGGCCAGGTCGCGCGCGGTCTCGACGACTACTACATCGGCGGATCCGAGACCCGGGGACGCTGGATCGGCACCGGAGCCGGCCTGCTCGACCTCGCCGACGACGTCACCAGCGACGACCTCCGCGCTGTCCTCGCCGGACTCGCGCCCGGCACCGGGCTGTCGCCGAACGGCACCCAGATCCGCACCTGGAAGGGTCGGGTGCCTGGCTTCGATCTGACGTTCTCGGCACCGAAGTCGGTGTCGGTCATGTACGCGTTCGGTGACGTCCTCACCCGCAACGACATCGTCGAAGCCCTCGACTGCGCCGTCGGCGAAGCAGATGCGATGGCTCGAACGCGAGGCGTGTTTCGTGCGTCGCGGGTCGAACAACCGTGACGCCAAGATCGCACCGTTCGAGCAGTGGGGAACCCGCCGAGTCCAAGCCGCCGGGTTCATCGCAGCCGGCTTCAACCACCGCACGAGCCGCGCCGGTGACCCACAACTGCATACCCATGTACTGGTCGCGAATCTTGCCAAAGGGCCTGACGGCCGCTGGTCCGCGCTCGACGGCCAGGCCCTGTACCGGTCCAAGATCGCAGCGGGCACCGTGTTCCAAACAGCGCTACGCAACGAACTGTCGAGTCGGCTCGGTGTCGAGTGGTTGCCGGTCACCGGCGGTGTCGCAGACATCGCCGGCATCCCTCGCAGGGTGTTGAAGCACTTCTCGAAACGCCGCAACGAGATCGAGACCGAACTCGAACGCACGGGACGTACCGGTGCCGCCGCAGCCGCCGACGCGACCCTCGCCACACGAACCATCAAGCTCGACATCGACCAAGACACCCTCGATGAGACCTGGCGCGACGACGGCGCAACCATCGACTACGGCTGCGACGACATCGACCAACTCCTCACCAACGCACGACCGATACCAGCCGCCGCAGTGCTGCGAGCGGACAGCACGGTCGCGATCCGCCCGTCCACCCGCGGGCGTTCGTGTGATCGGGTCGAAGAGGTTTCGATCGAGGAGTTCGCCTCGATGGTCGCGTACGGGCTGCCGGAACGAGACGCCACGATCACCCGTCACGAAGTCCAGAACGCCGTGGCCGAACAGCTCAGCGAACACAACGACACCGCCCTGCTCGAACGCCTCACCGACGCCGTGCTCGCCCACCGCGAACTCGTCCCACTCCCCACCCCGACATCAGCCGAGGCGGGATGGGAACAGCTCTGGACCACCCGACGACTCCTCGCCCTCGAAGCCGAACTCACCCAACTCTTCCAACCCACACCCGACCCGAACCGGGCACTCGACCCGATCTTCGTCGACACCACACTCGCTGCGCTGAACCGCCCGCTCGGGACCGATCAGGCCGACACCGTTCGACGGGTTTGCACCCAAGGACTCGCCGTCGAAGTCGTCGTCGGTCGAGCCGGATCAGGCAAGACCTACACGATGCGAACCGTTCGCGAGATCTACCAGACCGCCGGCCGACGTCTCGTCGGGGTCTGCCCGACGGCGCGTGCCGCACGCGAACTCGCCGACGGAGCCGGCATCGAATCATTCACCATCCCCCGCTTCAACATGCACGCCCACCTCGACGCGAACACGATCGTGGTCGTCGACGAAGCAGCCATGTGCGCCACCGTCGACCTCCACCAGATCGTCACCCGCGCCCACGCAGCCGGAGCGAAGGTGATCCTCGTTGGCGATCACCATCAACTTCCCGAGATCGCCGCTGGCGGCGGATTCCGAGCCGCGCTCGACGCGCTCGGCAACCGCGCCTGTGAACTCACGATCAACCGCCGCCAACACCACCAATGGGAACACGCCGCGCTCGACCACCTCCGTAGCGGTGACGTCGCCGCCTTCTGGAACACCTACACCGAACACGACCGAGTCGTCCTCGCCGACACCGCCACCGACATCCGCAACCGGGCCGTTGCCGACTGGTGGGACAGTCACACCGCCGGTGGATCCGCCTACCTCCTCGCCGGTACACGTGCCGAAGCCAAACTCCTCAACACCCTCGCCCGCCAACACGCCACCGAAGCCGGTCACCTCACCGGGGCGACCCTCGATCTTCGTGGCCGCGCGTTTCCAGGTCGGTGACCGCATCGTCCTGCTGCGCAACATGGGCGGACAACTCGACCTCGACACCGGCGCACGGTGCCGTGTCGACAACGGAATGATCGCCACCATCACCCACATCAACCACCACAGCTCCGACATCAACATCGAACTCGCCAACGGCCGACACCTACAACTCACCGGCGACTACGTCCAAGCAGGCTGCATCGATCACGGCTACGCGACCACCATCCACAAAGCCCAAGGACTCACCTGCGACGACATCTACGTCGTCGGCCCCGCCGGCCTCTACCGCGAATCCGGCTACGTCGCCCTCTCCCGAGCCCGCAACACCGCCCACCTCTACGCCACCACCCGAGACGCCGCCAACATCGCCGAACCCACTCACACCACCGGCATCCCACTGCCCACCGAGAACGTCGACGACCCCGAACACGACCTCATCAACGCGCTCACCCACAGCCACGCCAAACAGTTCGCGCTCACCACATGCCCCGACCTCGACGTCATCGCCGACACCGCCAACAACTTCGACCTCGGCCAACTCACCGAACGCCAACGTCACATCAACACCGCTATCCACAGCCTCAGGACACAAGGACTTGCCGATCCACACACCGCGCTCGAGCGCCTCCGTCTCGCGGCGGACCATCGACAATTCATGCACGTCGGGGGCCGGGTCAACGCGCTCGACTGGGACAACGTCGGCACCATCAAGCACCTCCACGACAGCACCGGACACGCCACCGTCGCCTTCACCACCAGCGACGGCCAACACACCAACACCAAGACACTGCCGTGGGAGCAACTCAAGCCGATCGACCATCCCGAACCCTCCGAGTTGACGGATCTCGCCGAACGGTTCTTCACCGAACTCTCCGAACGAATCAATCACGATCTCGCCACCTGGAACGACGCCCTCGCCGACTAGGGCATCAACGCGGGCGAACCCCAAGTGATCCCTTCGGCGATCGCTCAGCGAGAGCGCAAGCTGTTCCACCAACTGCGCGCCACCCCACCTGACTGGCTCACCTGGTGGGCCGGGCCACGCCCCACCGACCCGACAGCAGCCGTCGTCTACGACGACCACATCCGCACGCTCGCCACCTGGCGCGACCAACACCAACTCCCCGACCACACCCCCGGATACGGCCCGCTCCCCGATAACCCCGACCTCGCCGACCAATGGCGCCAACTCATGGACACCGCCCTCGCCACCCGCCACTGGCTCACCCAACGAGGCCCGACCACACCCGAGACACCCGCACCGATCAGCATCGCCGACGCACGCCAACGGCTGTTCGAACTCGACGAACTCTTCGCGCAAGCCCCAGCCGATCAACGCAAGATCGTCGACGACCTCCTCGCAGATCCGAACATGGACATCGCCGACAAGATCGACGCCCTCCAACACGCCGGAGCCCATCAAACGGCCCGGCAGGACTGGATCCTGGAGCACTGGCCCAACGTCATCGAACACCACGAACTCACCACCATCGTCGACAACGCAGGCCCACTCGGTCACTGGCCACCTGCCCTCCCCGCACGGGCACAGCAACTCCTCGATGAAGTCACCCGCGTCAGCGTCGACACACCCGAAGAACGCACCCTCATCGAACTCGACCACGCCATCACCGCCAACGATCCCGTCCATCACATCCGACGCCTCGAACAAGAGCTCAAACCCATTCGCCAACAGATCGGTCAATTCGACACCCTGCCCACCAACGACCCCGGTCACCAGATGGTCGCCCGGGCGCACGTCGAACGGCTACGCGAACGCGCACGAGCCATCGAGGCCGACATCGCCAAAGCAGAAACCCGAGCGACCCTGCACGGATGGAACTTCCGCACCGACCCGGAACTTGCCGCGGCGATCGAGCGTCGAACCGCCCACCTTGCGCACGTTGCGCTCACGACGGGCGAACCTGCTGTGGCCGAACTAGCGGTGGCTCTCACCGATGTCAACCCCAATGCAACAGCGAACGAACTCCTGGAAGCGATCCGAAACGAGGTCGCCGAAAGCGAGCGAAGCGGAAATCCGCAAATGCAGCGAGACCAGACAAAGCGACTGCCGGTGGGGCTCAACGACCAGGCGGCGGTGCACGCCGAGCTGTCGATGTAGACAACCGGACCGTGATCTCGAGCACCTGCTCTCCGAAGAGCTTTCCGGAAAAGAGAGTGCAGTGTCCGATGGACGGTCCCCATTCGAGACGGTGATCGACGCAGTCGACTGGGCGAGCAGAAGTGCAGAACCCACGCCGCAGGCGCCCGGTCGCGGGGTGATTATGCGCTACGCGAACGGCGGCCTGACGTCCCACACTTCGCCGGCGGTGCGGCGCCTACCGGAGTCCTCCGGCCCGCGAATATGAGCTCGTTCGTGTTGTCGTCCTGCTTCGCCGGGTTGGGGAGTTTGCGTCAGTGTGGGCAGAGCGCGGTGAGAAGAAGTTCGAGGTGGTGAAGCTGGTAGAGGCTGAACCCGGCGCTGACCGCCAGGCTCGACCACAACCCGACGAGTAGCCCGCAGTGCGGGGTTGGCACGGGCGGCTCCAGCAGGGCGCTCATTCGTGAGGCGACGCCGAGCCCGGAGAACCCGGCGACAGTCAGTGGGCTGGTCTGCAGAGCGACTTTTGCCAGTCCCGACGAGATCGTCGGCGCCATGGCACTCGAGGACGAGATCCGCCCCGAAGCCCGCCAAGCAGTCGCCGACCTGCGCTCGATGGGCGTCGACGTTGCCATGATCACCGGCGACGCCCGACAGGTCGCCGACGCCGTTGCAAGAGACCTCGACACCACAAACGTGTTCGCCGAAGTGCTCCCCGAAGACAAAGACCAGACCGTCGCCTCACTCCAACGGCGTGGCACCACCGTCGCCATGGTCGGCGACGGCGTCAACGACGCGCCCACCCTCGCACGCGCCGACGTCGGACTCGCGATCGGTGCCGGGACCGACGTCGCCATCGAATCCGCCGGCGTCGTTCTCGCCTCCAGCGACCCCGCGGCGTCGCCAGCGTCATCAGGCTCTCACGTGCGAGCTACCGCAAGATGATCCAGAACCTTGCATGGGCCGCCGGATACAACATCATCGCCATCCCTCTCGCCGCCGGCGCGTTCGCATGGGCTGGCATCACACTCTCACCCGCCGTCGGAGCCGCCCTCATGAGCGTCTCGACCATCGTCGTCGCACTCAACGCACAACTGCTCCGACGCGTCGAACTAAAGCCATCACCACTCGACTGAGAATCGACACGGCTCCGGGCGTCGACCCAGACCCGTCGCCGCGGCCTCGACAGCTCCACCGTCCCATAGGGTCGGTACAGAGATTCAGACGGAGGTCTGCAATGCATGACGGCAACTGGCACAACAGCATGGGTGACGGCAACGGGTGGTGGTTCCTGATGGTGATCATGATGGTCGTCTTCTGGGGCGGCCTGATCTGGATCGGCATCACCCTTCTCAAACACAACCACTCAGCGCCACAACCGACTCCACCGAACTCCGTGCACCCAGCACAGCGCCCCTCGGCCCAAGAGATCCTCGCCGAACGTCTTGCGCGCGGCGAGATCGACACCGACGACTATCGCCAGCGACTCAACGCGCTCCGAGAACCACCAACGAACTGAGCGCTCCCGGAACCGACCGCAAAGGAGGTGTGGAGCGACCAACGCCAAGGACACCCGAGACTCGTCGCTCGATGATGTGGAGCATGTGCTGTGTCGAACTCGGTCCGCAGCTTCTGAGTGGGTTCATCGCTGCCGAACGGGCGGTTTTTGAAGCGGGCCGGGACTGTGTCGAGCAGGTCGTAGCCGACCAGCTCGACACCGCGGCAGAAGACGGCTTCGATCTTCGATATCGCGCTCACGTACATATCATCGGTATTGACCGATGTATCCGTCAAGGGCGATACTTCTCGGATGGTTACACGAATTTCAGCGGCGACCGAGATTCAGGTCGCATCCAAGTTGTTCAACGGTTTCGCCGATCGCACGCGTCTTGCGATTCTCGTCGAGCTGGCCGGTGGCGAGTGTCGCGTCACGGATCTGGTGCGGACGCTGGAGGGGTCGCAGGGCAACATCTCGGGTCATTTGGCCTGTCTGAAGGAGTGCGGGTTGGTGCTCGACCGCCCGGAGGGCCGCCAGGTGTTCTACCGAATCGCCTGTGCGGAGGTGTACGACGTCTTGCGGTCGGCCGAGGCGCTGCTGGCCGTGACTGGTCAGGCGATTGAGCTGTGTCCGAACTTCGAGACGACGTCGTGACGCAGGTGCACGACCGCGACGGTGACGACGACGAGCGGGAGACACCCAGGCGTCTGTGGCAGAGCGCGGCCGTGAGATGGTCGATCTTGTCCGGTGTCCTGTTGGCAGTCGGCTTCGTCGCCGAACAGGTCGGTGATGCCGACGGCTGGTGGCTGACCGCGATCTTCGTCGCCGCGACGCTCGCCGGTATGCGTTACTTCGCGCTGGAGGCGCTGGAGGAGCTGTGGCGAGAGCACCGGATCGATATCGAACTGTTGATGACTGTGGCCGCGTTCACCGCCGGCGCGCTTGGTCTGTGGGAAGAAGCCGCGGCGTTGGCGTTCCTGTACTCGATCAGCGAAGCGCTGGAGGAGTTCACTGAGGACCGCACCCGCGGTGCGATCAGGGCGTTGATGGATCTGGCGCCGAAACGTGTGAATCGTCTGGTGGACGGCCGCGAGGAACAGATCGATCTCGCGGAATTGCGCGTCGGGGACCGTTTCGTGGTGCGTCCGGGTGAGGCGATCGCCACCGACGGTGTGGTGATCGAGGGCCAATCGGCGGTGAACGAGGCGGCGGTGACGGGTGAGTCGGTGCCGATCGAAAAGAGTGTCGGCAGCAAAGTCATCGCCGGCACGCTCAACGCCACCGGCTTCTTCGTGGCGGAAGCAACCGCCACCGTCGAGGACAACACGCTCGCCCGCATCGTGCATCTGGTCAGCGAGGCCCAGGAAGAGAAGGGTCGCGGCGAGCAGTTCATGTCGCGGTTCGCACGCATCTACTCGCCAGCGGTGCTCGCCCTCGGGGCGCTCGTCGCGTTGGTTGGGGGTCTCGCCACTGACGACTGGTCGAAGTGGCTGGAGCGGGCGGCGACTGTGTTGGTTGCTGCTGCGCCGTGTGCGTTGGTGATCGCGATCCCGATCTCCTATGTCGCGGCGATCGGCAACGCCAGCCGCAAAGGAATCCTCATCAAGGGCGGGATTTACCTCGAGGAACTCGCGCAGATGCGGGTGCTCGCCCTCGACAAGACCGGCACCATCACCCAAGGCAAGCCTGCGGTTGTGACGATCAAGCCGTTGAACGGCTACAGCGAAGGGCAGTTGCTGTCGATCGCGGCTGCCGTTGAACAGCGCTCGGAGCACCCGTTGGCGCACGCCGTGATGGCCTCCGCGAACGACGCCGGCGTTGCGATTCCTGCCGTGGTCGACTTCGAGTCGTTGACCGGTGCCGGTGCTGGCGCCACCGTCGATGGTCGACAGGTGCTGGTCGTCTCGCCCAGCTTCGCGACCAAGCGCGGGATCGTCGACGATGAACTCGACGGCACGGTCCCGCAACTCCAAGCAGCAGGACAAACGGCGGTCATTGTCGCCGTGGACGGGCTGCCCGTCGGAATCCTCGGCATCGCCGACATTGTCCGACCCCAAGCTGCTGCGGCCATCGCTGACCTGCACCGCATCGGCCTGCAGCGCATCGTGATGCTCACCGGCGACAACCAACTGACCGCCGACGCAATCGCCCACAGCGTCGGCATCGACGAGGTCCGCGCCGAACTGTCGCCCGAGGACAAGTCGACGATCGTGCGTGAGCTCACCGCCCAGTACGGCCGGGTCGGCATGGTCGGCGATGGTGTCAACGACGCCCCGGCACTCGCCGCGGCATCGGTTGGCATCGCCATGGGGACCGCCGGCAGCGACGTCGCTCTCGAGACCGCCGATGTGGCGCTCATGGCAGACGACCTGACCAAGCTCACCGAAGCACTCCGGATCGGCAAGCACACCAGGAAGATCGTTCGCCAGAACATCGTGCTCGCCATCGCCATCCTGGTCGTGCTGGTCCCCGGCGCCCTGTTCGGCGCGCTCACCTTGCCGGTGGCAGTGCTGGCCCACGAACTTTCCGAGCTCGTCGTCATCGCCAACGGCCTACGCCTGGCGAGGCGCTAAATGACGCGCCGACAGTGGTACCGATTCGCGGCCCTGGCGCTCACCGTCGTCGCTGTCGATCTCGCCAGCAAAGTGTGGGCAAGTCGAGCACTGCGGCAGAGACCGGTGGATCTGCCCGGTCCGCTCGATCTTCGCCTCGGCTACAACCGCGGCATCGCGTTCAGCTTGCTCACCGACATCCCTGTCGCCGTCATCGTGATCCTCACATCGCTCGTGGCAGTGGCCCTGGTCCTCGTCGTCGCTCGGGGATCGGCACCACTGCTGCCGGCCGGACTGATACTGGGCGGCGCACTCGGCAACCTCGTCGACCGAACGCACAACGGTTCAGTCGTCGACATGCTCCACACCAGCTTCTGGCCAACCTTCAACCTCGCCGACGTCGCAATCTGTACCGGCGTGGCACTGTGGGTACTGCAGTCCAGTCGACGGAGCCCGCGAGCCAACGAATCGAACTCGACAGCGGCTCCGTTGCCATCCAGCGATTCGCACATGTGACGCGTTCCTGCGTCGGGGTCGGCATCAAGTGTCGCCCTCAGTCCTCATCGTCACGTCGCCATTTGTCCCAGGTTGACCGGCCCCGGTCCGACTGGGTCGTAGTGCCCTATCGCAGGGCGACTGATGGACGCACACTGAAACCATGATCGAAATGCAGGAGCCACCTGTTGCGCCACTCGCGCGCCGACGTCGCTGGGTCATGCCGGTCGTGGTGGCGGCCGTCGCACTGGCCGGAATCGGCGTCGGCGTCGCTCTCGCCAACCGTGATGACACCTCGACGCCAGCTGGTGCGACCAGCAGCGAGCTCGCCGATATCCGTCAGGCTTGCACGACGTGGATGAATGCCGACGCCCGCTGGGGGCCGACATCGGCAGACTGGTGTCGGAACATGACGGGTTGGATGGGCCAGCAGATGACAAACGGCTCGATGATGGGATCGATGATGTGGTCCAACCCTGACCGGATGCTGTCGACCTGCCAAGCCTGGATCGCAGCGAACCCGGCCAGCGGCCGCCCTGCAGACTGGTGCGAGAGCATGATCCGCGGCATGTGGCCCCACATGAACGGCGACTGGGATGACTGGGACGAACAGATGAACGGCGGAATGATGGGCGGCTGACCAGCCTCATCAACTCATGCTCGTTGCTTCTGCTCCTGCCGAAGCAGGTCGACCATCTCGGCGATCCGTCGAGCCCGCTCGTCGGGGCGTCGCTTGGTGGCGTCGATCCAGCGCAGGAATGCCTGCCGATAGAACTGCGCCAACCCGTCGAAGAACGCTCCGGCACCAGGTTCGGCCTCGAGCGCGGCTCGGATGTCGTCGGCGAGATCTTCACGTTGAGGTCCCTCCGGCGAGAGCACGACGTTGACGGTGTCGCCGGGCGCGACACCACAATCACGCCGCCATGCAGGCCCGAGCACGATCCCAAAACCGGCAGCAAGGGGTTCGACTGAGGCCCGGACGTTCATTCCGTTCACGGTGCCGCTGACACGATGGTCCGACTTGGTGCCCCAGACCGTGTCCGGATCGAACGGCACGGGCACCATCACGCGGTTGCGACCAGCCATCGTCACCACGGTCGAGTAGGAACGCGTTACCTGCACCCGATCACGCTAGATCGCAGAAGCTCACACGCCGTCGAGCGCAGCTGCGATCTGATCCGCCGTGGGCGATCCAGCCAAGCCGTCCGGCGTGCGATACAAGCGGCACGACAGACCAATCGCTTGGCCATCCTCAGCGAATGGATCGACACCGTCGATCAAGATCGTCGGCGAACCGCGAAACGAGACACGCTCGGCTTCTTCCTCCGTTGTCACCAACCGCTGCTCAACCGGCAGGCCAAAACGGGCAGCGACCTCGCTCAGACGCCTCTCCGCCAGACTCCAGTGCGGGCACTCCGGAAAGTAGAGCAACTCGAGTCGTCGTCGTATACGCGGCATCGATATCAGCGTACGCTGCGACGTGCGCGGGGCTCCCTTCCTCCGCTGGCGAGCTTCCAGTTGGGGCCCCGACCTCGTGGTCGTACCCGGCGACCAGGGGCACCGTGTACCGATCCATCTTCGACGGACGACGCGGCTTGATCGGCCGTTGTCAGCAGCGTGTCAGCGCGAGTCACGCCCGCCAACGCACACGGACACTCGACATCGCTCGGGGCCTGTCCTGTACAACAGACGTGCAACACGACGAACACCTACGGGCTCGCACAAGCGCCCACGACAGAGCTGCTCGCCGGCACAGAATCGCCTCGCGACCCTCATAACCCGAAGCTCGCAGGTTCAAATCCTGCCCCCGGCACCAAATGGACGGCCCGGAAACAAAGCGATTTCCGGGCCTTCTGCGTTCTCTGGACAGAGGTGCCGTCTACCGGGTCGTCTACCGTCGCCTGCGGATGGTGCGAGGACATGATGCGCGGTATGCGGCCGCGCATGAACGGCAACTGGGAGCTGTGGGACGACGGGGTGAGCGGTCCAATGATGGGCGGCTGACGAGTCCGACCCTCAGGTTTGGGTGCTGCTGACGAGCCTGCACCGGACCGATGACCGGCCAGGCAGGTCCGGCGTGCTGCGACAGGGGTTGTTCCGCGTTCAGTCGACGGGGACCGCCGTGGCGGCGTCGTTGGCGATGATCCCCGTGGTCGCTGGTGGGCGCTTGATGAGGAGCGGGATGAGGAATCGGAGGAACCGGCTGAGGAGGGCGACGCCGATGCCGAGGCAGGTGATCGTGGCGATCCGTGCCGCCGTGGTGTCGAGTTCCGACTGGTAGAAGCCGGACGTGAGGACGTCGAAGCGGTCGACGCCACCCATCCCCGCGAGGACGAGCCCGGCGGTCATCATGGCCAACGTCGGGTCCGGGGTGCGTCGCCGGGCGTGGACGACGAGTCGGACAGTGGCCAGCAGGCAGACAACCGCGTAGACGAATGCCCACATCTTGTTGGCGAGGTTGTCGTTGATGGTGGCGACGAAGCCGGCTGTGTCGATGACGAGCGCGGCGGTGCCAATGGCGGCGAGAACGGCGGCGGATGGCCGCCATGCGCGGGACCACAGCAGCGCGGTGGCGGCGAGGAAGACGAGGAGGGTGAGGCTGACCCATGGCCACAGCGGTGGGGCTGGCGCCCAGGTGAGGTCGCCGGCGATCACGCTGTCGCGACCGTCGATGTCGAGCGGGATTTCCCATCGCTCGTAGATGACATGACTGCGGTCCGGGTCTTGCTGCGCTTGGGGCGGCGGAGTGCGGGTCATCCAGTGGGTGCGGTGGTCGTGCCATTCATAGGCGTTACCGCTCGCCGCGGGTTGCCAGTCGGGTTCTGCGGTCGGGTCGGCGAGCGCTGGTACCTCGATGTTGGCGTAGCGGTCCTGGTTGAGGTACGCGGCCGGTGAACGCATGTTGACGGCGACTCCGGTGTCGTCGAACCGCAAGTACGGTTCGTCTTCGTAGCCGGCAACGACGAGCGTGCCCGGTCCGGTCCATGACAGTCTGATGGTGCCGTCGATGCCGACTGCTCGAGCATCGAGGCCGTCGATGGCGGGGACCTCGGTGACGCGGGTGCGGTAGTCGGAGGTGAGATCAATGTCGCTGCCGCCGTGGGCTGCTACTGGTTGCGCAGACATGAGCGTGGCGGCCATCGCGATGCAGCCGACGACAAGGAGGCGTCTCATGGGTTGGTGATCGCGACGTCGGTGGTGAACACGATCTGGTCGAATTCGCCGTAGCGGGCGGTGACGGTGACGGTCCATTGGCCCGGGATCGGGAAGTTGGCGTCGTTCGTGGTGACATGGTTCGGGCCGGCGGGAAAGGTGGGGATGTCGACGGGTCCCAGTTGCTGGGCGGGGAGTTCGGCGGTCACGGTGATTTCGTCGGCCGGGTTGAGACTGCCGGCGGGAGAGCTGATGGTGACGTGCATCGTGGTTCCGCCGGTGACGGCTGGGAGCAGCTCGATCTGCGCGAGCTGATCGTCGCTGACCACCGAGACGGTGGCATTGATGGCGGTGGTGGCATCGGCTTGTTGGGGTGGCGTTGCGCCGGTCAGTCCTGCCGTGGCGGCGAGGATCACGACCATGCCGGCGACTTCGATCACCAACGTTCGCCGCAACGGCAGCTCGTCGTTGGACGGCGACGTTGCGGCGGCGGCGCCGACCGAGGCGGGCTGCACGGTCACGACAGGCGTCGCTGCGTTGCGGATAATCCATCGCGAGGCGGCGGCCACCGTCACTACGACGCCGACCACGGCGAGCTTGATGAGCAACCACCGCCCGTAACTGGAATCGGACAGACTGTCGAGGTCGCCGAGCTGGCGCCAACCGTTGAAGAAGCCGGTGACTGCGAGCAACGTGACGGCGCTCAATGCGAGCGGCGAGAACCGCCAGGCGGTGGAGAACACCGATGACTTGTCGACAACGACGACGATGAGGACCAGCCCACCGAGCCAGAGCGCCATTGCGGCGAGGTGAACCACGGTCGCTGTGAACGCGACGCCGATCCATCTGCCCGACACCGAGTGTCCCCCGGCAGCCACGACCGCGAACAGCACGAGCGATGTCACCGCAGCTAGTACCTGTGCGGGTCGGCGATCGAGCAGGCGACGCCAGGGAACCAGTGCGGTGATGACTGCGACGATCACGAGACGAGCGAGCCACCACAGCCCCGAGCGGGTGGAGAAGACTGCAGACCAGTCGACGAACGAAGCACCGATCAGGTTCGCCTGGGCACAGATCATCGCAAGGGTGCCGACCATCGCGAGATCGCCGGCGGCGAACAGGACCGTGGAGAGTCGTCGACGATTCAGGATCGACGGAGCCACGATGACAGCGGCGGCGAGTGTCCCGATGAGCGCCGCGATCCCGGCGTAGCTGGCGAACCGTCCTGCGCTGAGCAGAAAGTCGCTACCGGACTCGGCAGTGGTGTCGCCGAGCACGTCGCCGATGAGGGCCTCGGCACCTTGTGATGGTGCGCCGACGCTGAACACGAACGCTCCGCTGATCGGGTGCGAGTCGGCCGACACCGCCGACCAAGCGACGACGTAGCTGCCGTCGGCGAGTTCGCCGGTGATCGCAGCGGACAGTGACGCCGAACCACGATCCTGAGTGACGGAGCCGAGCTCGACCGGGGTGCCGTCTGCGGTGACGAGGCGGATCGATTCGTCGGTGGGGTCCACCGGTTCGGTGAAACGGAGCACGATCTCGCCGGGCGGGATGTCGAGCACACTGTCGGCGGCGGGGTTGGTGGTGAGCAGCGAAGCGTGGGCGCTGACCGGCCGTCCGGAGCCCAGCACGATCACGGCGACGACGATGCCGGCGGCGAGCCACCGCCAGACGCGGCCTGCCCGGCTCATCGGCGACTGCGGCGGGACTGGCGCACCGCGAGCGCCCCACACAACGCTATCGCTGCAACCGAGACCACGAAGAACAGGGTGCCAAGAGAACCGCCGTCGTCGACCTCGCCGACGTCGGGGGACGCCGGATCCGGCGATGTAGCAGCAAGCTCGGCGACGGTCGTCGGGCTGGCCGTGGTGGTCGTCGTCGGAGGAGTCGTCGTCGATGGTCGTTGTGGCCGACGGTGACGATGGGGCCGTCGTCGATGCTGTCGTCGTGGGGGGTGCCGGTTGCGTGGTGGCGACGGGACCGAAGAGTTGCATCGCTGGTGCGGGCTCGTCGAGTTCGGTGTCGCTGCCATCGCGGGGGATGTCGATCCAGCGGATCTCGCCCGACCTCGCATCGCTGGACGAACGGGAAGTAGATCGTCGTGTCTGGTGTGGGCGGCAGGATCATGCGAACCCGGAAAGTGAGTTCCTGCTCGTCGGGGAGCGGTCCACCCTGGAACGTGACGACGTTGCCGTCGATCCCGCCGGTCCAGCCGATTGGAGGCTCAGCCACAGGGTTGCTCACCCCGTCGGGGAGTCGCATGTCGAGTTGTATCGTCGGGGAACCGTCGCATCCGTGCTGGACGGTGAAGCCGACGGAAACCTCGCTGCCCGCCTGCGCGTCGGTCGGATCGGGATCGATGTGGGCGAACGCCGGCGACCCGACGGCTAGTACGGCGAGGACGGTCGCAGCTGCGCCGAGGAATCGTTGGGGACTCATGATGGTGTTCCTGACGTTCGGGTGTGGCGGAGCCGGTGTGCCGGGTGGGAGGGGTCGACCAGTGGCTTCAGTGGGCGTGGAGCGGGACGTCCCGCCAACATCCACACCAGTACCAGACCGCTGAACTCGAGCACGTGGTGGGCCTCACCGAACGAGGAGACACGCCCGCGAACGACGTCAATCATGGCGCTCACGATCATCGTGAGCGCGAGCGCGGTGACGATCGGAAGGATCCCGAACGCACGTGCCGGGCGCCAAGCGACGTACAGCAGGCCGATCGAGACGGCGACACCGAACGAGCCGAGATGACGCGCATCGTGGATCGACGCAGCACCCTCGCCGAGGAGCAAACCTGGCACGGCCAGCATCAGTTCGCTGGCCGCAACGACCGCGAGCGCGATCCGCACCCACTGCCCTCGCCCAGCGCGGGGCGGATGAACACGCGCCAGCACCGCAGTGGCGATGTCCGGCACGGGTTCCGCGACACGCACGCGCAGCACGCGGTTGACCTGGCCGATGTCGGCCCACCAATTACGACAGGCCTCGCAGCGTCCGAGATGGGCGTTGGCAGCGGCCGCTTCTGTGGGAGAGGTCTCCTGGTCGAGCTGAGCCGACAGCACGAGGCGTGTCCGATCGCAGTCCACGAACCAACGGGTGACGCCAGCGATGCCCACAGTTCCCGCATCGGACGACAGAATGTCGGAGTGCTCGACCTGGACCGCCTCGCGACCGCCGCCCAGACAGGCGATCGTGACGCGCTCGACATGTTCGTGCGCACCATTCAGGGCGACGTGTGGCGGTTCTGCGCCCATCTCACCCGACCCGGCGAGGCCGACGACCTCGCCCAGGAATCGTTGCTGCGCGTCGTCGCGCATCTGGACCGGTGGCAGCGCGGCCCGGTGATCACCTGGGTGTTGGGCGTGACTCGCAACGTGTGCTTCGAACACATCCGCAAACGGACCCGCCGACGCACCGACCCGGCCGCCGAACCGAGCCAGCCGCCGACACCGGACCAGTACGGTGTGGTCGAGATCCGCCGACTGCTCGAAGGCGTGCCGTACGACCAGCGCGAAGCGCTCGTGCTCACCCAACTCCTCGGTCTTCCCTACGCCGATGCCGCCGACGTCGTCGGCTGCCCGATCGGCACCATCCGCTCCCGAGTCGCCCGCGGACGCGAAGCGATGGCGGTAGCGCTACGCGCCGGCCGGAACGTGGCCGACGGTTGAACCGGTTCACGACCGACCCGAGAGCCCGAACGTCGAGCATCAGTGGTTCAACGCTTCAGCGGGGACGCCTGATCGAGGGCGCCGCCCGATCTTGTCTACAAGCGGGCGGTCAGTAGTCCCATGAGGTCAGGGACCCGTCGGCGCTGATCAACACGACGGGCTGCGTGGCCCAACTGTTGTCGTCGCCGCCCATGCCAGGCGAATCAGCGGGCATGCCCGGCAGAGCCAACCCGACCGCGTCCGGGCGCTCGGCGAGTAGCCGATCGATCGCTTCAGCGGGAACATGACCTTCGATCAGGTACCCGTCGACCTCGGCGGTATGGCAAGACGCTACGTCGTCGGCGATGCCGTTGGCCTCACGGAACGTTGCTCGATCCGGATCGTCTGTCACCTCGACCGTGGCACCATGCTTGCGTAGGTACACGACCCACGAAGTGCAGCAGCCTCAACCAGGGTCTCGGCGAACGTCGAACTGCACCCCGTCGAGTTCGACCGCGTCATCGGCGACGGCGGTTTGCGAGTTGTTGCCATCTGCAGTGTCGCTGCCGGCCGAACACCCTGACGCCACCGCAGCGAGCGTCACCACCCCGACGACGAATGCAGCTCTCGAGGACTTCATCGTTTCGTACCGTATCGAGATCGTCGCCCGGAACGGGCGCGGTCAGGGCGGCGACGCGATGGAACTTCTTGCGGTCGCTGCGCAACCGGTGAGACGTGCCCACCGATCGTCCGTCTGCTCCTGTCGGCGCATCGTGAGCCTCACCTCTCGACGCGGGTCGGGCGATTCCGCCGTTCCTGCGGCCGTGCGATCGGCTGATCACACCGTTCGTTGCCCTGGCAGCGTGGGCGATCGCCTGGTTCGTCGGCCAGATGCTCGGTGCGGTGATCCTGAGCGTCAGCGGGCAAGGCCGAAGCGGCGATGCTCCGATCGTCGTGGTGGCGGTGTCGGTGGTGATCACGTGGTGCTGCTACCTCGTCGCGATGGTGCATGTGTCTCGTCGGTTCGGCAGCGGACACTTCGCCGGCGACTACGGGTTGCGCGTCCGGCGCCGCGACGTTCTCGGCATCGGGATCGGCGTGCTCTGCCAGATCGTCCTCGTGCCTGCCGTGTATTTGCCTCTCCAGGCCGTCTGGCCCGACACGTTCGGCGATGATCAGCTTCAGGAGAACGCAGCGGGTCTCGCGAACCGGGCGACTGGTGCCTCGATGGTCTTGCTCGTCATCGTTGTCGTGATCGGGGCACCGATCGTCGAGGAACTCGTCTACCGGGGCCTCATCCAACGATCCCTCACCTCACGCGTGAGCGATGCGATCGCGGTCACCGCCACCGCGGGTCTGTTCACCCTCATCCATTTCCGACCGATCGAGTACCCGGGCCTGTTTGTCTTCGCAATCGTGCTCGGCGTGTGCGCAGCGGCCACCAGGCGGCTCGGGCTCTCGATCGCCGTCCACATCGGATTCAACGCCACCGGTCTCCTCCTCGTCATGCAATGACCGGGACAGCCGCACCACCAGACCCAGCATGCGTGGCCCTTGCACGATCATCACTTCATCTGTACAGTCATGCAGATGAGTGGATCTCCGAGGAGCTCAGCTGGTGACGCTTGAGTCGAGCGAGGCGTGCGATGTTCGCATCGTCGATGCCGACAAGGTCGCGGTGACACGCGGAACGCCTGCCGTCGCCGGCGGAGACGGATCGGTTGGCGGACTGGTTCAAGGTGCTCGGCGATTCGACTCGGGCCCGGATCCTGTACGCGGTGCTCGAGGCGGGCGAGTTGTGCGTGTGCGATCTGGCAGCGACGGTGGATGTGCCCGAGTCGACGGTGTCGCATGCGTTGCGTTGGTTGCGCGGCGCAGGGGTGGTGCGGGCTCGCCGGTCGGGCAAGATGATGTACTACCGCCTCGACGACGAACACGTCCGGATGTTGCTCGACATCGGCCGCGAGCACCTGCGTCACCGCGAGGGTGATCGCTGATGGGCCACGATCACAGCCACGTCGACCTTCGCGCCGGGGCCCGTCACGCCGGCCGGTTGTGGTGGTCGTTCGGCATTGATCGCCGGGTTCCTGGTCGTGCAGGTCGTGGTCGGATTGGCGACGAACTCGTTGGCGTTGCTGTCCGACGCCGGGCACATGGCCACCGACGCGCTCGGGTTGGGGATGGCGTTGGCGGCGATCACCGCCGCGAATCGAGCCACCCAGGCGCGAGCATCGCACGTTCGGGCTGTACCGCTTGGAGATCCTCGCTGCGCTCGCCAACGCCGTGTTGTTGTTCGGCGTCGCCGGCTACGTGCTGTTCGAAGCCGTCCGCCGCCTCGACGATCCACCCGAGGTGGCGTCGGTGCCGGTCCTGGTCGTCGGCATCATCGGCCTCGCGGTCAACCTGGTCGCGTTCGTGTTGCTGCGTCAGGGCGCAACCGAGAGCCTGAACGTGCGGGGCGCCTACTTCGAAGTGGTCGCCGACACGCTCGGTTCGGTCGGGGTAATCGTCGCCGCGGCGGTGATGTGGGCGACCGGGTGGGGATGGGTCGACCCGGTCATCGGCGCCGCGATCGGGTTGTTCATCCTGCCTCGTGCGTGGCGACTCGGACGCGACGCGCGTGCGGATCCTGGTGCAGGCCGCCCCCGAAGGCATCGACTTGCCGGCAGTCACCGCATGCGCTCACCGGGATCGACGGGGTCGCCGACGTCCACGACCTGCACGTGTGGACCTTGACCAGCGACATGGAGGTGCTCACTGCGCATCTCGGGATCGGTGAAGGGGTGGACGCACAGATCGTTCTGCAGCAGGCCCGCACCGTGCTGGCCGAGCGGTTCCACCTGCAGCACGCAACCCTGCAGGTCGAGACCGCCGGGAACCACGACTGCGAGGAGATGACGTGGTGAACGGCCGAGCCCTGTTCGCGCTCGTGTTGCAGCTCGCGTTCCTGGCCGCAGCGTTCGGGTGGCGCACGATGGTGCATCGTCGACGCACCGGTGACTCGGGGTTCCGATGGCAGCGACACGACCGCGTCTGCCCGCATCAGCGGCGCGCTGTTCGCTGCCGCGATCGTGGTGGGCACGATCGGTGTCACGCTCGCAGCGTTCTCGGTGACCGAACTGTGGGGCCCGCTCGCCACCACCGGCGGGTTCGTCGTAGGTCTGGTCCTGTTTCTCGCGGGATGCATCGTGACGTTGGTGGCGCAGTCGGAGATGGGTTCCTCGTGGCGGATCGGGGTCGACCCATCCGAGCGGACCGGGCTCGTCAAGAACGGGCTGTTCGGATGGGCGCGTAACCCGATCTTCACCGGCATGGTGACCGCAGCCGCCGGGCTGGCGTTGCTCGCACCGACACTGCTCACCGCAGTGTCGGTGGTCATGCTGGTCGTAGCCGTTCGAGTCCAGGTCCGACGCGTCGAGGAGCCATATCTCCGGACGCGATGCCTGGCTGGCCGATGCTACGCGCAGCGGGTCGGACGTTTCGTGCCCTGGCTCGGAAGGATCAGTTGCTGATGGGCGACGCCTGTTGCGGACCGGCGGATATCGAGAAGCGCCGACGGCGACGAATCTGGAGTGGAGTGGCGGACGGTGGCCGCCGGTGTGGCCGCGGTGTCATGGGTGGCCGGTGTCATCGCCGAGATCGCCGGCATCCAGGCGCTGGCGACGGCGGCGTTCGTGGTCGCTGTCGTTGCCGGTGGGTCAACGTTCGCGCCGGGGGCGCTGCTCGGGCTGCGTCGCGGCCGTCTCGGTGTCGGGCTGTTGATGACGATCGCCGCGATCGGCGCACTGCTGTTGGGTCAACTCGCCGAAGCCGCAGCCTTGTGCTTTCTGTTCTCGGTGTCCGAAGCCCTCGAGGACTGGGCGGTCACCCGCGCCCGGCGCGGATTGCGCGCGCTGCTGTCACTCGTCCCGCCGACCACCGTCGTCCGGCGCGGTGACGACCTTGTCGAGATCGAAACCGACGAACTCGCCGTTGGTGACCTGGTCGTGCTGCGCGCCGGTGCCCGCATGCCGACCGACGGTGTCGTGCGTGCCGGACGCTCGGTGCTCGACGTATCGGCCGTGACCGGCGAATCGATCCCGGTCGACGCCGCACCTGGTGACCGAGTCCTCGCCGGCAGCATCAACACCACCGGCACCCTCGACGTCGAAGCGACCGTCGCCACCACCGACAGCACACTCGCCCGCATCGTGCACGCCGTCGAAGAAGCCCAGGACCGCAAAGGCCACGCCCAACGCCTCGCCGATCGCATCGCCCGCCGCTCGTCCCGTCGATCCTCGTGATCGCTGCCGCCATCGCCGTCATCGGCGCACTCCTCGGCGATCCGGCCGTGTGGATCGAACGGGCACTCGTGGTGCTCGTCGCCGCGTCGCCGTGCGCGTTCGCGATCGCCGTGCCGGTCACCGTGTTCGCATCGGTCGGTGCCGCCACCCGCGCCGGGTTCGTCATCAAGGGCGGCGCTGCGATCGAGGCACTCGCCACCGTTCGAGCGATCGCGTTCGACAAGACCGGCACCCTCACCCGCAACCAACCCCAAGTGGTCGACACCGTCTGCGCCGACGGCAGCACCGTCGCCGAGGTCCTCACGCTGGCGGCGTCACTTGAACGTTTCAGTGACCATCCGCTCGCCGCCGCGATCGTGGCCGCGGCACCTGCAACCGGTGACGCCGACGACGTGACCACCGACATCGGGGCCGGGATCACGGGCCGCGTCGGCGACACCAAGGTCCGCGTCGGCAAACCCGGCTACATCGACCCCGGCGCCCTCACGACCGACGTCGAACGGCTCCAAGCCGCCGGTGCCACCGTCGTCCTCGTCGAACGCGACGGCAACACGATCGGCGCGATCGCCCTGCGCGACGAACTCCGCCCCGAAGCCGCCGACGTCGTCGCTCGGCTCCGCCGACACCACCGGCTGCACATCGCCATGCTCACCGGCGACCACCACCGCACCGCCAACGCCATCGGCGCCGCAGCCGGCATCGACGACTTCCGCAGCGAACTGCTCCCCGACGACAAACTCACCGCCGTCGAACAACTCCGCGCGCACGGCCCCGTCGCGATGATCGGCGACGGCATCAATGACGCCCCTGCACTCGCCACCGCCGATGTCGGCATCGCCATGGGCGCCGCCGGCACCGACGTCGCCATCGAAGCCGCCGACATCGCCATCATGGGCGACCGCCTCACCCACATCCCCGACCTCATCGACCACGCCCGCCGCACGCGGCGAATCATGATCCAGAACCTCGTGCTGTCCGGGATGATCATCGCCGTACTCATCCCCACCGCCGCCGCCGGACTGCTCGGCCTCGGCATGGTCGTCGCCATCCACGAAGTCGCCGAGATCATCGTCATCGCCAACGGACTCCGAGCCCGCAGCACCCGTAGCTTCCACCTGCCAACCCCAACCCCTCAGCCGGATCCGGCTGTGCAGGAGCACGCCCATGCCTGATCACTCCCGCTGGCAGACCCCCACCGACATCGCCACCCTCGTCGACTCCGAACTGACCACCGCCCGAACCAGCGACCACCCCTGGCCGTCACTCGAACGAGCCCACCTGCTCTCCCAACCCTGGGCGTGGCCCCACACCCGCGTCCACCTCGCCATGCTCCGCCTCGCCCTGACCCAACGAGATCGACGCGAAATCATGGGCCAGATCCTCCGACTCGCCGTCGCCGGCCCCGGATCACTCGCCGGCAAATACCCGCCCGGCAACACCGGACGAACCACGATGCGACTCACCGAAACGGCGGCGCTCCCGGCCGACATCGGCCAAGCCCTGCGCCCCTACACCACGCCGGACTGACGACCGCCAGAAGTCGGACCGACAAGTAGCCCGAACAAGATCTGCAGTTCTCTCGTACCCGAGATGTCTACGCGATGGAACTCGGGACCATCGACCGGTCACCCGTCAAGACATGAACGAGTCGCCCGAAGCATCGACATCCACGGATGAACCCGCAGACGAGTCCGACCCGGTGCAGGCCGCCCCCGAGTTGCCGACCGAGCACCTCGACGCCGTCGAGTCCGACTCACAATCAACGCCCACAGAGACGGACCCGAACACCCCCGACGCGTCGACGACGCGACCGTCGACCGGACCAAACCAGCGACCACCCCGGACCCAGCAGATACTCACCATCGCCGTCTTGGTACTCCTTGCGCTGTCGGCAGTCGTTTTCGCGATCGAGGTCGCCACCCAGTGACTCGAGGCCCGATCACGATGTCAACCGATCTCGATCCCACCGATCGTGACGCTCGTACTCGGCGGATCTGCTGAACCGCGCGTCGGACGCTGTAGAAATGCCCCGTATCTCAGAGCAGCACGCACCCGACTGTGCGCTCCTATCGTGAGGCGATGCCGGCAACGCTTCGATCGATCATGTTGTTCGGGCTCGCGGCAGTTGCCGAGATCGGCGGCGCCTGGTTGATCTGGCAAGGCGTTCGTGAACATCGCGGTGTGGCCTGGGTCGGCGCCGGGATCGTGGCGTTGGCTGCCTACGGATTCGTGGCGACTCTGCAACCGGACGCCAACTTCGGTCGGATCTTGGCGGCCTATGGCGGAATCTTCGTGGCCGGCTCGCTCGCGTGGGGACGGCTCGTCGATGGGTTCAAGCCGGACCGGTTCGATCTTGTCGGAGCGGGAATTTGCCTCGTGGGGGTAGCAGTGATCATGTACGCGCCACGCTGAACCAACGTTGCCTCTTGACCTTCGTGTCAACACGAAGGTCTATCGTGGTCGTCGATGCCTACCGGATTGAAGATCAAAGACGTTGCCGACGCGAGCGGGTTCAACGCGAACACGCTGCGCTACTACGAACAGATCGGTCTGCTCCCCGAGTCGGAGCGCACCGCATGCCGGTTACCGGATCTACGACCAGCGCACCCTCGATCGTCTCGCATTCATCGCTCGCGCCAAGCAGCTCGGCTGCACCCTCGAGGAGATCACCGGCTTGACGGCCGCCTGGGACGGCGGCCAGTGCGGCCCGATCCAAGATGAGCTGCGCCAACTCGTCCCGACAAGATCAGCGCAGCTCAGCAGCAACTTGTCGAGCTGATGACCCTCACGAGCGAATTGCAGAACGCAGCGACCGCCCTCGAACGTCACCGACCCGAAGGCCCGTGCGACGTCGACTGCGGCTGCGTCGCCGAACCGCCCGACACCGATCGCTGTCGGCAGCCACCCAAGCAGTCAACCTGTCGACCAAACCCGCCGCAGATGATGAGCCGCCGATCGCGTGCACCCTGACGGCCGCCTCGATGAAGGGCCGCCTCGACGACTGGCAGGAACTCCTCGGCCACGTCGAGCGTCGCGAACGGATCGATGATGGCATCAGATCGGTCTTCACCGAATCGGTTCCCACCAGCGAACTGATCCGACTCGTCGCAGCCGAACAGGACTGCTGTCAGTTCTTCCGCTTCTCCATCACCGTCGACGCACGCGGGATCGCGCTCGAAGTCCGAGCACCACAAGACGCACAACTCGTCGTCCAGTCGATGTTCGGCGTTGCGCCATGACCGCCAAGAAGGAGAACGCAACAATCCTCGGAGTCGGAGCAGTTGCCTGCGCAGCATGCTGCGCAGGACCGATCCTGGGCGTCCTGGCCGCCATCGGGCTGGGAACGGCCGCCGGGCTTCTCCTCATCGGGAGCCTCGCACTTCTCATCGGTGCCGTAGCAGTCGCCGTCGCGGTTCTGGGCCGCCATCGCCGTGCCGTCGCCTGCGCACCGGTCATCGGTAGTCCTGTGCCAATCGAACTTTCCGACACACCTGGACGAACCGTCAACAGGTGAACTTCCAAGAGGGGTCGCACACTTCGCCAACCCAAAATGTCGCACATCCGAAGCAGCGACGAGCCACGTAGCGGCCCCGATGCAGCCACGTAATCACGTCGCCAACGCGCCCGTCGCTGGCGCCGCGTTTGGGGCCGACGTCGAGATCGTCCCGCAGGATGGGATCTACGGTGATGAGCATGAAAATCACGTTGCTCTACTTCGACAGCTGCCCGAACTGGCGTGTCGCTGACGAGTTGCTCGATCGGCTTGCGCACGAGCACCAGGACGTGACCGTGCACCGTCGGATTGTCGACACCCAGGAAGAAGCCGAGCGGGTCAGGTTCGTCGGATCGCCAACGATCCTTATCGACGGAGTTGACCCACGGGCTCCTGAGGGTGCACCGGTCGGATTGTCGTGTCGCATGTTCACGACACCTGACGGTCTGAGGGGTTCTCCCACCTGGGATCAGCTGGAGGCACAGGCGGCGTCGAGACGACAAGGAACAGCCGCCGGATCCCTGTGAGCACAGATCGAGCGACGCCAACAAACTCGCCCGAGGAAGGCCGGAAGGCGCTCGGTATCACCGCTCGATAACCCGTCGTCATTCACCGAACCACCCACTCGGGAACGACCCAAACGTGACGCGAGATAACCCCGACCCAGATCCGGCGGTCGGTGACACTTCGGTTGCCGATCCTCACGGGCAGCTTTCGACGCAGTGCGACGGGAGCAATATGGCGATCGGCGGGAAACGGATTGAGGGTGCGAAAGGGCGATTCCGTTTCTTGCTCGGCGACGTCGATCTGAACAATGACTGGCGACCAGTGCGCCGCGCTCCAGGCGACGTCAGACACCCACGACAGACATGAATCGCGGCTGGTGTACCTTACGAGCGGTCCGCGCTCGCGGTCCGCAATACAGGGAGGGTGAAATGCCTAAGTTGATCGCAACCCACGAGGTGGACGACGTCGCTCATTGGCTCGCATCTCCGAAACGTGCCGAGGTCTTCGGATCCGCAGTCACCAACATCAGAACCTATGTCGACCCGCAAAACCCCAACCGGGTGGGCCTGAGCATGGACGTTTCGGACATGGACGCCTTCCAGGCTGTCATGGAGAGCGACGAAGGCGCCGCAGCGATGCAGCACGATGGTGTGCGTCCAGACACCCTGGTGATCCTCGTCGAGAGCTGAGACCAGCTTCTCCGTGTCGTGTTGCTCGAGGACGAACTTGACGAGTTGTCAAGTGAGTGCGGGAGAGCAGGCAGGAACGATTGATCGTGCGTCGGAGCGGACGGGCTGAGCTCTCTCGGCTGAGCGAGCGACAGTCTCAAGCTGATGAAGAGACGGTTCCCCATCTGTTCGAGGGTGAGGTGGGAGCGAAGGTGGTCCAGGACCCGGCGTTCGGCCACGGTGACAAGTCCGGGGTTCGCAACGGTACTGGGGTCGTCAGCTGCTGCCGGCCGCCGCCGTCGATATCACGACCACTGCGATGGCTGCCTCCATCGACTCGATGACGTACCTCACTGCGGCGGCCGCAGGAACTTGCTCGGCGGCCTCCGCGATCCGCTGCTTGGCTTTGGCGCGGTCGGACCGAGCCGGTGCCACCACCTCGAGCAGCTGGCTCGGCCCGGCCAGGGCGAGGAGTGTGGCGATCCGCGGCCCCATCTGGTCGTCTCCTGCGGCAGCCGCTCGAACCTCGGCGAGCAGGGACGCGTGCGCGGCCTGGTCACACACGGGATGTCGCGTCGGTCGTAGCCGATCCTTCTCACGCCCGAGGATGCCACTGGCCACCATGGCGTCGACCACCTCGGCCCAACCCGAGTGCTTCACCGATCCGAGCCGGCTCTTCAACTTCTTCCCTTCGTGGACGGCGAGGCTGTCCAGGACCTCGGCCAGGAGCGTGTTGGTCGGGCGGGTGCCTGTGAGTCGGATGCGGCCGTCGGCCACGTCGACGTGACCCTCCTGCACCAATTCTGTGACGAGGGCACCGGTGACCCCCACGGCGGCTGCCGGCTGGTTCGACAGTCCGTGAGCCGGCCGCCCGTCGAGGTCGAGGGCCAGCAGAACGAATTCTTCGGCGAGCAACATCCTGCCATCATGACAGCCCACCAAGAGGCGCTACCGGGCAGGGTCGGCGCTCGTCATCCAAGTGTCGTCGACCTGGCAGTCGCCGCAAGCTTGGCCAGTTCTCCGTAGAACTCCCCGACCGTGAGTGGCAGCGTCGGCGATGGTGCGGCGACCACATTCCGCCTCGGCGCCTCCTTCAGCGCTGGTGAAAGGTCGTGTGACAACCGCCCGATATCGCCCGCTCCCTAACCCGTCCCCGCCCAGGAGCGACCCGCACGTAACGGCCCAAGCCGGGTGCCCGGTAATCGCAGGCATTGATCACCGCGGCAAGCGGTCAGTGATCGCGTTGCAAACATGCGGCGACCTACTCGAAGCTGAGGTCTCCGATCAGGGGCACTCCACCATCCGTCGTGGCACTTACCGTGATGGTGCCGACGAACGCGCCTGAGGCTGACAGCAAGCCGACGTTGCCATCGAAGCCTCCGCTCGGCCCGATCGGGATCTCGCTCGATTCGGTTTCCGGCGTCGCGAAGGTCACCGTCGATCCGGGCTTCAGACCGCTCGCGCTGTACAACACCCCGCCGCCGTCGCGTTCTGCGCAGACCCTTGCGTCACCTGAAGACACGCACTGCTTGGCGCTCGAAGCATCGGAACAGCCCAGCAGAGATGTACACGCCACCGCGAGTGTCCCCAGGCCGACTGCGACGAGAGCGCGGTGCGCCATCTGACGATGATGCCACGCGCTCGGTCGGCCGCGAGCTGTGCCTGCTGGATCAGGATGTACTTGTGGCACGCTCGTCGAGTCCAGCTCAGGCGCTGAAGCGAATGGAGCGACCTTCGAAGGTAGCTGCGAGCCCCTCCGCCGGATCGATGCCGGTGATCAAGTGGAACTCAGTGCCGATGGGCAGGCTCGAATCGCCCTCTACAGGCGACCCGCCACACGACGAACTGGCCGCCGTTCGGTCGTTGGTGACGGTGAATACGACAGTGCTGATCTGGCTGTCAGGAACCGCCGGCGCCGCGAGATCGGCGGTGTAGTTACGGCCGTCGAATTGAACGAACGGCGGGCCGTCTTGAACGCATTCTTCCGAACACGTGCCAACCGTGCCCGCCAGCAGTCCGATCGAGAGCGCAAACGCACACCGAACGGCAAGACGTCGGGATCTGTCGCCGTGCGTCGCCACAGTGCAATCATGCCGCACCCCGCATCTGAGTGCCTGCGCTGTGCGAGGCTCCGAACGGAGGCGACCTCGCACGAATCGAGATGCCGTCCATGCCGATCGTCGCGATCGGCGCCTCGGTGGTTCGACGCCGCTGATCACGCAAACGTCGAAAAGCGCTCGGTATCGCCACTCGATAATCCATCGTCAGTCACCGGAACACCCACTCGGGTACGGCCCTACTGCGGCGCCACACTTTCACGTTCATATCAGTCAGGTTCGAGCGCTCGGAAGTTGTCTGATAGGGGACCGTCGGGCCGCCGTTTCCCGACGACTCACTCGCGGCGATGGTCGATTCGGGGATTCGTCTCAATTGACGATTCCCTACTGAGATGATGAAGTCACGGGCCGGCGGGCCTGACCAGACCTGGTGTCTCGTGGTACCGCGCGCCGGACGACGAAGCTCACACGACCCCGCTCAGGTACGTGCCGCTTATCGAGCACATTGATCCCGTCGGTGTCATCCGGACTCAGCAGCTCAGAATGATCGGTCGAGGTTGCGTCCAACGGTGTCGCCTACGGCCGACCAGTCTCGAAGTGCCTCGGTAAGCGCGACTGTGAACACAAAGCTCGGGGTGGTCCCTCCCAGCTTCTCGACGGCTGCTGCCATCGCCGCCAGCGCGTCGGCGAGTTCCTGCGAGCGGGGTCCGGGATCGAAGGCCTTCGACTCGTTGAACTCGGCTTCGATCTGGGCGGTCCAGTCCGTCACTGCTTCGGCGAGGGCGTCGAGAATCGAGATCTCGTCGGCCCAACACGTCGCAAGTACGTCGTCGAGTGCTCTGCGAAGGTCGTCCTCGATCGGGCCGGTCATGGCATCGCCGGTTCTGGGCTCGGGGTGGCTTGGACGGAGGTGCGTCCGGCCCATTGGTCGAGGATCTCGCGGGTCGGGTTGTAGTCGGGCACGGCGGCAAGCGCGCGGGTTGCCCGCATCGACGGGTGAGCGTGTTGCTGCCATCCGCCGGGGACGTCGGGCCATCCCTCGAGCAGGTCGTTGAATGCCGCGACACCGTCGCCGTCTCGCAATGCGATCGCGATCGCCATCGTCCGCTGCGGTGTCGCGTCGATCGTTGCGCAGACCTTGATCGTCTGCTCGGGTGAGAGGTCCAGTCCGTAGGCAAGGGCTGCGATCCTGGCTGGCTCGTGGTTCTGTCGGACCGCTCGTTGGATCAGGCGGAGGTCGTCGAGTCGGTCGTCGCGGAGTTGTCGGGCGACGTCGTCTCGTTGCGCCGTCGACGGCATGAGCGTGTCCACCTCGACTGGGGACGCAATGGCGAGGAGTGCGGCACGAACCTCGACCTCTGGGAACAGCGTGGGTTGTTCTGGGTCGTCTTGGGGTGCGAGGAGCGCGTCTCGGATCGTCTCGGTGTCGAAGTGGACGCTGTCGAGCACTCGCGCCGTTTGCGCTGCTGTGCGACCAGCGGTGGCGATGATGGCTGCGGCTTCTGCGGCCCGGCTGGGGTCGTAGACGATGGTTGCGAGTTGCGTCTTCTGGTGGGGTTCGAGGTCGACCATCACGGCCCTGAGGAACGCTGCGTCGTCGCCTGCCGATCGGCGATCGTCAGGTCTCGGGCTTGGTTCGACCAGCGACAGACTTTCCTGGACGGCTTCGTATCGATCGATCGGTGGCGGCGTTGGAACCGAGTTCGATTCGATGCCTGGCCGGATGTCGACGATGTCGGGCTGGTCGATCATGTGGTCGAGGGCGTCGGGTGTGAGTTCGATGCCGAGTTCGACTTCCAGGGTGGTGACGAGTCGTTTTGTCGTGGTGAGGATCTGTTCGGCAGCGGACTGGACGGTGTCGATGTTGCCGGCTGACCAGTTGGCGATGTACGGGATCGAGTAGGCGTCGGAGTCGAGGCCGACGGTCTGGGAGAGGAGGTAGGCAACAGATTCGGCTTCGACTTCTTTGATCGCTCTCGGGACGTCGGTGCGGGTGTCGTGTGCGAGTTCGACGTGGGCCCATTCGTGCAGCAGCGTCTTGAGTCGCTGGGGTGGTTCGAGGTCGCCGGCGACGAGGACGGACTTGGTCGACCAGGTCGTCATCCCGTTCCAGTCATCGACTGGTGTGCGGGTGTGGAGGGCGACGTTGTAGCCGTTGGTTTCGAGGCGTTCGACGACGGCTGCCCAGACGTGTTGCCAACGGTTCTCACCGGTGAGGAGTTCTGGCATGACGGCGTCGCCGATGTCGGGCGGCGCGACGAGTTGGCCTTGGTGGAACACCTTCACGGTCCGGAACCCTCGGAGCCTGATGGACGGTCGTCTCTTCCCCGGTGGTCTCGTCGACGTCGACGGTCTTGGCTTTCAGTGGGGCGAGGATGCTCAACCCGACTGCACCCTTGGCGACTTGGCAGGTGCCGCCGCCTTGGGCGGGGACGCGTTGCCAGTTGCGGTAGCCGGCGACGTAGCCGTCGGCGCCCTGCAGGGCGAGGAGAAGTTGGTTCTGTGGCGAGTAGCGGTGGAAGCGGCGGGCGGTGGCGAGGTAGTCGAACCACTCGCGACTGGTGGTCATCTGCTCGAACCGTTCGGTGAGCTGGGCGTGGAGTTCGTCGACCAATCGGGCGTGGTCGACTCGTGTGCGAGCCATCACGCCACCTCACCTTGCGGGGCGAGCAGCGACAGTTGGCCGTCGTCGCCGTTCGGCACGACCGGCACGGGAACGATCGGTCGTCGGCATTCGCGTTTCGGTGTCGGCCGCCACGGTCCGCTCCCGACGGGTTGCTCGGACCCGGCGTGCGAAGGCGGGTCGGGGACCATCGCGGCGAGGCGTTTGATCTTCCACCACGGGCGGCCCTGTACGTGAGCGGGCGGCGTGTTGGAGTGGATCATCAACGCCGACCCGTACTTCGGAAGCCGTGACAGGAAGTACGGGACGAGAGCTTCGTTGTTCGACTGACCCGAGATCGAGCGACGACCGCCGTCGACGTCGTTGGACCACGAGCGTCGCTCGATCAGTTCATCGCCGACGATCTTCGACACGTACCCGAGCGTCGAATCGTCCGACGACCCAGGGAAGAACAGTTTGGTTGCGTGGTTCGTGAGGAGGGTGTCGGCGCGTTTGCCGTAGGCCTCGTGGATCTGTGCGTAGGACTGCCAGATCGTCACCAACTGGATGCCGATGCCGGCACAGGTCGAGGACACTTCGGGGAGCCAGTCGAGGGGCATGTTGCCGGCTTCGTCGATCAACATCAACAGCGGCGCCGGGAGCCGGTCGCCGCGCATCTCCCACTCGTACGCCTGCGACTTCAGATCCGACAGCAGGCCGGCGAGGACCGGTGACAGGCGTTTGTAGTCGTCGAGCGACACCAGCAGATACAGGGTGTTGGCTCGGTCGCCGTCGACGCCGGTGTCCATCAACCAGTCGAGGTCGATCCACTCGCCGTCACCGTCGAGATCGGTCGCTGCGACGACGTTCGGGTCGAGCCACGGATCACACACCGTCTGCGCGGTTGCGTAGACGGAGGCGACGATCTTCGGGTCCGGCTTGTTCCAGATCGCATGCAGGTGTCGGACCGCTTCCTGCGCGGCGGCGGCCGTGTCGGGGTTCTCGAACGCGTCATCGAGGATCTCACTGGGCGGGCACCGCTTCTTCGGGTTCGCCTGGTCGGGCATCGCCATGTCGAACACCCACTTGGCGACCTCGTGCATCGACGGTCGAGCCGACAACGCCGCTGCGCCGAGGAGCCCGGAGAACAGCAACTTGCCCTGCGTCGACCAGAAGTCCATGCCACCCTCGACGCCGGCTTGGGGTGTCCACGCCGACAACGCTTCACCGGCCTTCTTCGCACCCGACGCGGTGTGCGCCATCCTCAGCGGCGACCACCGTCCGATCTCGGCGTCGACGATCGTGATGTGGCTGCGTCCTGCGGCGAGGAAGCCGCCCGGGTCGAACACCCGGATCTCGCCGAGGGTGCGACGGCGGGCGATGGTGGTGTCCATCAGGTCGCGTTTGACCGACAACACGATCGCCGGGCCGGCCCAGTCCAACAGTCCCGGCTCGGCGCACTGGCTGGTCTTGCCGCACCGGGTCGGGCCGCAGATCGCGAGCGAAGTGATGTCGCCCTGCTGGCCGCTTCGTAGTTCGCCGGTTGCTCGGGCCCACAGCTTCGCGATCCCGTTGCGACGGTTCGGGGCCCACCGACGGTTCTCGGTGGCCAGCATCCGACCGTTCCACAGCCCGAACACGAACCGACCTGGAACCGGCCGCTTGATCAGCAACGGTCGCAACTCGCGGCGACTCGCGAACCGGGCGTGCGCATCCACCCCCAGTCGACGACGACTCGGCGTGACTCGTCGCCACAACCGGCGCACACCCACAACGACGACGACCACGACGCCAAGCACGCATGCGGTGGCCGTCCAATAGATCGGTGCGCCGGCGATCTGCGATCGGCTCTCGACCGGCCAGGAATCAGCCGGAACCGAGGGTCGTTCGGCGAGGCCTGGGATGGCCCGCAACGCGTCGCTGAGACCGACCGGCGGCGGCCCGAGTCCGGACGCGACCGACGAAATGACCGCACCGCCCCACACGACAAGCGACAGCGAGGCGGCGAGGACTGCGACGGCGATCAGGATGTGCTCGATCGGCGACATCGCTGTGGACGGGGCTGCGGTGGTGCTCATGGGCGCCATCTGCGAGGACCCGGTTCCCGAGAACATTCCCGAATCCGACATCGGAAAGAAATTTCTCTCCCGACCTTCCCGAGAACACTCCCGAATCCGACATCACCCCAGCTCAGCAGCGGTGGACACCGTCGGGCTTCCCGAATGCAGGTGGGAACGTTCTCGGGAGCGGAGGGGCAGACGGTGGACCTCGACCAACACCACCTACCCGAGAGGTCGAACCGTGCACACCACCATCACCACCCAACTCGAGCAACGACTCGCACGCTGCAACAGCCCCCGTCGACGCACTCAGATCATGACCCGCTGGGCCACCAACCCGGCCCTCGCCGGGCACACCCCCAGCGACATCGTCGACATCTGCCACCGGCCCACCACCGACCAGAACCCTGTCGTCGCCGCGCTCCTCGCGCTCCACCAGAACGGCGACGACGACGCCACGACCATCCTCATGGCAGCGCTGCGGCCGATGGTCTTGGCCGCCGCCGCCATCCGCCGAGCCGGACCGATACGCGACAACACGCTCGACAACGACTGGGTCGCCGTCGCCCACGTGCTCGCCACCGTCGACCCGACAGTCGAACCGACCGACAGCGACGGACAACCCGCCGTGTTCTTCGCGTTTCTGGGCCAACAGATCGGTCGTAGTCGACGCACCTTCGACCCCGCCGCGCGACGCTGGCTCGTGCGACACCAACGCGGCATGCCGCTCGGCGGCACCGTCCCACCGCACGACCCGACCACCTACGAGTTCGACCTCCGAGCCGGCACCACATCGGCCAGCGCGGTCGAAGACGGCGCGATCGCGCTCATCGAACTGCGTCGCATCGCCCACGTCGTCGCCAGCGGACAGATCCAGCGATCACGTTGGGAGCAACTCGTCGCCCACCGCATCGGCGACCCGAGAGGCGCACCACCCGCCGGGACACGTGTTGCTGTGCACCGCACCACCACCCGGCTCGCCTACCTCGTCGACCACGCCGCCTGACGATGAGCCCCGACAACCACATCACCGTGCTGTGGGCCGCGAAGGGCGGCTCTGGCACCACCGTCACCACCGCAGCCGCCGCACTCCACGAGGTGCGCGACGTCGTGATCGTCGATCTTCGAGGCGACATGACCGACGTCCTCGCTACACCCTGGCCCGCTGTCGGCCTCGACGACTGGCTCCTGGGCGAACCGGCCAACCCGATCGATGACCTCGTCGTCGACGTCGACCCCACCACCCGGCTGCTGCCCACCCGATCGCCGATCGACCTCGACCAGGTCAGCGGCGAACGCGTCGACCTCCTCCACCGATGGATGCGCGGAACCTCGGCGATCGTGCTCGTGGACGCCGGAACCGGACCGCCCGCCGATGCGCTCTTGGAGATCGCCGATCGGAACCTGATGGTCACCCGGCCCTGCTACCTGGCGTTGATGAAGAGCGTCCGGTCTGGTCTGAAACCCGACGGTGTGGTGCTCGTCAACGAAGCGTCACGGTCGCTCAATCCGTCATCGGTCGAGCACTGCGTGTCGGCCCCGATCGTGGCCACCATCGACGTCCACCCGTCGATCGCACGATCGGTCGACGCCGGCCTGCTCACCGGCGGCCACGCCCACGGCACCAGAACCACCGCAGCGATCACCCGTCCTGACCCGATCCGCACAGCGGTCGACCGGTGGCGTGACCTCGACGAACGTCGCCACAGCCCCGACGTCGACTTCGGGATGCGATGGCGCACCGCTGGCTCGGGCGAGGAGTGGCGCGTGAGCTGGAACCGTGGCTCCGGTGCGCTGTATGCGACCAACCGAGACGAGAACGTCGTCGAAGACCTCGGCACCTTCGCCAACGAAGCCGGCGTCACCACGGCGCTGCCCGAGTGGGGAACCCATCATCAGGACCCCAACGGCCTCGACTGGGTACGCCAACAGGTCGAACCGCCGACGATCGCTCCGGAGTTCCCGGGGCGATCGTTGTAGACGACGCCAACCGAATGCTGATCTGTGTCCTCGCCGAGTGGTCAGCGTTGACTCGAGTTGATCGGAGACGGTTGTGTGGCTACTCGGCGGCGAGTCGTCGCTCGATGAACTTCGACATGCCGGGAACGGTGAACGCGATCTGGCCGTGCTCAGGGGCGTAGACGATCCCCTTGTTGATCAGATTCGCGCGGGTGGGGCCGAGCGAGGTCGGTAACTTGCCGACCCGGCGGGCGACTTCACCACTGGAGGACGGCCCGTCACCGTCGATCGCCATCGCCGAGAGGTACTCGCGTTCGCTCGGCGTTGCCCGATCCCACCGAGCCCTGAAGAATCCCGTGTCGAGGAGCTCGAACCCGACATTCACGCCGCGTTCGGCGTCGGCGAACGTGATCGGTGATGCAGCTGCGTCGTTCCACGTGGACTGGCCGAACTGTTGGATGAAGTAGGGGTACCCGGCGGACTGCGCAACGACGTGTGCGGCTGCTGCCGGTTCCCAATCGACACCTTCGACCTTGGCCGGGTTGACCAACGCGGCATGAGCGGCGACTTGCGGCAGTCGGTCGATCAGCCGGTACTCGAACAGTCGTTCCGCATACGACTCCGCTGCTGCCAACGCTCCCGGCAGGTTCGGCAGGCCACACCCGATGACGAACCACGGTGACGATCGCTGCCCGGTCTCATGACAGGCGCGGCACACCGCGGAGAGTTCTTCCGGTGTGAGGTCTTGCATCTCGTCGACGAAGACCGCGACACCGACACCGAGTTCGACCGCAGCCGCACCGAGGTCGAGTGCAAGGTCGGTCAGATCTGCGTACAGCGATCCGCTGTCAGCTCGACCCTTGGCAGCATCGACGTCGAACCCCAACGACACCGCCCCGTCCGGATTGAACGACATCGAGAACGACGTCACCGTCCGCAACGCGGCCCGAAGGCGTTCCTTCGTCTTTCCCCGCCCCTGTTCTCGACGCAGCGATGTCGCAAGCGATCTCGACAGCCCATCGGTGAACGAGGTCGGCCCACTCCCGCGGTCGGCCTCGACACGAGCGGTGATCCAGCCGCGCTGCTCGGCGCGTCCCGCCAAGTCTTGAAGCAGCACCGTCTTGCCGACACCGCGCAGCCCGGTGAACACGACGCTTCGAGCGGGTCGCCCAGCCTCGGCGCGGTCGGCGAGAATCTCGAATGTCTCGATGTCGTCTTCTCGACCGGCCAACTCCGTCGGACGAAGCCCGGCCCCGGGCGAGTACGGGTTCCGACGCGGATCCATACCCATGAATCTAGCCCTCTCTAGCAAAGTATTGGCATTTCCGAATAGTCCGATAGAAACGGCTACAGTTCGAGTCCGAGCGATCGGACCGAGGCGTCCTTGGTCCCCAGGTCGGGCGTCGCCGTAGCACGAAATGCCTCGGCCACGGCGTTCCCGGTGCTCGCCCATTCGGAGAGGTCAAGCCCGGCTGGCGGCACGACTTCCACGACGTCTTCGACCCCGCACCCGTTGAGCAGATCGACGAGGCGTGACGATCCTGTCCGGCCAGCGACGTCAGCATCAAAGCAGACGACGACGCGCTGAACACCGATCTCGATGGCACCTTGCGAGATTCGTCGTGCGACATCTCGGTCCGGGTAGGTGGAGCCGAGCACTCCAACGGAGCGGTAACCGGCCTGCACCGAAACGAGCGCATCCGCAATGCCCTCGGTGACGACCAAGCAGCTGCCCGGCGGCGTCTTGGCAGAGATCGGCTTCGTCCAGGCGACCCTGGGGTTCGCAGCCCATCGGCTCGCTGGGTTGTCGTACTTGCAGCGACCCTCGGGCGGCTCGACAAGGCGCGCCTGGAAGTACGTGAGTGAGCCGTCCGGATCGAAAGCGGGATACACGGCCGCCGGCCATCCGGCAGGCAGGCCCTTCGGTCTCGGCAGGAAGCGGCGCCCAGGATCGGCGCCGACACGGTTCGCTGCGAGCACCTCGTCGCCGAGGCCACGCCCGTTGAGCCATTCACGGACCTGGCGACCTGAGCCCGTCCACAGCAGTTTCTCGCAGCGGGCGACGTATTCGACGACCTCGAGTGCCGGCTGGCCGACCGGTCGCGGCGTTGGCCGTGGCGGTCGAGGGAGTGGTTCGAGGTGTGCGTAGTTGTCATCAAGCCAGCGCATGGCATCGCCGACCGCCACGTTGTGGGCGACGATGACTGCGTCGATGGCGGTGCCGCCATGCCCGCCCGACCAGCACCGCCACCGCTCGACACCGCGACGGTCGGTGAACACCTTGACCGAAGGGTGCTCGTCGGGGTGTGAGGGTTCAGGGCATCGCCATGCGCGTCGGCGCCCGTCGCCTTCGCCGGGTGTGAGTGCGTCGAGGACGTCGGTGAGATTGACGCGGGCGAGCAGGTCGTCGCGGTCGATTCGTTGCCCCGTGGAGTGCGGGGCGCCGTTCATGCGGCCATCGCCCCATCGGTGTTGGTCAACTCCGCCTCGATGCCACGGCCGATGACGTGTTGGACGACAGCGGCTCGACCAGCGACGGTCCACACCGACCGGCCCCTGGTGAGGCGTGGGAGCAGGTCGACCATCCGCTCGTTCATCCGCAACAGTTCGCCGACCATCGCGAGTTGGTCGGTTGCTTGTCGGAACACGACTCGGGTTTGCACGTCAGCGAGCAGACCTTCGGCGACTCCATCAACGCAAGGAGCTGCATCGGGCCCGGCTGACGGTGCAGCACAAGGCTTGGTCGCTGGCGCGGTTCTACTCGTTCCTCGTCGCCCGCTACTCCGGTGACATCGAACGCTTGACCGGCCACGTGGTGATCCAGATCATCGACGAGTTCAACCGACCGAACAGGGCCGACTACAGCAACGTGCGGGTGCCACCGTCGATCGATGAGATCGATGTGTTGTTCGCGGCGTGGCGTGAGTGGTTGCCTGAGGCACGCAAGTTCTTGCCGGCGACACGGGACTACATGGCGGCGTCGTTGTGGCGACGGTGCGGTCTGCGGATTCAGGAGACCTACATGCTCGACATCCGTGACTGGCGACGCGACCTGGGCGAGTTCGGAAAGATCCACGTCCGGTTCGGCAAAGGTAGCCGTGGCCGCGGGCCGAAGTCTCGGTTGGTGCCGGCGATCAACGGTGCGGCGGATCTGATGGATTGGTGGTTGGGCGACATCCGCCACCAGTTCGATGACACTTACGACGATCCGAACGCGCCGATGTTCCCGAGCGAACGGCGAGACAAGCTGACCGGGTGCGTGCAGTCGGATCGGCGATCAGGCGCTGCGTGACGGACTCGCCGCCGCGGTTGGTCGGTGGTTGCCGGCGTGGTCCGACGGGCGGTTGACGCCGCACACGCTGCGGCACTTCTGTGCGTCGTCGCTCTACCAGCGCGGCGTCGACCTCAAAGCGATCCAGGAGCTGCTCGGCCATGAATGGCTGTCGACCACGACCCGCTACATCCACGTGCACGGCGATCACATCGAACGCGCCTGGACCGAAGCGAACCAGCGGATCGCCGACCGCCTCGACCCGAACCGGGACAACGAACAGGAGTGAACTGATGCGTTGGAACCTGAGACTGACCGCTGCCGAACAGGGCATCTGGAAATCGACCGAGATGCGCCGACGTCTCGCGGATGCTGGGCTTCGAGATCTCGGCGGGGAAGATGTCGTCGTTGTGGGCGGGGACACCGACCACGATCCGTCTCGAGGACCTCGACGTCATTTGCTCGGTCCTCGATTGCGATCCGACCCAGTTGTTGATCCGCGAGCCGGACAAGGTCGAGGCGTCGCAAACCGCGGCAAGAAACGTGCTGCGGGTGCGACGGTCACGCCGAGGTTGGGGAAGAACCGAACGCTGCCGCCGGGGTGAGCTGGCAGAGCTTCTGCGAACGATGCGGCATCTGGCCAACTGCGTTCAGCACGGTGAAGTTCTGTTTCGCGTGTTGGCCCGGCGGACCCGCCGTCGCGCCACCGTGTCTCGAGTGCGGATCGAGCCTCGACTACTTCACCAACGGGTTGTGTGGTGGCTGCCACCGCAACGGCCATGTCACGATCGGCACCTGCCCGGACTGCTTCGCGTGGGTGCGCCACGAGACACCGAGCGTGGCGATGCACCGCATGCGGCGGCTGGCGAGAGAAACGCCAGCTCGGCACCTGCTCGTGCTGTTCAGCCGTGAGCTTCCCATCAACATCTACGGCGCCTGCCGGCTCTGCACGAAACAGCGCACCCGGGTCCTGGCGACGAAGCCGCCGTTGCCGCTGCCCGATCTGATCGCCGCGAACCGAGACGGACAACAGTTGTGGTTCGCCGACATGGGCAAAGCTGCCTCGGCGCGCCGCCCGAAGTCGCCGCCACCACCTGTTGCGGTCGGGACACTCGCCCGGTTCCCGGTCACTCACCTGCAACTGCCGCTGTTCCGCTTCGAACGCGACCTCAGCATCGCCCGCCGGATCGGTCACCTCGGCCCACGCAACGCGAACCTGGCGCTGCTGCTCGATCAACACGTCGACGAGTTCGGCCGAGCTCACGGCTGGGACCGCCGCAAGATCGTCACCGTTCAACACGGCGTGCGCATCCTGCTCGGCCAGCAAGAAACAATCGGCGCACCAATCCGTCACAGCGACATCGCTGCGATCGCCAAGCTCAAGGTGTCGACCGTCGCGCTGACCGACGCCCTCGACGCCGCTGGCATGCTCGAAGACGACCGACCACCATCGATCGTTGGCTGGTTCGACACCAAGACCAACGGCCTGCCCGAAACCATCGCCGCCGAACTCGGCGTGTGGTTCGACATCATGCGCCACGGCAGCACCACACCTCCCCGCAGCAAGCCGCGCAGCGATCTCACGATTGGTCAACAGCTCCGATCGGCGATGCCCGCCATCGAAACCTGGGCCACCACACACGCCTCGCTGCGCGAGGTCACCCGCGACGACATCTACACAGCGCTCCCTCCGAGCGGGTGGCAGCGCACCCACATGCTCCAAGGACTCCGCTCGATCTTCCGGACGTTGAAAGGACGCAAGGTCGTGTTCACCAACCCCACCACCCACATCCGCCAACCCCACACCAACCACCCGATCCCCGCCCCCGTTGATCTCGCCACCATCCGCAACCTGCTCGACTCGCCGAATACCGCCCGGGCACTCACCGCAGCGCTGCTCTGCTACCACGCCATCCGCGTCAAGGACCTGCGCCACATCGGACTCACCGACATCTACGACCGGCGCCTCCACCTCGGCGACCAGACCATCGTGTTGGCCGACGCCGTCATCGAACGCCTCAACCCCTACCTCTTCCACCGGCACTACACCTGGCCCAACACCGCCAACGAGCACTTGTTCATCAACATCCGCAGCGCCCACCACACACGCCCCGTCGACAGCTCCTGGCACACCCGGCTGCTCGGCACACCCGCCCAACACATCCGCCAAGACCGCATCCTCGACGAAGCCTTCGCGACCGGCGGCGACCTCCGCCAGATCAGCGACCTGTTCGGCCTCTCTGTCACCCAAGCCAACATCTACGCCAACCACGCCCACCACGCCGCTCTCAGCGACCAAGCCGGGCACGACTAACCAACAACGCATCGGCCCAAACCGATACATCGGTGATGGCCGATACAATCCGCCGGCATGAGCGCCACGATTCAACACGCTGCACCCATCGCGACCGCAGCGAAACTGTTCTGCGGGTTCAGCGACCCGACACGCCTCGCGATCATCACCACACTCGCCGACGGTGAACAACGCGTGAGCGACATCGTGACCGCGCTGAACGGCTCCCAAGGCAACATCTCCGGTCACCTCAAATGCCTCAAAGAATGCGGACTCGTAACCGATCGGCGCGTCGGCCGCGAGGTCCACTACCGCATCGCCCACGACGAAGTCATCGACGTTGTCCGCTCGGCCGAACGACTCCTCGCACTCACCGGCGAACACATCGATCTCTGCCCGAACTACACCACCCACAACACGTGAGCAGCCGATGACCGTCAGCCGCTTCCACGTCGCCGGCATGGACTGCGCCGCCGAAGAACAACTCGTGCGCATGGCACTGTCCGACATCGACCAGATCAACCGCATCGACGTCGACCTCGAACAACGTGACGTGCTGATCGACCACACGACCGACACCGACACCATCGACACCGCACTCCAAACCCTCAACCTCGGCGCCGAGTTCGTCGACGACACCAGCGAGATCGGCCCCGCCCCCGACACCCGGCACGAACGCAACGCGCTGATCGTCGCGTTCGTAATCAACGCCGGCTTCTTCGTCGGCGAACTCACCGTCGGCCTGATCAGCCGCTCCATGGGACTCATCGCCGACGCACTCGACATGGGCGCCGACGCCAGCGTGTACACGCTCAGCCTCGCCGCCGTCGGCACCGCCGCCGCACGCAAGAAGCAACTCGCACGCACGAGCGGATACCTCCAGATCGGCCTCGCCGCGCTCGGCCTCGCCGAGGTCCTACGAAGATTCTTCGCCGACAACGAACTCCCGGACCCGACCTCGATGATCGTCATGTCCGTGCTCGCGCTCGCCGGCAACATCATCACACTGCTCGTGCTGCAACGAGTCCGATCCGGCGAAGCACACCTACAAGCCAGCTGGATCTTCACCGCCAACGACATCAAGGTCAACGGACTCGTCATCGCCGCAGCGATCGGCGTCACACTCACCGACTCCGCAATCCCCGACCTCATCGCCGGCGCCGTGATCTTCGCCGTCGTCGCCAACGGCGCCCGACGCATCCTCAAGATCAGCCGATGAACCCGACCCGACGCCGCACAATGCTCACCTGGATCGCAGCGCTCATCACGATCGACCTCACCACCAAGATCTGGGCCACCACCACACTCGACGACGCACCCACCACGCTCCCCGGACCCATCGACCTGCACCTCAGCTACAACAGCGGCACCGCATTCGCACTGTTCACCAACATCCCACCCCTGCTGATCACCGCCGCAACCCTCACGATCGCGCTCGCAATCCTCCGAGCCGCATGGAACAGCCGGACACCCACCGGGCCCGCCACGCTCATCATCGCCGGAGCGCTCGCGAACACCATCGATCGGCTCGAAGCCGGCTCCGTGGTCGACATGCTGCACACCGGCTGGTGGCCCACCTTCAACATCGCCGACATCTACATCACGACCGGCATCGCTTGGTGGGCAATCACCGCCACGACGCCGACCCTCTTGGATGCGGAGGTGCCCGAGTCGGCTTGGGCTTGAAGGTCCGAGAGACGGTGGGTGATGAGGATGTTCCAGATCCCCCACAGCCGGCACAGCTTGAGTCGTCCCTGCAGCGTCTTGGCCGCACGCTCGGACGCCATCGTCGCCCAGACTTCGTCGTCGACGAGGATGCCCCGGCGGCCCTGCTCGGGCAGCGCCGCCATCTGCCCGGCCAGCGTCGACGCGGTCGCCATCTGAACCAGCGGCAAGGCGTCGCGGTTGGAGAACACCGAGGAGAGGTCGACGACGACGCCTTGGCCGGACATCTGCTCGATCGACACCGTCGACGGCCCGTCGAACATCCCGCGCAATGTCGTTCGCAGCAGCTTCGACAGCGCCAACCGGATCGAGGTGACCGCGGTCGAGATGTCACGTTCCTCGAGCAACTTCAACTCGTCCATCCCACGAACCTCGGCGGGCAGGTCGCCGAGCATCACGGCGAGATCGACGAGTGTCGGTGTCGCCCGTCCTGCGCGGTGGCGGGTGTCGAGGACTTCGATCGTGGTGTTGAGGATCGTCTCCTCGACAGCGTCGAGGTCGCGTCGCATCACCGTCGAGAGCATCCCGGTCATCAGTTCCTGACGGTTCTGCAGCGAACGAACCGGGTCACCAGGACCAGGCTCCAACAAGTTCAGGCGATCGGTGCCACCGGGATGGAGTTTGATGATCGGCATCCCGAGCGCGCGGGCGAGGGGCCCGTATTCGCCTTTCGGGTCGGAGATCGAGATGAACCGGCGCTGGCCGTAGAACGCTGCTTGGCGGTAGAGCATCGTCTTGACGGCAGAGGACTTGCCGTTGCCGGGTTCGCCGAGCACGAGCATGTTCGAGTTGGTGAGCACCGTGCCGCCGCCGAGATCGCGGCCGTACAACTCGAACGGGTCGTACGACCAGGCGGAATGGCCGTCGGTGACGTTCACCCCGACGTACGGGGCTCGCACGTCATGGAGTGCTCGGCCTCCGTGGAACGGATAGATCGACGCCACATGGGCTGTGGTCCCACGATGACGAGGAAGCCGGAGCCCTCCACCGGAACCGCTGATTGGCGCAACACCGGCAACGGTCGGCACCGGTTCGTCCTCGACGTCCCCCCGGCGGCGATGCTGGTCGAAGCGTCGCATCAGCGTTCGCCGATCCGGCGAGCGAGCGTCCGCCCGAGCGGAAGTGATGCGACCCAGCCGTCGCCTTGGCGGCCCCACAGCGGTTGCAGCTCGATCCCGACGTTCGCGGCTGCCTGTTCGAGGTCGGCAGCCTGCACGTCGAGTTGCTCGATGGTCGGTGCGGTGAGGGTGAGGAGCCCGGTGTACAGGCACTCGACGTATCCGCACGACAGCTCCACTTCACGTGACTCGACCTCGGTGACCGCCTTCTCGTCGGCACGGCGGACGATGAAGCCCTTTCGGCGCCGGGTCTCGATGTTCGCTTCGCGTTGGGTTCGTTCGCGGTCGACGTCGCTGTCGGACCGTGACGGTGCGACCGGTTCGAACACGGTGGTGAGCGAACGGGTGCATCCGGATTCGAACATGAGCGAATCGAGCCACGACGCGGCGACCTCACGGCGAGGCCACCGCGCGAACCACCATGACCGGTGCAGCGCGGAGTCGACGGACACCGACGACAACTGATCGTCGACGTACATCGGCCCGAACGCTGGAGCCGACGCACCCGTCGCGGCCGCCAGCGAAGAACTCAACGTCGCGAGTTGTTCGACGACGGACGGATCGCAACGCACACGGGTCGCGGTGACGAGGTCGTGTGCTGACAGCACCGCCTCGACACGCAACCCGGCTGCGTTGAGCCGGCCCGCGAACAACCGTGCCTGCTCCGCGACGACCCGAAGCCCGCACGACAGCGTCGACTCGCCGCGTGATTTCGTCACCCGGTGGAGGTCGACGGTGACTTCGATCAATACCTCGTGATCGACGACCGACGCGGAGGTGTCTCGGAGGAGTTGCAGGTAGTCGGCGCGTGCGGGGTGTTCGGCTTCGTCGGCCCACTGCGCTTCGAGTTGGGCAACGGTGTTGCGGATCGGGACCGGCGACGTCCAGTCATGAAACGTCACCCGTGTCACCGGTGAGTGCTCTCGAGCGAACCCCGCAATCGCGGCGCCCCATTCGTCGATGCGCATGTCCTGCGTTGCAGGGTCGACGAGGCCGAACTGGCCGTCACCGCACACCTTCAACACCGCCGTCAGCGACCCTGCTTGGCGATCGCGTACGACGCCGATCGCGACGTCGCTTCCCGGTGTCAGCCACGCAACGTCGATCTCGAACAACTCGAGCCCGGCCAGCATCGCCGGCAGCGCCGCGGGCTGTTGGCCGTCGGTCACGAGCGCGACCGGCCGATACCAGCGGTTCCGCGACCGCAGCCGCCGCCACCACCACACGACCAGCGCCGGGAGGATCTCGTGGGCTGGGCGCTGGTGCAGCTTGCCGAACCACAGCCACCCACACACCGCTACCACCACGACCGAGACCGGGATCGGGATGTACCCGGCGATTGCCAACCATCCGGCCATGAGTGCCGTGGCACCGACGGCCGCCAACGAGGGCGGGATCGTGCCGAACATGCCGGAGCGTCGACGTTCACCGAACCGGTAGCCCCGCAACCTCGATGTCTCCGCCATCAGCGTCCCCCTCCGATGTCTCGACCGTTCGAACTCGGCCCAGGCGACGGTGACGATCCTGTTGCCGACTCCGTCGTCGAGGTCACTGCGTTCTTGGTTGCTGACGCCGCTGCCTTCGCTGCGCCGGCTGCGATCACGACTGGTGCGAGCGGACCGGATGCGGGTGCCGCTGCCGCGGACCCGATACCGCCACCGGTGGCCGCCGTCGACGCGCCGCCGCCAGCGAGGCCAGCGCCCGCTCCCCCTCCACCGGCTGGTCCCGCACCACCACCGACGGGACCAGCCGAGCCCGCACCGGTCGACGAACCTGCCATCGTCCGGCCGCTGCTGCCCGACAGGCGCCGCATGGTCGACTGGCCGTAGTACTGCATCTGCATCGCCTGGGTCCCGCCGCGCATCGGCGCCGACGCGATCCCCTGCGCAACCACCGCAGCGGCCACGATCGGCATCAGTTTCCACACCAGGAACGGCATGAACGCCGCCAACCCGAACGTGATCACCCCAGCGATCAACGTGCCCAGCTCACGGCCCAGGTTGGCGCCGACAGCATCGCCCGGCTCACCCGTCGCGCCGACACCACCCAAAGCGGAGATGCCGACCGACAACGCGAGGATCATCACCGGCTTCGCGATGATCAACGCGACGAGGAGTTCGAGAACCTTCTTCGACGTGTCGCGCAACGGTGGGAAGATCATCGCCGGCAACCCGAACGACACCGCGTAGATCACCACCAGGTAGATCAGCGACTCACGCACGAACAACGTGACCCACATGAACAACATCGCTGCCATCAACGCCAACGCGACGAAGACGCCGACGAAGTGCATCCCCGCCATGTGGGCCATGAGCGTCACGCCGAGGTTGTCCATCGCAACGATTGCGTCGTCGCGTGTCTGGTCCCAGATGAAGTCCGACAGCCCGTCGGCCAAATCGATCGCCGCCGCCGCCACGGCCACGAGCGAGACCATCGCGAAGATCGCGATCGGCAGGTCGTGGCCGACAGCGCGCACGATCGCTCCCGGCGACCCGGCTGCGACGCCACGGATGAGGGCGAACAGCACCAGCATCGCGACCATCGTCAGGCCGATCCCGAACGCGATCCGGAACGGCGATGACTCCGACGAGTAGAACCACTCCGACTGCAAGCTCGGTGACGACGCGGTGTCCATGAAGTTCCACAGCGCCGTCAACAAGGCGAGGACACCTTTGACGATCCAGTCCGTGAGCCCGCCGACGACGGTGTCCCACGCCCAACCCGCTGCAGCGGTGAACGGGGTCGTGATGAAGTCGAAGATGTCGCCGATGATCGGGATCGCCAGCATCACTCGACCTCGGTCGTCGTGTCGGCGAACACTGCCGGCTCCCATCCGTCCACATCAACGAAGTCCGACGGTTCCGACGGCAACGCCGTGCCGGTCGGGACAGGGGTCGGGCCCTCGGCGATGGTGACATCGTCGATGCGCCAGTCGTCGCGTTCCCAAACCAATGAGATGTGATGGGTTCGCCACAGCGCCTCGATCGGACCGTCGACCGGGTCACCGGTGACGAGCATCGCCCACACCGACACTTCCGCCGCCGAGTCCGACGTCTGGATGGTGGTGACCTGTAGCGGCGACTCGATCCACACCCGTGACGCGAAGTCGGGACCGAGTTCGTCGAACAACTCGAAGTAGTCCGCCACGACCTCCTCGGCGCCCGCCACTCCCTGGTCCTCCGACAGGAGTTGCGACATCGTGTCGGCCAGACGCAGTGGTCCCAGTCGAACAACGGTCGGCAACGACGCCACCCAGTTCACCGCCGCAGTCACAGCACCTCGACTCGATCGCGGGTAGCCGACCGGGACACCAGCCACCTCACCCGCCGCGACCACAGCCACGGTGGCGGGCACGGCCGCCGGCTCGCTGCTACGTGGGCCCTCAGGTTCCGCCGATACCGCTGATGTCTGGGTGGGGGCCGTCGACTCGCTGTCGTCGAGGAGGAACGAACGAGCGGCCCAGACGCCGACCATCGTCACGAGCAGCGCGACGGCGACCATCTTGGTGCGCGACACGACGACCCTCAGCCAGCCTGGCCGGCGTCGAACAGCACGCTCACGATCGTTGGCGCGAGGCCGATGATCATCGCCCCGATCGCACCCGCGGCGACGTACATCTTGCCCTCGACACCACGCCCCGAATTGCCGTTCATACCCCGCCACGTCGCAGCCCCGTACAAGATCGCCAGACCACACACCCCGAGCGCGAGCCAGAAACCCCAACTCAGGATCTGTGTGAACAACCCCGCACCCGGCAGACCATCCGACGACGGTGACACGTCATCGAACGGAGATGCCGCGGCGGCTCGGGTCGGCGACGCGAACACAACGGCCGCGGCAACCGGCGGGAGCATCACCGCACCCGCGAGCCATCGGGATCGGTGTGAGGACGGATCCTTCGCGTGGACGTCGGTCATGGCTTCCTCCAAGTGTCCCGATCCACTCGAACCGGATCGGCTACCTGTCAGAAGGCCCCTCGAACCCCCGAACCGTTACACGATTGCTGTAACGAAGCGCTGCTCATGACGCCTTCGTACAGATGTGAAAGCCATCTTCGGTGTGCTCGGCGCCACCACCATGTTCCTGCTGTCCATCCCGATGGTCTTCGCCAACGGCGGATCTTCCACCGCCCCCTACGCGTGCGGACAACTCGGCGTCATCCTCGACACGATCCGCACACTCGAATCCGGCGGCAACTACGAGATCCGCAACGCCAACGCCTCCGCAGCCGGCGCGTACCAGTACATCACCTCGACATGGCGGTACTGGGCCGAACAAGCCGACGTCTCCACCGACACCTACCCCACCGCCGACACCGCACCACCACACATCCAAGACCAAGTCGCCGGCGTCAACGTCACCTCGATCCTCGCCGACAACGACAACAACGTCGAGACCGTCCCCGTCGTCTGGTACTACCCCGCAGCGCTCGGCAACGACACCATCATGGACCGGATCCCCGCCCCGTCAGCCGGCAACACACTCACCGTGCGCGAATACCAGACCCGCTGGCTCGACCTCTACAACGACAAGCTCACCGAGTCCGACGACACCGCAACCGTGACATGCGCATCAACTGACGTCACCGGCCAATGGGCGCTCCCAGTTCCTCGAGAAGTCATCGACGAGTCCACACTCGACGACCCCCACCACACATACCCAGCGTGGGACTTCGAGATCCCGACCGGCACACCGATCTACGCCATCACCGGCGGCACCGTCGCCAACGTCGGCACCTGGACCGGCAACTGGTGGAAAGCCGGCTGCGGCGGACCGAACCCGCCAGCGACGTGCACCTCGTGCGGCGTCGGCATCACGATCCAACACCCCGACGGACTACGCCACACCTACTGCCACAACAGCGTCGCCCACGTCACCGAAGGCGACACCATCACACCCGGCCAACACATCGCCGACTCCGGCGACACCGGCCGATCCGGCACACCACACCTCCACCTCGAACTCCGCATCAACGGCACCCGCCACTGCCCACAACAACTCCTCGCCGCCCTCTACCACGGCACCCCCATCCCGGAGCCCACAACGCTCCCGACCACCGGATGCAGTTTCTGATGACAACGACTCACACCGGATACAACGCCGTCGCAGTGCGCCAAGCCGTGGAAACGCTGCAGTGCGCCGTCGTCGACCCTCAAGCCGACCGCGAGGTGGTGTCGCTGGCCCACCAGATCATCAAGCAAGCGCAACCTGCCGCACCGCTTGTCGTCTCACAATGGATCGACAGCTACTTGGTGGCGTTGTCGAATGCCCGAGGCGGGTGCGACGTCGTCGTTGCGGTCCAGCGCCTCGCTCAGCACTTCAAACTGCCACCACCCGAGCCGCCACTCCTACAGTCTGGGAACAAGGGCGGCTATTCAAGTAGGCCGGTCTCGAACAGGCCCGGCTACTCACCAGCTCAGCGCGCGGCGCATACCAGCAAGCGGGATCGGGCGCACGCTCAGCGAAGGTTCGAGTCCGCAATCCGATGCGGCCCAGCAGGTGACTCCATTCACTGGCGGGCAATCGAACGATGGTGCCCGAACCTGAAGGCATTCACCGAATCAAGACTCGTGCCGAGCCGACTACGTGAAGGCAAATCCAAGCAACAAACTGCCCACTGGCTTGATGGGAGGGCCTTGATCCGCCCCACCGTGCTTCTAGCGCCACGCGACATCCAACCGGCGTTCGGTGACATTTCGGTCCACAGTTCGGTCGGCGGCCAACACAATTCTCTCGCACTCACGGGTCCGGATCCCCCGATCGGTGTGTGCGTGATTCAGGTCCGGTGGTGATTGTTGGCTTTACGTCGGGACCATCCATGCCGATGGATTCACTACACGCCGGTCGATCTCCCCGCCGTGAACGTAGGAGCGAACCCAAATGACATCCACTGACTATCCGCCGCCGGCCGCGACTGCACCAAACACCGTTTTGGTTGCACCGGTCCCGTACCGGGCTACAGCGGTGCTCCCGTTTCTGGCTGCATTGGTGTTCGTGTTTGGCGTCGCCGGATCCGCCCTTCTCGGATTCTGCTGGCCGATCATGCGATTCGACAGCATGATGGACCTCAACTCGGTAGTCACCAAGCCAATGGCGGACGACACAGTCTTCAACGTTCCGCTGCTCATGATCGGTGCTGGCCCATCGATGATCACGGCGGCTGTGCTCTACGTCGGTGGCTCAATCATCGATGAACTACGCAGGGCCCGCGCTTCTCAATCCGTCACGACAGCCGGTTGACTCGCGCGTGCGCCTTCGACTTGTCCCGGCGTTCGGTGACACCTCAACGCTCCCGCCGACGACGACTCGTTCGGCTTGCCGAACCGTCGGTGTCCTCGCATGATGGCGGGCGGTGGGGTTCGGCGATATCTGAACCAGGATGTCAACCCATGGTCGACCCTATTGGGGGTGGCCGCGATCATCGCAGTCCTCGCGTTGTTCGCATCGGCGGGCAGAGGCCTGATCGGGTTGCTGGTCATCCTGGGCGCCACGCTGCTGTGGAGCGTTGCCGCTCGCTTGCGGCCGGGTCGCACCGTCGAGATGCACGAGGTCGCCCATTACGCGTCGGACTGCGATCGCGTGTGGAACCTGATCAAGCCACCGGAAATGGCGCCGCTGTTACACCCGAACATTCGCCGGGGACACAAGGTCCCGGGTACTCCTGACGGCGTCGGCGAGCAACAGGCCTTCGAGTTGGATAGCGGCATCTCGATGGTGTTGGAAGTAACTGAGCTGACCCCAGGACGGCGGGCAGTAGTTCGGATGGTTTCACCACCACCGGACGTCCCGTTCGCGGTGAGCTTCGAACTGACGCCCGCTGACGACGGGTGCCTCTACCGACATCAGATCGAGTTGGACTTACCGAGGGGGAAGCGTCTGCGGCCGGGGTACGAGAAGACGTGGCGAACTGAAACCAACGAGATGTTGGGGCGTATCCAGACATGTCTGGCGCAGTCATCAGAACCTCTAACCGCCTGGCCACCGCCGATGTAGGTATCGACACGTTCCTGCAAGCTCCGACTCGCGTGTGACACCCGGCGTTTGGGGGCAGCACGCCGCTGCGTCGCACTCGCACGGTGGGGAACCTGCGTCGGTGAGTCCGGGATGTGCCGGCGTAAGCCGGCCGGCCTTCGGGGACCGCCGTCAGGTCGCGCACACCTGTCGTCCGAATTCGTACAACTCGCCCAGCTGCTCCGCGAGCGCTGCAATGTCGTCGTCATTGAGCGGCCACGCCTGGCGGACCAGTTCATAGAAGTCGATGTACGTGGATCGGCGCGCTCTATGTGTGACGCGCACGAATTGTGCGAACCGCTGAAGATCGTGGGTGTGAAGACCCTGAGGATTCGCGTTCTCAACAAATATGTCCCACGCGGCACGACAAGTCGGAGACAGCGGCTTCATCGACCGATGATGGCACGCGAGTGGAGTGATTGTGCTCAATGGCCGACTCCTGGCCCAACGTCTGGCCGCCCGCTGCAACGGGCTCACGAGGCACTGGTCGTCAACGAACGCTGAGCAATCCGTTGCACGCCGTAGCAGTGCCGGCGGTGGCGCACCAGCGGTTCGCTTACCCTTCTCCTGTGGGCGAGGCGACTGTGGGAGCGGACGAGTCAATTGGAGAATGGTTTGCCCGGGTCGTCGAGCTGAGTTTGCAGTCGGACGGGGCTGCGGAAGTCGTCTTCGACACTGGGGAACAAGTCAGCGGGCGAGTTGCTGCCTGGGGGGATGCCGCGACGACCGCCATCGCATCCTCGAAGTGTCTGCCGAAGCAATTCGAGCTGCACCTGGTCACCTCCACCGGCGACGAGATTCGTGTCGAACTGCCGCGTCCCGATGACGTGGCGCCTCTCCGAGGGCGCCCCACGGTGTATCTCGATCAGAATCACCTAAGCACGTTGACCAACGCATTGCATGCACCCGCTCGCCACGGGAGTGACGAGCGAGCGGCAGCTCTAGGGCTGATTGACCTTGTCCGGTCCGGCGAAGTCGTGCTACCGATGTCCGCCGGACACGTCGGCGAAACCGCAAAGCAGGCCAATGAAGCCGAGCGGTACCGTCGGGCCTTGACCCTCGCCCAACTGTCAGGGGGATGGCAGCTGCTCGACCCGTTGACAGTGAGGCGGATCGAGCTCCGTCAAGCTCTCGCCAGGCGCTATCTAGCGCACAGTCCGAGCTCGTTCGCGGTGGTCACACTGGCGCCCGGGTCGGTCAGTATTGCCAAGCCGACGGTGCACGACCTGGACAATGACACGGAGCTCCCGCCTGCGGCGCGTTGGATCTTCGAGACGGTCAGCTCGATCTCGGCGGTATTCGAGGCGATGCTTGCTGAGTCCATACCGATGTCCCCTGTGCCAGATTGGGCGCCGCAGTTTGAGGCCTTCGCCAGGTTTCTCGAAGCGAACCCGTCCGGCCCGGAGTTGAAGAAGAATAGGACGCTCGCGAAGTTCATTGCCGACCTCGGTACCGAGCTGCCGATTGCTGCGCACCAGGCCGGCGTGTCAGGCGATCAGATGTCTGATTGGGCACTGACGTTCAGCGAGATCGATCTCGTCGACATGCCGTCGCTAGGTGTGTTCCGTTGGGTGATGCACGAGAAGGTCTCAGACCCGCACCTGCGCTGGGAGCAGAACGACTTGATCGACATGATGTACCTAAGCGTCGCTGTGGGGTACTGCGACCACGTAGTGGGCGAGCGCTCGCACACGGCCCACATCCAGAGCGCGTTGCGTCGACTGAACCGCGACCAGGTCGTGCATCGGAACCTGCAATCGCTCATGGCAACGCTCTGATGTACCCGCAGGGACTCGCTTGAGGCAGGACCGCGGTGTTCCAAAGACGCCGTCAGCGGGCGCCAGGATCGATCATGGCTCCTGGGAAGGCAGCGGCTCGTCTACCCACGTAACGATCATGCGACGAATCTCGCGAGCAGACAGTATGACGATTGAGTTGCCCGTGACAGCGCCGTTGCGCTCTGATTGGTGCTCTTCAGGAGGAGCGACCAGTGAGAGCTCCCGGTCGGCGGTCTCGTCGATCTCAGTGCTGTACCAAGACAGCCGCCCGGCGACATACGTACCGTCGGACAGATGACACTCGACGTAGGGGTACGGATTGCGACCATTGTCGCTGGGTGGCACTGACTCAAAGACGTGGTACCGCGTCGATGAGTCCACAACCACAGGATTGAAGACGTTCTTGAAGAGCCCGCGAACTCTTGGCAGCGAAACCATGTACACGTAAGCACAGAGAGCAGAAGACCGATGGCCGACCATGCCGCTAGCTCGCCGAGCCGAGATTCGGAGTAGCCGCGGCCCTGCCGTATCCACTCAGCAAGGTCCGGAAGACGATCAGGCATCCAAGCCCGAAGAGCAAGGAGGCTCAGTAGAGCCAGCGCGTTCGTAACGGCTGACACGAAGATCAAATTGACCGCTTCGAGCAATGAACTCTGCGACCGTGTTGGTCCAAACCGACTTCGCTGTACGTACGCCACGTAGCCGGGGAACAAGAAGAACGTGTAGAGGACCAACGACGCAAATGTGCTTGGCATTTGACAGGCGTTGGTCAGGTGGAAATCAAGTCGCGCGGACGGTTCACCTGCCGCCTACTCGGCGGCAGTTGCTGGCGGCTCGGGAGGCTCGGACTGAGTTCGCGGCGGCGGGGGCGGATTCGAAGGCGCTTTGCCGTGACGAATCACTTCCTCGCCTTCCCCTCGATGGTTGCCACCATCGCGCTGCGGCCCGTTACTCATTGTGAACTCCCTGAGGCTCGGGGGCGCCGGGTGGACGGTTTTCGCTGCGTGGAGCGGGCGGAGGATTCGGGGGCTGCTTTCCGCCCTTCTCGATTATGTCGGAAGGCGGGTATTCCTTTCGACTGCGCTCGCTGGTCATCGGCCCACGGTAGCCCACACGCTGGACCGTGTGGCCCGGCACGCCTTCAGGCGCCTTGAGCTGACCGTTCATGCCCGAGTTGGAGTCCGATACGGACGCCCCGAGAGAGCCAGTTCGCCCGCCCGGGAGCGTCACCGAAGTGCCGGTATGGGCGCACGTACCGAGGTCGAAGTGAACCTGCTCGGCCGACAAAAGTCAGACGTCGGCGAGTGCGTCGTCGGTGTCGATGTACTCGATGAGGCGTTGGCGGGCTCCTTCGACGGAGGCGAGGAGGTCGGTGTCGCCGCAGGCTTCGGCGTAGGCCTGTTCGGCTTGGCGCATCGGGAACTCGGAGAGCGGGTTGTCGAGGACTCGACCGGCGGTTGCGGTGGTGCGGATGACGAGGGCGATGTCGTCGACGTCGACGGCCAGTCCAATGAGTCGGGTTGCGTAGCTCTGCACGATGGCGGTCATCGACACCACAACGCCTTCACTCTGGGGCCATCCGTCGAACCCCTTGCGGGCCCGGAACAGCGGTCCTTCCATCAGTTCGAGGCCGTCTCGCAGGACGGTCAGGGCGTCGGTTGATCCGAGGGTGTCGGCGGTGTGGTAGCGGTGTTCGAGGAGGTCGACGTCGGTGAGCACGAGTGGGCTGACGAGGTAGTGGCTGCGTCCGTTGCGGCCCGATGAGGCTTCGGGGAGTAGGTCGCGGCCGTCGCTGCCGACGCCGAGCCGCCCGCGGAGTCGCGACACGCGGTTCTCGACGGTCTTCTTGGCCCGCTCGGGCGCGATCGATTCGTGGACGAGGCCGATGTGGATCTCGGTCCGGTGGCGAAGGCAGGTGAGCAGCGCGAGGAGTTCGGTTTCGTCGGCGGTGAGGTCGGCGCCGTGAGTCCGCACGTTGCCCATGACCTGGACGACGACATCGTGAGCGGGTGGCCGGTACTCGAAGAACTCGACGAGGTCCTCATCCTCAGGAGCCTCGGAACGAGGCTCGCCGGCGCCGGCGGGTTCGCCTTCGGCCGGTTCCTCGACCGTCTCGATGCGCGTGATTGCCTCGACCATCCATTCGTCGGGCTCGATCGGTGCGCTCTCGGCGTTGGCGACATGGTCCAGCATGACGGCGACCTCGCCGGCTGCTTCTCGGGTGACGTTCGGAGCTCGGAGGTCGACGCCGGACCATTGGGCTGATCCGTCGTTGTCGATGGTGATGCGTTCGCCGATGTCGTCACGCCCGCCGATGAGCACGAGTGCGGTTCCTGTCGAGGGTTGGCAGAGTCGGACGAGGTCATCGACGAGCGTTCGATCGTCAGCACCGATTCCTTCGAGGTCGACGATGAACACCTGGGGGTCGTGGGCGCCGTCGTCTTCGTCGAGTTCGGCGCGGGCGGTGACGATGTTGGTCGCTCCGTCATTGGCGAATCGGTCGAGTCGCTGCTGTGCGACGCGGACGGCGCGCGTCATGGTGGTGTCGAGCCAGACGCGGTCGCAGACCTCCGTGCCATCGACGTGCAACCCGATGAGGCAGACGTCCATCGACACGCCGAGCGGGTAGGTGGCGAGTTCGAGTGCGATGGAGCGGGCGAGGCCGAGCGCGGCGTCGCGATCACCGACTATGGACAGACTCCCAGCGGTCTCGAGATCGAGGAGCACTTCGTCGCCGGCTTCGTCGGTTCGGACTCCGATCGTGACGAGGGCGGGGGTCAGTAGTTGGCGTGACTGCCCGGTCGGGTCTTGGAGTTGGTGGGTCCATGAGTGTCCGCCGTCGATGGTCGACCAGCCGGTCGGTGGGAGCGGTGCCGGCTTCGAGAAGAGCACTTCGATGCGTTCTGCTCCGACTTGCACGGCGCGGACTGCTGGCGGGTCGGATTGTTCCGCGGCGTAGGGGGTGAGGGAGCGCAGGAGGCCGTGGATCGTGGAGCGGATCGGTGTGGTGTTGGCCTGGTTGATCGCCAGTTCGGTGCCGGCGACGACGCTTGATGGTTCGGCGAGTCGGTGGCCGGGGGTGAGGCGGCTGAGGCGCCGGTTGCGGAGGCGGCGGATGGTTTCGGCGAGTCCTGCGAGGAGGAGTGCGCCGACGGTGAGGTTGGGCCAGACCGATCGCTCGACCGTGGACCAGATCGAGGTCGCCTCGGCTGCGCCACTGGTCTGGTCGATCGTCGACGGTTCCGCCGGGGCATGCGGCGGGGGCAGGGTCGTCTCGCTTGCGATGCCCGGCGCCGCCGATTGAGTCAATGGGGGAATCGGCGACGCCGACGGTTCGGCCGGGACGGCCGATGAGACGGGAACGGCGGTGGCTGGTGGGGTCGTCTCGGCGACCGGCACTTCGGTTGGCGACGCTTGATGGGTGCCGTCAGCCACCGGCTCGTCGACCGGCGGTTCATCGAGTTCGACGGTCGCTGGTGTTGCCGCTGGTCGTTCCGCGGTGATTGCGAGTTGCCATCCTGCGAGGAGCAGGTTGGGGTCGTCGAAGGTGCGCCCGTCGGGCATCGTGGCGTTGGCGTTGAGGTCCCAGATCTCGTGCCATCGGTCGGGGTCACCGAGGTGCTCGTCGGCGAGTCGGGACAGCGTGTCACCTCGTTGCACGACAACGGTGTCCAGGGTCCCGGTCGGGGCTTCGGTTGGCGCGTTCGCGGGGGTTCGGAAGATCCATCCCGGGTGGATGACGGAGGTATCTGCGGTGAAGATCACGCCGGGTGCGACCTCTTGGCCGATGAGCAGCTCTCGCAGTTCGTGGTGTCTGGCGCCGTCGCCGAGGAGGGCTTGGGCGACGTTCCACATGCCGTCGTTGTCTTGCACGACGTACCAGCCGGGCGCCAAGTTGTCGCTTGGGGGTGTTTGGGTTTCGATGACGGGGACGGTGATGAGCATCCCGGCGGGGAAGACACCGTTGGACCATTGCGGTGAACGGTTCATGGCGACGATGTCGTCTCGCAGGGTCTCGTCGCCGAGGTCGACGGCGACCGACAGCGGGGTGCTGCGTCCGTCGGCTACGACCGTCGCAGTCGACGGTGCGGCAGGAGTCGACTCGGTGGGGTCGGCAGGTGCGGAGATCGCCGTGTCGACGCGGGTCAGCGCGGACAGCGTCGGCGCGGTTGCGACGGCCACACTCGACCAGGTCGACACCGTCGCGGCGGTCGTGACGGTGCCAAGCAACGCGAGGCGGACGAGACGATGCAGGATCCCGGACGATCCGGTCCGTTCCGGCCCGGTCCGAGTCGGCAGACCGGCGGTGGGGTGTTGGGTGCCGATGATGCGGAAGACTTCGCCGGCGATCGTTGCGACGATCCAGACCCAGATCCCGATGAACAGCGCAGCTGCGATACGCATGATCGTGTCGGTCGAGACCTGTCCGATGTCGATCTGGTCGCGCAGTGTCGACAAGTCGGGGTATGGCCGTCCGATGAGCGCGGCGACCGCGACCGGTGGGGCGACGACGAGCACGACCAACATCAGTGCGGCGCCGATGCGGAGGGCGACGAGTTTGGCGTTGTTCACGAGTACTCCAATCGGGCTCTGCCCTCGGCCTGGGCGACGAGGTCCGAGGAACCGGCGAACCTGTGAAGGTGGCGGGGCGTCGCTCGGTGATGGTCACCACGACGACGTCACGGGAGGGGAACGAGACGGTGACGTCGGCGACCGGGACGCCGAGGGCGGCGGCGTGGGCGATGGCGGCTTGTCGTGCGGTGTCGGCGTCGAGGCCTTCGGCGGGTGATCCTGTGGCGATGGCGGCTCGGGCGGCTCCTTCGGCGGTGTTGCTGGCGTGGCGTTCGGCGGCGAGGTAGCGGGCGCCGTCGAAGATGAGTCCTGATCCGGCGATCACGATCACGACGAGCAGCACGAGGCCGACCGACGCGGAACCACGATCGTCACGGATGTCGTTGCGTGTCATCGGCGGAACCGTTCGACGACTTGGCTGTCGGAGACGGTGACGGTGCGGTTCCCGGGCGTCCAGACTCCGGTGAGTGTCTGATTGGAGACGGTGCACGACACGGTCACGGTGATCACGCTGCCCTGCCAGGTGCCGAGGTCGGACGGCTCCCACGAGAACTCTGCCGACGGGTCTCCTTGGCATCGATCGGGAAGCCCCGATCGTGACACGGCGCTCTGCGCGGCTGCTTGTGCTTCGTCGGGGTCGCCGGCGATGGCGGCGGCTCGGGCGGCGTCCTGTGAGGCGTTGGTGACCTGGACGCCGGCGGCGGAGAGACGTCCGAGGAAGCCGAGGAACGTGATCATGACGAGCGCGGCGATGCCCAGGTAGACGACCTCGACGGCGGACACGAACCCTGCGTCCCGATGAGCTCTCCGGCAGGTGGTCATCGTTCCCTCGGTGCCGACTGGGTCACGGTGGCGGTGAATCCGGCAGAGTCGAACAGCACCCCCGGTGTGGTTCCGGAGATGGTGATGGTGACGATGCCGTCGGCTTCGCTGCACCCGACCGTGACGCCCGATGACCATCCACCGGCACGTCGTTCGAGCAACGTGCGCGCAGTCGACGAGCCAGCGGTGCAGGTGCCGTCGAACGCAGCGGCGACCCGGGCGCCTTCGGCGGCGGCTTCGTCGAACACGTTGCGCGAGTGCCAGTAGCTGACCGTCTCGACGATGAGCAGGACGAAGAAGATCATCGCGACGGCGCCGAACATGATCTCCAACCCACCGTCTGCGGCACCGCGATCACCTCGGAACCGGCGCGTCGCGCTGACGTCGACGTCCGCGACGTCATTCATCGGACTTGCGGTCTGCGCCGACACAACGAGTCGGATCAGGGGGCTGGTGCGACCGGGTCGGGCACGCCGTCTCTGGCGTCGTTGAACACCCCGATGATGAACACCCCGGCGGCGATCGCGATAGCGACAGCGACGGCGAGGTACAGCAGTTTTGACGGTGAGTCCTCGACGCCGGAGTCGTCGGCGAGCCGTTCCCAGACGGTTCGGGCACCGTCGATGGCGTTGGTGTAGGCGAGAGCGAGCCAGACGCCGACGACCGCGGTCATCGGGTGTGGTCGGCTGGTTTGGGTGGTCATGGGTTTCTCCTTCTGTGTTGGTTCGATCGAGACGGTCGTTGGAGACAGGGGTGGGGCGGCGGTCAGGTGAAGGCGTCGGAGATCTGTTGCATGATCGGGTAGGCGAGGAACAGGACCATGCCGATGACCATCCCCATGGTCGGTAGCGAGAGGTTGGCGTTGGCCTGGTCGGCTCGATCCGTCAGTTCGGTGAGTTGCTTGGCTCGCAGCGACTTGGCTTCGGTGCGGATGGTCGCGGCGACCGACACGCCGACACCTGCCTGGCGTTGCAGTGAGGTGGTGAGTCCGCGGAGTTCGGGCAGGTCGTAGCTGTCGGCCATTGCGTTGAGTGCGTCCCACACGGTGATGCCCATCGGTTGTGCCGTGGCGACGGTCTGGCGGAGCAGTTCGAACCCGTCGCCGTCGCCCGCATCCGCGGCGAAGGTGAGCGCGTCCTCGACGGAGCGGTTCGTGGTGAGGGCAACGGCGAGGAGTTGCACGAAGTCGTTGACGACTCGACGAAGCTCGGTGCGCCGGCGTGCGGCTCGTGCTCGCACGTCGAGAACGACGCGCCATGCGAACAGCAACGCAACAGCTGGGACCAGCAGCCACCAGACCGGTGATGCGGAGGTGACGCCGGCGGCGACGAGTCCGGCGATCATCACCAATGTCGTGAATCCGGCGACGACGGCGGTGACGACGATCTGGCCGATCACCGTCGGCACGGTGAGGCCCGTCAGCCGCAGCGAGCTTCCGAGCCGTTCGTCGACCAACCGGCCGAGCGGCCCCGCCGAAAGGTATCGGCCAACTCGGGTTGCCGCCGTCGGGTACGCCGAGCGTGTCGGTGTGATGGGCGCGACGCGTGCCTGGACGGCTCGCAGGGTGAGTGGTGCGGGGTGGATCGCTCGCCATGTGAGCCATGCGGCGATCGGGAACAAGACACCGCAGATCAACGCGGTCGTGGTGGGGCTCACGGGGTGACCTCACTGGGAAGGCGCAGCCGGTAGCGGGTGCCGAGGTCGTAGCGGGTGAGGCGACGCAACATGACGAGACACGTCGCCCACAACCCGCACGGGACCAGCAGCCAGATCTGGCCGGGCACCGTGCGGTACGGGGCGAGGAGATCGGCGGCGAAGATCGCCAGTCCGGTCACGAACAGCACCGTGAGGATCACGAGGCGTCGCATCGCTCGTTGGAACACCCGGCGGGTGCGGTCGATCTCGTCGCGGGCTCGCATCTCGTCGCGCGCCGCCATCGACAGTTCGTCGAGGGTGTCGAACACGCGGCCCCCGCCAGCGCCGCCTCCGACGACGAGCACGATCGCCGCGACCGCTGCGTCAGCGGTCGGGTGGCCGATGTCGTCGGCCAACTCGGCGAGTGCTTCCGGCAACGGTCGCCCCTGACGGCGGCGGAGCAGGAACCGGTGCATCGGATCGGCCAGCACACCCGACGCATCCTCCGCGACCAACTCCACGGCGTTCTCGATCGCGACCGACGACCGGCGCACCACATCGCGCAGGTCTTCGAGCCACTGCGCGACCGCCTCGATCGTCGCACGGTCGTCGGCGTTGTCGGTTGAGCCGAACAGCCAACGCCACGACCCGACGAACACCGTCGCTGCGACCGCCGCCACCGGCCACCGAGTGACCGCCAACACGACGAAGCCGACCAGCACAGCGGCGAGCAGCAGCCTGTTGGAGGACTCGTCGACGAACCTCGGTCTCGTGAGACGAGGCGCGGTCGGTGTGAACGCCATGAAGAGCGCGCCGACACCGGCAGCGGCGAGCACGCCGGCGACGAGAGCGATCGGGAGTGCGTCGGTCATCGAGCCGGCGCTCACTTCGAGTGGCTTGTAGGTGTCGTCGGGCTGCGTCCACCACCGGTTCGAGAACTCCGGGTCATGGCGACGAAGTCGGCGCATCATGGCGGCTTGCGGTTCGTTCAACGGTCGGGCCCGATGATCTGGCGCACCGTCGACTTCGCCGTAGATGCGGTGCAGGACGAAGCGTTCGCCGGCGTTCTCGACCGACGGGGCGACGATCTCGGACACCCAGCGACCCTCGGCGTTCGAGCCGTCGAGCGCGACGACGAGGTCGATGGCTCGGTACACCTGCGTCTTGACGTCCGGGGCGGCCTGGTGGGTGTCGGACGCGATGAGGTTCACGAGGTTGTCGAGTGCGTCCTCGGCGTCGGTGCCGTGGACGGTTCCCATCGCTCCCTGACCGGTCTGCATCGCCCGCACCAGCGGTGCGCCCTCACCGCCGCGGACCTCGCCGACGATGATCCAGTGCGCCCGGGTGCGCATCGCCGGTCGCATCGCTTCGGCCGGGGTGTACCCCTTCGAGTCGATCGTCGTCGGGAGGCGTTCCTGGTACGCGATCACGTAGGGGTGCTTGCCCATCTGTAACACGTTGAGTTCGAAGTCGGATTCGATCGTGGTGATCACCTGTGACGCGTCGATCTCGGCGATCGTCGCCCGTAGCCACGTCGTCTTGCCTGACCCCATCGGCCCGACGAACACGATCCCCAACCCCGCAGCAACGCCGGCTCGTAGTAACTCGACGATGCCGGCGTCGGCGGCGCCGCGGTCGTACAACTCGTCGAGCGCCGCGCCGAACAGCGCCGCGCGGCGGATCGCGATGTACGGGCGCTGCACGGGGTCGAAGCCGCCGGCGTGGAAGCGGACGCCGGGTTCGAGTTCGAAGTCGACCTCGTGGTTCTCGATGTTGAACGGGCGACCTGCTTGGACCGCCACGTCGTAGATGATCCGCTCGAGGTCCCGGTCCCGCGAGACGAGCGGCGGCGACTCCGTGACCGAACCGTCCAGTTCTTCGACGCGTACCGGAGCGGAGCCGAAGACCAAGATGTCGGTGACGTTCTGGTTGCGTAGCGGACCCATCAGTTTCGGGATCGTGAACAACCCGGCGATGATCTGATCGACGACCTCGACCTCTTGACTTGCGGACAGCACCGGCTGGCGTTGCTCACGGCGCTGTTGTGCGACCTCGGGCAACACCTCACGTTCGAGTACGAGTCGGGTGCGTTCCTCGCGTAGCTGTGTCTCCTCGCCGGTTTCGTTGCGACCCTTCAACGGCAGCCGCTCACCGAACTCGCGACGGATCCGATACGCCAGCACCTCCAACTCGGTGTCCACCGGGTCGACCGTCATGCCAACACCTCCGCCGACCGGGTGCCGAGGAGCTCACCCACCGTCGAGACGGCGGACCGGACGAGCGCGAACCGGCGGATCGAACGATGATCGAGCGAGCCTCCACGATGGAGGTGATCGATCACCTTCGGTTCCCACGGCCACCACCCGACCAACCGGGTACCGAGTTCGCCTGCCACCGATCGATCGAACCGCTCCGCCGACGCAATCGGTGCGTCGATGACGAGGAGCCGTGCGGTGTCGAGCGACAGCCCGGCGACACCCGGAGCCGACTGGCCCTTCGAGTCGATCCACGCGACCGTGCTCGTCAACGCAGCCGGCTCCGGTGTGGTCACCATGACCAGGACATCGGCACGTTCGATGATCGGCCACGTCGGTACCGAACCACCACGCAGCGACCCGACATCCACCACCACCGTCCCATCGAGACGACGCAGCGCGTCAACCCACGGAGTGCGAGGTGATGCAATCGCCGACCACGCCTGGAACGAATCCCACGGCCCCGTCACCACATTCACTCGTCCAAGCCGCCGAGCCGACGCTTCAAGCGCACGGACAGCGCTCTCGCCGATCGGGTCGAACGCCACGCGGCCCAGCGAGTTGCAGCCCGCCAAGTCCGTAGCTCGACTTGCCAGCACACCTCCGGCCGGGTCGGCCTCCACGAACCACGACTGATCTCCCCCAGCCGCCACGGCAGCGGCCAGCAACAACGCCGACGTCGTCGTGCCCGTGCCTCGCCACGAACCGACCGCGATCAGCGTCACTGCTCGGCCCCCAACGGCTGGATGACCACGACCAGTTCGTCAGTGCCCGCCCACGTCCCCACCAGCGCCGCGTCCGGCTCAGCGACGGCCAACGTGATCGACGCTTCAGCGGTCTCCGAGAACGACACCGCGACGACCCGAACTGGGATCGCCGACGGTGAGTCCGTCGCACGGTCCATCGTCGACACCGCCAGCCCGGTGTCACCGCGCTGGATCTCCTCGGGATACCGACCGGCCCGCAACACCGCACCAACGAGTCGTTCACCTTCGAAGGTGTCAGGAGCGCCCGCGACCATCGACGGACCCAACAGGTCACCCGGTGCGAGATCACCAACAGCGACAGCGCCCACGATGTCGGCGCGTTGCGATTCGAGATAGATCCGCCCGAAGCCGCTGTCGTTCGAGATGCCCGTCACACCGATCGCCGAGTCCGGGATCTGCTCACCCGCTGGCACCGGCTCGACGACCATCAACACCTGGGTGCGATCAGACGCGCTCGACACCGCCCACAGCACGAGCATCACGCTCAGCACGAACACCCCGCCAGCGGCGAGTAGCCACGGGACCTTGAGCTTCGGTCGCGGCGACGACGGTTTCGACGTCGGCGCGTGGGTCGGACGGACCGTATGGGTCAGCGACATGGTCAGGGCTCCTCACTCATTGACGTTCACCGCCACCAACTCGCCCACCCGGAACGTCACCGGCTCCGACGCCCACACATAGTTCGGCTGCGTCTCGACCGATCCCGACGCCCAGAACGTCACCGCGAACGTCTGCCGTGCCGTGACTGTCACCTCGCCCGGCCCGGGCGGCGTCCATTCACACGACCGGTTGCTGCCCGGCTCGGCGAAGTCGGCCAGATCGTTCGGTCGCTGCGGGAACTCGATCGTCTCTCCCACCGGATACTCGTCACCCGCCGCTACGCATGCGATGACACCAGAGAACGGCGGTGACGGTCGGTCAGGATCGGGGACGAACTCGACCAGGAAGTCGAGTTCGACCGGGCGGGTGATGAGGTACAGCTCCCAGCCGCGGTAGTAGACGGCGTTCGACCGCTGAGTCCGCCACGCCGAACCGTTGATCGCCAACCACGCCGGGTTCCGCACCACCAGGCCACCCCACTCGCCCACCACCTTGTTCTCATACACGGCGAGCGGCTCCAGCTGCAGACCGTTGTAGAGGTTCGTCAACTGCGGACGAGGGTCGAGCATCGGGTCCGTCGCCGGAATCTGAACGAAGCCTCGGAAGTTGCCGCCGTAGAACGTGTCGGCGCAGTACACCGAGAATGTCCGAACCGTGTCCGTCAGCGATGGCCCGGTCAGACCAACCAGATCGAAGATACGGCGGGATGTTCCTGTATTCGAAGACTCCCTCGATGAAGATGAACTTCGTCGACCGAGCCAGCAACTGCTCCTCGATGATGCCCAACGAGTTCGGATCATCACCCTCAGGCGATCCCCGAACACTCCGCCGCCGGACCACCCCCATGAGTTCCGAAACGCCGACCCACCCGGGATCGACGTGAACACACCAAGACCACCCGAAGCATTGCGAATGTGAACCTGCCGAGCGCCCGGGATCAGCGGCGGCCCGCCGCCGCCGATCCGCCCGGGACAGCGTCGCGACGATCCGCCGACGAGCGTGGCCACGCAGAGCGATCCAGAGTGGCGAGGATCGCTCACACGCATGAGCAGGCTCGCTCGTCATCCTGGATGTCGTCGACCAACCACACCCCGTCCTGGTTCACGAGCCGGACGATCAGCGGCGCCCGGGTCGTCCCGCCGACCTCGCCAGCCGCCAGCGTGCCGTCGGCTTTGAGGTAGTGGGATCCACTGATTGCGCAGTCGAAGATGAACGCCTCGGTCTCCGACCGCGGGTCGGCAATCACGACCGGTCGCAGGACGATCGCCATCCGCCGGAAACCCGAGGTACTCGACCGGCGGCGGACTTCGGACGGCGAAGACGTTCTCGCTGTAGCTGGCTCCTCCGTCGACGAGATGTTGCGCGCATCGCTTCGCTGGGTTCGACCGGCATCGGGTTCATGCGATGCCTGCTCGTGATAGCGCGGTCATCGCCTCGGCCGTAGGCGGCGATGATGTCTGCGTCCTCGGGGAGCGGGACGACGACATTGGCGTCGTCCGGGTCCGGCTCGGACGGGAACGAACAGCCACACCATGTCGATCAATTCGACAATCTCGCCCGGTGTGTCGACACCGGGTGCTCCATCGACCGGCGTGCCGAGGCCAGCGGGAAGGAAGCCTCACGGGCTCGACGGCTGTCGTCGTCTCGGTAGGACGGCTCCGTCGGCTCGTGGTCTCGGCGACCGTGTTCGGCATCGTGGTCAGCGTCTGTTTCGCTCGGGCCTCCGTCATCGGTCGTCGGTGCGACTGTCGGAAGGGGCGCAGTCACCTCGGGATCGGCGTTGCCGGAACCGGCGCAAGCGGCCAGGCCGGCGACGACGAGTACGAGCGCCAAGCTGCGGATCGGCTTCATGCGACGAGTCCCTTCTGGACAAGAACGATCGAAACGAGCAGCGCTACCAACGTCCCGGTGAACAGACTTGGACCAAGTGCGTGCGGACCGGACGGTCGAGCGAGCCGCGTTGCGCACGCAACAGCCAGGGCAACCACCGCCATGAGCACGGCCGCCGGCCACCACCACGGCGCGATCAACGCTCCAGCAACCGCTGCGAACTTCACGTCGCCGAACCCGAGCGCTGACGGATCGGCCAGATGAACCAGCAGGAACGGTGCCGCCCCCATCACAGATGCAGCCAAGGCAGAGTCGACCGCCCCGGCGAAGTACGCCGCCAGCGCAGCCAGGACAGCGGCGACGAGCAAGGAAGCGGTTGGGGAGTCGGAAGGCCCTGACGTCGACGATCGCCGCAGCGCACAGGAGGCACAACCCGGAGGCCACGGCGATCCTCGTCGGCCCCGAGACGGTCGTTGCGCCGACCAGCACAGCCACGACCGACATCGCACACCCGGCGACGAGCGCTGCGGAGAGGTGCTCATCCCACGGCCGAGCACTTCGAACCGCAGACGGGCTCCGACGAATCATCGCGATCTGACCGGAGCGAACCTTGACCGATGGCTCATCGGTGAAACCAACCGACCGATACAGACGAGTCGCCGCCACGTTGTCCGTCCGTACCGTGAGCACGAGCGTGCGACCGTCGTCGTCGGCGAGCCGCGCGATCTCAGTCAGGAGAGTTCGGCCGAGGCCGACACCGCGCTCGGAGACTGCGACATTCGCCACGACGATCGACCGTGCCCCGACTCCACCCCACCGATTCGCATCGAAGATCCGCCCTACGCACGATGCGATCCCCGCCCCCACCATCGCCAAGACGACTGCGAGCAGCGCCAGGCGAGCGAACAGATTTCCGTCCGCGCCGGCGATCTCGACGAGCATCAAGCCAGGCACGCAGATCAGCCCGGCCAAGACGCACTGCGGAAGCAAGAGCGCCTCGAGCAGTAGGAACGCTCGAGAGCGAGCAGACTGCGCCAGGCCGACCCATCATCCGCTCACACGTCGCCAGATGGAGCATCGACCGGGGGCGACTCATCTCGAACGCGTCTGAATGAACGCCCGACCCGGCTAGCAATCGACGAGGGGTGAGACGGCTCGATTCCCAGAACGACCACCACGACGAGGGAGACCATCCTGAACCCGACACCTGTCGGACTGCGTCTGTGCGCAGGACAGTCACGACGTCTCCCGCAAGACCCGAACTCGATGCCGCCCCGACGACCCCGGACCCTGCGTAGGCCACCGGCCACGCAGCGTCACCCAAAGAAACGTACAACGAACGTACGCGTTGTGCAAGGGCTCTACGAGCAAAGTGGGTCGATGCGTCCACACCTACCGAAGGCCCCACGAACCGCTGAACCGTTACAGAAGATCCGCCCGATCCTTCAGCTCGGCGGCAGCAGCTTCACCGGTCGTGCGCGCCCATCGTCATCGGTCCGCTCGATACTGATCAACGACGCCGCTTCGAGCACACGCCGATACGTCGACCACGAGCCCCGATTGATCTCGAACCTCGGCATGAAGTCCGCAGCCAATGCCTGCACCGATCCGTCGTCGTCAGCGAACTCGAAGAGTCCGACATAGATCGAGAACGCGCGCGCCCTGACTGTCGCCGGCACCTCGCTCAGCGCTTCAACCTGCCGACGAGCTGCCACGAAGTCGATGCCGGATTGACGCATGTCGACGAGACCACTCCCTGCCGTCGCGCCCCTCATTGGCTAGAAAACCTAGCTGAGCATCGTACAGCCCGACGTAGATCCAGAACGCGCCGAGCGCGGACCGTAGCCGGCACCTCCGTCAGCGCTTCGACCTGCTGACGAGCTGCCACAAAGTCGATGTCGGATTGACTCATGTCGACGAGACCACTCTTTGCCGTCGCGCCCCTCATTCGCTGCCGAATGTAGCCGAGCCTCGACGTCCCGCTGCCGATTTGTCCTTCGGCGCCAAAGGCGCTCAAGTCTGCTCTCGACCGAACATCGACGAGCGGCGTCCTGTCTCCTGCAGGTTGCGCAAAGCAACCCCTGCAAGGATGTATGCCCTCCCAAACACCGGACACACGACCTACCAGACCCGACCCCCGATGATCCCACTTAGGATCGAAAGGAGTGCTGCTATCTTGCTTGCGGCACCAAGGACGAGATGGAGCAGAGTTTGGCAACCGATCTGAGCCAGCGAGGGTCGAAGCCTTCGGGCAAGCGCGTCGGCGGCGGACGGAGTAGGACCGCCCTCCGGTCAACGAACTGTCCGAGCCGCACGGATGATGTGCTGATCCATCCGCAACGGTGCAAAGTCCGGTGACACGAACGCCAACGATCGCCGAAGATCAAGTCGTGAGGTCAAGGCATCGCGTCAAGGCTTACGGTGAGGTCCTCACTCCGCGTCACATGGTCGACCGAATGCTCGACCTGGTCCGGGCGGAACTGGAGACCGGCCCCGACTTCGTCGACACGACGTTCCTCGAGCCCTCCGCCGGTGACGGTAACTTTCTGGTCGCGATTCTGCGTCGCAAGCTCCATGCCATGGAGAAGCGGTACCCGAGCGAGGAGTGGCCTCGGGAGTCCCTCTACGCGCTGGCCTCTATATACGGCGTAGAGCTCCTCGAGGACAACCACCGGGAGGCGATGGCGAACATGCTCGCGGAGTTCCTCGGCTTCCAGCAGGCCCACGGCATCCCTTGTGGAGCGGACACCGACTTGCAGCGCGCCGCGACCTTCCTCATCAACACGAACATCGTGCGTGGCAACACCCTGACAGCGCAGACTTCCGAGGGCAGGGACATCCTGTTCTCCTGGTGGAATCGAATCGCAGGAGCTCCCGGCATGGTCCAGCGCGAGCCGTTCACGCTCGCCTCTCTTCGCGATGGCGGCTTCGACTTCACCGACTACCTCAGCTACGAGCCGTGCATGATCGACCGGGTCCACGAGGAGGCAACGGCCGATGCCTAGCCCGAAGATCAGTACGTTCCGAGCCATCACTCCGCTGATCTACTCGTGGACGACGCCCGACATCCCCAAGTATGACGGCTGGGAGAAGATCGGTTACACCGAGCAAGAGACTGCCGATGCCCGCATTGCGCAGCAGGCATCTCAGCTGTCGGTCGAGAAGAAGAAGCTATGGTCGCGGCGGGCTCTGTTCACCTCCGAGGCCGGCGGACGCTTCACCGACACCGACTTCCACGCCTACCTCAAGCAGCAGGGTGTTGAGCGCGAGACGAAACCCAAGCGCACCGAGTGGCACCACCTAGCCCCTGCGCAGAAGAAGTCGCTGGACTACTTCAACGACTTTGCCGGCCAGGACTTCCCCGATCTGCCGGGCACCGGGGGCGAGGACGACTACGTTCTGCGCCCCGAGCAGCAGGCGGCCGTCGACCAGGCCCTGGCGGCCTTCGCTGCGGGGGAAGTCGAGGTTCTCTGGAACGCCAAACCGCGGTTCGGTAAGACGCTGACGACGTACGATCTGATGCGAGCCCTGGACGTCAGGAAGGTTCTGATCGTCACCAACCGTCCGGCGATCGCGAACTCCTGGTTCGACGACTTCACGCGCTTCATTGGCCACCAGACGGTGTTCCGCTTTGTCTCGGAGTCGCCCTCGCTGGACAGTCGCAGCCCCATGACCCGCGAGCAGTGGCGCGCCCTCTCCCTCAACCACCCGGACGAAGATCTGCGGGTCGTGGAGTTCCTGTCCTTGCAGGACCTCAAGGGCTCGGTGTACTTCGGCGGCTCGTACGACAAGCTCGAACACGTTGCGCACCTCAACTGGGACCTCCTGGTGATCGACGAGGCCCACGAGGGGATCGACACCACCAAGACCGACGTTGCGCTCGACCAGATCAACCGCACATGGACGCTTCACCTGTCGGGCACCCCGTTCAAGGCTCTTGCGTCGGGCAAGTTCGGCGACGACCAGATCTTCAACTGGACCTATGAGCAGGAGCAGAACGCCCGTCAGAGCTGGGAAGGGGAAGGCGAGGAGAACCCGTACGCCGCGTTGCCGACGCTCAACCTTCTGACGTACCAGGTCTCGCGGATGATCACCGACCATCTAGCTGAGGGCGTCGCCATCGATGAGGACGAGGCGAACATCGACTACACGTTCGACCTCAACGAGTTCTTCGCGACCAAGGACAACGGCTTCTTCGAGCACGAGGACGAGATCATCAAGTTTCTCGACTGCCTGGCGACCAACGAGAAGTACCCGTTCTCCACGGCTGAGCTACGTGACGAGATCCGCCACTCCTTTTGGCTACTCAACCGCGTCGCCTCCGCCAAGGCGCTCGAGAAGCTCCTCAGGAAGCACGACGTGTTCAAGGACTACACGGTCATTCTCGCCGCGGGCGATGGGAAGACTGACGACGCCACCGACACGGTCGCTCTCGGCAAGTCCCTCGACAAAGTGCGCGCCGCCATCGCAGAGGCCGAGGACTCCGACGGCAAGACCATCACCCTGTCGGTCGGACAGCTCACCACCGGCGTCACGGTGCCCGAGTGGACCGCGGTCATCATGCTGACGAACATGTCCTCCCCCGCCCAGTACATGCAGGCGGCGTTCCGGGCGCAGAACCCCTGTACGTTCGAGCGCAACGGGGCCGTCTTCCAGAAGCAGAACGCGTACATTTTTGACTTCGCGCCGGAGCGGACTTTGGCGATCTTCGACGCTTTCGCCAACAACCTGCACCCAAACCCGTCGGGCGACCAGGGGGTGCGGCAGAACAATATCCGCACGCTTCTGAACTTCTTCCCGGTCCTGGGCGAGGACGCCGAGGGCCGGATGATCGAGCTCGACGCTTCCCAGGTGCTGACGTTCCCGCAGGTCTTCAAGGCTCGAGAGGTCGTGCGTCGCGGCTTCCTATCGAACCTGCTGTTCGCCAACGTCGCCGGCATCTTCCGGTACTCCGAGCACGTCAAGGACATCCTGGAGAAGCTGCCCATTGCCAAGCAGGGCAAGGTCAAGGCCGGAGAGCCGATCGACGTTCCGCATCCTCCACCCGTCACGGATCAGGACGGCAACGTCCAAGTCGATATGGAGACCGTGATCAACCCCAAGGTCTCCGAGCTCGGCAAGCCCGCCTGGAGCGTCGAGGCCATTCCGACGCCCGAGCCAGATGCCCCAGCGCACACCGCGGCGAGGCAGATCGCGAAAGCGGTGACCGACCAGAGTCGCGCCAAACGCGATGAACTGAAGGAGGAGTACGGGCTTACAGCCAAGCAGGTCGAGCGCGACATGAAGCGCACCGAGCAGTCTGTGAAGGACCAGGTCGAGCGCGCGTACATTGAGCACAGCATTGCTAGCAAGCATCTCGAGGACGAGCTGAAGAGCGCCGCCACGGAGGCCGACGCCGATGCCGTCCAAGCCAAGAAGGCCGAACAGGACGAGGCTCTCAAGACAACAGTCCTGGGCATCGTTGAGGCGACCATGGACTCAATCGTCCCCGAGACGGTCATCCGCGAGGAGACCAAGAAGGAGCAGAAACGAGCGAACCAGACGATGGACGACGCCCGCTCGCATCTGCGCGGCTTCGCCCGCACGATCCCGATGTTCCTGATGGCCTACGGCGACCGCGGCATTCGCTTGTCGAACTTCGACGACTACACCCCCGACGACGTGTTCGAGGAGATCACCGGAATCACCGAAGTCGAGTTCCGACTACTGCGCGATGGCCAAGAGATCACCGAGGAGGACGGCACCGTGACGAAGATTCCGGGCCTCTTTGACGAGGCGGTGTTCAACCAGTCCGTTCAGGAGTTCCTGGACAAAAAAGAGTCGCTCGCCGACTACTTTGACGACGCGCAAACGGAAAACATCTTTGCCTACATACCTCAGCAGAAGACTTCTCTGGTCTTCACGCCGCAAAAGGTCGTGAAGCTGATGATCGACACGCTGGAGGCTGAGAACCCGGGCATCTTCACCGATCGGACAAAGACCTTCGTCGACCCATTCTCAACTGCTGGGCTGTTCATCATGGAACTCGTGCGTCGACTCGACAACGGACTGGCCAATGAGATCCGGAACGGCGACGAGCGGCTGCGGCATATCCTGACCCATCAGGTCTTTGAGATGAGCCACAACGAGATCCTTCACCGCATCACCATCGAGGCCGTCTCCGGCGGCGTCGCGGAACGCAAAGCGTGGATTGAAGGCTCGGGTCACTTCCGGGTCGGCAATTTAGCCGAAATGACCCCCGAAGAACGCGACAAGACCATCGCTGAGATGCTGGGAGCCGAGGTATGACGTGACCAGAAAATTCGACGTCGTCATCGGCAACCCTCCCTACCAGGTAGAGGCCCAAGGCGAGGGCACCCGCGACACCCCCGTCTATCACCTGTTCATGGACGCGGCCTACGAGGTCGGGACGAAGGCAGTCCTAGTCACCCCAGCGCGCTTCCTATTCAACGCAGGTTTCACGCCGAAGTCGTGGAATGAGAAAATGCTCGCCGATCCACATCTCACTGTTCCGATCTACCTCCGAGACAGCTCGGAACTGTTTCCCGGCACCAAGATCCGCGCTGGGATCGCTGTGACGTACCGGGACGCGGACCGCGCTGGTGCACCCATCGAGACGTTCACGGCGTACGACGAACTTAACTCGATCCTGCACAAGGTGCGAGAGTCAGGAACGACCTTTATCGAAACTCTGGGCATCACGAGTTCACGCTCATACCGCTACACAGACAAGTTGTACGAGGACCACCCCGAAGCACTCAAGCTGCGCCCGGAGGGCAACGCTGCCCTGGTCAACACGAACGCGTTTGAGCAGTTCTCCTTTCTCTTCTACGAGACCCGACCTGCCGACGATCACGAGTACGTTCAGGCACTAGGTGTGATCAAGAACAAGCGATACCGCCGATGGATTCGTGGCGAGTACATCACCGGCCCGGAGAGCTTTCACAAATACAAGGTCGCGCTCCCGGCAGCAAACGAAAGCAACAAGCTCGGGTGGATGGCGGCCCCGGAGGTCGTTGAGCCTGGAGTTGCCGTAACCCAGACGTTTCTGACCATCGGCGCGTTCGACACACAGGCCGAAGCGCAGGCCTGCTTCTCGTACGTCAAGACAAAGTTCGCGCGGGCAATGCTCTATGTCTTGAAAGTGACACAGCACAACCCTCGCTCAACGTGGCGGTTCGTCCCGGCGCAGGACTTCACGTCGGAGTCAGACATCGACTGGACAAGGTCGACCCCGGCGATCGATCAGCAGCTGTACGCCAAGTACGGACTCGACGACAAGGAGGTCGCCTTCATCGAGGCCAAGGTCGAGCCGATGGACTGACTTGTCGGCGTTTCCTTCGGCCACGGCCGGAGGCCATCGCGGATGAATTTCAAAGGCAAGAAATCCGCTTCCCAAGCGGACGTTCAACCACTCCCAGGGATCAGTCGATCGATCGACGACGCGACTTCCACGTCACGCTGTTCGGCTGCATGCTGATACCGCAGCGCCGCTCGCGGCGATGCGTGGCCGAGCCTGGCCATCGACTCGCGGATGCTGGCGCCGGCGCTTGCGGTGAGCGTTCCTGCGTGGTGTCGAAGATCATGGAAAGTGCAGTCGACGCCGGCATCGCGGCGTGCGTTGTTCCACACCCGCCGCCAGACCGTGATCGTCGGCGTCGTTCCGGTCCGCTCGTCTGCGAAGAGCAGGTCGTCGCCGCTCAGATCGAACTCAGCGAGGTGGCGCTCGACTTCCTTGCCGACCGCCGATGGAAGCGCGAGTCGCCTCGTTCCGGCGTCGGTCTTCGGAAGCTCGCGTCGGGGTGCGCCACCCACGAACACGATCGACGAGCCCACCGTGATCGTCGACCGTCCATCACGCTCGACGACATCACTCACTCGCAAGGCCAGGCACTCGCCACGGCGCAGCCCGACGAGGCCGGCGAGGAGCACCATCAGTCGGTAGCGCGGTTTGATCGCGTCGGCGAGTGCGATAACGTCGTCCATCGACAAGCATCGGCCGTTCCGTCGCTGTGTTCGACCGCGGCTCCCTTGAGGTTGCACGGATTCGACCGAAGCATTCGGTCGTCGACTGCGGCTTGGAGTATCTGGCGGAGCAACCGGTACGCCTTGGCTGTCGTCACTCGACTCTGCGAACCAGCACTGACCTCGCCGTACCAACTGCGGATGCTCTCCGAATCGATCTGGCCGATCTGCCTCGGTTCCGAGCAGGTGGATCGAGATACTGCCGGAACAGGTACCGGTACAACTCCATCGTCTTGGGACGGAGATCTCCTCTCGAGTCGAGCCATGCCTTCCCGTATACGCCGAACGCAATCTTGCCTCGATCGAGGTCGAGCGCATCACCTCGGTCGAGGTCGGTCTCCATCGTGGCGAGCCATCGTCCGGCACCGGCCTTCGTGTCGAACGTGCTCTGGGCCGACTGGATCTTGCCCGTCTGTGGGTGGGTGAAGCGCGCTTGCCACCGACCGGACGGAAGCTTGCGAACCGACCCGAAACCTCGCCGCTGTGCCATCTACGAGACCCTTCTTGCCCGCTGCTACTGGCACGATACTGGCACGCCGCACCTCATCTTGCAACGAGAAAGCCCCCGGCAGCTCTGCTACCAGGGGCTTTAATCGGTGGAGACGATGGGAATCGAACCCACGACCCCCTGCTTGCAAAGCAGGTGCTCTAGCCAACTGAGCTACGTCCCCCTGTTGGGGATCCTGCGAACAGGACCTGAACACGATACCGGAGTGCGAGGCGACACGCGGGCTCCGACCGACGGTCACCTCTGTCGAACTCTGCATTCGCCGTTTGCGTTGCAGTTCCGTTGGGACGGGCCAACCAATCCGCAACGCAAACGGTGAAAGGTGAAACGGTGAAAGGTGAAGATGGGGGTGGGTCAGTCGTCCTTGAGGGCGACGGCGTTCGGGGTGACGTTCATCTTCGGTTCGTATTCGGCCACCTCGACGACGCGGCCCTCGGAGCGGAACGCATCACGCAACTGCGTCCGGCACGTGCCGCACGGCCCGTAGAAATCCTCGACGGCATCTCCGTGGCAGCGGGGGCAGGAGAACTCCATGTCGCTCGACGCTAGTGCGCCTACGATCCACATCGATGCCGTCGTCATTGCCGCCGTTCGACGACGAGGGGACGCTCGCCGACGAGGCCAGCTGGCCGACGACGTCGAGGCGCTGCGGCCGAACTACTGGTTCAGACGGGTGATCGTCGGCGGTGGAGTCGTGGCGGTGATCGCGACCGCAGCGATCGTGATCACGAACCTGACCGGGAGTTCCGACCGCAGTCCGAGCTCGGGTTCGGTGAGTGCCGAGTGGAACCGTGTCGTGCTGATCGACGAACGGACGGGCCGCGTCATCGTCGACGACGAGGCCGGTGAGGAACTCGCTCGGATCGACACCGGCACCCGATCTGTCGTCGACAGCGCCGTGGTCGACTCCACGGCGGTCGTCGTGTCGGCGGCCGCCACGAGCATCGTCGACCTGACCGACGAGTCGTCGACCGACTACACCATCGCTGCCGACGCCATCACCCGGCCCGCCGGCAGCGGCCTCACGATGATCGTCGCCGACACCGACGGCGCTCGAGGGCTGATCGCACACGCGCCGACCGGCGACGTGATCGACACCGATGCGTTCGCGCCGATCACCGGCACGAAGTACGAATGGAGCGGCGCACGCAGTGACCCGTCGGGACGCGACGTCCTCGTCACCGACTCGGGCAACTTCCAGAGCGTGCTGTTCTCGTTCGATCGTGACGAGCCCTCCTACTTCTCGGGGCTCGCACTGGCGGTCGACGACGACGTCGTGGTCACGGCCCAGAACGTCGGCACCGAGGCCACCATCAGCGTCTTCGACCACGACGGCGAACTGATGTCGTCGGGTGCCACGTCGTCGGTGCGTGCGGCCGTCATCGGCGATGGCACGGTCCAGCTGGTCACCGTCGACGGCGAGATCGTCACCATGTCGACGGCCACCGGCGGCACCGAGTCGACCGGGCAACTGGCCATCGGGCCGGTCGCGTTCGGGGTCGTCACCACCAGCGGCGACCGGCTCGTCGTGTCCGGTGCCGAGGGGACCGCGATCGTCGACGACTCGGGTTCGGTGATCGGCACCTACCCCGTCGTGCAGATGGTCACGGAGTCCTGGGGCACCCAGGGGTCGACATGTGTGGCACTGATCGACGACGCCGGCGGTCAGATCTCCCTCGTTGCGTTCGCCGACGGATCGACACTGAACGAAGCCGAGATGACAGCACCGCTGTTCTCGACTGCCGACGGATGCACCGTCGCATCGTCGACGGCGAGCGGCTATCAGATCACCTCGCCGGAGTCGGTCGCCACCGTGAGCGTCGAAGATGACAGCGTGCTCGTCGACCTCTCCCCCGACGGCGCGAAGGTCGTCCTCGAAATCGGCGCCCGACTCACCCTCGCTGACGCTGCCACTGCAGCCGACACCATCGACCTCGGGCCGCGCGGCCGCCACGTGGCATTCACCCACCAATGACCGAGCCGACTCCCCCACCCGACGATGGCTTCATCGAGATCGTGCGCGACGACACCGTGTGGCGCTTCGAGCGCGAGTTCCTCGAATCGAACTGGACCTGCCTGTTCGGGCACGGCTGCAAGGGAATCCTCGACCGCCCGGCCGCGGAGTTGAACCAGGGCTGCTGCTCGCTCGGCGCCCACTTCGGCGACGGCCCCGCCGGCGAAGCCGAGGCCATGAACGTCGACGCGTACGCGTCGATGCTCACCCCGGAACAGTTCCAGTACCACCACGTCGCGCACGGCGACCCTGACCCCGACTCCGGCGCCAACGGCATCTTCGGAGATGTCGAGCGGACGCACACCCGAGTGGTCGATGGCGCCTGCATCTTCCTCAACCGTCCCGGCTTCGAAGGCGGCGAGGGCTGCGCCCTGCATCTCGCCGCACTCGAATCCGGGGAGTCACCGACCGAATGGAAACCCTCGGTGTGTTGGCAACTCCCCCTGCGTATCGACTGGCAGGAGATCGACGACGTCACCGAGTCGGCGACGGTGCGCCGGTGGACCCGCGTCGACTGGGGCGACCACGGCCGCACGATGGCATGGTGCTGCACCGAGCGCAGCGAAGGGGGCGAGGCGTACAGCGGCACCGAGCGCGTCATCGACTCGATGGCCGAGTCACTGATCGCGCTCGCCGGCACCGAGGTCTACGTCGAACTCCGCCGCCGACTCTGACTTCGCAGCCGGAGTCGAGGCGGTCAGATGATGTTGATGGCGTCGAGGATGCCGACGACGGCGGGGTCGTCGGTGTCACCCGTGACGACCTCACGCCAGTCGGAGCGCTTCGTTCCCCACGACACGAAGTCGTGCACGGTGGTGTGCACCGTCGGTGCGCCCGCAGCCGAGCCCTCTTCCACGGTCCATCCGTCAGCACCCGGAGCCAGGACGAAGCTCCCGCCTCCGGGCCCGTCGAACACGATGTTGACCGACTGCTGGGGCGCTCCCGCCAGCGCCTCGGCGCACATCTGCGGCAAGCCCGCCAACATCCACTCGCGGGTCGCCACCAGGGCACCTTCGTCCCGAGGAAGTGCAGCGGCCCGCTCGATCACTGCGCCGATGTCGTGTCGCAGATGGCAGTAGTGGTCGAACACGATGGCATTGCCGAGCAGGTTGAGCGGGTGCGTGCCGAGGTCGGACAATGGCACCTGCGCATCGGCCATGGGCGGTTCCTGCAGTGCAGCCAGCGCCGCGACTCCCTTCGCCGACCATTCGTCGTAGGCGTCGACCACTTGGTCGATCGTCCAGTCCCGGCGCGCCTGTACCGGCACCTCGGCCGACGACTCCGCCTTGCCCGAATCACCCATGTCGATCGAGGTCGGATCGGCGATCTGCTGGAACACCGACGCCATGTGCTGGGCGACATCCTGCACGCGCCAGCCCTCGCACGCCGACGCCTTCTCCCACTCGGCAGGCGTCAGGGTGGCGAACAGTTCCTTGGCGAACCGAACCTCTTGTTCCAGGGCGGGGATGGCGGCAGCGGTCATTCGGATCTCCTCATCGGACTCGACTGGGTGCTCGACGGGTGACGATCACCGCGCCGATCGTCCGACGGTAGCCAGCCGACGGTGAGTCAGTTCGACCGGAGCATCCGGCCCGCGAGGGCGCCGGTGTGTTCGCCGTGGTCCATGAACACGTAACCGTTCACGAGGGTGTAGTCGTAACCGGACGAGCCCTGCACGTATCGACCGGCACCGTTCGGGAAATCGGTGACGTACTCGGGGTGTGGCAGGTGCAGGCCGTCGAAGTCGATCACGTTGACATCGGCGAACGCTCCAACGGCGAGGCGGCCGCGGTTGCGGATGCCGAACAGGTCGGCAGTGTCGGTGGTGAGGCGCCGAACGGCCTCCTCGATGCTCCAGCGCTCGCGCTCGCGGATCCAGTACGTGAGGAAGAACGTCGGCTGACTCGCGTCCATGATCTGGCCGACATGGGCACCGGCATCGGCCAGACCCAGCGTGACCAACGGATCGTCCAGCATCGACTCGACCGCCGACAGGTCCTGGTTGAGGAACGGCATGTTGGCCACGAGCGCACCGTCGGTCTCGAGGACCAACTCGATGAATGCCGCCGCCGGGCTGACGCCTCGCGAACGGGCGATCGCCGCCAACGAATTCGCCGGATCGCAGTCGTAGCGGGCCTCACCGTCGGCCAGGACGAAGAGCCCCTCGAGGTCGATCGGTGTGCCGTGCACGTCGGCTTCGTTGATCAGTGTCTGTCGGAAGGCGGCGTCACGCACCATCTGCATCTTGCGGCCGTTGGCGGCACCGCGCAGTTCCTTCCACGATGGCGCCCGGTCGAACGGTGTTCTCGTCTCGAGACCGAACAGCACGCCGACACCTCGCGCGGTCGTCTGCGGTCGGACGTTGGCACCTGCGGCGTTCTCGGACCTGACGAAGTCGATGACACGCTCGTACAGGTCGGGCCGTCGGTTGCTCTGTGTCAGCCCGAAGCTGACCGGTCGGCCGCTGTGGCGACTGATCTCGCCCATCAGCGTCACCTCGGCGCGGGTGTGGTCGAGGTCGTCGTTGTCACGCTCGCCGAGGCGCATCGCTCCCTCGAACACGCCGGCACCGTGCTGGCGGAGCACCGCTGCGAAGGCGAGCAGTTCGTCGGCAGCAGCAAAGGTGCCGGGGATCGGACGACCATCGGGAACCTTGTGCATCAGTGTCCGGCTCGTCGACACCCCCAGCGCTCCGGCACCCATCGCCTCGTCGAGGAGTCGGGCCATCGCGGCGATGTCGTCGCCGGTGGCGGGGGCCTCGTCGAGGCCGCGCTCGCCCATCACGTAGGTGCGCAGCGCACTGTGTCCGACGAGACCGCCCGTATTCGGACCCTTCGCCAGCCGATCGATCGAGTCGTAGTACTCGCCGTAGGTCTCCCAGTCCCACGCCAACCCGTCGAGGATGGCATCGCGCGGAATGTCCTCGACGCTCTCCATCATCTCGGCGAGCGTCGAGCGGTCCTCGGGGCGACACGGCGCGAAGGTGACTCCGCAGTTGCCCATGACCACGCTCGTCACCCCGTGCCAACAGCTCGAGGTGCCGATCGGATCCCAGGCCAGTTGCGCGTCGAGGTGCGTGTGGATGTCGACGAAGCCCGGTGTGACGAGCCGACCCTCGGCATCGATCTCACGGGCGCCGCTTCCGTCGATCCCGCCGTCGTCGAGCCCGACGATCTCCGCGATCCGATCGCCCTTGATTCCCACGTCGGCGCGAATCGCAGGGGCGCCCGTGCCGTCGACGACGGTGCCGTTGCGAATGATGATGTCGTGGTTCATGCCACCTCGTACGAATTCGCTCAACCCGGGCCCAACTGCGCGGATGCGATGACCGTCAAGGTCTAGCGCGACGAGGCAGCATTGGTTCCATCAGTCGTGTTCCAGTTGTGTGTCACGACTCAGCAGTCGGGATGTCAGTTCATCGTCGGATCGATGGGCGCTCCGGCGGCGAGATTACGGTCGAGGAATGCGCGTCGACGTGATGACCCTGCCACGCCATCTCCGCGAGATGGGCCCACTTGCCCAACGGACCCAGCAGGTCGGCTTCGACGGCATGCTCTTCACCGAGGGTGGTCGCACGGCCTACACGGCGGTGACGGCGGCGGCACTCGCCGCCCCGGGCCTCGAGCTGTCGACCGGTGTCGCCGTGGCGTTCCCGCGCAGCCCGATGATCACCGCCCAGGTCGCCTGGGAACTCCAGGAACTGACCGACGGGAACTTCCGCCTCGGCCTCGGCACACAGGTGCGGACACACGTCGTGCGACGCTACGGCGTCGAGTTCGATCATCCGGGTCCTCGACTCCGCGACTACGTCCGCGCCGTCAAGGCCTGTTTCGCCGGCTTCCGTGGCGAACCGCTGGACCATCACGGCGACTTCTACGAGCTCGACTTCCTCAACCGTCAGTGGAGCCCCGGCCCGATCGAGGTCGACGATCCGCCCGTCGACATCGCCGCCGTGAATCCGTGGATGCTGCACATGGCCGGCGAGGTGGCCGACGGCGTCCACGTCCACCCGATCGGCGAGCCCGGCTACATCAGCCGTCACGTCGTTCCCGAGGTGGCCGCCGGCGCGAGGAGCGCAGGCCGGTCGCCCGACGCGGTGAGCATCATCGTTCCCGTGACGACGATCGTCGGCGACACCGACGCCGAGATCGCAGCGAGCCGTGACGCCGCCCGCCTGACGCTGTCGTTCTACGGGTCGACGCCGAACTATGCGTTCATCTGGGACGAGGCCGGCTTCGAGGGCACCACCCAGCGGATCCGGGCCAAACAGAAAGCGGGCGATCTCGCCGCCATGGCCTCCGAGATCACCGACGACCATCTCGCGGTGTTCTGCACCGAAGCGACCTGGGACCATCTCGCCGACGCACTCGTCGCCAAGTACGCCGACACCGTCGATCGAATGGTGCTCTACAACCCCGCCTTCGACACGCCCGAGCGATTCGAACGCTACGGGGCGATCGCCCGCGCGATCTCCGACCGGACCACCGCTCGAACATGACCGAGGACATCCGGCGCGCCGGTCCGCAGGACCTCGACCGGCTCGTCGAGATGCACCGAGCGTTCTGTGAACTCGACCACCACCCATTCGACGATGCACGGGCGCGGTCGGCGTTCACTCCCCTGTTGAGCGACGACACGCACGGCGTCGTCTGGGTCACCGACCGACCCGACTCGTACGCGGTACTCACCTGGGGTTGGTCGATCGAAGCCGGTGGACCAGAAGCGGTGCTCGACGAGATCTTCGTGAGCGAGCGCGGCGGCGGCCTCGGTTCGACACTCATCGACCACCTCGTCGCCGATGCCGAACGGCGTGGCATCGCTCGAATCTTCCTCGAGACCGAAGCCCACAACGACCGAGGGCGCCGGCTCTACGAACGCCACGGATTCGTTGCCGACGACTCGATCTGGATGAGCCGGGAGTTCACCGACCTCGGGTGAAGATTTGGCAGAGTGTGGCCGTGGCGACCGCTGTCGAACTGCGAGCGTTGGCACGAAACGAGCTCGCACGGGTCGCGGAGATCGATCGGACCGAACGCATCGACGTCCTCTACACCCAAGACGGCGAGCACCTCGTCGAGAGACATGGCCGCTGGGACGCCCCCGTCTGGAGCTCTGAGGGAGACGGTGAACACTCCGTCGCGGCCAAGGTACGGGAACTCCACGGCTACCTGGAGGTGGGCGGCGTTGCACTCGCAGCACTCGTCGAAGAACAGCTCGTCGGCATCGGCGTCGTCGTGCCACACCTCCGGCCCGGAATCGCCCAGCTCGCGTTCCTCCACGTGAGCGCACCGTGGCGTGCCGCGGGCATCGGCTGCGCCTTGTCAGCGCAGCTGGAGCACATCGCCAGAACCGCCGGCGATACGGAGATCGTCGTGTCGGCAACGCCCTCGGGCAACACCGTGGGCTTCTACCTCGGTCGCGGGTTCGTCCCGGCGAAGGAACCGTTGCAGGAGCTGTTCGAGCTCGAACCCGACGACGTGCACATGCGCAAGGCACTCTGAGGTCACGGCCCAGGCGCCACTGGCGTCTCGCACAGAGGGCCTCAGGGTTCGCCGAGCACGCGGTCGAGGTAGGCGTTGCGGAAGGTACCGGCGGGGTCGAGCTTGTTGCGCCACGAGATGAACGTGTCCCACTCGGGGTACCGATGTGCCAGCGTGTGGCGGCTCTGGAAGTGCATCTTGCCCCAGTGAGGGCGACCTGCGTAGTCGTTCATGATCTGCTCGACGCCCTGGAAGTACGCCTCGTAGGGAGCCCCGATGTACTGGTGGACCGCGATCCATCCCGACTCGCGGCCACTGGCCGTCGACAGCGGGATGTCGTCGGCCTGCGACGCCCGCACCTCGATCGGGAACATCGGCGGGAAGGGGAGCCGGGCGGTGAGTTCGACGATGCGGACGAGCGCGTCGGGCACGGCGTCGAAGGGGATGCCGTACTCCATCTCGACGAAATGCACGTGACGCGGGCTGCAGAACACCCGGTCGCTGCGGTCGACGACGTCACGTTCCGACGCTGCCGACATGATGAGCTTGGCGACCTTGGGCGCCATCGCCGGAAAGCGGCGACCCACCCGACACACGGTGCCGAACGCCAGGTTCTCGCCGATCCACTTGTCGCGGACATAGCCGAGCGTCGACTGTGGCCGTGCCGGTTCGGTGGTCCGGGTGTTGCGCTTCACCTGGCAGCGGCGAGCGCCGGGCATCATGTAGAACTCCACGTGGTCCGTCGAACGCATCACGTTGCCGAAGTCGGCGAGCACGTCGGTGAGCGGCTCGATGGTCTCGACCGCGCGGAGGTTGAACGCCGGGACGCACCGCAGCGTCACCTCGGTGAGGATGCCGAGCGCACCGAGACCCACGCGGGCGACACGGAGCAGGTCGGGGTCGTGCTCCTCGTCGGCACGCAGGATCGTGCCGTCACCGGTGACGATCTCGAGCCCGACGATCGTCGTCGCGAGGTTCCCGAAGCCCACACCGGTGCCGTGCGTGGCCGTCGACGTTGCGCCGGCGATCGACTGCACGTTGATGTCGCCGAGGTTCGGCATCGCGAGACCGCGCTCGTACAACTGGTCGTTGAGATCGCGGAGCCGGATCCCGGCCTGCACCGTCACGTCGTTGCCGCGAACGGAGAGGATCTGGTTCATCGAGTCGAGCGACAGGAGATGACCGTCGGTCATGGCGACGTCGGTGAACGAGTGGCCCCCACCGATCACCTTGACGCGCTCGCCGGCGGCGGCTGCCGTCCGCACGATCGTCGCCACCTCGTCGGCGAATCGGGGTTCGTGCACGTACGCCGGGATGCATCGCTGATTGCCGGCCCAGTTCTTCGTCGGAACGCCCATGCGGAAACTGTAAGCGTGATCCCCGACGAAGTCGTCAACGATCACGTCGTCAACGACGCTGCGTGAGCACCGTGACGGCGCGATCGAGCTCGTCGTCGGTCGTCGTGTAGTGCACCGAGAGTCGTAGCAGGACCGGCAGGTTCCGGCGTTCGACGTCCCACCGCGACGACCCGGCCGGCGTCGTCGTCGCGTTGACGCGATGCTCGGCGAGCCGCGTCAGCAGCACGTCCGACGGCTCGCTCGTCGATGCCGTCGTGACGATGCCGCACCGTTGGAGGCCCTCGTCGTAGATCGCGAAGCCTGCATCGACGAGCATCGCACGCAACTGTTCGGCGCGGGCAGTGACCGTCGCCTCGATGCGGTCGACACCCCACTCGAGCGCGTGATCCACCGCAGCACCGAGGCCCAGCCATCCCGCCACGCTGTGCTCCCAATACTCGAATCGCCGGGCCCCGTCGACCCACTCGAAGCGGTCTCCTGCGACGAGGTCGGCGCCGTGATGATCGGGCTGTGACGGCACGAGCCGATCGAGCATCGACGAACGCACGTACAGGAAGCCGGTTCCACGAGGACCTCGCAGGTACTTGCGCCCGGTGGCCGACAGCAGGTCACAGCCGATCTCGTCGACGTCGATTCGCCGCTGACCGATCGACTGACATGCATCGAGCAGGAACGGCACGCCGGCAGCGCGGGTGAGCGACCCGACGTCGGCGGCCGGATTGACGAGACCGCCGTTCGTCGGGACGTGGGTGAGCGAGACGAGCGCGACGTCGTGACGTTCGAGCCGATCGGCGACGGCGTCCACATCGACCTGACCCGACCGGTCGGACGGCACCCGGTCGATCACCACGCCGCGTCGCTCGGCCGCGACGAGGAACGCAACGATGTTGGCGCCGTACTCGTGATCGTGCACGACGATGTGTTGCCCCGGCGACATCGGCACCGACCAGAACGCCGCGTTCCAGGCCGCGGTGGCGTGCTCCATCCTGGCGATCTCCATCGGATCGGCGCCGATCAGGCGCGCAATCGACCCGTACACCGCGTCATGACGCTCCCCGGCACGTGCCGCGGCTTCGTAGCCCCCGAGCGTGGCCTCGGCTTGCAGGTGACCGATCTGGGCGTCGAGCACCACCTGTGGCGGGAGGGACGATCCGGCGTGGTTCAGGTGAATCATGCTGCCGGACGCACACCCCGGGGTCACCGAACGTGCTGCAGCGATCTCGTCAGTGGTGAGGACATCGGCCATCGATCCGGCCGATCAGTCGAGCGCGTCGAGGAGTGCGTTCTCGATCACTTCGGTCAACGCGGGGTGGATGTAGAACACCTCGCGTGCCACGTCCTCGGCGCGCTGGTCGAACTGCATCGCCTGGACCAGCGGCTGGATGATCGACGATGCCTGCGGTCCGATCACGTGCGCCCCGATGATCAGCCCGGTCTCGTCGTCGACGAGCACCTTGGCGAATCCTGTCTCGTCAACCATCGCCCAGCCGTACGCGGTTCCCGCGTAGTCACGCCGTCCGACCCGGAACGAACGTCCCTGCCGCTCGGCCTCCCGTTCGGTGAGCCCCACCGTGGCGACCTGCGGACTGGAGAACACCGCACTCGGCACCGCCTTGTAGCTCTGGTGACGGATGTCGTCGGGATGGGCGATGTTCCAGAACGCCACGGCCGCTTCGGCGTTTGCCAGATGCTTGAGCTGGTAGTTGTTGGCGAGATCGCCGATCGCCCAGATGCCGGGCACGTTCGTGGCCATCGTGTCGTCGACCGCCACGGTGCCGTGGTGGTGGCACTCGAGACCCGCGGCATCGACGTCGAGGAGGTCACTGTTGGGCTCGCGACCGGTGGCCACCAACAGTTCGTCGACCACCGTCTCGCCGATCGCACACGTGATCCTGATGCCGTCGGCGACGCGTTCCACCTTGGTCGGCACGTGACCGAGCATCAGGTCCACCCGCTCACCGAACGCCTCGGTGAACCGCTCGGAGATGTCATGGTCGAACCCTCGCAGCAGTGTGTTGGAGCGGTTGAACATCGTCACGTGCGATCCCAGTGCGGAGAAGACGTGCCCCATCTCGACGGCGATGAATCCTCCGCCGATGATCCCGAGCCGCTTCGGAAGTTCGGGCAGCCGCATGATCGAGTCGGACGTGTGGAAACCGGTCTCCACGAGGCCGGAGATCGGCGGCACCACCGGTCGCGCGCCGGCCGCGAGGAGGATGTTCGGCGCCGTGATGCGGCGGCCCTCCACGTCGAGTGTGTGCGCATCGACGAAGTCGGCGGTCCCCTCGATCAGCGTGACGTTCGGCGTTCCGGACGCCCGGTATTCGCGCCCGCTCTCGGCGATGGGATCGATCCGACCGAACACCCGGTCACGGATGGCCGACCAGTCGGCGCCGATGAACCGTGTCTCGATGCCGAGCTTCGCCGACGTCGCCGACGCGACGGCCACGTCGGCGGGATAGACGAACATCTTCGACGGGATGCAGCCGCGATTCAGGCAGGTACCACCGAACACGTCGCGCTCGACGATCGCGATCTGCCAGTCGTCGAGGTACGACGGGATCGAGTTCCCCGATCCGCTCCCCACGATGATCAGGTCGAACGATTCGGCGGTCTGGTCGGTGCTCACGAAAGCTATCCAACCCTCCCGGCACGCGATTGCTTCCCGTGACGGTGGTGTCGGACGTCATGAGTCGGGGTAGGTGACACTCCCGTTGGCGAAGTGGTCGCCGATCGGGCAGGGTTGGTGCGTGCAACGACAGACAGGTGACGGGTTCATGCGGTGCAGCGACGGCCACGTCCGCTGGGGCGTCTACGGCGCCGCCGGTGTGGTGTTCGTGGTGCGCGACATGCACGGCTCACCACTGGTGATGCTCCAGAAGCGGTCGGCGATGGCCCACGAGGGCGGCAACTGGTCGTGTGCCGGCGGCGCGCTCGACCTCGGCGAGACCCCGTTCGAGGGTGCGCTCCGTGAGGCCAGTGAGGAGGTCGGGCCACCACCCGGTGTTCCCCGGCTGCTCGGTCAGTACGTGTTCGAACCGGCCACCGACTGGAAGTACACGACGATCGTGGTCGAGGTCGATGCGCTGTTCGGTTCGTCGCTCAACTTCGAGACCGACGAGGTCGACTGGTTCCCACCCGACCAGGTCGATCAACTGCCACTGCACTTCGGCTTCGCCGCTGCCTGGCCCCACCTCCGCGCGATCATCGAATGAGACGCGGGGTCCGAAACGCGGGGTCCGACCCCTCGTCTCGTTCTCGTAGCATCGAGGGATGACGACACGCACGGTCAACGGCACGTGCCACCACGACTGTCCTGACACGTGTGGCTGGACCGTCACGGTCGACGACACGGGGGTCGCAGTGAAGTTGCGCGGCAACCCCGACCATCCGTACTCCGCCGGTGAGCTGTGTCCGAAGGTCAACCGGTTCATCGACCGGGTGTACGACTCCGAGCGCATCATGCACCCACTCCGCCGAGTCGGCCCCAAGGGATCGGGTGAGTTCGAACAGATCACGTGGGACGAGGCACTCGCCGACATCGCCCGACAGCTGCACGCGACGATCGCCCGGCACGGGCCCGAGGCCGTGCTCCCCTTCTCCGACGCCGGCAACCAGGGCCTGCTCGCCATGATGGGCATCAACGCCCGGTTCTTCGCACACATGGGAGCCTCGAAGCTCCTGCGAGCCATCTGCGGTCCCACCGTCGGCGCAGGCCTGCGGATGACGAACGGCACCGGCCGTGGCATGGATGCGCTGGAGCTCGAACACTCGAAGCTGATCCTGCTGTGGGGGACGAACACCAGACTCACGAACCGCCACCTGTGGCCCACGATCGAACTCGCTCGCGAACGGGGCGCCCGCCTCGTCGTCATCGATCCGATCCGCACCGCCACGGCGGAGGCGATCGACGAAACACGGGGCGACAGGTTCATCCAACCGCTGCCCGGCACCGACATCGCCATGATGCTGGCGATGATGCACGTGATCATCCGTGACGGTCTCACGAACGACACGTGGATCGCCGAACACACCATCGGCTACGACGAACTGCGTGACGCCGTCGCCGACTGGACTCCCGACCGGGCCGCCGCCGTCACCGGCGTCGAGGCGGACGTCATCGAGCGACTCGCCGTCGACTACGCGACCGTTCGTCCGGCCGCCATCCGATCGCTGATCGGAGCCGAGCACCACGAGAACGGTGCGATGTTCTTCCGCACGCTCGGCTGCCTCCCGGCGCTCACCGGAGCCTGGGCCGAGCGGGGTGGCGGCATCGCCAAGAGTGTCGGTTCGTACGCAGATGCGCTCATCGACGTGCGCGCCCTGTTCCGGCCCGACCTCGCACGCGCCAGCGGTCGCGCCGAACCTCGCGAGCTGAACATGAGCCGCCTGGGAGAGATCCTCACCACACCTCACGCCGGGCAGACATCCGGCCCCGGCGTGCACGCGCTGATCGTGTGGAACTGCAATCCGCTCGCCACGGTGCCCCGGGCCGAGCTCATCCGGGCCGGGATGGAGCGCAGCGACCTGTTCACCGTCGTGCACGAGCAGTTCCTCACCGACACCGCCCGCTATGCCGACATCGTGCTCCCCGCCACCACTCAGATCGAGAGCGACGACGTGGTGCTGCCGTGGGGGCATCTGTGGGCCGGCTGGAACGGCGCGGCCATCGAGCCGCTCGGCGAGTCGTGCTCGAACACCGAGTTCTTCCGCCGTCTGGCCGCCGCGATGGGCTACACCGAGCCGAGCCTGTTCGACGACGATCACACCCTGTTGCGCGACGCGCTGCCCACCGTCGACATCGACGAATTGCGACGTGTCGGCTGGGTCCGTGTTCCGTACCCCGACGATGGTCGCCCGTTCGGCGACGGCGAGTTCGAGACCGCGTCCGGGCGCATCGAGTTGGCCTCCGACCAACTCGAACGCATGGGCCAACCGCGGACACCGACCTTCGTCGCGCCCCACGAGGGTCCCGGCGGTGAGCTGTTCGAGCGCTACCCGCTGCAATTGCTCACACCGAAGCACCACACGCGTTTCCTGAACTCGGGCTACGCGCAGCTCCCCGGCCACGGCCCGGCCGAGGGTGGTCCGTTCGTCGAACTCGACGCCGTCGACGCCGACGCCCGTGGCCTGGTCGACGGCGGACTCGCGCGTGTCTGGAACGATCGGGCCTCGGTGGCCGTCCCCGTCAGGATCACCGGTCGGCTGCGTCCCGGCGTGGTCGCCATCCCCTTCGGTTGGTGGAGCCGTCACCATCCCGACGGCAAGGTCGCCAACAGCCTCACCAACGACACCCTGACCGAATGGGGTGGGGGCGTCGCCTACAGCGACACGCTCGTCCAGGTCGAGGCGCTTCCCGCCTGACGTCCACGGAGTGTCGGACGCATCGCGGACGTGGGCCGTTGCGCACCGGGGCGGTCGGTAACCTGCGGTCATGTCCGGCGACCTGATCTATGCGTTCAGAGTGATGCGGCTGCCGCTCCTCGACGCAGGTGGGGCGCCGATCGGGCGTATCGAGGACATCGTCGCCATCCCCGGTCGCGCCGGGAAGGGCCGCGAACCGGCGATTCCGCCGCGCATCGTCGGATTCGTCGCCAACAGTCAGCGCAGACGGATCTTCGTCAACGCGAACCGGGTCGCCGAACTGAACAGCGACGGCGCCCGTCTGCGGAGTTGGGACGTCGACCTCAACCCGTTCAAGCCTCGTGCCGGTGAAGTCCTCATCGGCGCGCAACTGATCGACCGGCGCGTCGGTGACGAGACCGTCAGCGACATCGCGCTTCGCAGCCAGGACGACGCTCGTCTGCCGTACTGGGTGATCGACAAGGTCCGCCTCGCTCGCAAGAGTTCCCTCCGCCGACGCCCCAGCTACCGGCTCGTCGACTTCGACGAGGTCCCGGCACTGTTCGACACCCCGACCGAGATGCAGGCCGAAGCCGCCCGCCTGCGCGACTTCCACCCTGCCGAGGTCGCCGCCTTCGTCCGAGCACTTCCGATCGACCAGCGCCGCCAGCTCGCCGAGGCAATGGACGACGAGCGCCTCGCGGACGTCCTCGAGGAGCTGCCCGAGGAGGAGCAGGTCCGCATCGTCGAGCAGCTCGACCGCGACCGGCTCGTGGGTGTCTTCGACGAGATGGAGTACGACGACCTCGCCGACCTGCTCGGTGAGATGGCCCCGGCCGACCAGGAGCGCATGCTCGGCGTGATGGACGTCGACGACGCCGACGTCGTACGCCGTCTGCTCTCCTACGAGGAAGGCACCGCCGGTGGTCTGATGACGCCCGAGGTCATCATCCTCGGCCCCGACGCCACCGTGGCCGAAGCCCTCGCTCAGATCCGCGACCCCGACTGGGTCGTCAGCATCGCCGCCCAGGTGTTCGTCACGCAGGCACCGTTCAGGGCGCCCACCGGCAAGCTGATCGGCGTCGTCCACATCCAACGGCTGCTGCGGGAACCACCCTCGATGGCACTCGGCCACCTCGTCGCCGACGACCCGACGGTGGCGCCGGACAGCACCGACCGCGAGGTCGCCGAAATTCTCGCGAGCTACGACCTCCTGGCCGTGGCCGTGACCGACGAGTCCGGACGCTTCCTCGGCGCCGTCACCGTCGACGACGTGATCGATCGCATGCTCGGCGACGGATGGCGCACCACACAGCGCCGCAGTCGCAGCCGCAGTGACATCGCGGCGAGTACCTCGGCGGTCTCGTCGTGAAGCGCCGCGGCGACCTCACCACTCCTCGCGCAGCAGGACGCGTCGGGGTTTCGTACGACTCCGACGCATTCGGAGCGTTCAGCGAATCGATCGCGCGGTTCCTCGGCACCGCCCGTTACCTGGTGTGGCAGACCGTGGTCGTCATCGTGTGGCTCCTCCTGAACACGGTCGCCAGCGAGAGCCTCCAGTTCGACCCGTGGAACCGCGGCCTCGTACTGCTGACCCTCGTGCTGTCGCTCCAGGCCTCCTACGCGGCGCCGCTCATCCTGCTCGCACAGAATCGACAGGAAAAGCGTGACCGGATCACGGGCGAGAACGACCGGGAAGTCGCCGAACGCACGCAGGCCGACACCGAGTTCCTCGCCCGCGAGATCGCCAGCGTCCGACTCTCGCTGTCCGACATGGTCACCGGCGAAGCCCTGGACGACAAGCTCGAACGTCTGAGCAGCGTCGTCGAGCGGCTCGCCGATCAGGTCGCGCAGTTGACGGTGGTCCACGCGGGGACCACCGAGTCGGGGCCTCGTGATCCGGAGCTCACGGATTCGCTCTGATCCTGCGCTCGGACGGAACGCCGGTGAACTCCTGCAGCCGGACACCCACCGCACTGATGCGACGTAGGAGCTCGACCGTGTCGAGCGAGGGATCACCCGCCCGGACCACCCCGGGATCCAGGCGCCCCTCGACGGCTGCCGACGCAAACGCGATCGCCGTCGCTGCGGCGGTCGTCCCCACCAGCTCTGCGGCTCCCGCGATCAGCGTCCGACGTCCGCCCGACTCGTCGCTTCCACGCACCTCGACCCGAACTGCTCCGATGCCGCCCTCGCGGTGCGGTGGACTGAGCATCGGCAGCCAGGCCGTGAACCGGTCACGACGGTTGGCAGACACCCGTGCGCTCAACCGACCGGCCTCGGGAAACGCCTCGTGCAACAGCACCGGCGACGGGAGTTCCGCGCGGTAGCAGTCGTACGGGCCGACCGGCTCGGGGAAGTAGCAGAGTTCGCGACCCGCTCCGGCCGGCCGCTGGATCCAGACACCGTCGCGCAGGCCGACCGCGAGGCCACGCAGCGCCCGATGCTGCTGGCGCGCGCACGCCGGACCGGCCGTGCCGTGGAGCGCGATGTGGATCTCGTCACACCTCGCCAACTGCGACACCAACAGACGGGCGAGCAGACCGGTGAGACCCGGTGACATCCCGGCGCCGACGACCAACGGAACCCCGCTTCCGAGCGCCAGCACGTCCAGGTCGGCCAGGGCACGCACATCCCCCAGGTCGTCACTCACCGAGACCACGGCGATGCCGGCCTCGAGGAAGCTGCGGGCCAACGGCGCGTGCGAGCCGCCGTGCGCGAGGACAACGACATCGAGATCCTGAACCGGACGGCGCTGCGTCCGCGGATCGAGGGGGACCACCTCGACGTCGCGAACCACGGTCGGAAGGCGACGGGCGATGCGATCACCGACGACGCCGCGCCCGACGACGCCGATGCGGGGCATCAACGCTCCGGGAGCTCGAGCGGGCGCCAGCCACCATGTTGCGGCGGCGTTCCACCGGTCCCCTTCACGCGCAGAATGGCAGCCGCCAGCCCCATCATGAAGATGGCGGAGAATGCACGTCGAAGGAACTTCATCGCAGCACGAAGGCTACTCGGCCGCACACCACCGGCTCCTGGCCGTGGGTGCAACAGCGACGAACCGGCCCGAGAACGAGAACGAGACGCCTCTCGGCGCCTCGCAACTCGTTGACCAGGATCTTCGTGGTGGGGCTAACAAGAATCGAACTTGTGACCTCTGCCTTATCAGGGCAGCGCTCTAACCGACTGAGCTATAGCCCCGGCAAGTCCGAGAGGTTATCGGTCGCTCGCGGGCTTCACGCCACGCGCAGCCACGAGTTCGCGCTCACCCATCAACGCGGCAGACCGGCGCTGTCGTCGACCACGGCGTCGCGGGTGATCGGGCCCGACCCGTCGTACATCAACACGGGCACCTCGGGCTCGGCCCGACGGACCACGAATCGCCGCATGGGCGACGGGCGCGCCTCGACGACCTCTTCCTCGAGCACGGTGAAGCGCATGCCGCCGACCAGGTCGGTGATCAGGTTGAACAACGTCGCGAGGAGGACCGCCAGACCGGTGAACCCGATCACGAGGAACAGCCCGCCGATCCATGCACTGTGATAGATCTCACCGCCGTTGAAGTCGAACGACGACCAACCGAACGACTCGAAGAAGCGCTCGACGTTGTCGACCGTGCCCGTCGCGTACGCGACGTTCCACAGCAGCACTCCGGCGGTCAGCACGATGAGATACAGCACGAGATTGGCGACGAGGGCAATCTTGAAAACGCTCCACGGATCGACATGGCGAACCACGCGAGTGACGCGACGCACCCGTGGCTTGCGACCGAGCATGCGCGGCACGTTGAGCGGAATCGGGAACGGCGCCGGGTCGTAGTCGGGCGCGCGGCGTGGACGTCGAATACCCGACGACGTGTCGTCCTGCGGCTCGAACGCAACCGTCGGGCCGTCGATGTCGGCTCGACGCAGCTCCTCGAGCACATCGTCGGACACATCGGGCTCGAGGCCCGGATCGAGCGCGACCGTTCGGTCGTCTGCACCGGCATCGTCGTCCAGATCGTGGTCGACATCGTCGTCGTCGTCGACATCTTCGGTCGCCATGACGATCTCGGGCAGCTCGTACGGCTCGTCGTCGATCTCGACATCATCGCCATCGTCGACGTCGTCGATCTCGACAACGTCATCGACCACACCTTCGTCGAGCGCTTCGTCGAGGGCGCGCTCGGTCTTGCTCATCCCGGCAAGTGTACGCACGCGCCCGATCAGCGTCCTGTCAAGGTGTCACGGCGCATTCGTCGCACGAGCAGTCGCACGGGCAGCTCCGAAGCGCACCACCACCGTCACTTCGGCGTCGGCCGGCCCACGCTCCCACGACACCAGTTCGGCGCCGTGTCGCGCGGCCATCACCTCCGCTCCTGGGCGACCGCCGTCGAGCGACACCAACGCCACGGCATCAGCGGCGGTCTGTGCTCTGGTGCGCTCGATGACGCGCCCACCCAGAACGACCAGCGCCGTCGTGGTCACCAGGAAGATCACACTCGCCACGACGACGAGCAGCACCGCCGCCTGGCCACGATCGCGAACCGCACGCGTCACGGCGCGCTCCTCTCACCGATGATCGGATGGCGATCGGAACGATCGCGAAGCGGGCGCCGAGCGCGAGAGGCAGGACTCAGGCGTCGTCGGCAGCGAGAATCGGTGCCACCGAACTGACGGCATCGCCGTCGTCGATGTTCATCACCTTGACCCCGGTGGCGTCGCGACCCTGCGACGAGATGCCCCGCACTTCCATGCGAATGGTGACACCGTTGTTCGACACCGCCACGATCTCGTCGTCGAGTCCGACCATGAACGCCGCCACGACAGCGCCCTTCTTGCCCGTCAGCTTGATGCCGCGCACACCCTGTCCGCCACGCCCTTGACGGTTGAACTTGTCGAGCTGGGTCCGTTTGCCGTAGCCGGCCTCGGTCATCAACAAGATGGCGGTGTCGTCGCGAGCGACGTCGACCGACACGACACGATCGTCGGTGTTCTTGAGCTTCATGCCCCTGACACCGCCGGCGGTGCGCCCCATTGCCCTGACGTCGTTCTCGTCGAAGCGGATCGTCATGCCGTTGCGACTCACCATGAAGATGTCGTCGCTGCCACTCGTCTCGATCACGCGAACCAGTTCGTCGTCGTCGCGCAGGTTGATCGCGATCAGACCGTCGCGACGGCTCGAGTCGTAGGCGTCGAAGGCCGTCTTCTTGACCGTGCCGTTCTTCGTGGCGAAGAACAAGAAGCGTTCCCCGGCGAAGTCGCGGGTGTCGATGATCGCCTGGATCTGCTCGTCGGCCTGCAACGGCAGCAGGTTCACGATCGGCATGCCCTTCGCAGTGCGCTCACGCTCGGGGATCTCGAGCGCCCTCAAGCGGTAGACCTTGCCCCGGTTCGAGAAGAACAGCAGGTGCGCATGCGCGGTGGTGAAGATGACGTGACGCACGATGTCGTCGACCTTCATCTTGCCGCCGGACACGCCACGCCCGCCCCGGCCCTGGGTCTTGAACGAGTCGGCCGACACGGCCTTCACGTACTGGGCCTGCGTCATCACGATGACGAGTTCCTTGTCGTCGACGAGGTCTTCGATCGACATCTCGCCGTCGTCGTAGGTCAACTCGCACACGCGAGGGGTGGCGAACTCGTCCTTGATGGCGATGATCTCCTCGCGGATCACGGTGTTGAGCCGATCGATGTTGTCGAGGATCTCCTGGAGATCGATGATCTTGGCGCGGGTCTCGTCGAGTTCTGACTGCAGGTCGAGACGTGACAGTCGGGTGAGTTGGCGCAACTGCATGTCGAGGATGTCGTTGGCCTGGATCTCGCTGAACTCGTACGGCGCCGCCATCAGGCCGTCGCGCGCGGCAGCGACATCGTCGCTCGCCCGGATGAGCGCGATGATCGCGTCGATGACGTCGAGGGCCTTGATTCGGCCTTCGAGGATGTGCTCGCGACGCTTGGCCTTGTCGAGGCGGAACTGGGAACGCCGGGTGATGACGTCGCGCTGATGCTTGACGTAGGCAACGAGGGCGTCGCGCAGGTTGATCTGGCGGGGAACACCGTCGACGAGGGCGACCATGTTGATCGAGAACGTCGACTGCAGCTGGGTGAGCTTGAACAGGTTGTTCTTGACGACGTTGGCGTTCGCGTCGCGCTTGAGGGTGATGATCAGGTTGGTCTTGCCACCCGACGAGGCATCGTTCACGTCCGCGATGCCGTCGAGGTCACCGCCGTCGACGAGATCCTGGATCCGCGACGCGATCGCCGAACAGCTCGTCTGATACGGCAGCTGGCTGACGACGATCTCCATCCGGCCGGTCTTCGACTCCTCGATCTCGACCGTGGCGCGCATCTTCACCGAGCCCCGCCCGGTTCGGTACGCGTCGATGATCCCGGCCTTGCCGAGGATGCTGGCACCCGTCGGGAAGTCCGGGCCCTTCACGAACTCCATCAGGTCGTCGGGGGTGGCGTCAGGGTTGTCGAGCAGGTGGACGACTGCGTCGATCACCTCGCCGAGGTTGTGCGGCGGGATGTTGGTGGCCATGCCGACGGCGATGCCCTGGCTGCCGTTGACGAGCAGGTTCGGAAAACGCGAGGGCAGCACCACGGGCTGTTCGAACATGCCGTCGTAGTTCGGGATCATGTCGACGGTGTCTTCGTCGATGTCGGCGAGCAACTGCATCGCCAGTGGGTTCAACCGGCACTCGGTGTACCGAGCAGCGGCCGGACCGAAGTCGGGACTGCCGTAGTTGCCGTGGAAGTCGATGAGCGGGTGACGCAGCGAGAACGGCTGGGCCATGCGCACCAACGCGTCGTAGATGGCACTGTCGCCGTGTGGGTGGAAGCGCGCCATGGTGTCGCCGGTGACACGGGCGCACTTGACGTGGGCACGGTCGGGGCGGAAGCCCTGGTCCTCCATGTCCCAGATGATTCGCCGGTGCACGGGCTTGAGGCCGTCGCGCACGTCCGGCAGGGCGCGCGACATGATGACCGACATCGCGTACTCGAGGAACGAACTCTCCATCTCGTCGTGCAACGAGATGGGCTGGATGGGGTCGATCGGAGGGGTGTCGTTCGTGTCAGTCATGCGTGGTGATTCGTTTCAGGCAGGTCGTCGCGGGCGGATCAGAAGTCGAGGTTGCGGACGTCGCGGGCGTTCGTGGTGATGAATTCACGGCGTGCGGGCACGTCGTCACCCATCAGCACCGAGGTGATCTCGTCGGCGAGCGCCGCTTCTTCGACGGTGACCTGCAGGAGTGTCCGGGTGCCGTCGAGCATCGTGGTGGTGCGCAACTCCTCCCAGTCCATCTCGCCGAGGCCCTTCAGGCGGTTGAACCCCTTCTTGTGGTTCGGGCGGTCCTCGAGGAACGCCGCTTTGGCCACGTCGTCCTTCAGGTAGATCTTCTCCTTGCCCACCTCGGTCGAGTACAGGGGTGGCTGAGCGATGTAGCAGTAGCCGGCCTCGACCATCTCACGCATCTGACGGAAGAAGAACGTGAGCAGCAGCGTGCGGATGTGGCTGCCGTCGACGTCGGCGTCGGCCAGGCAGATCACCTTGTGGTAGCGGCACTTGGTGACGTCGTACTCGTCGCCGACCCCGGCACCGATTGCGGTGATCAGCGCCTGGATCTCGTTGTTCTTCAGCATCTTGTCGACGCGCGCCCGCTCGACGTTGAGGATCTTGCCGCGGATCGGCAGGATCGCCTGCGTACGGGGATCACGGGCGTCGACGGCGGTGCCGCCGGCGGAGTCACCCTCGACGATGAACAGTTCGGACTCCTCGGCGTTCTTCGACGAGCAGTCCTTCAGCTTGTCGGGCATACCGGCGCCCGACAGGGCCGTCTTGCGACGGATCGCGTTGCGAGCGTTCTTGGCGGCGACTCGGGCCTGTGCGGCGGCGAGGCCCTTCTTGACGACCTTGTTCGCCTCGGTCGGATTCTCCTCGAGCCATTCGCCCAGTCGTTCGTAGGTCGCCTTCTGCACGAACGACCGCATCGGCACATTGCCCAACTTGGCCTTGGTCTGGCCCTCGAACTGCGGCTCGCGGAGCTTGACCGACACGATGGCGGTGATCCCCTCGCGGATGTCCTCGCCGGTGAGGTTCGGGTCCTTCTCCTTGAGGAGGTTCTTGGCCCGGGCGTACTTGTTGAGCACCGAGGTGAGCGCGGTCTTGAAGCCCTCGACGTGCATGCCCCCCTCGGTGGTGGAGATGCCGTTGGCGTAGCCGTGGATTCCCTCGTAGTAGCCGGTGTTCCACTGCATCGCGATGTCGAGCATCTGCCCGTCGTCGGGGTCTTCGTCCTCGAACTGGCACACCTTGGAGAACAACGGCTCCTTGGTTGCGTTGAGGTGCTTGACGAAGTCGAGGATGCCGCCCTTGTACTGGTACGAGACCGTCTGCTCACGACCCTCGCGCTGGTCGGTGAAGACGATCTCCAGACCACGATTGAGAAACGCCATGGTCTGCAGCCGCTCGAGCACCGTGCGCGCCACGAACTCGACGCCTTCTGCGGCGAAGACCGTGGGATCGGGCCAGAACGAGATCGTGGTCCCCGTGACGCGACCCCGCTTGGGTGTGTCGCCGACGATGGCCATCTTGCCCTGAGGCTTGCCGCCCTTCGCGTACTCCTGGCGGTAGTGCTTGCCGTCACGGTCGACCTCGATGACGAGACGCTCGGACAGCGCGTTGACGACCGACACGCCCACGCCGTGCAGACCGCCGGACACCTTGTAGCCCTCGCCACCGAACTTGCCGCCGGCGTGCAGCACGGTCAGCACGACTTCGGCAGCGCTCTTGCCCTTGTGCTCACCCGAGGTGAACGGGTCGACCGGGATCCCGCGACCGTTGTCGTCGACCTGGCAGCCGCCGTCGGCGAGCAGCGTGACGCCGATGCGCGTGCAGTGACCGGCCATCGCCTCGTCGACGGAGTTGTCGACGACCTCCCAGATCAGGTGGTGGAGCCCCTGCAGGCCGGTGGAACCGATGTACATGCCCGGGCGTTTGCGCACCGGGTCGAGGCCCTCGAGCACCTGGATCGCCTTGGCGTCGTAGGTCGCCGTGGTGGTTGCGGAGTTGCTGGTCGACTTCTTCTTCGGCGACGAGGCCCCGTTGGTGTCGGGAACGTCGGTCGCTGGTGTTTCGGTGTCGTTGGACACTCGTACCTCGATACTTCTGGCTGTCTGGCGGAATGCCCCGATAAGGGCACGTTGGTGAGGCGATCAGTGAGGTCGGCCGACCCTCGACGTAGCTGTCGAACCGGCGCCCACGCTGCATCGCGAGTGGTTCTCAGCCTACCAGCGGGGTGTCACGGAGTCGGGGAACCCGCCGATGCCGAGGAGGGTCACCGAGACGGTCGAGACGACGGCGCGGAGGTCCGTGCGACACGGACCTCGACCCGCTCGATCCGGACGTCGGCGACTTCGGCCAGCCGTGCCGTGATCGTGCCACTGAGGAACTTCACCTGCGTTGCCCACGCTGGTTCGTCGGCCTCCACGATGAGCACGCCGTCGTCGAGACGGACGGGTCGGACGTGTGCAGCCACGGTCGGCCCGACGGCATCGTCCCAGCGTCCGAAGACCCCCCCGATCTGGATGCGATCGGTTCCACGCAGCGACTTCATGATCGAGTCGAGCGACCGCGGAGATCGGAACAGGCTCGGCCACGAACCCCAAGGTACCCCGTCGAGGACACCGGCCGGCTCAGACCTCCTCGAGCGTCACGTGCCCGTCGACCACACGCAGCACGTGGTCGGCGCGTGCGGCCGGTGGCAGGTCGCTCGCGGTCGTGATCACCACCTGGCCGGCGAGGGAGATGACCGAGCAACGCCGTGGCACGGTGGTCGTCGAGTTCGGAGAGCACGTCGTCGAGCACCAGCACCGGCGCCTCCGCCGGTTCGTTCGGCCACCAGACGATGCCCGGCGAGACGCAACGCCAGTGCCAACGTGCGCTGCTCACCCTGTGATGCATGCGTGCGACTCGGCAGTCCGTTGATGGTCATCTGCAGTTCGTCGCGATGCGGACCGACCGTGCTCACGCCCCGACGCACGTCGAGCGGTCTGGCCGTCGCCAGCGCCGCGGCGAGGCCTCCGCACCGCCACTCGGGCTCGTAGCGCAGATCGAGTGGCGTCGGTGCCCCGGCGAGCTGCTCGTAGGCCTCCTGCACCATCGGGGTGAGCCGAGCGACCAGCGTGGCGCGGGCGTACCCGAACTGGTCGGCGATCTCGGCGAACTTCGTGTCCCAGACGTCGAGCGTCACTTCGATCTCGTCGGTGAGACGACCACCCGCCTGCTTCAGCAGCGTGTTGCGTTGGCGCACGATCCGGTCGATCTCGAGACGCACCGAGTCGTACTTCGTCGCCAGTGCCACCAGCGTGTCGTCCATGAACCGGCGTCGGTCACCCGGGCTCCCCTTCACGAGGATCAGGTCGTCGGGCGAGAACACCGTGACACGAACGGCTCCGAGGAGATCGCGGACCCGGGTCAGCTTCTGTCGATTCACCTGGACGCGGTTGCGCCCGACGGCGGCGAGCTCGACCTCGATCAGCGTCTCACGCCCGTCGTCCTGACGGATCGTTGCCCGGATGACCGCCGTGTCGGCACCGGCTCGGATCAACGCATCGGTCGGCGCCGATCGGAAGCTCGTCAGCGTGGCGAGGAACGCGAGTGCCTCGGCGAGGTTGGTCTTGCCCTGGCCGTTGTCGCCGATGACCACCGTGGTCCCGGAGTGCAGCTCGAACGAGCCCGTCACGTAGTTCCGGAAGTCGACCAACTCCAGGTGCTCGATGATCACCGCATCACGGTACGCGGACGGGCATCAGGAGATACAGGTAATCGTCCCGGCCGACACCGCGCAGCACGGCGGGCTTCATCGGATCCATCGTGGCCAGCGTCACGTCGTCGCTGTCGATGGCATCGATGCCGGCGGCGAGGTAATCGGGGTTGAACGCCACCGTCATCTCGGCGCCGTCGTAGCTCGCGTCGATCTCCTCGGCGGCGTTGCCGACGTCCTGGGTGATCGCAGTGAGCTGCACCGTGTCGCCGCCCAGCGTGAGACGCACCGGTGTGGAGTCCTGGGCCAGGATCTTCACTCGGCGGATCGCCTCGAGCATGGCGGCCTTGCCGACCGTCAGCAGGTTCGGATAGCTCGACGGCAGCAGGTTGCGATAGTTCGGGAACTCGCCTTCGATCAGCCGGGTGCTGAGTCGGGTGCCGCCGGCTTCGAAGGTCGCCTCACGTTCGCCGAGTCGCACACTGAGTTCCTGCGCATCACCCATCACCCGCTGCAACTCGTTGAGCGCGCGGCCGGGGATCAACACGTTCTTGCCGGCGGCCAGCACGGTGGTTCCCGGGCAGGTCGCGAACTGCGAGCCGGTACGAGTCGGTGGCGACCATGCGCAGACCGTCGTCCTCGGAGGCGAGCAGCACACCCGTGAGCACAGCGCGTGCGTCGTCGGTCGACGCGGCGCGGACGACCTGGCGCAGCGCATCGGCCACCATCGCTGCCGGCAGTGTGACTGCGTCGGCTGCCGGTTCGCTCTGAGCCGGGTAGTCGTCGAGCGACAGTGGACGCACCGAGAACTGCGATCGACCGGCACTGATCGACATCTCGTCGTCGTGGAGTTCGACCGAGACCGCACCGGCGGGCAGTGCCTTCACGATGTCGCCGACCAGACGAGCGGGGACGACTGCGGCACCGTCACGTTCGCCACCGACATCGACAGTCAGACGGATCGTCAGCTCGAGATCGGTACCGGTGACGGTCAACCGGTCGCCCTCGACCTCCATGCGCACCCCGGCGAGGACGGGCAACGTGCCGGTCCGGTTCGTGGCCGCACGTCCGGCAGAACCGACGGCGTCGGCGAGAACATCACGTTCGCAACGAAACTTCACAGTGGGCACTTCTCCTCATGCATGGATGTCTCAATGTTCAATGTCAGTAGTAGGTGCTGTGGATTGGGGACAAGCACGCGTCGTTGCAGCGTAGGACCGTTGCCGGCGTCCACACGGGATGGGGCGGTGATCCCCATGTCGCGAATGACGGGGTTGTAGTCCGGTGGACAACCTCGCGATGTCCACCGGTGATCGTGGTGTTGTCCCGTCCGCGTCCCCAACGTTGTTCGCGTGGTCATCGGTGGTCATGGTGGTCATGCCTTGAGCTGCTGGAGCAGGTCGGTGACCTGGTCGTAGATCTGTTTGCGTTCGCTCATCAGCCGCTGGATCTTCTCGTTGGCGTGGATCACGGTGGTGTGGTCACGTCCGCCGAACAGGCGAGCGATGGCCGGGTAGCTCAGATCGGTCAGTTCCCGGAACACGTACATGGCGATCTGTCGCGCGGTCACGAGCGGCCGTTGGCGGCTGCGGCCCTTGAGGTCTTCGACCGGGAACTTCAGGATGGCTGCGATGTCGGCCAGCAACTCCTCGTCGGTGCGGGCCTTGGGTTTGCTGTCGTTGAGCAGATCGGCGAGCTGTGTCTGGGCCAGGTCGGTCGTGATGGGCACCTGGTTCAAGCTGGCGTAGGCCGTGACCCGGATCAGTGCACCTTCGAGTTCGCGGATGTTGGTGGCGATGTTGGTGGCGATGAACTCGAGTGTCTCGTCGGGGACCATCACCCGGTCACGTTCGGACTTGTTGCGCAAGATGGCGAGGCGGGTTTCGAGGTCGGGCGGCTGGATGTCGGTGATCAGACCCCACTTGAAACGTCCGCGGAGACGTTCCTCGAGCGTCGGGATGGCGTCGGGCATGCGGTCGGACGAGATCACGACCTGCTTGTTGGCACCGTGGAGCGAGTTGAACGTGTGGAAGAACTCCTCCTGGAGCCCTTCTTTGCCGGCGATGAACTGGATGTCGTCGATCAGCAGGACGTCGATGTCGCGATACCTGCGGCGCAGCGAGTTGGTCGTGTTCTGGCGGATCGCATCGACGTACTCGTTCATGAAGGTCTCGGTCGAGACGTACCTGACCTCGTGATGTTGGTAGTTCGAGTGGACGTAGTGACCGATCGCGTGGAGCAGGTGGGTCTTGCCCAGACCGGCCGATCCGTAGATGAACAGTGGGTTGTAGCTGCGTCCCGGGGTTTCGGCGACGCGCAGCGCGGCAGCCAGTGCGAACTGGTTGGATGCGCCCTTGACGAATGTCTCGAACGTGTAGCGGGGGTTCAATCCGGCTTCGTCGAGCAACAGCGATCGCTGTGACGAGCGTTCACCGGCCCGTGTGGCGGTGTCGTTGAGCGAGGTGCTGTCGTTGGTCGAGGTCGTGGTCGTCGGTCGAGACGGTGTCGACCTCGACGACGGCTTCTCCGGTTTCGACGTCGATCTCCACCCGGCGGTGCCCTTCGTTGGCATCTTCGAGCGCGGCGGTGACCAGGGGCAGGTATCGGGTCAGGATCCGGTCGCGGACATACGCACTCGGTGCGAGCAGTCGCAGCGTGTCGGAGTCGGATTCCAACGGTGAGACGTCCTGGAAGGTCGAGAACCAGACGGACTCGGCGAGTTGTGAGCGCAACGACAACGTCACCTGGGTCCACACGTCTGTGCTCTCGCTCACCTGGCCATCTCCCGATCTGCACCACCGACAGTCCACACGGTTGTCCACACGATGTGGACATGTACCGGACAGCGGGCGGGCGGATGAACCTATCACGTCGTTCGTCGGAGGAAAACCTGACGCGGACGTCAGCGTAAATGGACCGATTCATGGCCGTTACGCTGGGGAGACGCGACGAGTCGGCCGCCTTGTGGACAACTTACATGCATGTGGTTTGCGCGACGATGGTTGGCGCAAGTGCACGCATGGCCGTAGCCTTGGCAGGTCAGTCTGTGCAGGTGGACCGTGTGGTTCCCTGCACGGTTCGTGATTGCTGCATCGAGAAGTGTCCGGAGATCGCCGTGAAGCGTACCTATCAGCCCAACAACCGCCGCCGAGCCCGCAAACACGGCTTCCGTGCGCGCATGAGCACCCGGGCCGGCCGCGCCGTGCTGAAGTCCCGTCGCGCCAAGGGCCGCGCCCGTCTGTCGGCTTGATCGGCCGGATCCGCGAACGCGACGCATTCCTCCGCCTCCGGCGAGACGGCGTCCGTGTGCGGATCGATCCGCTCTGGTGCTCGTTCGTTCCCGATTCCGAGGTGGTTCCACCGCAGGTGGGCTTCGCCATCGGTCGCGCCACCGGGTCAGCCGTCCAGCGCAATCGGTTGCGTCGACGGCTTCGGGCGGTACTCCGAGACTGCGAGGTGCCACCGGGACTGCTGCTCATCGGCGCCAGCGCTCGCGCGAACGAACGTACGTTCGCAGAACTCGAGCAGTGTCTGACGAAGTTGATACTCAAGGCTGCGGCCCGATCGACGCCGGCACCATGACCTGGATGCAGCGTCGTGCCCTGTCGTGGATCGAGGCCTACCAGCGGGCGTTTTCCGGGCGTCCGTCGCCCTGTCGTTTCTATCCCACCTGTTCTGCCTACGCCCACGAGGCCTACGAGGTGCACGGCACCGTTCGTGGATCGTGGTTGACCGTTCGTCGCCTGGTGCGTTGTCGACCGTTGGGTCCATCGGGTTTCGACCCGGTTCCCGAGGCCGACTCACACGGTGCCGTCCGGCACGGTACCCATCCGATGCCCCACGTCGAAAAGGACCACTGAGCGATGTTCGAAATCCCCGCCGCACTGTTGTCATGGTTCTACGGCCTCACGAACAGCTACATGGTCGCCATCGGGCTCATCGCCGCTGTCGTCATGGCGATCACCACGCCACTGACGCTCAAGAGCACCAAGGGGATGCTCGAAATGCAGCGGTTGGCGCCCGAGATGCGCAAGTTGCAGAACGAGTATCGCAACGACCGCACGAAGCTCAACGAAGAGATGATGAAGCTCTACCAGGAGCACAAGGTCAATCCCATGGCCTCGTGTCTGCCGCTGGTGGCGCAGATGCCGGTCTTCATCATCATGTTCCGGGTCCTTCGCGGCATGACGTATGCACCTCGCGGTTCGGCTCGCCCTGTCTCCGACGCCGTGTGGGGAGCGTTCGAGCGTCAGGACGAAGTGCTCGACCCCGGGTTCATCCCGCGGTACCTCTCGCTCGACTCGGCGTTGTACAAGTCGCTGTACGGCAAGCACGAGATGATGTCGTTGGGTCTCGACCTGTCGAAGTCGGCCGCTGTCGAGATCACCAACGGATTCGTCGCCGCACTGCCGTACGTGATGCTGGTCGTGTTGCTGGGTGCGCTGTACTTCGTGCAGCAGCGCATGGTGGCCGCACGTGCCTCGATCAGCCCGACCATGTCGGCCGGTCAGCAGAAGCTGATGCAGTACCTGCCCGTCTTCTTCGCCGTCTTCCAGATCTTCTTCCTGGCCGCCCTGGTCGTCTACTACATCTTCCAGACACTGCTGCGCATTGCCCAGCAGGCCTACATCACCCGTGCGTTCTACGGTCACGACGAGGCGCTCGGCCGTCAGGCTCAACGAGCGGGCGAGGCGGCTCGGGAAGAGGCCAAGAAGAGCGGCGAGAGCGGAGGGCTGTTCTCCCAGGCCAAACGAGACCTCGGCGCCGGTTCGTCCTCGAAGTCGTCCTCGAAGTCGTCGCCGGCCTCGAAGAAGGACGCGACACCGGCAACGAGCAAGGACGTGACCAGCAAGCGCGTCACGCCGCCCAAGAACCGTCCGACACCGTCAGCCAACGCGAAGGGCCGCCCGACACCGTCGCGGCAGGAGGCCGAGGCCGACCAAGTCCGCCAAGTCCGCCAAGTCGTCACGTCCGAAGAGCACCAAGAAGTCGAACTGACGCCCGTTTGGCAGCGCTGTCGTCGACGCTGCTGCCCGTACCAGAAAGTGAATGATCCATGGAGTGGGTAGAAACCACCGCGAAGACCATCGATGCGGCCCGTGAGGCGGCCCTCGATCAACTCGGCGTGGCCGCCGACGAAGCAGAGTTCGACGTGATCGAGGAGCCCCGACCCGGGCTGTTCGGTCGGGTTCGCGGGGAAGCGCGCCTGCGGGCACGAGTACGCCCCGCCCAGGTGCGTCCGAAGCAGGAACGTCGACGGCGGGGCCGCTCGGACGGCGCAGCAGCATCCGCGGTGACCGAGCCGTCGACCGAATCTCCGTCCGAAGCACCGACCCAGGCGTCGACGAAGGTCGCCGAGGAGTCTGCCGAGCCGGCCGCGTCGAACGATGCAACCACCGCGTCATCCGACAACTCGACGTCGCAGCGTCCACGTCGGCGTACCACCACCAGCAAGCGCAACGAGGAGCCCACGATGACCAATGACGAGCGACCCGAGTCCACGGTGACCCCCGACGAAGTGGGGACGGCTGCCGTCGCGTTCATGGAGGGTCTGACGACGGCATTCGGCGCGGATGCCACCGTCGCCGTGAAGGTCGAGGGAATCGAACTCGAGGTGACCGTGACCGGAAACGAGCTCGGCTTGCTCGTCGGCCCGGGCGGCCGGACCCTCAACGCCGTGCAGGATCTCGCCCGCGTCGCCGCGCAGCGGCGCCTCGGTGACCACGAGACCCGCTTGCGCGTCGACGTCGCCGGCTACCGCGAACGCCGCGAAGCAGCATTGGCTTCCTTCGCCCGCGACGTCGCCGAGCAGGTGCTGTCGTCGGGGACGGCGCGCTCGCTGGAGCCGATGACGTCGGCCGACCGCAAGGTCGTGCACGATGTCCTCAACGAGATCGACGGCGTCACCACCCGCTCGGTGGGCGAAGACCCGGATCGTCGCATCATCGTCGACCCGGCCTGAACGTACCGGGTGACCGGTTCCGACTGATGGTGCTGCTCGGTGGATGACGGGCTCGATCGACGCCCTGACCGAAGCCCAGCGCCTCGGATTCCTCGGCGCCCGTCCCATCCCCGAGGTGATCGAGCACGCGGGGGCGTTCGTCGAGGGCCTGAACGGGCTCTCCGCCGGTTCGCGTGTGATCGATCTCGGTTCCGGCGGTGGGGTGCCGGGACTGGTGATCGCGCAGCGATCGCCCGGACCTTCGTGTGACACTGCTCGATCGGCGAACGAAGCGCACCGACTTCCTCGAGCGGATCGTCCGGCGGCTGGGCTGGACCGAGCGCGTGTCGGTCACCGCTGCCGACGTCGCGACGTTTCACCCCGGCTCCTTGTTCGATGCTGCAGTGGCACGTGGTTTCGGCCCGCCCGCCGAGACGCTGGCGGCAGCGGCGCGTCTCGTTCGTGTGGGTGGCCGTGTCGTGATCAGTGAGCCCCCGACGGGCGACCGCTGGGACGCCGATGTGCTGGCGCGGCAGGGTGTCGAACGCGTCGCCGGCCCCTCGAGCCACGTCGCGGTCTTCGTCCGCCTCGACGGGAGCGACTGAGGGCGGTCACGTCGATCTGGTTGCCGGATGTTTCACGTGAAACACCCTGGGCCGTCCCACGCCGGACACTCCCCCGTTGTTTCACGTGAAACATTGGCGCAAATGCTTGTGTCGTGACGGTCGGTACGGCAGAGTGTGGAGGTCCCGTCGCGGGAGCTCTCATCCTGCGACACGTTCCCACTGGAGTATTCGTGTCGGATCATGACGCCCCGGCGTCCGTTTCCCCGGAGCCCCCCATCGATCCGGACGTTTCCGGACCTGCATCGGCGGCTCGCGATCGACACCCGTTGCCCCGGATCATCGCGCTGGCCAACCAGAAGGGCGGTGTCGGCAAGACGACGACCACCGTGAACCTCGGCGCGGCCCTTGCCGACATGGGGTTGCGCACCTTGATCATCGACCTCGACCCGCAGGGCAACGCGTCGACCGGTCTCGGTATCGAGAACCGCGGTCTCGAACATTCGATGTACCACGTGCTGATGCACGAGGAGCCGCTCGAGAACGTCGTCGAGCCGACCGACGTGCGCAACCTGTTCGTCGCGCCGGCGTCACTCGACCTGGCCGGCGCGGAGATCGAACTCGTTCCGGCGTTCAGCCGTGAGCAACGCCTCAAGCGGGCGATCGATGCCGTGCTCGACGACTACGACTACGTCCTGATCGACTGTCCCCCGTCGCTGGGACTGCTCACCGTCAACGGCCTCGCCGCTGCCAGCGAGGTGCTGGTTCCGATCCAGTGCGAGTACTACGCACTCGAAGGTCTCGGCCAGTTGCTCCGCAACGTCGACCTGGTCAAACGCAACCTCAACCCGGCGTCTGGATGTCAGTACGATCCTGTGCGTGATGTACGACGCCCGGACCAAGTTGTCCGGCCAGGTGGTCAGCGAAGTACGCGAACATTTCGGTGACAAGGTGCTCAAGTCGGTGATCCCCCGATCGGTCCGGTTGTCCGAGGCACCCTCGTTCGGGCAGCCGATCACCACGTTCGATCCCACCTCGCGGGGTGCGATCGCTTATCGAGACGCCGCACGGGAGGTGCACCATGGCGCGATCTAGTGGTCTCGGCAAGGGATTGAGTTCGATCATCCCGACAGCCGAACGTCCGGACGGTGACGATGCTGCATCGGCGGCGGTGCTGGCGGACATTGCCGTCGCGGCGATCACCCCGAACCCGCACCAGCCCCGCGTGCACTTCGACGAGGAGAGCTTGAGCGAATTGACGGCATCGATCGCCGAGATGGGCGTCCTGCAGCCGATCCTCATCCGACCACTCGGCGAGCACACCTACGAGTTGATTGCCGGCGAGCGACGGTGGCGAGCCGCGCAGCGAGCGGGGCTGACCACCATTCCGGCAGTGATTCGTGTCACCGACGATGCGAGTTCGGTCGAGCAGGCGTTGGTGGAGAACCTCCATCGCCAGGATCTCACTGCGCTCGAGGAAGCCGCGGCCTATCAGCAACTGATCGACGACTTCGGTCTCACCCACGATCAGGTGTCGACTCGGGTGGGCAAGAGTCGGTCGGCCATCACCAACAGTCTGCCGCTTGCTGGGCCTCCCGCCGGCGGTGCAGCGTCTGCTCGCCGATGGGCAGTTGTCGGCCGGACACGCACGTGCGCTGCTCGGAACTCCCGATCGCTCACGCCAGGAGTCACTGGCCCGCGAGGCGGTGGCTGGTGGGTGGTCGGTCCGTATGGTCGAAGACGCCGTCCGACGCGACGGCGAACCGGAGGTTCCCGAACCGACCGAACCGCCGAGCACCATCGATCGATGGCGCCGGGCTGACGCCGGCCACCAAGCTGCGTCCGCCGGGACTGCTGGAACTCGAGAACCTGTTGGCCGAGCACCTCGAGACCCGTGTGAGCGTGCAGATGTCGGCCAAGCGAGGTCGTGTGAGCATCGAGTTCGCCGACCTGGAGGATCTCGAGCGGATCTATCGCGTCATCGCCGGCTGAGCGGGTCTCGATGACCGACCGTGAGCACGGTCATCCTCAGGTCGCGCGTGAGAGTGTGTCATCGAACAACATGAACGCGAAGCGTCACCGTCATCGGTCGTTCACCCGGAGTTCACCCACTGTCGGTGATCGTCTGCTCAACGTCTGGTCGAGACAAACCCACAGGCTGTGCACAACGACTGTGGACAACTGGGCCGGCTGTGCGTCGGAGCACCGGCTGAACCCGATTTCAGGCGATGTCAGCCGGCGTCAGGGTCATGACGGTCGGTCATGGGTGATGCAGCCCAGGTGACGATGGCGGTCACCAGCGCACCGGCAATGGCATCGGTGGCGTCGACGACCTCGCGGACCGGTCCGAGTGAACACAGCACAGCCGGCATGCGGGTTTCACGCAGGACCGCCAGACGCATGCCGCGTAACTCCGGCGCCACGGCGAGGACGTCCTGCAATCGAGCAGCGGCCCGTGACGCCAGCGTGCGACCCCCGATCGACTCGAACGTAGGTGCGGCAAAGTACGAGATCATCGATCGTTCGTCCGATCGGGCCTCGAATCCGATGTACAGGTCGGCGCCGAACCGATTCGCCGCAGCTGCGTGGGCACCCGCTTCGTACTCGTCGGTCGACATGACCGTGGCGCCGGCCTCGCGCAGTGCCCGAGCCAGTGAGCGGCTGATCGAGCTGAGCCCTCCGAACTGACCCACGACGATTCGCATCGTGGCCAACGATGCGTGGGCCGTCATGGATTCGCTCTCACGCACGACGGCCACCCCGGGCCCGCTGCCGCTCTGCCGGCTGACGAGTTCGAGCATGCGCACGGTGTGGATGCCGCACACACCGTCGGCAGTGAGACCCGAGTTGCGCTGGAAGTCCACGAGTGCCCGCGCCGTGGCGGGCCCCATGATGCCATCGGGGCGTCCGCAGTCGAACCCGAGATGGTTCAGGGCGGTCTGCAGCGTCGCGACGTCGTCGCCGCGCAGTTGGGGGGCCCCGAGCACGAGCAGGCGGTCGCCCAGCGTGAATCCGGCCTCCACCAGGGCGAGCCAGGTCGCTTCGTCGCACGTCCCGCTGACGTGGAGGCCACGCTGGCGTTGGAAGTTCGCCGTGGCCTCGCGCGTGGACGCGCCGAAGACGCCCGATGCATCACCGCTGCTGGGGAACCCGGCGACGCCAAGGCGCCGTTGCAGGTCGCGAACTGCTTCTCCGCGCTGACCCTCGGTCAGCGGGAGCAGGTTCTTCAGGGTGTGGTCGAGAGGAATTCGTCGAGCTCCTGGAGCAGGGCGCCCTTGCTCTTGGCGCCGACGAGGCGTTTGGACACCTCGCCACCGGAGAACACGAGCAGCGTCGGAATACTCATCACGTTGTACCGCATCGCGAGCTCGGGGTTGTCATCGACATTGAGCTTGGCAACCGTGAGCTGCTCGGATCGCTCGCTGGCGATCTCTTCGAGAATCGGGGCGATCTGCTTGCACGGCCCGCACCACTCGGCCCAGAAGTCCACGATGACCGGCTTGTCCGAGCCGATGATGGTCTCGTCGAAGGTGTTGGTGGACAGATTCACAATGCCGTTGGCCATGGGGAGGTCCTTTCGCAGCGATGCCGGGGTGGCAAGAGTAGACGCGCTCGGAACAACCCGTGGGCGACCCGGAACATTCCCGGCTGTGCCACGGCCCGCCGGCGGGTCACGTCGCACTCAGTGGTGGACGTTGGCCTCGAGCCAGCGCTCGGCATCGATGGCCGCCATGCATCCCGATCCGGCTGCCGTGATCGCCTGGCGGTAGACATCGTCTTGCACGTCGCCGCAGGCGAACACGCCGTCGACGTCGGTGTACGACGAATCGGGCCTGGTCACCAGGTAGCCCGTCGTCGGGTTCAGGTCGAGTTGACCGACGAACAGGTCGGTGTTCGGACGGTGTCCGATCGCCACGAACAGTCCGGTCACGGGCAACGTCGAGACCGAACCGTCGACGGTGCTCGTGATCTCCACACCGGTGACGCTCGTCTCGCCGAAGATCTCGGTGACCCGGGAGTTCCACAGGAACTCGATCTTCGGGTTCGCCATGGCGCGATCCTGCATGATCTTCGAGGCGCGCAGCTCGTCGCGGCGGTGGATGATGGTCACCTTGTCGGCGAACTTGGTGAGGAACGTGGCCTCCTCGATGGCGGAATCACCGCCGCCGACGACGGCGATCTCGTGACCTCGGAAGAAGAAACCGTCACAGGTGGCGCACGTCGACAGACCATGGCCGATGAGTCGCTGCTCGGCCTCGAGACCGAGCATCAGCGACTGGGCGCCCGTGCTGACGATGACGGCATTCGCCAGGTACTCGTCGTCACGGACCCAGATCCGGAAGGGACGCTGGGAGAAGTCGACCCTCGTCACCTTCTCGGTGAGGATCTCCGTACCGAACCTCATGGCCTGCGCGCGCATGTTGGCCATCAGGTCCGGGCCCATGATGCCGTCGGGGAAGCCCGGGAAGTTCTCGACCTCGGTGGTCAGCATGAGCTGGCCACCGGGCTGATCGCTGGTACTCGACGGCTCACCCTCGATGAGCAGGGGCGACAGGTTGGCCCGGGCGGTGTAGATCGCTGCGGTCAGGCCGGCGGGACCCGATCCGATGATGATGACGTCACGGACGTCGGCCATGAGAACTCCTTGGGTGCGGTGGGAGAGCGTTGCGGATGCACGCAGTGGACGGCTGAACCGTCACGAGCGGTCAACTCGCGACGGCGTTGCGCTTCTTGAACAGCCACACACCGGCGATGGAGAAGACACCGCCGACGATGAAGTAACTCAGATAGACGGCGCGCTCCCACGTGGTGGCGAGTTCGAGGAGCGACTGCAGACCGCGCATCGACATCACGAGCGCGATGGTGAGCGCGAACGCCCCGACGATCACGGCGATCAGACCGAAGACGACACCTCGGGCCGCATAGACCAGGTTCTGTGTCGTCTTCGACCGCACCTTGTCGATGAAGCTGACGACGATGTCGGTGGTCTCGGTGGCCCAGTTCGGATCGGTGAGCGGGTTTGCCGGCATGTCGGCGAGGTTAGCTGGCGCTCACGGAAGGCGCGCACGGGCGACTTCGCGGCAGTCGGCCGCTTCGTACGCGACAGCGAGGTCGCGGCTCTCGTCGACCGCCACGACGACCTCGACGGAGAGGTAGAGCGCGGGACCCACGACGTAGTCGGCGCCGAGACACAGCGGCCACTGAGCTTCGAGAATCGCCAACTGGGAATCGGTGAGTCGATCGTCGATCGATGCGCTGGTTGCCGCGGGCACGTCGGGGTCCTGCGGTGCACCGACCGCGTCGGAGGCGAAGATCCCGAGTTCCTCGGGCGTGCTCAGTTGCTCGAGTTCGGTCTCGGAGGGCGGTGCGGCGTCGTTGATGCCGGTGTCGAGTTCGGCACCCTCCGGAAGCGTGGCGTCGGCAAGGGGGGCCGGTGGCGGTGCCACCTCCTCGGTGACGGTCGTGGCTTCGGCGGTGGTCTCGGCGAGCGCGGCGACCTCGGGTTGGTCGGTCGCGTCGCCGGCAGATGGCGACGCGGAGTCGTCGGCGGAGTCCGACGAGACGGTCTGCAGCACGATGCCACCGGCGAGGACGAGCACGATCGCTGCGGCGACACCCATGAGCCGGCGGTTCGTGGTCGTGCGTCGGCGGTCGGCGAGTGAGGTGGGTGCCGTGGTCGCGGTGGCGGTGGTCGGGACCCGATCCCACGCAGCGAGTGCATTCGCCAGCAGTGATTCGCGCACCGAGATCGACGAGGGCTCGGTCGTCGCGAGCAGTACCTGGACGTAACGGAGCCGTTCGACCTCTGCGAGGAGTGCCTGGTCGGCCTCGACACGGGCGCGCTCGTCGGCGGTCACGTCACCGTCGAGGTAGGCGCTCGCGAGCGGAGTGAGGTCGTCGTTCATGTGCGCTCTGTTGGACGTTCGTCGGGGGGCGATTGGTTCCCGGGTTCCGACGAGATCGGCAGATCGAGGTCGAGGCGGAGTCGCTGGGCGAGGGCCGCGCGTCCCCGCGAGATGCGTGATTTGACGGTTCCGGCCGGAATGTCGAGGACCTCGGCGATCTCGGAATAGTCCAGGTGTGCAACGTCGCGCAGCACCACTGCAGTGCGGAGGTCGTCGGGGAGATCGGCGAGCGCCTCGTCGAGGATCAGCCGGTCGCCGACATCGTCGACCTCGTGAGCGGCGCGGTCGTCGGCGCGTTCGATCGCGCCGCTGTCACCGTTGTCGAGCCTCGGTCGTCGGTCGCGTTTTCGGAGCTCGTCGAGCGAGGCGTTCGTGGCGATGCGGTAGGCCCAGGTGCCGAACGACGACCGGCCGTCGAAGCGTGGAAGGTTGCGCACGATCTTGATGAGCGCTTCCTGGCATGCGTCGTCGCCGTCACGGCTGCCTCCGGCGATGCGGCGACACACGGCGTGGATCCGGTCGTAGTGGCGCCGGAGCAGCTGATCGAGCGCGTTGCGGTCGCCGCCCTGTGCGGCGGCGACCAGTGCACTGTCGTCGAGGTGTGTGGAGATGCTCGGAGCGTAACGAACCGCTCAGTTCACGATGGCGATCTCACCGAGGCGTCCGCGGTACGGATTGGCATCGGTGCAGGTGGCGTCGCGTCCGAGTTCCTTGAGCATGATGAACATGTGTCGCACCGGGGCCGGCGGTACGGGTGAGGTGACCGTGCCCGTGTCGTCCGCGAACTGTGTGGATCCGAGCTCGGCGCCCCAGTCGCCGATGTTCGCCGGGATCGCCTCGGCCGCCGACGCGAAGAAGGCGACCTGGTACGGCGCAGTCTGGAGATCGACCTGGAGCGCCTTCTGCAAGGGGGCGTCGAAGGTGACGACGAGCCCGACCCCACCCTTTCCGCCGAGGTACTTCGAGGAGTAGCACACGGTTCCCCACGAGGTCGCCGGGTTGCCGTCGGCGGTCGCCAGCACGGCGTCGCCGTCGTTCTCGCTGCCGTCACCGTCGGGGTCGTACGCGGTGATGGTGGCAATGGTCGTGCCGACGACCGCCGGTGGGGTGCTGGCGCCCGGAGCGGCAACGTCGTCAGCGGGGACCGCAGGTGTCGAGGCGGCCGATTCGGCGCCGCCGAACTCCAGATTGGCCCACAGCAGTGCGCCGACACCGATGGCGGCCACGAGCAGTACCGCGACCACGGTGAAGGCCGGTTTCCACTCCTGGGTGAGTCCACGCGCCGGCTTGCCGCGAAGGGGCTGACCGGCCGGAGGGGTGAGTTCGTCGTGGGCGGGAAGGGCGGCGAAGGCGGTCGCGGTGCTGTTCGTCGTTGCGGTCGTGACGGTCGGCATGGTGCCGGTGTGGCCGACCTCGCCGGGGATCGCACCGACTGCGGGGGTGCCGACCGGGGGTGTACGTGGTCGCTCGAGCTCGATCGGATGCCCGACCCGCCACGTCGGAGGGAGCGCGCCGCAGTCGGCGCCCGCCGAAAGGAGCGACGGGCGAGTGCTCGTAGGGGGTCGGATCGATCGCAGGCGGGCCCTCCTTGGCGGCGTCGCGCAGCGTGTCGACCAGTTCGGCGCCCGATCGCCGGGCGTTGTGCCGGGTTGCGGGCGAGGAGCTGGTGGATGACGACCACGAGCTTGGTGGGCAGCGTGGCACGCAGACGCGTGAGGTCGGTGGGGTCGCGCTGCAGTCGGGCGAGGGCCGTGTCGGCGTCGGTCTCACCGAGGAACGGCACCCGGCCGGCCAGGCACTCGTACAGCACGAGTCCGAGCGAGTAGAGGTCGGCACGCCCGTCGAGCTTCTTGCCGCGCACCTGCTCGGGTGACAGGTACTTGGCGGTGCCCATCATGATGTTGTCGCTGGTCAGGTCGGCTTCGGCCGATTGCAGACCCTTGGCGATGCCGAAGTCGGTCAGGAGGACCCGACCGTCGGAGGTCATCATGATGTTGCCGGGCTTGACGTCGCGGTGGACGAAACCAGCGGCGTGCGCGTGGTCGAGCGCCGCGGCCACGCAGGTGCCGATGTGGCAGGTGAGTTCCGGGCTCAGCCGTTTCTGGGTGTCGAGGACCTGGCGCAGGCTCTTGCCCTCCACCAGCTGCATCACGACTGCCTGGCGGCCGTCCTGCTCGAACACGTCGTGCACGGCGACGATGTTGGGATGGTTGAGGCTGGCCGCCGCGATCGCTTCACGTCGGAATCGTTCGGCCACCACGGGGTCGGTGGCCAGCGACGGCTTCAGCCACTTCACCGCGACCTTGCGGTCGAGCGTGAGGTCGAGGGCGAGCCACACTTCGGCCATGCCGCCCTGGGCCAGCATGCGTTGGAGTTCGTAGCGGTGCGCGATGACCGTCGAGGTGGGTGGCGGGGCCGCAGCGGACATGACTGGGAGCGAACGCTAGCGGTGGCGGCTGCTGCGGTGGGGTCAATCCGAGAGGATGACCCCGCCACGATCGGGCCCGACGAGTCAGGCGGAGGTGACCTGGAATGCGACGCCGATCGTTCCGCGGCCGCCGTGGGTGCCGATGACCGGGCCGATCTCGCCGACGACGATCTCTCCGGGATAGTGCTCGGCGAGCAACTCGACGAAGAGGTCGACATCGCTGCAGTCGGCGTGCATCACGGCGAGATTCTCGATGTGGCCGTCGTAGCTCATGACCTTGTCGACGAGATACGACAACGCCTTCGATCGGGTCCGCTGCTTGCCGGCCTGTTCGACGACTCCGCCGGTGACCTCGATGATCGGCTTGATCGACAGTGCGGTCGCCAGCATCGCCTTGGCGTTGCCGATGCGGCCGCCCTTCTTGAGGTTGTCGAGCGTGTCGAGGGCTCCGAAGACGCGGGTGCGGTCGACGAGGTCGTTGGCGAGACGTTCGATCGTCGTCGATGTCGTCACCGTCGCGGGCGGCGCGTGCGCAGGCGATCGCGATGGTGCCGAGGCCCATCGTGATCGTCCGGCTGTCGACGACGCGCACGTCGAGGTCGATCGATTCGTCGGCGGCAATGGTCCGAGCGGCGAGTTGTGCCGATTGCATCGTGGCCGACAGCGCCGACGACAACGAGACGACGAGCACACCGCTCGCACCGGCGGCGGCAGCGTCGCGGTAGACCATCTCGTACTGGCCGGGTGCCGGTGCCGCCGTTTCGGGCAGTGTCGGCGAGTTGACACAGCGTGACCAGAACTCGGCGGTGGAGAGTTCCTCGCGATCGACGAATTCCTCGTCACCGAAACGGATCGTCAGCGGCACGATGACGATGCCGAGGTCGTCGGCGATCGATGCGGGGAGGTCACACGAACTGTCGGTGACGATGACGACGTCGGTTGGAGTGCTGGGGGTTCACAGGGCGTCCGATCCTACTCCGCGCCCCGTGGGATGGCGGTCGCGCCCCTCGTCTTCGGCCGCGACGGCGGCACGCCGCTTGGCGCGCCAGTGCGAGAACCACCAGGTGAGCAGCACCAGGATGAAACCGCCGGTCAGCAGCTGGCCGAGCCCGGTGAAGCCGGTGACCCGCGAGGTCAGGGTGACCGGCTCGTCGATCGTGTCGCCCGCGGGTGTGGTCACCGTGAGGGAGATGGACGACGTTCCGTTCGACCGGGCCTCGACGGGGACGATGACGGTGGTCTCGTCGTTCGGGCGCAGGGTCACCTGCTGGTCGCCGTCGGGGAACTCGACTTTCGACGATTCGAGGCGCATCGTCACGTTCAGGGGTTCGTCGCTGGTGTTGCCGAGCCGGATCTCGATCGTGCCGTTGCGGCCGGTCAGGGTGAACGTGAACGGCTCGGGCAGTTCGACGGCGTCCTCCAGTGCGTCGGCCTGCGGCGACGAGGGCAGTCGTCGCCGCCTCGACGTCGGCGTCGCTGTATGCCGTCGAGATCAGTGCATCGAGTTCGCCGGCCCACTCGGCCGGTCGGGGGTCGTTCGGCGGCCAGCATCGAGGCGACGCTCGACCATTCGAGCTGCCGTCGCGTCGATCAACTCCACACGTCGGGTGAGCGATGGGCCGGCGGTGTCGGGGAGCTCGACGGTCACCGGGGCGCCGTCGTCGCGTTGGGTGTCGGTCACTCCGATGAGTGACGATGCAGCGGTGAAGCGCAACGACGGTGTGGTCGCGACGAGGTCCTCGAGCCCGGCGAGGAGACGGGCGTCGGGTGTGGCGAGCTCGGGTGTCGTGAGGATCGATGCTGCGTTGGGAAGGTGGGCCGCCGTCGTCCGCATCGGCCTCGTCGCGGTCGATGAGGATGGTCGCGGCGGTCTCGTACCGACCATTCCGTGGCTGTCGAGGTCGCCAGGACGTCGTCGGCGGCAGCTGGTGTGAGCTGGATCGTGCGGGTGTCGACGACCAGGATCGGCAGTCGTCCCGCCGTCGGGGAGTTCGGCCTCGACGAAGAGGTCGGTGTCGGGAAGTTGCGGACTCACCGTCTCGCGGTACAACTCGGCCGGCATGATCACGAAGCGGACGCCGAGATCCCGCAGGTGCTGGGCACCGCCGGCACTGAGCGCGTCGGTCGTCATCCACACCGTGCGCACGGCCGGTGTCGTGGGAACTGCGGCGGTCAGCAACTCTTCACCCGCGTTCACCAGTCGGGTGTACGTGTCGGCGCGTCCGGCGGCGACGGCCGAGGAGACGTCGAGCGGCACGATCGGCAACGCGACGAGTTCGTCACCCTCCAGAGCCGCCGCGAGGCGCTCGGACCCCTGCGGAGTCGCCGCCTCCTCCGCAACGAGCGTCGGCGGGACCTCGAGGGTGACCGGTGCGTCGAGCGTGGCCGCGAGGTCGATGGCGACATCGAGTGCTGCTCGTGCGGCCGCGCTGCCGGGTGAGGTCGCCCTGGGTGGCGGTGACGGGGTTACTGCGACGACGGACAGATCGATGGGGGGCGGTGCCTGCTCGTCGGTGGGTCCGGCGAGCCGTTGGACGATGGTGCCGGCGGTGGCAACGATGGTGTCGTCGCGCGGATCGCCCGTCAGGAGCTGCACACGCAGCGGGTAGAGGCCCGCGCGTTCGAACTTCAGCCGCTGTTCGACGCTGTCGACGACGTCGGTCCCGATGTCGAGCGTGAACTCGATGGATCCGTCGTCGGCGACCGTCGCTCGATCGCGGAGGTCGGTGATGGCGACGCCATCGATCGCTCCGGTGAACACGCCGGGGTCGACGTCGCTCCCGACGAGGTCGTCGACGTCGTCGCTGTCGGTGAGGGGCTGATAGTTCGTGACCTCGATCGTGAGTCGCAGCGGTTCGGGAATCGGTTCGGGAATCGGCGCGGGAGTGACGGTCGTGTCGACCGGTGCCTCGATCACCGGGGGTGGTACCGCGAGTTCGAGCGAGTCGTCCACGATGCCGACGAGCCGGTACCGCAGCTGGATCACCCCGTCGGGCTCGAACGCGAAGTTCTGCCCGACGAGTTCGAGACGTGGGGTCGTCGGCGTTGCCTGGGTGGTGCGTCGAGCCGACGCGTCGACGTCGGCGGACACCGTGAGCGCCGCCAGCGCGACGACTGCTGCTGCGAACACACGACGTGACGGCGCGGCGATGTGTCTCATCGCAGCGATCGCTCGAGGATGGTCAGGCGTTCGGGTCGTTCCACGAAGCCGAGTGATCGGTACAGGGCGAGAGCAGGGGCGTTGTCGGTGGCGGTGTTGACGAGGACCCGTTCGACGTCGCGCCGTCGCATCCAGTCGAGCGCGTCGGTCACGAGCAGGCGGGCCAGACCACGCCGTCGAGCGGCGGGGTCGACCGCCACGCGTTGGACATACCCCCACGTCGACGCTCGACCGCTGATCGAGAACGCGACCATCTGCCCGTCGTGGCGGACGCAGCGGGCGCGGTATCGCGGCGTGGCGGTGACGATGTCGTGCAACGCGGCGGTGTTGTTCGCCCACGGCGCGGGGAAGGCGCGCTGGTCGACGACTGCGGCCTCGTCGAGTTGCGTCGGGCGCAGCCGCCGGAGCCGCTCGGCGTGTGGTCCGTGTTCGCGGGCCGGCGCGGTCCCGTACGAGTTCGAGTTCGAGGAGGCTGAGCGTGTCGATCACCTCGAAGCCGGCAGCGAGAAAGGCCGGGGTCGAGGGTGGGAACAGGGCACCGGTGCGCAGTGTGGTGGCGCCCTGGGCCCGTGCGTCGGCGAGCCACGACTCGACGTGGTCGCGGTCGGGCACCATGTGATGATCGAGCAGGACGAGATGCGCGACGTCGGCTCGATCGGGCCATCGACCGAGGCGAGCTCGGACGGGATGCTCGGCCGCCGTCGTGTTCACGGCAACGAAGGTACTCGCACGAGTGATCGCGACGACCGCACGGCGTCGGACGCGACCGCACTGTCGTAGCCTGACGACGTGGTCCCCGAACGATTGACGCCGGTGTTGCGCGAGTTGGAACCCCTTGCGGAGCGGTTCGTGGCCGCCGGTCACCGTCTGTATCTCGTCGGTGGGACCGTGCGTGACCTGTTCGTGGCCGCTGATCGCACCGATTTCGATCTGGATCTCACCACCGATGCTCGGCCGCCGGAGATCAAGCGGTGCCTCCAGGGGTGGGCCGATGCGATCTGGAACCAGGGGGAGAAGTTCGGCACGATCGGTGCCCAGCGCATCGATCCGGCGACCGGTCGCGAGCGGATCTACGAGATCACCACGTTCCGCGCCGAGGCGTACACCGACGATTCGCGCAAGCCGCACGTCGTGTTCGCGGACGACATCGAAGCCGATCTCTCCCGGCGTGACTTCACCGTCAACGCAATGGCGTTGGAGTTGACCGCGGGCGGTGATCTCCCGGCGTTGATCGATCCGTTCGGAGGCGTCGCCGATCTCGCGACGCGGACATTGCGGACGCCGATCGGCGCCGATGTGAGTTTCAGCGACGATCCGTTGCGGATGCTTCGCGCCGCGCGGTTCATCGCCGGGTACGGGCTCGAGCCGACCGCCGATCTGCTGCAGGCGGTTCGTGACATGGCACCACGCCTCGAGATCGTGTCGGCGGAGCGGATTCGTGACGAACTCGACAAGCTGATGGTGGTCGAGCACCCGGCTCCCGGACTGTGGTTCCTCGTCGACACGGGGCTCGCCGATCAGTTCCTCCCCGAGTTGCCGGCCATGCGCCTCGAACACGACCCGATCCACCGCCACAAGGACGTCCTGTCGCACTCGATCGCCGTGGTGGAGAACGTGCGCCCTCCGCAGGAGCATCCGCGGATCGTCGCGGGTGAGCAGCCCACGTTCGACTTCCGCCGCACCCGCCTCGCCGCGCTGTTCCACGACGTGGGCAAGCCTCGGACGCGCGGGTACCTGGAGGGCAAGGGCACCACGTTCCATCATCACGACGCGGTCGGGGCCAGGATGACCCGCAAGCGGATGAATGCGTTGCGCTACTCCAACGACGACGTGGCCGCAGTGACCGAACTCGTGGCGCTGCACCTGCGATTCCACACCTATTCGATGGGTTGGTCCGATTCGGCGGTGCGCCGCTACGTGCGCGATGCCGGGCCGTTGTTGCGCGAACTCAACGTGCTCACGCGCTGCGACTGCACGACCCGCAACGAGAAGAAGGCGGCGCGTCTGTCGAAGCGGATGGACGAACTGGAGGACCGCATCACCGAGCTGGAGGCCGCCGAGGAACTCGCTGCCCTGCGTCCCGAACTCGACGGCACGGCGGTGATGGAACAACTGGGGCTCACACCGGGTCGTGAGGTGGGCGAGGCCATGCGCTTCCTGATGGAGGTCCGTCTCGACGAAGGCCTGCTCGGCGACGAGGCGATCCGCAGGCGCCTCGACGAATGGTGGACGGCGCGCAGCATCCCCAGCTGACCCGCGCTGGTCGTCGTACCGTTGGGCGGTGGATACGAAGACCGACGGGACGTTGCGAGGATGGTGGTTGATCGTCCCGATCGTCGCGGTGTCGGTGACCCTCGTGGTGCTGGCGCTGCTGAGGGCAGGAACGGATCCGCGTCCGAGCACCATCGCGGCAGTCACGCTGATCGGCCTGCTCGCGATCGTCGCCATCACGGCAACGGCGCTCGAATCACGACGGATCGGCCACCGGTTCGGCCGCACGATCGACGAACTGGAACGCACGCAGGGTGAGATCCGGCGACTCCTCGACGATCTTCCCGATGCGGTCATGGGGCTCGACGCGCACGGGGTCATCGAGTCGGCCAACCGGCGCGCCGCCCTGCTCACCGGTCGCACGGTGGACGAACTGGTGGGTCGGACGTTCCTCGAGATGATCGGCGATTCGGATCGTGACGTCGTCACCGAGCGATGGCGATTCGACGACCCGATGCCCGAGCCCCTCGACGTGACCGGCCCGATCGGCAATCACGTCCTGTTCGAACTGGTCGACGCGTACGGCGATCCCCATCTCGTCGAGGCGTCGCTGCACCGACCGTCGGTGGACGACGGCAGCGGTAGCGGCGGACTCGTGGTGCTGTTGCGCGACGTCACCGACCGGGCGCGCAGCACCGTCGCCCTCGAACAGGCGCGCCGGCGTTTCCAACAGGCGTTCCATTCGGCGCCGACCGGTATGGCCCTCGTCAGGCTCGACGACAGCAGGATCATCGACGCCAACCAGTCGTTGGCCGACATGCTCGACCGGCCGCTCGATTCGCTGATCGGGATGGGGATTCGCGAGATCACGCATCCCGACGATCTGCGTGCCGCCGCAACACAACGCGCCCGGCTCGAACTGGGAATCGCCGAGACCTATCTCCTGGAGCAGCGCTACCTGCGCAGTGACGGCGAGTTCGTGTGGGCGCGTACCCGCGTGTCGGTGACCGAGGACGAGGGCGTTGCGCTCGCGATCACCCACATCGAGGACGTCACCGACCAGCGGGTCGCAGCCGAGCGACTCACGCACGCGGCGACCCACGACGACCTGACGGAACTCCCGAACCGGGCGGCGCTCGTGGAGCGACTCGACGCGTTGCTCACCGGAGCGATGCCGGGTCAGGTGTCGGTGCTCTTCATCGACCTCGACAACTTCAAGATGGTCAACGACAGCCTCGGCCACGGTGTCGGCGACGAACTGCTCCGTGAGGTGGCGCGCCGGCTGCGTCACGTGATGCGTGACACCGATTGTCTCGCTCGCTTCGGTGGCGACGAGTTCGTCGTGTTCGTCGACGGTGGGGTCGACCCTGCCAAGGTCGCCGAGCGACTGCGCCGGGAGGTGCAGCGGCCGGTGGTGGTCGATGGTCACGAGTTGGTGACGACCGCCAGTATCGGCTTCGCGGTGAACAGCGGTGTCGGGCTCACCGCCGACGACCTGCTGCGCGACGCCGACGCGGCGATGTACCGGGCCAAGGCCGGTGGCCGTGACCGTGTGGAGGCATTCACCGAGGAGACGCGGTCGAGCCTCGATTGCCGCGCTGCAGACGTCGAGCGAACTCCGACGCGGACTCGAACGGGGCGAGGTCGTGCCGTATTTCCAGCCGATCGTCGACCTCGACGGCGGCCAGGTCGTCGGTTTCGAGGTGCTGGCGCGGTGGCTGCATCCCGACCGCGGTCTGCTCGTGCCGGGTCAGTTCCTCCCGATGGCGGAGGAGGCGGGCCTGATGGTCGATCTCGGTGGTCGCATCCTGCGCGATTCGTTGGCGCAACTCGCTCATTGGCGTGGTGCGGGCCTCCGGTTCGCCGATTGCTCCCTGTCGGTCAACGTGGCGACACAGCAGCTGATCGACGGGAGCTTCCTCGATCTGGTGCACGACGCGCTCGGCGAGACCGGGATCGATGCCGATTCGTTGTGGTTGGAGATCACCGAGACGGCGCTGATGGCCGACACCACGGCGGCCGGCGAGGCACTGCGTGATCTCCGCGGGCTCGGCCTGCACCTGTCGGTCGACGACTTCGGCACGGGGTACTCGTCGCTCACCTATCTCAAGCGGTTCCCGGTCGAGGCCATCAAGATCGACAGGTCGTTCGTGACCGGCCTCGGCCTGGAGGCCGACGACACCTCGATCGTCGAAGCCGTCGTCCGTCTCGGACACTCGCTCGGGTTGAGCGTGGTCGCCGAAGGCGTCGAGACCCCACTGCAGCTCAATCGGCTGCGCGAACTCGGTTGCGACAAGGGCCAGGGGTACCTGTTCGGCCGCCCCCGTCCCGCCGGGATCACTGCCGCCGACCGCGTCGACGCCTGATCCCGTTACTCGTGGTGTCAGACACCATGAGTAACGGAGCTTCCGTCAGGAACCTTCCGTCAGGAGCCTTCCTTGCGGGCGCGGAGCACGAGTGTGGTCGGCGACGGTTGCCTCGCCGACGCACCGAGTTCGATGACGTGATCGACACGGAAGTTCGCGCGGTTGAGCGCCGTGAACCACGATCCGATCGTCCGCTCGTCGCGCGCCGTAGGGATGGTCGGCGTCGACGCCGGCGAACGGGTGGGGCATCGAGAGCACGAACGGCATGCTCGGCTTGAGGATGCGGTGGACCTGGCGCAACAGGCGGCCGAGGTCGTCGACCTCGCCGATCGTGTGCGCGGCGAGGACGACCTCGCAGGAGGTGGATGCGATGTCGCCGAGGTCGGCGAGGTCGGTCTCGAGACATTGGACGGGAACCTCGGCTGCGCTCGCGCGCTTGCGGGTCTCCGCGATCCGCTCGGCGTCGGTGTCGACGGCGATCGACTTCGCGCCGGCCCGGGCGAAGGCGATCGAGTTGTACCAGGGTGAGATGCCGAGCTCGACGGCGCGCCGCCCGTCGCTGACATCGCCGCAGAGACGCAACTCGTCGTCGTCTGGCGCACCGGGTCCGAATTTGATGTTGGCGACCACGCAACCAGTGTGCCCCACGTGGCCGGCGATGACGGGGATCACGCCGTGCACGGCGACGCGGAGCGGGTAGTGTCCCGGGCCATGGCGTTCACCGTCGGTGCACTCCGCGGGTCCGATGGTTCGCGTGGTCTGATCGACCATCGACTGGCGCGTCGGATGCTCATCGCCCAGGTGAAGAAGGGGCGGGTGCCGCTCGACCAGGTCTGTGATGCGCATCCCGAGTTGATCCGAGCCGCCCGCAACGTGGGCACGCAGACCACGATGCGTTGCCCGATCTGTGAGGAAGCCGACCTCAAGCTCGTCACCTACGTGTTCGGCCCCCGCCTGTCGGCTCAGGGACGTTGCGTGTCGACGGCCAAGGAGATGCGCCAACTCAACGACCGCCGCGACGAACTCAGCGCGTACGTCGTCGAGGCGTGCGTCGAATGTCGATGGAACCATCTGCTGCGGATCATCCCGTCGGCGGCCGGCCGTAGGATCGCGTGGGTCTGTTCGGTCGAGCGGCCGCTGCGTCGATCCGCGGTGCGTGGGTGTGGTCGGCGCCCTCGGACTGGTCACGGGCGGGTGCTCCGACGAGTCCTCCACGGTCGACGACTCGGTCGAGCAACGGTCGCGTCGGGTCGGTCGGAACATCCTCGCTCGAGGAGGGTGAGGTCGATGCCGGTCAGCAGCCCGAGGGGTTCTCGACCATCACGGCGCGGATCACCGAGACCGACGGTCGAGGTCTGCGACGTGTGCGTGTGGCTCGCCGACACGCCCGAGGAACGGGCCGAGGCCTCATGGGGGTGACCGACCTCGGCGAGGCCGCCGGAATGGTGTTCCGGTTCGACGAGCCGATCGACGGGTCGTTCTACATGTTCCAGACTCCGACGCCGCTGTCGATCGCCTGGTTCGCTCCCGATGGCGGCGCATCGTGGGCTCGGCCGACATGGCGCCATGTCTCGACACCCCGGCGGGCGAGTGCCCGCTGTACTCGCCGGGTGCCGAGTACGACCTCGCACTCGAGGTGTTCGAGGGTGGGCTCGCCGATCTCGGTGTCGGCCCCGGGTCACGACTCGAACTGCTCGACGGCACCGAGGCCGACGGCTGCCCGCTCGCGTCCGCGGAGTCGACCCAGCCGCGACGAGGCTCGCGGCCGTGTGTGGACGTCGCCGGTCGCCAACCCCGTGACACCCCCTCGCGATGATGGTCGCCATGAGACACCGTCACGCGACCGACATCGGCCCCGATAGGGTTGCCACGTCCATATTGGCCCTGCCCCATTCCGGGGCTCCCGCCACGGCGCTGTCATCAGGCAGTCGTGGGGGATCCGAAGGGAGGAAACACGCATGAAGCGTGCATACGAATTGATGATCATCATCGACGGCGACGTCGATGACCCCAAGGCCCAGGCCTGGATGAAGACGGTGACCGACGGCGTTGTCGCCGTCGGCGGCGAGCTTCACGGCAAGATCGATTGGTGGGGCAAGCGCCAGTTCGCCTACCCGATCAACAAGAAGCCGTCCGGCTACTACATGGTCGCCGAGCTGGTGGCACCCGCCGGCTCGCTCGACGAACTCGAGCGCACGCTCCGTCTCGCGGACGACATCGTCCGTCACAAGCTCATCCGACTGCCCGAGGCCGAAGCCGAGCGCCGCGGCATGGCAGTCGTTGCCGCCTGAGCGGCAGCAGCCACACGAAGGGGAATCACATGGCATCGGAAAACAGCGTCACCCTGGTCGGCAACGTCACCAAGGATCCTGAACTCCGCTACACCACCGGTGGCCGCGGCGTCGCCAGCTTCGGGCTGGCCGTCAACCGTCGCTACCAGGTCAACGGCGAGTGGCAGGAACAGGTGTCGTTCTTCAACATCGTCGCCTGGGGCGACCTCGGCGAGAACGCAGCGGCCAGCATCAACAAGGGCAACCGCGTCATCGTCACCGGTCGACTCGAGCAGCGCTCGTACGAGACCAAAGAGGGCGAGAAGCGCAGCGTCACCGAAGTGATCGCCGACGAACTCGGCCCGAGCCTGCGCTGGGCGCAGGTGCAGATCGAGCGCATCAGCCGCGACGACGCCGCAGCCCGCAGTGGCGGTGGCGGCAGTGGTGGCGGTGGCGCCAGCCGAGCACCCGATCCCGTGTACGGCGACGAAGAGCCGTTCTGACCCCCGTTGATCTGAATCACCACTCGTAAGGAAGCACCAGAAGCATCATGGCAAGCAAGAAGAACAAGGCGCGCAGCGCCCGTGACCTCAACCCCCGAAAGTTCAAGAAGAAGACCAGCGTCCTGGTCATCGACAAGGTCGAGTACATCGACTACAAGGACGTCGATCTCCTGGGCCGCTTCATGAGCGACCGCGCCAAGATCAAGAACCGGCGTGTTGCCGGCAACACGCTGCAGCAGCAGCGCGAGATCGCCAACGCCGTGAAGGTCGCCCGTGAAATGGCGTTGCTTCCGTACGCCAAGCGAGTGGCATCGACCCGCACCGGTGGCCGTGGTCGTGACGGTGGCCGCGAGGGCGGCCGCGACGGTGGCCGCGATCGCGAGACCAGCTTGAGCGACAGTGTCAACGACACCGCGAACGACACCATGGTCGACGACGAGTTGATCGACGATGTCGAGACGTCCGGCGATTTCGCTGCCGAGACCGAGGAGGTCTGAGCATGAAGGTCATTCTTCGTTCCGATCTCGATGGCCTCGGCAAGCGCGGCGACATCGTCGAGGTGGCCGACGGCCACGCTCGCAACTTCCTGTTTCCGAAGGGCCACGCAATCGTGGCCTCCGACGGTGCGGTCGAGCAGGCCGGCCAGATGCGCCAGGCTCGCGATCAGCGCGACTCCAGCGCCCGTGAAGCAGCGACCACCATTGCCAGCACGCTCGTGCCGAAGGTGATCACGGTGTCGGCCAAGGCCGGCCCGGAAGGCAAGCTCTTCGGTTCGATCACGCCGGCTGACGTGGTTGCCGCCGTCCACGAGCAGACCGACATCGAGCTCGATCGTCGTCAGATCACGTCGACGTGATCAAGACCGTCGGTCAGCACACGGTGACGGCGTCGCTGCACAACGACGTGTCGTTCCCGATCACCATCGACGTCGTCGCCGCCGGCTGACGTCCGTTTCCGCACCCGGCACGCCGTCGGGTTCGATGCCGTACAGCGTGGGTGAGAACCCTCTGGTTCAGCGCGTGTGCTCACAGGTTGTCCACAGGCTCCGGGTCCACAGGATCCGGCAGTTGTCCACAGTCAGCCCACAGGCAAGACCCAGGGTTGTTCCTCTACCATCGCACAGCAAACCCCTGAGAGAGTGGGGTCCCCATGTCGATCGATCGAGAATTCGGAACCAACCGCACTGAACGCGGTGGTAGCGCCACGAGCCGCGGTGGACGTGTCCCTCCCCACAACCTGCAGGCCGAGGAATCGGTGCTCGGCGCACTGTTGTTGTCGCGGGATGCAATCGGTGTCGTGGGCGAGGCCGGGCTCAACGTGCGTGACTTCTACAGCCCCGCGCACCAGCACATCTTCGACTCGGTCCGATCGCTGTATTCGTCGTCGGGTCCCGTCGACGTGGTCACCGTCGCCGACGAACTGCGCCGCCACGGTCTGCTCGACGAGATCGGTGGGATCGAGCGACTGAACGACCTGCAGAACGCCACGCCCTCGGTGTCGGGCGCCGAGCACTATGCCCGCATCGTGATGGACACGGCGCTGTTGCGGCGATTGATCCACACGGCCGGCGAGATCACCGATCTCGCCTTCAGCGAGCCCGACGACGTCACCAAGGCCGTCGACCTCGCCGAGTCGAAGATGTTCGAGGTCGCCGAGGATCGTGTGGTCGACTCGACCCGTCAGATCCAGGAACTCCTCAACGAGACGATGGACCAGCTGGAGGAGAACTACGAGCGCGGCGACACCATCACCGGCGCGGCGACCGGCTACGACGATCTCGACGAGCTCCTGTCGGGTCTCCAGCCCAGCACGCTCAACATCGTCGGCGCGAGGCCGGCGATGGGCAAGTGTGTGGCGTGGTACACGCCGATGGTCGACCTCGAAACCGGCGATGTGGTGACGGCTCGAGAGATGCTGGAACGCGCCGCAGCACGAGGAGCGATGCGGGTGCAGTCGATCGGTCCGACCGGACGCGTCGAGCTCGCGCAGGTCGAGGTCTGTCTCGATGATGGTGTGAAGCCCGTGTTCACGCTCACGACGAGGTCGGGTCGCGAGGTGACGGTGACCGCTGCTCACCCCTTCCTCACGGCTCGGGGTTGGCGACGGCTCGACGAGATCTGCATCGGCGACGACGTTGCCGTTCCGAGCAGCGTCGGTGTCTTCGGCTGCGACGATCTTCCTGACGCCGAGATCGATCTCCTGGCGTTGGTCCTCGGTGATGGGTGCGTCGCTCCCGGTCAGTCGAGTGCGACGATCACCACCGAGTTGGACGAAGTTCGCGAGGTGGCCGAGGCGTCCGCCCTGGCGCTGGGGACCTCGCTGCGCCGCGCGGGGACCGCTGGTAACGCCGACACGTGGCGCTTCTCCGCCGGGTATCGGGGCGGCCTTGCGAACCCAGTGACGGAACTGCTCCGAGCGCACGGGCTGTGGGGCGTCGGCGCTCACGACAAGCGGGTTCCCGCGGCAATCTTCCGACTGTCGCGTCCATCGCTGGCTCGGTTCCTGAACCGACTCTTCGCCACCGACGGCACTGCCTGGGTCGCATCCGCAGGGTATGCCCGGGTTGGGTATTCCTCGGTGTCGAAGGGTCTGGTCGACGACGTCGCTCATCTGCTGCGTCGTTTCGGGCTCCGCGTGAAGCTCCGGGAGCGGCGAATTGCGTACCGGGGGGCGAGGCGCATCGCCTACGAGATCGAGATCATGGACTCGGCCTCACTGCTCGCCTTCTGTGACGAGATCGGCATCGTCGGCAAGGACGTGGCGCTGGCAGCCGTTCGTTCTCGCGCCCAATCGGCACTTCGACACGATGAGGCGCCCGACTACGTGCCCGCAGCAGTCTGGGACGACATCGACAAGGCGAAGGGCGACCGCTCCTGGGCCGACATCAGTCGCAGCGCGGGCCGACCGTCGACGCACAACTGGCACCAGGGTCGTGGAGGCCAGCTCCGTCGATCGACCGTGGCGGAGCTGGCCGCTGTGCTCGACGACGATCAGCTGCGGTGGTGGGCGTCGCCTGATGTGATCTGGGAACGGGTCACGTCGATCGAGCCGGCCGGTGAGGAGCAGGTCATCGACTTCACGGTGCCGACACTGCACAACTTCGTGGCCGCAGACTTCTTCCTGCACAACACCAGCTTCGGCCTCGGCATGGCAACACACATCGCCAAGCACTCGGGCAAACCGGTGCTCGTGTTCTCGCTCGAGATGGGACACTCGGAACTGACGCAGCGCATCCTCGCGAGCGAGGCCAAGGTCGACTCCACGAAGCTGCGCACCGGCAAGCTCAGCGAGAGCGACTGGTCGAAGATCGGCCTCGCCGTCGGCCGGTTGGAGGTGCCGTTGTTCCTCGACGACAACCCTCAGGTCACGGTGATGGAGATCCGCGCCAAGGCCCGGCGCATCAAGGCCCAGCACGGCGGTCTCGCCCTGATCATGATCGACTACCTGCAGCTGATGAGCGGCAGTGGACGCTCGGAGAACCGCCAGCTCGAGGTCAGCGAGATCAGCCGGAACCTGAAGGTGCTCGCGCGTGAGTTGGAGGTGCCGATCGTCGCGCTCAGCCAGCTCAGCCGAAACCTGGAGGCCAGGTCCGACAAGCGTCCGATGCTGGCCGACCTGCGTGAGTCGGGCTCGCTCGAACAGGATGCCGACGTGGTGATGTTCCTGTACCGCGACGAGGTGTACAACCCCGAGTCGCCCGACAAGGGCTCGGCCGAGGTGATCGTGTCGAAGCATCGTTCCGGCCCGATCGGCACCAAGCGCCTGGTGTTCCTCGGTCAGTACACGAGATTCGACAACGCCGCCCGCTCGATGTGATTCGCGAGTGGGTCGGACCCCGATCGCGACTCACCAGTGACGCAGGTCGATCGGCCAGCGATCGCGGACCTGGTCGCCCTCGACGAGCCAGAACTGTTCGTGACGGGCCACGGTCGGGTCGACGTGAGATGGCCAGATCCGCACTCGATCGCCGACCTTCCAATCGGCGAGTTCGCGAGGGAGCAGGGTGATGTGCTCGTCGGAGCAGAAGAACACGTCGCCCTCGTCCCACGACGGATTGCCGTGGTCCATCCCGAACGCCTTGAGGCCGGCGTCGGCGATGATCCACCCCTTCGAACTGATCGACACGACGGTCGCCAGCACCGACAACGCCTTCTCGAACGGTGACTCCAGTTCGTCGTACTGGGTGTCCATCAGCATGTAGGAACCCGCCTGGATCTCGGTGCACCAGGTGTTGATGTCGAACGTGCCGGTGCCGCCGCCCGACACGATGTCGCCGCCCACCATCTCGTGGGCCTGCAGCAGGATCGCCATGGCTGCTTCGACCTTCTCGCGTTTGGTGTCACGGTCGTGGATCATCATCAGGTGGCCCTCGTACCCCATGACCCCGCGAACCTCCAGGCCGGCCGCGCGGGCTCGATCGGCGAGCCGGCCGGAGTCGCCCACGTCGCACCCGCAACGTGGCAGACCCACGTCGACGTCGACGAGCACCGAACGGACACCGCCTCGAACCGCAGCGTCGAGCGTTTCGTCGGAGTCGATCGCCACGGTGATGCTCGCCCGGTCGGCGAGTGCACCGAGCCGGGCAGTGTCGAGCGTCTCGTTGGCCAACAGGAGATCGGAGGTGAGTCCGGCAGCGACCAGTCCTTCGATCTCGCGCGGCGTCGCGGCGCAGAAGTGGTGGTGCCCGTCGGCGTCGAGTCGCTTCGCCATCTCGGTCGACTTGAACGCCTTCACGTGGGGGCGCAGTTTGGCACCGGGCAGGATCGCGTCCATCGCCGCGAGGTTGCGGTCGAACGTGGGAACGTCGACGAGGAGCGCCGGCGTGGTCAGGTCGTCGATCGTCGAGGGAGTCGGAGAGGTCACGACCCCATCTTGGTCGAAGCTCCCGGCACTACCGTGGCCGTGTGCTCGACCTCGACTTCGTCCGCTCCAACTTCCCCGCGTTCTCCCGTCCGATCAATGACGGCCAGTCGTTCTTCGAGAACGCCGGCGGCTCGTTCGCCTGTCGCCAGACCATCGACGCGATGACCGGCTACTACACCGATCTGAAGGTGCAGCCGTACAGCGAGTTCGAGTCGTCGGCACGAGCGGGCGCACTGATGGACCGATCACGCGTGCGGTGGGCGGAGGCGCTCGGGGTGGAGCCCCGTGAGGTCGTCTTCGGCCCGTCGACCTCGGCCAACACCTATGTACTGGCCCATGCCTTCGCGGACGTGCTGGAACCGGGCAACGAGGTGATCGTCACCAACCAGGACCACGAGGCCAACACCGGTGCCATCCGACGGGCTGCCGAACGAGTCGGCTGCACGGTGCGGGAGTGGCGGACCGACCCCGGCACCGGGCCTGCTGGACATCGCCGTGCTCGAGTCGATGCTCGGTGAGCGCACCGGTCTCGTGACCGTGCCCCATGCATCCAACATCATCGGCAAGGAGAACGACGTCGCCCGCATCACGACGCTCGCCCACGCGGTCGGCGCGCGGGTGATCGTCGACGGTGTGTCGTTCGCACCGCACACCCTGCCCGACGTCGCAGCGATCGGCGCCGACGTGTACCTGTTCAGCCTCTACAAGACGTACTCGGTCCATCAGGGTCTGATGGTGGTACGCGCCGGGTTGATGGCCGAGTTGCCGAACCAGAGCCACTACTTCAACGACAGCGTTGCCGACAAGCGCCTCAATCCCGCCGGTCCCGACCACGCCCAGGTGGCGTCGGCGGGTGCAGTCCTCGACTATGTCGAGGCGTTGCACCGACACCACGGCGGAGCCGAGACCGACGGGCTGCGCACCTCGACCGCGTCGGTGTCGGCGCTGTGGCGTGCGCAGGAGGATTCGCTCACCCCGATGCTGCTCGACGTGCTCGCCGACCGTGACGACGTCCGCCTGCTCGGCCCGGCGACGCTCGACTCCGCCACGGGCCACCGTTGCCCCACGATCGCGTTCAGTCCGCTCGCGAAGGATCCGCAGGACGTGGCGCACGGACTCGTCGAGCGCGGCGTGCAGACCAGTTCGGGCCACTACTACGCCGCGCGGGTGCTCGACGGGGTGGGCATCGACCCGGACCGTGGGGTCGTGCGGCTCTCGTTCGTGCACTACACCTCGCAGGCGGATGTCGATCGGGCCGTCGAGGCGCTGCACGCGGTGCTCGCTTGACGGCCATCCTGGCGCGGCGATCCTGAAGCCACGGACTGAGGGTTGGGACCAAAGACCCTGCTGCGACCTCCCGATCGCGCAGATATTGGAACAACGTTCCAATCAGAAAGCAGGTCCGAACATGACGCAGTTCCTCGCCCAGTACTCGATCCAACGGTGGATGGAGATGTGCCCCCAGGGCTACCTGGAAGACACGGTCTACGGCCACGAACCGAACGAGAGCGAGCCGGAGCTGCTGCTCGCGGACGAGGACGAGCGCGAGGGGGCCATCCGCACCACGGTCGGGCTGGTCGTCGGTGAGCGATGTGCACTGGCTGCGTCGTCGGGACTCATCAACGCGGCGCCCGACTACCCGAGCAAGCGATTCCTCGCCACGCAGACGCTCGACGAGGCTCGCCATGTCGAGGTCTTCACGCAACGGCTGTTCGATCTCGGAGTGACCCCGGACAATCTCGAGTCGACCATCGACCGCTACGCCAATCCCAACCTCGTGAAGTTCGCAGAGGTGCTGCTGGAGAAGGTCGCTGCCGGCGACTTCCTCGCCGGTGTGGTCGGGCAGAACATCGTGCTCGAGGGCCTCGCCTTCAGCGTGTTCGAGATGCTCGAGGCCGGTAACCGTGAGTTCAACCCGAAGTTCGCCCACACGCTGTCGGGAACGATCGCCGACGAGCGGCGTCACGTCGGCTTCGGTGAGAATCGCATCGGGTCGCTGATCGCCCAGCATCCGGAGAAGAAGGCCGAGATCGAGCGGATGCAGCAGGAGATGACCTACTACATGCTGGCGGTGTTCGCCGACTCGTTCCGGGGCGACGACAACAAGCCGAAGTCGACGCCCGACGCCGACGTCGAGCGCCGAATGGCACGGCACGAACCTCTCGACGGCGAGCCCGGAGGAGATGGAGGCCGTACTCGCGAACACCGTGCTCGGTGAGTTCAAGACCCGGCTGGCCCGAGTCGGCATCGAGTACCAGACACCTCGCGTCCCGGCGTGATGCTCGTCGACGAGTTCGACCCCCACGCCCTCGCCGAGCAGGACTTCCTCGACGAGGTCCACTCGTTCCAGTTCTGGTTCGACTCCGTCGAGGGCTATCTCTCCGATCGTCCGTACGGCCGGCTGGAGACGACGGTCGACGAGCACCTGGACGACACCCGACGCGAACGGCTGATCACGACACTGTGCAACTACTCCGTCGGTGAGACCGCCGCCCTGGAGGGAGCCGCCGGCCTGGTGCAGTTGGCACCGGATCGGAACTCGAAGATCTTCATGGCGACCCAGGTCGTGGACGAGGCACGTCACCTCGAGGTCTTCCTGCACCGGCTTCGCGAGCTCGGCGTCGTCGACCCCGAGGCAGAGATCGAGCGCCGGGCCCAGCCGGCCCTCGTCGACTTCAAGGGGGCACTGCTCGAGCTGATCGCGCAGGGCGACTGGCAGGCCGGAGTCTTCGCGCAGAACGTCATCCTCGAAACCATGGAGTACACGGTGTTCCGGCTCCACGCGGCGAACGCCGACGCGGTGACGAAGGACGTGCTGGCCGGTGTGATCTCCGACGAGCGTCGTCACGCCGGCTTCGGCGAGAACGACCTCGGGCGCAGCCTGGCGCTGGACCCCTCGGGACGTGGCCGTCTGCGCGAGATCCGCACCGACCTCGACGCCATGGTCCTCGGCGTCTTCGAGGCGGCGTTGGCCGACGTCGGCGCGCCGGCCGGTGGGAGTTCGCAGTTGGCCGGCGAGTACCTGGACACGATCGAACGGTTGGGACTGACCTGATGACCGACACCGACGTTTCTGCTCCGGAGGTCGGCGCCGACACCTCGCGCCGGCGCTACGAACTCGAGGAAACCGGCTTCAAGGAGGTTCCGAAGAAGTGGCGCAAGTTCTACCGACACTGGGGCGGCCCGCTCGACACGTTGGCGCCCAACGAGGTGATCTGCCCGGTGTGCAAGGTGGTCATCCGCGCGACACAGAGAACTGCGACCGGGCGACAAGGTGTACTGCATGCCCTGCATGTCGCGCATGGTCGTGGTGGTCGGCGAGAACGGGCGGCTCGAGGCAGAGGTGATCTTCTGACCGATCGGTCGTGCACGGTCGCCGTGACGGACACGGTGGTCGACGTGCCGCGCGAGGGAGATCGTCGGGTGCAGCCGCGGCCTACGCTGCCAAGGTGAGCAACGCAGTCGTCGGTGTGGTGATGGGGTCGTCGAGTGACTGGCCGACGATGTCGAAGGCCGTCGACGTGCTCGAATCGTTCGGGGTCGCGTACGAGGCGCAGGTGCTCAGCGCGCACCGGATGCCCGACGAGATGTTCGCCTACGCCGGGCAGGCCCGCGAGCGAGGACTCCGCTGCATCATCGCCGGCGCCGGCGGTGCTGCGCACCTGCCCGGCATGTTGGCGGCGAAGACGACGGTACCGGTCCTCGGGGTTCCCGTGCCGTCGCGGCATCTGTCGGGGCAGGACTCGCTCTACTCGATCGTGCAGATGCCTGCCGGCGTGCCGGTGGCGACGTTCGCGATCGGCGAGGCCGGAGCGACGAACGCAGCGCTGTTCGCCGTGGCGATGCTCGCCGACACCGATCCCGACCTCCGTAGTCGCGCTCGAGGAGTATCGAACGGACCGGCGTGACCAGGCCAGGTCGTCGGTGCTTCCGCCCGAGGGCCCGACCGGTGGGTGACGGTCGGCGATGAGTCACCGCCAGGTCTGTGCACCGGCGACGCTCGGGGTACTCGGTGGAGGCCAGCTGGGGCGCTACACGGTGATGGCCGCCGCGACGATGGGCTATCGCACCATCGTGCTCGATCCTGATCCTTCCGCTCCGGCGGGCGCGATGGCTCACGAGCATCTGGTCGCCGCCTACGACGATCCCGCGTCGTTGCGTCGATTGGCCTTCGACTGCGACGTCGTGACGACCGAGTTCGAGAACCCTCCCGCAACGGCGCTCGACGAGTTGGCCGCGACGGTCGTCGTCGCACCGTCGCCGGACTCGGTGCGCATCGCACAGGACCGGATCGCCGAGAAGGCGTTCCTCGTCGACAACGGTTTCCCGGTCGGCGCCTACACCGTGCTGGCCGACGTCGACGTGCCGCCGATCGAGCCATCGCTCGTCGATGGTGGTGCGGTCGTCAAGACGGCGCGTCTCGGCTACGACGGCAAGGGGCAACGATCGGTCACCGGTGTCGCGCAGACGTTGGCGGCGTGGGCGGAACTGGGAGGAGTGCCGTGTGTGGTCGAACGGCGTCTCGACCTGCAGACCGAGTTGAGCGTGATCGTGGCGCGCACCGTCGACGGTCGTGTCGAGGCCTGGCCGGTCGCCGAGAATCGCCATGTCGACGGCATCCTCGACCTGACCGTCGTGCCGGCTGACGTGCCGCGCAAGGTCGCCGACCGCGCGGTCGGGTTGGCCATGGCGATCGCCGACGCGCTCGACTACGTCGGGGTGCTCGCCGTCGAACTGTTCGTGGTCGACGGCGAGTTGCTCGTCAACGAACTCGCGCCGCGGCCTCACAACAGCGGCCACTGGACGCTCGACGCGTGCGTCACCAGCCAGTTCGAGCAACAGGTCAGGGCCGTGTGCGGTCTCGGACTCGGGAGCACGGCGATGACGGCTCGTTCCGTCGCGATGGTCAACCTGCTCGGCGATCTGTGGGAGGGCGGCGAGCCCGACTGGTCGATCGTGTTCGACGATCCGCACGCCAAGCTGCATCTCTACGGCAAGAGTCGTGCGCGGCCGGGGCGCAAGATGGGTCACCTCACGGTGACCTCGGATGTGGCGACCGCGGCTGTGGCGCGGGCGCTCGAACTCAGATCGGCCGTCGTGCGATGACCAGGGTGTCGAGCGCGATCTTCGTGCCGTCCGGGGTGTCGACGTGGCGCTGCGCCACCTCGGCGGTGACGACGTCGAGGCCGGCGAGCGCGTCCACCGTCTCGTCGACGGTGTAGCAGACGTCGGGCGACGGCGGACCGCCGTAGCCGTCGGTGACGTTCGATCGGTCGTGGGCGATCACGAAGAGGGTGCCGCCGGGGGTGAGCCACGTGGCGGCGTGCTCGAGCACCGTGCGGCGCTCGTCGGCCGACAACTGGAGGTAGGACAGCACGACGAGATCCACGGGTGCCGGCGGCGTCCACGTGGTGGCGTCGGCGCGCTCGACGGCAATCGTCACCCCGTGTTCGTCGGCGAGCCGCAACGCCTTGTCGAGCCCGACCTGCGAGAAGTCGACTGCGGTGACGCTCCACCCTCGGCCGGCGAGCCAGACGGCATTGCGCCCCTCGCCGGCGCCGAGGTCGATCGCCGTGCCGGGTGTGAGATCTCCGAGGTGGGCCTCGACGAACTGGTTCGCCCGTCCCGTCCAGATCAATTCACTGGTCGAATACCGCTCGTCCCACTGTGTGCTGTCCATCCCCCCAGTCTGCCCCTCAACCCGCCCCCAAAAATCGGTTTGCGTGACGGTTCGGTTGGCCCGTCCCAATGGAAATGCAACGCAAACCGGGGTGAGGGGTGTGGGTCTGGGTGTGGGGGTGGGGGTGGGGGTGCGAGGGGTGTGTCAGTGGGCCGGCGCGGGCTCGACGTCGAAGGCTTCGAGTCGGCCGTCGGCGTGGCGGGCGAAGCGGCGCGGCGTCGGGCCGTGGTTCGGATCGTCGCTGCCCCAGGGCCAGCCACCGAACTGGGTGCGGCGGTAGTCCTCGAATGCTTGCTGGATCTCGGCCTGGGTGTTCATCACGAACGGCCCGTACTGCGCCACCGGCTCGCCGATCGGGCGACCCTGCAGCACCATGCACTCGACCCCCTCGTCACCGGCGATCAACTCCAGCGGACGCGACGAATCGAGCACCGCACCGTTGCCGGCGTCCAGCCGCTGACCGTCGACTGTGAGCCACGAGCCGGAGAAGGCATAGAGCAGTCGGTGCGTGTCGGCGTCGTGCGGTCGGCGGCATGGTCCAACGTGCAGCCGGCGTCGAAGCGCAGGTGCCAGATCGCGACGTCGGCCTCGGCCTTCGAGGCCCACGAGTTCGGCGGAGGAGCGGGTGCGGTGGCGTTCGCCAGCGACCCGGCGATCACGGTGACGTCGACGATCGCACCGTCGTCGGACGGCTCGGCGATGACAGTGGGCGTCTCGTGACTCCACAACATCGTGAAGTACGGGTCGACCATCTTGTCGGCGGCGGGCAGGTTGAGCCAGATCTGGAACAGCTCCAGCGGGTTCGGGCCGTCAGCGTCGAGCAGCGGGAACATCTCGCAGTGCACGATGCCCTTGCCGGCGGTCATCCACTGCGTGTCGCCCCGCCCGAAACGTGCCGTCGCGCCGAGCGAGTCGCTGTGGTCGCAGAACCCGGTGCGGACGTAGGTGACGGTCTCGAAGCCTCGGTGAGGGTGCTGCGGAAATCCGGGCACGGTCGAGCCGTGGTACATGTTCCACCCGTCGACCCCGGCGAAGTCCATCCCGATGTCGCGCCCGACGAGCGGGGCGTCCGGACCGAGGCCCTCGGTGCCCTCGGGGTAGTCGTCTCGATGATGCGCGCAGAACAGGAACGGATCGATCGTCGGCCACTGGGAACCGAGCGGGAACGTCTGCAGGAGTGCGTCGGCCATGCAGCAAGTCTAGGGCGACCGGGTAAACATTGTGACCGCAATGAAACCCTCGGGCTCACCTACTGGGGTCGGACCTTGAGACCCGCAGCAATCTGCTGCGGCTTGGATTTCTTGGCAGACGCGATCGCCTTCTCGGCTTCGGCGAGGTAGACGCTGACCTTGGTGATCGCCGTGCGGAGGTTGGCCGCATCGTGATAGCTGGTCCTCGACACGATCTGTTCTGCGGCAGCGAGTTGGCCCTGGTACTTCGACACCGTCGATTCGATCAACGGAATGTTCGCGTTGAGCTGCGACAACAACAATTTCACGGGTGCCGCCTCGTTGCCACGGAAGTCGGCATCCGCCAACGGCTTGAGGCCGTTGATGGTCAGGTTCAGGTGTGCGGCAGCGTCGGCGGCTCGGTTGCCGCCCAGACCCATCGCGGTCGCGTGGGCCACGTAATGGCTCACGACGCTCCGATTGCGTGGGACGTCGACCTTCGACCCGAACGGCTTGGTGCGGCGCTTCTTGGTCGAGCTCACCTCCTGGTCGGCCTCGGCGTGGGCAGCCGTGATGTTCCCGACCATGCCGGCCAGGTCCTTGAACTGGTTGTCGTACAACAACGCGGGTCTGTCCTTGGCCATGGTGCCGACCTTGTCGCCGCTGGGGAGCGATGGCATGGGAACCACGTCGGCCGTCACGGCCTTGCCGTCGGGCACGGTGATCGAGCGAGGGTGTAGTGCGTCGGGCGGCGAGGGCATGAACCGCTTCCGGTCGACCTTGTCGACCCAACCACCAGCGGTGATCGCCATCGAACGCCCGATCGACTCCTCGTGCGACTTGCCCTGGGCCTTGGCGCCCAGGTACTGCAGGTTGGCCTTGAGACCCTGGCTGCTCACTTCGGCGTCGCTGTATCCGGACGTGATCGCGTTGATCGTGTCGTCGTCGTCGGCGAGCGACATCGCCGTGATCATGGCGTCGTTCCAGCCGTAGTCGAAGTCGGCGACGAAACGGTCACGGTGGGTCTTGTAGGTGGTGTCGATCACCTGCCAGACGGGCATGGAGGAGTCCGTCGGAGTGGGCCCCTGCTTCAATCGCTGAACGAGCACCTCGAAGAACCGGTCCAGGATCGCATCAGGGCCGTCCTTGAACTCGGAGCGACCCTTCTGCCAGCCGGCGACCCAGCTCTCCGGCTTCGGGGCCTTCGGGAGGTAGGCAGTGGTGTCGATGGCTGCGATGCGGCCTCTGCCGTCCTGCATCGACACCATGACGTTGCCGAGATTGCTGGCGCCGAGCACGAATCGGTCGGGGTTGCCGAGCATGAGGTCACCGATGCACAACTTGCCGAGCTCCATGAGGAACACGGGGTCGAACACCGCCCGGAACAGGTCGGCGCTCGCTCTCTTGTCGGTCGGTGCCTTGTCGGCCAACGATGCGATCGAGGACGCGTTCGGGACCTCCGACATCACGACGAAGGATTCGGCGTCCTCCAGCTTCGCCTCGGGGGCCTCTCCTTCCCCGACCGTCTTCGGAGGGGGCTGCTTCGACTTGCACAGGTCGACGAGATCCTTGAACTCGCTGCCACCACGCCGCACGACCTTCGACGTCGGCGCGTTGAGCCCGAGGAGCTTCCCGAGGGCGACATCGCTGAACTGGAGCTGCTGTCCCGACTCGACCAGGCCCAGCCCGTTCTTGCCGGAGACGGGCTTGACGACGGCCTTGCGGATCGGTCCGGCGTCGTCTTTCGAGGTGAGGATGTAGACACCACCCGAGGCGCCTTCGCCCGGACGGAACACGCTCGCCGTCATCGGCTTCCACGGCACCGGCGCCGTGCTCCACGTCGCCGGGAACCGGTGGACCCCGCCGGCACTGCCACTCTGCACGGTGTGGGCAACCTCGTGGGCGATGACCCGGTCGCCATCGGGGGTTCCCGGCCGGTACTCGCCCTCGCCGAAGTACACGTCGCTGCCGTGGGTGAATGCCTTGGCATGGATCTGTCGTGCGATACCTGCGGCCTCGGTGCCGGTGTGCACGCGGACTCCGCCGAGGTCGGTCCCGAAGCCCTGTTCGAGTCTCGTGCGCGATTGCCCGTCGAGCGACCGTCCACCGGAACTCGCCGCCGACAACGCCGACTCGCTCACCGAGAGACCGTCGACGTCGGCCGACGCCGAGCGTCGGACCGAGCCGGTGTGGGAATCGGAGCGGCCGCCGGCGTACTCCGCCGAGAGAGCGAGCGCGCGATCAGCCATGCGGTCGGCCTGTGCTTCTGCAGGATCGTTGACGCTGCCGACCCGGACGGCCCGAGGCGTCGGCGCCTCGTATGGCACCTCGACCCGTTCCGCGCCGTCCCATTGCGGCGATCTGTCGATTCTCTGTCTCGCCGCCATCCGATCCTCCTCGTGGACTCGTTGCGACGCTAGTCGCGTCCGGGGATCCACGTCGACAGGGTGGGGAAGTTGAAGAGGCGACCCATCTTGCGGTACTCGCGTGCGGCCGCCACGACCAGGTCACTCATCGTGATGCTGTGGTTGCCGACGGCTGCCGCGTGGGCGGCCGTCAAGGTGATGTTGCGGATCACGCCACCCGACACGACCAGGTGTTCGGCGAGCGCATCGAGGTCGACGTCGTCGGCGATCGGGAGACGTGGCGGCAGATGCCGTTCCCACAGTTCTCGTCGTTCGGGTACGTCGGGCTCGACGAAGGCGCAGACCACGTCGAGTCGTCGGAGGAACGCCTCGTCGATGTTGCCGCGAAGGTTCGTCGTGAGGATCGCCATGCCGTCGTAGCGCTCCATGCGCTGCAGGAGGTAGGCGACCTCGACGTTGGCGTGGCGGTCGTGCGAAGTCTGGACGTCCGATACGCTTGCCGAACAGGGCGTCGGCCTCGTCGAACAGCAGCACGCCGTTGACGCTCTCGGCCTCGGTGAAGATCCGCTCGAGGTTCTTCTCCGTCTCGCCGATGTACTTGTCGACGACTGGCTCAGATCGATGACGAACAGATCGACCCCGAGTGCGTTGGCGATCACCTCGGCGGCGAGCGTCTTGCCGGTGCCCGACGGTCCGGCGAACAGACACGTGAGGCCGACCCCTCGACCCCCACCGCGCCCGAGGCCCCACTCCTCTCGTACGAGGTGTCGTGTGTGATGTCGTCCCGGAAGCGCCCGCAGCTCCGCGAGCAGATCGCCCTCCGCCACGAGGTCGTCGAAGGTGGCCTCGGGCACCACGCGTGGGCGAGGTCGACGAGCCGGTTCGATCCGTGGGCGAGTGCGGCGGCGCGAAGGTGGTCGACCGACAGTGGTTGGTCGGCGGCCACGGCGGCCGCCACCGCGGTCTGTGCCGCAGGCAGCAGTTGCTCGGGAGCGAGACGCAACGACGACAGGGCCACGGCGGCACCCTCGACGTCGATTCCGAGTTCGGCGAAGACGGCCTCCCAGAGGGCGGCGCGATCGGCGGGCCCGATGCGCGGCGCATGGCAGATCACCGGCACGGCGGCTGATCGTTGCGGGTCCCACGAGTGGCTCGACACGAGGATCGTGGGGCGTATCGGCCGCGACGGCAGCTCGGCCAGGGCGGCGGCGTCACGCATCAGGTCGACCGGTCCGACGACCACACCTCCACCGATCAGCGCCGCCTCACGCCATGCGATCGGGAGCACGTCGCTCAAGGTGGCCGAGGGCGCGAGCCTGCGCAGATCGAGCACGATGCTCGGGGCACCGAGGACGGCGAGGGCACTCGCTCCGACGCTCAGCCCACCGCCCAGTCCCGCATGGATCCACACATTCCACAGGCCGGCCTGGAGTGCCCGGCACGTGGCGACGACTTCGTCGGTCGACAGCCCGACGACGGGCGACACCAACGGGATCAGCCGATGGTCGACCTCGTCGTCGCCGAGCAACCACGAGACCACCCGTTCCGGAACGGTGACGTTGGCGGTGAGGAGCGATTCACCGTGTGGGTGGACGTCGAGGAGGCCCGCCCGTCGGAGCGTGCCGTTGGCGCCGAGCCGCCGTCGGGCGTCGGGGTCCCATCCGCTCAGACCGTTGACGGTGAGCAGGGTGCCGACGGTGGGGCCGACACCGGCGGTCGTCGTGTCGGCCAACCCGGCGAAGATGGTGCCGAAGCGATGGTCGATCGCGGGTGCGGCAGCGCTGACGAGGAGCGAGAGGTCGACGTGATCGAGACCGGTGGAGTCGACGAGACCCGCCAGGCGCGGATCGGCGTCGAGCAGCTTCGGGTCGGCGTCGAAGGAGTCCAGCAGCGCGCCCCATGCAGAGTCCGAACCGGCCTCGTCGGCACCGGCGAGCTCGGCGAGTCGTCGGGCGAGTTCACCGATCGCCGTCGGGACAACGTCGGTGCCAGCCATCGCGCAGCACTGTACCGAGCCGGAGCGACGGGCCCGTCGATGGGGCGGCGTTAGCGTGCCGGACGTGTCCACCGCCCGTGACGTGCTCCGGTATCCGGCGGTACGGCGATACCTCGTGTCGACGGCGCTGGCCGCGATCGGGCTGAACATCCTCGTCACGGTGCTCTTCAAGCAGGCGTTCGACATCACCGGTGACACGCTCGCCATCGGGCTCATCGGCCTGGCCCAGTTCGTCCCGGCGGTGATGCTCGTGCTGGTCAGCGGTTGGGTCGCCGACCGATTCGATCGCCGCCGGGTCACGGCGCTCTTCCTCCTCGCTCGGACGCTGTGTGCGGTCGGCTTCGTGGTGTACAGCCGGCTCGACTCCGGCCAGGTCTGGCCGTTGTTCGCGATCGCGTTCGTGTTCGGCGCCGCTGACGCGATGCTGGGGCCGTCGCGTCGTTCGATCGCGCCGCTCCTGGCACCACCCGAGCTGTTCCCGCATGTCGTTGCACTCTGGACGGCGACGTTCACGGCGTCGGCGATCGTCGGTCCGGTGATGGGTGGCTTCCTCTACTCGGTGGGCCCCGGCGCGGCGTACACGATCGCCGGCATCTTGGAGTTCGCGGCGATCGTCCCGATCCTGATGATCGTCTACGCCCGAGAACCCGAGCGGATCACCGACCGGCCGACGCTGCACACCGCGCTGGAGGGTCTGCGCTTCGTGCGGCACACGCCGGTCGTGCTCGGAACGATCTCGCTCGATCTGTTCGCGGTGCTCTTCGGCGGTGCGATCGCACTGATCCCGGCGGTCGCGAGTGAACGACTCGGCGTCGGTGACATCGCCTACGGGTGGTTGCGCGCCGCGCCGGGAATCGGTGCTGCGGCCATGGCACTGTGGCTTGCCGTGCGCCCGGTCACCCGACGGGTCGGTCCGACGCTGCTGATCGTGGTGGCGCTCTTCGGGCTCGGCACGACGGTCTTCGGGCTCACCCGCAACTACGCCATTGCGTTCATCGCCCTGATCGTCGTCTCGGCCGCCGACATGGTGTCGATGTTCATCCGCGGCTCGATCGTTCCGCTCGTCACTCCCGACGAGCAGCTGGGGCGCGTCAGTGCGGTCGAGGGTGTGTTCATCGGCGCGTCGAACGAACTCGGTGCATTCGAGAGCGGCGTTGCCGCACGAATGTTCGGGGTGCCGTGGGCGATCGCCGGCGGTGGGTTGATCACGATGGGTGTCGCGGCCACCTTTGCGGTGGTCTTCCCCTCACTGCGCAGGATCGACACGTTCGACGAGCTCCGCCCGACCTCGGCCCCCGCCGTGGTCTGAGCGATCAGGTCGTGCGGGTGTAGAGGAGGTCGACGGGTCGGCGGCCGGCGTCGAGGCCGCGTTGTTCGAACCGAGTCAGGGGTCGCCAGTCCGGCCGCTCGACGACACCGCCGGTCAGGCGAGGCTCGGCGTCGCAGACCGACTGCATCGATTCGGCGTAGTCGGCGATGTCGGTCGCCAGATGCAGGAAGCCGCCGGCCGCAGTCGGTCGACCAGGGCGGCGACCACGTCGGGGCGAATGAGCCGCCGATGGTGATTGCGGCGCTTCGTCCACGGGTCGGGGAAGTACACGCGGATGCCGACGAGTGACTCGGCGGGTACTCGGTCGAGAAACGGCAGGACGTCGCCGTGGACGACTCGGATCTGATGCAGTCCCTGGTGCTCGATCGCATCGAGCACGGTGACGACACCGGGGGTGTGCACCTCGACACCGATCACGTCGACGTCGGGATTCGCCGGCGGCCATCGCGATGGTCGACTCGCCGTGCCCGAATCCGACGTCGAGCACCACGTCGCCGGTGCGTCCGAACACCTCCGCCCAGTCGAGTGGCGTCCCGTCGATCTCCAGCCCCCAGGTGGCGATCCACGTGTCGAACTCGGCCTGTCGCTTCGGCGACAGCGACCGCCGCCTGACCTTGAACGACGCCGCGGGGCGGCGAATCGAACGGGCCTCGGTCGTCATCGACGTCGTCTCGGCTCGGGCATGATCGGGAAACTATCGGCGCATTCGTGAAGGCGGTGGCGGGCAGACTCCTGCGGTGATCCCGGCGGAAGTGTCCGATGATGCAGTTCGACGGCGGGCGATCCGGCGGCAGGCCGCCTCGATCGTCGCCTCGGTCGCGCCGTTCGGCATCGTGTTCGGCGCGGCGGCCGCCACGGCCGGCCTCGACCTCTGGCAGGCGGTCGGATTCTCGTCACTGGTGTTCGGTGGCAGTTCGCAGTTCGCAGCGGTCGAGATCCTCGGCGACGGTGGCTCGATCGCGTCGGCGGCGATTTCCGGACTGCTCCTCAACGTGCGTTCGCTGGCATTCGGTCTGATCATGGCCGAGGCGCTCGCCGGTCCGTGGTGGAAACGAGCGGCGATGTCGCAGCTCATGATCGACGAGTCGACAGCGGTCGGTGCCGCGCAGGACGAGTTGTGCTGGCGGCGCTACGGCTATCTCGTCGCCGGCATCGGCGTGTTCGTCGTCTGGAACCTCACGACGATCGTCGGCTTCGTCGTCTTCTCCGACGCCGGCGACCTCATCACCGATCTGGGGCTCGACGCGGCCGGTCCGGCGGCGTTCCTCGCATTGCTGTGGCCGCGTCTGTCGGTCGGCGCCGCAACGTCGAACCGCGTATCGCCGGCGCGTTGATCGCCGTCGTGCTCATTCCGTTCGCTCCGCCCGGCGTTCCGATCCTGGCCTCGATGTTCGGTGTCGCAGTGGCACTCGTGTGGCCATCGCGTGATCCGGCGGAGCGAGCGCGTGAACGCGGCGACGGCGGTGCTGGTCGATCATGACCGTCGGCACCTATCGCCCTGAAGTCGGCCGGGCCACTGGTGCTCGGTGAGCGGGCATTGCCGGTGCGGCTGCGCGGGATCGTCGATCTCCTCCCGGCCGCGCTGCTCGCGGCGCTGGCGATCGTGTCGACGGTCGGTGACGGCCAGGAGATCGTGATCGACGCCCGGCTCGTCGGCCTGTTCGTCGCCGGCCTCGCGCTCTGGCGACGGGCGCCGTTCGTCGTCGTGATCCTGCTCGCGTCGGCCGCCACGGCGATCACCCGCCTCATCAGCTGACTGCGACACCGGTACTACGCTGGGTCGAATGGCTTCGAACAAGACCATCGACCTCATGCCCGGCGAGAAGATGATCCTCTACTCGAACCCGCACTGGTGGTACTTCTGGAAGGAGGTCGCAGCCTCGTTCGGTCTGCTCGGCCTCCTGCTGTTGATGGTCGTCTTCGGCGATGGCGTCATCAACGACACGATCAAGTTCATCTCCGGGATCGTGTTCGTCGTGATCATCGTGGCCACGATCTATGCGTTCATCGGCTGGAAGACGACCCGGTTCGCGATCACTGATCAGCGGGTGGCGTACCAGAGCGGCATCATCCAGCGACGAGGAGTGTCGATCCCGCTGAATCGGGTCAACAACGTCAACTTCACCCAGTCGTTCATCGCCCGCGCACTCAACAATGGCATCGTGACGATCGAATCCGCCGGTGAGACCGGCGATTCGGTGTTCGAGAACATCCCGGATCCCGAGAAGGTCCGCACGCTGATCTTCCAGCAGGTGGAAGCCGACGAACAGGCCGACTCCGATCGCAACGCAGCGTCACTGGCCAAGGCGATGCAGCAGCACGTCCGCCGCCGCCGCCCGCTGCCGGCCCTTCTGCTCAGGAACGATTGAAGGCACTCGACGATCTCCGCGCGCAGGGCCTCGTCACCGACGCCGAGTACGACCTCAAGCGCAAGCAGATTCTCGAAGAGCTCTGACGCTGGTCGACCACCGGTCGACGAACGAGACGAACGACGACACGTCGTCGTCGGTGATCTCGATGGACAGCGCGATGAAACCCCGGCGGGCGATGAAGAACCCCGAGTCGAGCGCGGCGAAGAACAGCAGCTCCTTCCAGCGGTCGTCGGAACCGCGCAGATCGTCGACCGAGACGACCGGCCCGGTCGTACCGTGGATGTTCATCAGCGAACCCCATCCGGTTGCGGACATCGGCATGCCGCGGGCCTCGAACGTGGCATTGAGCCCCTCGCGGAGCCGGTCGCCGCGTGCATTCGTGGCGGCCAGGATCTCGGGCGTCAGCACCTCGGTCAGGGTGGCGATCCCGGCGGCCATCGACACCACGTTGTTGTTGAACGTGCCCGCGTGACCGAGGCGGCCACCGGCAGATCGGGTCGAATGCCGCCATCAGCTCGCGACGCCCACCGAACGCTCCGAACGAGAACCCGCCGGCGAGGTACTTGCCGAGCGTCGTGAGGTCCGGCAGCACATCGAGGACCGCTTGGGCGCCGCCAGGCGACAGCCGGGAGGTCATCACCTCGTCGAAGACGAGCAGCGCGCCGTTGCGATCGCAGTGGTGTCGCAGCGCACGGAGGAACTCCGGATCTGCCGGGATGCACCCGGCTGAACCCTGGAGTGGCTCGACGAGGACTGCCGCGAACTCGTGCTCCGTCGAACAACTGTCGAACACCGTCGATGTCGTTGTAGCTCGCGATCACCCACTCGTGCGGCACGTTCACGTCTCGATGGCCGGCGAACGTGATGACGCCGCCGTGGTAGCCACCCTCGAACACCAGCACCTTGCGTCGCTGCGTGTGGTGGAGCGCAAGTGCGAGCGCCATCAGGTTGGCCTCGGTGCCGGAGTTCGTGAATCGCACCTGGTCGATCGACGGGAACCTCGCGACGATCAGTTCGGCGAGACGGACCTCGTTCGGATGCACGGCGCCGAGGGTCCATCCGTTGTCGACGGCCGCATGGACAGCCGCTCGCACGGGACCGGGAGAGTGTCCGAGGAGTCCGGCGGTGTAGTTGCCGAGCAGATCGACGTACCGGTGATCGTCGACGTCGACCAGATACCGGCCCTCCGCCGACGCGACGCGGAACGGGAATGGGTCGAAGTGCAGCACCGACCGCGTGTTGCCACCCGGCAGGACGTGGTCGGCCCGGGCCGCCAGGTCGGCGCTGCGCGGACGGTCGCGCGCGTACGCCGCTCGGGCGGCGACGACGGCTTCGTCGAGAGTGAGCACGTTCACGCTCTCGTTCGACGCTCGCCCCAGTGACCCATCGCACCGACCCTTGGAATCGCTCGGGACGGTCGTCGGGGCCGAGCACGTCGGTGGCGAGCCAGAGTCGCTTCAGCCAGCGCACCCGGCCGGCTGCGGCGTCGTCGACGTACGCCCGGCGGGCGTGCAGCACGTGGTAGTTGTTGACGAACTGCATCTCGCCCGGTCGCAGGGTCATCTCGACACGGTTGTCACGTTCGTTGACCAGTGCTGTCGTAGGCATCCATCGCCTCGACCTGGATCGCTGTCAGCCGCGGCGCCTCGGCGTGGCGCTGCGACGCTTCGATGTACGGTCGGATGTACCTCACGAACAGCCGGTCGCCCGTCGGCCCGGTGTGCCGGGTGAACACCGGTACCTCGTAGAAGGGACGGGCGCCATCACGCTGCTCGCCTCGGAAGTCGTAGGGGAGCGGCTGGTAGAGCACGGCGGCCAGATCGGGTCGGGTACGCACCAGTTCGTTGTGGGCGCCGAGTGCATTGGCGACCAGGCTCTCGCCGCCGCTGACGCCCGAGTCGAGGCACAACAGGCCGACGAGGTCGGAGCCATCACTGTGGAATCCGAGTGGGTGACCTCCGATCTCGTAGCCGCGGGCGGTCGGGTCGTCGGGTGACTTGCCCTGGTCCTTCACGTCGCCGAGCAGGTGCCCCTTCGCGTTCTGCGGCCACGGCTCACCGAGATGCATCCCGATGCCCCAGTACATCCACGACGCGTCGTCGGCGCCGAGTCGATCGACGTCGAGCGCCGCGATGCGGGCGAACCCTCGTCCGTTGACGAGTTCCTCGGCGAGATCGTCCAGCAGCGGTGACAGCGTCGGCAGTGGGAAGTCGTCGGCGGTGACGTCGAGCACCTCGTCGGTGACCGACCGTGCGTGGGCCAGCGCGGCGTCGAGTTCGGCGTGGTGGGCATCGGTCAGCCGCAGCGTCCACTCCTCGACGTCGCCGATGTCGTCGGCGCGCCAGTTGGCGTGGGTCTCCAACTCGATCATGTCATCGGCCGTCGGGATGGGGGGCGGGAGTGGATTCGATGGTGCTCATGGTCACGCTCCTGTGGGTGCAGGTCGGGCGCCGCGGATGAGGCGACCGGGAAGGGAATCGGTGGCGACGCCGTCGTGGTAGGTCTCGTGGCCGGCAACGATCGTGTGGCGCCACCCGTCGGCGCGCTGCAGCAGTCGTCGGCCGTTGGCGGGCAGGTCGTGGACGATCGTCGGCTTGTGGAGGCGCAGCCGCTCGAAGTCGACGACGTTCAGGTCGGCGCGGTAGCCGGGCGCGATGACACCGCGATCGAGGAGTCCGACGGTGCGCGCGGTGTCGCGGCAGTGCCGTTGCACGAGGAAGGGGAGCGGGATGAGGTCGTGGTCGCGGTCGCGGCCCCAGTACGGCGAGCAGTGTGGTGGGGAAGCTGCCGTCGCAGATCGTGCCGACGTGGGCGCCGCCGTCGCCGAGCCCGGGCACGGTGTGCGGGTGGACGAGCATCTCGTGGCACCCGTCGAGGTTGCCGTCGACGTAGTTGAGGAAGGGGAGGTAGATGAGGCCGTGGCCGTCGTCGGCGAGCATCGCGTCGAGGGCGACCTCCTCGGGCGTGACGCCTCGGCGTGCCGCGACGGCGGCGAGCGACGTGTCGAGCGACGGCTCGTAGTCGGGCTCGTCGGCCATCTCGAACAGCAGGTCGAATCGCGAGATCAGGTTGCCGCCGAGCTTGTCGCGCTGGCGCTCGCCGGCTTCGGTGAGGAGCCGGGCCCGGAACTCGGTGTCACGGAGCGCGGCGACCCGCTCGGCCAATGGCCGCTCGGCGATCTCGCGGTAGACGGGATTCGTGACGAAGGGGTTGAGGGTGCACTCCAACCCGAGGATCAGCCCGACGGCCCGCGGTGCGACCTGGCCCGTCATCGTGAGCCCGTCGGCGTTCGCCTGGGTGATGCGCTCGAGGAGCCCTCGGAATGCGTCGGGCACCATCGGGTTGCGGGCGATGGAGATCGACATCGGACGGCCCGACATCTCGACCATCCTGCGCAGCGTGTCGAACTCGGCGTCGGGGTCGAGGAAATCCGACACGACCTGGAGGACGCCGGTGCCGGTCGCGCCGACGCCCTGGGCGATGCCGATGAGTTCCTCGGGTGCGGCGGTCAGTGTCGGCGTGTACGCGCCGGTCGACGTCTTGTGGTTGCGGGTTCGGCTGGTGCTGAACCCGAGGGCGCCGGCTTCGATGCCCTCGCGGGCCAACTCGGCCATCGCCGCGATGTCGTCGGGTGTGGCGTCCTCGTGGTTGGCGCCGCGTTCGCCCATCACGTTGAGCCGCAACGCTCCGTGCGGCACCTGCATGGCGACGTCGATGTCGTGGGGAAGCGATTCGACCGCGTCGAGGAACTCGCCGAACGAGTTCCAGTTCCAGCGGAGCCCTTCGTGCAGTGCTGCGCCCGGAATGTCCTCGACGCCCTCCATCAACTCGATCAGTTTGTCGTGGTCGGCATCGGCGACCGGAGCGAATCCCACCCCGCAGTTGCCGGTCACGACCGTGGTCACGCCATGCCACGACGACGGCTGGAGGCGCGTGTCCCAGGTGGCCTGTCCGTCGTAGTGCGAGTGGATGTCGACGATGCCCGGGATCACGAGCGCGCCGTCGGCGTCGATCTCACGGGTCGCTGCCCCCTCGACGGTTCCGACCTCCACGACGACTCCGTCGCGCACGGCGACGTCGGCAGTGCGGGCGTCGGCGCCGGTTCCGTCGATGACGGATCCACCTCGGATGATCAGATCGAACTCGGCCATGCGCAAGTCTCGCGCCCTCCCGACGACCATCCCGACCCGGACGCTCCCACTGCGGCCGTTCGTGTGAGCGGGCACGGCTGATCGTGTCGCGTCGGGAATCAGGTCTCGACGTGGGCGAAGCGTTCGATGTCGCCACGGTGGCCGGCGACGACGATCAGGTCGTGCTCGCCGAGGGTCGTGGCGCTCTCGGCATACGTGAACGCCTGACCCTCCGGTTTGATGCAGACCACGGTGACCTTGTAGGTCGCGCGAAGGTCGGTGTCACCCAGCTTCATGCCCGCGAGATTCTTCGGGACACGCATCTCGACGAGCACGAAGTCGTCGTCGAGCGCGAAGTACTCGATCAACGCTCCCGTCACGAGCCGGGCGACGCGGTTGCCCATCTCCGCCTCGGGGAAGACCACGTGGTGTGCCCCGACGCGCTGGAGGATGCGTCCGTGTGACTGGGTGAGCGCCTTCGCCCAGATGTTGGGAACCTCGAGGTCGACGAGCGCGCCCGTGGTGAGCACGCTCGCTTCCACGTCGGCGCCGATCGCGACCACCGCGGTGACGGCATCGCCCACACCGAGTTGCCGCAGCGTCGCTTCGTTGGTGGTGTCGGCTTGGACGACGTGGGTGAGCATGCCGGCGTGCGCCTGGACGCGGTCGGCGTCGGCGTCGATGCCGAGCACCTCGTGGCCCATCTCGATCAACGTCGATGCGAGCGACGAGCCGAAGCGGCCGAGACCGATGACGACGATCTCGCCGCGGTGTTCGACCTGGGGGCGGAAGGCTCCCAGCATCGTGTGAAATCTGTTGTCAGCCAATGATCGGTTGCTCCTCGGGATAGCGGTACGCACGCGAGTGTTCGCGCAGCGCGATGGCAGTGACGAACGTGACGGGGCCGACTCGGCCGGCCAGCATCACGAACACGAGCACGAGTTGGGCCGACTCGCCGAGCAGTGGCGTGATGCCGGTCGACAACCCGACGGTACCGAACGCAGAGGTCACCTCGAACAGCGCGGGTGTGAGGGTGAGATCGTCGAGTCCCATCAGCACCAGGGAGGCCGTGATGACGAGACCGATCGACAGCAGGACGACGGTCAGGCCCTGTCTGATGACGCTGGGAGGGATCCGTCGCCCGAACGCGTTGACGTCGGGGTTGCCACGGATCTCCGACCACAGGGCGAAGGCCAGCACGGCGAACGTCGTGACCTTGATCCCGCCGGACGTGGAGGCGGGCCCGGCGCCGATGAACATCAAGATGGTCGTCACCACCAACGTCGTCTCGTGCATTCCTCCGATGGCGACCGTGTTGAACCCCGCGGTTCTCGGGGTCACCCCTTGAAACCATCCGGCGAGGAGCTTGTCGAACGTGTCGAGCGGTCCGAGCGTTGCCGGGTTCGCCCATTCGAACGCGGTGACGCAGCCCACACCCGACGGCGATCAATGCCGCCGTGGTGAGCAGGGTGATCTTCGCGTGCAACGACCATTTCGGTCGCGTCGTCGAGTGGCGCCGAAGCCGGTGTCGACGCCTCAACTCCACGATGATCGGGAAGCCGAGCCCGCCGACGATGAACCCCGCAGAGATCGTGAACACGATGATCGGATCGCCGACGAACCTGGTGAGACCGTCGGGATAGAGCGACAGACCGGAGTTGTTGAACGCTGCGATCGAATGGAACACAGCGGAGTAGGCCGAACTCAGCGGCCCGTCCTCGTAGCCGTGTTGCCAGAGTCGCAGGAACAGGATCAGTGCGACAACGCCCTCGACGACCAGCGTGATCCGCAGGATCGCGAGGAGGAGTCGTCGCAGTTCGCCGAGGTCGACGGCCCCGAGTTCCGCTTGGGCCAGCATCCGCTGTCGCAGGCCGACCCGATTCCAGACCACGATCACCAGGACGGAGCTGATCGTCATGATCCCGAACCCGCCGATCTGCATGAGCAGCATGATGACGACCTCACCGAAGACCGAGAGATCGGCAACGTCGAGGCTTGCCAATCCGGTCACGGTTGCTGCCGACGTCGCCATGAACAGGGCGTTGTCGAACCCGATCGAGCCGGAGCCGTCGTTGGCGACGGGGAGCGAGAGCAACACGGATCCGGCAGCGATGAGGGCGACGAATGCGCCGACGACCAGCCGAGCAGGATGATTGACCGCCTCGATGAAGCCGCCCCGTGTCACCGCTGGATCATATGGCGTCGCAGCGGCAGCGGCCCCCGGCATCCTGTAGGGATGTTTCTCGGAGCCGATCTGCTCGCCTGGTTGACGCTCGCGTTCGGCGCCGCACTGTTCGTCGGCAACCTGTTGGCGATCGTCAAACCGCCGGCCAGGCAGCTCGACGACTCCAACCTCGAGCGGGCGCCGGTGATGCGCAGCGTCGTGTTCTCGGCGATCGGGCTCGTGGCCGCGATCTGGGCGCTGGCGTCGCTCGTCAGCTCCTGATCAGCCGTCGCTGTACAGCGAGATCGTGACCTGATTGCCGGACTCGTCCTCGACGTAGTTGAGCCCGACGGTCCAGACGTCGCTGGAGTAGACGCGGTTCGCGGTTCCGTCTGCCTTGAATTCCGAGGTCGATTCGAATCCGGCGTCCTCGAGCTGCGACCCGTACTCGTCGAGGAAGTCCTCGCCGTCGACGGTCCCGCTGACGGTGATCGCATCAGAACCCGTGTCGGAGACCACGAACGCCGAGGCGATCGTCAAGCCGTCCGGGGTGGGAACGTCACTCGGCCATTCGTCCGGGAGCTCCGTCGTCGCACCGCCGCTGAAGCTGCCGTCCTCGCCCTCGACGGTCATCGAGCCGTCGTCGCCGTCGGCGCTGCCCGTGATGGTCTCGCCGTTCTCGTCGGTGATCACGAAGTTGCCGTCCTCGTCGACGGTCATGGAGCCGTCCTCGGTCTCGACCGAGAACTCACCGTCGTCGGTGTTGATGTCGACGTCTCCGCCACTCTGCTGCTCGATGACCTCCTCCAGCCCCTCCTCGGAGGAGTTCCCGCATGCCGACAGTGTCACCGCCGCGAGGACGATGGCCGTGACGGCGAATCGGCGGGGCCGGATGTCCGTGCGAAGAAGCGTCATGTCCAGAACCTAGAGCATGGAGGAAGAGGGTGGAACGGCTCGCGAGCGCAGATCTGGAAGATTGGGGTCATGAGCTCACCACTGCGCCTGACGTTCCTGCAGTCTGCGAGCCGTGCCGATCAGTTGCCCGAGTCGCCGATCGAGGTGGCGTTCGTCGGTCGCTCGAACGTCGGCAAGTCGTCGCTCATCAACGCGCTCGCCAATCGCAAGCAGTTGGCCCGGGTGTCGAACACGCCGGGTCGCACGCAGCTGATCAACCTGTTCGAGGTGGAGAGTGCTCGGGCGGAGCGAGGCACGATGGTCGACCTGCCCGGTTACGGATTCGCGAAGGCGGCCAAGAGCATCAAGCGTGACTGGCCGGAGATGATCGAGGGGTACCTGCTGGAACGGGACAACCTGGCCATGGTGTTCGTGCTCGTCGACGGCGCGATCGGGCCGACGACGCTCGACGTCCAGATGCTCGACTGGCTCCGCTACAACGGCGTTGCCCACACGGTGGTCGCCACGAAGTTCGACAAGGTGAAGTCGTCGAAGCGGGCGACGCGCAAGAAGGAACTGGCTGCGGGCTGCCAGCTCGACCAGGGTGACGTGGTGTGGGTGAGCGCATCGAAGGGTGACGGGATCGATGCGCTCCGTTCGCTCGTGCGGAACTGGGTCGGTTGAGTTCGTTAGCGTCGAACCATGCCGCTCGTCGACCTCCCCGCCGTTTCGATCACCGGAACCGGCCTGTTCACGCCACCGGAGTCGATGAGCAACGCCGAACTCGCGGCGTCGCTCACCGAGTCGGCGCTGAAGTGGAACGCCGAACACGCCGAGGAGATCGCCGCCGGGGCACTCGTGGAGCGACCGCTGCCCGACGAGGAGTTCATCGTCAAGGCCTCGGGGATCAGGTCGCGGTACGTGATGGAGAAGTCGGGGGTGCTCGACCCCTCCCGGATGCGTCCGCGGCTCGAGACCCGGTCGGAGGACGAGCTGGGCCTGCAGGCCGAGATGTCGATGCCGGCGATTCGCGAGGCGTTGGCACAGGCTGGTCGTGCACCGACTGACGTCGACGCGGTGATCGTCGGCTGCTCCAATCTGCAGCGCGCCTACCCTGCCGTCGCCATCGAGATCCAGGACGCGCTCGGCGCCGCAGGCTGGGGTTACGACATGAACGTCGCGTGCTCGTCGGCGACGTTCTCGATCCAGGCCGCCGTCGACGCGCTCCGCAACGGCAGCGCGAACTGCGTCGTCGTGGTCAATCCGGAGATCACGTCGGGGCACAACAACTTCGAGTTGCGCGACTTCCACTTCATCTTCGGCGACGCGTGCACGGCGCTCGTGCTGGAGCGGACCGACGACGCCGTCGCGCCCGGCCAGTGGGAGGTGCTCGGCACGAAGCTGGCCACGAAGTTCTCCAACAACATCCGCAACGACTTCGGTTTCCTCAACTCCTCCGAGGTCGTCGAACGCGATCCCCACGAGCTGGTGTTCCGCCAGAACGGTCAGATGGTGTTCCGTGAGGTCTGTCCGATGGTTGCTGCGCACATCACGACGCATCTCGAGACGCTCGGGCATCGAGGCCGGCGGATGTTCGCCGCTTCTGGCTGCACCAGGCGAACCTCAAGATGAACCAACTCGATCGCGAAGGGCGTGCTCGGTCGTCTGCCGACCGACGACGAGGCGCCTGTGATCCTCGACGAGTACGCCAACACGAGTTCCGCCGGCTCGGTCATCGCCTTCCACCTGCATCGTGGCGATCTCGTCCCCGGCGATCTCGGCGTGATCTGCTCGTTCGGCGCCGGCTACTCCGTCGGCAGCGTCGTCGTCCGTCGCCGCTGACCCGGCTCGCACACCCACCCTTGCGTGCACTCTCCCGGTTTGCGTGACCACACCCGGTTTGCGTGACATTCGGTTGGTCCGGCCCAACCGTTCTGCAACGCAAACCACTCTGGTGGCGGGGGGCGAGGTGTGCGCCGATTCAGCGGGGGGCGTTGACGCGAGACGAAGTCGTCGAGGATCACCTGCGCGGCGGCGTCGTCGAAGACGACGTCGGCCATGAAGCGAGCGAAGAGGAAACTGCCCGATCAGGGCCCGGCCAGGCTCCGGTCGACATCGATGTCGTTGCGGAGTTCGCCGCCGGCAGATCGCGTTGTCGATGAGGCTCGCGAACACAAGCCGGAACGCGGCGAGGAACTGGTTGCGGACGGCGGCCACCGTCGGGTCGTGGAGCGCTCGCTCCATCATGTTGGCGATCATCGGCGCTCGTTGCTCGTCGATCAGCTCGCCGACGAGTGCTGCGCACAGGATCCCGAGGTCGTCCGCAACGAGCCGGTGAGGTCGTCGAGCGCAGGAGTGACCGTGCCGATCGAGTCGATCGTCGCCCGGAGGAGGTCTTCCCGAGTGGGCCAGTGGTTGTAGACCGTCGTCCGGCTGACGTTGGCGGCCGTCGCGACGTTGGCATGGGTGATCGCGCTGGGCCCGTCGGCCATCAGAAGTTCACTGGCGGCCTCGATGACGGCCGCACGCGTGCGCTCGACGCGAGGGTCGTCCTGACGAGGTGTGTCGGTCGTGGTGGCGGAGAGGCATGGCGGTGCGGGTGGTGGAGGGGGAGGCGGCCATGAGTGCGGGGGTTCGGTGTGTCGTGTGACACGTTGTCGACGGTTCGCTTGCGATTGCACATTCTACTGGACAGAATGTTCAACAATGTCAACGATCTCGATGTCCCCCCCGGACGCTCCCGCCGACTCGTCCGAGTCGTCCGATACCACCGAGTCCCTGTGGGCGCGACTCGGCCGGTTCAGTTTCCGCCGACGGCGCTATCGTGCTCGGCGCGTGGATCGCGACCTTCGTTGCCGTCTTCGCGCTCGTCGGGTCGATCGGGGCATCGAGCGACAGCTCGTTCTCGATCCCCGACTCCGAATCGAAGAGCGGCTTCGACACGCTCGACGAGTTCTTCGGCGGTGCGGGCAGCGGCCGCTCGGGCACGATCGTGTTCCTCGCCGATCAGGGCGTCGACGATCCCGAAGTGCAAGCGGTGATGACCGAGCTGTTCGACGAGGTGGCCCAGATCGAGGGTGTCACGATCATCAGTCCGTACTCGCCCGAAGGACAGATTCGCGGGCAGGTGGCAACCGAGGGCGAACTCGCCGGCCTCGTCGCCTACGCCCAGATCGACCTCGACCAGGACCTGTCGGAGACCGAGACCGGGGAGATCGGTGTCGAGATCGGCGACATGCTGCCGACCGGCGTCGACGGACTCCAGGTCGAGGTGGGTGGTCAGGCGCTCGGTGAGTTCGAGCCGCCCGAATCCGAACTCATCGGCATCGCCTTCGCCATCGTCGTGCTGATCCTCGCTTTCGGTTCCGTACTCGCGATGGGCCTTCCGATCGGGGTGGCGCTGTTCGGTGTCGGAATCGGCGCCGGCATCATCACGCTGTTGTCGAACGTCATCTCGGTCCCCGACTTCGCCGTGACCCTCGGTGCGATGATCGGTCTCGGCGTCGGCATCGACTACGCGCTGTTCATCGTCACCCGTTATCGGGAGGGCCTCAAGACCGGCCAGACGCCCGAAGAGGCGACGGTGACCGCCCTCGACACGGCGGGACGCGCGGTCGTGTTCGCCGGGTTCACCGTGGTCATCTCGCTGCTCGGCATGTACATCATGGGCCTGGCGTTCATCAACGGCCTGGCGACCGGTGCCGCCATCACGGTGCTCATCACGATGATCGCGTCGGTCACGTTGCTGCCGGCGTTCCTCGGCTTCGCCCAGCACAAGGTCGAAGTCACTCGCTGGCGCGGCATCCTCGCCGCCGGCTTCGTCGCCATCGCGCTGCTCGGTGTCGGCCTCGGCATCCAGCCGCTGCTCGTCGGTGCGCCGATCGCCGCGATCATCCTGATCGCCTCGCTCGCGTACGCACCACTGCGTCGGGAGCTCCCGGTCCGCAAGGAGAAGCCGCTGCGACAGACGCTCGCGTACCGGTGGAGCCGGTTCGTCCAGCATCGTCCGTGGTCGATCGCGATCATCACGACCGTCTTCCTGCTCCTGTTGTCGATCCCTGTGCTCGGCCTGCGTCTCGGTTTCAGCGACGAGAGCAACTTCGCCGAGGGGAGCACGACGCGCGAGGCGTTCGAGCTGACCAGCGACGCGTTCGGGCCGGGTGCCAATGGTCCGCTCATCCTCACCGCCGAGCTGTCGCAGCCACAGGATCTCGAGGTCCTGGCTGCGCTCGCGGAAACGCTCGACCAGACCGAGGGCGTCGCCGAGGTGCTCGGTCCGGTGCCGAACACGTTCGGCGATCCAGCGTCGGCAAGCGCCGCGATCATCCGGGTGACACCGACGACGGGCCCCCAGGACGCAGCGACCGACGAGCTCGTCAAGTCGTTGCGTTCCGACGTGGTCCCTTCGGTCACCGACGGCACGGACGTCGTCGTGAACGTGTCGGGCGCGGTTGCCGCCAACATCGACTTCAGCAGTTACCTCGCGCAGCGGCTCCCGATCTTCTTCGTCGCGGTGCTGTCGCTGTCGTTCCTGCTGTTGATGATGGTGTTCCGTTCACTGCTCGTTCCGCTCAAGGCCGTGATCATGAACATGCTGTCGATCGGGGCCGCCTACGGCATCGTGGTGATGGTGTTCCAGTGGGGATGGGGTGCATCGCTGTTCAACACCGCCGGCGGACCGATCGAACCGTTCCTGCCGATGATGATGTTCGCCATCGTGTTCGGCCTGTCGATGGACTACGAGGTCTTCCTGCTGTCACGCGTGAAGGAGGAGTACGACCGCACCGGCGACCCGGTCAACTCCGTGTCCGACGGTCTCGCCGCGACGGCCCGCGTGATCACCGCCGCTGCGGCGATCATGATCGTGGTGTTCGGCAGCTTCGTGCTCGAGGACAACCGGATCATCAAGATGTTCGGCCTCGGCCTGTCGTCGGCGGTGTTCCTCGACGCGACGTTCGTGCGCATGCTGCTCGTGCCGGCGACGATGGAACTGCTCGGCGCCCGCAACTGGTGGTTGCCGCGCTGGCTCGACCGTCTCCTGCCGACGCTCAACGTCGAGGGCGGCACGCACGCCTCGGCCATCTCGCTCGCCCACGACGAAGAGCAGCGCGACAAGGAACTCGTCGACGCCTGAACCCGATCCCTGCAACAGGGGTCCTGCGACAGGGATCCGGCAACCGGCGTCAGACCCCTGCTGCCAGGTTCCCGAACGACATGGAGCCGCTGGTTCCGCGGATCGCTTCGATCGGGTCGCGTACGTCGTCGATGTAGCCGAGGGCGTAGGCGCCGATGCGGTAGCCGATCAGGCGCAGCAGGTCGTCGGAGAGCGTGGCCGCGACATCGTGTGGCACCGACAGGTACTGGTTCTCCTCCTGGCGCAACCATCCGACGTCGTAGGTGATGTTGAGGCCGATCCGTGTCTCGTCGGATCGGTTGGCACCGCCACCGTGGTACACCTTGCCCGTGTAGAGCAGGCACGAGCCCTTCGACATCTCCGCCGGCACGGTCTCGTCGACGGTGTGCTCGAAGCTGTTCGGCAGGTCCTGGCTCCCGGGCATCAACCGGGTCGCGCCGTTCTCCTCCGTGAAGTCGGTGAGCGCCCAGATCGTGTTGCACTGCACGTGGTGGTCGCTCGGGAACTCGAAGAAATCGAAGGCCCACTGGTCGCGGTGGATCGACTGGCCGGGTGAATCGGGCCCGATCGAGATCACCTGGGTCAGGTGGAGCTGGTAGCTCTGGGCGCGGTGCAGGAGCTTGCCCGTGACATCGAGGATCATCGGATGCTGGATGAGCTCGTGACTCGACGGCGACCGCGCCACGAGCGCACCCGTCCGTCTGGTGTTGCGGCCCGAGAAGTCGTCGCTGCCGGGCGGTGTCGCCTCGATGTACGGCGTCATCTCGGCGAGCACACGATCGATCAGGTCGATGTCGGCGAGGTCGTCGATGATGAGCGCCCCGTCGCGCAGCAGGACGTCGTGGATCTCGTCGGCGGTGGCGCCCGTCGGGCAGGTGAGTGACGCTCATGAGCGAACGGTACCGAACCGTCACACGGTGCCTGGCACGGTGTGACGGCTCGGAGGTGCGAGACTCGGCCGTCGTGACGGCGATCATCGAGACCCGGGGGCTGGTCATGCAGTTTCCTTCGACGAGGGCGCTCGACCAACTCGACGTCTCGATCCCGAGCGGCGTCACGGGTCTCGTCGGCGCGAACGGCGCCGGCAAGACCACCCTGATCTCTCTCGTGCTCGGCCTCCTGAAGCCGACCACCGGGTCGATCTCGGTGCTCGGCCTCGATCCCGACTCGGACGGGCCCGAGCTGCGAGCACTGATCGGATACGGCCCCGAACGCAACGTGTTCCCCGACGATCTGCAGGCCTACGACTTCGTTCGGCACCTCGCCGAGGTGAAGGGTCTGCCGCGCGACGAGGCCCGGAGCAGGGCGTCGGATTCGCTGTACCTGGTGGGGCTCGGTGAGGAACGGTTCCGGGCACTCGGCACCATGTCGACCGGTCAGCGCCAACGGGTGAAGCTCGCTCAGGCGATTGCCGCCGACCCACGACTGATCGTCCTCGATGAACCCACCGACGGGCTCGACCCGGTGCAGCGCGACGAGATGCTCAACATCATCGTGCAGGTCAACCGTGACTTCGGGATCGACGTGATGCTGTCGTCGCACGTGCTCGAGGAGGTCGAGCGGGTCTGCGACCACGTCGTCGCACTGGCCGAGGGCCGCCTCGTGGCGCAGGGTTCGATGGCCGAACTCGCCGGTGCGTCGGGTGGGATCGAACTCGAACTCGTCGAGTTGCCCGACCGGCCCACTTCCATCGACGATGTGGCAGCGTTGCTCATCGCGGCGGGTGCAGGCGTCCGACGGTCCGGTGCGACGTTGTCGGTGGCGGGCATGCCCGACGACGATCTCTTCGATCTCGCCGCACAGTCGGTCGTCCGGGCCGGCGCCCGGATCCGCCGGCTCGGCCAGCACCGCCGCTCGCTGGACGACATCTTCGCCGGCCCGTCGACGAATGGATCGGGGCCGTCATGAGCGGCCGCGGCGACGCACAGATCGTCGAGCGGGGCTTCCAGCGCTACGAGGGTCGTCGCTCCGGTGTTCGCGGCGCCATCCGCAGCGTGAGCTGGGAGGGCATCCGCGCCACGCTCGGGCTCGGTCGCCCGGCCCGCACGAAGATCTTCCCGGTGATCGCCGTCGTGATCGCGTACCTGCCGGCGATCGTCTTCGTCGGCATCGCGGTGCTGATCCCCGGCGACATCCTCGAGCCCGAGGAGGTCGCCGACTACCCCGGCTACTACGGATTCATCATCCTCGCGATCGTGCTGTTCACGGCACTCGTCGCGCCGGAGGTGCTCGTGTCGGACCGCCGCAACGGGATGCTGGCCATGTACCTGTCGACGCCGCTCGACCGGCGCACCTACCTCGTCGCGAAGGCCGTCGCGGTGATCTCGACACTCGGGCTCGTCACGCTCGGCCCACCCGTGCTGCTGCTGATCGGCTACACGGTCGAAGGCGTCGGACCCGACGGCGTGGCGGGCTGGCTGTGGACCCTCGTGCGGATCATGCTCTCGGGCATTGCGATCTCGGCCGCGCTCGCGGCGGTGTCGATGGCCGCGTCGAGCCTCACCGATCGTCGCGCGTTCGCCGCGATCGGCATCGTGCTGCTCGTGCTGGCGTCACCGATCCTCGCGACTGCTCTCGTCGAGGGCGCGGACCTGTCGGCGTCACTGCGGCTCATCGACATCTCGACGATGCCGTTCGAGCTGGTCTTCCGCATCTTCGATCAGCCCGGCAACTTCCCCGAGCTGTCGACGTGGAGCGTGCCTGCTGAGCAACATCGTGTGGACCCTCGGCGGCGTCGCCGTCGTGTGGTGGCGCTACTCCAAGCTGGTGATCGCCCGATGACCGGGCTGCCCCCGCCGGCTCGCTGCGTTCCCGCCACCTGATTCCGGGCCAGGGTGGCCGTCGCCGCCTCCAGCCCCGCTGAGCGGCATGATCGCCGTCAACGCCGTGTCGAAGTACTTCGGCTCGGTCGTCGCCGTGAGCGACGTGAGCTTCGCCGTCAACGGCGGCGTCACCGCGCTGCTCGGTCCGAACGGCGCCGGCAAGTCGACGCTGTTCCGCATGCTGTGCGGACTGACGCCACCGTCACGCGGCTCGGTCGACGTGCTCGGGTTCGACCCGCGTCGAGGACCGTGACGTGCGCGGACGGGTGTCGCTGGTTCCCCAGCAGGATGCACTGTTCGACCATCTGAGTGCGTCGTCGTTCCTGGAGTTCGCGGCACGCACGCACGGCGTGGCCGATCCGGAGCATGCGGCCGCTCGATGCACTGGCGATGGTCGAACTCGCCGACGTCGGGCCCAAGCCGGTCGGGTCAGTTCTCCAAGGGGATGCGCCAACGGGTCAAGGTGGCTGTCGGCGCTCGTGAACGACCCCGAGGTGTTGATCCTCGACGAGCCGCTCACCGGACTCGATCCGGTGCAGCGGCGCAACATGATCGCGCTGTTCCACCGACTCGGCGACGAGGGCCGATGCGTGCTCGTGTCGAGCCATGTGCTCGACGAGGTGGCGAAGCTCGGGTCGCGGGTGCTGGTGATCGCGCAGGGTCGTCTGGTGGCGAGCGGCGACTACCGAGACCTGCGCGAGCTCATGGACGACCGCGCCCACCGCATTCGAGTCGGGGCGTCCGATCCCCGACGGCTGGCGGCGGCCCTGGTCGAGCGGGGGCTCGTCAGCGGCGTGTCGATCGACGACCGCAACGTCATGGTCGACACGCTCGACGTCGACGCGTTCGGCCGGCAACTCGCATCGGCTGAGTGTCGAACTCGGGGTGCGGCTCACCGAGGTCAGCCCGCTCGACGACGACCTCGAGTCGGTGTTCCGGTACCTGGTGGAGGGTCGATGACGGAACTGCGGAACCCGGTCGACGCCGAGCCATCGCCATGTTGCTCCTGGCGTGGCGGTCGGGCTGTCGTATCAGCGTCGTGCTGCGTCAGCTCGACGAGTCGCGGCCGGATCATCGGGCTGTCACTGCTGGCGCTGATCGCGCCGCTGTCGGCGTTGGGCGCTGGGGAGCGCCGGACCCGTCGCTGGACGACGCGGTCCGCCTCGTCGCCGAGGGTCGGGTTCGGGTCTGGTGCTGCCGGTCGTGTCGCTCGTCTTCGGCGGCGCCGCACTCGGCGAACTCCGCGAGGACAAGACGCTGGTCTACCTGTGGTTGCGACCGATGGACCGCTGGCCGATCGTCGTCGGTGCCGCGTTGCGCGGCTGCGACACATCGCCGCGCCGATCACGATCGATCTCGATCGTGCTCGGCGGCGATGCTGACCGGGGCCGGCAACGGGATCGTGTTCGGCACGCTGCTGGCGACGGTGGTCGGCCTCGTCGCCTACGTGTGCGTGTTCACGCTGCTCGGGTGTGTGGCTCAAGCGGTTCATCGTGTGGGGTCTCGCCTACATCCTGATCTGGGAGGGATTCATCGCCCAGGCCGGGCCCGGCGTCGCTCGGGTCGCGCTGCGCAAGTACACGCGCTCGATCCTGGTCGATCGCACCGGCGCGGACCTCGAGCTCGCGGACTTCTCGCTCGCGATGGGCGTGGTCGTCCCGCTCGTCGTGGCGGTCAGCGCACTCGCGATCGCGGCGTGGCGTCTGTCGAACCAGGACATCGACTGACCGTCGCACGATGCCGGGCCACGTGACGGACCGTCACACGGTGCCGGCCAGCGTGACGGACTCGATCGGTTCGGCGCGGTTCTAGCCTGACGTCGTGACGAGACCGCTGCGCATCGGCCATCAGCTCTCGGGACGGGTCGAGGGTTCACCCGTCGAACGGCTCGCCGCGCCGAGGAACTCGGCTTCGACATCGTGCTCGCCGCCGATCATGTCGGTACCGGGATGGCGCCGCTGCCGACACTCGCGGCCATCGCAGCCGCCACGACCACGATCCGTCTCGGGACCCTGGTGCTCAACAACGACATGCGCAACCCGGTGCAGCTCGCCTGGGAGGTGGCATCGATCGACGCGCTGTCGGGCGGTCGATTCGAACTCGGCCTCGGTGCCGGTCACACACCCCAGGAGTACGCGGCGACCGGCATCGAGCGCTCGGCGCCGGCGTCCGCAAGCAGCGACTCGCCGAGAGCGTCGAGATCATTCGTGCGCTGCTCGACGGCGAGATCGGTCGACCACGACGGCGAGCACTATCGGATCGAGCGGGCCCACATCGACCGATCGACCCAGCCAGCATCTCCCGATCCTCGTCGGGCGGCAACGGCGAGGCGCTGCTCACCCATGCCGGAGCCCACGCCGACATCATCGGCCTGCAGGGCCTCGGCCGAACGCTCGAGGACGGCCATCGTCACACGGTCGACTGGCGCTCGGCACACGACTCGACGCCAGATCGAGCAGGTCCGAGCGGGAGCCGACGAGCGGTTCGACGACGTGGCGTTCAACGCGCTCGTGCAGATCGTGCAGATCACCGACGATCGCGAGGCGGCGTTGGAGACGATCTGCGAACGGGTCGAGGGGCTCACGATGGCCGACGCCGAGACCACGCCGTACCTGCTCGTCGGCACCGTCGAGGAGATCGTGCTCCACATGCTGACCTGCAACGAACGGTGGGGGATCAACTACTTCGCGGTGCGTGAACTCGACGACTTCGAGCCGGTCCTCGAGGCCCTGGGCCGCTGAGACGTCACACCGTGCCGGGTCCAACGTGACGTTCGACGGCCCGAATCAGGCGGCGGCGCGGGTCCTGCGCAGGATCGGGTCGGCGAGGCCCAGCGTCTTGTCGGCGAGCTTCATCACCCGGCCGGCGGCGCCGGGTGTGGTGTTGTCGACGAGGTTGCCCATCACGGCGAGGGTGATGTTGGCGATGGCGTCGGTGCTGACCGACAGGCGCAGTCCCGGCTTGCAGGATCCACGGGTGCCCGATCAGGAAGGAGAACCGGCGACCGGTGCGCAGGAATCCGTCGAAGCGCTCGCCGACCAGCTCGTCGTAGCGCGCCGGGGCCGTCGCCGGATCGGCGAGGAAGAGGTCGGCGGCGAGCATGCCCGACTCGAGCCCGTAGTCGATGCCCTCGCCGTTCATCGGGTTGACGAGTCCGGCGGCGTCACCGATCGCCACCCATCCCGGGCCGTGTCGACGTTGCGTCGACATCGGCAGACGCCACGCCCGCGGGCGTTCGAGGTTGGGGCCGAGATCCCAGTCGTCGCGGACGAGGTGGCGGTACGACTCGAGCAGCGTGTTGAGGTTGAGCTTCTTGAAGCCCTTCATCGTCGACAGCGCGCCGACGCCGATGTTGACCGTGCCGTCGCCCGCCGGGAACATCCAGCCGTAGCCGGGGATCGCCGTGCCGTTCTCGTCGCGCAGCGACAGGCACGCTTCGAGGTGGGCATCGGCGTGGCGGGGCGTGGCCGCATAGGTGCGGATGGCGAGTCCGAACGGTTCGTCGGGCACGCGTTCGGCGCCGAGCATGCGAGCGACGCTGCCCTGTGCGCCGGCGGCGACGACGGTGAGGTCCGGCCTCGATGGTGCGGCCGTCCGCGACGACACCGGTGACCCGACCGTTGTCGACGACGGGTGTGGCCTCGGTCTCGTAGACGAGCTCGGCTCCGGCCTCGGCGGCGGCATCCATGAGTGCGGCGTCGAGGCGTCGGCGGGGCCACACCGCACCGTGGTCGGGGAAGCGATCCGTGGTCGGCCAGTCGAGTTCGCGCACCTGCTTGCCGGCGATCATCCGCAGGCCGCGGATGTGGTGGGCGTCGTCGAGCGGGATCTTCAGCTCGTTCAGGGCGCCGATGGCACGTGGGGTGAGCCCGTCGCCGCAGACCTTGTCGCGTCCGTGGGCGCCCTTCTCGAACACGACCACTCTGGCGCCGGACCGGGCGGCCTGGATCGCCGCCGCGGCGCCCGCGGGGCCGGCACCGATCACGGCGATGTCGACTCGTTCGGAACTCACGGCCACCACGCTGCCGGAACCGGCCGTGAAAAGCACCGTCGTGCGCCCGACGTCACCCCGCCCCGGACCGCAAAACCCGATTTGCGTTGCAGTTCTGTTGGGACGGGTCAACGGAACTGCAACGCAAACCGGGAGGTTCCGGGAGGTTCCGGCAGATGAGGGGTGACGGAGTTGGAGGGTGGCGGACGATGATGGGGGTGATGGCTGCGCACGACGCCGAGGCGACCGATCACGCCGCCGATCTGTTGCGTCTGTACGACGGTGCCGTCGACGAGGTCTACCGCTACCTGCGTTCGCGGTGCGGCCAGCGACAGACCGCCGAGGACCTGACGGCTGACGTCTTCCTCGCCGCGGTGGGTCAGGTGCAGCGCGGTGGCGTCGAGGAGGTGAGCGTGCCGTGGCTGATCGGCATCGCCCGCCACAAGCTGGTCGATCACTGGCGACGAACATCGCGCCGACCGCACGTCGTCGACACCATCGACGTTCGAGACCGAACCGGCCGACGAGGTGGGCGACGAGACGCTGAGCGGCGTGCTCGACCGACGACAGGTCCAGTTGGTGATGGAGGAGCTCGCCGAGCACCAGCGCAGCGCACTGGTGCTGCGGTACTTCGACGGCCTGCCCGTGCCCGAGGTCGCCGACCGGCTCGGGCGCTCGGTGCACGCCACCGAGAGCCTGCTGGTGCGCGCCCGGCGTGACTTCCGAGCGGCGTACGCACGGCACGCAGGAGACCCGACATGAGTGATCCCTTCGAGCACCTCGGCGTCGCAGCGACCGTCGACGAGCCCGTCGACCCCGTCTTCGCTGCGCGACTGCGCGCCCGACTCGAACGAGCTCTGGGCACACCCCCCGACCAACTGACGCTTCGGCTTCCCGAGCGCCGTTTCCCGACGCGTGCCGAACATCCCACCGGCACGCCGACCCTCCAGACCCCTCGCCGTCCCGGCGCCGACACCGAGAGGAACCTCACCATGGCCCAGGTCATCACCCCGTACATCTGCGTGCACGATGCCACCACGGCGATCGAGTGGTACCGCGATCACTTCGCCGCGAAGGTCACCAACGTCATTCCCTGGGAGGGCCGCATCGGCCACGCCGAGGTCGACGTCGCGGGAGCGATCTTCTACCTGAGCGACGAAGCGTCGCAACTCGGTGTCGTCGCACCGGCACGCGATGGCACGCACACGTCGGTCAGCATCGTCCTCCAAGTGGCCGCCGTCGACGAGTTCGTCGCTCGGGCCGCATCGGGTGGCGCGGTCGTCCAACGCCCCATCGAGGAGTCACACGGTTCCCGCAACGCCTGGATCCTCGATCCCTTCGGGCATCGATGGAACGTGGCCACGCCCACCTACACGCGAGAGGAGATCGCAGCTCGACGGGCGCCCTCCGAGCCGTACTACATGACACTCACGACCGCTGACGTCGAGCGGGGCGCCCGCTTCTACGGTGCGGTGCTGGGCTGGGAGTTCGCCGAGCCGAACAACGGGGGCCGCCACGTGACCAACACCCAGATGCCCATCGGCCTGCGCCCGCCGGACACCCCGTTCGGCACCACTGCCCCGGGCCAGATCGACATGTGGTTCACGGTGCGCGACTTCGACGACGCCGTCGAACGCGTGCGAGTCGCCGGCGGCACCGTCGTCTCCGTCACGGCGTACGACTCGGGACGAGAGGCGATCTGTGAGGACGATCAGGGCGTCACGTTCAAGCTCAGCGAACCCGCCCCCGGCTACGACCGTTGACGAGGAGCACACGGTCACCGGCCAACACTGACCGCTCGCCCTGACGTGATCGAGCGCCGAGTCGGCGGACCGGCCCCAGTACTCGGTCAGTACTCGAGTTGGCCGGCGAGGGCCTCGACGGTGTCGATGAACTCGGTGACCATGTCCATCACGACCTGGCCGGCCGACTTCGGCTGGTTCATGGTGCCGACGATCTGGCCGACGAAGTAGTTCGCCAGCTTCTCGGCGCCGGAGCCGTGCGTGTACGCGGCCCGGTTGATGCGAGCCTGGGCCTCGTTGGTGAGGATCGGCTGCAACGGCATGCCCAGCGGATCGGGTGTGTCGGGACGATCCCACTCCTCGGTCCACGCCGACTTCAACATCCGGGCAGGTTTGCCGGTGAGCGAACGTGAGCGGATCGTGTCCGCCGAGGTGGCAGCGAGGAACTTCTGCTTCACCACGGGATGGGTCTCGGCCTCGTCGGTGGTCAACCACACCGACCCGCACCACACGCCCTGCGCGCCGAGTGCCATCGCGGCAGCCATCTGACGCCCCCGACCGATGCCACCTGCACCGAGCACGGGGATGTCGACGGCGTCGACGATCTCGGGGATCAGCACCATCGAGCCGATCTCACCCGTGTGGCCGCCGGCCTCGGCGCCCTGGGCGATGATGATGTCGACGCCCGCCGCCTGGTGACGTTCGGCGTGCTGTGGTCGCCCGGCGAGTGCGCCGATGAGCCGTCCCTCCTCCTTGACCCGGTCGATGAGGAACTGCGGTGGTGGACCGAGGGCATTCGCCACGAACGCTGTCCGGTGGGCCAGCGAGATCTCCAGCTGCGGCCCGGCGGCGGCGGCGCTGAACGGGGCGACCCCGTTGTGGCCGGCAGTCGACCGACCGCTCGAGCGTTCCTCGTCGGGCGGGAACTCCGGCACGTCGTAGCGCCGCAGGATGTCGGCGACGAACTCTCGGTGCGTGTCGGGGATCAGGCTTCGGATGTCGTCGAGGGTGTAGCCGCCGCCCTCGTCGCCGGCGTACTTCGCCGGCACGATCAGATCGACTCCGTACGGCCGGTCGCCGATCTCCGCCTCGATCCAGGCCAGGTCGATCTCGAGCTGCTCGGGCGAGTGGGCAACGGCACCGAGGACCCCGAGACCTCCGGCCTTCGAGACGGCAGCGACGACGTCACGGCAGTGACTGAACGCGAAGATCGGGAACTCGATGTCGAGCATCTCGGTGGCGGCGGTCTTCATCTGGTCTCCTGACGGCGAGGGCGAACATGATCATTGTGGCCGCGCGGGCATCCGCGGGACGAAGCCGCACCGAGCCGGGTGCGGTACCCGGCTGGAAGTGGCCCCGTCGGGAACGGCCTACGCTGAGGACGGGTCGGCAGTCCGTCGATCACATCAATCAGGAGCGATAACTCATGTCCGTGACCGACTCGACCACAACGTCAGAGCTCGTCGACAGGGCGAAGAAGATCACCGAGCGCGAGCTGGCGGTCTACAAGGAACGAACCAGGGGATCGCAGGCCGCCACCGAGCGTGCACGCAAGGTCCTCCCCGCAGGGGTGCCATCCAGCTTCCAGGCGTACGACCCGCACCCGATCGTCGTCAAGCACGCATCGGGGTCGCGCATGGTCGACGTCGACGACAACAGCTACGTCGACTACGACATGGGATTCGGCGCATTGTTCGCCGGCCACATGCACCCGGCGGTCCGGCGCGCCGTCGAGGCCCAGCTCGACCACGGCACGCTGTACGTCACGCCGTGCGAGCTCGACGCCGAGGTCGCCGAGCTGCTCGGCGATCGCTACGGCTTCCCGATGTGGCGTCCCACCAACTCCGGCACCGAAGCCACGATGGACGCCATCCGGCTCGCACGGGGTGTCACCAAGCGGGAGAAGCTCGTCAAGGTCGAGGGCGGTTACCACGGCCACCACGACGAGGTGATGATCTCCAACAAGCCGGCGCTCGCGGTCGCCGGCCCCGCCGATGCGCCATGGTCGGTGCCGCAGTCGGCGGGTATCACGCAGGGCACGATCGACGACGTGATCGTCATCCCGTTCAACGACGCCCCGGCGCTCGAGCGGGCACTGGCGAGCCGCGAGGTCGCCTGCTTCATCGTGGAGCCGGTGATGGAGAACATCGGCATCTGCCTGCCGCAGCCCGGCTACCTCGAGGCGGTCCGCGAGATCTGCTCGAAGTACGGCACGCTGTTGATCTTCGACGAGGTGAAGACCGGTCTCACCGCCGGCTACGGCGGCGCCACGCAGAAGCTCGGCGTCACGCCCGACCTGGTGACACTGGCCAAGTCGATCGGCGGCGGTTTCCCCGTCGGGGCGTTCGGCGGCAAGGCCGAGTACATGAACCTGATCGCCACCGGTGAAGTGCTCCACCTGGGCACCTACAACGGCAACCCGCTGGTGATGGCGGCGGCCAAGGCGACGCTGACGGAGGTGTGCACCCGAGAGGCCATCGATGCGGCGATCGCCCTCAACCACCGGCTGGTGGAGGCGTGTCAGAAGATCATCGACGACGCCGGTCTGCCTGCCCACACCGTCGAGTTCGGGGCCAAGGGCTGCATCACCTGGTCGATCGATCCGGTTCGCAACTACCGCGACTACAAGGCCACCGACTTCGACCTGGCGTTCGCCCAGTGGATGCACGGCATCAATCGCGGCATCCTGCTGCCGCCGGGTCTCGACGAGCAGTGGCTGATCTCGGTGATGCACACCGAGGCCGACGCCATGCGCTACGCCGACGTGTTCGCCGAGTTCGTCGCCGAACTCACCGCCTGAGTCCGGTCGGCGTCACCGCCGACTGGGAGACTGCGTGTCGTGGCTCTCTTCTGCACCGACACGTTCCTCGACGCGAACGCCGAGCGCATCGCCGCCGTGGCGCCGGACCTCGAGGTCGTGGCACTGCGGCGGGGTGAGGAGGTCGCGCCTGTCGACATCGAGCGCATCACCGTGGCGTTCTTCTCCAGCGACGCCTGGCCGGAGCGGGCCGCGCCGTTCATGAGGGTCGCGCTCGAGGCCGCGAACCTGCGGTGGCTCCACTCGATGTCGGCGGGTGTCGACAGCCCGATCTTCGCGACGTTCATGGATCGCGGTGTGCGGGTGACCACGTCGTCCGGCGCGAGCGCGCCCGCGATCGCCGGCACCGTGATGCTCTACCTGCTCGCGCTCAGCCGGGACGCGCCGGGCTGGATGCGTGCTCAGACGGCTCACGAGTGGCGACCGTCGCGGATCCGTGAGCTCGACGGGCAGCGGCTGGTGGTCGTCGGTTACGGCCCGATCGGTCAGGAGGTCGTCCGCCTCGGCGAGGCGTTCGGGATGGATCCGGTCATCGTTCGTCGAGTCGCGCTGGGCGACGAGCCCTTCCCCGTGCGTCGCCTGGCGGAGCTGACCGATGCGGTGCGTGACGCGGACGCCGTGGTGATCGCCCTCCCGCTCACCGAAACGACCCGCGGCATCGTGTCGGCCGACGTGATCGCTGCCATGGCGCCACACACGATGTTCGTGAACGTCGGGCGGGGCGAACTCGTCGACCAGTCGGCGCTGACCGAGGCGTTGGCATCGGGACGTCTCGGTGGAGCGGGCCTCGACGTCTTCGCGACCGAACCGCTGCCCGCCGACGATCCCTTGTGGGATCTGCCGAACGTGATCATCTCGCCGCACACCTCGGGGGCGAGCGACGGCACCTCGCGGCGGGTCGTGGAGATCTTCCTCGACAACCTCGGCCGTTTCGTCCGCGATGTGCCCCTGCGCAACGAGGTCCAACGGGCCTGAGTCCGCGAATTCGAACGGGCGATGAGGTTTCGGGCCGCTCCGTGCGCCGGAACCTCATCGCCGGGCGGGTGTGGGTCAGGCAGCGATGGGCGCGGCGTGAGCCCGAAGCTTGTCGATGGCACGCTCGACTCGTCGCCGCACCGCTTGGGGCGTCACGCCGAGTTCGTCGGCGATCACGGCGAACGTGACGGGCTCGTGGCCGCGCAGCCCGAATCGGGCGGCGACGGCGTAGCGGCTCGTGGGGTCGAGATGGTCGAGGAGCGCATCGATCTGCTCACCCTGCACGTTGCGTTCGGCGCGCTCGTCCGGCCCCTCGTCGTCGCTGCGCACCATCGATCCGACCGAATCGGTGCCGTCGCCGAGCGGACGGTCCATCGACTCGAGTTGGCTGAGCATCTCGATCACGGCGAGTTCGTCGCTCAGACGCCCGGCCCCGGCGGTTGCGATGCGCAGTTCGCGGCTGCGGTGGCCGGGGATCTTGATCGTGGTGGCCGACGCCTCGAGGCCGCGCTGGATCGACTGACGGATCCACCAGGTGGCATACGTGGAGAACTTGTAGCCGCGGCGCCAGTCGAACTTCTCGACGGCCCTGTCGAGGCCGATCATGCCGTCTTGGACGATGTCGTCGCGGTCGAGGTGCATCGGAACGTTGAACTTGTTGGCGATGCTCTGCACCAGCCGGACGTTGGCCTCGATGAAGTGGTGCCTGGCGTGCTCGCCGTCGATCACGAGTTGCTCGTCACCATCGCCGGCGGTGCCGTCGGCGATGCGTCGGGCGGCCTCGCGCCCGGCCTCGATGGTCATGGCGAGGGCCCGCTCGTCGTTCGCCGTGAGCAGCGCGCGGCGGTCGTCGCGGCGCTGTCGTCCGCCGTTCGAGTGGCGTGCGCCGGGTGATGCGATCGTGGTTCGCGGTTCGGTCATGGGTCCAGGATAAAAGACCATTTGAAAAAGGTCAATGTTGGAGGGTGGATAAGTTCCGGGAGCGTGTCGGGCGGTGGTGGCGCCGAGCGTCGAGAAGTACCCGGACAACATGCGTCTTGCAATACGTATGATGATCGAGTGACGCTGACCGAACCGAAACCCGACCTGCCGTCGTGGACGTTCCTCACCAACCACGCGCACGTCATGGTGGCCCTCAGTCGTGACCCCGATCTTCGTCAACGTGATCTCAGTTACGTCGTCGGCATCACCCCGGGTGCGGTGCAGCGGATCCTCGACGATCTCGAACGGGAGGGCTATCTGCGGCGGCAGAAGGTGGGCCGTCGGAACCACTACGAGATCATCGACCGCACACGCCTCCGTCACCCTCTCGAAGGCAAGCACACCGTCGGCGAACTGCTCGACATGCTCCACGACTGACGGCCACCCGAATCCGTGACGCCAACGACTATCGTCGGTCGCCGTATGGTCGTCGACGGGGAGTGTGTGTGACATGGAACTGGCTGCGTTGATCGCCTCCCTGGTGGGCATCGCCATCGTGTTGTCGGTGGTCTACTGGATCCTGGTCGAGACGTCGATCCGCGTCGAGCCGGGCACCCTCGTGTTGTTGCTCAAGCGTGGGGCCACGACGAACGAGGCGTTCGGGCCCGGCCGGCACTTCATCCTGCCGTGGCGCAAGGTGATGGTGCAGGTGTATCCGTCGCGCGAGTTGGCCCTCGTGGCGGGCGGTTCCGGCTCGGGCGATCCTCGCGTCGACGCGACCGATTCCGCGCTGCGCCTCCACCTCGGCGACAAGACGTTCGCCGAGGTGAGTTACACGGTCCGGTGTCAGCTCGACCAGAGCAAGCTGAGCCTCGTGCACGATCAGTTCGGACCCGAGGGCATCTGGTCGGCGCTGCGCGACACGACCCGGCGCACCCTCATCGCCGAGGCGGCCGACGGTGACGTGACGGCCGGTGACGCATTCGGCGCCGAATTCATCGCGCTGGAACAGCGGTTCTCCGAGGCGCTGGCGACGGCACTCGGCGAGATCGGGTTCGAACTGACGATGTTCAGCCTGCGCGAGATCGACCTGGGCGAGACCGGCGAGGTCATCCAGTCAACGTTGCGCACCGACGTCGAACTCGAACGTGAGCAGGCGCTCGCACGAGTTCGTGCGGCCCGGATCGAGAACGACGCGGCGCTGAGCGACCTGCTCGGCGACGGCGACGCCGACATGATGTTGCGCTACCGACAGATCGAGGCCTGGCGCGATCTCCTGCAGCGGTGGGACGGCGATCGCCCGATCCCGTCCGTGTTGACCACTCCGGTCACGACCGCACCGGCGGTGACGGGCGGCGCAGACACCGTGCAGGCGATCGACGACGCCCAGCTGGAGACTGCCGCCACGAACGAGCTGCCGTGACCGATTCACCGTGGTCACCGTCCTCCTCCAAACGGTCGAGGAGGGCATCGTCCGGCCGCATCATCGAGGTGCTCACCGTGTTGCTGCTGGCGGTGGCCACGGTCGGGTCGGCCTGGTCGGCCTACCAGGTGTCGCAGTGGAACGGCATCGAGACCGATGAGGCTCGTATGTCGGCAGCCTTCCGCATCGCCGGTTCACGGGAGTATGCGCTCGCCACGCAGATCGTCGCCTACGACGCAGCGTCGGTGACGCAGTACGCAGAGGCCGCTGTCGCGAAGAACACCGATCTGCAGCGGTTCCTCCGCGAGACGATCGTGCGGCCGGGCTTCCTCCCGATCCTCGAGGCCTGGCAGGCCCAGGTCGACGCTGGTGAACTCCCGACCAATCTGTTGCAGGACGAGGAGTACCTCGGGGACCTGTTCGCCGAGTCGGATGCCGCCGACGCCGAAGCGCTCGCCGCGGCCGGCCGCAGCGAGGAGGCGGGCAACAACGCCGACGACTACATCCAGCTGACACTGTTCTTCGCGATGGCATTGTTCTTCGCCGGCATCACGCCGTCGTTCAGGACCCGCTTCCCCAAGCTCTTGCTGCTGTCGGGGGCCGGCGTCATCCTGGCGGTCGCCGGGTCGCTCCTGGCCGGTTACCCCATCGCCTGACCGCCGTGACCGAGCACGACGGTCGTGCGGTCCCCGCACCGTTCGAGCACGGTGGCGAGCACGAGCTCCGCGGTCGCCGCGTCGAGGTTGGCCGTGGGTTCGTCCAGCACGACCACGCGATGGTCGGCGAGGAGCACGCGGGCGAGCGCCAGTCGTTGTGCCTCGCCGCCGCTCATCCCTGAACCACCACGACCGATCCGGCTGTCGAGCCCGTTCGGGAGGTGCCGGAGCCACGTGTCGAGCCGCACGGCATCGAGCGCGGCCACGAGCGCCGCGTCATCCGCCGATGCGTCGGCGATGCGCAGGTTCTCGCGTACGGTCGAGTCCGCCAGCCATGGAAGCTGTTGGATCCAGGTGATCCGTCTTCTCAGCGACGCACCGGCGACGTGCACCGCATCGACGCCGTCGATGCGGTAGGTCCCGTGATGGGGCGGGAGGAAGCCGACGAGCACCGCCGCGAGTGTCGACTTGCCGCTCCCGCTGGGCCCGACGATGGTGGTGTGCGACCCGAACGGCAGCTGCAACGACACGGGGCCGAGCGCGTCGTGCGCGACATTCGGCCAGCGAGCGGTGAGTTCGTCGACGGACAACTCCGGAGCCGGCCCGATGTCGATCGCGGACGTGGCGGGCGACACCGGATCTGGTGTGTCGAGGACGGAGATCACCCGGTGAGCGGACCCGGCCACGCTCGGCAGGGTGGCGGCAGTCTCGTTGACCGTGCCGACGAGTTCGATCACCGCGAGGGGCCAGAGGACCAGGACGCCGAGGACCGGCCCCGAGATGGATGCGGCCGAGGGCGCCAACGTGGCGAGGGTCGCGATGACCACGGCGAGCGGCGCCGCCGCCACCAGTGCGCCGCCTGTGATCCGCACCCGGCCACGACGCGCGGCGAGCTCGTCCACGTGAGTTCGTCTCTGCTCGATCCGGTTGAGTGCCGCGACGTCCATGCGCGCGGCGTACAGCGCGTCGACCGACTCGGTGTAGGCGAGCACACTGCTGACGAGTCGGGCGCGAGCCTCGGCCAGGCGGGGTCCGATGGTGGCTTCCCGTGACACGGTCGACGCCGGGACGACCAGTCCGACGACGACGATCGCAGCGACGAGGACGAGACCTGCAGCCGGGTCGAGCAGGAGCGTGACGATCGCGGCGGTGATGGCGGTGATGGCCACGGCGAGGATCGGCCCCAGCGCCCGAACGAAGAGATCGAGCAGACGGTCGACATCGCCGACGACGCGCTGCACGACGTCGCCACGCTCCCAGCCGGGAATGCCCGCCGGCGCGATCTCGGCGAGTCGATCGACGACGGCCGTTCGGATCTCGCTGAGTGCCCGGAGACCGCTGTCGTGGGTGGCCAGCCGCTCCGCGTACCGGAAGACACCCTTGCCGATGCCGAACGCACGCACACCGAGAATCGCGACCGACAGCTCGGCGAGGTCGGGCTGCTCGCTCGCCTTCACGATCAACCAGGCCGCGACGGCAGCAAGACCGAGCGTGCAGGCCTCGGCCGCGGCGCCCAGGACGGTGGCACCGACGAAGCGGCGACGGGCGGGGCGTGCCATGTCCATGGTCCGCCTCGTCGCCTGCCAGAGCTCGCGGCGGCCCGGCGCGTCCGTCGAGCGAACTCGCCGGTCCCGGAGCTCGGGGGGACCCGCGGCACCGTCGTCGGTGCCGGAAACGGGAGCGACCAGGGTGAGGAGCGCCTCGTCGCTGCGGTTCCGTGGCGTGGCGAGCACCTCGACGGGAACGGGTGACGGTGACCCGAGTTCGACGACGCGATCGGCGACTCGACGGCACCGATCGTCGTGCGTCGCGACGAGGACACCGGCACCGTGATCGATCGCCAGGGACGCGAGGGCGTTCCACACCCGGTGCGCGCTGTCAGCGTCGAGATGAGCAGTCGGCTCGTCGGCCAGCACGAAGTGCGCACGACCGGCCCTCACTGCGACGAGGGCCCGAGCGACCTGGACACGTCGGAGCTGCCCGCCCGACAGCGCATCGGTCCGCCGGTCGAGGAGCCCGCCGAGTCCGACATCGTCGAGGGCGGTCTCGATGAGTTCGTCCGGAGCATCGGTTCCGCCGCGGACGTCGTCGATGACGTACGGGGCGAGCGGTGTCAGCCGCTGGCCGATGACGGCGAGGCGATCTGCCCAGGAGCCGGGGTCCAGGTCGCGAACGTCGATCCCGCCGACGGTGATCGCACCCCCACGATCGAGTACTCGACCGCGGCATGCATCGATCAGTGTGGACTTGCCGACGCCGGTCGGCCCGTACACGGCCACGAGCGATGCCGGCGGCACGTCGAGATCGACACCGCTGAGCACGGTTCGTCCACCGCGGACGAGGTCGACCGCACGCAGCTGGAGGGTGCCGCCCGTGGGCGCTGACGCGTGACCGATCGGCAGCGTCGGACGGTCCAGGAGCCGGTGGAGGTCGCCGGCAGCGTCCAGCCCGGATTGGGCGGCGTGGAAACCGGCCCCCACACGACGCAACGGGAGGTAGCACTCGGGAGTGAGCAGCAGGACCACGAGCGCGGTCGCGAGGCCGACGCCGCCCGACGCCAACCGGAGGCCGATCTCCACCGCGATGAGCGCGACCGAGAGGGTCGCGATCAGCTCGAGGGCGAATGCCGACAGGAACGCGATGCGCAGTGCGCCCATCGTGGTCGCCCGGTACTGCTCCGACACCTCGTGGACCGAGTCGCGTTGTGCCTCCGCGCGGCCGAACAGCCGCAGTGTCGGCAGCCCTTCGACGACGTCGAGGAAGTGACCACCCAGTCGCTGCAGCACGGCCCATTGCCGTTGTGTCCGGCGCTCGGTCATCCGTCCGATCAGCACCATGAAGATCGGGATGAGTGGCACGGTGACGGCGATGAGGACGGCCGACAGCCGGTCTGCGGCCAGGATGCGAGCGCCGGCCGCGAGCGGCACGGTGACGGCGAGCATCAACGCAGGCAGGAACTGACGGATGTACGGCTCGAGTTCGTCGACGCCCGTGGTGGCGACCGTCGCTTCGCGGTGCGCGTGACCGGTGCTCGTGCGGTCGCCGTCGGCGACGGCGTGTTCCAGGACCGCCGCGGCAACCGTCTGGCGCGTGGCGCGCATCGCGCGCGCGGCGGACCACTCGGCGGTGCCGGCCGCGGCGGCGCGAGTGACGGCGACGCCGGCGAGCACGAGGACCAGGCGGACGAGGCCTCCGGCGACCTCGCCGTCCTGCACCAGGTCGGTGAGACCCTCGGCGAGCACCTCGGCCTGGACGACGACCGCGATCGCCGTGACGACAGCAATTCCGGCGACGATCGACGAGGTGTCGACGCAGCGCCGGAACGAGCCGGATCAGCCGGATGTCGACCGGCCCACGCCGGCCGACATCGCTCACGACCGGTGGACGACCGGAAGGTGCTGGGTGCCGATCCGCTTGCGGAACACCCAGTACGTCCAGCCCTGGTACAGCAGCACGACCGGCGTCATCACCAGAGCGACGATGGTCATCACCTTCAAGGTGTAGTCGGTCGACGAGGCGTTCTCCACGGTGAGGCTGAACGCAGGGTCGGTGGTCGACGGCATCACGTTCGGGTACAGCGACCCGAACAGGGCCACGACCGCCAGCGCGATGGCCAGTCCCGTGGCGCTGAACGCCACGCCCTCACGCTTGCGCGCGTTCGGCCAGTACACCGACGACGAGGGCGAGCGCGGCCCCGAGCACCGGGATCCAGGTCCAGCCCTTGCCGCGTCGAGTTGGTTCCAGATCAGGAACGACCCGCCGGCGACGATGGCGACGACTCCGGCGATCTTCGACGCCCGGTGGGCGCGGTCGCGGATGTCGCCGACGCGTCTTGAGGCTCAGGAAGTTCGCGCCGTGCAGGATGAACAGCGACGCCGTGGTGACACCGCCGAGGAGTCCGAACGGGATTGAGCAGGGTGAACAGCGTGCCGGTGAAGTCCTGGTCGTCGTTGATCGGCACACCGCGCACGATGTTGGCGAACGCGACGCCCCACAGCACCGCGGGCACCCATGATCCGACGGCGATCGCGAGGTCCCACCGTTGCCGCCACCGGATGCTGTCGATCTTGCCGCGGTACTCGAACGCCACGCCGCGGAAGATGAGCGCCAGCAGGATGAGGAACAGCGGCAGGTAGAACCCGGAGAACAACGTGGCGTACCAGTTCGGGAATGCCGCGAACGTGGCGCCGCCGGCAACGAGCAGCCAGACCTCGTTGCCGTCCCACACCGGTCCGATCGTGTTGATCATCACCCGGCGGTCGGCGTCGGTGCGTCCGATCGGATGCAGCAGCATCCCGACGCCGAAGTCGAAGCCCTCGAGGAAGAAGTAGCCGATCCACAGCACGGCGATGGTGATGAACCAGAAGGTGGTGAGTTCCATGACGGTCGCTCCAGTTCTCAGTACGCGAAGACGAGGCGGTCGTCGTCGCCTTCGGGCGGCGGCTCGGAGTCGGGCGGCCAGTCGTCGCGGTCCTCGGGGCCACGAGGCCCTGCGCCCTGTCCGCTGTCGTCGCCGCCTTCGAGGATGCCGGTGATCGCGGCATCGGGTCCGGCCTCGACGTAGCGCTTGAGCAGGAAGAGCTCGACGAGGCCCAGCCCGCCGTAGACCAGCGTGAAGGTGACCATCGACAACAGCACGGTGGCGCCCCCGACGGCGCCCGACACGGCGTCCGCGGTCAACAGTCTGACCTCGGGGATGCCGTCGGGGTTCGGGGCCACCACCCAGGGTTGGCGCCCCATCTCGGTGAAGATCCAGCCGGCGGTGTTGCCGAGGAACGGCGTGACGATCAGCGCGATCGCGGCCCGGCCGCCCCACTTGCTGTTCGGGAGCACCTTCTTGAACCGCAGATAGATCAGCGCGGCGGCGGCCGCCATGACGCTGACCATGCCGATGCCGATCATCGCCCGGAAGCTCCAGTAGGTGATGATCAGGTTCGGCCGGTAGTCACCGGGTCCGAACTGCTCCTGGTAGGCGGCCTGGGTGTCGATGACGCCGGGGATCTCGGCGTCCCACGTGTCGGTCGCGAGGAACGACAGCAGGCCGGGGATCACGAGCGAGCGGACGTCGCACTCCTGGCTGACGTCGCCGACGGCGAACACCGACAGGCCGGGACCCGTCTCGGTCTCGCACAGGGCTTCGGCGGCGGCCATCTTCATCGGCTGCTGTTCGAACATCAGCCGCGTCTGGAAGTGACCCGGACAGGCTCAGCGCGACGCCGGCGACGATCGTGACCCACAGGCCGGTCCTGAGTCGCGCGTGTGAAGCCCTCGCGGTCGACGTCGCTCGGGTTGCGGCGCATGAGCCACCAGGCCGAGATGCCGGCAACGAAGACCGCTGCCGTGAGCACGGCGCCGCTGATCACGTGGGGGTACGCGGCCAGTGTCGTCGTGTTGGTGAGCACCGCCCAGATGTCGACAGTTCGGCGCGCCCGCGTTCGGCGTTGAAGACGACGCCGACGGGATGCTGCATCCAGGAGTTGGCGGCGACGATGAAGTAGGCCGACAGCCACGTGCCGATCGCGGCGGCCCAGATCGTCGCCAGGTGGATCCCGGGTCGGAGCCGGCCCCAGCCGAAGATCCAGAGGCCGAGGAAGGTCGACTCCAGGAAGAACGCGACGAGGCCCTCCATGGCGAGCGGTGCGCCGAACACGTCGCCGACGAAGCGGGAGTACTCGCTCCAGTTCATGCCGAACTGGAATTCCTGCACGATGCCGGTGACGACGCCCATGGCGAAGTTGATCAGGAACAGCTTGCCGAAGAACTTGGTGAGGCGTAGGTCGGACTCGTCGGCCGTGGCGGTACCACCGGGTGTGGAACCAGGCGACGAGCATCGACAGCCCGATGGTCAGCGGGACCATGAAGAAGTGGTAGACGGTGGTGATCCCGAATTGCCAGCGTGCGAGGGGGAGGGCGTCGATCGCGAACATCACGCTTTCGAGTGTCGCGGTACCCCACAGGGTGTCCCTAGGGCCCAAAGCCACACGCAAAGAGGGGACTTTGGGCGGTCGTCGCGGGCCGTGGCACCCGACAGGATGGTTGCATGAGCAACTCTTCTGCCACGGCCTGCATCGACGGGAACGAGGCGCCGGCCAAGGTCGCCTACGCACTGTCGGAGGTGGTGGCGATCTATCCGATCACGCCGGCCTCGACGATGGGCGAGCTGGCCGACGCATGGTCGGCCGCGGGTGCGACGAATCTGTGGGGCGCAGTTCCCGAAGTGGTCGAGCTGCAGTCGGAGGCCGGCGCAGCGGGCACGCTCCACGGTGCGCTGCAGACCGGGGCGCTCGGCACGACGTTCACGGCGTCGCAGGGATTGCTGCTGATGCTGCCGAACATGTTCAAGATCGCCGGCGAACTGACGCCCACGGTGATCCACGTCGCTGCCCGCGCGATCGCCACGCACGCCCTGTCGATCTTCGGTGATCACAGCGACGTGATGGCGGCGCGTAGCGACCGGCTTCGCCATGCTGTGTGCCAGCTCGGTGCAGGAGGCCCACGACTTCGCCGCCGTGTCGCACGCCGCGACACTGCGAACCCGGGTGCCGTTCCTGCACTTCTTCGACGGGTTCCGCACATCGCACGAGATCAATCGGATCGACCTGCTCGCCGACGACGACCTCCGTTCGCTCGTCCGTGACGACGACGTTGCCGCTCACAAGCTCCGTCGCCTCCGGCCCACGGCACCCGTCGATGCGCGGCACCGCCCAGAACCCCGACGTGTTCTTCCAGGCCCGCGAGGCTTCGAACCCGTACCACGATGCAGTTCCCACTGCCGTCGAGGAGGTCTTCGCCGAACTCGCCGAGCTGACCGGGCGTCGCTACGGCCTCGTCGACTACGAGGGGGCACCCGACGCCGAGCGGGTCATCGTGATGATGGGCTCGGGTTCCGGCGCCGTCGGCGAGACGGTGGCGAAACTGGTGGCCGACGGCGAGAAGGTCGGGCTCGCGACGATCCGCTTGTTCCGTCCGTTCCCGACCGATGCCCTGCTGGCGGCGCTGCCGGCCACGGTCAGCTCGATCGCCGTGCTCGACCGGACGAAGGAACCCGGCGCGGTCGGCGAGCCGCTGTTCCAGGACGTCGTCACGACGCTCGCCGAGTCGGACCGCCCGAAGGTGCGTGTCATCGGGGGTCGCTACGGGCTCGGTTCGAAGGAGTTCACCCCGGCCATGGCCAAGGCCGTCTTCGACGAGGCAGCTCGCGCCGAGCCCAAGCGGCGGTTCACGGTCGGCATCGTCGACGACGTGACCGGGCTGAGCCTCGGCGTGGACGACTCGTTCCAGGTCGACCGGGCGGGTCGGTCGGCGGTGTTCTACGCGCTCGGCAGCGACGGCACGGTCGGTGCGAACAAGGCGTCGGTCAAGATCATCGGGCACGAGCCCGACCTGTACGCGCAGGGGTATTTCGTCTACGACTCGAAGAAGTCCGGCTCGATGACGGTGTCGCATCTCCGCTTCGGCCCCGAGCCGATCCGCTCGACCTACCTCGTGCAGGAGGCCGATCTCGTCGCGTGCCACCAGTTCGGGCTGCTCGATCGCTTCGACGTGCTCGCCGACGTCCGTCGCGGTGGCACATTCCTCCTGAACGCCCCCTATGCCGCTGACGAGCTGTGGGATCACCTCCCCCGGTCGCTCCAGCACCGCATCGTCGAGCAGGAGCTTCGCGTCTTCACGATCGACGCCACCCGGATCGCCCGCGAGTTGAAGATGCCCGGCCGCATCAACACGATCATGCAGCCGTGCTTCTTCGCCCTGGCCGACGTGATGGACGTCGACCGCGCAATCGGCGCGATCAAGGAGTCGATCAGCGGCGGCGTACGGCCGGCGAGGTCGCCTGATCGTCGAGCGCAACGAAGCTGCCGTCGATCTCGCACTGGCCGAGTTGACCGAGGTCGCCGTTCCCGCCGTCATCGATGCGGCACGGGTGGACGAGACACTCGACCTGCTCGACCTGCTCGACCAGGCGGCGGTCGACGAATTCGTCGAGAAGGTCACGATGCAGATGATCGCCGGCAAGGGCGACCTGTTGCCGGTGTCGGCCATGCCGGTCGACGGCACGTACCCGACCGGCACCACCCGCTACGAGAAGCGCAAGCTGGCGCTCCAGATCCCGATCTGGGAACCCGACCTCTGCATCGACTGCGGCAAGTGCGCCGTCGTGTGCCCACACGCCACGATCCGGATGAAGGCGTTCGAGCCGTCGGCACTGTCCGATGCGCCCGCCGGCTTCCTGTCGAAGAACTTCCGGTCCCGCGAACTCGACAGCCATCTCCTCACGATCCAGGTGGCCCCCGACGACTGCACGGGCTGTGGCATCTGCGTCGAGGTGTGCCCGGCCAAGGACAAGACACAGGTGAAGCGCAAGGCGATCAACATGGCGCCCGCCGACGAGCACCGCGACGTCGAGCGCGAACGGTGGGACTTCTTCACCTCGATCCCCGAACTCGATCGAGCGTCGATCACCCACGATTCGGTGAAGAACTCGCAGCTCCTCCAGCCCCTGTTCGAGTTCTCCGGCGCCTGCTCGGGCTGCGGCGAGACCCCGTACCTGAAGCTGCTCACCCAGCTGTTCGGCGACCGCCTCGTCGTCGCCAACGCCACCGGATGTTCATCGATCTACGGCGGCAACCTGCCGACCACACCGTGGGCGAAGGATGGCAACGGGCTCGGCCCGGCGTGGTCGAACTCGTTGTTCGAGGACAACGCCGAGTTCGGCTACGGCATGAGGCTCGGCATCGAACACCACCAGCGCGACGCGCGTCGCCTGCTGGAGGAACTCGCCGAGCCGGTGGGAGCCGAGCTGGCGGCGTCGTTGCTCGCCGACCCGGTGCCCACGGAGTCGGGTGTCGCCGAACAACGCGCCCGGGTGGCGGTGTTGCGTGAGCGGCTGGCCGATCTCGTCGACAGCAGTGACGGGGTCGTGGCGGATGCTGCCCGACGGCTGACGACGATCGCCGACGAACTCGTGCGCACCAGCACCTGGATCGTCGGCGGCGATGGCTGGGCCTACGACATCGGATTCGGTGGTCTCGATCACGTGCTCAGCAGCGGACGCAACGTCAACCTGCTGGTGCTCGACACGGAGGTGTACTCGAACACGGGCGGCCAGGCGTCGAAGGCGACGCCGCTCGGCGCCGTGGCCAAGTTCGCCATGGCAGGCAAGTCGACCGGCAAGAAGGACCTCGGTGCCATCGCACGTCGCTACGGCAACGTGTACGTGGCGCAGATCGCCATCGGCGGCAGCGACATCCAGACCGTCAAGGCGCTGGCCGAGGCCGACGCATGGGATGGCCCGTCGCTGATCATCGCCTACTCGACCTGCATCGCCCACGGCATCGACATGGAGACCTCGATGTCGCACCAGAAGGATGCGGTGAAGTCGGGGTACTGGCCGCTGTACCGCTACAAGCCGACCGTCGAGGAACACGAGCATCCGTTCCAGCTCGACTCGGCTGCACCGACCATCCCGTTGAAGGAGTTCGCGCTGAAGGAAGCCCGCTTCTCGATGCTCGCCCGGTCCGATCCCGATCGGTCGTCGCAGCTCCTCGACCTCGCGCAACGCGACATCGACGAGCGTTGGCACTACTACGAGCAACTCGCGGGCGTGGAACGCAAGGTGCACGAGCGATCCGTGATCGAGATCGACGACGCGGCGGTCGACGCCAACGATGACGCCGACGATGACGACAAGGATGACGACGATGCCTGACCTGCACACCACCTATCTCGGTTTGTCGCTGCGCTCGCCGCTCGTCGCGTCGGCGGGACCCTTCACCGGCGACCTCGACCGGCTCGCACAACTGGAGCAGGCGGGGGCCGCAGCGGTCGTGTTGCCCTCGCTGTTCGAGGAGCAGATCGAACACGAGACTGCCGAGATCGACCGGCTCTTCACCGTGCACGGTGAGAGCTTCAACGAGGCGACGTCGTTCTTCCCCGAACTCGACGACTACAACTCGGGCGTCGACTCGTACCTGGAGCTCATCGAGGGCGCAAAGCGGCGCGTCGACGTCCCCGTGATCGCCAGTCTCAACGGCACCAACATCGGTGGCTGGGTCAAGTACGCCCGGCTGCTCGAGGGCGCCGGCGCGGACGCGGTCGAACTCAACCTCTACACCGTCGCCGCCGATCCGTCGGTCGATGGCGCTGCACTCGAGGCCGAACACCTCGAACTCGTGGCGCTCGTCGCCGAGGAGGTCGGGATCCCGGTGGCGGTGAAGCTCTCGCCGTACTACTCGTCGCTGGCGGCCTTCGTCGTTGCCGTTCAAGGTGCCGGCGCCTCGGGTGTGGTGATGTTCAACCGCTTCTACTCGCCCGACCTCGATCTGGAGACGCTCGACGTCATGCCCCGGATCGCGTTGAGCACGCCTGAGGAGTTGCGGTTGCCGCTGCGGTGGATCGGCATCCTGCGTGAGCACCTGTCGATGTCGATCGCCGGGTCGACCGGGGTCCATTCCGGTTTCGATGTCGCCAAGCTCATCCTCGCCGGTGCCGACGTGGCCATGTCGACGTCAGCCATCCTGCACGACGGGCCCGAGCACTTCGCCACGATGGAGATGCAGCTGCGCGAGTGGATGGTCGAGCACGACTACGAATCCGTCAGCCAGATGCGCGGCGCGGTGGCGAGCCATGCGGTGGCCGATCCTGCCGCGTACGAGCGGGCCAACTACATCGGCAACATCGCGACCTACACCAGCCGCTTCATGTCGACCTGATCTCGGTCTTTCCGGACCCGACCCCGAAAGACCGGTGTCAGCAGACGGCGCGGAACGTACGGGTACGGGTTGACGGCTTGACCGCCGCCGGGGTGCATCTCGAAGTGGAGGTGGTTGGCGGTCGTGTTGCCGGTGGCACCCACGTAGCCGATCACCTCGCCCTGGGAGACGCCGCGTGACGATCCCTCCCACGCACTCAGGTGGGCGTAGAAGTAGCGGGTGCCGCTGGCGCCGTTGAGCCACACCGAGTTGCCGCCGAGGTTGGTCGTCTTGAACTGGACCGAACCCGACTCGACCGCCACGAGCGGCGTGCCGGCGGGCGACATCATGTCGACACCCTCGTGGCTGCGACCGCCAGATCGGGCGGCGCCCCACGTGTCACCGAAGGCCCGTGGTCCGGCGACCGGGCAGACCATGCCGTTGCCGGCGTTCGACGCAGGCGGGCTCTCGGGTGCCGGAGCCGGTGCTGCAGCTGCACCCTGCGGTGCCGCTGACGGTGCTGCTGCGGCAGCGCTGCCGGACGAACCGTTCGACGAGGTGACCTGTGCGGCGCTGGAGCGCTGCTGCGCGGCCTGGCTCGCTGCCGCTTCGGCGGCGGCAGCAGCCTCCTGGTCGGCGCGGATCTTGCGCTGGCGTTCGAGTTCGCGTTGCACGGCGACGTCGGCGAGGCGTTGCTTCTCGATCTCGGCGAGCTTGACGACTTCGGCCTCGGCGTTGGTCTTCAGGGTCTCGAACTGTTCGCGGGCACGCGTCGTGGCTTCCTTCTGACGTTCGAGATCGGCGCGCTGCTGTTCGACCTCCTTCATCACGGTGTCGAAGTCGTCGAGTTCGACCGACGCTGCGCCGCGGGCGACAGAGGCCTGTCGATCGGCGGTGATGCCGGCGTTGGCCTGGTCGAGGTCGACCAGCAGCGGCATCGAGCTGCCGGAGTTGGCGAAGCTGCGCTGGGCGTCGGCCTGGAGGCTGGATCGCATCGATGCCGCCTGTGCTTCGACGGCGGCGAGCTGCTTCTCCGACTCGGCGATCCCGACGTCGAGGGTGTCGAGCTTCGATTCGGCGTCGAACATGGCCTGCGCCGCGGCGTTGGCGCGGTCGCGGGCGGCCTGGATCTCCTGGGCTGCCTTCACGGCGGCGGGGTCCTGCGCGGAGGCGCCGGCTGAGATGACGACCGGGCCGATCAGTGAGAGCAGGACGACGCTGACGAGCGCGGCGAGTCCACGGGACACCGATCGGGGATCGCGCCGTGTCGTCGACATGGTGAGCGAGCGTAGCTGAATATGACGGTTGTGTGACAGTCGGGTGACGACGATCAGTCGGTCGGGGTGCGGGCCTCGTCCGGATACGGGAACCAGCGCAGGTGTTCGAAGTCGTCGTTCGTCTCCGGATGCGAGCACGTCGTGGCCCCACCGACTGACGAGTGGAACAGCTCGTGGGCTGCTGCCAGATGGCGGGCGAGGTCGATCGCCTCGCGGTGACGCCGGTTCTCGAAGCGCATCTCACCGGTGTCGTAGGAGATCTCGTCGAGGCTCATCGACGGCACGCGGGTGCCCAGGCGGTGGTGCCAGAGGCCGCTGTCGGGTTCGAAGTCGTACGCGCTCAACAGCGACACGCCGTGGGAAGCGATCAGGTGCACCGCGTCGACGATGTAGTCGAACGTGGCGTCGTCGATGAAGTAGTTGAAGTTGACGCGCACCCAGCCCGGCTTGATGCCCTCGCAGCCGCGGTTGATCTCCCGCTGGAACTCGTGCGACCGGTCGAGGTCGATGCCGAGGAGCCGGTGGCCGTACGGGCCGGCGCACGAGCAGCCGCCGCGCGACTGGATGCCGAACACGTCGTTGAGCAGCGCCACGACGAAGTTGTGGTGCAGGAACCTGTCGTCGTGACGGATCACGAACGACACGATCGAGAGTCGGTCGGCCTCGTGGCTGCCCAGCACGTTGATGGCGGGGTTCCGTTCCCACGACGTGATCGCCCGTCGTACGAAGGCCGACTCGCGGTCCTCGATCACGGCCGGGCCGACCGCTTCCTTGAGCTGGAAGACCAGGCCGGCGCGGATCGACTCGACGATGGCCGGCGTCCCCGCTTCCTCGCGGTGCTCGATCTGGTGGTGATAGTCGTGTTCGGCGATGCTCACGTAGCGGACGGTGCCGCCGCCGGGCACGTCGGGCACCCGGTTGGTGAAGAGGTCACGTCGTGCCACGAGCACCCCCGGCGTGCCCGGCCCGCCGATCAACTTGTGCGGCGAGATGAAGATGGCGTCCTTGTAGGCCAGGTTGCCGTCGGCGTTCGATCCCATGTCGATCGGGACGTACGGCGCTGCCGCGGCGTAGTCCCACAGCGAGAGCGCGCCGTGTTCGTGCAGGAGTGTCGACACGGCAACCGTGTCGGTGATGATGCCGGTGACGTTGGACGCCGCCGAGAACGACCCGATCAGCGTGGACCGGTCGGCGTGCCGTACGAGTTCGCGTTCGAGGTGCTCGAGGCTGACGTGGCCGTCAGCGTCCTCGTCGATGATCACGACGTCGGCGATCGACTCACGCCACGGCAGCTCGTTGGAGTGGTGTTCGTACGGCCCGATGAACACCACCGGGCGCTCCTCGGCCGGGATCGAGGCACCGAATCCGTAGCGGTCCTCGAGCGTCGAGGGGATCTTCAATCCCATGACCCCCACGAGCTTCGCGACTGCATGGGTGGCGCCGCTGCCACAGAACACCACCGCGTGTTCGTCGTGGTTCGCGCCGACCGACCGCGAGATGATGTCGCGGGCCTCCTCGCGTAGGCGCGGTCGTCTGCAGCCCGGTCCCCGACGACTCGGTGTGGGTGTTGGCGTACAGCGGCAGCACGACGGCGCGGATGTAGTCCTCGATGAACGAGAGCGACCGCCCGGACGCGGTGTAGTCGGCGTAGATGATCGGGCGAGGTCCGTACGGTCCGTCGATCACGTCGTCGCGTCCGATCACGGACTCGCGCACGTAGGCGATCAATGCGTCGTTGCCAAGCCCGGGTGACATCTCACCAGTGAACCAGGTCGCGCCCGATACTCTGCGGCGCCAGATGCACTCATCGCCCGTCGCTCCGTTCGCGGGTCTCACCGCGGCCGAGGTCGAGTCACGCGTCGCCACCGGCCAGGTGAACATCGTGCCCGCGCCACCTGGTCGTTCGTTCGGTCAGATCGTGATGGCCAACACGTTCACGATCGTCAACGCGATCATCTTCACGCTGTTCGTCCTCGTGGTGATCTCGGGAAACCCGAAAGACGGGCTGTTCGTCGGTGTCGTCATCGCGAACTCGGTGATCGGGGTGACACAGGAGGTGCGCTCGCGCCGTGAGCTGCATCGACTGGAGGTCATCACCGAGCCCAGGGCCAACGTCGTGCGTTCTGGGCGATCGGTGGACATCGCGACGGAGGAAATCGTCATCGACGACGTCGTGGAGCTGCGTCTCGGCGGCCAGGTGGCCGTCGACGGGCTCGTCTTGGAGTCGACCGGGCTCCGCCTCGACGAGTCGATGCTGACCGGCGAGTCGCGTCCCGTCGAGAAAGCGGTCGGCGACGAGGTGCGATCCGGGAGCTTCGTCGTCGCCGGAAACGGGCTCTTCCTCGCCACGGCGATCGGTGCCGACAGCTACGCCAGCCGCCTCGCCACCGAAGCCAAGCACTTCGAGCCGGCGCAGTCGCAGCTGCGGGCGGGCGTCGACCGGATCCTGCGTTGGCTCACCTGGGTGATCCCGGTTGCGACCATCGTCTTGTTCCTGAACCTTCTCGCGAGCGAGGACGACTGGCAGGATGCTCTCCTCGGCACCGTTGCAGCTTCGGTGGCGATGGTGCCCGATGGGCTGGTGCTGTTGACCAGCCTGGCGTTCATGGCCGGCGTGATCGCGCTCGCCCGCCGCAATGCACTCGCAAAGCAGCTCTCGACGGTCGAGGTGCTGGCGCGAGTCGACGTGCTGTGTCTGGACAAGACCGGAACGATCACGACCGGCAACATCAGGTTCGCCGCGCTGCATCCGGCGCCGGCTCGGTCCGAGGCGGAGGCGACCGAGGCGTTGCGAGCGCTGGCGGCGGTCGACCCGGTGCCCAATGCGACCATGGCGGCGATCGCTGCCGAAGTCGGTACCGAAACCGTCTGGGAGGTCGACCACGTCGAGCCGTTCGACAGTGAGCGGAAGTGGTCGGGCGCCTCGTTCGCCGGTCGTGGCTGGTTCTATCTCGGCGCCCCCGACTTCCTGCTGCGTTCCGATGATCCCCTGCGAGCGCTGGTCGAGACGCTGAGCGTCGAGGGCCAACGACTGTTGGCCGTCGTGGCATCGCCGCACGGTCCGGTCGACGGCGGCCTTCCCGCAGACGCCGCGACCCTTGCGATCGTCGAACTCGAAGACGAGATCCGCCCGGACGCTCCGGAGATCCTGGCCTACTTCGCCGAACAGCAGGTGACGCTCAAGGTCATCTCCGGCGACAACCCGGACACGGTCGCGTCGATCGCCCGACGGGCGGGGCTCGCAGTGGTCGGGGAACCGATCGACGCCCGCGAGTTGCCCGAGGCCATCGGCGATCTCGCCGAGGCGCTCGAGCAGTCGACGGTGTTCGGACGCGTGGCCCCGCAGCAGAAGCAGGCCATGGTCAACGCCCTGCAGTCACGCGGTCACGTCGTCGCCATGACCGGTGACGGTGTCAACGACGTCCTCGCGCTGAAGGATGCCGATCTCGGCATCTCGATGGGGTCGGGCAGCGAGGCCACCAAGGCCGTTGCCGATCTCGTCCTCACCGACAACGCCTTCTCCAGCCTGCCCGCCGTGGTCAACGAGGGCCGCAAGGTGATCAACAACGTCGAGCGGGTGTCGAAGCTGTTCGTCACCAAGACCTCGTACGCGGTGCTGCTGACGTTCGTGGTGGGAATCCTCGACAGCCCGTTTCCGTTCATCCCTCGGCAGCTGACCCTGATCGGCACGTTCAGCATCGGTGTTCCCGGGTTCTTCCTGGCGCTCGCACCGGAGGTCGATCTGATCCGCCCGGGCTTCCTGCGTCGGGTGCTGTGGTTCACGGTTCCGGCCGGGATCGCCATCGGGTCGGCCACGCTGGCTGCCTACGAGGCGTCACTCGAGATCACCGAACTGCCGTTGGACCAGGCACGAACGCTCGTCACGGTGACCCTGCTCGCTCTCGGCCTGGTGGTGCTGGCGGTGACGAGCCGGCCACTTCGCCCGTGGAAGACCGGCCTCGTTGCGCTGATGGGGCTCAGCTATGCGGTCGTCTTCGCGGTGCCGTTCCTGCGGGATTTCTTCGAGCTTGAGCTCTTCTGGAGTTCGGCGTGGTGGTACTCGGCCGCCGCCGTGCTCGTGGCCGGCGTGGTCATCGTCGCCATCCCGCGCCTGACCCGCCCCATCCTCCAACGATGAGGTTCCGGCTCACCTGTCGCGCCACAACCTCATCGCAATCCCACTGATGAGGTTCCGGCTCACCCCTCGCGCCAGCAACCTCATCGCAACCTCACCGATGAGGTTTCGGCTCACCGGTCGCGCCAGAACCTCATCGCAATCTCACTGAGGAGGTTCGGGCGCGAGGTCAGCGGTTGAGGAGGACCGGGAGGTTGCGGGGGCCGCGGACCTGGCCGTTGGCCCACGTGGTGTCGATGGACGTGTCGAGTGTGTAGTTCGGGAATGCCCGGAGCCACTCCTGCAGGGCGACGAGCATCTCGAGGCGGGCCAGGTTCGAGCCGACGCAGCGATGGATGCCGAGCCCGAACGCGACGTGGCGGTTGTTCAGGCGATCGATGTCGAACACGTCGGCGTGCTCGAACGCCGCCGGGTCGTGGTTGGCGGCCGGGAACGTGACGAGCATCTGGTCGCCGGGATGTACCGGGCAGCCGCCGATCTCGGTCTCGGCGATGACCTTGCGCGCCATCGTGACCGGCGCGTAGTAGCGCAGCACCTCCTCGTTGGCGGTGTTCCACAGCAGGTCGTCGTCGTCGACGGCGACGAGGCGTTGGACCTCGTCGTTGTGCTGGGCGAAGTGCCAGAGGCCCGAGCCGATGGCGCTCCAGGTCGTGTCGATCCCGGCGACGATGAGCAGCCGGATGTAGCCGAGCTTGAGGTTCCAGTCGACCGGCTCGCCGTCGATCTCGGCGTTGGCGACCAGCGTGAGCATGTCGTCCTTCGGGTGCTCGAGCCGGTCGCGCAGCAGTGCGTCGATGTAGTCGCCCATCTCCTTGGCGACGGCGACGCGCACCGAGTTGTCGCGTGGTGCCAGCTGGAAGTTGCGGTAGATCCAGTCGCGGAACATGTCGGCGTCCTCCTCGGGCAGGCCCGTGAGGATGCAGATGCCGTGTACCGGAATGTGCTGCGCGTACTGCTCGGCGGCGTCGGCGGTGCTCGCCCCGTCGAGGTCGGCGATCAGCTTGCGGCAGAACGTGCGCAACTGCTCCTCGAGTGGGGCGACCTTCTTCGGGCTGAACGCGGGCAGCAGGAGACGGCGGTGGCCGTGGTGCTCGGGCGGGTCCGACGTGATCGGCGGCGCCGGCGAGCGTGGCGCGTCCGGTCGGCCCACGTTGACCCAGATCGACGAGAAGTGTTCGGTGTCGTTGGCCACCGCAGCGACGGCTTCCATCGTCACCGGCATGAACGCGCGCCCGTACCGTTCGGTCGTGGCCACCGGGCACTGCTCGCGCACCGAGTTCCAGATGTCGATCGCGTTCGGACCCCACTGGTCGTCGAGCCAGTCCCAGTCGGTCAACCAGTTCTCGACCGGTGGCATCTCCACCTGCTCGCCCCCGTATGCCATCGCTGTCCCCCAGTCGTATCGACACTCGTACCCGAACGGTAGTCCTACGACCGAAGCTCAGCCAGGGTCGGGGCTGTCGATGGCCACGACGGCGGTGCCGGTGACCACGTGCTCGCCGTCGCGATCGAGCCAGACCTCGCAGGTGGCGCGGCGTTCACCGTCGACCGTGGCCACGGAGACGACCCGACCGCCGGCGGTGACGCTGTCGCCGTCGAGCACCGGGCGGCCGAACGACACCGTCAGCCGTCGGACGCACGACGGACCGGCCCACGCGAGCAGCATGTTGGCGATGTAGCCGAGGTTGAGCGGCCCCTGGTTGATCACCCGCCCCGGAAGGCCGAGTGCCGCATTGGCGTCGCGGTCCCAGTGCACCGTGTACGGGTCGCGCAGGATCGCGGCCATCGTGCGCATCCGCGCCGGATCGACGAACGGCATCGTCCACGGCGGGATCTCGTCGCCCTCGCGAACGTCGCTCATCGCCGCAGCACCCAACGGTTCGTGATCCGGGCGGCCATCCGATCGTCCTCGTCGAACAGCGTGATCTCGAACGCCATCTTGTCGACGACCCGTCCGGTCTCGTCGGTGACCCGCTGCGCGGCGACGATGCCGCCCTCCATCCGGTACTCGACGTCTTCGGTGAGCGGGCCGAAGTACTCCCAGTCGTACCCCTCGAGCCCGACCGAACCCGGGCCCGGCGACGCCGCCCAGTTCGAACAACTCGGTGATCGAGGTACCGACACCGAGGATCGGAACGTGGAACAGCACGATCGGGTGGACCAGTCGATCCGGCAGCGGTTCGCGGCCGGTGCACTCCGTGAGCAGCCAGTTCTCCCAGTGCTCGATCCGGTATCGCCCCCCGGCGAATCGATGACCGACCAGCGACTGGAGCTGCGCGTCGGTGAGCCCGGTCGCGTCACCCATGGCGGCCACTGCTCACGACGTCGTTGCCCGGTTCAACGACCGGGGCTCGGTGCGGGCCCACCGGTGCCGGCGAACTCCGCCGGCGCTTCGTGGCCGAGGAAGATCTTCCCCAGCTCGGCGTAGAGCGGATGGGCCACCCAGCGATGGGTCGCGCAGCCGTGAGCATCTCGCAGCTTGCGTTCGAGCGGGCTGTCCATCCGGATCGCCGACGTGCCGGCGGCATTGTGGATCGAGTCGACGACCTGCATCGACGCGTTCGCCGCGTGGGTGCACGCCAGCCGGGCGATCTGCGTCCGTTCGGCGGACGGCGCGTCGCGGCCGGCCCACAGCTCGTCTTCGACCTGACCCATCGCCTCGAACAGGAATGCCCGCGCCGCGCGCAGCGTGGCTTCCCCCTCGCCCATCCGGTACTGGGCGACGGGCCGGTCGCGCAGGGGTGTGCTCGAGAGCATCGGGGTCTTGGCGTTGGCCAGGACCGCGAACTCGTCGAGCGCACCGCGGGCGACGCCGATCGCGACGGCAGCCTTGTTGTAGGCGAGCCGCAGTGGCACGGGAATCCGGTACACCGGGTTCTCGTAGAGCGGTGGAACCGTGACGAGGTCGACGTCGGCGAAGCGCGCCGGAACGATGCCGCCCTCGGTGACGACGTCGTGGCTTCCCGACCCGCGCAGCCCGGCGACGTCCCAGGTGTCGAGGATCTCCCACTGGTCGCGGTGGAGCATCCAGAGCTTCACCGTCGGTGCCCCGTTGGTCAGCCTGAGCTCGTCACCGTCGAACACCGGCGCGACCATGAAGCACCAGGTTGCGTTGTGGCATCCGCTGATGAACGTCGTGTGCGCCCACACCCGGTAGCTGCCGTCGGGTTGCTCGACCGCGCGTGACGGCGTGGTGCCGGGGCCGCCACCGCCGCACATGATCACGTTCGGGTCGCCGAGGTAGACCTCGGCCGCCAGCTCCTTTGCCATGCCACCGGCGGCCATCGCGTTGATCTCCGAGCCGAGCATCACGTTCCAGCCGACCGAGGCGTCGATCGCCGAGATCGCCTCGATCACCTCGATCGTCTGGCCGACCGAGGCATCCTCGCCACCGAGTTCCCGGGGGATCGTGAAACGGAAGAGGCCGGCATCGATCAGGGCATCGATGACGAACGACGGGCACCGTCGCAGCTGCTGGGCTTCGTCACCGCCGCGACGGATCACGTCGTCGAGCGACGCGACACGTTCGAGCAGGCTGAGTTCCGACGCGTTCGACGACACCGTCGGACTCGTGTCGTTCGTGATGATTGCCATGTCCCCGTCCCCATCCCCGTTGCTGGTTATTGATCGAAAGGTTAATTCATTTGCTCCCGGGCGTCGGCCTCGGACCGGCCCGCATGCGCTCAGGCCGGTAGCTGGATCGCCTTGGTCTCGAGGAATTCGTCGAGACCGGCGCGTCCGAGTTCGCGTCCGTTGCCCGAGGTCTTGTAGCCGCCGAACGGCGCGAGCGGGTTGAACCGGCCGCCGTTGACCATCACCTGGCCGGTCTGCAGCTGCCGCGCGACCTCCACACCGTGCTCGTCGGTGTCGGCCCAGACAGCGCCCGACAGCCCGTAGGGCGAGTCGTTGGCGACGGTGATCGCCTCGTCGTCGCTGTCGACCGGGATGATGCACAGCACCGGCCCGAAGATCTCCTCCTGGGCGATCCGCATCGAGTTGTCGACGTCGGCGAAGATCGTCGGCCGGACGTAGAAGCCGATGTCGTACCCGTCGGGGTCGTCGGGCCCTCCGGCGACCAGGCGGGCCCCTTCGTCGATGCCCAGCCGGATGTAGTCCTGCACGGTCCGCTTCTGTGATGCCGACACGAGCGGGCCGAGGAAGTTGTCGTCGCTGTCGGGGTCGCCCATCGACAGCGATGCCAACGTGGCGACCGCGAGATCGACGACTTCGTCCTGACGGTGGCGCGGCACGATCATCCTCGTGAGCGCCGTGCAGGTCTGGCCGCAGTTGAGCATCATGCCGGTGATGCCGGCGGGGACGGCCTTCGCCAGGTCGGCACCGTCGAGGATGACGTTGGCCGACTTGCCCCCGAGTTCCTGACAGATCCGCTTGATCGACGGTGCGCCGAGCTGGGCGATGCGGGCGCCGGCCTCCGTCGAGCCGGTGATCGAGATCATGTCGACCTCGGGGTGCATGCACAGCGACTCACCCACCGTGCGACCCGCGCCGGTCACCAGGTTGAAGACGCCCGCGGGCAGACCGACCTCGTGCACGATCTCGGCGAGGACGAAGGCGTTCAACGGTGTTTCCGAGCTCGGCTTGACGATCATCGTGCAGCCGGCGACGAGCGCCGGGGCGACCTTGCCGACGATCTGGTGCAGCGGGTAGTTCCACGGCGTGATGAACGTGCACACGCCGATCGGTTCCTCGACGACGATCGAGTGCCCGATCCGCTCGGGCTCGGATCGGGCGTACTCGCGCCCGATGCCGACGTAGCTCTGCATCACGGTGATCGGCAGACCCGCCTGCACGCGTCGTGCGTTGGCCATCGGCATGCCCTGCTCGGCCGACACGGTCGCCGCGATCTCCTCGGCTCGTTCCGCCATGGCCGCAGCGATCCGCTCGACGTAGTCGACGCGCGCGTCGACCGACAGTTGCGACCACGACGGGAATGCCGCGCGAGCAGCGCGCACCGCTGCGTCGGCATCGTCCGACGATGCAGCCGGGACCGTGGCGATGACCTCCTCGGTCGCCGGATTGACGACCTCGATCACGTCGCTCGACGTGGTCGGCACCCACTGGCCGCCGATGTAGAGATCACTGTGTACGCGCATGGGAGTGCTCCTCGTCTCGTCGAATGCACGCTCACCATATGTGCAGCGCCGGCAGCCCTCTCCGGTCGGAGGCTGTCGACAACTGCTGTGGGTGGTCAGCGCGGCGCGAAGCGGGTGCCGGCGTCGAGGCGGATCGTGTCGCCGTTGAGCATGGGGTTCTCGATGATCGCCACGGCCAGACGCGCGTACTCGTCGGGGCGACCGAGCCGACGCGGGAACGCGGCGTCCTTGGTCAGGGTCGCCGCCCGTTCCTCGGTCACCCCGGCGGTCAGCCCGGTGGCGAAGAGGCTGGGTGCGATCGTGTTGACCCGGATCCCGAGCGTGCCGAGGTCGCGGGCCATCGTGAGTGTCATCCCCGCGATGCCGGCCTTGGCGGCGGTGTAGGCGACCTGTCCGATCTGGCCCTCGAACGCGGCGATCGACGAGGTGTTGATCAGCACGCCGCGTTCGCCGTCGTCGTTCGGTTCGTTCTCGGCCATGTGCATCGCACAGAGCCGGTTGGTGTTGAACGTGCCGATCAGGTTGAGGTCGATCACGGCCCGGAAGTCGTCGAGATCGAATGGTCCGCTGCGTCCGAGCGTGCGTCCGGCCTTGCCGCCGCCGGCCGTGTTGACGGCCACGTCGAGCCCGCCGAGGGCCTCGACGGCCTCGGCGATGACCGCCTCGATCCCCTCGAAGTCCAAGACGTCGGTCGGGTGCCACGTGCCGCCCAGTTGGGCAGCGACGTCGGCGCCGTTCGACCCCTCGCGGTCGAGGATCGCAACGGTGCCGCCTCCCGCGGCGATCCGCTCCGCCGTGGCGCGGGCGAAGCCGGATGCCCCACCGACGAGGATTGCCCGCAGTCCGTCGATCTCCATGGTCGTGCTCCTGTTCCTGCCGTGTCGCCGGCCGCTCGCGTTCGCCCGCGGCCCGTCCGTGATGTCGCTCGGACCTTACCGAGACCCGTTCGACGCGGCGAAGCGAGCAGCGTGGCGGCCCCAGAGGCGTCGCTCGATCAACCTCGTGATGCGCGAGCGTTGCCCGCGACGCGAGACTGAGCGGCATGGACTTCTCGCCCGACGACGACCACCGCGCGATCGCCGACGCCGTCGATCGCGTGTGTGCCGACTTCGACGACACGTACTGGGCGGCGTGCGACCAGCGCCACGAGTTCCCGTGGGCCTTCTACTCGGCGATGGCCGAGGGCGGGTGGCTCGGCGTCGCCATTCCCGAGGCCTACGGCGGTGGTGGCCGGGGGATCACCGAGTGCGCGATCGTCCTCAACCGGGTGGCGGCCTCCGGCGCGGCGATGAACGGTTCGTCGGCGCTCCATCTCACGATGTTCGGGCTGAACCCGGTGGTGAAGTTCGGCAGCGAGCGGTTGAAGGAGGCGTTCCTGCCGCGGGCCGCGGCGGGCGACCTGCACGTCGCGTTCGGGGTGACCGAACCCGATGCCGGCACCGACACCTCGCGGATCAGCACTCGGGCGATCGACGACGGCAGCGGCGGCTTCGTGGTGCGGGGCCGCAAGATCTGGACCTCGAAGGCGCTCGAGTCCGAGGTCTGCCTGCTCCTGGCCCGTACCGACGACCCTGATCCGCGCGACCCTCGAAGGAGATTCGACGGGTTGAGCCTGTTCCTCGTCGACCTCGACCCGACCTACTGCGACATCGTGCCGATCCCGAAGCTCGGCCGCAATGCGGTCGCGTCGTGTGAGGTGGCGTACGACGACCTGCCCGTCGAGGGGTGGCGGCTGGTCGGCGAACGGGGGCGGGGGTTCCAGCAGATCCTCCACGGCCTCAACCCCGAGCGGGTCCTGCTCGCGGCGATGGCCTGTGGGATCGGCGAGGCAGCCCTCCGACGAGCCGTCGGCTACGCCAAGGAGCGCATCGTCTTCGACCGACCGATCGGCGCCAACCAGGCGATTGCCCATCCGCTCGCCCAGGCGCACATGCAACTGCATGCCGCCGGGTTGGTGTGGCGCGAGGCCGCCTGGCGGTACGACCAGGGCCTGGAGTGTGGCGAGGAGGCCAACACCGCGAAGTACCTCGCCGCCGAGTCGAGCTTCTTCGCGGCCGACCAGGCGATGCAGACCCACGGTGGGCTCGGCTACGCGTCGGAGTACCACGTCGAGCGGTACTGGCGTGAGGCTCGGCTGCAGCGTCTCGCGCCGGTGAGCCAGGAGATGACCTGCAACTTCATCGCCCAGCAGGTGCTCGGCCTGCCCCGCTCGTACTGACGGCTCGGGTTGACCGAACCCGGCAGCGACACCATTGGAGTCTTGTCCGCTGCGCTTGAATGGCGCCGTGGCTCACGACCTGAAGCGTCCGTACTCGGCGTCGGATCGACGCATCCCGCGCACCGTCATCCAGCCGGCGCGCAGGTTCATGGCCGTGGAGGCTGCCGGCGGTGTCGTCATGCTCGTGGCAGCGGTGATCGCGCTGGTGTGGGCCAACTCGCCGTGGTCCGCGTCGTACCGCGAGTTGTTCGAGACGGTGATCCAGTTCCGCGTCGGCGACATCGTCGACCTCGACCTCTCGCTGCACGAGTGGATCAACAGCGGCCTGATGTCGTTGTTCTTCCTCGTCGTGGGCTTGGAGATCAAACGCCAACTCGTCCATGGTGAGCTCCGCGACCGACGGGCGGCGGCCCTGCCTGCGCTCGCGGCACTCGGCGGCATGCTGGTGCCGGCGGTGATCTACATCCTGATCAACCTCGGTGGCGCGGTCGACGGCTTCGGTGTGCCGGTTGCGACCGACATCGCGTTCGCCGTCGGCGTGGTCACCCTCGTGGGGAGCCGCGTGCCGCTGGGGGTGCGGATCTTCATCCTCACGCTCGCCGTGGTCGACGACATCGGTGGCATCGTCGTGATCGCCATCTTCTACGCCGATGGGGTGAGTTTCGCCTGGCTCACCGTCGCGTTGCTGACGGTGGTCGGAGTGCTGATCGCCCGGCGGCTCGAGATCCGGTCGCTCGTTCCGTATGTCGCACTCGGTGTGGTCTGCTGGTATGCCCTGTTCGAGGCCGGCGTCGAGGCGGCGATCGTGGGGGTGGTCTTCGGTCTGCTCACCCCGGCCGAACCGTTCCACGATCCGAGCCGTTTCGGCGAGAGCATGGAGGAGTTCATCGACCACTTCGAACGCGACGAACACCCGGTGCCGACGCGGATCGCCACGTATGTCCGGGAGGTCGCGTCGCCGCTCGATCGGATCGAACATCGTCTGAGCGAATGGGTGGCGTTCCTCATCGTGCCGATCTTCGCCCTCGCGAACGCGGGGGTGAGCCTGTCGGTCGAGGGACTCGACACGGACGTGTTCGCCGGTGTGTTCTTCGGCCTCGTCGTCGGAAAGCTCGTCGGCGTCGTGGCGTTCACGTGGCTCGCGGTGCGACTCGGTGTGGGGCGTCTGCCCGAGCGGACCACCTGGGGCCACGTCGTCGGCATCGGAGCGACGGCGGGCATCGGATTCACCGTGGCGCTGTTCGTCGCCGGCCTGTCGTTCGACGACCCCGATCTGCTGCGCTCGGCCAAGCTCGGCATCCTCGCGGCCAGCACGGTGGCGGGTGTTCTCGGATTCATGCTCCTGCGCCGCACGGCGACACATCAGCCGGCCGTCGACATCGTCGAACCCGTCGCGATGAGCGAACGCACCTGACGCGTCGCGCTCAGACTCAGAGCGAGCGCGCCGACCGGACGATCCGGTTCTTCAACGAGACCGGCCCGACCTGCAGCGGTGTGAACAGATGCTCGAAGGGTCGAGACACGGTGACGCTCACGTCGAACGATCGACGACCGGAATTCCCGACTGGATGACGTGGGAGATCGAGCGCTCGTGGTCGGCGAAGCCCGCCAGGTCCTCGAGCGGGTCGACCTCGGAGATGATCAGATCTCCGAACGCGTCCGGAGCCACCACTCCGATGCGACCCTCGAGCCGGCACAATCGGGCGTTCACGATCCAGAGGGAACGGAGCACGTCGGCGGCCGGCTGGACCTCGGCGCGGATCGCGAGTTCGAGATTCTGCATCGACTGGAGTTCGCCGATCAGGTCGGTGCCGAGTCCGAGGGTCACGCCGGCGGCGACTGCCGTCTCGACCGACTCGAGGCCCGATTCGTAGATCACGCGATTCTTCGCGAGGTTCGTCGCCGGCATCCCGAAGCTGCTGCCGTGGTCGTTCATGCCCTTGTAGGTCACGAGCGTCGGCACCATCACCGAGCCTGCGCCGGCCACGGCCGATGCGGTCCTCGCGTCGATGAGGTTGGCGTGCTCGATCGAGTGCACCCCTCCGGCCACGGCCATCGCGATGGCGTCCGGGGTATAGGCGTGGGCGGCGACGTAGGTGCCGCGATGGGTCGCCTCCGTCACGGCTGCCTCGATCTCGTCGGGTGTGTACTGCAGGCTCTCCAACGGGTCCGATGGGGAGGCCACTCCTCCGGAGACGTGGATCTTCAGGAAGTCGCTCCCGTCACGGAGGAGATGACGGGCACCCTTGCGAACGGCGTCGGCGCCGTCGGCGACGAGTCCGAAGACGTCGCTGTGCATCGAACATGCACAGTCGGGCACGGGCCGGGGGCCGCCCTGGGCGTCGCCGTGGCCACCTGTCTGGGTCAGCATCAACCCGGCGTGCACGATTCGTGGCCCGGGCGTCGCATCGCGTCGGATCGCTCGGATCAGTCCCGTCACGTCACCGCCGAGATCGCGCACGGTGGTGAACCCGCGCTCGACGGTCCGTCGCGCGAGCGTCGCCATGGCGATGCCGAACTCGACCTCGCTCCATTGCGTGACGGCCCGGAAGTCGAGCGTGGCCAAGCGGAAATGCACGTGGGCGTCGATCAGACCGGGGAGCACGAAGCGACCTGCGGCGTCGATCTCGATGTCAGCGCGACCAGGGTCGCCGCTGGTCACCTCGACGATCACGCCATCGTCGATCACGACGCTCTGGCCGTCGGTGAACGTCATCGTCGTCGTGTCGAGCACCGTTGCATTGCGGACCGTCGTGCGCACCCGCGGCACCATAGTCAGTGACCGGACTTCGGCCTCGGGCTCAGCCGCTCACACCCGCTGTCGCGATGTCGCGTCGTACGGATCTGCTCGATCCCGAGGCGTGTGACAGGCTCGCCCCATGCAGTTCCGCTGGCCCGACAGGACGACCCACGACACGGGCGAGGTGCGGTCATGACGCACCCCCGGCCATTCCGCTTCGGCGTCCTGGCGGCCAAGGCACGTTCGTCCTCCGAGTGGACCGACACTGCGAGGAAGGCCGAGGACCTCGGCTACTCGACACTGGTGATGCCGGACCACTTCGGCGATCAGCTCTCGCCGATCGCGGCACTGTCGACCGCGGCAGCAGTGACGGAGACGCTGCGTGTCGGCACGCTGGTCTTCGCCAACGACTTCCGCCATCCGGCCGTGCTGGCCAAGGAGACGGCGACGCTCGACCTGCTCAGCGACGGTCGACTCGAGGTCGGCCTGGGCGCCGGCTGGATGAGCGCCGACTACTCGTGGACGGGAATCGTCGAAGATCGTCCTGGCGTGCGCATCGACCGCATGATCGAAGCGATCGCGGTGTTGCGTGGGCTCTGGGGCGACGGCGCGTTCTCCTTCGATGGCGAGCACTACACGATCACCGAGATGAACGGGCGGCCGAAGCCGGCGCAACCGGGTGGACCACCGCTCGTCGTCGGCGGGGGAGGCAAGCGCGTGCTGTCGACGGCGGCGCGGCTTGCCGACATCGTCGGCGTCAACCCGAATGTCGGCGAGGGCAATGTGGGCCCCGAGGCGATCGCGTCGATGTCTGCCGATGCCACCGACGAGAAGCTCGGCTGGGTGCGCGCGGCGGCGGGCGATCGCTTCGACGAGATCGAGATCAGCATTCTGAAGTTCGTCACCGTCGTCACCGACGATCGCGCAGCGACCGCCGAGAAGGTCGGCGGAGCCATGGGAATGGACGCGGCGACGCTCTTGGCGAGCCCCCACACGCTCGTCGGTTCGGCCGAACAGATCGCCGATGAGCTCGTCGAACAACGCGAGCGGTGGCAAGGATCGTACGTGACGGTGCAATCCGATGCACTCGAGACATTCGCCCCGGTCGTGGCGGCGCTCGCCGGCACCTGAGTCACACCGGTGCGGCGTCCCGCGCTGCGTAGGTGTTCAGGCCGGCGGCTTGTTGCCCGCTGCGTCGGGAGACCGCGCCCACATGAGCGTGCTGTCGAAGCCGAGCTTGTAGTCCGGGCGGAACTCGATGATGACGCGATCGGGTGAGTCGAGGAAGGTCTGGAACGTGGTCGCTGCGACCTCGTCGTTCGGCCTGATCCACCGTGCGAACCGGGGGTAGAACCAGTCCTTGACCTCGCGGGACGTATGGACGGTGCAGTTGCCCTTGTAGGTGATGGTCTTCCCGCCGCCCATGTCGGTGCCGGTACTCGTGATGCAGATCGACGCGCGGGGGTAGCGCCGGATCGCCGCGATCCGCGCGCGTCGCTCGGCCGCGGTGAGCCAGAAGACTCCCTCGTGCGGGAGGTACGACATGATCACGCCGAATGCCTCGCCGGCCTTGTTCGTCCACATGAAGGTGCACTCGCGCTGGGTCGCGACGAGCTGTTGTTCGAGTTCCTCGCTCAGTCCACACTCGGTCAGGTCTTCGTAGCTGTCGTGCACGTGTTGCCCCCTCGTCGGCCGTTCACCATATGTGTCGACGGTTCGACCCGTCCCAGCGGAGCACGGTGGCGGGGGACGACCTGGAGCCCTCCCGGGTGTCACGGTCTGAACCGTTGTCCGCCGAGTCGGATGACTACGGTGCCGGCATGTCGTTCGACTTCGTTGGGAAACGGGCAGTGGTGACCGGCGCCAGTCGGGGCATCGGCGAGGCGATCGTGCGTCAGTTGGATGCATCAGGTGCGCGGGTCGCGCTCGTGGCGCGCAGTGTCGATCGGCTCGAGGCGATCGCCGCCGAGCTCACCAACGATCCGCTGGTGGTCGCCGTCGACCTGTCCGACCCCGGGTCGATCGAGCAGATCTCGACGGCGGTTCTCGATGCCTTCGGCGGTCTCGACGTGCTGGTCAACAACGCCGCCGTCGAGCGCAATCAGCCCGCATCGAAGGTCACCGGCGACGCGATCGACGAGACCCTCTTCGTCAACCTGCGCCAGGCCTTCATGCTCTGCTCCGCGTTCGCCAAGCCGCTGTTCGCGTCGCAGGGCGCGATCGTCAACATCACCTCGACCGCCGCGACCGGCGCGGGCGGAACACAGGGCGCGTACGCCGCGTCGAAGGGTGGGCTGAACACGCTGACCAAGAACCTGGCGAACGAATGGGCGTCGAAGGGTGTCCGTGTCAACGCCGTCGCGCCGGGGCTCGTCGACACCGAGATGTGGGGGCCGACATTCGAACGGCTCGGTGAGGACGCTGTCCGGAAGAGCTTCGTCAAGAGCGTGCCGCTGGGGCGGTGGGGGACGGCGGACGAGATCGCCGACGTCGCTTGCTTCCTCGCGTCCGCCCAGGCTTCCTACGTCACGGGGCAGATCATCCGCGTCGACGGCGGAATGACCAATCTGTAGCGGTGGTGCGGTGACCAGCGGTGCCGTCTGTCGTGGCGACCGATCGAGCGGCAGCGCTACCGGATCTCGGCAGCGCCGGTCGCGTGTTCCAGCGTCGTGTTGACGAGGTCGCTCCCGGTGAACACGCTCGATGTCACATCGGTGTCGAAGAACAGGCAGTCGACCAGCACGCAGCTCTCGAAACGGGTGCCGGTCAGGTTGGCGTCGTTGAAGTTGACGTTCTCGAACTGGCACCGGACGAAGACGCTGTCGCTGAGGTCGGCGTCGTCGAATCGAGCGTCGCGGACGGTGACATTCGTCCACGAACTGCCCGCACCGTGGGCCTCCTCCAGCGAGAGCCCGCGACACTGGAGTTCCGAGAACGACGCGTGGTCGAGCCGTGCCCCGCGGAACAACGTGCGATCGAGTTGCGCGTGGGTGAACTCGGCGCCCGTGAGTTCGCCCGACGGGAAGGTGATGTCGCTGAGGTCGATGTGGTCGAATCGGGCGCTCGCGAAGTTCGCTTCGTTGAGGATCATCGAACCGCTGCGGTCGCGCGCCGCGGTCCACGCGTCACCGCCCGCCCACAGCGCCTGGATCGCCGAGATCGTCGCCTGCCAGTAGTCGTCGTCGAGGACGACCGAATCGAGACGCGTCCGCTGCAGCCGGCACGTCGACAACCAGTACCCGGCGACCGTGGAGCCGGACAGGTCGGCATCGCTCAGGTCGAGCGACGCGAGCCGTGCGGCACCGAGGTCGGCGCCGGACAGGTCCGCGCCGACGAACATGGTGCGCTCACCGACGGGGACGTCGAGGATCTGCTGGTTGAACGACTCCGTGTCGGTGAGCAACAGGGCGCGCCATTCCGTCATGACGTCCCGCTCGCCTTCTGGCGCTTGTGGGAGGCGATGGTCATCGCGCCGAGTTCGATGGCCTTGGACTTGACGCCGGTCATGCTGACGGCATTGAAGGTGGAGAAGTACGAGGCCTTCTCATGGACCGCCATGGGGTCCTCGCCTGCCTTGCCGCTCTTCTCCTCGACAGACTTGGTGCCGATCAGCTCGAGTGGCTTGTAGGCCGGGATCTTGGCGACTTCCTCGGCGCCGATCAGTTCGACCGCCGCTTCGCAGAGCCGGTTGATGTACTTGCCAGCGCGATAGACGGCGTATTGCGGGTCGTCCGCGTTGTGGTCGAGGGAGTGCAGGGTGTCGCCGACGTTCTCGTTGACCGACTGGACGTACATCTCCTTGCTGAGGGCGTACTTCACGGCGGTGATCTTGTCGCCGTCCTTCGTCAGGCCCTTCGTCGGATCCTTCACGTTCTCGGCCTGGAGCTCTTCGAGCTTCTTCTTCGCACCCTGCTTGCCGTACACCGTGTGGAGCACGGCACCTTGCGTGGCGTAGACCTCGTTGGCATAGGTGAGGCCGCGGGCAATCTCGTTGTGGAGTTCGAGCAGCAGCTTCTCGATGACCTCGGGCTTGGATCCGTCGACCTGCTTGAGTTTGGCGATCTTGAGGCGGAGCGCCTTGACCCGCATCACGATCTGCTCGTACCGACGATTGGACACCTCCATCTCGTCGGCCTCCTGAGCGAAGTGATCGTGGCCGCTGGCATCGGCGAACGCGCTGCGCTGTTGCGCCTCCTCGTGGCCGAGACCCTTCTCCATCTCGGCGACCCTCGCCAGCACGTCGTTGCGGAACGTTCGGTACTCGCCGTCGGCGACGGCGAACTTCTTGAGCATGTCCTTCTTCTGAGCAGCGTCCCCGATGCCGGCGAGCATCGTGGTCGTGAAGGAGTTCCAGTCACCCTCGGACATGTTGCGGCGCGTCTTGACCATCGACCAGATCTCGTTCTGGTCGTCCTTCTTCTGACGGCCCGATGCGGACAGGCCGCCACCCGGGGTGACGTCGCCGGTGACCGATTCCTCGTTCGGTTCGAGCGTGTAGACACCTTTCGCGCCCGAGACTTCCTTGCCGCCGAACATCCAGTCGGAGGAGTAGACGTTGATGTCGAAGAGTGCGCCGGGTTCGACGCTCACCTTGAAGTACCCCGGGAACGTGCGGTTGATCAGCGCCAGACCGATCTCGGTGTTCTCACCACGGGCGGAGAGGTCGATGTCGGACGTCACCGACTCGGACCCGACCGAGTCCTTGAGTCCGAAGTGTTTCCCGGCGTCGGTCGGGTTGGCCTCGAGATCTTCGAAGTCGTGGTGGCTCGTGCGCACGCGCGTCACCTCTTCGAGGATGAGTGGTTGCAGCGTGGCGACGAACTGGCTCCACACCCGCCCGCGCATCTCGACCATCTGGGCCATGAGCGAGATACTCGCTTGGTGAGGTGGCGCCGTGACGCCGGGCCAGTTGTCGGCCGTGAGCGAGGACTTCGCCTTGAACCAGTTCTGTTCGAAGGTGGTCACGAGGATGTGGAGCAGTTGTGCGTCGGAGATCTGCCCCTTGGACACGGGTCCGTGCACCGAGAGTGCGCGGGCGAGGGCTCCCAAGCTGGTGTCGGCGCCCATCGAGGCGACGAGGTTGCCGCCGGAGGCCCCCACGTCCTGCGGTGGGTCCTTGGTCGCCGTCGCTCCTTCCGCGCGATGGATGATCGCCCGGGAGCTCCGCGTGACCCGGACTGCCGGCGGCGGCGCGGCCGGCCGCACCGCGGTTCCGGCGGCCGTACGTCGGATCCGGCCGTCGGCGTGGTGCTCGTCACCGAGCAGTGGTGGAGGTGCGGGCTGCAGGTGCACGTGCGCACCTGTACTCGTGGCAGGCGATGCAACGGCTGCCGACCTGGGAGGGGCGGCAGCGGGGACGCGTCCTTCCGTCGCTGGTTGCTTCTCCGCGACCCTCTCGATTCGTTCGCCCAAGGCTGCTCCCGTCGACGAGGGACGCTAGCACCGGGTCACCGTGCGATCGGTCGCCGTCGAGCGGGTCGGCGAACGCTGATGCACCCCGTTCACGGGTGTGGAGCGGATGACGGGAATCGAACCCGCGTTCTCAGCTTGGGAAGCTGATGTTCTACCATTGAACTACATCCGCAAGGAGCTCCCAGGTTAGCGGGAGCGGTGCAGGGTCGAGAAGCGTCAGACCCCGCGAGCGTCGACGGCAGCCTGATCGTACGGCTCGATCATGATGCACTCGCCGGGGCACTCCTCGGCGGCGTCGACGGCGAGGTCGATGAGCGAGTCGGGGATCCGCGCGACCCCACGGCCGTTGTCCGGGCCGTGGCCGGCACCCTCGGCGCCGTCGAAGATGATCGTCGTACCGAAGTGCGACGACTCTTCCTTGACCACCCAGAGACCGTCGTCACGCGACACGAACACGTCGGGACAGATCTCCGAGCAGATGCCGTCACCCGTACACAGATCCTGATCGATCCACACCATCAACGCCGTTGCCATCAATCCGGTCCCTTCGATTCGCTGCGAGCTGTCGCTTGGTGTCTACAGGATGCCGGGCCGCTTCGTGCGGCGCACCGCGCGTTTCGTGCGATCACTCGTGGATCGCGCGCATGGCCTCGGCAACTGCTCGGTCACCGAGGTGCGGAGAACCGGCGAGTGCATCCACGATGCCGGCGCGATCGCTGTCCGAACGATTCTGGCTGAGCTTGCGCTTGCCCTCGATTCGCTCGATCTCGACTTCGACACCGACGATGGCGCGCAACTGGATGTCGATGAACTGCGGTGGAGCATCGGTCACGGCCCACGGACGGTCGCCCGCCCGGACGGTTTCGTGGCGGTCGGTGAGCTCGGTGACGAGCGCGCGAACCCAATCGACGTCGTCGTGGACCGTGACGTTGCCGTGCACGTGGACGACCTCGTAGTTCCACGTCGGCACCACCTTGCCGTGTTCGGCCTTCGATGGATACCACGACGGGCTGACGTAACCGTCGACGAGTGGGAACAGCACGAACGCGCGAGCTCCATTCGCCGCCCTCCACTGCGGGTTCGCTCTCGCCACGTGACCGCGGAGGTGACCGCGAGGCCCGGCATGAGGGTCGAGGAGGAACGGCAGTCCCGTTGCGTCGAAGCCGTCAGGCCCGGCGGTGACCAGGTGCCCGAACGACGCAGCCTCGACCAGATCGAACAATTCGCGCTCGTCGGCGACGTCGAAGGCGGTGGGACGGTACATGCCCGCAAGGTAGCCCCAGGCCTCGATCACTAACGTGGCCGATTGTGATCCTGTCCGACCGCACCCTTCGTGAACAACTCGCTGCCGGTCGGATCGTCATCGACCCGCTCGACGAATCGCTGATCCAGCCGTCGTCGATCGACGTACGGATCTCGAACCTGTTCCGAGTGTTCCGCAACCACACGCGTGGCGTGATCGACGTGAAACTCGACATGGTCGACCTCACCGAACTGATCGAGATTCCCGAGGAATCCGGCGAACCGTTCATCCTCCATCCGGGCGAGTTCGTCCTCGGCTCGACCCTCGAACGCATCGGTGTCCCCGACGATCTCGTCGGCCGTGTGGAGGGCAAGTCGTCGCTCGGTCGGCTCGGACTGCTGATCCATTCCACTGCGGGGTTCATCGATGCCGGCTTCGACGGCCACATCACGCTGGAGCTGGCCAACGTCGCCAGCCTGCCGATCACGCTGTACCCCGGGATGAAGATCGGCCAGGTCAGCTTCATGCGGATGACCACACCGGCCGACAAGCCGTACGGCAGCGGCGCCAGCGGTTCGAAGTACCAAGGTCAACGGGGGCCGACCCCGAGTCGGTACTTCGAGAACTTCACGCACTGACCGCTCCGCTCGGCGGTTTGAATCGATCGGAATCGGGTACCCCATCGTTGAGCGGGCACCCCCGACCCATGACACGAAGGAGCATCCCATGAGTGGAACGACCGACCAGGCCAAGGGCCGCATCAAGCAGGCCGCAGGCGACCTGACCGACAACGACGACCTCAAGCGGGAGGGCAAGCGGGACGAAGCTGCCGGCAAGGTCAAAGACGTCATCGGCGACACGAAGGACAAGCTCGACGACGCCGTCGACAGCGTCAAGAACAAGCTGACCTGACCCGCGCTGGGCCTGGAACCGAGCCGGAGCCGACTCGGAACCGACCCGGAGCCACCCCTGATCGCAGTGCCCGCCGATCCTCGATCGGCGGGCACTGTCGCGCGTGGCGTCGGGCCGAGGAGTGGATGCGATCGATGGTCGGCGCGGGCTCGGTCGACGGTGAGATCAGTCGACGGTGATGGCGAGTATCGCGATGTCGTCGTCGTGGAGTCCGGAGGGGTGGAGGCGATCGACGAGTTGCTCCACCATCTCGGCCGGCCGCGCCGCGTCGAGCGGGATCGCCCGGAGCAGCCGTGCGAAGTCCTCGTCGATGTCGTGATCGCGACGCTCGATCAGCCCGTCGGAGTACAGCATCACGGTCTCGCCGGGCTCGAGCGTGAGAGAGCTGTGCTCGTATCGGACGGCGGGGTCGACCCCCAACGGCGGACCGTGTGTCTCCTCGAGCATGTACGGAGCTCCCGAGACCGGGATGACCACCGGATACGGGTGGCCGGCGTTCGTCCACGTCACTCGCCGGTCGGCCGGGTCGTAGATCATGATGCAGGCCGTGGCGAACGTGGAACTCAGCTTCGACAGTGTCAGCGTGGTGAGTTCGGCGATGCGATCGGTCGGGTGGTCCTCGACGGCGTAGGCGAGCACCACCGCGCGGATCCGGCCCATCTCGCCCACGGCTGCGGTCCCGTGATGGGCGACGTCGCCGATCACGAACAGCTGCCGTCCGCCGCCGAGCTCGGTGGCGTTGAACCAGTCGCCGCCCACCTCGGACGTCTTGGCCGCGGTTCGGTGAACAGCGGCTGTCGTCACCCCGGCGAGCGCCGGCAGCTCGAGATCGAGCAGGGCCGCGTGCAGCGACGCGAACGCTTGCCGGTCCTCGGCCGCCGAGATCACGCGGATGACCGCCTGGGTGGCGAGGTCGGCAATGGTGAACAGCGCCAGTTGCACCGCGGTGTCGAAGACCTGTGCTTCGCCGTAGGTGAACCCCAACGAACCGATCGGGTGTCCCTCGAGGACGAGCGGCAGCACCACCCAGGCGTGGTGGGGTGTGGTGGAGATCGTGTCGGCGAGGTGTGGGTAGGCCTCGAGGAATGCAGCGCGGTCGGGATAGAACGCGGGCGATTGCGTCGTCAGTGCGTCGGAGATCGGATCGCGGGTCGGCTCGATGTCGAAATCGCTCCATGCCTTCGCGACGTCGGCGCCCAGGTCGCGTCCGGAGATGAGTTGGAGACGTGTGCCCTGAACGATCATCAGTGATCCTCCGGTGGCGCCTGCGGCACCGACGCCATCGCTCATCAAGGCGCTCGCGACCTCGTCGATGGTGTGCACCGCGATGAGGCGGGTGGCGAACTGCCGGAGGCGTCGCAGCTGCGACAACGCCGGCGAGGTGTCGTCTTCGTCCGTTGCCGGCTCCGGAACCATGTCGCAGAGTGTCACAGGTGACCTCGGAGCGACCAACCAGCACCTCGGAACGAGCAACCCGTGCGGTTGCGTCCGCATGTTTCGTCCGCGTCGTGTGGGATACCGTCGAGGCATGGAGGCGGCGGCCGGGTCAGTCGAGCGAAGCGGCCGTGAGTTCGCCTCGGCGACGGAGTCGATCGGTGCCGCCAGGGAATTCATCCGCGAGTCGATGGCGAGCGCGCTCGTCGGTGAAGAGACGGTCGGCGACATCCTGCTGGCGATCAGTGAACTCGTGACCAATGCCGTGGTGCACGGCAACGGCGAACCGATCACCGTGGAGATCGACACCTCCTCATCGGCGATCGTCTGCTCGGTGGCATCCGGTTTCTCCGGTCGGCGGCTCCCCGATCCGGCGACGTGGACGTCACCGGATCAGGCAGGACCGACCGGGCGGGGGCTGTCCATCGTCCGAGCGGTCACCGATGTCGTTGTGGTCGACATCGACGACTCGATCATGACAGTGCGGTGCACCTTCGTGCGCCGTTGACAGGCCGCGCTCGAAGGTGCCGACCCTCACACCCGCTTGGCGAAGTAGATGATCGCAAGGATGACCAAGATGGTGATGAGAATTCCACCGATGCCGTAACCCATGTCGTGTTCCTCTCTCGTTGCCCGTGGCATGGTGCCCGGACGGTGTCGATACGGCAGTACCCCAGTACGACCATCGCCAAACCCCACCAGACGTGAACGCCCCCGCCGAGGCGGTCGAGGGTCCGGACCCACGCGGTTTGCACCGTGACCCAGGGGGTAGCGTGCGGTCATGGTTGGAGAGACGCCCACGTCGGTACCGGCGACGTCCGAGTCGGACCGGGTCGACGTGTCGGTGCCGCTCCGGGCGGCGTACGGGTCCACGCTCAGGACGCTGGCTGCCTCGATCGGCGCGGACGCCGGCTTCTCGGTCGACGAACTGGACGATCTCCGCTTGGCGTTGAGCGAGGTCTTCTCGGTGCTCGTCGACGCTGCACCGAGCGGCAGCCGAGCGATGGTCTCGATCGCCGTGACCCCTGGTGAACTGCTCGTCTCGATCGGGTCCGACCAGGCAGACATCGCGTTCGAACTCGATGCGTTGGCCGCCGGCATCCTGCAGTCGGTCACCGACAAGTACGAGGTCGGCCCGGGCTCCGTGGAGTTCTCGATGCGCAGCACCGAACTCGGCGCCGGCCCGCACCGACCATGAACGACGCGTCCGGAGCGGACGACGACCTCGATCTGTTCCGGGAATTCGCCGCCGAACGGCAGCGCACCGTTCGCAATCGGCTCGTCGAGCGACACATGGGTCTCGCCGCGCACATCGCGAAGCGCTACCGGAGGTCGAACACGAGCGACGACGACCTCCGTCAGGTCGCCATGTTGGGTCTCGTCAAGGCCGTCGACCGCTTCGACCCCGACTACGGGTCGTCGTTCGCGGCGTTCGCCGGTCAGACCATCGAAGGTGAACTGAAGCGCCACTTCCGCGACCGGACATGGGTCGTGCGCGTTCCGCGGAGCGCCAAGGAGCTTCACCTCCTGGTTCGACGAGCCAACGACGAACTGTCGCAGGAGATCGGACGGTCGCCGTCGGTTGACGAGATCGCCGACCACCTCGGGATCGATCGTGACGACGTGCTGCGAGGTCTGTCGGCCACTGCGGCGTTCAACGTGGACACCCTCGACGGGGGCTCCACCGATGACCCTGCCAGGCCGATGAGCGGGCGACGAGCGCTCGCGACGATCGACTCCGGATTCGAGGACACCGAGAACCGGCAGGTGATCGCCGAGCTGCTCGAGCGGCTTCCCGACCGCGAACGTGAGATCGTTCGACTGCGCTTCTACGAGCAGATGTCACAGTCGGAGATCGCCGACGCCATGGGTGTCTCGCAGATGCACGTCTCGCGACTGCTCCGTCGATCGTTCGACCAGATGCGCGAATGGGCCGCGGCACCGCCGGAGGGAACAACCCCGTGACGGGGTGACGAAGAACGACGCCCCGCCCGTTGATGCAACGCGGCGGTCAGTACGATTCGTCCGATGCCCAACCGTTTGGTGATCACCGAGATCGCTTCGAACTCCGTTGCTCTCCGAGGTGAGATCGACGCCCACTCCGCACCGATGCTCGCAGCGCGGTTCCAGACCCTGCCGGCGGGCGATGACGACATCGTGATCGACATGGCCGACGTGACGTTCATGGATTCCAGTGGGCTCCGCGTCCTCATCGATGTGCACCAGCGAGCCGACACCGAATCTCGCCGCCTGATCCTCAGGGCTCCGAGCCAGTCCGTCACCAGGCTCCTCGAGGTGTCCGGACTGACCGATCACTTCTCGATCGACAGCGGGTCGGCGACCGACCCGAACTGATCGAGGCGGGTCACGTGAAGATCGAGACACCGCCCGGGCCGATGAGGAAGCCCAGCACGATCAGCACCGCGCCGTACAACCATTCCTTCCGGACGATCGCGACGATGCCGGCGATGACGAGAACGACGGCCAGGAGCCACAGGATGAATGCCATGGCAGTCCTGTACCCGATGAGCCGTCGGTCGAAACCATCGGTTCCAGCGAACCGACCCGAGGTCAGTCGGTGTAGCGGCGGACCCGGGCCCGCTTGCCCCGAAGCGTGGTGCTCGACATCTTCTCGATGACGTGATCGACCGAGGCTTCGGGCACGCCGACGACCGAATAGGCGTCGGCGATCCTGATCGGGCCGATGTCACGACCGACGAGACCTGTCTCGTTGGCGATCGCACCGACCAGGTCGCCGGGGCGCACACCGGCCTTGCGCCCGAGGCTGACGTGGACGAATCCCGCCCCGGCGCCGGAATGCTTGCCCTTCGCTCGATCACGCTCGCCCGTGTTGCGCTGCTTGCTCTTGTCGAACTTCTTGCCCTCCCCCTTGCCGCCGCGCAGGCGATCGGACGCGTCGGGGATCTCGAGTTCGTCGATCGTCGAGCCCGCGCGACTCGTGGACGAGCTTGATGGCGGCGAGCGCGATGTTGCGCTCGCTGTCTTCGCCGGCCAAGGCGTTGAGCACGACGTTGAAGTCCTCGAGGTCGACAGCAGCAAGCGCCTCGCGCACCGCCATGACGGTCGTCTCGATCTGGCGGATGCGGAGGTCCGACACCGTCGGGACCGTGGCGATCTCGAACTTCTGCTTCGTCAGCCGCTCGATGTTCTCGAGCCCGCGACGCTCACGCGGCTCGGCCAGCGTGATGGCGACACCCTCGCGCCCGGCGCGCCCGACGCGGCCGATGCGGTGGACGTAGCTCTCGGCCGCCGACGGCACGTCGTAGTTGACGACGTGGGTGAGCGTGTCGATGTCGAGCCCACGAGCGGCGACGTCGGTGGCGACGAGCAGTTCGGCGGTGCCGTCGCGCAGGCGGGCCATCACGCGGTCACGCTGCGCCTGGTCCATGCCGCCGTGGAGCGCCTCGGCGCGATAACCGCGACCGTTCATCGTCTCGGTCAGCTGGTCGACCTCGGTACGGGTGCGGCAGAACACGAGCGCCGACTTCGGTGCCTCGATGTCGAGGATGCGACCCAGCGCCGACGGCTTGTGGGCCCGCTGGACGACGTACACGGTCTGGCGAACGAGCGCCTTCGATCCGGGCTCGGCGTCGGGGCGGCCGATCGTGATGCGGGCCGGATCGGTCTGGTAGCGCTTCGCGATCGAGGTGATACGTGACGGCATCGTGGCCGAGAAGAGCACGGTCTGGCGGTCGTCGGGCGTGCTCTCGAGGATCGACTCGATGTCGTCGGTGAAGCCCATGTCGAGCATCTCGTCGGCCTCGTCGAGGATCACGGTGCGGATCGAGTCGAGTGCGAGGGAGCCGCGCCCGATGTGGTCGAGTGCCCGGCCCGGCGTGGCGACCACGACGTGGACGCCTCGGTCGAGTGCCTGCAGCTGACGCTGGATCGGTTGGCCGCCGAACACCGGCACCACCTTCACGCCCAGCTCGCGGCCGTACTTGAACATCGCCTCGCTGACCTGCACCGCGAGTTCGCGGGTCGGCACCAGCACGAGCACCTGCGGCTCGCGTCGCTTGGCGTCGATGAGCTGCAGCGCCGGCAGTGCGAAGGCCGCAGTCTTGCCGGTGCCCGTTGCCGCCTGGCCGAGCAGGTCGCGGCCCGTCAGCAGCAAGGGGATCGTTTCGCGCTGGATCGGTGTCGGCTCCTCGTAACCGAGTTCGTCGAGCGCCGACAGGAGCTCGTCGCACAACCCGAGCGACGCGAACCCGGTGGCGGATTCCTCGTCCTGGCGTTCCGGGTCGTGCTCCGTGTCGCGTGGCGTGGCGTGCGGCGCGTCGTCGACGACGGCCTCGGGGACGACGGTGTCGTCATCGGTGGTGGGTTCGTCGTGGTGGTCGTTCATCGCGTGCTCCTGGCGGGGGAATTGGTCAACGATACGAACGTCGCGGCCCGGATCGAACAGAATGTTCCATGGCCTACATCGCCGACCGTGTGGTACACGACGCCGACGCCCACATCATGGAGCCTCCGAACTGGCTGCGCGACCATGCCGATGCCGACATCCGCGACCGCATCGAACGCCCCGGCTACGCCAACGAACTGGCCCAGACGGGTGACGCCGACCACTACGCCAACTCGGGTGGCGATCAGGAGCGCATCGATGCCGTGTTCGCCCGTCTCGCCGAACGGCATCGATCGGCGGAGTTCCTCGAGAACGAGGACGTCGAGGTGATGAACCGCAAGAACTTCGCCGCGACCGGATCGTTCCTGGCCGACGACCGGCCCCGAGTTCTCGACTTCATCGGCGTGCAGAGTCAGCTGCTGTTCAACACGTTCCACAACAGTCGCCTCTACCAGTGGGAACATCAGCCCGACCTCGATCTGGCCTACGGCACGGCGCGTGCACACAACCGGGGGATGATCGAGTTCTGCTCCGTCGATCCACGACTCCTGCCGACCTGCTACGTCCCGCTCGTCGACTTCGCCCGGGCGGAGGCGATGGCGGCCGAGGCGATCGAGATGGGAGCGGCGGCGCTCCTCGTGGCGTCGGGTTGCCCGATGGGCCACTCGCCGTCGCACATCGCGCTCGACCCGGTGTGGCGCCAGGCCGAGGAGGCCGGCATCCCGGTGGTGTTCCACGTCGGTGGCACCGGCGACCTGATCGACCGCGCCTACTTCGACAACGGGCTGCCGATCCCGGCGGACTTCCACGGTGGCGAGGAGAACTTCCGCTCCGTCGACTACATGGCCATCCCGTTCCCGCCGATGCAGACGCTCGCCACGCTGATCTTCGACGGGGTGCTCGAACGCTTCCCCGACCTGCGCATCGGTGTGATCGAACAGGGGTGCAGCTGGCTGCCGAGTTGGATGAAGCAGATGGAGTCGGCGATCGACGCCTTCGGCCGCCACGAGGAACGGCTCCGGAAGCTCTCCCTGCGTCCGAGCGAGTACGTCGAACGCCAGGTGCGGGTCACCCCGTATCCGACCGAGGACATCGGCTGGGTGACCGCGCAGGTCGGGCCCGACATCTTGCTCTTCAACACCGACTACCCGCACGTGGAGGGTGGGCGTCGCCCGTTCGAGCGCTTCGAGAAGAGCCTCGGCGACGCATCGGAGGAGATCCGCCGGAAGTTCTACGCCGACAACTTCGTCGACCTGATGGGTACCGCCGTCGCCGCCCTCGTGTGAAGGCAGGGGTGAGGCGACGGGTCGGCCGTCGACCGGTCAGCTCCTGCGGCGGAGGAGATCGAGCCGATGGCGAACGTCGGGGTCGGCGAGCAGCTCCGAGGTCGGGAGGTCGAGGCGCCGCCGCCAGATCTCCGGTACGACACGGCCCGGCAGGTTGTGCGGTCGCGTCTCACCGACGAGGTCGTCGAGGTCGGCGATCACCATGTAGGCGTCGCTGTAGGAGAGGCGGGTCAGCATGTGCTCGAGGATGTCCTGCCAGGTGTCGGCGACCTCGACGCCGTGTGCCGCGCCCGACGCGAGTGCGGTAGCCGTCCGTGTCGAGTTCGTCGACCGCCACGGCGAGCGGCGCCATGTCGTGGGTCCGGATGCCGGCCACGACGCGAGCCGGAATGTGGGGCAGCGGGTCGATGTCGAGATGGAACTGCTCCTCGTACATCCCCAGCATGTCCCAGCGGTCGAATGCCTCGGAAACCTCGGGCGGCACGGTGCCGAGGTCCTCGCCGACGATGGTCACGCCCGCCGCCGAGGCACTCGCCGCGATCACGGCGAGGATCTCCTCGCGCGGGTAGTGCACGTACGCGCCCTGGTGCGCGGGGAGCCCGGCGGGAACCCACCACAGGCGTTCGACTGCCATGGCGTGGTCGATCCGCAGGATGTCGGCATGGCGGCCGACGCGGGCGATGAGCTCGCGCCACAGTCGTTGACCACTGGCGTGCATCGCCGCCGGGCAGCGGTGGCGGGAATCCCCAGTCCTGTCCATCGCTGAAGAAGATGTCAGGGGGCGCACCGACACTCATCGCTCCGGCGAACATCGATCCGTCGGCCCACACCTCGTAGCCGTGGGGATGCGAACCGATCGGGAGGTCGAGTGCCAGCGCGGCGGCCGTCGGGGTCGTCCGCGATGGCCCGCAACTGTTGATCGGCGAGATACTGGGCGAGGACGTGCGACTCCTCGACGTGGGCGTCGGCGCCTGCGTCCTGGCCGGCGAGGAAGCGGGCGTAGTCGGCCACGTCGGGATGGGCGGCGACGAACGCATCGAGCCGCGCGCGTTGGTCGGCATCCAGTCGCCGAGCGGCCTCCAACAGTTGGGCGCGTCGGCGAGCGCCGAGCGCGCGCCAGTCGACGTGGTCCGTGAGTACGGGTGCGGGAGCGTCGGGCAGGCCCTCGTCGTCGAGGTAGACCTCGTTCCAGTGCAGCCGGCTGATCGGCGAATAGGGGCTCGGGTCGAACGGGTCGTCGAGGAACGTGGCGTAGAGCGGAAGCGTCGAGAGCGACATCGATACCCGACGACTTCAACGTTCGGGCGAGCTCGTGGAGATGCCTGAACGACGGCAACGGTCGGTCGGTCTCCCAGAGGGCGTAGGCGGGCACGAACAGACCGGCGGTCCGCTCGAAGTCGGCGCTGCGGGGCATTGCCGGCGGGGCCACGACCACGACGGTCTGCGCCGGCGCCCCGGTCGGTGTCGAAGCGCAGCAGGTGACATCCCACCGGGAGATCCGTCGGGAGGTCGAGGAGATCGTGGCCGTCGCGGTCGGCTCCGTGCCGGACGACGACGTCGACTTCCTCCCCGGTCGACGACGATCGACGCGGCGGTCACCCGACCGGCGACGGCGACCGGCGCGCGAGGATCGTCGTGCAACGGTGCGGCGAGTCGGGAGGTCGACGCTGCCGCGATCCGGTCGGCCTCGAGCACCTCCACGATGCGTTCCAGCGCGATGTCGTCGGCGTGGTGCAGTTCGTGGCGAACGTCGAAGTAGCTGGTCTGCACGCCGAGTTCGCGGGCGCGCTTGCGCAGCGCTGAATCTGTGTCTGGCACGGGCGCAGTTTCGCCGGTGAACGGGTCGAGCGACACGTGGTGGGTCAGCCGGGTCGAGCCGGCGGCACGTCGTCGTAGTGCTCGACCATGTCGATCGGGCGCGCCGTGGCCGTGTCGGGGTCGAGTCCCGCAGACCGTCGGGCCCGCCGTTGTCGCAGGAGGTCCCAGCTCTGGTCGAGCTGTTCCTTCACGGCGGTCAGGCGGTTGCGGTCCCGGTCGGTTGCGGTGCCGGCAGACTCCTTGGCCAGGAGTTCGTGTTCCTCGTGGGCCAGATCGTTGATCCGTGCAGTGATTGCATCATCCATGACACCCTCCTCGCGTCACTCTACGACGCATCGTTGTCGTCAATCGCCGACGACGGGGGCGAGCGGTGCGTTTGGATGGTGCATCTTCGCCTCGCCTGCCTGGATCGCTTCGAGCAGGTGGATCGACACGTCGGCCACGCGGACCTGATCCTCCTCGACGCCGGCACCCTTCACGCCGTCGTCGAGCATGATGTAGCAGAACGGACACGCCGTGGCGACACGGCTCGCACCGGTCGAGATCGCCTCGGCGGCGCGCTCGTCGTTCACCTTGGTGCCGGTGTTCTCCTCCATCCACATGCGGGCGCCGCCGGCGCCGCAGCACATGCCCTTGGTGCCGTTGCGCGGCATCTCGACGACGTCGACACCCTTGATCGACGCGACGACCTTGCGCGGTGCGAGGTACACGTCGTTGTGGCGACCCAGGTAGCACGAGTCGTGATAGGTGATGCGCTCCTCGAGCGTTGCCTGGCTCACGTCGAGCTGGCCTGACTCGATGAGCTGCTCGAGCAGCTGGGTGTGGTGGACCACTTCGTAGTTGCCGCCGATCTGCGGGTACTCGTTGAGCAGCGTGTTGAAGCAGTGCGGGCACTGGGTGATGATCTTCTTCACGCCCATGCCGTTGAGCATCTCCACGTTGGGCTGGGCGAGCATCTGGAACAGGTACTCGTTGCCCGACCGGCGAGCCGAGTCACCCGTGCACATCTCCGACGGACCGAGGATCGACACGTCGATGCCGGCTCGACGCAGCAGCTGCGCCATGGCCTGGGTGACCTTCTTGTTCTTGTCGTCGAACGACCCGGCACAACCGACCCAGTACAGGTACTCCGACTGCAGTGCCTCACCCGGATCGACGATGGTGACACCGTCGATCCCGTCGGCCCAGTCGCCGCGCTCACCCTGGTTCATGCCCCACGGGTTGCTCTGGTTCTCCATCGCCCGGTACGCGTTGCCGAGTTCGGCGGGGAAGTTCGACTCCATCAGCGAGAGGTAACGGCGCATGTCGAAGATCTTGTCGGTGATCTCGATGTTGACCGGGCAGATCTCGTCGCACGCCTTGCAGGTGGTGCACGCCCAGATCTCCTCGGGGGTGATCCGCTCGAACAGTGCGTTGGCGGTGACCGTGATCTCGCTGTCGACGCCGAGCGGCGGGCTCACGACCGGTGTGCCGGTCGCCGCCATGACCTCGCCCGCCTTGAGAACGATCTCGCGTGGGTCGAGGGGCTTGCCGGTGGCGTGGGCCGGGCACACACTCGTGCAGCGACCGCACATCGTGCAGGCATCGAGGTCGAGCAACTGCTTCCAGGTGAAGTCCTCGATCGACGACGCACCGAAGCTCTCGAGCTCGGTCTCCTCGAGGTTCGGCATGGGTCGCATGGCGCCCTTGGGCCGGTCCTTGTCGGACAGGTACATGTTGAGCGGCGAGGTGAAGATGTGGCGCAGCATCGTGATCGGCAGGAGCGCGAGGAACACGATGAACGACACGACGTGCACGATCCACATCCACTGGTGCCAGGTATCCAGCGTCGACAGCGACCACCCGTCGACGAGCGTGGCGAGCGGATAGCCGATGAACGACCACTTCTCGTAGCTCGGGGTGCCTTCGTCGGCGATGCGGAACATCTCGGCACCGAAGCCGGTGACGCCGAGGGTGAAGAAGGTGGCGAGGATCGCCGCGTGCTCGGGCTTCGACTTGATCCGGATGCGGTAGGGCCGCTGGACGTAGCGACGAACGATCGCCCACACGATGCCGCCGAGGAACACGAGGCCCGCGGCGTCGCCGACGAAGCTGTAGGCCTGATACGTGGTGCCGTGCAGGAACTTGAGCGCCTCGGGCATCTGGTGGTCGACCTCGAGGATCGTGGTGACCCCGAGCAGGACGAGGAATCCGAAGTAGATCATCGAGTGCATCAGGCCCGCACCGCTGTCACGCAGCAGTGTCTGCATGTAGGCGCCGGCACGGAAGTCCTTCAGCCGCTTCGCAGCGTTCTTCGAGGTGGTGTGGCGCTGCGCCGGTGCTCCGCGCTCCCAGTTCTTCATCCGGTTGGCGAACATGAACGCACCCCAGATGACCATCACCGGGATGATCGTGTAGAACGCGATGATCATCGGCCCGGGGATGCCCCCGAACACCTTGCGGTGGATGGCGTTGTCGTTCTCCCACCCGGTGATCTGAGGCAGGACGCCCGACACCATGATGAAGATCCCCATCGCGATGCCGAGGACCAGGGCGAGCTGGTTCGGCCTGACCCGCTTGGGTGCCTTCGGTGCTCCGTCGGCGGTCGTCTCGTCGTGTTCGACTGTCGTGCTCATGTCGGCGGCAACGCTAGTCGTTGGCCGCTCACACGATCATTTCGAGTCAGGACGTCAGATCAGCCGAAGTACTGGCGATCGAGGTCGCGGATGCGTGCGGCCAGAGCGGCCAGCAACTTGTGGGTGATCGCCGGAACCGAGTCGAGCACGCCGAGGAACCGGCGCTGGTCGATCACGAGCAGCGTGCAGTCGGTTGCGCACACGGCAGTGGCCGTGCGTGGACCGTGGTCGAGGAGCGACAGTTCGCCCACGACCGATCCGGGCCCGAGCGTTGCGACCTTGCGGTTGTTCCGCTTGATGTCGACGTCGCCTTCGATCACGACGAACGCTTCGCGTCCCGTCTGTCCCTGGTCGACGATGAGGGTTCCTGCCGTCATGCGGATCTCGTCGCTGGCCTTGGCCACCTTCTCGAGTTCCTTCGTGCTGCAACCGCTGAAGAGCGGAACCGTACGCAGCGTTTCCAGATGAAGCTTCTTGCTCGCCATGTTGCGAACACTAGGCGGTTTCGCGGCGCGGATGAGCAGCGGACCGCGTTGTGTCGCGAGAAACGGGCTGCTCAGGCGGTGCCGGCCTGTGCTGCGACGGCGGCGGCCGCGGCCGCGATGGCGTCGGCGTCGCCCAGATAGGCGGCCTCGGTGACGACGAGTCGGTGGTCGAAGGAGTACGACCGCGGTGCACCTGTCGGGATGTTGATGTCGGAGATGTCGTCGTCGCTGACGTTCTCGAGGTGCTTGAGCAACGCCCGCAACGAGTTGCCGTGGGCTGTCACCAGCACGTTCATGCCGCTCATCAACTGCGGCGCGATCCGGTCGTACCAGTAGGGAAGCACCCGTTCGACGACGTCCGCGAGACACTCGCTCGCCGGAAGCACGTCGGGAGGGAGGTGGGCGTAGCGAGGATCGTTGATCGGATGCTCGGGGCTGTCGAGGTCGACGGGAGGCGGAGGTGTGGCGTACCCACGCCGCCAGGCGTGCACCTGCTCGGCGCCGTGACGCGCGGTGGTCTCCTTCTTGTCGAGGCCCTGGAGCGCTCCGTAATGACGCTCGTTGAGCCGCCAGTTCCGCTCGACGGGCAGCCACGACTGATCCATGGCCTCGAGTGCGAGGTTCTGGGTGACCACCGCGCGCGTCTGCAGTGACGTGTGCGACGTGTCGAACCGCAGGCCTGCCTCGGCCATGGTCACGCCGGCAGCCGTGGCCTCGGCGATGCCCTTGTCGGTGAGCGGAACGTCGTGCCAGCCGGTGAACAGGTTCTTCAGGTTCCATTCCGACTGGCCGTGGCGGAGGAGGACGAGCGTTCCGGTCATGGTGCCGATCGTACCGAGTGGGCCGTACCCGCAGGGGCAGGGTGGGCGGCGTCTACCCTTGCCGGCGTGACCAGCCGGATCGAGTACGAGTTCGACCGTTACCTGCGCTACGACGAGCTCGTCGGGTGGGTCGATCAGTTGGCAGCCGCGAACCCCGACCTGCTGGCGGTGGAGACGTACGGTCGCTCGTACGAGGGACGCGACCTGTTCGTGGTGACCGTGACCGACTCGTCGACCGGCACGCCACGACACGAAGCCGGCGCACTGGATCGACGCCAGCATCCACGCCGTCGAACTCACCGCGACGGTGGCGGCGTGCCGCATCCTGCAGCGTCTCGTCGACGGATTCCGATCGGGTGACGACACGATCTCCAGGGCGCTGCGTACGCGCACGTTCTACGTCGTGCCGCGGGTCAACCCCGACGGCGCCGAATGGGTGCTGGCCGACCGCCCCCGCTTTCGTCGCTCGAGCGTCCGACCGTGGCCGTTCGCCGATGCCCATCGTTGGCCCGGTCTGCACGAGGAGGACGTCGACGGCGACGGCCGGATCCTGGAGATGCGATTCCCCGACCCGGACGGGCCCTGGATCGCCCACCCCGACGACGCCCGGGTGCTCGTCCCCGTTCCCCCCGCCGGGGTCGCCGAGGGCACGGTGCGGTACCGGGTACTGGGCGAAGGGGTGATCGAGGACTTCGACGGCTTCACCATTCCGGCACCGCGGGCGCCCGAGGGGCTCGACCTCAATCGGAACTTCCCCGCCGGGTGGGGCAGCAAGGTGCACGGGCTCGGGGGACCATCCGCTGTCGGAACCCGAGATCGATGCCCTGGTCCGAGCGATGGTGGCGCGGCCCAACATCTGCGGCTTCAACGCGTTCCACACCAGCGGCGGTGTGCTGCTGCGGCCGTCGTCCACCGTGCCCGATGCGAAGCTGCCGCCGGGGGACCTGTGGACGTGGAAGCAGCTGGCTGCGATCGGCACAGAACTCACCGGCTATCCCTCACACTCGTTGTACGAGGACTTCACGTGGGACACCTCGGAGACGATGAGCGGTGCGTCCGACGACTGGGCGTACGAACATCTCGGGGTGTTCAGCTGGACCACGGAGTTCTGGGACATCGTGCAGCAGGCCACGGGCCACAAGCAGTCGACCCACTTCTGGTACACGGGTCCGACCGACGACGAGCGCCTGGCGGTCGCACAGTGGCTCGACCGCCGGGACGGCGAGGCCGACCGGGGATTCGTCGACTGGTACCCGTTCGAACATCCGCAGCTGGGCCCGGTGGAGCTCGGTGGCTTCAACCACCTCCACTCGTGGACGAACCCGCCGCTCTCGATGCTGTGTGACGAGGTCGACCGCCATGCCGACTTCGCCGTTGCGCAGGCCCTCGCTGCCCCGTGCATCCGGATCGGACACACGGCGGTCGAGGTTGTCGGTGACGGGACGTGGCGGGTGACGGTCGGTGTCGCCAACGTCGGCTGGCTGCCGACGACCGTCACCGAGCACGCCGCCATCCACGATCTCGTCCGCCCGATCGTCGTCGACCTCGAGGGGCCGGGCGTGCGTGTCCTCGACGGCCAGGCGCGACGTCAACTGGGCCAGCTGAGCGGATCGTCGTCGGTGCGCCTCGGTGCGGGCGGCACGCCTGATCGTGCCACGTGCAGTTGGCTGATCGCCGCGACGCCGGGCACCGAGGTGACCGTGACGGCCCGCCACCAGCGAGCAGGCACCGACGCGGTCACGATCCCGCTCGCCATCTGACCGCCCCACACGCCACCGACGTGGAAATTCTCCTCAGAGTGCGCGCTCAGCGCGCACCTGGAGGAGAATTTCGGGGGTGGTGGGGGTGGTGGCGTGGGAACATGAGGGGATGGTGAGTGGGATGGTGAGTGGGATGGTGAGCGAACCGGATCCGGAACTGCTGGCGGCGGCGACGCGGGCGCATCTCGCGGCCTACTGCCCGTATTCGCACTACCGGGTGGGGGCGGCGATCCGGACCGGATCGGGAGCGGTCATCGTGGGGTGCAACGTGGAGAACGCCGCCTATCCGCTGGGTTCGTGCGCCGAAGCGGGTGCGATCGCAGCGATGGTCGTGGCGGGGGAGCACTCGATCGTCGAGATCGTCGTGGTGACCGACGGCGACGCGCCCGGCACACCGTGCGGGGGATGCCGCCAGCGCCTGCGCGAGTTCGCCGCGCCGGACGTGGCCGTTCACTCGGTTGCGGCGTCCGGTGGCACGATCACGATGACGATGGCCGATCTGCTCCCCCATTCGTTCGGGCCGGAGTTCCTGCAACCCGACTGAACACGAAGTTGAGTCATAGCGACTCAAGAAACCTCACTCCGACGTTGCGACCAGAGCTCAGGAGTCGTATGGTGGTGTCGTCCCCCACACGACATTCGCAACAGGAGCAACATCATGGCCAAGGCAGTCGGCATCGACCTCGGAACCACGAACTCGGTGGTCTCGGTCCTCGAGGGCGGCGACCCCGTCGTCATCCCCAACTCCGAAGGCGCCCGGACGACCCCGTCGGTCGTGGCGTTCTCCAAGTCCGGCGAGGTACTCGTCGGCGAGGTCGCCAAGCGTCAGGCGATCACCAACCCCGATCGCACGTTCCGCTCCATCAAGCGCCACATGGGTGAGGACTGGAAGTCCGAGGACGTCGACGGCAAGAAGTACACGCCCCAGGAGATCTCCGCGCGCATTCTGATGAAGCTCAAGCGTGACGCCGAGGCCTTCCTGGGCGACACCGTGACCCAGGCCGTCATCACCGTGCCCGCCTACTTCGACGACGCACAGCGCACCGCCACCAAGGAAGCCGGCACCATCGCCGGCCTCGAAGTGCTCCGCATCATCAACGAGCCCACCTCGGCCGCGCTCGCCTACGGCCTCGACAAGAGTTCGGAGGACGAGACGATCCTCGTGTTCGACCTCGGTGGTGGCACCTTCGACGTGTCCGTGCTCGAGATCGGCGACGGGGTGTTCGAGGTCAAGTCCACCCACGGTGACACCGACCTCGGCGGCGACGACTGGGACCAGCGCATCGTCGACTGGCTCGTCCAGCAGTTCAAGGCGGCGCACGGCGTCGACCTGAGCGCCGACCGCATGGCTGCCCAGCGTCTGCAGGAATCGGCCGAGAAGGCCAAGATCGAACTCAGCCAGGTCCAGCAGACGCAGATCAACCTGCCGTTCATCACCGCCACGGCCGACGGCCCGCTGCACCTCGACGAGTCGCTGTCACGCGCGAAGTTCCAGGAGATGACCTCCGACCTGATGGAGCGTTGCCGGATCCCGTTCGAGCAGGCGCTCAAGGATGCGGGGGTCAGCAAGGGTGACCTCAACCACGTCATCCTCGTGGGTGGTTCCACCCGTATGCCCGCCGTGACCGATCTCGTGCAGTCGATGACCGGCAAGGAGCCGAACAAGACCGTCAACCCCGACGAGGTGGTCGCCATCGGCGCCGCCGTCCAGGCCGGCGTGTTGCGCGGTGACGTCAAGGACGTGTTGTTGCTCGACGTGACCCCGCTGAGCCTCGGCATCGAGACCAAGGGTGGCGTGATGACCAAGCTCATCGAGCGCAACACCACGATCCCCACCAAGCGTACCGAGGTGTTCACCACCGCCGAGGACAGCCAGCCGTCGGTCGAGATCCACGTGATCCAGGGCGAGCGCGAGATGGCGAGCTACAACAAGACGCTCGGCAAGTTCCAGCTCGTCGACCTGCCGCCCGCCCCTCGCGGCATCCCGCAGATCGAGGTCACCTTCGACATCGACGCCAACGGCATCGTGCACGTCTCGGCGAAGGATCGGGCGACCAACAAGGAACAGTCGATGACCATCACCGGCCAGTCCACGATCGACAAGAACGACATCGAGCAGATGATCAAGGACGCCGAGGCCCACGCCGAGGACGACCGCAAGCGTCGTGAGGAGGCCGAGGTTCGCAACAACGCCGACTCGATCGTGTACCAGACCGAGAAGGTGCTGCGTGAACAGGGCGACAAGGTGTCGGCCGACGAGAAGGCGGCTGTCGAGCAGCCCCTCGCCGATCTCAAGAAGGCCATGGAGGGCAACGACACCGCTGCCATCAAGACGGCCACCGACACGCTCATGTCGGCCAGCCAGGCCTTCAGCCAGAAGCTGTACGAAGCCGCGGCCCGTGACTCGGGAGCCGAGGGCACCTCGGCATCCGGGCAGGACGCCGGCACCGGCTCGGTGAACGACGACGACATCGTCGACGCCGAGATCGTCGACGACGCCGAGCAGGCCTGAGGCCATCATGGACGGCGACATGGTCGACCCGCCCGAGAAGCCCGATCAGGATCTCGCTGCGCCCGGTGACGAGTTCACCGAGGTGGCCGACGACGTCGATGACCTCGCCGAACGGGCCAGCGAGATCGACGACGTGACCGACTCCCAGCTGCGCCCGTCCGTCGGGGCCGACGACGGATTCGACGCGATCGTCGGCGAGATCGACTACTCCGACGTCGACGTCCCGGCGCTGCTCGCCGAGTGCGAGGAGTACAAGGGCATGGCGCAGCGCGTCCAGGCCGACTTCGACAACTACCGCAAGCGTTCGGCGGCGCAGTCGCTCGTCGAGGCCGATCGGGCGTCGGGGCGCCTCGCCGAGGCGCTCCTCCCGGTGCTCGACGCCGCCGAGGCAGCATTCGTTCGTCATCCCGACGAGGTCGGCCCGCTGCTCAACCAGATGCTGGTCGAACTCAAGAAGCACGGCCTGGAGATCATCGATCTCGAGGGTCAGCCGTTCGATCCGGAATTCGCCGAGGCCGTGGCGCATGAGCCCGGCGACGGCGGCGAGCCGGTGGTGTCGGAGGTGCTGCGCAGCGGCTACACCTGGAAGGGCAGGGTTCTGCGCCCCGCCATGGTCAGGACCAAGGACTGACACGTCGCGATCGGGGTCTGACCCCGATCGCGACGGAACGAGTCGAGGAGGAGGTGATCACCGATGGCTGCACAGCGTGAATGGTTCGAGAAGGACTACTACAAGACGCTCGGCGTCGAGAAGAGCGCAACCGCCAAGGAGATCACCAAGGCGTACCGCAAGCTCGCCCGCGACCTGCATCCCGACAAGAACCCCGGTGATGCCGTCGCCGAGGAGAGGTTCAAGGAACTCGCCTCGGCGTACGACGTGCTCGGCGACGAGGCCAAGCGCAAGGAGTACGACGAGGTCCGATCCATGGGGCCGATGGCCGGCATGGGCGGACGCGGTGCCCCCGGTGGGTTCACGTTCAACGTCGACGACATGGGTGGCGGCGGCCTCGGCGACCTGTTCGGCACCATGTTCGGACGTGGCGCGCCGGGTCGCGGGCGAGGTGGCGCCGCCTCGGGCGTCGGCCCGCGTCGTGGCGCCGACATCACCGCGCAGCTGACCGTCGACTTCAAGGACGCGGTCACCGGCATCACCACCACGCTGTACCTCACCACCGACGCGCAGTGCTCCACGTGCAACGGATCGGGCGCCAAGCCCGGCACCGCGCCCACCATGTGCTCGGCCTGTGGAGGTCGCGGCGTGGTCGACGACAACCAGGGCATGTTCTCGTTCTCGACGCCGTGTCGCGTCTGCGGTGGCCAAGGCGTCCGCATCGAGAACCCGTGCCCGACGTGTCGTGGCTCGGGAGTCGAGAAGCGCCAGCGAGAGGTCAAGACCCGCATCCCCGCGGGGGTGAAGGACGGCCAGACCATCCGGTTGAAGGGCCGAGGTGGCCCGGGCCGCAACGGTGGCCCTGCCGGCGACCTGCTCGTGGAACTCAAGGTCATGCCGCACCCGTTGTTCGGCCGCAGTGGCGACAACCTCACGGTCACGGTGCCCGTCACCATCTCCGAAGCGGCGCTCGGTGGCGACATCGACGTGCCGACCCTCGACGGAACGCGGGTGACCTTGCGCTTGAAGCCGGGGACGCAGACCGGCAGCCGTCACCGGGTCAAGGGCAAGGGCATCCAGACCACGCACCACACCGGTGACCTGATCGTCACGGTCACCGTCCAGGTACCGACCGATCTCACCGACGCCCAGCGAGCAGCGATCGAGCAGCTGGCGGCGGCGACTACCGTGAACCCCAGGAACACACTGTCATGACCACATCCGACACCAACGAACGGTCCCGCACCCGGGCGGTCTACGTGATCTCGGTTGCCGCGGAACTGGCGGGGATGCACCCGCAGACGTTGCGCATCTACGAGCGTCGCGGCCTGGTGACGCCGGCGCGTACCGAGGGCGGGAACCGGCGCTACAGCGATGCCGACATCGCGATCCTCCGACGGATCTCCGAACTGACCGACGAGGGCATGAACCTCGAAGGCATTCGTCGCGTCATGCATCTCGAGATCGAGAACGCCCGGCTGCGAGCCGAACTCGATCATGCCCGCGACATCGCCAAGCATGCGATCGAAGCGGCAGAGGGCCGGCGCTCCGGGAGTGATCTGGTGCCGCTGCGTCAGGCGGTCGCCGTCTACGGCCAACGCCCCTCGATCTTCGACGACTGAATCAGCACGTCGTGACCGTCTCGACCCGCGCGCCTCACCTTCGGCGGGGGAGCAGCCGACTGATCGCCCGCTTCACGGGGCCGATCGTGGCCGGTGGTTCCTTGGGCGGCAGGCTCGAGAGTCGCTCCACGACCCACGGCCGCTCGAGCGGGTCGACGGTCGCCGAGGTCGCCGACAGCATGTCGACCGGACGCAGTCGACCGGCGAGTCCGGCGGCACCCACGGCCGCGCCGAGCGCCACGCACTGTCGCTGCGGTGAGCGCAGGTCGTGTGGCGGAAACGGCGGATAGGGGACCCCGGCGATCAGCAGCCGACCGTGATCCGCGTCGCTCACGGCGACGGGGTCGTCGTCCAACCCGTCGACGAACCTGCGCAGCTCCGCGACGAGGTCGGCCGGCTCCTCGATGCCGTCGAACCAGCCGGTGGGGAACGTCGTGGTCGCCAGACGGAGCGACGGCGCGATGTGTCCGACCGAGTCGACTGCGGCGGCGACCACCGGTTGGCCCGATGCACACAGCGACTCGAACGACTCGTCGATCGCCGCGTCGCGACGTGCTCGCGTCACGTGCTTGTCGAAGACTCGGGCGATCGCCACGGGGCTCGGCTCGACGGTCACGTCGAGGAAGCCCGCCCGTTCGGCGAGTGCCTCGATGCGGCGGATCTCGTCTTCGTCCCAACGGACGGCCACCAGCCACCGCCGTGGGCCGTCGTCGAGGAGCAGCGTCGAGGCCACCGACTGCTCGCGCAGGAGTTGTGCCCGCATCGTGTTGAGTTCGCCGCCCGTGCGCCCGGTCGCGTCGATGCGGCGCAGCGTGCTGGCGGCCGGGAAGGTGCCGATTCGAGCGGTGTCGGCCGGGTCGCCCAACTCGGCTCGAAGTCGAACGAACGCGTCGACCACCGAGCGGTCGTCACGACTGTCTCCGATCGCCACCTCGGCCGCCGCCGTCAGCCAACCGTCCTGGTCGGCATCGAGGCGGACACCACGAACGACGTGACGGGTGAACTCGATGCCGACGCCGTCGCCGCGACGCAGCGCGTTCACTGCGCGCCGTCCCGCGGGCCGGTCAGCCGTTCGGAGATCACCGAGGCGAGGGAGCGATCGAGTGACGCGAGCTGGACGATCTCGCCGGTCTCGAGCAGGCGGCAGCGTCCCCGTGTGCCGCCCGCCGGCCCGCCGAGCCGTCGCTCGTCATCGGGATCGGACAGGGCTCCGATCAGGTGGCGTCCGGGCGCAGTGAGGAGCGGCCCGGCATCGTCGGCCGTCCGGGCGATGGCCACGACGGACCCTGCTGCCGTGAGCCCCCGATCGAGCCGGTCGACCGTGTCGTTCGCCGCGGCCTGAGCACGCAGGTGACCGAGGTCGTCGATCACGACGACGAGGCGTTGGTCGGGCGGTCTCGGCCGCTCCAACATGTCGAGCAGGGCCGCCAGGTCGTCGGACTCGTCCGGCGCCCACCACGAGGTGACGCCGATCGATCGTGCCGATCACCTGTCGGCGGGTCGGCGAGCGATCGACCACGACGAGCTGCGCATCGGCGGGAGCGATGCGATCGATCATTCCCAGCAGCACGGTCGCGAGGAGGTCGTCGACGCCGGACCTGAGCGAACCGAACGCCACGAGCGGTCCGTCGTCGGGCTGCCACCAGAGCGGCTGCTGCCCGGTGGTCGCGACGTCGACCAACCCGATGGGTACCGCGTCGCCGGGCCACTGGGCGAACAACACATCGGTGTCGATCGACGACGGCAACGGCGCAGGAACGAGCCACGGATGTTCGACGTCGCCGGCCGCCGCGCGCGCCCGCTGGGCGAGGTCGCGGCATGCCGCCACGAAGGACGACGGGGTGGGTTGCGATCGTTGCTCGATGCGGTGCTCCAACGGTGTCAGCGCTCGGCCCAGCACGTGCGGGCGCAGCACCAGGTCGGCCTCGTCGGGCGGGTCGTCATCGAGTTGCACCTCGATCGGGCCAAGGTCGACGTCCAACTCGACGTCCAACTCGACGTCCAACTCGACGACGGCGCGTCGACGGTCGCCTCGTCGCTCGATGGTGATCCTGGCCGTGTCGCTGCTGCCGGGCGCATCGGTGGCGGCAACGATCAGGCGCAGGCCGGGGAGGTCCGGCGACGCGGCGAGCAGTGCGTCGCGCAGTGGTCGGTCAGCGGCGGCGCCGATGACCACGACGACGAACCGTGGCGCGTCCTCGAGCGCCAGCACATGGCGGATGCGTGCGATCAACCGGCCGGGTTCGAGCCCGTCGGGGGTGGTTGTCGCAGGGACGTCGACGGTGTGCGGGAACTCGGCGAGTGCCGATGACGGAGCACCGACGAGGTCGAGGAGCAGCATGGCCGAGGGATCGACTCTGGTGCAGGCCGCGACGGCGAGCGTGACTGCCACCCGGTCTGCCTCGTGCGGGTCGCGTGCCGTGATGACGACATCGTGTGCCGCGAGGTCGACGCTGACCGACCCGCCGTGGCCGAGCGGCACGGACGTCAGGTCGATGTCGGGGTCCGCCCAGCGTCGACGGAGATCGTCGGGCGTCGGGTCACCCAGACACTGCAGCAACGAACGGCGTGGCACGGCTCGTTCGGGCTCGGCGGATCGATCGGGCACTTCGGTGTCGGCGAGAGGGGCCAGTGCCCGTGCGACCTCGGCGGCCAGAGCCGACTCGACGAGCGCTGCGGACACTCCCTCGATGTCGGTGTGTTCCCTGAGCGACACGAGGTGCCAGCGACGGTCGGGGGACTCGGTGATCAGCGTCGTGCACGACGCCGGCGCGAGCCCGGCGTCGTCGCAGAGAGCGAGCACCCGGAGCCCGGCCGGTGGTGTCGCCAACAGCGATCGCAGTGGCGACTCGCGCCGGCGCCAGAGGTTCGGGTCGTCGATGACGAGCAGGGTGAGATGGGCCGCACGGCCCGTCAGCCGCCCGGTTCGCCCAGGCAGCGATGTCGTCGTGGGCGACGAGCACCGTCGGGCCGTCGTCGAGTCGGAGGTGGGGCAACCACTTCGCCCAGTCCCACTCTGCGAGCCGATCGGGTGCGGTGACGATCACCACGTCGAGGTCGGCCGGGCCGAGTGCAGTGGTGGCCTCGACGAGCATCGTGCGAGCCAGTGCCGTGCGCTCGGCCTCGCGTCCCGTCACCGCTACCGCTTGCTCGGCGTACAGATCGACCTCGACGACCTCGACGCCGCCGGCGTGGCTGGCGTCGCTGCCGGGACCTTCGACGACGCCGACCGGGATGACGAATGCGCCCGGTTGGCCCGCACGTCGTTGCCACAGCGTGGGCCGAATCGCCGTTGCGTCGCGGACCGCATCGATCACGGGCAGTCTCGGCGTCGTAGCCGGCCACAGCGGCGGGCGACTGAACGGAACCGTGCCGTCGGGGTCGGGTGGCGGGCAGGTGCCGGGCATTCGGTGGCGGTCGTCGGTCGATGACGAATGCCCGGTTGGCGACGGTGAGGACGTCGTCGCCCCAGATGGTGTCCGAAAGAAGCGGAGAACCGGCGAGACGCACCGTTGCGTTCGCGGGCGCATCCGCCTCGACCGTCACGCTCCCGTCGGAGGCCACCGTGACCTCGAACGCCGCTTCCTCCACGGCGGCGACGCTGAGTTCGTCGGCACGCAGGCGCCGGCCGGGGCCGACCCGGTAGCGGCCTTGCGACAGCCGGCAGGAGCGTCCCGCTCCCGGACCGGCGATCTGGACCAGTTCCACGTCGTCGGAGGGACGCTGGGTCGGTACTGCCGGATCGGTGGTCACGATCGAGCCGATCAGGAGGCCCGCCGCGTCGAGCGGCGTCGCGCAGTCGATCGTGCGGTCGTCGACGCGGGCGACCCTGGGAACCGCCTGGCCGCTCACCGCTGCGATCAGGTCCCCGAGGGTGCAGGTCGGTCCGTGGCGCACGATGGTCACGTCGGCGTCGCCGTGGGGAGTGCGCACCACGAGGTCCATCACTTCGCAGACTACGGCTCGGGCCGCCGGCGCTGACCCACCGCTCTCGCCGGCGGTGTCCGTCTTGACGAAATCTCGACATTCACTCAAGTCCGGACCCCCGGATGCCGATACCGAACTGTGAGTGTCCGCCGCTCATCCGACCGTTGAGGTGCACGTGAAGTTGTCGACTGTGTCCTGGCGCCAAGCCGTCGCTGCGACCGCAGCGACGCTGCTTGCGTTGCTCGCGGTCATGGTCGTCGTCCGATCCGACGGACTGCCGGCGGTCGATGCAGCCTCCGCACGGGCGACCGCGTGGTTCGTCCACCAACCCACCGGCACGGGTGGTGCTGGTCGACGGCTACGGCGGCCGCGCCCTGGCGAGCCTCGACACCGGAGCCCAGGGCGACGAACTCACGGTCGCCGAGGCCGGCGCCGGGCGCCTACCTCCTCAACGACGTGACGGCGGAGGCCCAGGCGATCGACTCGGTCGAACTGCGCCTCGGCACACCGTTCGGTCTCACGGCGCTGGGTGCCGGTCGGGCCCTCGTCGGGCGTCGGCCAGGCCGGTCTCGTGGTCGTGAACCCCGACGAGAACGAGGCCAACGTGGTTCCGTCCGACGGGGAGCCGATCGCCTTTCCGGTCGACGCCGGCACGACGACGCAGATTGCGCCCGATGGCTCGATCTGGTCGTTGGTGGAGGGTGATCTACGACGCACGACGTCGTCGGCGACCCAGACCACTCGCCTCGGCGTGCCCGCAGCCACGCTGTCGCTGGTCGGCAACGAGGCGTTCGTGGTCGATGCCGAGAACCGTCGGGCCCGCCTCGGCGAGGGGGACTGGCAGACACTGCCGACCGACGCCGACCCGAGTGAGATCATCGCCCAGGTGCCCGGGCCACCCGCCGAGTGCGGTTGGGTCGGCGCCGACGACGAACTGTGGTGTGTCGCCGGCGATGGCATCGACGAGACGTCGGCCATCGACGGTCTCGACATCGACGGATCCGACTTCCTGGCAATTGCCGGCGACGCCGCCGCAGTGGTCGAGCGCGGGCCCAGCTCGATCACGCGGATCGACTGGCGCAACGGTCGAGATCCTCGACGAACTCCCCGCCACGGTGTCGGCCGACGCCGTGCTGACCGTGACGGCCACGGTCGATCTCGTCTGGGTCGACGAAGTGGCGGGCGACTTCGTCTGGGGCGTGAACCCGTGGGGTATCCAGGCGATCGACAAGAACGCCCAGGGCATTCTGGTCCTCGACGACGACGGCGAACTCGTGGACGAGGGCCAGCCCGGCCAGGCGACCGCGGGCGCGGACGACAGTGCCGCCAGCGAACCGGAGCTCCGCGAACCCGACGACAACGGCATCGATGACCCGCCGATTGCGGTCGACGACCCCGTGACGGCCCGATCCGGCGCATCCGTTCCGGTCGCCGGTGACCGCCAACGACTACGACCCCGACGGTGAAGCCGATCGCGGTGTCGAGCGTCGGCGTTCCGGGCCATGGCACGGTCGACATCGGCACGGCGACCACGGTCGTCTACACCCCCGAGCCGGGCTACGTCGGCGTCGACACGTTCGACTACACGATCGTCGACGGCAACGGCACCACGGCGACGGCGACCGTCATCATCGAGTTGCTCGCCGCCGGGTCGACGAACAAGCCGCCCCTCGGCGTGGGCGACCAGGTCGAGACGGGCGCCGAGTACCGCGGTGATCGTCGACGTGTTGCTCAACGACGTCGATCCCGAACGTGACGCGCTCCGGCTCGGCGGCTTCTCACCGCCGCCGGTGTCGGTGCGGCTGCGCTCGGCGAGGTCACCGAAACGGTCGGGCCGTCCGGGCTGCCCGCCCTCCGATTCGTGCCGGCGGAGGGCTTCGAGGGAACGGCGGTCTTCACGTACCGCCCCGTCGATGCGCTCGGGGCCGTCGGTGACGACGTCGAGGTACGTGTCGAGGTGGCCCGTGCCGGCGACCCCAACCGCCCGCCCAGTCGTGCGGCCCGATGCCGTTCGGCTGCGCCGCAACGTCGAGACACCGTTGCCCGTGCTCGTCAACGACTCCGATCCCGACGGCGATCCGATGGTGTTGACCGTGGTGGAGCCACTGCCACCGGGGCTCGAGGTCTCCGTCGAGGGTGAGCAACTCACGGTCGTCGCCCGGGCCGGCGCGGCGCCGCTCGCGCCGTTCGAGTACGACGTCGACGACGGTCACGGCCACGTGGTCCGTGGGCTCGGTGCTCGTCGAGGTCATCGACGACGTCGAGCCGAACCGTCCTCCGGTGGTCACTGCCGACACCGACAAGGTCGTGGTCGGGCAGTCGGTCGATCATCGAGGTGACGGCCAACGACGTCGACCCCGACGGCGACCCGCTGACCGTCGTGTCGGTCACCCAGCCCGACGACGAACAGTGGGCAAGCGGTCGTGTTCAGCCGTGACCAGATCCAGTTCTCCCCGTCGCCACTGGCCGACGACGCGGGCGCAGGCGAACGCCCGATTCACCTACACCGTCAGCGACGGCAACGGCCACGAGGTCGCCGGCGAGGTGACGGTCACGGTCCTTCCCGAGCCGTTGGCCGAGCCGCCGTTCGCGCGTGACGACTCCACGTTCACGTTCGTCGACGTGCCGGTGACCGTCGACGTCCTGCGCAACGACGGCGACCCGTCCGGCGGCCGACCCACGATCGTCGGACGGCCCGGCTGCCCGTCGGGCGGTCAGGGCGACGGTGACGCGCCGACAGCCAGGTGCGCTTCGACCCGCCACTCGGGCAGTCGGGAGCGTTCCGCTGCACCTACGAGGTGACGAACGCCCGGGGGCTGCGGGCGTCGGCGTCGATCATCGTCTCGGTCCGCGAACCCGAGATCACGAACCTCCCCCCCGAGGTCGTCAACGACCGTCTGACGGTCGAAATCGGCGAGACGGTCCTCGATCGACGTCGTCGCGAACGACCGAGATCCCGACGGCAGCGACGGCGACCTGGAACTCGTGTCGTCCACGGCGCCGACGCTGGGAACGGCGACCCGAAACGGCAACACCATCACGTTCGTCGCCGGGACCCAGATCGGCAACACGACGATCAACTACCAGGTCGCCGACGCCGACGGCGCGGTCTCGCTCGGGCGGCTCCAGGTCACCATCACCGAACGAGCCAACCGACCGCCGATCGCGGTCGGCCGACTCCCAGTCGATCTTCGGGCCCGGCAGCCCGCAGCAGTTCAGCGTGCTCGCCAACGACAGCGACCCCGACGAGACGGCGGGCGGCCTGTCGGTCGTGTCGGCGACGATGGGTGTCGGGTGACGCGACGGTCTCGCTCACGGGTTCGATCGTGACGGTGTCACCGGCCCCCGAGCTTCGTGGGCCAGGTGCGTCGCCACCTACACGATCAGCGACGGCGGCGGGCTGACCGCGACGGCGGACATCCTGCTCACCGTGGAACCGCCGCTCAACCGTCCGCCCGATGCGCGTGACGACTTCGCTGATGTCGTCAACGGCGGCAGCGTCACGACGGCCGTGCTGTTCAACGACACCGACCCCGACGGTGACCAGCTCGCCGTCACGATCACGAGCGGGCCCGATGCGTCGCTGGGTTCGGCGTCGGTCACCCCGAACCGATCGATCGCGTTCACCGCCACACCCGGGGCGTCGGGCACGGCGGTGGTGAACTACCAGGTCAGCGATGGTGAACTCACCGACACCGCCGCGTTGCGGATCACGGTGCGCCCGTGCTCGGAGTCGACCCCGGTCGCCAACGACGGATTCCTCGCCACCGGCTACGAGCAGCCGATCGCCGTCGACCTCGCCGCATTCGGCTCGGGCGGGGCGATCGTCGACGTCGCAGGCGCCGGCCGGATACGTCGACGGGGTCTACACGCCGCCGGCCGGCGAGAACGGCAACGTGTCGATCAGCTATTCCGTGGTCAACAGCTGCCGGCTCCGGGCAACCGGACGTGTGACCATCGATGTCAATCAGGACCCCACGGCGCGTCCGCAGACCGTCAGCGTCTTCCGAGGCGACCAGGTCGATCGTTCCGGTGACCGACCTCGCCACCGACGCCGAAGCCCTCACGATCACCGGGAGTTCCGGCGCACCCGGTTGGGTGACGATCGAACCGGATCGCCTCGTGATCACGCCCGAGCGTGGGCGTGGCACCCGGGCTCGTACGACTGGACCGTCACGGTGACGGATCCGGGTGGGCTCGCGACCGTCGGTGGACGGTGACGTCGATCGTCGAGAATCGCCCGCCCGTCGCCGTCGCCGACACCGTCGACGTGAGCGACGGCGTGGTCCAGCGTCGTTCCAGATCGTCGACAACGACACCGACGGCGACTCCGCCGGCGGGAGCGAGCACTGGTCATCCAGAGCATCTCGTCCGGCGGAGATCGTGTTCACCAATGGTGCGACCGGCACGGTCACGGTCGGTCCGCTCGGGCGGTCCGTGACGGGTCGACTCGATGGACGGGCAGGGAACTGCGACGTTCACCTACACCGTGCGCGACATCGACGGCGGCGTGTCGGCGCCGGTGACCGTGACCGTCATCGGTCCACGCCTGAACACGGCCCGGTCGCCGGCGACCAGAGCGTCGCAGTGACCGTCGGTGAGTCGCGTCTGCTCGACCTCGACGTCGTCGACGTCGACGGTGATCCGCTCGTCGTCGTCGACCTGACCGACCCGACGACGTCGTGTTCGACGCCAGCGGCGTGACGCTCACGCTTCGCGCCGACGACGTGGGAACGTTCGTCGTGACCTATCGGGTCACCGACGGCGAGGCGTTCTCGTCGTTGCCACGGTGACCGTCGTGGCGATGCCGCGGACACCTCCGACGACTTCGTCGCCCTGAGTCGTGTCGTCCTGAGTTGCGTCGACATGGCGTCGACAGCGGCGGGGTCGCGTCAGACGGTGACGGGTGAGCGCGTCGCCGGACGCAGGGAGCGCAGGCTGAGCCGCCACCGGAGCCGTTGCCACCGGGTGCGATCGGCCGCCATCGACTCCTCGACGGCGCCGAGGCACCTGGTTGCATCCTCGGCCAGCAGGTCGGGGTGTTCCGGGGAGCCGTAGGTCGCGGCGCCCGACAGTGCTGCCAGCCGGTGGAGATGGCGACGTGCGTCCGCGACCAACGGTTCGCCTGCGCCGACGATCTCGCCGTCGGTCGCCGACTGGCTGATGTCGAGCCCGGCGTCGACCAGAGCGTCGGTGGCCGACGCCCATGCACCGCGGATCCGCTCCGACGGCACGGCGGCGTGCAGACGCCGGCGTCGGCGCCGGTACTTGATCCCCGTGATGACTGCGGCGGCGGCAGCGAACGGGAGCAGGAGCAGACCGATGGCCGCGCCGTCCGCGGATCACCCACGTGATCGCCGTCGACAGCGCGCTGGTCGACTCGGTGGTGTCGGCCTCGTCGGTGGCGACCGTCTCGTTGTCGGGTTCGGGCGGTGGTGCGATCGGTGGCTGGGGCGCGGCAGGGGTCTGCACTTGCGGTTCGGGCGGCGGAGGCGCCTCGAGCGTCTGCTTCCTCGGCCGGAACCGGGTCGAATGCCAGCCACCGGCCGTCGGCGAGCTGCACCTCGGGCCAGACCTCGGCATCGGCCGAGCTGAGCGTGAGCACCTCGCCCGCTGCGGCGACCGTGGCGCTCGTCATCCGGCGTCGCCGTCGGCGACGAATCCGGTGGCGACGCGGGCCTCGATCCCGAGGGAACGCGCGAGCAGGACGAACGCCGTGGCGAACTGCTCGGCCGTGCCGCGCTGGGTGTCGCGGAGGAACCGATCGATCAGCGCCTGCTGGAGCCCGCCGCCCTGCACGTTGCTGTCGAGCACGAACTCCTCGCGCATGGTCGTCTCGAGTTGCGTCAGCTGATCGATCGCGCTGCCGTCACCGGCGAGGCCGGCGGCGAGGTCGGCGAGACTCGACGCCGACTCGTCGACGAGCCGGGGCGGTCATGCCCTGCTCGATGACGTCGCCCGCGGTCGGTGCGAGGTTTGCCACGATCGCCGACCTGGTCGCCCGGATCCGGTGGCTCGGCGAGTCGCACCACGGTTCGATCGGGGTCGGTCTCGACGGCAGCATCGACCGAGACCGGAGCGCCGGGGAGCGGCACGAGCGTGAGGTTGTCGTCGAGGAACTCGACGTCGGCGCTGACGACCGGCCCGGTGACCGGGCCGAGCGTGCTGCCGATCGGGCGCAGGGTGAGCGCCGGCGACCACCGTCGACCGTCGAAGTTCGAGAGCGCAGCCGTCCGCCATCGCACCGGCAGGGCGACGCCGTCGTCTGGTGTGACGCGATGGAGGTCGATCGGCGGGTCGAGCGCCCGGAGGGCGAGCGTTGCCTCGATGGGGTCGAGAAGGGGTGCTGTCTGCTGGGCCGGATCGTTGCGTCGCGGGTCGGCCCGCGCCGTGAGCGACACCGGGAACGTGATGAGCGCGACGACGGCACCGCCGATGAGGAGCAGCGCCACGATGCGCCGCTCGCCGCGCAGCAGCACCATCCGATCGTGCAGCGTGCCGTCATTGCGGAGCATGGCGAACGATGCGGCCACCGCGCCGAGCAGCGATGAGCCACGACCACGTGACGCCCCGCGGTGCACTGAGCGCGACCGTCGCCAGATAGCACAGCAGCAGCGGGAGCAGCGGGAGGAGATGGAAGCGTCGGCGAGCGGCGAGTTCGTCGCTGATCGCCGTCGCCGTTGCGATGACGGCGACGACCGTGCCGATCAGATCGGCGCGGTCGGGGCTCGGCCAGTCGGTCGACAGGAGGCCTTGGACGCCGGAGGTGAACGCGTCGATCAGGTCACCGTGCCGCCCGAGTTGGCGATCACCGCGAGCGTCACGACGGAGCCGACGATCGCCGCGGCCGCGCCGAGCGGCCCTGATCGGCTGCGCGGCGCCCGACCAGCGTGAGCGCCGCGATCGTCGGGAGCGACCGGTGCGACGACGAGCGCCCATTCGAACTGGTCGAAGATGCCGCATGCCGCCGCGCCGACGGTGAGGTAGCCGACCAGCAGGACCACGATCCTGCAGGCGCGACGAGACTCCGAGCGGCGATCGCCGGCGTCGACGGGTCCCGTGGTGTCGGTCATCCCCACGTCCGCCATCGTCGGACGAACTCGAGAGCGTCGCCGGCGGCGAGGACGACGCCGATGCCGCCGGTCGCGCCCTCGCCGATCCTGACCACCGACATCCGTTCCGAGGTGGCGAAGCGACTCGAGGGTCCGGTGGGCCCGGTCACGAACACCACCGAGGACTGGTCGAACCCACCGCGTGAACAGGGCGCTCACAGGCAGCAGGCTCGTCGGTTCGGACTGTTGAACGGGTGTGAGCAGGTCGAGCACCTGGGCGTCGGTCACGAGCGGAATCGGCCGACCGGCATGGCCGCGGTCGGTGGTGCGCACCACGACGTCGAGCCCCGTGCGGATGGCATGGACCGCGAGGGTCGCGACGACGTCGACCGCTTCCTCGAAGTCGTCGGGTCCGCCGACGGTCGGCGCGGTGTCGAGCACGATGGTGAACTCCGGCCGGCGAACCTCGACGTGCTCACGAACCATGAGGGTGCCGGTGCGCGCGGTCGTCGGCCAGTGGATCATGCGCGGGTCGTCGCCCGCCACGTACTCGCGCATCGACACGAAGCCCGACATCGGATCGGCCGTGGCGCGTCGGAGCACGGACTCGTTCTCGACGACGCGCACCGCTCCCTGCGGACCGACGAGGTCGTAGACCTTGGGGTGCACGATCACCGTCGCAACCCCGGTGTCGCGACGTCGGCCGACGGTGAGCCAGAAGGGGTCGATGCGTTCGATCTCGAAGGGTCCGACGTCGAAGATGCCACGCCGACGGGTCGGGATCGATCCGCGCACGGTGTCCTCGGCGTTGGGGGGCACCGCGGGCACTGCCACCCGGACCTCGGCATCGTGCGCACCGGTCGATGATCGTGGCTCGACCCGAACGGAACCGCGTGGCGTTGCGCAACCGGTAGCTCAGCAGGATCGGGTCGCCGCGCGGGACGCGAACGGCGAGCAGGCGGCGGCGTGACCGTGGCGCGCAGTGGCCGCTGTGAGACCCAGATCGCCATGAGCAGCAGTGCGCCGATGCCGACAGGCGACGATGACGATCTCCTCGTAGTTCCACCACCAGCCCACGACGCCGAGCACCACTGCGGCCAGGACCGCACCGAGGCCCGAGCGGGTGAGCACGGTCAGCCCTCTCGGGAACGGGGGACCGGGACCTCGTCGATGATGTCGGCCAGTGCATTCTCGATGCGCACACCTCGGAGTTCGGCTTCGGCGGTCAGCGCCATGCGGTGGGCGAACACGGGAGCGGCAACGGCTTTGACGTCGTCGGGTGTGACGTAGTCGCGTTCGTCGGTGGCGGCGAAGGCTCGGGCCACTCGCAGCATCGTGAGTGTCCCGCGTGTCGACACGCCGAGTCGCAGGTCGGGGTGGGTTCGGGTGGCGTTGGCGATCTGCACGATGTAGTCGGCGATCGAGTGGACGACGTCGATGCTCGTCGATCTCGTTGATCGCCCGGTCGAGTTCCTCGGGATCGGTGACCGGCGGCAGGTCGTCCTGCGAGCTGTGACGGTGGTAGTCCTCGAGGATCGAGACCTCGGTGTCGGCGTCGGCGTAGCCCAGCGTGAGCCGCATCGCGAAGCGGTCGAGTTGGACGTCGGGCAGCGGGAACGTGCCCTGGAAGTCCCGGGGGTTCTGGGTTGCGATCACGAAGAACGGACGGGCGACGGGCCGGCTCACACCGTCGGCGGTGACCTGGCGCTCCTCCATCACTTCGAGCAGAGCCGACTGGGTCTTGGGGCTGCCACGGTTGATCTCGTCGCCGATGAGCACGTTGGTGAACACCGGCCCCTCGCGGAACGTGAACGTGCTGGTGCGCTGGTCGAAGACCATCACGCCGGTGATGTCGGTCGGGAGGAGGTCGGGTGTGAACTGCACCCGCTTCCAGGTGCCCGAGATGGAGTTGGCGATCGCCTTCGCGAGGCTGGTCTTGCCGGTGCCGGGGACGTCGTCGAGCAGGAGATGACCCTCGGTCAGCAGGCAGCACAGGGCGAGGCGGATCTCGTCGCGCTTGCCGCGCACGACGCGGTCGACGTTCGACAGCAGCGCATCGGCGACCTGTGCAGCGTGGAGGGGCATCGAGACGAGTGTACGTGTGGCCCCGACGCGGCCCGGTGCATGCCGGGTGGCGTCAGTCCCAGTCGATACGGAGGTTCGAGATGCGCGTCGCGGAGGACGGTGGCGAGCGTTCGTGACTTCGCCATGACCGGCTCGATCCGCTCGATGTCGGGGACGATCGGGAAGCGTGGTCCCTGCGGGCACCCTGAGGAGTACCTCGAGCGGGTCGGTCCGCGGCTCGATCGTGCGCGGCTCGGCCGGTCTGAGGGGTCTGACCAACCGCAGGTGCCGCCCCGTCTCCGCCGACCCGGTCTTTCCGGACCCGACCCCAACAGACCCTGCGGCGGTCGTGTCGGTGGTGCGGTCGCGCCAGAGGTCGAGGAGTTCGGGCTCGAGGAGGAACTCGTCGCTGAGCGTGAACATCGTGGCAACGACGTGCTTGCAGGCGTAGCCGTCCCAGTTGTCGTCGTCGGGGCACGTGCAGTTGGTGCGGATGTCGCGTCGAAGTGGCATGCCGTCGCCGGCGGCGACCTCGACGGCGGCGATGTACGGCGTCGAACGTGAGCCCTGGATCTCGCAGGTGACGACACCGGGTTCGATGATGATGTCGAGCACGGAGCCGTCCTTGGCGTACTGCTTGCCGCGCCGGAGGCGAGACGGATCGCTCATCTCGGCGGCGAGCACCTTCATCATCGTGGCGGGGAGCCGGCCGGGGTGGTTGGCGCCGAACGGCTTGCGTGGCCGGCTCACGAGTCCGGCCTCCAGCATCACGAGGTCGCGCAGTTCGTCGGTGGAGAGTTCCGAGAGCCAGGCCTCGCCGGTGCCGACCACCGCGTCGGCGAGCTTGCGCTTGTCGTCGATCACCGTGCCGATGCGTTCCTCGACGGTGCCCTCGCACACGAGCTTGTGGACGTTGACGGTGCGTTCCTGGCCGATGCGCCACGCCCGGTCGGTGGCCTGGTCCTCCACCGCGGGGTTCCACCACCGGTCGTAGTGGATCACCTGGCTCGCCGCGGTGAGGTTGAGGCCCGTGCCGCCGGCCTTCAACGAGATGATCAGCAGCGGTGGGCCGGAGCCGTCCTGGAATGCGTCGACCATCCGGTCGCGTCCATGCCTGGTGACGCCTCCGTGCAGGAACGGCGGGTCGAAGTGGAACTGATCGCCGACATGGGTCCGCAACAGCTCGCCCATCTCGCGGAACTGGGTGAACACCAGCGCCCGTTCGTCCGAGTCGAGGAGGTCGGTGACGAGTTCGTCGAAGCGGGTGAGCTTGCCCGACCGGCCGGCGAGACGGGAGCCGTCGCCGAGGGCATGGGCGGGGTGATTGCAGATCTGCTTGAGCCGCATCAGCGCAGCGAGCACGAGGCCGCGGCGGCGCATGCCCTTGGCCTGTTCGGCATCGGCCAGCAACTGGTCGACCACCTGTTGGTACAGCGTCGCCTGCTCGCGGGTGAGCTTGGCGTAGGCGATCTGTTCGATCTTGTCGGGCAGGTCGGGCAGCAGGCGCTTGTCGGCCTTGGTCCGCCGCAGGATGAACGGCTGGGTGATGCGACGCAGACGGGCCGCGGCGACCTCGTCGCCGTACCGCTCGATCGGTGTGCCGAACTGCTCGCGGAACTTCTGGAGACCACCGAGCAGGCCGGGGTTGACGGCGTCGAGGATCGACCACAGTTCACTGAGCCGGTTCTCCACCGGTGTTCCGGTCAGGGCGAGCTTCTGTCCGGCGCGGAGCTGGCGGACCGCGCGGGCGGCCTTGGTGTTGGGATTCTTCACCATCTGGGCCTCGTCGAGCACGACGGTCGACCAGTCGACGGCACCGAGGTGTTCGAGGTCACGGGGGAGCAGCCCGTAGGTGGTGATGACGAGCTGGCGCTCGGGGTCGGAGTCGAACAGCGAGTCGTCGTCGAACCCCTGCGCACGATTGGCGCCGTGGTGGATCTTCACGTCGAGCTTCGGCGTGAACCGCGCCGCTTCCTGACTCCAGTTGCGCACGACGCTGAGGGGACACACGACCAGGTGCGGCCCGGGCCGTTCGAGCAGATGGGCGAGGGTGGTGGCGGTCTTGCCGAGACCCATGTCGTCGGCGAGGCAGCCGCCGAGGCCGAGCTTGGCGAGGAACTGCAGCCACGACAGTGCCCGCCGCTGGTAGTGGCGCAGTTCACCGACGAACTCCGTTGATTCGTGCGTCTCGTCGAGGCGTTCGTCGGGGAGACCGGCCAGGAGATTGCGGATCCAGGCGGAGTCGACAGCCGCCGCGCTGTCGGCGGTGCGGTCGGCCTCGTCGTGGATCGAGATCGCCGGGGTGTCGTCGTCGCCGAGTTCGGCGTCGTTCGCGAGCCGCAGCAGCTCGAGCGGGGTGACAGCGCTCTTGGTCTGTTTGAGCTCGGTGAGCTTGGCCCGCTTGCGGCGGAGCTCGTCGGCGTCGATGCGCACCCAGCGGTGGCCGGTGTGCAGCAGCGTGGCGCCCGCCTCCTCGGCGCGGGCGATCTCGGCGTCGGAGATCTCCTCGTCGCCGATCACCAGCTTCCACTCGACGAGGGCCTCCTTGCCGAACTGTTTGCGACGGTCGTCCGACGGAGCCGGCGTTGCCTCCCCCGCCACGTTGACGCGGGTACGGATCAGACGCTCGGGTCCGATGAGTTCGATGCCGAGGCGTTGGAGTTCGACTGGGGCGACGTCGAGGAAGTCCTCGGCCACGTCGAGGTCGAGTTCGACCTGCGTCGGTTCGTGCTGGACGGCGAGGTCGGCCAGTCCGGGCACGAGCGCAGCGATCTGTTCGACGGTGGTGCCGATGAGCTCGGTGAGCAGGTCGAGGTGCTGTTCGCCCCGGGCGACCTCGAGTGCAGTGCCGTTGCGCTCCCACACGTCGTTGGCCGAGCACCAACGTGACGCGTCGCTGTCGTCGACGAGTTCGAGCCGCACGATCCACGCGGTCGTGCGGATCGTCGGAGATCACGAGACGCAAGCGGGCGACGACCACGGGCTCGCCACCGACCCGCCGTCGGTGGCGGTCGAGTTCGTCGCGAAGTTGTCGCAGCGCGTCGTCGAACTCGACGGTGCCGCCGCGCACCACGTGGTCGGGCTTCGCGAGCGCACCGAACGTGGCTCGGAGCGCCTGGATCGATGGCGTGCGTTGGCGGCCGAGGTCGGCCTTCCAGCCGTATTGGTGGAGCAGGGCGCGGGCGATGCCGTCGACGAGCTGGGTGTAGATGCTGGTGGCGTCGGCGCTGGAACCCGCCGTGCAGATCGGGGGCATCGAGGCGTCGAGTCGCTGCAGCATGCCGTCGATCGCCTCGTTGGTGACGGGTCGCCAGCGGGCGACGGTGAACGGGCCCTCCTCGACCACGGCGGGCAGGATGCGCCCGCTCGACACGGTGCGTCTGGCCAGCTCGGCGACTCGGGCGAACCAGGCGAGCGAATCGGACAGATGGGGAGCATCGGGCAGATCCGACAGCCAGACCGCCGTGCCCAGCGCGTCGAGCTGCACCGATGAGGCGTGCAATGTGGGCATTCCGTCGAGGGCGATGCTGAGACGCCCGATCGCCCCGTAGGAGACCGGCGTGTCGTGCCAGCCGGTGCGTCGCCCGTCGTCGCCGAGCATCCGGAACCCGCCGTAGAGCCATGCCATCGGCGGCGGTGTCGATGCCGTTCCACCCCCACACGTGCAAGCGCGCCGCTCCGCCAGGTCCCCTGCGCCACGTGTGGCGGCCGGTGACGCGACATCGAAGCCATTCCATCGACCCTACCGACGGGCTGTCACCGAGACGCCCGACCTCCACGATGTGTCGGACACGCCGTGGGCGTGCCGGCTCCGGTCAGGCGGGAACGGCGGCGCCGAAGAAGTCGCGCAGCGCGTCGGCCATCTCGGTGCGGGCGTACGCGCCGGTGACCAGCGCGTCGACGGCATGCCGAGCGACGTGTGGGTCTGTCCCTTGCACTGCAGATGGCGAACCGGGACGCCGGCCGCGGCGAGCGCCTCCGCGTACGCGTTGCCCTCGTCACGCAGCGGATCGAACTCGCAGGTGACGATCATCGCCGGCGGCAGGCCGGACAGGTCGTCGGCGCGCAGCGGCGACGCCTTCGGGTCGGTGCGGTCGGCGGGGTCGCAGTAGTAGTTCCAGAACCATTCCATCAGGCCCCTGGTGAGGATGTAGCCGTCGGCGTTGTCGATGTAGGACTGACGGGTCGAAGTCGCAGTCGGTGACCGGGTTCAACAGGACCTGACCGACGATCGGCGGACCACCGGCGAGCTTGGCCTGCTGGGCCGTCACGGCCGCCACGTTGGCGCCGGCACTCCACCCGGCCACCGCGAGTTGGCCCGGCACACCGCCGAGTTCCTCGGCGTGGTCGGCGATCCATCGCACCGCCGCCAGCCCGTCGTCGGCGGCGGCGGGAAAGCGGTGCTCCGGGGCGTGGCGGTAGTTGACCGACACGATCGTGGCATCGGACTGCACGCACAGATCGCGACACAGCGGATCGTCGGCGTCGTGGCTCCCGAGCACCCAGCCGCCGCCGTGGAAGTAGGCGACGATCGGATGTGGACCGGCAGTGGCGGGTCGGTAGAGCCGGTACTCGAGTTCGCTGCCGTCGGCGCCGGGCAGCGTGCCGTCGACGATCTCGCCGACCTCGGGCCCGGGTGGCCGGATCGACGCCGACATGCGTCCATGAAGTTGCGTGCATCCTCGACCGACATCGATTCGATGGGCGGCAGGCCCATCTCCGCCATCATGTCGAGCATGATCTGGACGTCGGCGGCGAGTGGCCGGATGATGCCGTCGTTGACCTCGCGTCCGCCAGGCCCGTCGAAGGCGAAGCCCAGGTAGCCACGGGCGACGACGTCGTCGCAGGCGGCCCGGTACCGGTCGACGCCGCCCGGGTACGGGAGGAACACCTGCGGCTTGCCGGGCACGTTGACGCCCATGTACCACGAGTTCGCCGTCGGCATCAGCGTGAGGCCGGCGAACTCGTTGCTGTGCTCGACCCACTTGGTCTCGGCGAGTTCGGTCGGTTCGATGGTGTCGAGGCCGCGTGCGCGCAGATGCTCGAGGGCATCGGCGATCCAGTCGACGTGTTGCTCGATCGACACCATCATGTTCGAGAGCACCGACGGGCTGCCCGGGCCCGTGATCATGAACAGGTTGGGGAACCCGGCCGTCATCAGCCCGAGGTACGTGACCGGACCGTGCGCCCACTTGTCCTTCAGTGTCACCCCGTCGCGGCCGGTGATGTCGACCGACACGATCGCACCCGTCATCGCGTCGAAGCCGGTGGCGAACACGATCGCGTCGAACTCGAACGACTCGGCCGCGGTGTCGACGCCCGTCTCGGTGATCGTGGAGATCGGATCCTCGCGCAGGTCGACGAGCCGGACGTTGGGCAGGTTGTAGGTCTCGTAGTAGTCGGTGTCGAGGCAGGCCCGTTTGGTGCCGACGTAGTGGTTGGTCGGGCAGAGCGCCTCGGCGGTCACGGGGTCCTGCACGATCGAGCGGATCTTGTCGTGGAAGAAGGCGCGGAGCGTCTCGTTGGACTCTGCACTGGTGAGCGTGTCGTTGAACGTGCCGGTGATCCCGAGGAGTTCGCCCGCCTCCCACATCGCCTCGTAGCGGGCGAGGCGTTCCTCCTCCGACACCATCAGGGCCCCCTCGAGCGGGACCTCGCGGGGTACGCCGGCACCGGAGTGTCGAGCGGCCTCGCGGTACGCCTCGGGGTCGGCGCGGAACGCGGCCATGCGCTCGTCGGAGATCGGGCCGTTGCGCGCCGGGATCGAGAAGTTCGGTGTCCGTTGGAACACGGTGAGCTGCCCGGCCTGCTCGGCGATCAGGGGGATCGACTGCACGGCCGACGAGCCGGTGCCGATGACGGCGACTCGTTTGCCGGTGAAGTCGACACCGTCGTGGGGCCAGGTGCTGGTGAAGTAGACCTCGCCGGTGAAGCGGTCGGTTCCGGCGATGTCGGGCACCTTGGGCACCGACAGGCATCCGGTGGCCATGACGTAGTAGCGGCCGAGAGGTCGTCGCCGTTGTCGGTGTGGATCGTCCAGCGGTGGGTCTCGTCGTTCCACTCGGCCGAGGTGACCCGGGTGTTGAAGCTGATGTCGCGTCGCAGGTCGTGCTTGTCGGCGACGAACTGGGCGTAACGCAGGATCTCGGGCTGCGCGGCGTAGCGCTCGGACCATTGCCATTCCTGCTGGAGTTCGGGGTCCCAGCTGTAGGAGTAGTCGACCGACAGGATGTCGCAACGGGCACCCGGGATAGCGGTTCCAGTACCAGGTTCCGCCCACGTCGTCAGCGGTCTCGAGGACGACGGTGCGCAAGCCCGCCTCGCGCATCCGGTACAGCTGGTACATCCCGGCGAAACCTGCGCCGACGATCACCACGTCGACGTCGGTACTGGTGCGTTCGCTCATTCGGTGTTCCCTTCCCTCGGTGTCCCGGCGGACAGTGTCGCGCCCCGACGGACCTCGCACCGACCCGGACCGTCGGGACCACGAGCACCAAGGGCGCGCTAGGTTCTCCGGCTGAACCGTTGATCGTGGGGTGTGGAACGTATGGCCGGCACGGTGATCTGTCTCCTCCGGGGGATCAACGTCGGCGGGCACAACAAGCTGCCGATGGTGCAGCTGCGTGAGATCGCCGCCGTCGATCGGGCTGGTCGACGTGCGGACCTACATCCAGAGCGGCAATCTCGTCGCGTCGACCGACTCGGGGATCCGGACCGTGTCGGACCGGCGCTCGCTGGCAGCGGTCGAATCGACCACCGGGTTGGAGATTCCCGTGATCGTGCGGACAGCCGAGCAGTGGTCAGGGCTCGTCGTCGCCAATCCGTTCCGGGATGCGGCCGACCCGGGCAAGCACGTCCACGTCGTCTTCCTGCCGGCCCCTGCGTCGCCGGCGATCGGGGCCTTCGACGCATCTGCGTTCGCCCCGGAGGCGATGGTCGTGTCCGGCTCGGAGGTCTACCTGCATCTCCCCGACGGCATGGGCCGCTCGAAGCTCGCCGTCGCCGTCAACCGCCTTCCCGACGTCGCCGCGGGGACCGCCCGCAACTGGAACACGGTCCGCCAGCTCGCCGCCCTCGCCGCTTCCTGACGCGTCCCTCCGAAACCACCCGTTTGTGACGCGATTCGGTTGGCCCTGCCCAACGAGAACGTGACGCAAACGGGGTGCGGGGGCTTCGGGGGTGGCGGTCAGACGCGAACGGGGTCGTTGACGTCGGCGAGGAGGTCGACGGAGCGCAGGCGTTGCTCGATGGTCGGCGACGAGTGCGCGGTGATCAACTCGTCGGCGCCCGCGAGGTCGGCGAACTCGTCGAGGTACGCCTTCACCCGGTCGGGTGTTCCGACGGCCGAGTAGTGCATCATCTGGGCGATCTGCTGTCCCTGCGGTGACGCGAGGATCGCGTCGGCCTCGTCGTCGGTCAGGTCGCGGCCGGGTGCGACGAACCGGGCGATGCGGTACCGGCGGACCGTTTCCCACTGCGTCTGCGCCTCGTCGTCGGTGTCGGCGGCGATCACGTTCACGCCGGCGATCGCGTACGGCTCGGCGAGTTGGGCCGACGGCCGGAACTCGCGCCGGTAGAGCGCGATGGCGTCGATGAGCGCAGTCGGGCGCGAAGTGCGACGCGAACGCGTACGGCAGCCCGAGCATCGCCGCGAGTTGGGCGCCGAACAGCGACGACCCGAGGATGTAGAGCGGCACGTTCGTGCCCGCACCGGGCACGGCGACGACACCGGGGATGCGGGACTCGCCCCGCAGGTACCCCTGGAGTTCGAGCACGTCCTCGGGGAATCGGTCGGACGAATGTGCGTCGCGTCGCATCGCCCGCATGGTGTTCTGGTCGCTGCCCGGCGCGCGCCCGAGCCCGAGATCGATGCGCCCGGGGTGGAGCGTGGCGAGCGTGCCGAACTGCTCGGCGATCGTGAGCGGCGAGTGGTTCGGCAGCATGACGCCGCCGGCGCCGAGGCGGATCGTGGAGGTGTGCGCGGCGACGTGGGCGATCAGCACGCTGGTGGCCGACGAGGCGATCGACGCCATGTTGTGGTGCTCGGCGTACCAGACCCGTTCGTAGCCCCGGGCTTCGGCACGCTGGGCGAGGAGCACGCTGTTGGCGAACGCATCGGCCGCCGTCTGGCCCTTGCCGATGATCGCCAGGTCGAGGATCGACAGCGGAATCGTGCGGTGCTGCGGCATGCCGACCAGCATGCCACCGCCGATCGATCCCGACGACGCCCGGCCCCGCGATGAGGTTGTGGCGCGAGGGGTGCGCCGGAATCTCATCGTTGGTTGCGATGAGGTTGTGCGAGGGTGGCCATCTCGGTGTGCGATGAGGTTGTGGCGCGAGGGGTGGGCCGGAATCTCATCGCGTGTGCGGTGTGGTCGGGGTGGCTCGGGCGGAGGCGGGTGGGGCGTTGGGTAGCGTTCGGGTGTGGGCATTGCCGACGGGCCGATCGCAGGGACAACGGTGGATCCCATCCCGTACATGCCGTTCATGGACGGCCCGGCGCCGGCGGGGCCCGAGGCGTTCCGGTGGCGTCTGGGAGTGCGGCCGCTCGACCTGCACGACTGGATCGAACTCGGCCCCGATGCCGACGCAGCCATCGACGCGAAGCCCCGCCTGATGGCGCAGTTCCCGACCACGGTGTTCGCCGTGCTCGACGACCGCGTGACGCAGGAGTCGCACGAGGTCGCCGAGACGCTGGTCGAGCACCTCCGGCGGCGCTGGCCCGAGCGATACGGCGATGCGACGCTCGACCCGACACTGCATCCACTCGACGCAGCGGCGCGTCTCGTGCCCGAGGATCTCGTGCTGCTCGTGGAACGTGACGGTCGACTGGTGTTCGGCGGCGGGTCGGTGTGCTTCCCGAACCGCTGGGATCTGCGCTCGAAGCTCGGCCTGTCGATGGCAGGAGTCCATGCTCCGGTCGGTCGACTCAACGACCAATTGGAGGCGCCGATCGACAGCTTCTTCGACCGGCTGACGCCCGAGCGCAGCTTCTGGCGTCTCGGTTGGGGCGTGCTCGACACCGCCGACTGGTACACGCCCCTCGACGGCACGGCGGCGCCCCGCCCCGAATCACCGGCAGCCCGAACTGCGATGTTCCTGCGCGTCGAGCGTGAGACGCTGCGCCGCTTCCCCGACACCCGCTGCGTCCTGTTCACGATCCGCACCTACGTCACTCCGATCCTCTCGTCGTGCCCGACACCCGAGGCGTCGGCCCGGTTGGCGTCGGCGCTCGAGGCGCTTCCTGCCGACGTGCGGGACTACAAGGATCTGGTGTCATCGGCCGACGTCCTGGCGGACGAACTGCGGCGCCTCTGTGGATAACCCGCGATCTTGATACACTGCCACTCAGATTTATTGAGCACGAGAGAGCAGAGGAAGTCATGGCGATCGATCCGAAGAAGTGGACGCTGAAGACCCAGGAGGCGTTCTCGGCCGCCATCGATCAGGCCAAGGAGCTGTCGAACCCCGAACTGACTCCCGATCACGTGCTCGGCGCCATGATGCGCCAGGAGGGCACGATCGTTCCCGCAGTGCTCGCCAAGCTCGGCCAGGCCCCGCTGATGGTGCGCAACCGCGCCGACGAAGCGATCCAGAAGCTCCCCAAGGCGTACGGCGGTGCCGAACCGCGGATGAGCAAGGAGCTCACCAACATCGTCGAGAACGCCGAGCAGTATCGCAAGGACCTGCGCGACGACTTCCTCTCCGTCGAGCACCTCCTCCTCGCGATGAACGCCCGCCTCGACGTCGGCTCCGAGGAACTGCTCCAGGTGCTCAAGGAGGTGCGCGGCTCGCATCGCGTGACCGACCAGAGCCCCGAGGAGAAGTTCGCCGCACTCGAGAAGTACGGCCAGGACCTCACGGCGCTCGCCGCGAGCGGCAAGATCGACCCGGTCATCGGCCGCGACGAGGAGATCCGCCGTTGCATCCAGGTGTTGTCGCGCCGCAGCAAGAACAACCCGGTGCTCATCGGTGAGCCAGGCGTCGGCAAGACCGCCATCGTCGAGGGTCTGGCCTCGCGCATCGCCGACGGCGACGTGCCCGAGGGGCTCAAGAACAAGCGGCTCATCTCGCTCGACATCGCCTCGATGCTCGCCGGCGCCAAGTACCGCGGCGAGTTCGAGGAGCGCCTCAAGGCCGTGCTCAAGGAGATCACCGACGCCGAGGGCGAGATCATCACCTTCGTCGACGAACTCCACACGATCGTCGGTGCCGGCGGCGCCGAGGGTGCGATGGACGCCGGCAACATGATCAAGCCGATGCTCGCCCGCGGCGAGCTGCGCATGATCGGCGCGACCACGCTCGACGAGTACCGCAAGCACGTCGAGAAGGACCCGGCGCTCGAACGCCGCTTCCAGCAGGTGTACGTCGGTGAGCCGTCCGTCGAGGACACGATCGGCATCCTGCGCGGGTTGAAGGAGCGCTACGAGGTGCACCACGGCGTGCGCATCCAGGACTCGGCGCTGGTGAGCGCGGCCGTGCTCTCCGACCGGTACATCACGAGTCGGTTCCTGCCCGACAAGGCCATCGACCTCATGGACGAGGCGGCGTCGAAGCTGCGCATCGAGATCGACTCGCTGCCCACCGAGATCGACGTCGTCCAACGCCGCATCTTCCAGCTCGAGATCGAGCAGGTCGCGCTCGAGAAGGAGACCGACGTCGGCCTCCAAGGAGCGCCTCGAAGCGCTCCACGACGAGCTCGCCGAACTCAACGTGAGCGTCACCGAGATGAAGCAGCGGTGGGAGCAGGAGAAGCAGGCGATCGACGCGATCCGCTCGCTCAAGGAGGAGCTCGAGGGGTTGCGTACGCAGGTCGAGCGCGAGACCGACCTCGCCGCTGCAGCCGAGATCCGCTACGGACGCATCCCCGAACTCGAACGTCGCATCGAGGAGGCCACCGCGCACCTCGCGGCGATCCAGGAGACCGGGGCGATGCTCAAGGAGGAGGTCGACGCCGAGGACATCGCCGAGGTCGTCGCCAAGGCCACGGGCATCCCGCTCAACCGGCTGATGGAGTCGGAGACGTCCAAGCTCGTGCATCTCGAGGAGTTGCTCCACGAACGAGTCATCGGCCAGGACAACGCCGTCGTCGCGGTCGCCAATGCGATCCGCCGGAGCCGCGCCGGCCTGTCCGACCCCAACCGACCGATCGGGTCGTTCATGTTCCTCGGCCCCACCGGCGTCGGCAAGACCGAGCTGGCGCGTGCGCTCGCCGAGTTCCTGTTCGACGACGAGAAGGCGATGGTGCGCATCGACATGGGCGAGTACATGGAGAAGTTCTCCGTGTCGCGCCTCATCGGTGCGCCCCCGGGCTACGTCGGCTACGACGAGGGTGGTCAGCTCACCGAGGCCGTGCGTCGTCGCCCCTACTCGGTGGTGTTGCTCGACGAGATCGAGAAGGCCCATCCCGACGTGTTCAACACGTTGCTGCAACTCCTCGACGACGGCCGCCTCACCGACGGTCAGGGTCGCACGGTCGACTTCACCAACGTCGTGTTGATCATGACGTCGAACCTGCCCGGTGAGCCGAGCGACTTCTTCAAGCCCGAGTTCATCAACCGTGTCGACGACATCATCCGCTTCCGGGCGCTGACCGAGGCGGACCTGCTGCGCATCGTGCGGATCCAGGTGGAGCTGGTCCGCAAGCGTCTCGCCGATCGTCGGATCGCCCTCGACATCGACGACGGCGCCCTCGAGCAGCTCGCTCGCGAGGGGTTCGACCCGGCATTCGGCGCCCGTCCGCTCAAGCGGGTCATCCAACGCGAGATCGGCGACAAGGCCTCGCTGCTGATCCTCGACGGCTCGGTGTCCGACGGCGGTTCCATCGTCGTGCGTGCCGGCACCGCCGACGAGGGTCTCAGCGTCACCGCCGCATGAGTTCCCGTGTCACATCCGGGGTCAGACTCCGGACGTGACCGGCACGAGGGTGAGGCGGAACGTGGGCGGGCTGAGTTCGATCAGCTCGAGGCGGCCGCCGTCGGACTCCGCGAGGCGTCGGGCGAGCGGCAGGCCGCGGCCGTGCGCCGCCCGGTGGTCGGCCGGTCGGTCGAACAGTGTGGCCGCGCGCTCGCGGCTGATGCCGGGGCCCTCGTCCTCGATCGTGACACTGTCGTCCTGCACGAGGATCGCGACGGTGCCGCGCCCGTGACGCAGTGCGTTGTCGAGCAGGATCCCGATCACCTGGCCGACGAGGCCCGGGGTGGCGACCACGTGGTTCACGCGGCCTGTCGTGACCACCACCTGGCGGCGCTTCTCGGCGAAACGGTGTTGCCAGTCGGCGACCTGATGGTCCACGAGCGTCGTCAGGTCCAGCTCGGTGCGTTCCTTCGTCGACCCGGTCCGCGCCACGGTGAGCAGATCGTCGAGTGTCAGGTTCAACTCGTGGGTCTGTGTCAGCGCTGCTGTCGCCTCGGCGGCAACCTCGGGGTCCTGGTCGCGCTCCAGCAGTTCGAGTCGCATGGCGATGCCCGTCAGTCCGGTGCGCAGTTGGTGTGTGGCGTCGGCGGTGAAGCCACGTTCTGATTCGAGTATGCGATCGACTCGGTTCGCGCTCAGGCGCAGCGCACGCGAGATGTCGTCGATCTCACTGATCCCCGATGGCGGCGGGGCGGCCGCGCTCGAAGTCGCCGTCGCCCACACGCGCGGCGCTGCGAGCGAGTCGTTCGAGTGGCCGTGCGAGCTGACGGGCCTGGACGCCGGCGAGCAGTGCGGCCGATGCGATGGCCGCCACGGCGATCACGGTGAGCCGTCCCAGCACGTCGGCGGGGAGTTCGCCGTCCTCGGCATCGCGCACGATGAGCAGCACGGGCAGGAGCAGGACCAGGATGACGACAACGACCACGGCGATGGTCGACAGCACCAGGCGGCGGCGCACGGCGGGTCAGCCCCCGGTCGGGTCGAATCGGAAGCCGACGCCGCGGACGGTGACGATCTTCGACGGTGGATCGGTGTCGTCGAGGATCTTGCGGCGCAGTGTCGAGGTGTGGGTGTCGAGGGTGCGGGTGGAGCCCCACCAGTTCTCGTCCCACACCTGGCTCATGATCTGTTCGCGCTTGAGCGTCACGCCGGGTCGCCGCATCAGGAGTTCGAGCAGGTCGAACTCCTTCGTGGTGAGTTCCACTTCTCGGCGCTCGGCGTCGTCGCCCTCGACGAAGCACCGCCGCGCCTCGGTGTCGAGTTCGATGCCGGCACCGCTGAGGTGCCCGCTCGTGCTGGCCGGTGAGTGTTCGACGAGGCGCAGTCGGGCGCGGATCCGTGCCACGAGTTCAGCGAGTCGGAACGGCTTGGCGACGTAGTCGTCGGCTCCGGCGTTGAGGCCGACGATGACGTCCATCTCCTCGGCGCGCGCGGTGAGCATGATGATCGGCAGGCCGGGATGGTCGGAGCGCAGCTTGCGGCAGACGTCGAGGCCGTCGATGTCGGGCAGGGTGAGATCCAGCAGGACGAGGTCGGGGCAGTGGTCGCCGACCGATTCGAGTGCGGCGAGTCCGGCCGGGACGTGCGCAACCTCGAAGCCCTCGGAGCGCAGAACCCGGATCAGCGGCTCGCTGATGCGCTCGTCGTCCTCCACGAGCAGCACGGCCGCCGTGGCGGAGGCCGTGGCGGTACCGCTCGGTGCGCGAAGAACTCGATTCCATCGCTTGGTCATCGGCCCCGAATGGCTCCCGCTTGAGGGGAGCGGTGCCCCGGGTGATTACAATACTGATCCGTATCGTATCGAAACCGGAGATGACGACGATGACGACCGAGATCACGAACCGAGCGCCTCACGACCACGACGACGCGATCGACCCGGCCGTGCACGAACGCCGCTGGATGATCCTGGGCGTGCTCTGCATGAGCCTCCTGATCATCGTGATGGACAACACGATCCTCAACGTCGCCATCCCGTCGCTGATCGTCGATCTCGGTGCCACGAACAGCCAGATCCAGTGGATCGTCGACGCCTACGTCCTCGTGTTCGCCGGCCTGCTGCTCACCACCGGCAGCCTGTCCGACCGCTACGGCCGCAAGGGTGCGCTGCAGCTCGGCATCGTGCTGTTCGGCATCGGTTCGGCTGCCGCCGCGATGTCGACGTCGGCCGAGGGGCTGATCGCGACCCGTGCCTTCATGGGCATCGGCGGTGCCCTGATCATGCCGGCCACGCTGTCGATCCTCACCAACGTGTTCCGGGACCCGCGCGAGCGTGGCCGGGCCATCGCCATCTGGGCCGGATTCTCCGGGCTGGCTGTCGCCATCGGGCCGATCACCGGCGGGATCCTGCTCGAGCACTTCTCCTGGCAGTCGGTCTTCTGGGTGAACATCCCGATCGGCATCACGGCACTGGTCCTCGGCGCCTTCCTGATCCCGACCTCGCGCGATCCCGCCCACGGCAGGATCGACCCGCTCGGCGCGGTGCTGTCGTTCTTCGGCCTCGCGTCGCTGCTGTTCGCCATCATCGAGGGGCCGTCGAAGGGATGGAGCGACCCCGTGGTCGTCGGTGCGTTCGCGATCGCCGCAGTCCTGCTCACGGCGTTCCTGCTGTGGGAACGCCACACGACGCACCCGATGCTCGATCTCACCGTGTTCCGCAACGCCCGCTTCAGCGCCGGCAGCGGAACGATCACGCTCGTGTTCTTCGCCATGTTCGGTTCGCTGCTGTTGATGACGCAGTACTGGCAGCTCGTGCACGGTTACTCGCCGCTGGAGGCAGGCATCCGCCTGCTGCCGTACGCGGCGACGATGATGATCGTCGCGCCGCTGTCGGCTCGCTTCGTCGAACGGCAGGGGACCAAGCGGGTCGTGACGCTCGGCCTCGTCCTCGTCGCGACCGGCCTCACGCTGCTGTCGACGATCGCGTCCGATTCGCCCTACCCGCTCGTGATCTCCTATTTCGTCGTCATGGCCGCCGGCATGGGCATGACGATGGCCCCGGCCACCGAGTCGGTCATGGGATCGCTGCCGCGGGCCAAGGCCGGCGTCGGTTCGGCCATCAACGACACCACCCGCCAGGTCGGTGGGGCGCTCGGCGTCGCGGTGATCGGCAGCATCGTCACGAGTGTCTACTCCCAGCGCGTCTTCGACCTCGCCGGCGTGTTCGGCCTGGCCGGCCCGCAAGAGGTGATCGCCGTCGTCGTCGCTCGGCGGCGCGCAACAGGTCGCCGCATCGCTCGGAGAACAGGCCGACGCCTTCGTGCAGGCCGCCAACGACAGTTTCGTCGACGCCATGTCGGCCGGTCTGCGTGTCGCGGCAGTCGTGATCGTGTTCGCCGCCGTGATGGCCTGGAGGTTCCTGCCCGCGCACGCCTCGTCGCCGCAGAGCAGCCTCGTGGGTGATCCGACCGCCGGACAGGATGCGGACCCGGCTCCGGTCGTCGGGGGCTGATCGTGACCGCGGCAGCCACGCGCCGTCCCGGCCGGCCCCGATCGGCCGGAGTCGACGAAGCACTGCTCGACGCGACACTGCAGCTGGCCGGCGAGGTGGGCATCAACGGGATGTCGATGGACGACCTCGCGCAGCGCGCCGGCGTGTCGAAGGCCACGATCTACCGACGCTGGCCGTCGAAGGAAGCGCTGGTGCTCGACTCGCTCGCCCATGCCATTCGACCGTTCGACCTCGTCGACACCGGCTCGATGCGTGGCGACCTCGACAGCTATCTCCGAGAACTCGGCCGCCGCATGCAGACGGGCCGCACCAGCGATGTGCTGCCCGACCTGATCTCTGCATCCACTCGCGACGCGGCGCTGCGCGAATCGCTCGACGAGTGGGTTCTGCATCGTCGCCAACCCTTGAACACCATCCTCGGTCGGGCCGTGCAGCGTGGCGAACTGGCCGCCGAGACCGACCTCGACACCATCGTCGATGTGCTGCTCGGCGCCTTCGTGTATCGCCGCCTGCTGAGCCACGCCCCGCTCGACGATGCATTCGTGACGCGGTTGTTGGACACCGTGATGCCGTCGGTCCGAGCGGCGGCGGTGCCGTAGGGTCGAGGCGATGAGCGACGAGTTCCCCACCTCGATCGGCCGTCTCGGCCTGGTCGCCTTCGACTGCCCGGACGCACTGGCACTGGCCGACTTCTACTCGTCGATCATCGGTGGCGACCTCGTGCCCGGCGACGACGAGGGTTGGGTCGAGCTGCACACGCCGACCGGAAAGCTGGCCTTCCAACAGATCGACGACCATCGTCCGCCGACGTGGCCGGACGGTGACGTACCGCAGCAGGCCCACATCGACATCGACGTGGTGAACCTCGACGGCGCCGAGGCGGCCGTGCTGCGCCTCGGCGCGCGCGGGGCCGACGTGCAGCCGAGCCCCGATCGGTTCCGGGTCATGATCGACCCCGCCGGCCACCCCTTCTGCCTCGTCCTCGCCCCCTGACCATCCCGAAAAATGCCGCTGGGTGCGCGCTGAGCGCGCACCTGGAGGAGAATTTCGGAGGGTGGGGCGGATCAGGGTTGACGGAGACGCAGTGCGTCACCGTGGGCGGGGAAGCCCTCGTGGTCGGCGAGGGCGATGACCGAGGGGGTCATGCGAGCCAGCGCCGTCGCATCGGCACGGGCGATCGCCGTGCGCTTGAGGAACGTGTCGGCGGTGATGCCCGACGACACGTGCGCGAAACCGGACGTCGGCAGTGACGCCGGGCATCCGATGACGAAGTTGGCGGCGCTGAACGGGGTGTGCTGGCCGACGAGGATCTCGCCGGCGTTGACCAACGCGCCGACCACGTGGTCGACGTGCTCGGGGGCGACGGCGACCTGGAGGTGCTCGGGCGCGAACTCGTTGGCGATGTCGACGGCGACGTCGAGCGAATCGACGAGCACGCAGCCGCCGTTCGGGCCGAGCGAGGACCGGGCCGCGGTGGCCCGCACATCGGGCAGCCCGGCGAGCTGGCGTTCGAGTTCGGCGTCGACGGCGTCCGCGAGCGAAGCCGACGGGGTCAGGAGCACGACCGTGCTGTCGGTGCCGTGTTCGGCCTCGATGAGCAGGTCGGCGGCGAGCAGCGCCGGGTCGGCGGAGTCGTCGGCGATGACGAGACTCTCGGTGGGGCCGAGGAGCATCATGGTGGCGACACCGTGGCGCTGCATCTCGACCTGCGCGATCGTGACGGCCGGCGAGCCGGGGCCGACGATCTTGCGGACCTTCGGGATCGTGCCGGTGCCGAAGCCGAGCGCGGCGATCCCGGCTGGGCCGTTGACGCGGAACACGTCGTGGATCCCGAGCTTGCGGCACACCACCAGGACGGCGGGATCGACCTCACCGGAGCCGCCGGGAACCGGAGGGACCACGAGTGCCACCGTCGGGACACCGGCGACGACGGCCGGGACCGCGAGCTGGTAGGCGACGCTCGGATAGCTGGCCTTGCCCGACGGGGTGAACAGCCCCGCGGAGGTGATCGGGGTGATCTTCTCGCCCACGGTGAGGCCCGGCTCGCTCTCGATCGACCAGTCACGCGCCCGCTCCATCTGCGCCTCGTTGAACGCCCGCAGGTGGGCGATCGCATCGTCGATCGCGGCGTCGACGTCGGCGCGACACGGCCGCACGTTCGAACTCGTCGGCGCTGACGCGCAGACCGGCCGGCTCGACCTCGACGCCGTCGAACCTGGCCAGTGCGTCGCACACGGCGATGTCGCCCCGATCGCGGACGTCGTCGATCAACGCCCCGATGGATCGGCGCAGTTCGGGGTCGAAGATGTCGTCGATGCCCCGACGCATCAAGGCGTCGCGAGCGCCGACGTTCATGTCGTTCCAGACTTGTCGGCGCATGACGCTCACCCGCGCCGACGCTACCGGGCCGACACGATCCACGACCTCGCTCGTCATCGCAAACGGCGCGTCGGCCTGCTCGCAGGGCTGTTCGACTCTGGTGGCGCGTCGACAAGGGCGCGCGTGATGAACAGTGTCGGACCGATCCATCATCCGAGTGTCCCTCGCAGCGGTTGCTGCGCTCGGAGTGTCTCTTGCCTCGTGCGCTCGATCGGGCCTCGAGCAGGATGACGTGGCCGACGCCGACACACCATGGGCGCAGGAGGCCGTGGACCTGTTCGACGCGATTGCCCTGGATCTGACGGACGTCGATCGGTACGCAGCGGGGGGCTTTTTCGGCGACAGCGGTGAGCTCGATCTCCAGGCCTGGGGAGGTGACGTCTCTGTCGGACGACTGGAGATCGCAGAAGCACTGCAGATGATGATTCGCCACTACCCAGTTCCCGTCGTGGGTGTCGACCAGGCCTTCCTCTTCCCGGTTCCCGTCGTGGACGTCGACCAGGTCTTCCTCGGTGCCCATGAGGCCGCTGTTCGTTTCGATGCCCATCTCGTCGCGGGGGTGCCGTGGATGGAGATCTATGCGGTCGGCGAGAACTCCGTCGTCAGCTCGCGCTTGTACAGCGAGGACCTCGGGCATCTCGAACCTGCCATGCGCCGGACCGCCGCTCCGCAGCACCCGTTCTACGAGCACTACGTCGACGTCTGGTCGTCGGGCGACGAGCACCGACTCGCCGAGGTGTACGCGGGCGGCGTCGTGGTACGCAACGCACTCGACGGCGAACAGTGGGTGGGTCTCGAGGAGCTTGCCGAGGAGATGGATGCCGGCTCGCAGATCGAGCCCGGTCCCTGGCCCGAGCTGTTCCGCTACGACGTCGGGGATCGCCACGAGCAGATCGCCGTGTTCCAGCTCGGTGGATCCTGCCCCGCGCTCGAAGCTCGGCGCTGGGTGTTCGACGACGGGTTGATCGTCGACGAGACTCGGTACGCGCACGTCCCCTCGGTCCGTCGTTGCGACGGGTCGGCGGGTGATGGATGGTGGAGCGGCTACGAAGTGGCTGCTGCGGAGCAACTCGCCATCGAGACGATGGTGATCGGAGCGCAACAGGTCGATCTCGTGAACGCGGGCCGGGAGCAGGCCGACCTCGTGCGATCGCTCCTCGAACGGTACGTGAGCGGGTCCCTGGCGCAGCCCGATGTCGCCGTGGTCTGGTTCCCGCCGTCCGTCGACTGCAGCCTGGCCGAGGGGATCGCCAAACGCGAGGACGACCGGTTCGAAGGGGGTCACACGGTCACTCTGTGCTTCATCCCCGACCCCAAGGCGTTGGGTTGGGAGGACGAGTGGTGGTCCGCCCATGTCGTCCATCAAGGGCTCCACGAACTCGCCCACGTCTGGATGTACGACCATCTCGACGACATCGATCAGCTTGCGTTCCTGCGACGGGTCGGGCTCGACGTGTGGCAGGACGCCGACGCGTTCTGGCCGCAACGCGGCGTCGAGGTTGCTGCCGAGACCATCGCCTGGGGCCTCGCCACGAGCGACATGAGCGCCGAGTACCTGATCGAACCGGTACCCGACTGCGAGGAACTCACGGCCCGTTACGTGCTGCTCACCGGCCAGGCCCCCCTCATGACGTGCGGTTCGAGTGGAGGTCCGTGATGTGGCCCCGTCACCGTTCTCATACGACCCGGCTGGCCGCCGCGATGCTCGTGTCCTTCGCGTTGCTTGCCGTGACGTCGTGCGGTGACGCGGGGCGCGGAGAACAGGCAGTGGCGATCGGGATCGACCTCGAGGCGGGACAGCACTGGACGGCCCACGGGCCAGCGGTCGACCGTGAGGTGCTCTGCAGGGAAGGGATCCGCCACGTCGTCGATGGGATCGACCCGATGACGGGTGACATCGTTGCGGTCCGCGAGTGGTCGCAGGTCATCGAGGAGGCGGTCGTGCGCCGGAACACGACCGTCATCACCCTGGTCGTCGAGAACACGTGTGCCGACGGTTCGGGGTCCTTCGTGACACGGGAACAGTGGGGTCCTGGCATCTGGTCGATCGAGTCCGGCACGGGGGCCTATCGCGAGCTGCGCGGCAGCGGCGAGCTCTCGTTCGCGACGTCGAACTACATGGAGATCGCGCCGCTGCAGCTGCACCTGGACGGCGTGCTGGAACGCTGATCCTCCCCATCGGTCGTCGTCCGGGGCGAGGTCGCCTCGACAGTCCGGCAACCTCGGCACGGACGGGAAGCGGCGCGGCACGTCCGTCGGGAGTACCATCTCCACACGTTCCAACCACCACCCGGGGAGCGTGCATGCCCGTCACCGTCGTCGTCGGAGCCCAATGGGGCGATGAGGGCAAAGCCAAGGTCATCGACCTGCTGTCGAAGGAGCACACCTACGTGGTGCGCTACCAGGGCGGCCACAACGCCGGACACACCGTGGTCGTCGACGGCGAGAAGTACGCCCTGCAGCTCGTGCCCTCGGGCATCCTCTACGACCACGTGATCCCGGTGATCGCCAACGGCGTCGTCGTCGACCTGCCGACGCTGTTCAGGGAGGTCGACACGCTCGAAGCACGTGGCATCTCCTGCGCCGAGCTGAAGGTGTCGAGCCGTGCCCACCTCATCTTCCCGTGGCATCAGGCGCACGACGCGATCGCCGAGGCGATGCGCGGCGACGACAAGATCGGCACCACCCTCAAGGGCATCGGGCCGGCCTATGCCGACAAGGCCCGGCGCGTCGGGCTGCGAGTCGGTGACGTCCTGGATCCGACCCGCTTCTCCACGCTCGTGCGCGAACGCGCCGTTGCCGAGAACACGCTCATCGAGCAGGCGGGTGGCGATCCCCTCGACGTCGACGAGATCGTGGCCATGTTCGACGAGCTGGGTGCACGGGTCGCGCCGTTCGTGGCCGACACCGTCAGCCTGCTGCACGCTGCACTCGAACGGGGTGCCCACGTGCTGCTCGAGGGCGCGCAGGCCACGTTCCTCGACCTCGACCACGGCACCTATCCCTACGTCACCTCGTCGAACCCCACCGCCGGCGGCGCTTGCGTCGGAACGGGAATCGGGCCACGCGACATCGATCGGATCGTCGGGATCACCAAGGCGTACACCACCCGCGTCGGCGCCGGCCCGTTCCCGACCGAGCTGCTCGACGACGACGGAGAGCGCCTGATCGACATCGGCAAGGAGTACGGCACGGTCACGGGTCGTCGCCGTCGCGCCGGCTGGCTCGACTGCGTGATGCTGCGCCAGGCGGTCCGCCTCAACAGCCTGAGCGAGCTGGCGCTGACCAAGCTCGACATCCTCGACGGGTTCGACACCATCGAGATCTGCACCGGCTATCGACTCCACGGCCGGCTGCTCGATCACTATCCCGACCGCTCCGATCTGTTGGCCGACGTCGAGCCCGTCTACGAGACGCTCGCCGGATGGGGCAGCGTCCTCAGCGACACCCGTGAGCCCGGCCAACTCCCCGACGCCGCCAAGCGCTTCATCGAGGTGGTCGAGCGTGAGGTCGGCATCCCCGTGCGCGTCGTGGGTGTGGGCGCCGAACGCGACGACTATCTCGTCTGGACATCGTGAGGTTGCGACGATGATCCCGCGCTACTCCACCCCGGAGATGGACGCGGTGTGGTCCGACACCGCACGATTCGGTCGTTGGCTCGAAGTCGAGCTCCTCGCCACCGAGGCGCATGCAGCGTTCGGGCTCGTGCCGGCCGACGATGCGCTCGAATGTCGCGCCCGCGCGCCGATCACCGACGAGACCTTCGTGCAGGCCGTACTCGACCGTGAGGCGATCACCGACCACGACGTCGCGGCGTTCGTCGACGTCGTCCAGGCGGCGATCGGGCCACCGGCTTCGTCGTGGATCCACTACGGGCTCACGTCGTCCGACGTCGTCGACACCGCAGGATGTTGGGCGCTGCGTGATGCCGCCGACCTGCTGATCGATGCCTCGACCGAGCTGTTGGGCGTGCTCGTGGAGTTGTCGCGAACCCATCGCGACACGGTGATGATCGGCCGTACCCACGGCATCCACGCGGAGCCGACCACGTTCGGTGCGAAGGTGGCGCTGTGGGCGCTCCAACTGGATCGCGATCGCACCCGGCTGCGTGCGGCCCGACACAGCGTCGCGGTCATGAAGTTGAGTGGGGCCGTCGGGACGTACTCCAACATCCCGCCCGAGGTCGAGAAGTTCGTCGGCGATGCGCTCGGATTGGAGCCGGTCGCCGCCACACAGGTCGTTGCACGCGACCGTCACGCCGAGTACCTCTATGCGTGCGCATCGATCGGGGCGACGTGCGAATTGATGGCGATCGAACTCCGCCACCTGCAACGCACCGAGGTGCGTGAGGTCCAAGAAGGCTTCAAACCCGGCCAGAAGGGTTCGTCGGCGATGCCGCACAAACGCAACCCGATCTCGGCCGAGACGATCTCGGGCCTGGCTCGCGTGTTGCGATCGAACCTGTCCGCCGGTTTGCAGGATGTGGCGCTCTGGCACGAGCGCGACATCTCGCACTCGTCGGTCGAGCGGATCATCCTGCCGGATTCGTCGCAGTTGGCGTTCTACGTGATGAAGCGCCTGCGTCGGTTGCTCGATGGTCTCGTGGTGTTCCCCGAACGCATGCAGGCCAATCTCGACGCGAGTTTCGGTCTGGTCTTCAGCCAACCCGTGCTGTTGGCGCTGGTGCAGGCGGGCGCGACTCGCGACGACGCCTACCGAATCGTGCAGCGCAATGCGATGCGGGCCTGGGATGAAGGGCTCGATTTCAGAACATTGCTGGAGGCCGACGACGAGGTCGACGACGACATCCTCGACGATGCGTTCGACCTGCGTCGGTCGCTGCGCAACCTCGATCACGTCCTCGATCAGGTCGATCGAATCGAGCTGTGACGCCCGAGCGCCGAGGTCGCGTCAGTCGGCGCGGCTGATGCCGGCACGCTTGAGGGTGCCGGCGGGAACACCGACGTCACGCCACGAGGCGTAGGAGATCGACTTGCTGTCGGAGTAGCTCTTGGCGACGCCGACGAACTCGGCCTCGAGGGCATCCATGTCGATCGCGTTCGACTTCGCGGCCAGCTCGGCTTCGAGGTCACGGCGCTCCTGGATGAGCAGCAGTTCGTCGAGTGGGCTGGCGCTGGCGAGTTCGGTACCGATCGCATCGAGACGCTTCTTGATGGTGTCGGGTGTGCGCTTGCGTCCTCGTTTGGGCTTGGTGGCGCGCAGTCCTTCGAGATAATCCCGCACGATGCGACCCTCCATTCGACCTTTCGCGAGCGCGGCTTTGTGTTCGTCGCTCATAGGGGTTCTGGGGCCACGTTTTCCAACCATGAATTCACAGTGTAGGTAACGCTGATCCAAATGCAATAGCGTGGATTTCGATGTTCGAATTGTCAGCACACGGGACCGATGTTCATGTCGGAACTGGCCCGCAATACCCGTGGGGAGGGCTCTACGGTGGTCAGATCGTGGCCCAGGCACTTCGCGCCGCGACGCTTTCGGTGGAACCCGACCTGGAGCCGCACTCGATACGCGCCTATTTCATCCGCAGAGGCGATCACACGGAACCCGTCCGATACGAAGTCGACCGCATCCGGAACGGCCGCAGTTTTGCGACTCGGCGTGTCGTCGCGCGTCAGGCCATTGGGGCAATTCTGAACGCCGAATGCTCGTTTCAACGCCCCGAGCCGGCGGCGCTCGTCCAGGCGATCTCGATGCCCGACGTGCCGGCACCCGACGAACTGGAACAGTCGTCGTGGACGGAGACCTTCGATCGTCACTCCGTGCCGCCCGGGCAGGTGAGCGGCGGGTCCCTCGACGGCGCCGGGCGCTCGGTCGCCTGGATGAAGGTGAATGCCGATCTGGGCGATCCGGCCGACCCCGCAGCGCAACTCATGCACCGGTGCTGGTTGGCCTACCTGAGCGACGACCTGCCGACCGACGCGGTCATCCGGGCGCACCCGATCTCGCGGGTCGACGAATCCGAACACGACCTGTTCTCCGCGAGCCTCGACCACACGATCTGGTTCCACCGTCCGTTGCGGGCCGATCGGTGGCATCTCCACGACTTCGCCTGCCACCACTTCGTCGGCGGACGCGGGCTGTCGATCGGCCACATCTTCGGCGACGACGGCGTGCACGTGGCAACGGTGGCCCAGGAGGTTCTGGTTCGCGACCGCACCGACGGACCCGGGCCGAGCTGACCTAGCCTGCGCAACGTGTCGTCGCTGCCTCCGCTCTCACCCGTTCTCGAAGCGCTGCGCGCTCACGTGATGGAGCACTCGGTCAAGCACGGCGAGTTCGTCCTCAAGTCGGGGGCCACGAGCAGCTGGTTCCTCGACACCAAGCAGACCGCGTGTCGACCCGACGGGATCATCGCCGCAACCGATGCCGTCCTCGAGGTGTTCGGCGACGTCATCGACGAGATCGATGCGATCGGCGGCCTGACCATGGGGAGCGATCCGGTCGCCTACGGCGTCGCCGCTGTCGCCGCGACGCGGGGTCACCGCCTGCGGAGCTTCAGCGTGCGCAAGGAGGCCAAGCTCGGCGGCATCACCGGCCGGATCGCCGGCGCGCTCCTGCCCGGCGATCGGGTCCTGGTCACCGAGGACACCACCACGCGCGGCACCTCGCTGATCGAAGCGGCCGACGAGATCGCCGCGTACGGAGCGGTGCCGGTCTGGATGACGGTGCTCGTCGATCGGGGTGGCACGTGCGCCGCCCTGGCTGCCGAGCGCGGGATCGACTACCGGCCGCTGCTCACCGCGCCGGATCTCGGTTTCGGCTACGGCACCTGACGCTCAGCGCACCTGGGAAGTCCGCCGCTCGGATCGAGCACCCCGGGGTTGAGGATCCCGTTCGGATCCAGCGCCCGCCGGAGCGCCCCTGCGCGGCGAGGTCGGCACGGGACCGAACGAGGTGGAGCCACGGAGTCTTCGCGATGCCGATGCCGTGCTCGGCCGAGATCGTGCCGCCGAGCCTGGCGACGGCGGTGAGGACCGAGTCGGCGATGCCCGCCGGCGCGGTCGCCCCGAGGTAGTTGAGATGAAGGTTGCCCTCCGCGAGATGGCCGAACGGGATGAGCCGGGCCCCGTCGTCGGCCGCCGCGTGGTGCGCGATGTCGAGCAACTCGACGACGGCGCTGAGCGGCACCGCCACGTCGAGCTTGTAGGTCGGCACGCCGTCGGCGCCGGCGGCTGCGGCGATCGCGTCGGTGATCCGGTCTCGGAACCGGACCAGATGTTCTCGCTGGGGCGGATCGACCGCCACGGCGGAGCCGACCACGCCGGGTGCGCCCGTGAGCGCGGCTGCCAGTGCGGCGCTCGGGTCGACGTGATCGGCGCACTCGACGATGAGCACCGTGCCGTTGCTGACGACGTCGATCGGTGGTGTTGCCCCGAGATGTCCGGCGACGAGTTCGAGCGCCTCGGGCTGGATGACCTCGACTGCATCGAGGGAACCGAGCCGGCGCCGGAGGTGTCCGACGAGGTCGATCGCGTCATCGAGTGTGGCCATCGAGAGCATCGCCGTGACGACGTGCTCGAAGCGGGGCACCAACCGCAAACGGGCGGCCGTGACGACCGCCAGGGTGCCCTCGGAGCCCGCCAGCACCGACGGCCAGTGGAGGCCGACCGTCTCCTTCGGCAGGCCGCCGAGGCTGCCGACCACGGAACCGTCGGCGAGGACTGCCTCGATGCCGACGATCTGCCGGCGCATGGTGCCGTAGCGGACCACCCGGGAACCTCCGGCGTTGGTGGCGATCGCGCCGCCGATGGTCGCCGAGTCGCGAGCTGCGAAGTCGACCGGCGTGTCGAGCCCGATGTGTCGGGCTGCTGATTGCCACGCGGCGATCGTCGTTCCTGCCCCGGCGGTCAACTGCAGGGCATTCGGGTCGACGTCGACGATCGCGTCGAGGCGACGCAGCGAGAGCACGATCGTGGCCGGGCCCGGGCGCGTCACGAGGTACCCCTCCGCCGACGAGGCCGGTGTTGCCGCCCTGTGGAACGACCACGACGCCATGGTCGTTGCAGTGGCGGAGCACCGCGGCCACCTCGTCGGTCGTGGCGGGCCTGACCACCAGCGACGCCCGCCCTCCGTATCGACCGGTCCAGTCCGACTCGTAGCCGGCGCGTCGGTCGTCGTCGGCCAGCACATGGGCGTCGCCGACGATCTCGATCATCGCCTCGGCCAGATTCGAGGTCGCCCGATCGAGTGCCACGTGCGGAGTGTGTCATGGCTCTGCACGCGTGTTTGCGTCTGAGGGAGGCCGATCGACGTACGATCAGCAGGAGATCAACAGGGGGTCGGAACATGAGGATGGAACGTTTCTGGCGCTGGCTCGGCGTGGCGCTCGGCAAGCACTGGAAGTTCGTCGCAGCCATGATCGTCGTGATCACGGTGCTGCTCGGGTTCGGGGCACGCAACATCGACTTCGCCACTGGTCAGGACAGCTACCTCAATCCCGATTCCCAGATCGCGATCGACAACGTCGCCTTCCAGGAGGACTTCGGTGGTGAGACCGTCATCTTGCTGTTCACCGCGAACGACGGCTCCGACGTCAGTGAGCTGTACTCCGGCGCGAACCTCGAGGAGCTCACGCGGATCACCGAGGAACTCCACGAGGTGGAGGGCGCCGATGCCATCATCACGCCGTTGACGTCACTCACGTTCAGCGCCAACCTGCTCGCCGGCGGCGTCAGCTCCGTCGGATCGTCCGCCTTGCTGTCGGCCGCCGCTCGCGACGAAGCCGGCGCCGAGGTGCGTCAGGCAGACGTCGGCATCTCGCTCGCCAGGCTCGGTGCGATCCCGGAGGACGAGCGGGTCATCGGCAATCCCGCCTACAACGAATTGTTGATCTACGACAACGCCGGGTTCGCCGTCGAGAACGATGCCGTCATCCCGCCGGCCGACGAGGCGCGCCAGATCCGGCTCTCGCTCGCTTCGACGTTCCCGAACGTCGAAGGCGGCATCATCAACGGCACCGCGGTCGGCGGTGTCGTGCTCGAGGGCAACGCCGATCTCGACACGCAGACGGCGGGCACCAAGCAGGTCATCGACATCCTGGAAGACGCCGAGTTCGAGGGATTCGATCTCACGGTGACCGGCGCGCCGGTGTACCTCGCCGATCTCAACGACTATCTGCAGGGCGGCATGCTCAGCCTCGGAGCCGCAGCGCTGGCGCTGATGGCGATCGTCCTGCTCGTCATGTTCCGGGTTCGGTGGCGGCTGCTGCCGCTGCTCGCCGTCGTCATCGGCGTGCTCTGGGCGTTCTCGATCCTCGGGATGATCGGCATCAGCCTGTCGCTCGTCACGATCTCGGGTCTTCCGATCCTCATCGGGATGGGCATCGACTTCGCGATCCAGATCCACAACCGCGTCGAGGAGGAGGTGGTGCTCGACAAGGAGGCGCACCCCATCTCCGAGACGGTGGCCAACCTGGCCCCGCCACTGTTCGCGGCGGCGGCCACCGCCGTGGTCGCGTTCTTCGCGCTGCGCATCTCCAAGGTGCCGATGATCCGCGACTTCGGAGTCCTGCTGGCGATCGGCATCGTCGTGCTGGTGGTCGTCGGCATCGTCGTGCCGGCATCGGCGCTCGGGATCCGCGAGTACAAGAAGCGGACCGAGGTGCGCCCGCGAGAGCGTGGTCGAGAAGATCGTGGTCAAGCTCGGCTCACTCCCCACCAGTTGGGGTCTTGGCTTGCTCATCGCGTCGGCGTTGCTGTTCTTCGGCGGCGTGCTGGTGGAGGACCGCGCCAAGATCGAATCGGATCCGATCAAGTGGGTCGACCAGAGCAGCCAGGTGGTCAAGGACATCGAGCAGCTCGAGGAGGAGACCGGCTTCTCCTCGACGCTCGGCATCCTCGTCGCTGCCAACAACATCTACGACCAAGATGTGATCGATCTCGTGTGGGACTTCACCCTCGACGCCGAGGAGCGTGGCGACGTCGTGTCGACGTCGAGCCTCGTGAACACGATGGGCAAGATCATCATGATCGACGGCGCCACTCCGATCCCGCCGACATCTGCCGATGTGGCCGCGTCGGTCGCGGAGATGCCCGAGGACATCCAGAAGGCGCTGCTGCGTGCACCGGATGACCCGACCGGCACACAGCTCAACCTGCGCCTGGCACCGGCGAGCCTCGAGGAGCGAGCGGTCCTGGTGCGAGAGCTCGAAGCCGACCTGCAGGAGCGCATCGACGCCCTCGACCTCCCTGCCGACAGCGTTCTGCTCGTGGATCTCCCCGAAGGGCAGGACCCGGTCCGGGCGACCCCCGCCGGTCTCGCCACGGTGGGCATCGGACTGCTCGAGAACCTGTCGGCCAACCGGGCCAACCTCACCTATCTGGCACTCAGCCTCGCCGCGCTGTTCCTCGTGCTCCGGTGTCGCAGCCTGACCCGAGGACTGCTGGCGCTGGTCCCCGTGCTCCTCGCCGTCGGCGTCTCGTCGCTGATCGTCGGGCTGCTCGAGGTGCGGCTGAGCCCGCTGACGACGGTGAGCGGTCCACTGGTGATCGCCACCTGCGCGGAGTTCTCCGTGCTGATCCTCGGGCGCTACCTCGAGGAACGACAGCGCGGGTTGGATCCAGAGGTGGCCGCCGAGCACGCAGCGCGACGAACCGGTCGGGCGTTCTTCACGTCAGCCGTGGCGACGATCTGCGGGTTCGCAGTGCTGATCGGATCGGCACTGCCCCTGCTGCGAGATTTCGGCATCCTCGTGACGCTCAACGTCGCGATCGCGGTGCTCGCCGCCCTGGTCGTCATCCCGCCGCTGTCGATCTGGGCCGACCAGCGTCGCTGGCTCGGGACACAGCAGCCGTCCGCCGGGCCCCTGGACTCCGTGCGTCTGGCTGCGCCCTTCCCCGGACCGCAGACCGTCGGCGCCGTGATCGGTGCGGTCGGCTTCGCCGCGACGGGTGCGGTCGTGTACGCCACCGCCGACACGAGCACGGGCACCGCCAGCAACATCGAGTACCTGGCGACGCCGTTGCCCACCACGACGACCACGACACCGCCGACCACCGTGCCGCCGACGACCGTGCCCGGCCAGACAGGTCCGCTCATCAACCCGGAGGACTTCGGGACCGAGCGGCCCACGTCGGTCGTCGGCGGCGTCCTGTTCGACGAGCTGGTCGCCCAGGGCGTCCCGCCGAATCAGGCGAACTGTGCCATCGAGTCGGTCCCCGGCGGCATCGACAGCGTCGACACGGCAGCCGTCATCGGCGGCGACGATGCGGCAGCGGCGCCGGTGGTGCAGGCCGCACTCGACTGCGGCATCGACCAAGCGGTGATCGACGCCACCCTGACCTCCATTCGCGGCGGCTGAACCGCACCATCGTCTGCATGCGCCGGCATCGCCGGTCACCCGCGGCTCGGATCCGGTCGGTCTCGCCGGCGACGGGCCAGGGCGAATGCGAGGATCAGGGCGACGACGGCCGCGACGGCGATCGCCGAGCGAAGGGCTCCGGTCGTGGCGAGTCCGTCGACGTGGTCCTCCGCGGAGGCGAGCGTGGCGAGCGCAGCTTCGATCTCGCCCCGCTCGATCTGGACGCGAGCGTCGTCCAGATCGCCTTCGATGTCGGACCCCCATCGCCCGACGTTCGTCAGGAATCCGGACGAAGCGTCGATCTCCTGCTCGATCTCGACGATCTGTGCCAATGCGCTGTGCAGGTCGTCGGCGGCGTCGAGCCCACTGGCGAAGTCGGTGACCCCCGTCAGCGAACCGATCTCGGGGGGGTCGCGTCGGCCGTGGCGGCCAGCTCGTCGATCTCGCCGACGCGTGCCTCGAGCTGTCGGCCGAGTTCGATCGCGTCGTCGAGGATCGCCGTTGCCTCACTGAAGTCGACGCCACCGGTCGGATGCATCGGGGCAGCCGCGTAGGCATCGCCGGCCCGATCGGGTTCGTCGATCCCGACGGTGTCCTCGATCGATTCGAGTTCGGAGCGCTGTCCGAGCACGACATCTGCGGCGAGCACTCCCTCGGCCACGTCGTCGGTCTCCCAGCGTTCGAGACGATTGCGAACGCCGACCGGGAGATCCCACGGCGAGCTGCGCGCGACCAGACCGTCGACGTCGGCGGCGGCCTGGTCTCGCCGTTCGATCGCGACTGGCGCCGTCGGCATCCACGACGTGTGATCCGAACACGTCGCCCGCGACGCTCGAACCGCCGACCTCCACGAACACGTCGTACACGCGCTTCCAGTCGTCGTCCGGTCGCTCGACGTCGTCGGTGGCGCCGTACGGGCTCGCACCGCTGCGGAGTGCGGCGATGACCGGACGCATGCGATCGAAGCCGACGTCGTCGACGAGCGCATCCGCCGCCCAGAACGACGTGGCGTAGCCGTACTCCTCGAGCGCGCGCTCGGTGTCGAGCGCGGTCCAGTCGGTCAGCGGTCGTGCGGCCGGGTCGTCGACGGCGGGCGCCGACGGGGTGCGGGCACGTCGCCGTCGCGGCGCACGAGTTCGGCGGCGTACATCTGGGCGATGCCCTCGCTCAGCCAGCGTTCGGTCGACAGCGGCGATTGAACCAGGCGTGGGACAGCTCGTGGTAGATCGTGTCGGCGTCGAGAGCTTCGCCGACGGCGATCTCGTTGGTCTGAGCGTCGAACCAGCCGGCGTATCCGGAGCGGTTGGGTTCGACGGACTGGCGAACAACGAAGCTTCCCTCGACGGGCCAGTCGCTCCCGATCAGGGTCCCCAGTGTGGGGATGCCCGATTCGACCCGGGTCGCCGCGAAGTCGGCCCAGACGGGGTCGTCGGGCCACGAACGCAGTTCGAGGTCCACCCCCTCGACAGCGAGCGGCCTCGACACGAGCCGATCGTCGTTGGCCAATCCGACGGTGATCCTGGTGTCCTCGGTCAGGCCGGAACGGGTGTAGACGACGGTGCCGAACTCGTCGGGCTCGCTGACGTCGAATCCCGCTGAGATCGGTGTACTCGTCGAACTCGTAGGCGAACGGTTGCGAGATCCGCAGGGTGACGAGACCCTCGTCGCCGAGGCCGAATGCCACGAAGCCCGCGTAGGCCTCGTTGACGTGCCACGGCACCGGATCGCGGGGCGGGGCGCCCAGGTGGTCGTAGGTGACCTGCACGGCGGTCGACTCTCCGCTGAACAGCGGCGGGTCGAGCGGGAACCGGTACGTGGAGAAGGCGGGGAACTCGGGATCGGAGACGAGGGTGCCGTCGAGCACGGTCCCGTCACGGGTGGCGACGATGTTCTCGGCGCCGAGCGGGACGGCGACGGCGTAGCTGTCGAAGTAGGAGCGGCTGATGGTGTTGCCGTCGACGCGGTCGGTCGTGAGGTTTCGGACGTCGATGTCGATCGTGACACGCACGACGCCCCGAGCCGGGTCGAACTCGAACGAGTTGACCGACCGTTCCTCGAGACCGTTGTCGGCACTCTGCGCAGCGACGCGGTCGCCCGACATGGTGATGGCGACTGCGAGCCACAGCACACACAGGGCCGAGACGGGGGAACCCCATCGCTGGAGACGACGCACAGGAGCAGTCTGGTCGCTGGCCACGAGGCTGTCCGGTCGCTGGCGACCGGTGGGGTTCGGTCGGATCGCCGAGCGGAGCCCGGCGTTCCTGGTGGTCGAGACCGGCGTCGATCCGGTGACCCCACGCTTTTCAGGCGTGTGCTCTGCCAACTGAGCTACTCGACCGTGTTGGCACCGAACCGTGACTCGTGATCACGATTCGAGCTGATTGACAGAAAAGCCACTCGCCATCTTTCGATGACGAGTGGCCCCCTGCTGCGGTCCCGACGGGACTTGAACCCGCGACCTCCGGCTTGACAGGCCGGCGTGAACTCCAGACTTCACCACGGGACCAGATATGTACAACGCTCTCGCGTCGCACCCCCAACGGGATTCGAACCCGTGCCGCCACCTTGAAAGGGTGGTGTCCTAGGCCACTAGACGATGGGGGCCTGAAGGCAATGGCCTTGTCTCGTTGAGAGCGACCTGAATCTAGCAGCGCCCCTCCGGCAATCCACCAGGCAATCCCGGTGAGGTTGCGTCGGCGCCTACGCGGGGCCCGGGACGGCCGAGCTGTTCGTGGCGCTCGTGCCCTGAATCTCGGCGAAGGGGTCGCGGTCGGTGCGCGCCGCCTTCGCGCGCAGTTCGGCGGGAACCACCGGTACCAGCATTCCGTACGGCGCACCGTTGTAGAGATGGTGGATGCGGTGCGAGTCGGCGACATGGTCGAGGTACGCGTTGCGGTGGTGACCGAAGGGATCGATCCGTCGGTGGATGTAGCCGTCGTGCACGAGTGCGTAGGCGGCGCCGTAGAGGGTCACTCCGATCGCCATCGGCACGAGTGCGGCGAAGCCGTTGCGGTTGAAGCCGAGCCACAGACCGAACAGCACGATGGCGGCGAAGAACACCGGGAACCAGTCGTTGCGTTCCCATCGGGGCTTGCGCCCGGGGCGGTGGTGGCTGCGGTGGAACCACTCGCCGATGCCGTGCATGACCCAGCGATGGGTCGCAGCGGTGATGGGTTCCATGACGAGGAACGACACCACGACGATCACGACGAACCCTGCCACCGACACACCTCGACCCTACCGCCCCCGATCCGCCTGCTGTGAGCGATGTACGCACCCTGTGCGCACATCGCTCACAACGTGGCGTGTCAGGTGTGGGCGTAGGTGGCGAGCGCTTCGGCGAGGCTGACGTCGATGACGCCGAGTTCCTTGACGACGGCCTCGAGCCACTCGGGCCGGAAGATGCTGGCCACGGCGACCGGTTCGTCGAGTTCCGATCCGGCAAGAGCGAGTCGGACGAACAGCGTCGCGTAATCCGGTGGCCGCAGATCTCGTCCCAACTCGACCAGTGCGTACGGATCGGGCGTCGTCGGGCTCGGCGGGAGCGAGAAGAAGCTCTGCGAGGTCGGCCCGGTCGGACCACCGGCGAGCCCCGGCCCGTCGACGAGGATCGCCCCGTGTACCTGCGCCGCCCGTGCCCCGGCGATCTGCAGGGCGATGTAGGCGCCGAGGCCGCGCCCGACGACGGTGATCGAGCGGGTCGGATCACCCTCGGTGAGCGCGGCGAGTGCCGCGTCGGCGTCGCCGAGCAGCAGCTCAGCGGTGTACCCACCGCCGTGGGGGATGGTCGACAGGCCGTGGCCGGTGAAGTCGAGCGCCGCGACCGGCCCCGGCCACGTGTCGGCCCAGGTCGGCACCGTTGCGGGTGACGCCTCACCGAGGCCGTGCAGGATCAGCAGTGGCCGTCCGCCGGCAGCGGTGGCGCCACGCAGATGGTGGAGGGCCAGATCGATCTTGCCGTGACGCAACATCGTGACCTCTCCGAGCGAATGGGGTCCGAGTGGATGGGGCGACGCGGTCACGAGGGCGCTCCGATGAAGTCGAGGACCATCGCACTGACGAGGTCGGGTCGTTCGATGTGGACGAAGTGACCGACGCCGTCGAGGATCTCGCAGCGACCGTCGAAGGGGAGATAGGGCAACACCTTCTCGGGCGGCGTGCCCCATCCCATCTCCTCCATCTCGCGCCCGAGGATGCCGAGGAACGGCATGGGAAGCCCCGGCAGCCGCATCAGCGTCCACTCGGGGCGCCACGGCCCGAACCCGCCGAAGCGCATCGACGGATCGATCTTCCATCGCCACCCGTCGGCCGACTCGAAGCCGCCCACCGTGACGAGACGGCGGAGCCACTCGACGTCGAGGCGTGGGTTCATCCGGCCGCGTCGCTTCGCCAACTCGTCGATCGTGCCCGGCTTGCGTTGCGCGGTGGCCGTCGAGCGGCGGTGGTCGAGCCACCCGGCGATCTCGGTGGCCACCATCTTGGTGCGCTCGTGTTCGGCGACGTCGGGGATCCGCCGGTTGTACGGGATGCCGTCCATGTTGACGAGATGGGTGAACCGGAACGGCTGGGCGTCGGCCAACTGCGTCATCAGCGCGCCGCCCTTGGAGTGGCCGATCACCGGCATCGGGCGGCCGGGGCTGACGTGGTCGAACACGGCGAGCGCATCGCGCATGTCGGCATCCCACGAGTACAACTCGGCGTGCTCGACTGTCGCCGTGCCCGCGCTGGTCCCAGCTGACGACCCGCCACCCTCCGGCGGCGAGCTTCGGGGCGAAGATGTCGTACGTGCGGGCGAAGTCGAATCCGCCGTGAACCAGCACCAGCGGCGGGTCGTTCGCGTCGCCCCATTCGTGCACGGCGATCTGGAGCCCGTTCGCGTCGACGTGGTACTCCCTGGCGGGGTGTTCGGCGCCGGGAACCGGGTGTTCGGGGGAGTGTCCTTCGGCGTGCGTGTTCGTCACCTGTGCGAGGGTACGCCGACGGCCGCGTGTCGCAGGCATCGCCGTGCGCGTAGCATCCCTGCCCATGACGCGACCCGGCCACGCCGCCACCGCTTCGCTGGTGGTCGTGCTCGTCGTCGGTGCGTCAGCGTGCGGCACGACCGATCCGGCGGCCCAGGAGCGGCTCCCACCGATCGTCACGACGATCGCCACGACGACGACGACCTCCACGACGATTCCGCCCGGACAGCGCTTCTACACGGTCAAGCAGGGCGACACGCTCGGCAAGATCGCCGCGAGTTTCGAGGTGACCGTCCAGTCGATCGTCGATCTCAACAAGCTGGTGAGTCCCGACGCGATCCAGGCGGGCCAGACGCTGGAGATCCCGTCGGGGGTCGTCGTGGTCACCGACCTGCCCTCGCCGACGGCATCGACCTCCGTCCCCTGATCGGGTCCGCCCACACCGTCGGCTCCGTGACAGGTGTCCAAGTGCCCTGGCCCGGCGCGAACCGGTTCGTAGACTCGGTGACATGAGTTTCTGGCCCACTCTCGACCACTGGAGCGTGGCGATCCCGCTCGACACGCCCCACCGGCGCCTCGACGTGCTCGCCGACACCGGCTTCGTCGCCCTGCGTGACCTGCCGTACGAGATACCCGAGGCGGAGTTCACCTCCCTCGAGTACATGGACTGGAAGTCGGGCGGCGACACCAACTTCGCCCCGCTCGCCTCCGCCGACGGCGAACTCGACTGCCGCGGCTTCTGGGACAAGGGCAAGACCGACAAGGACGCCATGTGGACGTCGAACGCCGAGATCGCCCCGACGATCCGCAACTACGTCGACGAGGTCGGCGCCAACTTCGGACGTGTCCGCATCATCAAACTCGAACCGCAGGACCGCGACACCGCGATGCGCTCGATCCACCGTGACGACAACAACCGGTTCAACCCCGACGACGAGGGGTGGGTCGTGCGGTCGTGGATCGAACTGACCGACAACCCCGACAGCTACATGCTGCTGATGGACAACGGGCCCGACGGCCTGCCCGATCCGTCGACCGAGATGCGGGTGCCGTTGCACAGGGGCGCCCGTTTCGTCGTCGACACCCAGCGCCTCTGGCACGTCGTCGTGCACAACGGCGATGCGCCGCGCTACGCACTGATCACGAGCTTCGAGTCGAGCCCGACGCTCGACGCCTGGATCGCGCGCGAGCAGCGCCAGCCCGCGGCCGTCTGACGGCCCCGCGTCACACCGGACCGTCACACCGTGCCGGTCCGAACGTGACGGCGGCTACTGCTTGCCCATCTCGGCGGCGTGTTCGACCGCCGGATCCGGGCCCGGTGAGGCCTCGCGCAGGACGACGTCGATGCGGTGCAGCGTGCCGGTGAACCGGAACGGTGACTCGTAGGTCGTACCGACGGGTGCACCGTTGTCGCACCCGACGTTCAACCCGCTGAACGGCATCCAGCCGCGCAGCATGCGGGGGATGTCGACACTGCCGATCACGTCACCGTCGACGGCGAGTCGACCGAGCGCGCCGGTCCGGTCGACCTTGTCGAGCGTCCACGTGATCGTGTGATCGCCGGGGGTCAGTGGGGACGTACCGCGCACCTCGTGGCGTTCGAGCGGGAAGTGGTAGTGGAAGCACGGCGCGCCGTCCTGGACGAACATCACGTAGCCGCCCCAGCGGTCACCGTCGGCGACCAACACGCCCTCGCACCCGCCTTCGGGCACCGTGACGTGTGCGGTGATCGTGTGACTCGTGTTGCGCAGCAGAGGTGCAGCGTCGGACGGGACTCGTTCGAGCCCGGGCCACAGCGTCCAGTTCCGACGCACGGGCCGCTTCGGCCGGGTCCCGCCTCCGGCGCGGTCGTCGACCGGCAGTACCCGGTTGGCAGCCGCTTGCTCCCACCACTGGTCGACGAGTTCGCGCAGGATCGTCGGCTCGGAGTCGGCGAGGTCGTGGAGCTCGGCGAAGTCCTCGTCGAGGTGGTACAGCTCCCATGTGTCGTCGTCGAGCAGGGTTCGGGGATCGTGCACCGTGACGGCCTTCCAGCCACCCGCCACGATGCCGCGGTGGCCGAGCATCTCGAAGTACTGCACCGACTTGCGTGTGGGGGCGTCCGGCTCGGCGAACGTGTAGGTCATCGGCGTGCCGTGCAGCGGCATCTGCTCGACACCGTTCACGGTGGTGGGCAGGGGTGTTCGGAGCACGTCGAGCACCGTCGGGGTGAGGTCGCTGACGTGGTGGAACTGGTGCCGGATGGTGCCGGCGGCGTCATCGGGCAGCCCGTCGGGCCAGTGGATGATCAGCGGGTCGCGCACGCCGCCGCCGTGGGTGTTCTGCTTGTAGAACCTGCATGGCGTGTTGCCCGCCATCGCCCACCCGAGCGGATAGTTGTTGAACCACTGCGTCTCGCCGATCTCGTCGACCAGGTCGATCGACTGCTCGAGTGTCATCGGCGCCCGTTCGAAGTAGCGGCCCTGATGCAGGGTGCCGGCCTGGCTGCCCTCCTGGGAGGCGCCGTTGTCGCTCATCACCACGAAGATCGTGTTGGTCATCGCTCCGATCTTCTCCAAGGTGTCGATCAGACGTCCGATCTCGCGGTCGGTGTGGGTGACCATCGCCGCGAACGCGGCTTGGAAGCGGACGAAGAGCCGCTGTTCTCCTTCGGACAACTCGTCCCAGACGGGCACGCCTGGGTTGCGCGGCGGCAGCTCGGTCGATTCCGGTACGAGGCCCATTGCCTTCTGCCGGGCGAGGCGCTCGGTGCGCGTGGCGTCCCACCCCTTCTCGAACACGGGGACGTAGGCGTCGATCATGTCCTTGGGCACGTGGTGCGGAGAGTGGCCGGCACCGAAGGCGAGATACAGGAAGAAGGGCTTGTCGGGGGCGACCGACTGCTGGTCCGACACCATGCGGATCGCCCGGTCCGTGATGTCGGTGGTGAGGTGGTAGTCGGGCGTGTCGGGCGTCTCGACGTGGTGGTTGTCCTCGGTGAGGAACGGCTCCCAGTGGTTCATCGCGCCGTCCATGAAGCCGTAGAACCGGTCGAATCCTCGCTGGGTCGGCCACTGGTAGAACGGCCCGGACGGCCCGGTGTGATGCATCGGGGTGAGGTGCCACTTGCCGACGGCGAAGCTGTTCCAGCCGGCTTCGCGCAGGATCTCGGGGAGCAGTGCGGCCGACCGGGAGATCGAGCCGCGGTAGCCGTCGAACCCGAGGTCGTAGTTGGCGAGCGAACCCATGCCGACGGCGTGGTGGTTGCGACCGGTGAGCAGCGCGGCGCGCGTCGGCGAGCACAGTGCCGTCGTGTGGAAGTTGGTGTATCGCAGGCCGCCGGCAGCGAGACGATCGATGTTCGGGGTCTCGATCTCCGATCCGTAGCACCCGAAGTCGGAGAAGCCCACGTCGTCGAAGACGCAGAACACGACGTTGGGCGTGCCGGGCGGCGGTGTGGGTTCGGCCGGCCAGGACGGATCGGACTCGACCATCGTTCGGCCGACTCGTGGCGTCGCGCTGTCACTCATTGTCTCCCCTTCGTCCCGGCCGAACCTCCGCCGAACCTAGTTGGCTGCGCCCGGACCCTCCTCACCGTTCAGCGTCAGCGACAACATCAATTCTGAACCTCTGCGCTGACGCTGAAACTGGGTCGGCAGAGATCGCAAGTGTGAGAGACCCCCTCGTCATGATGTGGGCATGACCAACACCTACCGCCGAATCATGGCGGTCGCGACTGGTCAGCTGGGCCTGCTGTCACGGCGGCAGGCGAACGACGTTGGCGTGTCCAACGCACAGCTTCGGAGCCGAGTCTCGAGCGGTTCCCTCCTGCAAGTCGGTGTCGACACCTACCGGTTGCCGGGTGCTCCAACGGGTGCACTCGCCGAACTCCACGCGCTGATGCTCGACATCGGTGGCGAGGTGTGGGCGAGCGGTCCAACGGCAGCCGCCCTCCACGGGTTCGACGGCTACCGCCTCCGAGCGCCATTCGACGTCACGATTGCGCGCGGACGCGACGTGCAGCGGATCGGACATCGGATACACACTTCCGCTCGGCTGGAGCTGATCGACCGCGCTGCGGTCGATGGAATTGCCACACTGAGCGGGGCGCGCACCCTGATCGATCTCGCTCGAACCGAGTCGATCGAACAGCTCATCGTGGCCTTCGACTCCGGTCTGCGAGATGGAAAGTTCAACGAGTCACTCCTGCATCGTCGGATCGTTGCACTGCGTTCGAGGGGGCGGTTCGGAATTCCCCGGCTCGTCGAGGCGATCGAGGGCACCGAGGCGATCAGGGGTGGCCACAGTTGGCTCGAGCGCGAGTACCTGAGACTCGTCGCTGCGGCCGGATTACCCGTCCCGGCAACGCAGCAGGTGCTGACCCGCGCCGGCAATGGACTCGTGCGTGTCGACTTCCGCTTCGTCGGCACGCCCGTCGTGGTCGAGGTGCTCGGCTACCGGTATCACCGCACCAAGGACCAGCTCCGACGTGACACCGAGCGGATGAACGCACTCGTCGCAGACGGTCTGCGTCCGTACCAGTTCGCCTACGAACATGTCGTGCGAGCGCCCGATGAGGTGATCGCCACCACTCGCGCTGCGCTCGCAACCTGGCAGTGATCCGACCGTCCTGTTCAGCGTCAGCGACAATCGCCAGTTCGTGCGTGGTCGCTGACGCTGAACGAGGCGTTTCTTCTCAGCGTCAGCGAAGACATCGTGTTTGTGCGTTGTGGCTGACGCAGAAGGGAAATGGGGGGTGGGCGGTCAGGGGGCGCGGTGGGCGACGGCGAGGTCGGCGACGTCGCGGATGATCTTCGCCAGCTGGAAGTCCTTCGGGGTGTACACGGCGGCGATGCCCATCGTCGGCCAGCCGCGCACGGTCGTCCTCGGGGATGATCCCGCCGACGATCACCGGAGCATCGACGCCCAGCGCCTCGAGTCGGTCGAGGACATCGGGCACGAGGTCGAGGTGCGAACCGGAGAGGATCGACAGCCCGATCACGTCGGGGTCCTCGTCACGCGCCGACGCGGCGATCTGCTCGGGCGTCGAACGGATCCCCGAGTACACGACCTCCATTCCCGAGTCGCGTGCGGCAACGGCGATCTGCTCGGCGCCGTTGGAGTGGCCGTCGAGACCCGGCTTCGCCACGAGGAACTTCGGCGGCCCGCCGGCCATCGACTTCACGAACTCGACGACCGCTCCCAGCCCCTGAGCGGAGCCGGTGGCGCCGCTGACGCCGGTCGGCGCGCGGTACTCGCCGAACACCGAACGCATCACGTCGCCCCATTCCCCGGTGGTGCCGCCGGCCTTGGCGAGCGCGATCGACGGCGGCATCACGTTGTCACCGGACTCCGCGGCCCGACGCAGTTCCTCGAGCGCGGCGTCGACGGCGGCCTCGTCGCGCGCCGCTCGCCACTCGGTGATCTCGGCCGCCAGCCGTCGTTCGATCGCCGGGTCGACCTTGAGGATCGCGCCCTCGCCACCGAGCGGTGACTCGGCGGCCTCGACGAAGTCGTTGACACCCACCACGATCTGTTCGCCCGACTCGATCCGGCGGGTACGCGCCGCCATGGAGGTGACGAGCCGCGACTTCAACGTCTCGATCGCTTCGAACGCGCCGCCCATCGCCAGCACGTCGTCGAGTTCGGCCTGCGCGGCCGATCGCAGCTCGTCGGTCCGTCCCTCGATCACCGTGGACCCGTCGAAGATGTCGTCGTACTCCAACAGATCGGTCTCGAACGCGAGCACCTGCTGCATCCGCAGCGACCACTGCTGGTCCCACGGCCGGGGGAGGCCGAGGGCTTCGTTCCATGCCGGCAACTGCACCGACCGGGCCCGGGCACGCTTCGACAGCGTCACCGCGAGCATCTCGAGCACGATGCGCTGCACGTTGTTCTCGGGTTGCGCCTCGGTCAGCCCGAGCGAGTTCACCTGGACGCCGTAACGGAAGCGCAGCGCCTTGTCGTCGGTGACGCCGTACCGCTCCCGGCCGATCTGCTCCCACATGTCGGTCATCGCTCGCAGCTTGCAGACCTCCTCGACGAAGCGGATACCCGCGTTGACGAAGAACGAGATCGAGCCGAACACCTGGCTGAACTGCTCGGGCGACACCTGACCGGAGTCACGCACCGCGTCGAGGACGCCGATCGCCGTGGCCATCGAGTAGGCGATCTCCTGCTCGGGTGTCGCGCCTGCTTCCTGCAGGTGGTACGAGCACACGTTCATCGGGTTCCACAGCGGCGCGTGCTGCGCGCACCAGGCCACCATGTCGACGATCAGGCGCCGCGACGGCACGGGCGGGAAGATGTAGGTGCCGCGCGAGAGGTACTCCTTGACGATGTCGTTCTGCGTGGTGCCGCGGAGTTCGGATGCGTCGACGCCCTGCTCGTCGGCATTGGCGACGTACAGCGCCAGCAGCCATGCCGCGGTGGCGTTGATCGTCATCGAGGTGTTCATCTGTCCGGGCGGGATCTGGTCGAGGAGTGCGCGCATGTGGCCGAGGTGGGCGACCGGTACGCCGACCTTGCCGACCTCGCCCTTCGACATCGCCGAGTCGGGGTCGTAGCCCGTCTGGGTGGGCAGGTCGAACGCGATCGACAGTCCGGTCTGGCCCTTGGCGAGGTTCGTCCGGTACAGCTCGTTGGACGCCTCGGCGCTCGAGTGCCCCGAGTAGGTCCGCATCATCCACGGTCGGTCTTTCGCGCGCGTCATCAGCGCAGTGTTGTGCCTCGGCCAAGAAGTACTCAAGTCAGCGCCCGGTCGGTCCGAAGAAACAAGCGTCCCACGGGACGACAAACGGACCGGATCACTTCCCCCTCCCCCTGGTCGATCCGCTCCCAAGAGGTTTCCCTCTGGCGGGAACCCCCGCCGGCCGAATGGCGGATTCGGCCGGCGATGCTCTCGGAGCGGGTGGTGGCGGACCACCCGCTCCGCGCATTTTTCTCTTCTCGTGAACTCGTTGCGGACTATGTCGCGGACGAGTTCACGAGCAGGGCGTGGTGGAGGCGGGCGAGGTACTCCGCCCGGGGAATCGCGACCGCGCCGAGTGTCGCGAGATGATCGGTGACCCACTGGACGTCGAGCAGTTCGGCGCCCGTGTCGTTCAGCCACTCCACCAGCGCAACCAGCGCCGTCTTCGATGCGTCGGTGGCGGTGTGGAACATCGCCTCGCCGGCGAAGAACCGCTCGATGCGCAACCCGTAGAGCCCGCCGACCAACTCGTCGTCGCGGAACACCTCCACCGAGTGGGCCCACCCGAGCCGGAACAACTCGGTGTAGGCGTCGACGATCGGTCTGCGTGATCCAGCGGCCGGGTCGACTCGGGTCGCCGCACGCCCACATGACGTCGGTGAAGCGGGTGTCCATCCGCACGTCGAAGTGGCGCATGCTCCGGCGCAGCGACCGGCTCACGTGCAGGCCGTCGAGCGGGATGATCCCGCGAGGATCCGGAGAGAACCACGCCATCTTCGAGCGCCGCCGGTGCGGGTCCACCGGCATCGGGAACATCCCCTCCCGATACGCCGCCAGCAGCGTGCCGGGCTCGAGATCGGCGCCGACGGCGACGAGATCCTCGCCGGGCTCGAACTCGCTCGGATCGGGCATCGAGTAGCGCGACGGCGGCGGCTCGATCGGGGCGTGGTTCACCGGCTCAGTCTGGCCTCCGATCCGCCCGCCGATGAGTTCCGGCGCGAGCGGTGCGCTCCGGCCCGGGTGATCGGTGTTCAGTAGGTGCGGAACCCGTGCTTGGTCTTGCGGCCGAGCTGGCCGGCGGCGACCATCCGGCGCAGGGCCGGGGCAGCGGCGTAGTTCGGGTCACGGAACTCGTCGTACAGTGCGTCGAGGATCGCCAACGACGTGTCGAGACCGACGAGGTCGAGCAGCGCGAACGGACCCATCGGGAAGTTGCAGCCGCCCATCATCGCGGTGTCGATGTCGTCCATCGACGCCGTGCCCTGCTCCCACATGCGAATGGCATTGTTGAGATAGGGGAAGAGCAGTGCATTGACGATGAACCCGGCACGGTCCTGGACCTGCACGGCGTCCTTGCCGCACGTGGTGGCGAACTCGACGGCCGTGTCGATGGTCTCGTCGGATGCGGTGAGCGGGCGGATGACCTCGACGAGCTTCATCATCGGTGCCGGGTTGAAGAAGTGGATGCCACAGACCTTGTCGGGGCGTTCGGTCACCATGGCGAGTTCGACCACGGCGAGCGTCGAGGTGTTCGTCGCGATGATCGCCTCGGGCTTGACGATGCGGTCGAGCTTCTCGAACAGGTCGCGCTTGACCTCCATGTCCTCGACGACGCTCTCGATGACGAGGTCGCAGTCGTGCAACCGGTGCAGATCGTCGGTGACGCGTGATGCGCCCCAGGATGGCGGCCTTGTCGTCCTCGGTGAGCCGTTCACGTGCGACCTGCTTGGTGAGCCCCGCGTCGATGCCGTGCAGCACGGCGTCGGCACCCGCCTGGGTGCGTGATCGAACGACCACGTCGAATTCGGCGCGTGAGGCGACTTCGGCGAGCCCCGATCCCATGATCCCTGACCCGATGACTCCCACGGTGCGGATGTTTCCCATACGCGCAAGATAGCTACCGGTCGGTAACCCCACCAAAGCGGCATCCCGGCCGGGGTGATCCCACTCCTCGGGCGCCGGGGCGACATAACGTCACGTGTTTCGTGGGGTCGCCCGGCCTCGCTCGACAGCGCGGATGTTTCTCCTCCTTCTCCTCCACCTCGTCGCCGGTATCGGCATCGTCGCCGCCGGCAAGGTGCTGGGTCGACAGGCATTCCTGGTGGCCGCGGTCGCACCGCTGGCGACGCTGCTGTGGGCGTCGGCGAACGCGTCCGGCGTGCTCGACGGTGTGCCGGTCACCGAATCGTTCGCCTGGATCCCGCAACTCGGGATCGACGTCGATCTGCGTCTCGATGCGTTCGCCCTGCTGATGGTCGCGGTCATCGCCGGCATCGGCCTGCTGATCTGCATCTACTCGATGGGCTACTTCGGCCACGACGAGCCAGGCCTGGCCCGACTCGCCGGCGTGCTCGTCGCTGTTCGCCGGAGCGATGCTCGGCGTCGTCCTGTCCGACCAGCTCGTCGTCCTGTTCATCTTCTGGGAGCTGACCTCGGTCACGTCGTATCTCCTGATCGGCAACGACGACACCAATCCACGCGCCCGGGCCGCGTCGATGCAGGCCATCTTCATCACCGGTGCCGGCGGACTCGTCCTCCTCGCCGGCCTGATCATCATCGGCCAGGCCGGCGGCACCTACCGGATGTCCGAGCTGCTCGCCGACCCGCCGAGCGGAGGCGCGGTCAACGTCGGCATCATCCTCGTCCTCGTCGGTGCGTTCACGAAGTCGGCGCAGGCGCCGTTCAGCAGCTGGCTCCCGGCGGCGATGGTCGCCCCCACCCCGGTGAGCGCGTACCTGCACTCGGCGACGATGGTCAAGGCCGGCGTCTACCTCGTCGCCCGCATGGCGCCGATGTTCGCCATGACGGGCAACTGGCGTCTCGTGGTGATGGTGATCGGCGCCTCGACGATGGTGATCGGCGGGCTGCGCGCGCTGCGACAGTACCGACCTCAAGCTCCTGCTCGCCTACGGGACGGTCAGCCAGCTCGGCTTCATGATGCTGCTGCTCGGCGTCGGCGAGTACCACATCGCCGAAGCCGGACTCGTGCTGATCCTCGCCCACGCCGCGTTCAAGGCGGCGCTGTTCATGGTGGTCGGCATCGTCGATCACGAGACCGGGCACCCGTGACATCACCGCACTGCACGGCTTCGGATCGTCGTGGCGACTCGTGCAGGTCGTTGCCGTGGTCGAGTGCCGCGTCGATGGCGGGCATTCCGCCGCTCTTCGGTTTCGTCGCCAAGGAGAAGGCGCTCGACGGCTACCTCGAGCACGGTGACTTCGCCGGGGCGACTGCCGTGCTGGTGGTGATCGTCCTCGCGTCGATCCTGACGTTCGCCTACTCGGCACGCTTCGTGCTCGGCGTCTTCGGCGTCTTCGGCGAACCCGATCATCCGGTCGTGTCGCGCGCCGCGCACGCGCCGGGAGCTGTCTTCGTCGGGCCGGCCGTCGTGCTGACCGCCGCCACGGTGGTCTTCGGCCTCGTGCCCGGACTGCTCGACGACCTCGTCGAGGGTGCGACCACGGCGCTGTATCCCGGCTCGGAACCCACGGCCCTCCACCTGTTCGCCGGGTTCAACCCCGCCCTCGGGCTGTCGGCCGTCGTCGTCGTGTGCGGCGTGCTGCTCACCGTGTTCCGGCGCCAGGTGGCACGCGTCCAGCGTCGTGCGGGCGAGGCCCTCCGTCCGATCCCTTCGGCCGAGCAGGGCTACCTCGGCGTGCTGCGCGGCATCTCGGTGACCGCGAACCGGGTCACCGGCGATCGTCCAGAACGGGTCGTTGCCGATCTACATCGCGTCATCATCGTGACGGTCACGCTGATTCCGGCGGCCGCGTTCGCCACCGAGATCGGCCCGATGCCCCAGTGGGTCGAGGAACCCGTGCACGTCGTGCTCGTCGCGGTCATGGTGGCCTGCGGCCCTCGGCGCGTCGATCGTGCGCCACCGCATCGCCGCAGCCCTCATGCTCGGTGGCGTCGGCTACGCGATGGCCGGCCTGTACGTCGCTCGCGGAGCGCCCGATCTCGCGCTCACCCAGTTCTCGATCGAGACGCTGAGCACGGTGCTGTTCGTCCTCGTGCTGCGGTTCCTGCCGCGGTCGTGGCGGCACCGGGCGCCGTCGATCGCCGCGCCGATGCGGATCGCCGTCGCCGCAGCGGTCGGTGTGGGCATCTTCATCTTCGCCCTGTCGGCGAGCAACGCCCGCTCGAGCGTCGACGAACCGTCGATGTCGGAGGTGATGGTCGAGCAGTCGCTGCCGAAGGGCAAGGGTCACAACGTGGTCAACGTGATCCTCGTCGACTTCCGCGGCTGGGACACGATGGGCGAGATCACCGTGCTGCTGGTGGCCGCGATCGGCGCCGTCAGCCTCGCTCGGCCGCGGGCGTCGGCGTGCCGACGACGACGCTCCCGTGTTCGAGGAGATCCTCGACGCCGGCGACGAGCCGGCCCTGCCAGGAGGCGCTGCGATGAGTCCGGCACCTCGACGGTGCGCTTCGTCGGAGCCGTCGGATGATGTTGCTCGACACCTCGATGAAGGTGTTGTACCCGTCGATCCTCGTCCTCGCGTCTGTACTTCCTGGTGGCCGGCCACAACCGACCGGGCGGCGGGTTCGTCGGTGGACTCGTCGTCGGTGGGGCGCTCGCGTTGCGCTACGTGTCGGGCGGCGCCCGGGCCGTGCGCGACACGTTCCGGCTCCCTCCGCATCTGTTCCTGGGGTTCGGCCTGCTGATGTCGGCGCTGACGGCGTTCATCCCCGTCGTGCTCGGCGGATCGATCCTCGAGCACGGCGACGTCACCTTGCACCTCCCGGTGTTCGACACGGTGAAGGTGACGAGCGCGCTGTCGTTCGACATCGGCGTCGATCTCATCGTCGTCGGCCTGATCCTCATGGCGTTCGCCGCCTTCGGTGAGGACGTCCCCGACGCTCCCGACGCTCCCGACGATGCACACGGGGACGGCGCCGCAGGTGCGGTGGAAGCGATGAGCGTCCTGCTCGCCTTCGCAGCGGCGGTCCTCTTCGCCACGGGCACGTGGATGCTGCTCCAGCGTCGGCTGTCCCGGATCCTCATCGGTGTCGGTCTCCTCGGGCACGGCGCGAACATCCTGCTCTTGACCTCCGGCGGTGGCGGCGGGGTGTCGCCGATCATCGGCACCGCCGATGCGTCCGAGTTCACCGACCCGCTGCCGCAGGCGCTCGTGCTCACCTCGATCGTGATCACGTTCGGCGTGACGGCGTTCCTCCTCGCGCTCGGGTACCGCAGTTGGCGGATCACCCATGACGACGTGGTGGAGGACGACGTCGAGGATCGTTTCATCGCCCGCCGTCGAGGTCCCGATCGAGCCGTCACGGAAGAGGAACTCGCCGAGCGTGACCAGGCGGTCGAGGAGGGTCGACGGTGAACGCGCTCGATCCCGCTGCCGATCATCGTGCCGCTGCTCGGCGCCGCGCTGTGCGTGATCGCCGCGCCGGTGCGGTGGATCCAGCGGATCATCAGCCTGTCCGCGCTGACCTGCAACATGATCGTGGCGATCGTCCTGCTCGTGCGCGTCGACGACGTCGACATGGTCGTGATGCAGGCCGGCGGCTGGCCGGTGCCGCTCGGCATCACCCTCGTCGTCGACCGGCTGTCGGCGGTGATGCTGGTGGTGTCGTCGCTGATGCTGCTGTCCGTGCTGGTGTACGCCATCGGTCAGCAGGCCGAGGAGTCACGCTATGCGGCGTTCAACCCGGTGTACCTGGTGCTCGCCGCCGGCGTCTCGGCCAGCTTCATCACCGGCGACCTCTTCAACCTCTTCGTGGCGTTCGAGATGATGCTCGTCGCCAGCTACGTCCTGCTCACGCTCGGCGGGCGTCCCGACCAGGTCCGTGCCGGCATGTCGTACGTCGTCATCAGCCTCGTCGCCTCGACGTTCTTCGTCACGGCGCTCGCCGTGATCTACGCGGCCACCGGCACGGTGAACATGGCGCAACTCGCCGAGCGGATGCCCGAGCTCCCGTCCGGTGTCGCGACCGGCTTCTCGTTGCTGCTGATCCTCGTGTTCGGCATCAAGGCCGGATTGTTCCCGCTGTTCTTCTGGCTGCCCGACAGCTATCCCACCGCATCGGGAGCGATCACCGCGGTCTTCGCCGGACTGCTCACCAAGGTCGGCGTCTACGCGATCATCCGCACGCAGACGCTGCTGTTCCCACCGGATGCACGGCAGGGAACGCTGCTGCTCGTGCTCGCCGGGCTCACGATGATCGTCGGCGTGCTCGGAGCGCTCGCCCAGGACGACCTGCGGCGCATGCTGTCGTTCCACATCGTCAGCCACATCGGCTACATGATCTTCGGTCTCGCCCTGTTCACGCTCGCCGGGATGGCCGGCGCGGTCTTCTACGTGGTGCACCACATCATCGTGAAGACCGGCCTGTTCCTCGTCGCCGGGCTCGTCGAGCGGCGCTCGGGATCCGACCGGTTGTCGAGGGTCGGCGGCATGGTGCGCAGCGCACCGATGATCGCCGTGCTCTTCGCGCTCCCGGCGCTGAGCATCGCGGGCCTGCCGCCGTTCTCGGGGTTCGTCGGCAAGTTCGCGCTGGTCAGTGCCGGCATCGACTCGGAGGACTGGTCGATCGTCGCCGTCAGCCTGCTCGTCAGCCTGCTGACGATCTACGTGATGGTGCGGATCTGGTCGAACGTGTTCTGGGGCGAAGCCGCAGGATCCGGCCGATCGTCGAATGGATGGCATCGGACGGGAGCCGGGTTCCGCGGCTGATGACGGCAGCCGCATCGGCGGTCGTCGTGCTCTCGGTGGCGCTGATGGTGTTCGCCGGCCCGCTGTACGACTACGCGGAGCGCACCGCCGCGGACCTGCTCGCACCACAGCAGTACATCGACACCGTGGTGGGAGGTGGTGGCGAGTGACACCCTCCGTCCGTCTCCCCGCCCTCGTCGTCTGGCTCACGCTCGTCTGGGCGTTCCTCTGGGGCGACTTCGGTCTGGCGAGCCTCACGGCCGGCGTCGCCGTGGCGCTGTTCGTCGTGTGGATCGGCCGTCCCGCCCACGTGCAGGGGATGCAGCTGACGTCGTTCCATCCGGTGTCGGCGCTCGTGTTCGTCGGCGTACTTCGCAGTGCAGCTCGTGAAGTCGAACCTGCAGGTCGCATGGACGGTCATCAGCCCGAGACCGAGCGTCCACACCGCGATCGTGGCCGTGCCGATGCATGTCGCCTCCGACGGCATCGTCACGGTGGTCGCCAATACGGTCACCCTGACGCCGGGCACCCTGACCGTCGACGTGCACGACTCCGACGACGGAACACCGCCGGTGATCTACGTCCACGTGCTGCAGTTCCGACGGTGCCGAGTCGGTTCGCGCCGATGTGCTCCACCTCGAACGGCTCGCCGTGCGGGCATTCGGGACCCGGCAGCAACGAGCAGATCTCGAAGCTGTCGTGGCGGCACGAGCGGAGGCTGTGTCGTGAACGGCGTCGCCATGATCATGTTGTCGATCGGTGCGGCCGGGTTCGTCTACCGGCTGCTGCGAGGTCCGAGTCTGCCCGATCGTGTCGTGGGGCTCGACGGCCTGCTCTCGGTCGTCGTCATCGGCATCATCGTCGGTGCGGCCCGGTCGAGCAGCGGCGGCATCACGGTCGAGACGGTGCTCGTCGCCGTGTTCGTCGGTTTCGTCGGCACGACGGCGCTGGCCCGGTTCATCGAGCGGAGAGGGAACTGATGGACACCGTCGCGGAGGTGCTCCTGGTGCTCGGATCGGCGCTGGCGATGATCGGCGGGTATCGGCGTGGTGCGATTCGGCGACCTGTTCTCGCGGATGCACGCCGCGGCCAAGGCGCCGACGCTCGCGCTCGTCCTGGTGGCGATCGGCGCGGCGATCCAGATCGGAACGCTCCTCGCCGCGACGACGTTGGCGCTCGTCGTCGTGTTGCAGCTGCTGTCGGCGCCCGTCGGGGCGCACGCGCTCAGTCGGGCATCGCGCCGTCAGATGACGATCGACGTCGACGATGTCGACGAGCTCACGCGCGACGAACACTCCGGCACCTGAAGACCGTGTGACGGTCGATCAGGTCTCGACGATGCGGACCGACTGGATCTCGATGGGCTCGGACGGGACGCCGTCGCCGGCTGTCCCGGCAGCGGCCATCGCCGCGACGGTCGAGTCGAGGCCGTCGGTCACCTGTCCGAACAGCGCATAGTCGGGCGGCAGCGCCGCGCCGTCGGACCCCGATGATGATGAAGAACTGGCTGCCCGCGCTGTCGGGCTCGATCGTCTTGGCCATCGCGATCGAGCCGACCTGGTACCGGCCCGGGGCCGGCGGTTCGTCGACGATCGTGTAGCCGGGCCCGCCGGTCCCCGTGCCGGTGGGGTCACCGCACTGCACGACGAAGTTCGGGATGATCCGGTGGCACGGTGTGTCGTCGAAGTACCGGTTGCGCGCCAGGAACACGAAGTTGTTCGCGGCGACCGGTGCCGACTCGGGGTCGAGCACGATCGTGAACTCGCCCTTGTTCGTGGTGACGATCGCCTCGTAGGTGACGCCGGGGGTCAGGCATGCGGGCGGGGGCGCGTCGAACTGCTGCGTCTGGGTGTCGGTGCCCTCCGCCGGTGGGCAGTCGGCAGTGCTCGCGGCGGCCGGGTCGCCGGCCGGAGCCGAGACTTCTGCCGAAACCTCCGGCGAATCCGCTGCCGAATTCTCCGACGAGCTGTCGCTGCCACCGCAGGCCGCACCGACCAGGGCGACGATGGCGAGCGCAGCGACGAGTGTCCGTCGAGCGGTCACGTCAGCCCTGTGTTCCGGTGGTCGGCGTCGTGTCGACGGGAACGCTGACCTCGACGGGCGGCGTCGTGACGATCGTGTCGACAGGGACCGGTGCGGGGTCGTCGTCGCTGACGAAGTTGCTCGCGATCCACGCGAACAGGAAGACCGCGGCGACGGCCCCGACACCGATGGCGATGAGTCGGAATGTCTTGCGGCGGTTGGCCTCCTGCTGCATCTGCTGTTGCCGCTGCGCACGGTTGGCCTTCTGACGTTCACGTTTCTCGGTTCCCACAGGAGCCGCAGGCTATCGCCGGGGCCCCGGCCGCTGACGGCGCGCTCGCCGAACCCCCGCGGTGGCCGCGACGAGGCCTCAAGTTCGCGGCGCGCCAGGTCGATAGAGCAGCAAGGACGATCGCGCCGACGTGGCGCAGTTCGTCCGGCGACGATGGACACGATGGCGGAGAGGCACGGCAGCACGGTGACGACGGCAGTGAGGTGGACGGGGCGACTGCTCGCCGTCGCGGCACATGGTCGCCTGGCTGGTCTGGCTCGGATGGCGCGTGTCGTCGCCGATGAACGGCATCGTCGGGTTCGCCGTTCTCCTCCTCGAGGTCGGCGCGTTCGCGGTGGCGGTGGTGATCTCCTGCGCCCTCTGGCACGCCCCGGCGACCAGCCCGACCGGCGCGCAGCGGCGGGCGTCACGTCGCGCCGATGTCGCCCTTCCCGAGACGATGGCGGTCGCCCTCGCCCTTGCCGCCGACGACCTTGCGTTCGACGACGGTCGGCGCCGACGACACCGGCGAAGTGGCGTGGGCGCGTCACGGCATCAGTTCGCTGCGCCCGTCCGCACTCTTCGGCGCCGACCGGCCGTCGCTGCGACAGGTCGCCTGGTCGGTGGTCGCGGTCGAGGGGATGCGGCGGATGCTGTCCGTCGTCGTCGTCGTCGTGGTGTTGTTCTCGGGCAGGTCACCGTTCGAGGTGCCTCCGTTCGAGATCCTGGCGCTCCTCGTCGGCGTCGCAGCTCGCGCTCACCCTCGGCCACTACCTGCTGTCCGACGGCTTGATCCGGCCCGGCGCCCGCCTGCGATGGTCGATGGCGTCGGTCGGAGCCGGATTCGGCGACGGCACGTCGCGCACCGGCCTGCCGATCCGTTGGGCATCGACGCTGGCGACGATGGTGGCGCTCAACCTCGTGGTGTCGCTCCGGGGTCTCAGTGATCGGTGGACCCACGGCCTCGGTGCCATGGCGCACGGCGAACGGGTGATGGCGATGGCGGCAGCGGCCTGGCTCGTCGGATGGGGCTTCGTTGCGTTGCGGGCGCTCGCGCAGCCCGAGCTGGGCTACTACGGCGCAACCCGCCGGTTGGAGGAGACGTCGACACGTCGACTCGCACTCGGCGCCACGCTGACCGTGGCGGCCGTCGGCATGATCGCCGGCGTGCCTGCCCGGTGGTGTCCCGGCGTGACCGGGACGGTCGCGTCGGAACCCTGGACGAGGCGCGGGACACTTGTAGATTGGTCGCCGTGCCCACCATGCGTCTGTTCGCCTCGGCACGCGAGGCTGCGGGAACCGGTACCGACGTGTTCGACGGCACCACGGTGAGCGAGGTGCTCGCCGCCGCCGAGCAGCGGTACGGGCCACGCTTCGGCGACGTGTTGAAGACCTGCAGCATCTGGGTGAACGGCGACGACGCCCGGGCCGACACACCGATCGGCCCATCAGACGAGGTGGCGGTCCTGCCACCCGTGTCCGGAGGAAGTACGTGACCATCATCGACACACCCGATCCAACCGAGCTCACCCTGGCGGAGCTACGAGGGCTTCGTCAGCAGTTGCAGCACGAGGACGATGCCGTGTCGTACGCGCGTCGTGTGGCCCAGGCCCGTCTCGACCTCGTGAAGTCCGAGGCGACGCCGCCGTGCAGCGGAGTCCGACGTCGAACCGACCGACGACTGCGCACGGTGCTCGTCGCAGCACCTGACCGGCGGCCCGGCGCGACCCCCTCGACCCACCGAGGATCTGAGCGATCATCCGCTCGCCGTCGAACTCGACGAGATCTGCGCGCAGGGTGGTCTCGGCCATCTCAAGTCGCTCGACGATGCCGAACTCGCGGCATTGACCGAGGCGATCTCCGACTTCGAGACGCGGATGTCATCGGACCGGCGAGCCCGTTTCGACCGTCTCGACGCACTCAGTGCCGAACTGGTGCGGCGATACCGCGACGGCGAGGCCGACGTCGACACCCTGCTCACCGAGGGCTGAGGCTCGGGCCTCACCGAGGGCTGAGGCTTCGGGAAGATTTTCCGCTACGGCGGGATGAGATCGACCCTGGTTAGGGTTTGACCCCTGGTGCAGCGCGTCGCAGTCATCTCCCTCCACACGTCCCCGCTCGTGCAGCCGGGCTCGGGCGACAGCGGCGGCATGAACGTGTACGTACGCGAGCTGGTGTCGGCACTGGCCCAGGCGGGCGTCGAGTGCACCACGTTCACCCGCGCCGATCGTGACGGTCTGCCCGCGAGGTCGTCGTCGAGCCCGGCCACCGTGTGGTGCACATCGAAGCGGGTCCGCACCATCTGCCGAAGGAGGCGCTGGCGGAGGTCACCGACGAGTTCCGACGCGGCATGCTCGACTGGTTCGCCCGCAACGAGCGACCCGACGTGATCCACGGCAACTACTGGCTGAGCGGCGTCGTCGGGCATTCCCTGAAGCACGAGCTCGACGTGCCGTTCGTCTCGACCTTCCACACGCTCGCTCGGGTCAAGGCCGCCGGCGGCGATCCCGAGTCGATGCAGCGCGATCTCGCCGAGGCGCAGATCGTGCGGTGCGCCGACGCCATCTGTGTGAGCTGCATCGAGGAGGAGGACCAGTTCCGACTCCATTACGGCAATCCCGAGGCGCGGCTGGAGATCATCGCCCCCGGCGTCGAGCACGCCTTCTTCGCTCCGGGCGATCGAGCGGGTGCGCGTCGGGCGCTGGGATTCGATCTCGACCGTCCGCTGCTGCTGTTCGTCGGGCGCATCCAGCCACTCAAGGGTCCCGACGTCGCCATCCGTGCCCTGCACGAACTCGGCGATCCGCGAGCCGAACTCGTGATCGTCGGCGGTGCCAGCGGGCTCGACGGCGACACCGAGACCCGGCGGGCGCACGCACTCGTCGATGAGTTGGGTCTGCACGATCGCGTCCGATTCGTCGAGCCGCAACCCCATCACATCCTGTCGACCTACTACCGCGCCGCCGACGTGGTGCTCGCCCCGAGCCGGAGCGAGAGCTTCGGTCTGGTCGCGCTCGAGGCGGCGGCCTGCGGGATCCCGGTCGTCGCCAGCGCGGTCGGTGGTCTGCTCAGCCTCGTCGACGATGGCCGGACCGGGTCGACTCATCGACGGCCGCGACCCCACCGACTACGCACGGGCCGTGTCCGAGATCCTCGGTGACGACGCCCTGCGCGCATCGATGAGCGCAGCCGCGGTCGAACGGGCGCGCCGGTACACCTGGAGCTTCGCGGCCGCCCGATTGCGGCGGCTCTACGGCGACCTCACCGTGCGCGAGCGGGTGAACTGTCAGTGACCGACGCCTACGATCCGGGCGAACTCGCCGAACTCGAGCACCGGATCGACGGGTGGCTGGCGGCGCTCGCCGCCGAGAACGACCGGATCGTCGCCGTCGATCGCGACACCGAGGCCGTTCGTTGGTACGTGCGCATGCGCGGCGACGACAAGGAGTTCACCACCGTGTGGCTCACGCTCGGCCAGCGGACGTTGCGCTACGAGACCTACGTGATGCCGGCGCCCGAGGAGAACGAGGCCGAGCTGTACGAGCATCTGTTGCGCCGCAACGACCGGCTCGTCGGCGCGCACTTCTCGATCGGCATCGAGGATGCGATCTTCCTGCGTGGTGAGATGCCGGTCGGCCAGGTGACCCACGACGAACTCGATCGTGTGCTCGGCACCCTCTATGCCGACGTCGAGCAGTGCTTCCAGTCGCTGTTGCGCATCGGTTTCCGCAGCCGCTTCACGCCGTGAACGTCCCGGATCATCCCGGCCTGTCCCTGCTGATCGCGCACCCACTCCCGGGTGTCCGGATGGGCGTGCTCGGGGGAGTCGGTCTTCCTCACGCTCATCCGGGCGCCCATCCGAAAGCGCCTCCGGACGGTCACTAGCCTGGCCGCGATGACACCGGACCCCGCCGCCGCACCCTTCGAGTTGACCGTGATCGGTGGCGGCAACATGGGAGCCGCGCTGATCGGGGGCCTGCTCGACGCGGGCGCCGTGGCTGCCGTCGGCCATCGCCGTCGTGGAGGTCGTCGACGCTCGGCGAGCCGAGCTGTCGGTGCTGTTCCCCGGCATCACCGTGACGTCGCACGTGCCGGCGACCCGGGCAGCGCTGCTCGCCGTCAAGCCCGCCGATGTTCCCGCTGCCGCGCGTCAGGCCGCCGCAGCCGGCGCCACCCGGCTGCTGTCGATCGCCGCCGGGGTGCGCCTGGCCACGATCGAGGCGGCTGGTCGGTCCGGGTGTCGCCGTGGTGCGGGCGATGCCGAACACGCCGGCGCTCGTGCGACTCGGTGCGTCGGCGATCGCAGCAGGCAGCGCCGCAGGCGACGACGACGTCGCGTGGGCGGAGTCGATTCTGGCCGCGGTCGGCACGGTGGAGCGGATGTCGGAGGCCGACCTCGACCTGTTCACGGGTGTCGCCGGATCGGGGCCGGCCTACGTCTTCCTCGTCGCCGAAGCACTGACGGAGGCCGCGGTCGCCGAAGGGATGTCACGGCCGGTCGCCGAACGGGTGATCCGTCAACTCCTGCTCGGCTCGGCGACGCTGCTCGATCGCGAAGGTGACCCGGCCGTGTTGCGCCAACGGGTCACGTCGCCTGGAGGAACCACTGCGGCGGGCCTCGCCGTGCTCGACGAACGCGGTGTTCGTGCGGCGTTCGGTGCCGCCGTTCGGGCAGCAACGGAGCGCAGCCGCGAGCTCGGCTGACGCGCTCGTCGCGAAATTTCACGACTGTTCTTCGGTGTGCCCCTTTTCACATCGGCCATCCGTCGCCTATGGTGTCGCCGTGGAGACGCGTCCGCCGGAAACGGCGGGCAGCGCCGACAGGGCTGGTGCCATCGGGGGGTTGGCACCGGCCCTTGTCGCGTCCGGGCCCGGTTCGGGCCGGTCCCGAAGCACTCGTCGGATGGCGGGTCGGACGGTGGAGATAGGTTCGACGTCCATGGGTCGCCGCTACGAGACGGTCTCGTTCCTGTCCGACTACGGCACCACCGACGAGTTCGTCGGCGTCGTCCACTCCGTCATCCGCGACCTCGCGCCGCATGCACGCGTGATCGACCTCACCCACGGGGTTGCACCGTTCGACGTGCGCGCCGGGTCGCTCGCCCTCGCCCGCAGCATCGGCTACGTCGCGTCGGGTGTGGTGCTCGCCGTCGTCGACCCCGGCGTCGGCACGGCTCGACGAGCGATCGCGGTCGAAGTCGCCGATGGCGAAGGGGTGCTCGTCGGGCCCGACAACGGGCTGCTCGCCCCGGCCGTCGCGATGGCGGGCGGTGCCGGCAGGACCGTGGAGATCACGAACCCCGATCATCGGCTGCCGGCCCCCGGGGCCACGTTCGCCGGCCGCGACATCTTCGCTCCGGCAGCGGCGTTCCTCTGCAACGGTGGCGACCTCACCGAACTCGGCCCCGAGGTCGACGCCGACCTGTTGATGCCGGGCGTGGTGGCGCTCCCGCAGAGCGACGACACGAAGGTCATCGCCCAGGTGCTGTGGGTCGACCGGTACGGCAACGCGCAACTCAATGTCGGCCCCGACGATCTGCCGGCCACCTTCGGTGAGCGCATCGAGCTGCGGTGTGCCAGCCCCACCGATCCGACGGGCGGCGTGGTGCGCAGCGCAACGCGTGCGGCATCGTTTGCCGACGATGGTGCAGGGTCGGCGCCGTCGGCCTCGTCCTCGACTCGTCCGGGCTGCTCGCTGATCGCGATGGACCAACGCTCGGCGGCCGACGAACTCGGCCTCGCCGCCGGTGACCAGGTCACGCTGCTGCCGTCCGACGACGAGCAGCAGCCCGGCACCGGCCAGCCGGTCAGCCTGCGACCGTCGCGGTGAGCGCCGGTAGCCTCACGCCATGCGCCCCGCCACCACGCTGACACTCGGTCTGCTGCTGGCAGCGATCCTCATCGCCGCCACGATCTCGCTCGTGCGTCTCTGAGTGCGCGGTCGGACCGTCGAAGCACTGGGCACGGCGGTACGCCGACGAGTACGATGGGTGACCGCACCGGGGCGTGATGACACAGCCCGGATGAGCAGGGGGATACGTGAATCTCGCGCACATCATCGATGACCATGCCGGCGACTCCACCGCATTGATCTGTCGTGGGCGCACCACGACCTACGGCGAACTGCGCGACCAGGTCGAGCGCTTCCGAGGTGGTCTCGCATCGCTCGGCATCGAGTCGGGCGACCGGGTGGCGTTGCTGCTCGGGAACTCACCGCAGTTCGTGATCGGCTACCTGGCCACGATCGGTCTCGGCGCCGTGGTCGTCCCGCTCAACCCGACCAGCCCCGGGCCCGAACTCGAGTCCGAGCTCGTCGGTGGTCGGTGCGAAGGCGGTCATCGTCGACAAGGTCAGCGCCGTCAACTGGTCGCACGTCGACCCGTCGCTGGTGCCGACGATCGAGACCGTGATCCACACCGATGCGTCGGAGGGCACCGTCGGGTTCGACGACCTCGTCAGGTCGAGCGAGCCGCTCGCCGTCGTCGAGGTCGACACCTCGCACCTTGCCGCGCTGATGTTCACCAGCGGGACCGCCGGAGCGCCGCGCGCGGCGATGCTCACCCACGGCAACCTCATGGCCAACCTCGATCAGAGCCTGTCGGCGCGAGGGTCACATCGACCGCGACGACGTCATCTTCGGTGTCCTGCCGCTGTTCCACATCTTCGGTCTCAACGTCGTCATCGGTCTCGGTCTCCGTGTCGGCGCCACGATCCTGCTCGTGCAGCGCTTCGACCCGTCGACGGCCGTCCAGTCGATCCAGGACCGCAAGGTCACCGTCATCCCCGGAGCCCCGGCGCTGTGGGCGGCCTTCGCCCACTTCGACGATCTGGCCCCCGACGCCTTCGCCTCGGTGCGCCTCGCGCTGTCGGGAGCGTCACGGCTCTCGATCACCGTGGCCGAGGCGATGCGTGACCGTTTCGGCATCGAGATCCGCGAGGGCTACGGGCTCACCGAGGCGTCGCCCGATCGTCACCACCTCCACGGGCTCACCCGTCCGGTTCGGTTCGGTCGGTCGCGCTCTGCACGGTGTCGAGATCCGACTCGTCGACGTCGACGGCGACGCACTCGTGGGCGACGTCGGTGAGGTCTGGGTCAAGGGTGACAACGTCTTCCAGGGCTACTACGACGATCCGGAGGCAACGGCGGCCGTGCTGACCGACGGTTGGCTGCGCACCGGCGACATGGCCACCACCGACGACGACGGCTACCTGTACCTGGTCGACCGCTCGAAGGATCTCATCATCGTGTCGGGCTTCAACGTGTACCCCGCCGAGGTGGAGGAGATGCTCGTCGCTGCATCCCGACGTGGTGGAAGCCGCAGTCGTCGGCGTACCGCATCCGCACACGGGCGAGGCGGTCAAGGCCTATGTCGTGCCGCGGCCGGGCGCCGACGTCGACGAGGAAACGCTCATCGAGCACTCACTCGACCATCTGGCGCGCTACAAGTGCCCCACCAAGATCATCTTCGTCGATGCACTGCCCCGCAATGCCACCGGCAAGTTGGTCCGACGCAGCCTCGACGATGCGTTGCGCGTCGGCGCCTCGACGATCTGACCCGGACGCTCACCCCCACCCGGTCCTGACCGGCGCCGGCTTTGTGAAAAGGTGCACGAGCGCCCTAACGTGAGCGGTCCATGGCCGGCCAACGAGCGCGACGACGCATCCCCGAAGCGACCGTCGCGCGACTGCCCGTGTACCTGCGGATCCTGTCGGAGCGCTTCGATGTCGGCGTGACCAGCATGTCGTCGGAGGAGCTCGCCGAGTTCGCCGGCCTGAACGCCGCCAAGGTCCGCAAGGACCTCAGCTATCTCGGCAGTTACGGCACCCGCGGCGTCGGCTACGACGTCGAGTTCCTCGTCTACCAGATCCGCCGAGAACTCGGCCTCACGCACGATTGGCCCGTGGTCATCGTCGGTGCGGGCAACCTCGGCCAGGCGCTCGCCGGCTACAACGGATTCGGTGACCGGGGCTTCCCCGTCGGCGGCATCGTCGACGTCGACACCGCCAAGGTCGGTTCGGTCGTGGGCGGCGTCCGTGTGCGCCACATCGACGAACTCGCCCAGGTCGTGCAGTCGCGTGGGATCTCGATCGGCGTCATCGCCACGCCCGGACCCGCCGCACAGGAAGCTGCCGAAGCGCTCGTCGCTGCCGGCATCACGAGCCTGCTGAACTTCGCGCCGACGGTCATCAACGTGCCGCCCGGCATCAGCGTGCGCAAGGTCGACCTCGCCGTCGAATTGCAGATTCTCAGCTACTACGAGCAGCGCCGGGCGTCGGCCACGCCCACCACCGGATTGCGCGCCGTGCCCGGCGAGCCACGACGCGGCGCGACCGCCTAGGCTTGGATCCGCATGTCGATTCTGGTCGTCGGAGTCAACCACCGCAGTGGACCACTGCCGTTGCTCGAGCGCGTCACGATCGCGCCCGAACACCTCGGCAAGGCAGTGGCGGGCCTGGCCCAGCGTGACAACGTGCGTGAGGCCGTGGTGCTGTCGACGTGCAACCGGACCGAGGTCTACGTCGTGGCCGAACTCTTCCACGGCGCCTACGGCGACGTACGCGATCTGCTGTGCGAACTCGGCGACCTGACCGTCGACGAACTCACGCCGCATCTGTACAGCCAGCACGACACCTCCGCAGTCACCCATCTGTTCGAGGTTGCCGCCGGTCTCGACTCGGCCGTGCTCGGCGAGAGTGAGATCCTCGGCCAGGTCCGAACAGCGTGGGAGACGGCGCAGCGTGAAGGCGCGGCCCGCTCGACGCTGAATCAGCTCTTCCGCTCGGCACTCTCCACGGGAAAGCGCGCCCGCAGCGAAACGGGAATCGCCCGCGGTACCGCATCGATCAGCCATGCCGCCGTCGAGATGATCACCGACATGATCGGCGAACTGAACGGCAAGCGGGTCCTCGTCATCGGCGCCGGGTCGATGGGGGAGGGTGTTGCCATTGCGCTCCACCGGGCCGGAGGCGCCGACATCCTCGTCGCCAATCGCTCCGTCGATCGTGGAGCATCGCTCGCAGAACGGGTCAACGGCGTGGCGCTCGGCTTCGATCGTCTCGGCGAGGCGATCGCTGCATCCGACGTGATCGTGGCCGGGACGGGAGCCGAACAGGCCTTCCTCACGCGGTCGCTCGTCGACGACGCTCGCCGCAGCGCGACGCGTCCGCTCCACATCGTCGACATCGGGGTTCCCCGTAACGTCGATCCCTCGGTCGTCGAACTCGCCGGTGTCGGCCTGTCGAACCTCGACGACCTGCGCGACTGGGCCGACCGTGGGCTGTCGCATCGAGCCGGCGAGGCCGAACGTGTCCGCTCGATCGTCGAGCGAGGAGGTCGAGAACTACCTCGTCGATTCGACAGCCCGCCAAGCTGCTCCGCTCGTGGCATCGATGCACGAAGCAGCCGACCGCATCCGCACCCGCGAGATCGACCGGTACGCCTCACGTCTCGGCGAACTCGACGAGCGCCAACGCGAGTCGGTCGAGGCGCTGACGCGGGCGATCGTCGCCAAGTTGCTGCACGAGCCATCGGTGCGTCTCAAGTCGCAGGCGGGTACGCCGCAGGGCGAGCGCAACGCCGCGGCCGTCCGCGACCTCTTCGACCTCGGATGACCCTGCCGTGACCGGCGGATCACCGCGCCGGCGCGACGGCGCAGCGCTCAAGCTCGCCACTCGTGGGTCACGTCAGGCGGTCGCGCAGGCCACCGCAGTTGCCGATCGGATCACGGCGGCGACGGGCCGGACGGTCGAGCTGGTGATGATCGAGACCACCGGCGACGTCCGCCTCGACGTTCCACTCCACGTGATCGGGGGTCAGGGGGTGTTCGTGAAAGAGGTGCAGTCAGCGGTGCTCGACGGCCGCGCCGACCTCGCCGTGCACTCCGCGAAGGATCTGCCGTCGGCAACCGCGGATGGCCTGGTGATCGCAGCGTTCTGCGAGCGGCGCGATCCCGCTGACGCACTCGTGGGTCGTCGTCTCGACGATCTGGCCCACGGCGCAACCGTGGCAACCGGATCGGTGCGACGCCGGGCGCAACTGTCGCGGGTGCGTCCCGACCTGCGGTTCGTCGAACTGCGCGGCAACATCGACACCCGGTTGTCGAAGGTGCCCGAGGGCGGTGCCATCGTGATGGCCGTCGCCGCGCTCGAGATTCTGCAGATGACCGATCGCATCGCCGAGCGCCTCGACGTCGACACGTTCGTACCGGCGGTGGGCCAGGGGTGTGTGGCCGTCGAGTGCCGGACCGACGATTCGGCAACACGCGAGACGCTGGCCGCGGTCGACCATGCCGGCACCCGCCACGACGTCGAGGTCGAGCGGGCGTTCCTCGCCGAGCTCGGTTCGGGCTGTTCGCTGCCGGTGGGTGGCCATGTCCGCAACGGCCGTCTCAGGGTGTTCCTCGCCGACTTCGCGACGGGACAGTCGATCGTGGCGGAGGTGGCGATCACGGGAACCTCGGACGACCTCGGAATCGCTCGCCGTGCGGCTCTCGGCGCGCAGGAGGCGCTCGGGTGAACGGCCCGCTCGCCGGATGTCGCGTGCTCGTCACGCGTGAGCGTCCGGGTGAGCTGGCCGCACTGCTCGAGGCACGTGGTGCCACGGTCGTCCACGTTCCGCTGATCCAGCGTCCTCGACCCGGTCGATGCCGGCGCCGCGCTGCGTCGGGAACTCGACCGACTCGAGGAGTTCGACTGGCTCGTGGTGACCTCGCCGGCGGGTGCGGAGCGAGTTGCAGCCGCTGCCGCCGATGTGCCGTCGGTTCGCCTCGCCGCCGTCGGTACGGCAACTGCCCGAGTGCTGGCCGACGCCGTGGGCCGCCCGGTCGACGTGGTGCCGGCGACCCAGCGCTCGCAGAGCCTGCTCGACGAGCTCGTGCGCGGCGGCGGAACCCGGGCAGCGGTTCCTCGTGGCCCAGGCCGATCGGGCCGACGACACGTTGGTCGTCCGGGCTGCGCCGCGCCGGCCATCAGGTGACCTCGGTGGTCGCGTACCGCACCGTGCTCCGGGTGCCCGATCGTGGTGCGGTCGACGGCGCTGACGCCGTGCTGTTCGCCAGCGGCTCCGCCGCGGCGGCCTGGTTCGACGCGTTCGGGGGACGAACTGCCACCGATCGTGGTCTCCATCGGTCCGACGACGACCGCCGTGGCGCGAGCGATTGGGGCTCAAGGTGACGAGCACTGCTGCCGATCATTCTCTCGGCGGACTCGTGGCCGAGCTGGCACGAGTCGTCGGCGGGAACGTGCCCGGCGACGGTTCCGCAACCATGACACAATCAGCAGGCCGGATCCATCCAGCGAAATGAGGAGCAACGTGGTCGAACGCAGCGGGCGGCGTCGCCTCGTTGGCGCGTCCGGACTGTTGTGTGCCGGTCTCGTGCTGAGCGCGAGCGTCGACGGTGTCTCCGCACGAGCGAGTGTGGTCATCGAACAGGCGACGCCGATCGCCGCGCCGACGGTCGGCGACTCGATCGGCTCGGGCGGCGGCTCGAACGCCTCGCTCTCGGGTGACGGCCGATTCGTTGCCTACCAGGCGGTCCCGGCCGTCGACGAGGCCGCAACCACTCCCGAGACGCGCTCCACCACGATCTACCTCACCGATCGCGAGGCCGGTCTCACCGCGGAGGTCACCACCGTGCCGGAGGGCCAACGCTCGGGCAACTCGGTGCACCCGGTGCTCTCGGGTGACGGATGCAGCATCGTGGTCGTCACCGAGATGGCCGCTCGACGTGTTCCGCGACGACGACACCGGTGACCGCTGGGACGTCTACCGGCTGCAGCTCCCGCACTGCGGCGGCACGCCGGGGGCATGGGAACTCGTGTCGACCCGCCCCGACGGATCGGGGCTCGCACGTGACGACGTGAGCACGATCGACACGCCGACGGTGTCACGGTCGGGACACTCTGATCGCGTACACCCATCCGGCGACCCAGTTGATCGAGGCAGGTGAGGTCACCTCGGTCAGTCTGGTGAATCTCGAAGTGCCCGTCACCGATCCGGCTCGTTCGGTCCCGGTCGCCGGCATGCCGATCTCCACGCCCGACACCCAGTTCGTGCACGCCGGGCTCGACCAGCCGGCGATCTCCGGCGACGGACGGTTCGTCGCCTACCGCTCCGATGCCGCGTCGGCCGACGCGGTTCCCGGCTGGGGAACCGGAGCGACGCCGGGTGGCCCCGCGACGCGCCAGATCTACGTCTGGGACCGCAACGAGATCGACCCCTTCCTCGCGGTGCGGCTCGTGTCGGTCCGTGTCGACGGCGAACCCACCGCCGTCGGTGCGTCCGATCCCGTGCTGTCACGCGATGGGCGGGTCGTCGCATTCACGAGTGCGGATGTCGGCCTGGTGCCGGCGGTGGTCCCGCCGTGCGGTGGCGGATGCCCCACGCAGGTGTTCCGCCTCGACCGCGACGTCGACGCGAACGGGATCTACGACGAAGTCAGCCGCACTGCGATGACGATGGTGAGCAGCGTCGAGGGTTCGGACCCGGTCGTGGCGGGGACGGCATCATCGTCACAACCGGCGCTGAGCGCCGAGGGACAACTCGTTGCCTTCATCACCAAGGCGGGCAACCTCCAGCTCGTCGAGGCCTCGGGCGGCGGTGAACCCGACGACGGTGATCTGCTGGTGGCCGACGCCGCGCGAGGAACGTTGCGCCGGATCGCGATGACCACCGACGGTGTCCGCCCGGCGGTGGCTGCCCACTCGCGTCCGCAGCTCAGTGACACGGGTCGCGCCACCGCGTTCGACACGCTCGCCGGCCCACAACTCGTTGCCGGCGGGGTGCCGGGCCGGCAGGTGGTGACCATCTCGACGCCACCGACGCTGTCGATCGCCGAGGCCGACGTCGGGTCCACGTTGGTCGGTTTCACCAGCGACGAGTACTTCGTCGCGGTCATCAACAACGGACCGACCACCTTCACGCCGTCGACGGTCACGGTCTCCAACGGCCGATTCGCCATCAATCAGAACGCAGGCACGTGTGTGCTCGGAGCCCCGGTGCCTCCCGGCGCCGACTGCACGGTGCTGCTCACCTTCACGCCCAACGCGCCGGGCCCCGTGGCGGCGACACTGACGGTCGCCGAGACCGGCTTCGGCGCGGTCAGCGTGAGTTCCACCGTTCGCGGCACCGGCGGCGACCCGGCACTGCGCGCAAATCCTGGTGGCAAGGATCTCGGTACCGTCGTCGTCGGGCAGACGAGCCCGGAGATCGTGTTCGACGTCGAGAACATCTCGTTGGTGCCGACGTCGGTGTCGTCGATCGAGGTCAGCGGCGCCAACCCCGACGACTTCGCGATCACCACCAACAGCTGCGACGGCAAGGTGCTCAATCCGCGCGCCACGTGCAGTGTCGGCGTGACCTTCAGTCCCACGGGCCCGGGACATCGCACCGCACTCGTCAAGGTCGTCACGCCGCTCGGGCAGTACACGAGCATGCTCGCCGGTGGCGACGGCCGCTACGCCCCCGTCTTCGAAGTCGCCGCCGGTGAAGTGGTGGCCGGGAGCGACCTCGGCGTGGGTGGTCGCGGATTCCCGCCCGAACACGCCCGTGTCGATCCTGTTCGGTGACGACTCGGCGAATGCGCTGGTCACGTCGACGAACGCCGACGGATCGTTCCTCCTCTGGTTGCCGGTCGATCCGGCCGAGCGGGGCGGGCAGCGGACCGTGGTTGCCCAGGCCGCCGACGGTTCGGTCGCCACCGCCACGGTCGAGGTCATCGAGCAGCCGAGTTCGAGTCCTGGTCTCCCGGGCTTCGGCCTGGGGTTCTGAGTCGGCTGCAGGCGTCCGGTCAGTCGAGCGCGGAGTCGCCTGGCCGCCGATGTTGACGGCATTGGTGCACGTCGCTCGTGTCGCGTCGCCGATCTCGTCGCACTTCACCGAGAAGGCCACGATGTCGCCGGGCTGGAGACGGATCGGGGTGATCCTCGGCTCGAACACCGATCCGCGGACGTTCTCCAGCGACCAGACGAACAGCTGCTCGCCGTTGACCAGCAGCGTGGCGACGCCCTTGTCGTTGAAGGGGTTCTCGATGCGCACGTCGGTCAGGTCGAACGTCTGACCATCGGTCATCGTCCGGGACGCGTCGGCGACCGCGGTGAGTTCAGGGGCCACGGACAGGCGGAAGAAGGTCGGCTCACCGGCGACGGTGCTGTCGCCCGGCTCGGCGGGCTCGCCGGGGATCGTCGTGGTGACGACCGAGCCCGTCGGCTCGGACGCGGGATCGTCGGTCTGCGTCGACACCTCGGAGGCGACCGCATCCTCGATGGTCGGCTTCACGAGACCGAACCAGGCCAGAGCCGAGACCCGCCAGCAGGGCGAGGACCGCCAGCGCCTTGGTGATCGCGTCGGCGGGGATCGTCGGCGATTGGACGAGGGCGAGTGACGAGGTGACCGGAGCGAATCCCTGGCGGCCGGCCTCGATGTCGAAGTCGAGCGTCCGCGAGTGGTGCCGGAAGCCGCTGCGCCGGGCGCGGGCCTTGAGCCGCACGAGGCTGGCCGCTCCGGGCGCGACGCCGACGGCGGGCGGATCGAAGTCGCCGTCGATCCGATCGGTCGAGTCGATCAGGTGGAGTCGGCAACTCGCCACGGTGTTGCCGTGGTTCTCGACCATGAACTCGTACGTGGCGCGGTGACGGGCCCGCTGGATCGGTTGGAGTGTGACGATCCGGCAGTCGTCGAACGGCTCGACGACGATGCTCGTCTCGGCCACCATGGCATCGTCGGCATCGCCGAGCGGGATGATCCGGATCGCGATGGCCGTCGGTCCTGCGGTCGTGGTGGAGAGCAGGGGCGGGCTCACCACGACGTCGATGACCTCCTGGGATCCGCCGAACAGCGTGAGGTTGCCGCGTGACACAGTGGTCCAGCTCGCTGCGAGGCCGGCCGGAACGATCGTGTACGACTCGGTGGACTCGCCGAGGTTGTGGATCGTGAGCGGCAGGGTCAGCGTCGATCCGGGGACCGCGGAGATCTCGTCGTGGGAGAACCAGGCCTGTACGGACACGCCGAGCACGCTACCGGTTGGCCGACGACCGATCCCGCCACCGGTCCCGCCGCCGGTCCTGCCACGCCGCATCCCGCCGCCCACCCGCCATGTCGGGGTCCGACCCCACCGTTAGGCTCGTGGCGTGCCGTCCGAGCTGCTGCCGACTCCGTCGTCCCGACCGCGTCGCCTGCGGCGGTCACCGGCGATGCGAGATCTGGTCGCCCAGCACCATCTCCGGGTCGACGACCTCGTGGCCCCGTTGTTCGTCCGCGAAGGCATCGACGAACCGCAGCCGATCGAGTCGCTGCCGGGTGTGGTGCAACACTCCCGCGACTCGCTGCGGCGCGAGGTCGCAACGCTCGCCGGGCTCGGGGTGCGCAGCGTCATCCTCTTCGGCGTGCCGGCGCACAAGGACGCCGTCGGCAGCGGGGCATTCGACCCGCAGGGCATCGTGCAGCTCGCGCTGGACGATCTGCGCAGCGACCTCGGCGACGACATCGTCGTGATGGCCGACCTGTGTGTCGACGAATACACCGATCACGGGCATTGCGGAGTCCTCGACGAGCGAGGAGTCGTCGACAACGACGCAACGCTCGAGATCTACGCCCGTGCCGCCGTGGCGCAGGCGAGCGCCGGTGCCCACGTCGTTGCACCGAGCGGCATGATGGACGGCCAGGTCGCGGCGATCCGAGCGGCGCTCGACGGCGCCGGTTTCCTCGACGTGGCGATCATGGCCTACTCCGCGAAGTATGCGAGTGCCCTCTACGGCCCGTTCCGCGATGCCGTCGACGTGTCGATCGTCGGTGGCGGCGACCGCAAGGGCTACCAGCAGGACTGGCGCAATGCCCGAGAGGCGCAACGCGAGATCGACCTCGACCTGGCCGAGGGCGCCGACATCGTGATGGTGAAGCCGGCGCTGGCGTACCTCGACGTGATCACCCGGGCTGCGAGCCGTGTCGACGTTCCGATCGCGGCGTATCACGTGAGCGGCGAGTACGCGATGATCCACGCCGCCGCCGATCGCGGTTGGATCGATCGCGATGCCGTCGCGCTGGAGCACCTCAGCGCCATCAAGCGCGCCGGGGCCGACATCGTGCTCACCTACTTCGCCCGCTGGTTCGCCGAATCGGTGGCATCAGGAGAACTCGTTCCGTGACCGACTCCGCAATCCCCTTCTGCGACCCGGTCGCCTGCGTCGCTGCCGGTTGCACGCCGACGCGTCTGCACGGGAGCCGGTGTGCCGTCGAACCACCTCCTGTTCGAGCGATCCCGGCGGGCGATCCCCGGCGGGGTGAACTCCTCGATCCGCGCGTTCAAGGCGGTCGGTGGCGAGCCCTACGTCGTGGCTCGCGCCGAGGGCGCGACGATCACCGACGTCGAGGGCACGACCTACTTCGATCTCGTCCAGAGCTACGGCGCGGTCATTCTCGGTCACGCCCATCCGGCGATCACGCAAGCGGTTCGTGCCGCCGTCGGCGACGGGACCTCGTACGGGGCTCCGACGCCACGCGAGATGAAGCTCGCCGAGGCCATCGGTGAGCGGGTGCCGAGTTGCGAGCGTGTGCGGCTGATGAACTCGGGCACCGAGGCCACGAGCACCGCGATTCGCCTGGCACGCGGGGTGACCGGGCGCGACCGGATCGTGACCTTCGCCGGCAACTTCCACGGCGCCACCGATGCGCTCCTCGTCGCCGGAGGCAGCGGTGTCGCCACGCTCGGTCTGCCGGGCACCGCCGGGGTTCCCGACGGTGCGGTGGCCTCGACGATCGTCGCCCCCTACAACGTCGTCCCCGAACTCGACGACCGCGTCGCTGCGGTGATCGTCGAGCCGATCGCGGCGAACATGGGTGTCGTCGCGCCGGTGCCCGGGTTCCTCGCCGGTCTGCGAGCCGAGTGCGATCGTGTCGGCGCGCTGCTCATCTTCGACGAGGTGATCACCGGGTTCCGTGTCGGTACCGGTGGCGCGCAGGCCAAGTACGACGTCCGCCCCGACCTCACGTGCTTCGGCAAGGTGATCGGCGGCGGACTGCCCGATCGGCGCCGTCGGCGGTCGGGCCGACGTGATGGAGCACCTGTCGCCGCTCGGGCCGGTGTTCCATGCGGGGACGCTGGCGGGCAATCCGATCGCGACGGCCGCCGGCCTCGCTGCGCTCGATCAGCTCACACCCGACGTGTACATCGAGCTGATGGCGCGGGCTCGACACCTGTCGGCGACGTTGCGCGATGCGTGCTCGGCCGCAGGATTCGTGGCGTCGTTCCCCGTCGTCGGGCACGCTCGTCGGGATCGTGTGCGGCGACGACGCCGGCACGGTGCACGAACTTCGACGACGCGAAACGAACCGACGAGCGCGGCTATGCGGCGTTCTTCCAGGCCATGCTCGCCGAGGGAGTCGCCATGGCGCCCGGCGCATACGAAGCGATCTTCGTCGGGCTCGGGCACTCCGATGAGGTGCTCGCAGCAATCGCGGCTGCGGCATACCGTGCTGCGTCGGCGGCCGTGGCCGCTGCAGCGGAGTCGGGCCACGGTGGCATCGACGCCGTGAGGCAGCTGTTCAGTTGGCGCTTCGTCGCCGCGATCGCCGCACTCGGCGGCGTTGGCGCTGCTGACCCGAGCGCTGCTGGTGCACGACGATGCGCTCGAGGCCGTGATCGACCCCGCGCCGATCGAGCGGCGCATCGACGTGTTCCAGCCGATCGTGTCGGTCGAGCAGTCGACCGACTTCCTGATCGACGCCACCGGCGTGACCACCGGCGTACATCGACCTCACGCTCACCGGCGACCGCGTCGTGCGGATCGCTCCGGGCACGCTCGGCGAGATCGCCTGTGACGAACTCGACCAGGACAATCGGTGCGTGCTGTTGGCCGACACGCTCGGCGACGCGGTGGTGTGGTTCTCGATTCTGCCCGCCGCGCCGCGTGCCACCGTCGAACTCCCGCCCATCGTCGACCTCGACGAGGGCGAGGCAGTGTTCGAGAACGGCTGGAGGATTCCGTACGCGCCGGTGATCGAGCGCGACTGCGAGGGTGAGGACATCCCCACGTTCTCCGACTTCCTGCGGCGGTTCGGCCCCGACAGCGTGACGATCGTCGACCTCGAGACCCGACAGGTGGTCGCGGTGCGCTGCGGCGAAGCTGCGTTGACGCCGTTGACCTATCGCAGCGAGGGCGTGCGCAGCGGCGAGCCCTGAATTGTGGGCAGCTTCGACTCGCGGTCCGTCGAAGGCGTCGCCGGCAAGGACGATGCCGCCGTCGGCCGACACCCAGCACGGATCGGGCCACGCGGTGCGTGGCGTGGCGAAGCGCCACTTCTTCACGTGCGCCTCGACGATGGCCGCGTCGCCGAGCCATGGACCGGCGAGGTCGACCAGCAAGGCCGCCAGGTCGGCGGTGTCGCGCTCCCAGTGCGTCTCGCTCCACGCCGCCGACGCGTGCAGCGTGATCGCGGGGGTGGCGCTGACGCCCTTGGCGACGTTGTCGGCGACGAAGGCGACGTCGTCGTTCGGCGCCTGGACACCTCCGGGCGCCTCGATCAGCGGCGGTCGGTCGAGCGTGGCCAGCAGGGCGATCGTGCGGTCGTAGTCGGTGCGCATCAGATCGATCGTCGAGTTCGATCGCTGCGTCGGCGAGCAGAGCGAAGCGCCTGGGGGAGCGGTGTGGTCACCACGACCCGGTCGGCGACACGAACCGACCCGTCGTCGATGACCACCTGCCACTGCGAGGCCGTCGGGCGAACGGCGAAGGCCATCGTCGAACACGACACGTCGAGGCCGACCGCGAGGTCCTTCGCGAGCGAGTTCATCCCTGCCGGTGCGACGTAGCGGGGGTGTCCGTCGGCGGAGCCGAACCCGTGCGACCACACCGTGACCAGGCCGCGCTCGACCCAGGCGTCGACACGACGCTGGAAGGCGGGCGTTCGCACCGTGAAGAACTGGGCTCCGTGGTCGAGCGTGGCGGCGCCGATGCGCCGGGTGGCGAGTCGGCCGCCGGGTGAGCGGCCCTTGTCGACGACAGCGACCTCGGCGCCGGCGGCCTGGAGCTCGTTGGCCGCGACGAGGCCGCTGATGCCCGGCCCCGACGATCACCACGCGCATCAGCCGGCGGCGAGTGCGTCGTCGAGCCGGGCCTGCTCGCCGACGCTGGCCTGGTGGGCCCGCTCGGCTCGGCCGAGGAACTCCAGCAGCACACGGTTGAACGTCGAGGCGTGCTCGACCATGAAGCCGTGGGCGGCGCCGCTGATGACGACCAGCTCGGCGGTCGGGATCGTGTCGGCCAGGTCCTCGCTGTCGCCTCGTGGTGTCAGGATGTCCTGGTTGCCGACCATGACGAGCGTCGGCACGGCGATGTCGGGCAGACGGTCGATCAGGTCCTGGTGCAGTTCGCCGGCAGCGAGGATGGCGTCGCACTGTGCGGCGAACGCATGGGCGGGGCGCGCGGGGGCGAGCGGCCCGAGCCACCCGATGGCGGGCAGCAGCCGGCGGAACGAACGGGGGCCGATCACCCAGCGGGCGGCCTCGTGGCCCATCGAGCCGATCCCGCGCTCCAGCGCCGAGTCGCGCCAGCTCGTGAGCAGTTCCTCACGCCACGGGTGGTTGCGGCCGGCCGTGCAGGCCAGCGTCAGTGATCGAGTTCGCTCGGGGTACTTCACGGCGACGATCTGGCTGATCGCCCCACCCATCGATGCGCCGACCACATGGGCGGTGTCGACCCCCGCGTGGTCGAGCACGGCGATGGCGTCGTCGGCCATCTGCTCGAGGTTGTAGGCGCCGTGGGGCTTGTCGCTGCGACCGGCCCCGCGGTTGTCCAACGCCACGGCTCGGTACCACGGTGGCCGTGGCGAGGCGCTGCAGATTCCAGCCGTTCTTGTCGGCGCCGAGCCCCTGGATGAACAAGATGGGTGGCGCGCCCGGCCGGCCGGTGACCTGGTAGTGGATGCGGGTGCCGTCAGCAGCTGCGGATGTACGACATCAGGCACCTCCGAGCCCTGACAACGGGAGCCAGTCGAGGGGCGTGCCGGTGTGCAGCTCACCCAATTCGTCGAGGAGCCTGGCGATGTCGACGCGCACCTGGTCGGCGAGTTCGAGTTCCGACAGCGGGCCGCGCCGTTTGCGTGCCGATTTCGATGCCGGCCCGATCTCGAGCCGGGCCGCACGCCGCGAACGGGCTGCTCGACGTGGCGGCGGGGTACACCGATGCGCCGACCGACAATGCCGCGCCGACCAGCGTGTGATCGACGCGACCGATCGTTCCGTGTTCGGCGCCCATGACGACGAGCTGATCGGCCGCGAGGGCACCGCCGACTTCGTCGGGATGGTCGAGCAGGCCACCGATGCGTCGGCTGAACGCGCCGACCGGCGCCGTGTCGGGACGTCCGACGAATCGAACGGGTCGATGGAGCGTCTCGCCGAGTGCGAGCGCGGCGTAGATCGGGGCCAGCGCGAACCGACGCGCGTTCACCACGATGAGGGCGCCCTTGCGCCGGGGGAGATACTGGCTGCCGCCGACCGACACGTCCCATCGCACATTCGCCAGGCGGCTCACGTCGGCCACGAGGCAGCGGTCACGGCCCCAGTCGTCGACGATGCCGGACCGGTCGGCGCCGACTCGCAGGTTGATCACGGGTGTGACCATCAGGCCACCTGGAGTCGTGCGGGTTGGCGAATGATGCTCCGGCCAGTGGTACAGCCGATCGATGACCTCGGTCGTGGAGGTCTCGGCCTCGAAACCGAGCAGTGTTCGCATACGTGTGTTGTCGGCGAGCCGCCCGCGGTGGAGCGTCTCGGCGACGTGGTCGGGGATCGGCGCACCGGCCAGGTGGCTCAACATGCGAGCGATGCGCCAATCGGGCCCGATCAGCGGCAACGGGATCCGTCCGCCACGCCGAGCGGCCTGCAGCGCGGTGATCGCGCCGGGTGCGACGACGTTCACCGGCTCGGCGAGTCCGATCCGCGCCGCAACGACGAATGCCCGGGCTGCGTCGCGGTCTTCGATGACGGCGAACGGTGGGTCGGCGAGGACGCTGAACGGAACGGCGGGCATTCGCAGGAGACGCCCGAGCGGGGACGGCACGTGGGGCCCGAGCACCGGGGCCAGTCGGAGTGCGCCGATGGTGACGCCGACACGTTGGCCCACCTGGGCGGCGGTGCGTTCGATGGCCGCGACCGTTCGGCCCCAGTCGCTCGTCGGTTGGATCGCAGCGGACTCGGAGGGGCGGGTGAGTGAACCTCGTGCCCGACCGTAGATCTCGATACCGCTGCGTACCACGACGTGCTCGAGCGCCGGACATTCCGCGGCCGCACCGATGATCGACGTCGCGGCCTGGTCGGTGAGCGTCGCTGCCTCGCGTGGTGCCGCACGGGCGTCGGGCTCCCACACACCGATGTGGACGAGGACGTGAGGATTGAAGTCGACGACGGTCTCGACGATCCGTTCGTGCTCGTCGGGGTGCAGACGGTGGAACACGGTGCGGGCGAGGCGACGTCGCGGCGGATCGTTGTCGATGCCCGAGAGGGCGCCGACCCAGTCCTCGGCTTCGAGGAGACTGGCCACCAGGGTGCCGAGTTCGCTCCCGACTCCGCTGACGAACACCCGACGCCCGGCCATGTCGTCAACGCTACTCGTCCCTGGGTGTCAAGTCCGCGGCGGAGCGTGCCGATACCGATGGCATGGTCCTGTCGACGCGAACCCGGAGGCGTTCGTTGCTCGTTGCGGCGATCGTGGGTCTCGCCGTCGTCGGCGTGGGGTCGTTCACCCAGGCGCAAGGGGTCGACGCCCCGGCGGCGCTGAACGGGCCGGGAGCCGCCCTCGCGCCGGCAGAACGGCTGGTTCTCCGAAAGCCGCCGGTGCCGGAGGGCAAGTTGCTGTTCCCGGTCGACCCGGGCACGGACTGCTACGTCCTCGACAACTTCGGCGACGGACGCGACACCGGGACCCGTCTCCACGAGGGGATCGACATCATGGGAAGCGCGGGCCGCGAGGTGTACGCCGTGGCGGACGGCACCCTGACCAAGCGCTACACGAACACCGGGACCGCGGGGTGGGGTTGGACCCTGTACGACCCCGCGACGAAGACGACGTTCAAGTACTACCACCTCGCCGAGGACGCTCATGGCCTCGTCGAGGGTGCCACCGTGACAGCCGGCGACGTCCTCGGCTACGTCGGCAGCAGCGGCACGTCGAGCGACACGAACTTCCACCTGCACTTCGAGGTCAGGCCGGGCAACGTCGCAGTCGATCCGCTGCCCTTGCTGTTCATCGACACGACGGCGTGTCGCGTGTCGCCCCCGATTCGTTGACGACGGGTCGGTTCAGCGCAGTTCGTGCGCGCGCAGGATGATCTCGCGTGCGAACGGGTCGAGCGGTCGTCCCGCGAGCCGCTCGGTCACCTGGATGGCCTGCGTCGGCTCCTCGATGAGGCCGGCCCACCGGATGTAGCCGCCCATGATGCCGAGGATGCGATCGCCGACCTCGTCGCCGTGCACGAGCACCTTGGTGCCATGGCGGAGCAGGTCGCGGATCTCGGTGTACAGCGCCTTGAGGTACTGATCGGTGTGCTCGCTGTTGAACGGACGGTGCCGGTACGGCAACTGCAGTTCGTCGTAGTTGTGCAGATTGTGCGGCGCGGCGATGATCGACAGGACGCAACCGAAGCCGTTCTCGCGCAGCCAGATGATCTCCTCCTGGCGGCGCACCCGGCGATGGCTGTCGCCGACCCCGCCGGGTCGTTCGCAGATCGCGAGCTTGTCCTTGAGGATCCAGGTGAAGTTACGCGGGGTGATGCCGAGCGCCCACTTTCCACGAAGCCGAGGAGGCATCAGCGGGCGGGTTCCGGGCAGGTGCACGACGTCATAACGGGTGTCCAGGCTACCGGGTGGCGGGCCCGGTCGGGAGAAGAACGAGTCGGTTCTGTCGCCGTTCGATCCGCAGCCCCCCGGCGAGCTCGCACGCGGTCGAATCGCCGTGTGCCACAGCCAGGACACGTTCGACACCGGCAGCGTCGGGCGGGTAACCGTCCAGTTCGAGCCATCGACGCACGGCGCGAACCGCCAACGGCACGGGAGCGGCGAGCAGGGCGTCGACGTCGGTGGGGTCGAGGCCCGCCGCGAGATGCTCGAGCAACCGATCGTCGTCACGCAGCAGCGTTGCGGTGCGGTTCAGGAGCACCGTCACGTCACGTTCGGCGATGTCGTCGAGCAGTGGGAGCGCTTCGTGGCGGATGCGATTACGTCGAAAGCGCGGGTCGGTGTTCGTGGGGTCGTCGGCGACGTCGAGGTCGAGGTGACGACACAGCGCTTCGGTCTCCGAACGACGCAGCCCGAGAATGGGATGCTGCGGTCCGGGTTCGATGGCGCCGAGTCCGGTTGCGCCCGAGCCACGCAGCAGCGCGAGCAGGACCGTCTCGGCCTGGTCGTCGGCGGTGTGCCCGGTGAGCGCACCGGGGCCGAGTGCGGCGCGACGCACCGCGCGGGCGCGCGCTTCGAGATTGGGTCCGTCGCGCACCTCGACGTGCTCGATGCGGAACTCTGCACCGAGGCGGGCGGCGTTCGTCGCGGCCACGTCGGCGTCGTGGTCGGCGCCCGCCCGCAGGCCATGGTGGACGTGGACGGCGGTGACCACGCAACCCGCCTCGATGGCGAGGGCGACCAGCGCCGTGGAGTCGGCGCCACCGGAGAGTCCGCACACGACCGCAGTACCGGCGGGCGCGAAGGTGCAGCGAGACAGCAGATCGGGCATGCCGGGTCTCAGCATGTCCGACGTAGCTACAGGTCGGTGTGGCGGGCGCGCTGCTGCTTGGCCGACGGGTACTTCTGCGCCGACACGAACTTCATGTAGCCGACCACCAGGGCGATCAGGAAGATCACCGAGACGAGAAAGAGGGCGATGCCGATCCACCAGTGCCACACGTTTGCGACGAGCATGATCGGAGAGGCTAACCCCCGGGTCGGACCCGCACACAGTTCTCGACGCGCCGTTGCCGGCGACGGCTCAGCCGACCTGGCCGTCGCCGTCGAAGTCGGTACCGAAACAGAGTTCGATCTTGGCGAGCAGGCCGGGCGGCATCTCGTCGTTCTGGCACTTCTTGGAGACCACGCTCTTGAGTTCGGCGTGGAAGTCGAACGCGCCCAGGCAGTCCATGCAGCCGTTCAGGTGATGCGTGATGGCGGCCTGCTGGTCGTCGGACAGCTCACCGTCGAGGAAGACGTCGAGTTCGCGCAGCGTCTGGTTGCAGTCGCGCGGAGCGATCACCTCGGTGGTCTCCTCGTCCATCATCCGTTCTCCTCTGCCGTGACGAGCCCCCGAGCGAGGGCGAAGTCGTGCAACGCCTTCTGCATCGCTTTTCTTCCCCGGTGGAGCCGGGACATGACGGTGCCGATCGGTATGTCGAGCATTTCGGCGATCTCCTTGTAGGAGAAGCCCTCCACGTCGGCGAGGATGACCGGGAGCCGGAAGTTGTCGGGCAGGTCCTCGAGCGCCCGCTTCACCTCGTCGTCGGGAAGGAGCTCCATCAGCGATTCCTCGGCCGATCGACCGACCGCTGCGTTCTGGAGGGTTCCCAGGTTCTTGTAGAGGTACAGGTCTTCGAAGTCGCCCAGTTCGGTCTCGTCCGGCCGCCGCTGCTTCGTGCGGTACGAGTTGATGAACGTGTTCGTCATGATGCGGAACAGCCAGGCTCGGAGGTTCGTGCCCTCGGTGAACGAGTGGTAGCTCCGGTACGCCTTGAGGTACGTCTCCTGCACGAGGTCTTCGGCATCGGATCGATTGCGGGTCATGCGCAGCGCACCGGAGTAGAGCTGGGGTGCGTACTGCATCGCCTCGGCGGCGAACGTTGCCTGGTCGGCCATGGGCGGCACTGTACCGGGCCGACCGCTCGGGGTCAGGGGGCGTGGTGATTCTTCGGATCGGCCATGCGTGTCATGACGGTGTCGACCGACTCGACGAACCGGTCGAGGAGGTCGGCGAGCTGGGCGCGCTCGACGGGCTCGAACTCGCTCAGGATGTGCATCATCGCCGTCGACCGTCGAGCGGCAACGGCATCGTGTCGCCGGGCGCCCTCCTCGGTGATCCGCACGAGGACGACCCGGCCGTCCTCGGGGGAGGGATACCGCTCGACGAGGCCGTCGGACTCGAGACGCTGGACCGCACGCGTCGCCGTGGACGGATCGACGCGCAGGCGCGCGGCGAGTTCCTTCATCGGCCGGTCGTCGCGACGTGACAGCAGATCGAGGGCGTCCATCTGGCCCTGCTCGAGTGGCTTCTCGCGCCCGAACATGTACGCCCGCAACGCTGATGCACCGGCGCCTCGGCGCATCTCGATCCAGGCGCGACCTATCCGGCGGGCGTGTTCGCGATCGGTCCGGTTCCGGAAGTCGACCGCACTGGTTCCGCTGGCTGGACTCGACATGTGCGTTTGTACGGTAGTGAGCCATGCACGAGGTCGACGCAGCGGAGCAGCCATCGGATCCGACGGATCCGACGGCACTCGAAGCGCTCCATCCGCTGGCCTCGACCGAGGTCGAGGTGACGCCGACGTTCCGGCACCGGGAGGTCTACACACGACGCGGGTTGCTCACGGTGCTCACGCACGAGCCCGCCGCCGGAACGGCGCGCCGGTGCCGCCGTCGTCGCATGTGGCGGTGCGCTGGGCGGGGTGCTCGGTCCGGGTCACGCGCTGTACCACGCCCTCGGTGAGCGATGGGCTGCCCGGGGTGTCCGCTTCGTGCGGGTCGGGTATCGAGAGCCGAACAATCTCGACCTGTGCGCCCATGATCTGGCCTGCGGGGTGGAGGTGGCCCGTGATGCGGGCGCCGAGCGCGTGGTCGTGATGGGGCACAGCTTCGGTGGAGCGGTGGCCGTGCGGTGTGCCGTGGTCATGCCGGTCTCGGTCGTCGGCGTGGTCACCTTCGCCACACAGTCGGCCGGCTGCGAGGTGGCCGGCGCGCTCGACGGTCGTGCGTTGCTGTTGTTCCATGGCGACCGCGACGAGTTGCTGCCGGCCGAGGCGAGCCATGTCGTCGCGGCGATCGCCGGACACGGCGAGGTCGTGATGCTGCCGGGTGACGGTCACCTGCTGGGCAGGAGCGACGCTGCCATCACCGAACGCCTCGACGACTGGCTCCCGCCCGTCCTCTTCCCCGCCTGATTCCCCCCCGATCCCGAAACATGCACCCTCGTGCGCGCCCAGCGCGCATGTCGGTGCAGATTTCCGGGGTGTGAGGGGTTGGCGGGGGTCAGCCGTGCGTGGCGATGTGGAACAGCTTGCGGGCACCGTCGAGCATGCTGTCGGGCGCGGCCGCCGAGGGCGACGCGCCCGGATGCTGCGGCGCGATGCGCACGCGGAGCGCTCCGGGCCGGATCGTGAACCGCAGCGGCGGCTCGAGCATCAGCGCTTCACCGTCGACGCCGGCGGGCACGGGGCCATCCGAGCCGACCTCGAACGCCGTCGTGGTCCATTGCCGGAATCGTGATCGCCCGCGAGCCTCCTTCGACGTCACCTCGGCGACGGCCACGCCCAGCTCGCCGTCGTCGATGCTCGGTCGTGTGCCCGATCCCACGAGCGTGCCCAGCCGATACGAGTTGTTGGACACCATGATCACGGTGGCCCGACTGCCGCTGGATGCCGTCGGGGCCCGTGTACTCGAGGATGTGATCGCCCGTGTCGGCAGCCACTGAAGTCGGGGATCGTGTCGAGCACGGTGCGGATCTTCGCCTCGCGGTACCCGGATCGCTGCACTGCCTCGGCGTACAGACCGAGCGAGACGTTGTTGACGAACACCCGGCCGTTGACCTCGGCCAGGTCGACGCGTCGTTCTCCTCCGTTGACGAAGGCGTCGAGCGCACCGACGACGTCGTCACGATCGACGCCGAGATCGAGCGCGAAGTGGTTCCGTGTGCCGGCCGGGATACAGGCGAACGGGAGGTCGAGTTCGGCGGCGATGGTGGCGACGAGGGCCTGCGTTCCGTCACCTCCCGCCGCGGCGAGCGCGTCGGCGCCGTTCGACACGGCGTCGCGCACGAGTTGGATGAGGTCGTCGCCGGGGCGCAACTCGATGGGCTCGATCCCGCGGGCACGTGCCTCGGCGTCGAGGTTGGCGGCCAGGGCCTTGCCGCCCCCGGACTTCGGGTTCCAGATCACCACGGCACGCTTCGGCGCCTCGGCGGTCGGGAGTGGGACGTGGATGCGAAAGGCCGTTCGCGCGGCGGCCGTACCGAGCGCGAGGAGCGCAGCGGCCACGATGGCTTCGGCGAGGATCCTGCCGGCGACGAGCACGCCGACGAATCCGACCAGGAGCGCGACGCTCGACGACCAGGAGGATCGTCCGTGCAGGACCGCGACGACGGAGTGCCTCCCAGGCCGCGACCATCGCAAGGAGCAGGAACCCGGCCGAAACGAGGCCGCGGGGGAAGGACCTGAGCGATGTGTACACCATCACGAGCAGGGCGGCCGCGATCAGGACGAGCGCGGCGATGGCAGCGGTTCGGCGTGAGGTCATGTTCACATCTTCCCATTCTCGTCGTCCCGAGGCAGCATGGCCTCGGGCTCGTCGGGGGTGGTGACCGTTCCGATCTCGGCGAGGGCGGCCTCGATCGAATCGTAGAAGTGGTCGCGGTCGAGCGTTGCGAACAGCCCGTAGTCGTAGACGAGGTCCTCGAGCCGGCTGCGCAGTTCGACGAATGCGATGTTGATGCCCTGCTCGTTCAGCTCGATGTCGAGTTGTTCCAGGACGTCGGCCGCGGTGACGTCGATGTCGGTGATCGCTTCGCACTGCAGGATGACCCACCGTGGCTTGCGCTCGCGTACGAGTTGGCGCACCTGTTGGCGGAACATGCCGGCGTTGGCGAAGAACAGTGGCGCTTCCCAGCGGTACACGACGATGCCGGGGGTCTCCTCGGCAACGGCACCGTTGTGGTTGCTGTGCCACCCCGCTTGACCGTCGATCTGGCCGAGCACTTCGCCGTGGGGCCACCAGCTGCGCTTGAAGAACAGCAGGATCGACAGCACCACTGCGATGAGAATGCCCTCGAGCACGCCGAAGAAGACGACACCCGCGGTGGCAACGAGCGAGAGGACGAACGAACTCCGGCGGACCTTCAGGTAGCGGCGCAGTGTCGGGAGATCGACGAGTGAGAATGCCGCGGCGATCACGACGGCGGCGAGCGCGGTCTGCGGGAGATCTCTTGAGGAGTCCGTTGAAGAACACCAGCAGCAGCGCGACCATGCCCGCACCCACCAGACCGGTGAGCTGACTCTTCGCGCCGGTCTGGTCGGCCACGGCGGTGCGTGAGCTGCTGGTCGACACGGCGAACCCCTGGAAGAACCCGGCGGCGATGTTGGCCGAGCCGATGCCGATCATCTCCTGGTCGGGCTTCACCTCCTCGCCGCGTCGTGCCGCGAACGCGGTCGAGGTGGCGATGGTGTCGGTGAGCGAGACGAGGGTGATGCCGACGGCGGCGATCATCATCGGTGCGACGTCGCTCACGCTCGTCCACGGCAGTTGCGGAGTCGGGAGCCCCTCGGGGAGGGTGCCGACCGTGGAGATGTCGAGATCGAACAGGGCGGTGACCACCGTCGCGCCGATGACGGCCACGAGCACCGCAGGGATCGTCCGGGTGAAGCGAGGAAGCAGCAGGAGGACGGCCAGCGTCGTGAGACCCAACCACAGCGCGGTCGAGTTCCGGTCGGGGAATCCCTCGACGAACGCCTGCAGCTCGTCGACGAATCCGTCGGCGTCGGTCGAGAACCCCGCGAGCTTGGGGAGCTGGCCGACGAAGATCGTGATGGCGAGGCCGTTCATGTAGCCGACCTGGACCTCCTTCGACAGCAGGTCGGCGACGAAGCCGAGCTTGCCCGCACCGAGACCGATCAGGATCAGGCCGACCATCACGGCCATCATCCCGGCGAGCGCGATCGCCGTCTCGGGGTCGTCGGTGACGACCACGAGAGGCGCGATGGCGGCGAAGATCAGCGGTGACACCGACGAGTCGGGCCCGAGGACGAGCACCCGTGAAGGCCCCATGAGTGCGTAGCCCACCAGGCAGGCGATGGTGGTGTAGAGGCCGGTGACCGGTGGGAGACCGGCCAGTTCGGCGTACGCCATCCCCTGCGGGACGAGGATGGCGGCGAGCACGACGCCGGCGATCAGGTCGAACCGCAGCCACGACCGTTCGTAGGTGCGGACGGCCGTGATGCCGGGGACGAGCCCTCGCCACCCGGTCGGAGCCGCCTGCTGATCAAGCATCTGCGTGGGTGGCGATGCCGGCGAACGGATGCTCTCGCTGCTCGCGGTCGAGTCGCCGGATCTGGATGATCTTGTCGATCGCGACGAACAGCGGGGAGATGAGCGAGAGGCCGACCACGAGCAACCATTGTGCACCGGTCAACGAGACGGTGTCGAGGATGCGCTGGAGCAGGCGGGTCTCCACGGCGGCAACGGTCAGTGCCCACCCGAGCATGATCCAGCCCATGTAGGGGAACAGCGGTGCCGACCAGGGCACCTGCCGTTCGCGGCGCATCACGAACCCCATGTTCACCGCACTCAACGCGACGACGGTGAACGCCATGGTCATCGGGGTCGACGGGTCGGTGGTGCTCGGCTCACCCGGCCCCCACGAGAGCAGCGCCAGGGCCGAACCGGCGATGATGAGCCCGCTGATGACCCAGCGGACGGTCTGGGCACCGGTCGCGATTCTCGAACCGGGCGTACGAGGCGGTCGGTCCATCACGCCTGGATCGGGAACGTCGACGATGAAGCCGATGACGACGGTGGCGACGACGAAGAACTTCGCGAACAGCAACTGCATCGGAAAGAGCGCGACGCCTTCGTTGACGTTCAGGATCGTGGCGATCACCATGAGCTGCAGCACCGACGACAGGATCGTCAACTGCAGTTTCACGTACGACGAGATCCGTCGGTAGATGTCACGTCCGAGGTCGACGGCGTGCACGAGCGTGCCGAAGTTGTCGTCGGTGAGGATCAGCTTGCCGGCCTGCTTGGTCACCTCGGAACCGCTGCCCATCGCGACGCCGACGTCGGCCTGCTTGAGGGCAGCTGCATCGTTCACGGCGTCGCCGGTCATGGCGACGACCTGGCCGGTCTCCTGCATGAGCCGGGCCAGACGCACCTTGTCCTCGGGCGCGACCCGGCCGAACACGTGCAGTTCGGGCAATTTCGCCTTCACCTCGTCGTCGCTGAGCTTCTGGAGGTCGGTTCCGGTGATGACACCCGGGCCGAGGCCGAGCTGGTCGGCGATCGCCCGGGCCGTGACGGTGTGGTCGCCGGTGATCATGCGCACGTCGATGCCGGCGCCGTGCGCCACGCGCACCGCCTCGACGGCCGACGGACGGAGCGGGTCGATGATGCCGACGAGCGAGACGAGCGTCAGGTCGTGCACCTCTCCCATCGGGTCGTCGGTGGCGGCGCGCATGGTGTCGTCCGACAGCGCACGTGCGGCGAAGGCGAGGACGCGCAGACCCTTCTCGGACATCTCCTGGTTGGCGTCGAGCAGGTCCTGGCGGACCTGGTCCATCGGAACGGCCTCGCCGTGCCACAGCGCATGTGAGCATCGGTCGATGACCACGTCCGGCGCACCCTTCACGGTCATGAAGTGGGGTTCGTTCAGGAGCGGTCGCTCCAGGTGGGCCGGCCGGTCGTGGAACGTGGCCATGAACTTGTACTCGGAGTCGAACGGCACGAGCGCGACGCGCGGCATGGCGCGTCGCGTCTCCTCGGCGTCGACACCGATCTTGGCGGCGAGCACGACGAGGGCGGCCTCGGTGGGGTCTCCGATGATCGACTCGTCGTCGGCGACGGTGGCATCACTGCACATCGCGAGGCCGAGGGCGAGGCCGCTGAAGTCGGGTGTGGGCTCACCGGCCGGGCCGAGGATGGCGCCGGACTTGGCGTAGCCGCTGCCCTCGATCCGGTACCACGAACCACCGGTGATCATCGTGACCGACGTCATCGCGTTCATCGTGAGCGTGCCGGTCTTGTCGCTGTTGATCACCGTGGTGCCACCGAGAGTCTCGACGTCGTTCAGCGACTTGACCACGGCCTTCGACTCGGCCAGCCGTTGCGCACCCGATGAGAGCATCAGCTGGACGAACGTGGGGAGCCCCGTCGGGATGGCCGAGATCGCCGTCGACACGCAGAGCAGGATCAGTGTCTCGGCGTCCTGGTCGCGTGCGATGCCGACGATCGCGATGATCGCAACGGCGCCCCAGGCGAGGAACCCGAAGATCTTCGTGAGCCCGTCGAGTTCGACCTGGAGCGGTGACTTCGTGCGCTTGGTCGCCGTGACCATGTTCGCGATCTGGCCCATCTGGGTCGACTGGCCGGTCGCGACGACGACCAGTTCCGCCGAGCCGCGGGTGACCTGGGTGTTCTGGAAGACGAGGTTGGTGCGATCGCCGAGCGGTTGCTCCTCGTCGGCGAGTGTGGTGCCGTCCTTCGCGATCGGCGCCGACTCACCGGTGAGGGCTGCTTCTTGGACCTCCAGCGATGCGGAGGAGATGATGCGTGCGTCGGCGGGAACGAGGTCGCCGGCCTCGACCAGCACGATGTCACCCGGCACGAGCCCCACGGAGTCGACTTCTTCGACCGTGCCGTCGCGTCGCACCCTGGCCATCGGAACCTGCAGCTGGGCGAGCGCGTCGACGCTCGCCATCGCCTTGCGCTCCTGGTTGGTCCCCATGACCACGTTGAACGTGACGAGTGACGCGACGACGATGCCCGTCGCGATCTGGCCGATCGCGAAGCTGGCGATGGCGACGATGAGCAGCATGATGTTCATCGGATTGGCGATCTGGGCCTTGGCCATCTGCCACGTCGTCGGCGGCGGCTCGGTGGCGACCTCGTTGCGGCCGTAGGTCGCCAGTCGACTCGTGACCTCGCCGGCCCCGAGACCCGATGCCGGGTCGACGCCGAGCCGTGAGACGGTGTCGCCGACGGACAGCGAGTACCACCGTGTGTCGTCGGCTGCCGGCTGTTGCGCCGGTTGCTCGGTCGTCGTCATCGTGCTGTCCTCATCCTGTTGTCCTCGTCGTGCGGTCCTCGTCGTGCTGGGCACCCAGCGGCTGTCAGAAGGGCTCGGGGATGTGCCGCAGCGGGAGGTCGGGCTCGACGTAGCCACGGGCGGGCTGGCGTCGCGGCAGCTTCACCTCGGGACGCTCGATCTTCTCGTACGGAATCTGCGAGAGCAGGTGCGAGATGATGTTGAGCCGGCCGCGCTTCTTGTCGTCGGTGTGGGCGATGAACCAGGGGGCCCACGACGTGTCGGTCGCCGCGAGCATCGCGTCGCGGGCCCGGGAGTAGTCGTACCAACGGCTGTAGGACTTGAGGTCCATGTCGGACAGCTTCCAGATCTTGCGGGGGTCGTCGATCCGGCTCGTGAGCCGCTTGGTCTGCTCGTCGGCGCTGACCTCGAGCCAGTACTTGATGAGGTGGATTCCCGACTCGACCATCGCCTTCTCGACGCCGGGGACCTGATCGAGGAATCGTTCGGTCTGCTCCGGCGTGCAGAACCCCATCACGGGCTCGACGCCGGCGCGGTTGTACCAGCTGCGGTCGAAGATCACGACCTCGCCGGCGGCGGGAAAGTGGGTGATGTAGCGCTGGACGTACATCTGCGACTTCTCCCGCTCGGTCGGGGCCGGAAGTGCGACCACTCGGAACGTGCGAGGACTCACCCGCTCGGTGATCCGCTTGATGGTGCCGCCCTTGCCGGCGGTGTCGCGGCCTTCGAACACGATCAGGATCTTCGCCCCGGTGGCCCTGACCCACTCCTGCATGGCGACGAGTTCGCCCTGGAGCACCGCGAGTTCGGCCTCGTAGTCCTTGCGCTTCATCTTGGCGCCGGATTCCGGGGCTGCGGTTGCAGCGCGGGCGTCACCGGCCTCGGCCGACTGATGCTTCTTGTCCTTCTTGGATCGGGCTTTGTTCCCCATGGTCTGCACTCCTTCTCGGTGAATGGGTTGCGTGGTCGCGTCCACCGACCGACCGGCGTCCCTCTCGGCAAATCCTCCCACGTCGATGGACGTGCAAGTCGCACGGCACGACATGGAGCCGCGTGGACGTCCGAGCCATGGTCGTATTCTCCGGGGTGATCGACGCAGGTACTTCACCCAATTCGCATGAACGGGTGCGGGCCTCCGAGCACCGGCCAGTAGCGTGCTCAGGGACCATGAGCGTGCACATCGACGCCGGCAACGTCCACAGCGTCCTCGTCGATTCGAAGACACGTGTACCGCAGATGCGCTCGGCGATCGTCAGTCGACCACGCCTGACGACCCGGCTCGCTGCGGGGGCGGATCTCCCGCTGGTCGTCGTTTCAGCACCCGTCGGATTCGGCAAGACGACGCTGCTCACCGACTGGGCGCGATGCGATGGCCGGACGTTCGCCTGGGTGTCGCTCGATCGAGACGACGACGACAGCGTCTCCCTGGTGCGGGCGATCTGCTGCGCGGTCGACAGGGTCAGGCCGATCGATCCCGCACTGTTCGAGGACCTGGCCGCTCCCGGAACCTCGATCCTCGGCCAGATCGTGCCGCGCCTCGTGGCGTCGATCGATGCCGTCGACGACCCACTCGTGTTGGTGTTGAACAACCTGCACGAGCTCGACTCGCTCGAGTGCCGTGACGTCATCAACCTGCTCCTCGATCTTCTGCCCCCCGGAGTCCAGGTGGCCGTCTCGAGCCGTCGGGAGGTCTGGCTGGCGGGCGGGCGCCGGCGCATGCGCGGCGAGGTACTCGAGATCGCAGCAGCCGACCTGGCATTCGACGAGTTCGAGACCGAAGCCTTCCTCGTCGAGGCCGGGATGCAGTGCACGCCCGAGCGGGTCCGGCAACTGCTGCAGCGGACCGAGGGTTGGCCTGCGGGCGTGGTGCTGTTCGCGCTCGCCCCCCACGAGGATGCGATCCGCTCGACCGCCGGGCTCGCCGCGCCCGATCGGGTCGTCTCCGACTTCATCCGATCCGAAGTGCTCGTCGGACCTTCCCGACGCGACGTCGAGTTTCCTGTACCAGACGGCGATCCTCGATGTGCTGTGCCCGTCGTTGTGCGACGCGGTCCTCGACTCGACGACCTCCGCAGCGATCCTGGAGTCGTTGGTCGCTGCCAATCTGTTCATCACGCCGCTCGATGCCGAAGGTGAGTGGTTCCGATACCACCCGTTGTTCCGGGCGGTCCTGCTCGACGAGATCGCTCGCCGCAGCAGCGCCGACAACGTCGCTCGGCTGCATCTCCGAGCGGCGCACTGGTGGGCGGACGCCCGAGCGGTGGAACAGACGATCGAGCACTCCCGTGCCGGCGGCGATCTCACCATCGCTGCCGAGTTGCTCGTCAGCGAACTCCCGCAGGCCTACAACAAGGGACAGCTCCACACCGCCCAGAAGTGGCTGAGGGAACTCGGGGATGCGACGATCGAACGCGACCCGGTGCTCGCCGGGCTGGCGGGCTGGCTCGCGGCGCTGGCCGGGAACGCCGTCGAGGCACTGCGGTGGGCCGACCACATCGAACACTTCACACTCGCCGGTGACGCCGAGGATGCGTCGGTCCTGTCCGGCCGCGCCGCGCTCAGCGCCTTTCTCTGCCCGCACGGCACCGAGCAGATGGAAGCCGATGCGGCATCGGTGGTTGCCACCGAGCCACTCTGGGGCCTCTGGCGTCCGGCGTCGCTCGGTTTCCTGGCCGTGGCCCGCTGGCTGCGTGGCGACGACACCGGGGCGTCGGCGCTGTTCTCGGAGGGCATCGAAACCGCGACAGCGCTCGGATTCGACGACCCGCAGGCCCGATACCTGGCCTACCGTGCCGTGCTCGCGATGGATCGTGACGACTGGGCGAGCGCCGAAGGCGACATCGACGACGCGTGCTCGGTGATCGCGGCAGCACATCTGTCGGAGTACGCCGTCAACGCGATCGTCCAGGCGGCCAGGGCGCGTTGGTTGCTCCACCACAACGAGACCGAGCAGGGCCGCGCCGTGCTGCTCGAGGCGATGCGGTTGCGGACATCGATCACGTGGGTGAATCCCTGGGCAGCGGTCTGGGTGCGCGCCGAGATGGCCGACGCGCACCTCGCGTCGGCCGATCCCGAAGGAGCCCGGGTTCTGCTGCACGAGATCGACGAGATCCTGTACCGCCGACCCAAACTCGGGCGCCTCGGTGCTCGCGCCGACATGCTCCGTCTGACGCTGACCAACTGGCCGACGGATTCGCGGGGAACCACGTTGTCCACGGCCGAGCTCCGACTCCTGCCGTATCTGCAGACCCACCTGTCGCTCAAGGAGATCGGCGAGCGGCTCTACGTGTCGCGGAACACCGTGAGCACGCAGACGAACTCGATCTACCGGAAGTTGGCCGTGTCGGGGCGCAGTGAGGCAGTCGACCGGGCGAGGGCGTTGGGTCTCCTCGCTCCCAGCATCCTCGACCGAGCGCGCGTCGACACCGTCGCGTAGTTGACCGACCGCTCGGATCACGCAGTCTGCGTGAAGCCCGCCGCCGTCGGCGGGGCGCATACTGGCGTCGGCAGTGGCACTACGAGCGAAGGAGCAGGCAATGGCAATCGACACCTTCATGGTGTACGTGGGCGTCTACTCGAGCGTCGACGACGCAGAGGCCGACTACGAGGCAGTCCACGACCTCCACACCCAGCGACGGGCTCATCGACGCGTACGACGCGGCGGTCATCGAGCGCAAGGACAACGGCAAGGTCAAGATCGTCAAGAAGCACGAGACACCGACTCGCGTCGGGGGGATCGCCGGCGGCACCGTCGGTCTCGCCACCGGCCTCGTCGTCGCCCTCTTCCCGGCCGCCGCGATCGGGGGTGGACTGCTGGCTGCCACGACCGGTGGCGGCGCGGCGCTCGGTGCGCTCGCCGGCCACGCCGCTGCGGGAATGAGTCGCAAGGACCTGAAGGAACTCGGCGAACAACTCGACAACGGTCAGGCCGGTCTCGTCGTGGTCGGCGTGTCCGACATGGGCGCGAAGATCGAGGGGGCCATGGGCAGAGCCGGCAACGTCGAGGAGAAGGAGCTCAGGGCCGACACCGCCGAGATCCGCAAGGATGCCGAAGCCGACTTAGGCTGAGGCGGACCATGACGGACGCCCCGACCCCCGCCGCTGACGGCACCACCGAAGGCAACCCACGGCTCGCATTGCTCCTGGCGATGGCGATGTTCGTGCTCGTCGTCGACACCTCGATCATGAACGTGTCGATCACCGCGGTCGCAGAGGATCTCGACACGACGGTCAACGACGTCCAGGCGGCGATCGCGATCGAGGCCTTGGTGTCGGCCGCGTTCATCCTCATCGGGAGCAAGGTCGGTGACCTCATCGGTCGCCGGAAGGCCTACGTGCTCGGGCTGATGGCCTACGGGATCGGTGCACTCGCGATGACGCTGGCGCAGAGCATGACGGCGGTGCTCATCTTCTGGGCGATCATCGGTGGGCTCGGAGCGTCGCTCCTGCTGCCGGCGATGCAGTCGCTGATCCACGGCAACTTCGAGGGCGCCGCCATGAAGAAGACCTACGCCCTCGTCGGGGCGTCGGCTGCCATCGGCGCGGCGATCGGGCCCCTGATCGGCGGCTTCGTCACGACGTACCTGTCGTGGCGGGTCGGATTCATGATGGAGGCGGTCATCATCGCCATCGTCCTGTTCAACATCAAGCTGGTGAAGGACGCCGTGTACACGGGGGTTCGCAAGATCGACGTCGTCGGAGCGGGTCTCTCGATCGTCGGAATGGGTGGTCTCGTGCTCGGCATCCTCGTGTGGCAGGAGGGCGGGGGATACGTCGGATTGCTCATGGGGATCGGCGCCGCGGCGCTGGCCGTGCTCGCCTGGTGGCTGGTGAAGTGCAAGCGCGAAGGGCGCGTCGCTCTCATCGATTCCGACCTGTTCAAGATCAAGAACTTCCGCGTCGGAGTCTCGGGCATGATGCTCCAGCAGATCGCTCTCGGCGGCGCCATGATCGCCCTGCCCCTGTATCTGCAGGTGACGCTGGAGTACGACGCCATGAAGGCGGGCCTGTCGCTCGCTCCGCTGTCACTCACGATGTTCGCGGTCGCGATCATCGCGGGGAAGAAGTCCGGTGACCGGCGCCCGGCGAGCATCATCCGTCTCGGCTTCGCCCTGGCGCTGCTCGGGATGCTGCTGGTTCTTCCGGTGATCCCGAGGGGCGAGTCCGGGTGGGCGCTCCTGGTGCCGCTCGTCGTCGCCGGAACGGGTCTCGGGCTGTTGGTGTCGCAGCTCAACAACTACATCCTCGGGCCGATCGAGGAGCAGCGGGTCAGCGAGGCCGCGGGTGTGAACTCGGCGGGCCAGTCGTTCGGGCTGTCGTTCGGGCTGGCGCTCGCGGGCGGCATCCTGCTCGCGGTGCTCTCGGCGAGCTTCGTCAACATGACCGAGTCGAGTGATGTGATCCCGCCCGCCGAACAGGAGCAGGTCGCCGACGCCTTGGAGAACAACGCCCAATTGGTGAGCACGACCCAGCTCGAGGAGTTGCTGGCCGGGCAGCCCGACGAGATCCAGGACGAGATCATCCAGATCAACAGCGACGCAGGCAACCTCGCCCTGCAGGTCGCGATGCTGGTGCCGATCCTCGCCTGCCTGCTCGGGTTCGTCAACTCGTTCCGGATGATGCGGCTTCCCGACTTCAAGCCGTCGGAGGCCGCCGAAGGCCTCGTCGGCGGCTGAGCCACCACCAGGCACTCAGGCACTCGGGCGGGCTCAGACCCAGTCGGCGCGGGTGGCCGGCATCGCGGACCGTCCGTCGGGGAACGGCTTGACGCCGAGCGTCTGGTGGATCTGGATGTCGCCCTCGTCGAAGCCGTTGATGCTGCCGGACATGTACAGCAGCCAGACCCGGGCCCGCCCCTCGCCGACCAGCGCGACGGCCTCGTCCCAGTTGGCCTCGAGGTTCGCGACCCATTCGGAGAGCGTGCGGGCGTAGTGCTCGCGGAGGTTCTCGACGTCGCGGATCTCGAAACCGGCCTGCTCCATCACGATCGCGTTGACCCCGACGTCGACCAGTTCGCCGTCGGGGAACACGTACCGGTACGTGAACTGTCGGCGGCTGAGCTTGGAGCCGCCGACCTTGGAGATCGCATGGTTGAGGAGGCGTCCGCCCGGGCGGAGCAACGCGTGGAGACCGTCGTAGTACCTCGGGAGGTTCTTCGCGCCCACGTGTTCGGCCATCCCGATCGACGAGATCGCGTCGAAGGGCCCGTCGACGACGTGCCGGTAGTCCTGGAGCCGGATCTCGACGCGATCGCCGAGGCCGGCTGCCTCGACGCGTCGACGGGCCTCGATCGCCTGCTCGTCGCTGATGGTCACTCCGACGACGTCGACGTCGTGCCGGCTCGCGGCGTGGATGGCCATCGAGCCCCACCCGCACCCGACATCGAGCAGCCGCGGTCGCGGCCCGGCGCTCGCGGCGCGGAACGTCGGGTCGGCGAGACCGAGTTTGCGGCAGATGAGCTCGTGCTTGGCGTCCTGTGCCTCCTCGAGCGTCGTGTCGTCCGAGACGAACCGAGCACACGAGTACGTCATCGCCGGGCCGAGCACCAGCCGGTAGAACTCGTTGCCGACGTCGTAGTGATGACTGATCGCGACCCGGTCGCGGCCGATCGAGTGGCGGATTCCGCGCGGCAGGATCTCCTCCTTCGGCGGTGTCGGTGGGCCGGTCACGCTGATGCCGAGTTCGCGGACCGCCGCAAGGAGGCGGGGCGCCGCCGCGAGCGTGTACCTTGCCCCTGCGCGTACCGAACGTTGCAGGGCGGGGAGCAGCTTCACCACCGGTCCCTCGACGTCGATGTCGCCCGCGACGAATGCGCGGCTGACACCGAGCTGGCCGGGGGCCCACGCGATCCGCCGGAGCGCGTCCGGCGAATTCACCCGCAACGTGCCGGGACCGTCGTCCGAACCGAGTGCACTCCCGTCCCAGAACTCGAAGCGCACCGGAGGTGGCCAGTCGAGCAGCATCTCCAATGTCGGCTCGATCACCTCGGCGACCGATCTGGTCGTCGGCCGATCGATCGTCGGTCTCGTGGCTTCGCGAATGCTCATGACCCCTCCGTCATCGACAGCTGCCCACAGATTCGTCGCGTACGAGAATACTGCGTCACGCAATCCGTGTCGGCAGAGGGTCACTCACGGCGGTGCAAGACGGCTGGATGAACCGATCGGAGCCCAGAATCGGAATCGAACCGACGACCTACGCATTACGAATGCGTTGCTCTACCGACTGAGCTATCTGGGCGCGCAGTGCGCAGTCGGTGAGGTTAGCGGCCCTCCAGCGGGTCGCGACCGTTCCAGGCACCTGACGACCCGTAGGGCTCGAAACGGGCGAACAGCTCCTCGGCGTACCAGCCCTCGTCGCGAGTGCGGCGCATCACCTCGATGTGATCGGGCATCGAGTACGCGAAGGATCGTGCGGCGTCCAACGACTCCCAGAGACTGAAGGTCGCGAGTCGGCCGACCGGGGCTTCGCCGATCCCGACCACGTCGATCAACCCGGGAGCCGTGTGGAGTTCGGCGTCGACGACGTTGCTCGCCCCGGCAAATGCTCTCCACGAGTGTCGGTGCACGTCGGCACGGGTGATGATCGCGACTGCGCCGCTGTTCGATCCCTGTTCCAGGCCGTCGAGTGGATCGATCCCACGCCACTGACCGTGGCCACCGATGCCGCGCAGCCGCACGTGCCAGCTCTCCTGCGCCGTGCGCCATCGGGCGGCGAGACGACTCGTCGTCATGAACGCATCGAGCGCCGCCTCGTCGTCCCACACCGCGAACACCGCAGTGCGCGCCAGATCGGCTCCGCCACTGGTGTCGTCGCCCGACCCGGTGCCCAGGAGGCGCCAGAACGCGAGGCCGTCGACCCGGCTCAGTCGCGGCCGGTCGAGTCCCAGACGACCCAGGGCGAGAGGTGTCTTCCACTTCGGTTCACGAATCAGGTGGAACGACGCGATGCGGGCCATGCATCGGTCATGCTGTCAGCAATGAGCCCGGATACCGCCGTCGACGTGGCGATCACGATCGTGGTGGGGTATCTCGTCGGGTCGATACCGATCGCCAACATGGTGGCGGCACGTCGGGCGAAGCTCGACCTGCGCACCGTGGGCGATCGGAACCCGGGGTTCTGGAACGCCCGCGAGACGTTGGGCAGGCGGGCGGCGATCCCGGTGTTCGTCGGCGATGTGTCGAAGGGCGTGATCGCCGCGCTGGTCGGTGCGGCCCTGGCCAACCCTGGCGTGTGGGGTCTCGCGTACGTCGGCACCGGCGCAGCGATGGTCGGCCACGCCTTCCCGGTGTTCGCCCGGTTCCGTGGGGGGCGCAGCATCCTCACGTTCACGGGTGGCGCGGCGGTGTTCGCGACGCTGCCGTTCGCCATCACGATCGCCCTGCTGCTCGGTGTCTTCGCGTTCACCAGGTCGTTCGCCCGCGCTGCGCAGGTCGGGTTCTTCGCGTTCCCCGTGGTCCAACTGGTCATCGAGGGTCCGTATCGCACGGCCGCGACCGGTGTGCTGATGACGTTCATCGGGCTTCGGTTCGCGATGGCGGCCCTCGGTGATCGACGAGCGTCGGCGGAAGGTCAGCCGTAGGTGCGACCGCGCCACGTCTGGCGGCCACCTCGGGCGATTCCCCTGGCGATGGCGAGTGCGGCGAGCGGGTCGGCGAGCGGGCTCAGCCAGTAGGCCGCATCGTTGCGGGTGTAGGCCCTGCGGGTGCCGACGAGGGTCCCGAGGCGGAGCGCGGCGAGCACCAGGTCGATCACGTCGCCCCGACGGCTGAGCAGCCGTGGGAGGGGCAGCGCCTGGGCCAGCGCGACCACGGCGAGATCGAGCAACTGGCGACGTCGTGGTTCGACGCCGGGCAGTGCGAGCGAGCGACCCCAGCCGTTCCAGACGTCGGCGACCGACTCGAACATGCGAACGTCGAGCAGTTCGCCGGCATCGAGGAAGCCGACGGTCCATCCGTGGGTCGCAAGGTGTCGGGCCAGGGCGACGTCCTCGACGACCTCGCCCCGCACCGATGTCATGCCCCCCGCCTCGAGGAACCACCGGCGATCGAACGCCATGCACTGGCCGTTGGCCATCGTGCGGTCGGGGCGGGACGAGGCGACGCCCGGGCGGCCCGAACCGGTACACGAGCGTCGTCAGCATGGAGGCGTGGAGCCACCGGCCGGCGCCGGTCGGGAGGTCGAAGCGGCCACCGACGGTCAGGAGGTCGATGCGGTCGCCGGTCGCTCGGGCGACGAGCGCACCGGGGAGTCTCGGGTCGGGACGTGTGTCGGCGTCGAGCGTCACGACCCAGTCCGACCGCGCGGCGTCGATGCCCTGCTGGAGCGCCCATGCCTTGCCGGCCCACCCATCGGGCAGCGCGGCGCCGTCGATCACGGTCGCGCCGCAGCGTCGCGCGACGTCGGCCGTCGCATCGGTCGACTGGTCGTCGACCACGATGACTTCGTCGACACGCGGCGCGCCGACGATCGCCTCGAGCAGCGGACCGATCCGGGTGGCCTCGTCTCGGGCGGGGATGACGACGCTGATCGACGACAGTGGCGTGAGCGTCGGGCGCACGGGCGGCGCCGTGGCGGCTGCTCGCACGAGTCTCGTCAGGGCCACTGCGCCGGCGCCGACCCGCAGCCCGATCGACGCGGTCCGTACGATCGAACTCATCGTGCCCGAACTCATCGTGCGAGATCGGCCGTGATCATCTCGGCAACGATCTTGGCGCTCGTCGTCACCAGTGGCAGCCCACCGCCCGGGTGACTCGAGCCGCCGACCAGATACAGCCCCGGCTTCGATCCGCGGTTCGCCGGCCGCACGAACGCCGCGCGTTTGCCGTTCGACGACGTCCCGTAGATGGCGCCGCCGGGTGAGCGGTAGCGCTCGGCGATGTCGGCCGGTGTCATCGTGTGGCGGAACTCGATGCGGGGCCGCAGGTCCACGCCGTGCGCGGCGAGACGATCGAGGATCACGTCGCCGTAGGTGTCGGCGTCGACCTCGATGCCCTGCGGCGTGTTGACGAGCAGGAACCAGTTCTCGCAGCCGTCGGGCGCTTGGCTCGGATCGGTCACCGACGACACGCAGGCGTAGATCGTCGGGTCGTCGGCGAGCCGACCGGCATCGAGCTGGTCGTACTCGGCGCGGTAGCCGGCGGAGAACCACACGTTGTGGTGTCGCAGGTTCGGCGTGAGCCCCCTGACACCGAGGCACAGCACGAACCCACTCGTCGACCGTGTGGCGAGTCGCACACGTGCGAGGGCGATGCTGTCGGGAAGCAGGTCGGCATACAGATGCTCGGCGTCGGTGTTGGCGACGACGATGTCGGCCGTCGTGTCGTGTGCCGTCGGCGAGCACCACCCCGGTGACCCGTTCGCCCGCCTCGATGGCCGTGACCTCGGTGTTCGTTCTGACCTCGACGCCGACCTGCGAGGCCACCCAGGCGAACGCCGTGCGCAGTTCGTCGAGGCCACCCATCGGATACCAGCAGCCGAACCGGGCCTCGATGTGTGGAATGCAGGCGAGCGTCGCCGGTGCCTCGTACGGCGACGAGCCCGAGTACGTGGCGTAGCGGTCGGCCCACTGCACGAGTCGGGGATCATCGAAGAACGAGCCGGCCGACCGGTGCAGTGAGCGAAACGGGTCGATCGCCGTCAGGTCGAACGGCGACCGCAGCCGCTTCGCCAGCGACCAGGGGTTCGACATCGGTCCGGCGAAGAAGGTGCGTACCGCGACGTCCCAGATCCGTCGGCCGCGGGCGTCGAACGAACGCCACTGGTTGCCGGCCCCGGGCGCGAACGCCTCGAACGCGGCCGCCGTGTCGTCGTCGCCGTCGGGCACGGTGAGCGTCGAACCGTCGGCCCATCGGTAGCTGAACTGGGGGTCGAGCCGCACGAGTTCGACGTGATCGGCGAGCGTCGTCCCAGCCGCGCGGAACACCTCGTCGAACACGTCGGGCAGCGTGACGAGCGACGGTCCGATGTCGAACGCGTAGCCGTCGCGTACGTAGGTGGCGAGCTTGCCGCCGACGACGTCGTTGCGTTCGAACAGGGTGACGTGATGCCCTGCAGATTCCAGCCGGATCGCCGTCGCGAGGCCACCCACACCTCCGCCGACGATGGCGACACGACGGACGGCCCGGTCAGCCACGCAGCTTGCCCACCACGGCTGCCGCGGCGATCGGCAGCATCCCCAGGCCGCCGACGACCGCAACGGCCGGGTCGCGGAACCAGCGGGCGAACCCGATCGTCTCCATCACGCCCATGAAGGTGTACTCGCCCACGAGCGCGCCGTCGGCGTCGGCCGACCCGTCGGTGTAGGAGGTGGGAGGCAGCAGCGCTTCGAGTGCCGCCATCACGCCGAGCCCCGTGACGAACCATCCGACGAAGTTCCCGAGTGGGATGCCGCGGTACAGACCCCGACGTGCCCACACCCAGTAGCCCTCGCCGACCATCTGAGGGTCGAGGAAGAGGTCCCAGGCCGTGAGCGCCGCCGACCCCGAGCGCGATCCTCGTCGCCGGTGTCGAGTGTTCGCCGAGCGCGGCGTGCGCCGCCTCGCGTGCGGGCAGCCCCATCGCGAACCAGGCGAGCGGCACGATCGCCGGGACGTGGGCGACCTGCGGCCGCAGAGCGCCCGTGTACGCGTAGCGACCGAACGGCAGGCCGGTCTGCGTGCCGATCCGCTCCACCGACGGTGGTCGCCACGGCGGTCACAGCGGCGGCCGTCGCTGCTCTCGGTGCGCCCCATCGGCGTACGGCATTGGCCGTGGTGGTCGTGAACGAGCCGACCACCACCACCGTCGACAGCACCCGTCGTGCTCGGCCACCCTGGGGCAGCAACGGCGTTGCGATCATCCCCGCCACCGTCACGATCCCCGCCGCCGCGCCGATCACCCCACTCCACCGTTCTCGTGAACCAGTTGCGGTACAGGTGCGCAACTGGTTCACGAGAACGGGTGGGGGTGGGGAGTGCGGTGTCACGGGAGGAGGAGCTTGGCGACCATGATCGCCTTCTCGGTGGTCGACACGCTGGCGCGCGACGAGAACACGTCGTAGTGCTGGGCTTCGATCTTGTCGAGGATCCGGCCGTAGAGCGTGTGCGCGGCCAGCACGCACTTGGCCGACCGGTCGGGCAGCATGGCGATGCCGACCTCGGCCGACCGGTACGAGCTCGCGGCACCGATCGATCTCGAACTGCATCAACTGCACGAACGAGGGCGTGACCCGGCGCTCGGTGAGGTCGACGCCGAAGCGGTCGGTGTCCGCCGTGGGATGTACTGACGGCCCCGGTCGAGGTCTTCGTCGATGTCGCGCAGGAAGTTGGTGAGCTGGAAGGCATTGCCGAGGTCACGGGCATGGGGGAGCGCGGTGTCGTAGTCGGTCGGTTCGAGGATCGGCAGCATCATCTCGCCGATCACCGCGGCCGATCCGTCCATGTACACGAGCAGGTCGTCCCACGTGGCGTACGACTCGATCGTGAGATCCATCGTCATCGAGCGGAGGAACCGGTGGAACGCCTCGATGTCGATGTCGAATGCCCGCACGGTGTGGACGACGGCCTTGAGGACCGGATCGTCCGACCGGCCCGCTGTCGAGGTCGGCGAAGAACCGGTCACCGAAGTCGGCGAGTGCCGCAGCGCGCACTTCGGTCGGCACGTCGCGGCCACCCTGCGACGGGATCTCGTCGACGATGTCGTCGGCGTAGCGGGCGAACGCATACAACGCGTGCACGTGGTGCTGCTTCACCTTCGGGCAGCACCTTCGTCGACCAGTAGTACGTGGTGCCGTGGCGCTTGTTGAACTCGCGGCACAACTCGTAGCTCTCGTCGAGCGTGACCGGGCCGGTCGGCAGGCCGTGCGTGGTCGGTACCGGGGGCTTGTTCCGGCAGCGGCGAGCACGCTCATCGGTAGCGCTGCCGTGCGTACTGTTCGACGCGCTCGGCGGCGAGCTTGCCCGACACCAGCACCATCGGCACGCCGACGCCGGGCAGCGTCGACGATCCGGTGAACACGAGGCCCGGGACCTTCCTGTCGACGTTGTTCGGCCGGAACGGGCCGGTCTGGAAGAACGTGTGGGCGAGCGCGAACGGCGTGCCCTGCTCCATGCCCATCCGTTCCCAGTCGGTCGGGTCGTAGATCTGCTCGACGACGACGTCGGTCGGGTAGCCGAGCGAGGCGACGCGCTCGCGCAGGCTCTCGACGATGGTGTCGCGTTCCTTCGACCAGTCGATGTTGCCGCTCAGGTTGGGAGTGGGCTCGAGGACGTAGATGCTCGAATGCCCCTCGGGGGCCAGCGAGCGGTCGTCGAGGCTGTGCAGCGTCACGAGGATCGACGGGTCGGGCATGCGGACACCGTCGTCGATCAACGCCTTGAACGAACCGTCCCAGTCCGTGCCGAAGTGGATGTTGTGGTGTGACGCATCGTCCGGCGGCAGCCCCTCGACGCCGGCGACCCACAGCAGACACGACGGCGAGTACTTGCCGTTGCGCGCCGTACGCGGCGCGGTGACCCCGGGAAGCAGCTCGCGGTAGGCGACCGGGAGATCGGGGTTGCAGACCACGACATCGGCGTCGAGCCGTTCGGACGCACCGATCTCGACGCCCGTGACGGCACCGCCGGCGCGACGCAGGATGCGGGTGACCGGCGAGTCGTAGCGGATCTCCACACCGGCATCGACCACCGCCTGGGCGAGCCCGGCGGCCATCATGTGCATGCCGCCCTCGGGCACGAAGACACCTTCGACCGAGTCCATGTACGTGATCACGGCGTAGAGGGCGAGCGCCTCGTACGGCGCGAGCCCGGCGTACATCGACTGGAAGCTGAAGATCTGCTGCAGGCGCTCGTCGTCGAAGAACGAGGCCACCTTCTTGTCGAGCTTGCCGAACCCTCCGAGCTTCACGAGTTCGAGCCCCGACTTCCACGGCTTGATCAGATCGAGCGGCGAGTCGAAGTTGGCGTCGATGAACGAGTCCATCTCGGCGCGGTAGAGCTTCTCCAGCCAGTCGCAGAAGCGGCCGAACGACTCGGCCTCCTTGGCGTTGGAGAACTCGCGGATCTCCTGCGTCATCGCCTCGCGGCCGTGACGGACGAACAACGTCGAGCCGTCGGCGTACACGGCCCGGTACATCGGGTCGACCGGGTTGATCGTGACGTAGTCGTGCATCTCGGCGCCGCACGCGTTGAACGCGGCTTCGAGCAGGTTCGGCATCGTGAGCACCGTCGGGCCGTTGTCGAGACGGAATCCGTCGGACACGATCATCCCGGCGCGTCCACCGGGGATCGAGTCGCGCTCGACGATGGTCACTTCGTGCCCCGCTCCGACGAGGTGGGCCGCAGCGGAGAGCCCTCCGAGGCCGGCGCCGACGACCACGACCTTCATCAGACGCTCCTCCAGCTCACGTAGTCGGCCAGGGCGACCAGTTCGGTCTTGGCGAACTCGGTGATCGGTGCCGCGTCGAGCGACGCCACGGCGGCGTCGGTCAACGCGGCGATGTGCGCTTCGAGTTCCTCGAGTGCACCGGTGTCGATGATCGCCTGCTGGATGCGAGCGACGGTGTCGTCGTCCATCGCGGGCTGACCGACGAGGTCGAGCACGGCGCGTTGCGCGGGTGTCGCCGACCGGACGGCCCGTGCGAGCAGCGGCGTCGGCTTGCCCTCGCGCAGGTCGCCGCCGACCGGTTTGCCGGTGATGTCGGCGTCGCCGAACGCGCCCATCACGTCGTCGCGCATCTGGAACGCGTCGCCGAGCGGAAGGCCGTAGGCGCTGAGCGCCGGAAGGAGTTCGTCGCCGCGATCGGGAGCTGCGAGCAGCGCGCCGAGATGGAGTGGCCGCTCGATGGTGTACTTGCCGGACTTGTAGCGGCAGATCCGTTCGGCCTTGTCGACGTCGCGGACGCTCTGGACCGACCCGAGGATGTCGAGGTACTGGCCGATGTTGAGTTCGATGCGCAGCTCGTTCCAGACGCGCATCGCCTCGGGCGGAGCGGCCTCGAGCAGTTGGTCGGCGTAGACGAAGGCCAGGTCGCCCACGAGGATCGCCACACCTTCGCCGAAGCGCCGCGACTCGCCGGCCCAGCCGTTGGCGGCGTGGTCGCCGGCGGCGACGGCGTGGGTCGTGGGCTGGCCACGGCGGGTCGCGGCGTCGTCCATCACGTCGTCGTGGAACAGGGCAAAGGCGTGCATCAGCTCGAATGCGGCGCCGGCGTCGACGTCGATCTGGTCGTCGGTGCCGCCACCCGCTCCGACGTAGCCCCAGTGGCAGAAGGCCGGCCGCAGCCGCTTGCCGCCCGACAGGACGAGCCGTCGGATCTCGTCGATCGGCTGGGCGAGGTCGGCGTCGAACGCAGCCCAGCGATCACGTTCGGCGGCGAGGAACTCGTCGAGCCGGTGCCTCGACCCGGTCCGCGATGGTTCTCAGACTGGTCGGCGCTGATCCGGGCATCGTGTCGACAGGATACTGCCGGTCGTCGGAGGCGTGCCCCGTCGTGGCACGACAGGGGGTGCCGTGCAGGCCGGGCCCGTGCGGCGACCGTCAGTCGGCAGGGATCGCGTCGAGGTCGGCGGTGACCTGTTCGATGCGGAGCTGGGCGGCGGAGATCTTCTCCCGGCACAGCGTGATGAGCGTGGAGGCTCGGGCGACGCGATCGGCGAGGTGGTCGACGTCGACGTCGGATCCCTCCAGTTCACGCAGGATCGAGTCGAGCTCGGCCAGTGCGTCGGCGTATCCGGGGGTGGGTCGTCGGCCATGGTGGTCAGTCCTTCGGGTCGGTGGCGGTCGTCGTGTGCGTGACGGTGCTGGTGATCACGCCGTCGGCGACGGCGGTCGTGATGGATTCGTCGGGGGACGACATCGTTGACGGAGCGGATCACGCTGCCGTCGCTGCGCCGAGTGATCGACCAGCCACGCGCCAACTGCACGGCGGGGTCGACGGCGCCGACACGGGCGGCGATGACGTCGAGACGGTCGCCGGATCGGTCGATGACGGCGGTCGCCCGGTCGAGCACTCGGCTCTGGATGGCGTCGAGGCGGGCGTCGGCGCGCTCGAGCGCGGCCGGGTGCGGTGCGGGCGAGCGTGTCGATGCGCATGGCGAGGCGTTCGTCGGCCCGCTCGACCGCCGCGTGGGTTCGGCGCGCGATCCGATGGGCGGTCTCGGACAGGTCGTTCGTCGCCGCGGTCAACGCGAGCTCGGCTCTCTCGCACGATCGCAGCGAATGCCGCCTCGCTCTCGGCGCTGTAGCGAGCCGCTCGGGCGATCAGTTCGCCGGCGCACGCCGTCGGGGTCTTGAGCATCGTGTGCGCGACGTCGTCGGCGACGCTGCGGTCGACCTCGTGGCCGAGTCCCGTGAGGACGGGGACGGGTGACAGTGCGATCGCCCGGGCGATCGACTCGGCGTCGAACACGGCGAGTTCGTTGCGGGCGCCGCCGCCGCGGATGACCACGAGCGCGTCGAGGTCGTCTCGTCGAGCCAACGTGGTGATGGCTGCGGCGATCGACCGCTCGGCGAGGTCGCCCTGCACCCGCGTGTCGATGACGGTCAGCTGGAAGCCGAATGCGCTGCGCTGCAGTTCGTCGTGGAAGTCGTGCCAGGCCGCTGTGCCGACACTCGTGACCACGCCGACGCGCAACGGGATCGGCGACAGCAGGCGCTGCTTGTTGGCGTCGAGCAGACCCTCGGCAACGAGGCGCCGCATCACCTCGTCACGTGACTGGGCGATGTCGCCGATCGTGTAGCGCGGGTCGATTCCGGCCATCTTCAGCCCGATGCGACCGTTGGGGGCGTAGTAGTCGAGGTAGCCGAAGACCCGCACCTTCATGCCGTCGCCGAGGCGCAGCCGGTTCTTCTGCAGCAACGGTCGCAGTCGCATCCGGGCATTGGCGAAGAACTGGACGTTGACGACGGCTTTGCGCGCCGTTGCCCGTTGCCGTCGGATCGGTCGCCGTCGTCGACCAGCGTGAAGTAGGCGTGCTGGCCCCGGTCGCTCCACCCGGTGATCTCGCCCCTCACCCACACGCCGTCGGAGAAGCCGCGTCGCAGCGTGTCGTTGATCGCGTCGGCCAACTCGCCGACCGAATAGGTCGGGTTGGAGACGTCGTCGAGTTCGGCCTCACCGAAATCGAACGCGGGCTGGCTCACGGGCCAGATTCAATCAGGCAGTACCGCCACGCGGGTGCTCGACCGGATGATCGGCGGCGTCATGCGCCCAGCATCCTGATCGTGCCGCCGGGTGGCGTCTCGGTGTCGTCATCGGCGGCATCATCGGGATCGATGGCCGCGAAGAGTTCCCCGTCGACGGGGAGATTGCGTTGGAGGCGCAGTTCGTCGAGCTGGCGCAACGGCCGCTCGAGCTGACGGCGCCGGGGCCCGGTGAGCTGTTCGAACGCCCGATCGACCTGGTCGAACTTCTTCTTCACCGAGTCGACCTGCTCGTTGTACTTGCGCCACTGCGCCGAGAACGTGCCGAGCAACTGGAGGATCTCGTCGCTCGTCTGCTCGATCATGAAGTTGTCGAACGCCTGGCGGATCACGCCGAGGAACGCGAACAGCGTGAGCGGCGAGCAGAGCACCACCTTCTGGCCCATCGCCTCGTCGAGCAGACGCGGCGTCGTGCTCGTGGATGAACCCGGTGAGCTGTTCGTTGGGGATGAACAGCAAGACGTAGTCGACCGACGGCTGGTCGCTCTCGCCCGAGTAGTCACGCTTGGCGAGTTCCTTGACGCGCAGGCGGACGTCCTGCAGGAACCGCTTGAGGTGCACCTCGCGCTCGGCGTTGGTGTCGACCTCGAGATAGCGCAGGTATGCCGCCATGGGGAACTTGACGTCCATGTAGAGGGCGTGGCCCTTGGGCATGGGGAACGTGTAGTCGGGGCGCCCGGTGCCGCCTTCGATCTGGGTCTGTTTGACGTAGTTCAGGTTCTCCTGGAATCCGGCGAGGCGCAGCACGTCCTCGGCCATCCGCTCGCCCCAGTTGCCGCGGGCCTGCGGATTGGCCAACGCTTCACGCAGTGCCCGGGTGGAGTCGGCGAGCGTGTTGGCGATCTCGGCGTGCGCGGCCAGCGACGAGGTGACCTGGCCGAAGTTCTCGGCGCTCGAGCGACCGAGCGTGGTGACCATCTCGCTCAGTTTCGTGAGTTCGGTGCGCATCTCGGCGTGGACCTGGTCGAGCCGGGCGTCGATGACGTCCTTCTTCGCCGAGAGGTCGGAGTTGGTCTGCTCGCGTGCAGCCAGTGCGAGCGCGCCGAACTGCTCGCGCTGCAGGATGGCGGTCTGTTCCAGGGCCGCCGCAACTGCCGCATCGCGCTCGGCGGTTGCCTGTTCTCGCACCTGCGCCACCGCCTGCTGCACGGCGGCCTCGACGGCGAGCTGCACACCACCGGTGGTCGCTGCTCGATCGGCCTCACGCGCCGCGAGATCGGCCTCGGCGCGCCGGGTGGCGAGCAGATAGCCGCCCACGGCGGCCCCGACGGCCAGCAGTACGGCGATCAACAACACGGCGATGTCCATGCCGTCAACTATGGCAAGGGGGTGTCACGGAGTTCGCGGATGGGCCCTGCGCAGGGCGTCAGCGGACTAGCGGCGTTCTTCGGCGAGGATCCACGCCGCGGGCAGCACGGCGCCGGCGAGGAGGGCCTTGAGCACGTCGCCCACGAGGAACGGAGCCACGCCGAGCGAGATCGCGCTCGGCTCACCGGCGGCGGCGGTGAGCGGCAGCCCGAGGTCGTAGGCCAACCAGGTGGCCCCGAAGCCGTAGATGATCAGCGACCCGGCCAGGAACGCCGGCAGCGACGTCGACAGCTTGCGGTCCTGGCCGTGCTCGGCCATCTTGCCGACCACGAATGCGGCCACGACGAAGCCGACCAGGTAGCCGGCGGTGGCTCCGGTCGCCAGGGTCCAGCCTCCGCCACCGTCGGCGTAGAAGGGCAGCCCGATCGCGCCGAGCGCCACGTAGAGCCCCATCGAGAGGGCCCCGCGGTTGGCGCCGAGCACGCCGCCGGCCAACAGGACGGCGAAGGTCTGGCCCGTGATGGGTACCGGCGTGAAGCCGAGCGGGATCGTGATCTGGGCAGCGAGTGCTGCGAACAGCGCGAAGCCGACCACGGCGACGACGTCTCGAACGCGGGACCGATGGATCAGATCGAGGAGCGTCGTCGGAGCGGGCGTGGTCAGAGCGATGGACATCGGGCGAGAGTCTGATCGTTCCGGCCGGTCTTTGACAACTCGGTCGTCCGCGCACGGTCAGCGCCCGGTCAGCGGTCAGCGGTCAGCGCACGGGGATGGTGAAGCAGCGGTCGGTCAGGGTGCCGAGGGCGTAGGTCTCGTAGTCGATGCCGAAGTCGCTGTACAGGTGGCGGCACGATTCGCTCCACACCAGCGCCTCGGGCGTCGACATGCGGTGCACCACCTGCATCACACCGCCCTCGTGGACCCGGTACTCGGCCCACGTCCCCGGGAAGTCCTTGGTGCATCCGATCTCGATCGACGGGACCCCCGATCGGCTCATCGGTCGGACGCGGTGGCGGTGGGTGTGGCCGGCTGCGTAGGCGATCACCGCCGCTCGACGCGCCGCCACCTCGTCGAGCCCGTCGCTCGCATCGGGGTGCAGCCCGAAGTAGTCGTCGCTGCGCTTGGCCTCCGGGCCACCGCCGATCCACTGCTGGTGGTGGCCCATCACGAACACGGGCCGATCGGTGTTCGCGCAGCGGTCGTCGAGCCACTCCAGTTGCTCGGTCGAGATCGAGCCCGTGGTCGCGCCGGGGATCGCGGTGTCGAGCAACGCCACGGCGAGTCCGGGCAATTCGATCCACTGGTCGCCGGCATACTCGCCCTGGTGGTGGTACGCGTCGTGGTTGCCGCGCACCACGTGGAGCCGGTCACCGAATGGTGGGCGGTAGCACGCCTCGAACGCGGCCCACTCCTCGGGGGTCCCGTCCTGCGAGAGGTCGCCCTTCACGATCACTGCCATCGGCTCGATCGCCGCCATCTCGCCGACGGCCGCGCGGTTCATCACTTCGGGGTACGGCTCGGCCCCCGGCTCACCTCGCCGGATCGGTCCCTCGGTCAGATCGTCGATCCGCCCGGCCTCGAGCTCACCGAAGTGCACGTCGTTCACGGTCGCGAAGCGGCAGAGCAGTTCGCCGGGCGGCCGGGCGAGCGTGCGGACCGACACGCCGTCGAGGTCGTGGTCGGTGTCGGTCGGCGAGGCCGTCGTAGCGGCGCACCTCGAGTCCGTCGTGGACCACGACGAGGTCATCGGCGACCGTCGTGACGTCCATCAGGTCTTGACGACGACCGAGTTGACGACCTTGTCCTGCCAGGTCTGCTTCTTGTCGTCCCACAGCATCCAGAGGTAGCCGAGGTAGAGGACGTTGGCGGAGATGAAGCTGGCGAAGAGGCTGCGACCGAGTGCTCGGCCGAACCCGATCGGCGAGCCGGTGCGCTCGTCGACGACCCTGACGCCGACGATGCGGGCCCCCCACGTCTGGCCGGTCCTGCCCATCGCCCGGACATAGAGGAACATCACGACGAGGATGCCGACCAGGATGAGCACGATGCCCCCGGCGATGGCGCCACCGTTCGGCTCGCCCGGCGGGCAGAAGGCTTCCCAGGAGTCCTCGCTCGTCTCGATCCACTCGCAGTCGGCGAAGGCCGAGGCGATCAACACGACGCCGGGGACGACGAACAGCATGCTCAGCAGGCCGTAGAGCAACCCGTCGAGCAACCACGCGCCGAGCCGGATTCCGAAGCTGGCGCGTTCACCGCCGACCATCGCCAGCTGCTGGTACGACGGCGGATATCCCGGTGCCGTGGCGGTCGCTGCGTAGGGTGCCGGAGGGATCATCGGTGCTCCGGCCTGCGGCGGTGGCGGATTCGACCCGAATCCCGGTGGCGGTGGGAGGAGGTGGCGGCGGCGGTGGAGCGGGTGGCGGTGGCATCTCCATGACGCGAGTGTGCCAGATCAGCGGTAGGGACGGTCGCGGCGCGCGGGCACGGGCCGTGACCACCAGCGGCCGCTGAACCGCCACACGTGGTTTCGAGCCGGCGAGGCCGGTCCGTTGACCACCGCTCGTGGCCACAGTGCCTCGGCGGCAGCCAGGATCGCGGCGCACTCCTCGTCGGTCGGCACGGGCCGAACGGAGGTCTGGGCGCTGGCGGTGTCGGACATCGTCGTCACGTTAGCCCCGGGTCAGGCGCTCGGCGGCGCCGTGACCTCGTCGTCGATCGACCACGATGCACGCGCCGGTCGGGTGACGACCGTGCCGGCGATCTTGTCGTGGAAGGTGCGGCGCTGGGGATCGGCGAACGCGACGAGGAACCCGATGAAGAAGATGATCGAGACGGTGAACCGCAGGACGTAGCGCAACCCGGCTTCGCCCGACGCGATGTTGCGCCCGTTGCGGGCATCGACGACCCGGGTCCCCGCCGCGCGGTTTCCGAGGGACTGACCCGTCGAGGTGATCGCTCGGGTGTACAGCACGGTGCCGACGGCGAACCCCGCGGCGAGCGTGACGAGACCGAGCAGGACGAGCGACGTCGATCCGGTCGCGATCGAGCGCGATGCCGGGGACGAGCAGGAGCGTCAGGATCACCAGGTCGACCGACAGCCCGACGGCGCGCGCCCCGAACGAGGCGAACACGGGGTCGAAGTCGATGCCCCCCTCGGTCTCGATGACGGCGGCCGCGGCGCGCTCGGGCCGCATCACGTCGGTCGGCTTCGTCAGCTCGGCACCGACGGGTGGTGCGCTGATGTCGCCTTCCTCGTCGATCCGTGCCAGCAGCTCCGCGAGTTCGTCGTCGTGGCCGGTCGGCGTCGGCTTGGCGGCGGAGCGGCGGGCGCGTAGGTAGGCGGCGGCGGCGGTGGCGGCGGTGCGGCAGCAGGAGGAGGCGGCGGCGGGGCGACAGGGCGGCGGCGGAGATGGGCGGCGAAGATGCGGGCGGCGGTGGAGGTGGCACGGTCGGCGGGGGAGGTGGCACCGTGGGAGGTGGTGGCGGAGGCGACCCGGGCAACGAGGGTTGGCCGGGGATCGAGCCGGCGTCGCTCATCGAACCCGCCCCGTCACAGCGGCACGTTGCCGTGCTTGCGTCGCGGCAGTTCCTCGCGCTTGGTGGCCAACATCCGCAGGCCGGCCACGAGCTTCTGCCGGGTCTCGGCGGGGTCGATCACGTCGTCGATGTAGCCCCGCTCGGCTGCGGCGTACGGGGTGGCGTACTTCTCGGTGTACTCCTGCACGAGTTCGGCGCGGCGGGCGATCGGGTCGGCAGCCTGCTGGAGTTCGCGTCGGTACACGATCTCGACGGCACCCTGCGGCCCCATCACCGCCAGCTCGGCGGTCGGCCAGGCGAAGGCGAGGTCGGCGCCGATCGACTTCGAGTTCATGACGACGTAGGCGCCGCCGTAGGCCTTGCGGGTGATCACCTGGATCCGCGGCACGGTCGACTCGCAGTAGGCGTACAGGAGCTTGGCGCCGTGACGGATGATGCCGCCGTACTCCTGGTCGACGCCGGGCAGGAAGCCGGGCACGTCGACGAAGGTGATCAACGGGATGTTGAACGAGTCGCACGTCCGCACGAACCGGGCCGCCTTCTCCGACGACTCGATGTCGAGCACCCCGGCGAGGATCTTGGGCTGGTTGCCGACGATGCCGACCGGCATGCCGTCGATGCGGGAGAACCCGCACACGATCGACTTCGCCCAGTGAGGGAAGTACTCGAAGAACTCACCGTCGTCGACGACGTGGCGGATGACCTCGATCATGTCGTACGGCAGGTTCGGGCTGGCGGGCAGGATGTCGCGCAGCTCCGGGCACAGCCGATCGGGGTCGTCGCCGAGGTCTTCGATCGGTGGCTCCTCCAGGTTGTTCGACGGCAGGAACGACAGCAGGAAGCGCACGTCGTCGAGGCACGACTTCTCGTCGGCCGACACGAAGGTGGCGACGCCCGACTTCGTGGCGTGCGACATCGCGCCACCGAGTTCCTCCAGCGTCACGTCTTCGCCGGTCACGGTCTTCACCACGTCGGGCCCGGTGATGAACATGTGGCTCGACTCGCGCACCATGAAGATGAAGTCGGTCATGGCGGGCGAATACACGGCCCCGCCGGCGCAGGGGCCGAGGATCACCGAGATCTGCGGGATCACGCCCGACGACAGCACGTTGCGGTGGAAGATCCCTCCGTAGCTGGCGAGGCTCACCACGCCCTCTTGGATTCGGGCGCCGGCGCCGTCGTTGAGGCCGACGACCGGCGCACCGACCTTGAGGGCGAGGTCCATCAGCTTGTGGATCTTCTCGGCGAACACCTCGCCGAGCGCACCGCCGTACACCGTGAAGTCCTGGGAGAACACGAACACCTTGCGGCCGTCGACCGTGCCCCATCCGGTGATGACACCGTCGGTGTACGGACGGTCCTCGAGGCCGGCGCCGTGGGCCCGGTGGCGGGCGAGCATGTCGAGTTCGTGGAACGAGCCCTCGTCGAGGAAGTAGTCGATGCGCTCGCGGGCGAGCATCTTGCCCTTCTCGTGCTGGCGCTCGACCGAACGGGGTGATCCGGCGTGGATCGCCTGATCGCGGCGCTCCGCGAGATCGGCGAGTTTGTCCTGCATCGAGTTCGTCACCCTGGCGAAGTTAGTGGCTGTCGGACCAGTCCGGGAGATCGACAAGACTGGGAGGTGATGGCCGACTGCGTCACCCGATCCACGTCCGCCGATGAACCTGCCGTTCCAGCCGCCGCTGGAGCCGATGCTCGCCAAGCTCGCCCGCTCGATCCCCGACGGCGACGGGTGGCTCTTCGAACCCAAGTGGGACGGGTTCCGCTGCATCGTGTTCCGTGACGGTGATCGACTCGAACTCATCTCCCGCAAACTGCGTCCGCTCGGCCGGTACTTCCCCGAACTCACGGCGCCGCTGGTCGCGGCGTTGCCGGATCGGTGCGTCGTCGACGGTGAGATCGTCGTCGCCGCCGGCTCGGGCGCCGGCCTCGACTTCGATGCGCTGCTGCAGCGGATCCACCCGGCGCAGTCGCGCATCAACCGGCTCGCCGCCGAGACGCCGGCGGCATTCGTCGCCTTCGATCTCCTGGCCCTCGGCGACAGGGCGCTCCTCGACGAGCCGATGCTCGAACGTCGAGCCGCGCTCGTCGAGGCGTTGACCGCGAACGACGTCGTCCACGTGACGCCGGCGACGACCGACCGTGCCGTGGCGGACGACTGGTTCCACCGCTTCGAGGGCGCCGGGCTCGACGGAGTGGTCGCCAAGCCACTCGACGGCACCTATCAGCCCGGCAAGCGGGCGCTCGCCAAGATCAAACACCAGCGCACGGCCGACTGCGCGGTGGCCGGCTACCGGATCCACAAGGACGGCAACGGAGTCGGATCGTTGCTGCTCGGGCTGTTCGACACGAACGGCGACATGCACTCCGTCGGGGTCGCGGCGTCGTTCTCGGCGAAACGACGAGCCGAACTGCTCGCCGAACTCGAGCCACGAACCCACGACGCGCTCGAGGGTCATCCGTGGCGGGAATGGGCCGAGTGGGACGGTGACGCCGCCGGCGCTGCGACGAGTGGCGGCAGCCGATGGAACGCCGGCAAGGACCTGTCGTTCGTCCCGATCCGGATGGGGCTCGTCGCCGAGGTGTCGTTCGGGCAGCTCGAAGGTCGTCGGTTCCGCCACGGCGTCGGCCTGCTCCGCTGGCGGCCCGATCGGACTCCCGAGTCGTGCACCTACGACCAGCTCGACGTCGCCGAACCCGTCTCCTTCCACGACTTCGTTACTCATGGTGTCAGACACCATCAGTAACACCGACCGTCGGATCAGCCGGCGGGGGTGGTGGTTTCGACAGGGATCGTGACGGTGACAACCGGTGGGGTCGTCAACTGCGTCGTCGGCACCGATCCGTCGGGGTTCAGGATCGTGAAGATCTGAGGGTCGCTGTTGAACACGCCGTTCGGCGGTGACAGCGTTGAGCGTCAACGTCCAGTCGCCGGCGACGGAGAACGGGATGCCCTGCTCCGGACGGCACCACGCCGACGCCGGGCCCGGTCAGCGGCACGGGCTGGGTGATGCTCCCGACGACGTCGTTGGGCGGTGCCGTCATCACGATCTCGAGGCCGGACAGATCACTCTCGGGAGCGTCGACCTCCACCCACATTCCCGACAGGCCGACCACGTCGGTGGTGAACTTCACGGTCACGTCGAGGTCGGCCTCGGGGGACTCGACCTGCAACACGATCGCATAGTCGACCGAGGTGCCGGTGTCGATGTTCGGTGGGCTGAGGCTCACCAGCCAGGCGCTGAGGGCGAGCACGATCAGGCCGGCGGCCGCCTCCGCGCCGAAGGCCCGGCGCAGTCGGTCGGCCGTCGGGATGGTCATCTCGTTGGTGCGAGGCAGCTTCGCGTTCACGTACTGACGTGCCGACATGGCGATGAACACCATGAACGCGACGACCAGCGTCTTGAGCAGCACGACGCGCCCGTGCGACGATCCGAACAGGTTGCCGCCGTCGAGCACGATCATCTGCACGACGCCGGTGGCGATCGTGATGACGATGGCACCCGTCGAGAGCCGGCCGAAACCGCGAACGGCATGGACGAGGTCCTCCTCACCCGGCCCGGCGAGCACGACCCGGGCGAGCAGCACGACGCCGCCGATCCAGATCGCCATCGCGAGCGCATGGATGACCGAGAGGGGGACGGCGACGATGGCGAGATCCATGTCGGTCCGGCTGAGGCCGATGGTGACCGTCGCCAGGCCCGGGATCAGCAGTGCCGCCATCTGCGTGACCGGGTCGATGACGCGGTCCGGTCGGAACGCGACCCAGGCGCTCGCCGCGACGAGCAGGAGGCGGGCGACCGCGGCGATGCCGGGGATGCCGGCGCTGAACAGGTCGGCCCAGTTCAGCGGGTTGAGACCACTTCCGAGGCTGCTGCCGGTGACCGCCGCAGTCGCCGCCGCGACGTACAGCAGGGTGCCGACGAACGCCACGAACCAGGTGGCCCGGATGAATCGGACGGCGAGCAGGTACTCGACTCCCTCGGGCCACGCTGCCGCGATGAGCACGAGCGAACCGAAGAGCACGGCGATTCCGAGCACCGACAGGAATCGGCCCAGCCACAGGGGGCCCTCGCCGGAGTCGACGCTCGACAGTTCGGCGACGTCGCCGTTCGTGGACGTGGACGGGGTGGTGGTGAGCCCGGTCGCGTCGGTCGTGTCGGGTGTCGTGTCGGTCGGTGTCGTCGTCTCGGCGGTGGCCGGGTCGTTCTCGATCCGGAACGACAGGTTCCCCGCCCCGTTGGGCTGCCCGTCGGCGTCGCTGACGCCCCAGCTGACGACACAGTCACCCTTGGGGAGTGCGTCGATCACATCGGCCGCGAGCGTCAGGCGGTCGTCGCTCACGCGTCGTGGACCGACGGTGTAGAGCTCGGCGTCGCACTGCACGGCGATGGTGTTGACCTCGCCGAGTTCCTCGCTGAACGTGATCTCGATCGTCGGCGGCGAGGTGGCGAGCGACGCCCCGTCAGCGGGTGTCGAGCTGACGACCGAGTTCTCGGCGAGGGCCGCAGCGGGGGTCAGCAGGATCACGCCGAGTGCTGCGAGCGCAACGAGGACCAGCGAACGCACGCGGGAGCGTCGGGGGGGAACAGGTGTGCGCTCGTTCACGATCGGCAAAGGCTAGTGGTCGCACCCGCCGCGTTGTCAGACACTCCGTTCACAGATCGCCGCGGACGCAGCTGGGCGCACCCATCGCATCGGCCAGTTCGTTTCGGCCACCGACGAGTTGAGCGATCAGTTGCGTGGACTCGGCGAGGTCGTCGGGCCCGGCGACCGCGACGGCCCGCCACGCGTCCGCCTGCTCCTGGGTGTTGCGCACGAACGCCCGGTGGTCGCCGTCGAGGTCGTCGACCGGCACGTCGTCACCCGACGGAACGTCGAGCCGACCCACTCGGGTCGCCTCGTCGTCGAGCAGCCCCGCGGCACTCGTGGCCAGGTCGGCGACGGCGATCTGTTCGGGTGCCGCGGGCAGCGCGAGCAGTTGCTCGGTCGTCGCGGTGCAGATGGCCTGCAGTTCGCCGAGGTAGTCGGCGTAGGTCACCGGTTCGACCGTGTCGCTGCAGCCGACGACCAGACAGAGCACCGCGACGATCCCGGATGAGCTTCGACGGCTGACGAGGGGTGAGTGCATCCGGTCGACTGTACGAAGTCGGCGCCGCGAGGTGTGCGCACGTCCGCGGGCTGTGACATCCCATCGCTATCGTGCACGCGATGGCCATCCAGTCGCTCTACCGTCGCTACCGGCCCCGCCGCTTCAGTGAACTCAAGGGCCAGGATCACGTCGTGCGGGCACTGCGGACCGCGGTCGCCGAGGGCCGCGAGGGTCAGGCCTACCTGTTCTCCGGTCCGCGGGGAACCGGCAAGACCTCCACGGCGCGGATCCTCGCCAAGGTCCTCAACTGCGAGCACCCCGTGGACGGCGAACCGTGCTGCGAGTGCGAGTCGTGCCTGTCGGTCGAGCGTGGCACGAGCTACGACGTCCACGAACTCGATGCTGCGAGCAACAACGGCGTCGAAGCGATGCGCGACCTGATCGAGAAGGCGTCGCTCGGCACACCCGGGCGCCACAAGGTGTACATCCTCGACGAGGTCCACATGCTGTCGAAGCCTGCCGAGGCGGCGCTGTTGAAGACGCTCGAGGAGCCGCCTCCCCACGTCGTGTTCGTGCTCGCCACCACCGATCCGCAGAAGATGTCGGCGACGATCATCAGCCGGACCCAGCACCTGCAGTTCCACCTCCTCCCGGCCGACACGCTCGCCGAGCACGTCCGTTGGGTCGCCGCCGACGCGGGCCTCGAGGTCAGCGACGCGGCGATCGAACAGGTCCTCACGCGCGGCGGCGGGTCGGCGCGTGACACGCTCTCCGCGCTCGAACTGGTGGCGAGCACCGGCGACGACGGCATCACGAACCTCGCGCTCGACGAGTTCGTCGAGGCGATGATCGATCGCGATCCCGGCCGAGCGCTCACGATGGTGGCGCACTCCATCTCGCTCGGTACCGACCCGCGGACGTTGACCGAGGAACTCATCGGCTATCTGCGCAACGGGTTCCTGTCGCTGATGGCGCCCGAACTGGTACAGCTGCCGTCGAATCGCCTCGACGGTCTCGCCGAGCAGGCGCAGCGACTCGGCGCGGCCGGGCTCGTGCGGGGCATCGAGCTCCTCGGGGCGGGGCTGACCGAGATGCGTCACGCCCCCGACCCGCGGGTGCTGCTCGACGTGGCCACGGTGCAGTTGACCGCCGACAGTGTCTCCAACGACACCTCGGCACTCGTGGCCCGTCTCGACCGCATCGAGCGCCAGCTCGCCGACGGCGCAGTCGCGGCGCCGACACCGTCGGCTGCCCGGCCGCCGGTCGATCCGTCGACCGGTCGTGCCGCGCTCGGCGGCCGTGTCCGGCGCATGCCGCCCGAGCCGCAGCGCCCCGCCGAGCCGGTGCCGACCGGATCGGCCGGGACGGAATCGGCCGAGACCGAGTCCGCTGCGACACGGTCGCGACGCGAACCGGAGCCGGCCGTCACCGGTGTCGAGCTCGCCGGCGCGCCCGGAGCGGTCCCGTCGCAGGGCGAGATCACGGCCGATGCCTGGGAGAACACGGTCAAGCCGTCGTTGAAGGGGATGCCACGCGCGATCTACGCACCGGCGACGTTCGTGCGCAGCGGCGACGGCGTGCTCACGCTCGCGGTGCCGAATGCCGTGCATCGCGGCAAGTGCGAGCAGCACCGTGCGGCTGTCGAGAAGGCCCTCAGCGCGATCGCCGCGACGGCCATCACGATCGAGCTCGTCGATGGCGGTGGCGATGGCGGGCACGACGGTGGGCACGTCGGGCGCGGCGGTGATGACGAGGTGCCGGCACCCGGTCGGGCCCCGGCAGGCCGCGACAGCTCCGGACGCGTCGCCGATCTCTCGTCGGTGTCGTCGACGGGCGTGTTCGACGACGTCGCTGACATGGCGGTCGTGCACGTGCTGCCCGATGACGACGACGTCGACCTGGACGATCTCATCGATGCCCCGCCCGAGTCGGTGAAGACGCCGATCGATCGACTGGCCGAGGCATTTCCCGGGTCCGAGTTGATCGAGGAGGCGGGCTGATGGCCGGCAACTACACCGCGCCGGTCCAGGTCCTGATCGACGAACTCGGTCGGCTGCCGGGCATCGGACCCAAGTCGGCGCAGCGCATCGCGTTCCACCTGCTGAAGGTGCCCACCGAGGATGCCACTCGTCTCGCGTTCGCGATCACCGACGCCAAGGCGCGTGTCCGGTTCTGTGAACGGTGCTTCAACGTCGCCGAAGGATCGCTGTGCCCGATCTGCAGCGACGAGAGTCGCAGCTCGTCGATGGTGTGCGTGGTGGAGGAGTCCCGTGACATCGTGGCCATCGAGAAGACCGGAGAGTTCCGCGGCCGGTATCACGTGCTGCTCGGCGCGATGAGCCCGCTCGAAGGGATCGGCCCCGAGCAGCTGAAGATCCGCGAGCTCGTCGCTCGGATCGAGCCCGAGGGCATCGAGGAGATCATCCTGTGCACCAATCCGAACACCGAGGGCGAGGTCACCGCGATGTACCTCGCCCGGTTGCTGAAGCCGATCGGGTTGACGGTCACCCGCATCGCCAGCGGGCTCCCCGTCGGTGGTGACCTGGAGTATGCCGACGAACTCACGCTCGGCCGCGCCATCGAAGGTCGTCGCACCATCGACTGACCGTCTGGACCGACCGTCCCGGTGACGCGTCGCTCGGCGGAAAATGGACTGGGGCACCATCTCCACGAATCGGTTGCGGGCGGACGGGCCGATTCGTTTCGATGATGCCCCAGAAGGGGGTGAGACGACGCTGGCTCACTCGATGTGTTTGTTGCGATCACATTACGGACAAGCGATCAGTTTGTCAACTGTTCGTAATATAAGTCGCTCGTGGAGTCAGTTTACCGACGTGACGTGGCGTGTCAAGCACGCAACGTGGGAAATGCTGACACCGACCGTGATCGAACGGTGACACAACGTCGTCACCCGTGGGGTGATGCCGCCGTCCGGACGCGCCACTGCCGGGCGACGATGCGCCCGGCAGTGTCGTTGGTTCCGTCGGTTGGCTCAGACGGTGCGCAAGATGGCGGCGTCGCCCTGGCCGCCGCCGCCGCACAGTGCCACGGCGCCGATCCCGCCACCGCGGCGCTTCAGCTCGTGCAGGATCGTGAGGGCCAGGCGGTTGCCGCTCATGCCGATCGGGTGGCCGAGTGCGATCGCCCCGCCGTTGACGTTGACGATGTCGTCGCTGATGCCGAGTTCGGCGATCGAGGCGATGCCGACGGCGGCGAAGGCCTCGTTGATCTCGAACAGGTCGAGGTCGGCAATGGCGATGCCCGCGCGCTCGGCTGCCTGCAGGATCGCCCGGCTCGGCTGGTGGAGCAGCGACGCGCTGTCCGGGCCGGCGACCATCCCGTACGACACGAACTCGCCGAGCGGGGCCACGCCGCGGCGCTCGGCCTCGGCCCTCGACATCATCACGATCGCGCTGGCGCCGTCGGAGAGCTGCGACGCGTTGCCGGCGGTGACGGTGCCGTCCTTGTCGAACGCGGGGCGCAGGGCGCCGAGGCTCTCGGCGGTCGTGCCGGGTCGCACACCTTCGTCGGTCTCGACGAGGATCGGGTCGCCCTTGCGCTGCGGGAACGGCGACCGCCACGATCTCGTCGGCCAGGCGACCCTCCTTGATCGCGTTGGCGGCACGCTCGTTCGACACGGCGGCGAACTCGTCCTGCGCCTCGCGGCTGATGCTCTCGCTGCCGGCGTACCGATCGGTGCCGAGCCCCATCAGGCAGCCGTCGAACGAACACCACAGGCCGTCGGCGATGATGGCGTCGCGCAGCTCGGTGTTGCCGTAGCGGAAACCGGCGCGGGCGCCGTCGGCGATGTACGGGGCGTTCGTCATCGACTCCATGCCGCCGGCCACGACGATGTCGGCCTCACCGGCCGCGATCATCTGGTTCGGCGAGGTAGATCGCGTTCAGGCCCGACAGGCAGACCTTGTTGACGTTGACCGACGGCACGCTCATCGGAATGCCGGCCTTCACGGCGGCCTGGCGGCTCGGCACCTGACCCTGGCCGGCCATCAGCACCTGGCCCATGATCACGTGCTGCACCTCGTCGGGCGCCACGCCGGCACGCTCGAGTGCGGCGCTGATGGCGAACCCGCCCAGGTCGGCAGCGGAGAACGACGACAGTGCGCCGCTCATCTTCCCGATCGGAGTGCGAGCGCCGGCGACGATGTACGAACCTGTGGAAGCCATGCAGCAACGCTACCCCCACCCCCCACCCCCCGAAAATGTCGCCCAGGTGCGCGCCAGCGTGCACCTGGCGGAGCAATTTCGGGGTGGGGTGGGGTGGGGGCCGCTTTGTCGGCGGGGATTACCGATCGGTAACGTCGCAGGCCATGCAACAGATCCTCGAGGCCATCCAATCCGGTGCCAGCGGCGACGATCTCGCCGCCCTGCCGGTTCCCGAGAGCTACCGTGCCGCCGTCGTCAAGCGTGACGAGGCAGCGATGTTCGAAGGGGTCGAGTCGTGGGACAAGGACCCCCGCAAGTCGCTGCACGTCGAGCGAGGTCGCCACGCCCGAACTGGCACCCGACGAGGTCTACATCGCGGTGATGGCGTCGAGCATCAACTTCAACACCGTGTGGAGTTCGATCTTCGAGCCGCTGCCGACCTTCGGGTTCCTCGACCGGATGGGCCGCGACAACGAATGGGGCAAGCGCCACTCGCTGCCGTACCACGTCGTGGGTTCCGACGCGTCGGGTGTCGTCGCTGCGGGTCGGCTCGGCGGTGCGCAACTGGAAGCCCGGCGATCGGGTGACGGTGCACTGCAACTACGTCGACGACCAGGATCCGAGCGCCCACAACGACTCGATGCTCGCCACCAACCAGCTGATCTGGGGCTTCGAGACGAACTTCGGCGGCCTCGCCGACCTCGCCGTCGTCAAGGCCAACCAGCTGATGCCCAAGCCGAGCCACCTCACGTGGGAGGAGGCGGCGGTCAACGCGCTGTGCAGCTCCACGTCGTACCGCATGCTCGTCAGCGCGAACGGCGCACAGATGAAGCAGGGCGACAACGTGCTGATCTGGGGCGCCACCGGCGGCATCGGCGGCTACGCCGTGCAGTACGTGCTCAACGGCGGTGGCACACCGGTCGGCGTGGTGTCGTCGCCCGAGCGGGCTGCGCTGCTCAACCGGATGGGTGTCGAGGCGGTCATCGACCGGCGGGCGGAGAACTACCAGTTCTGGTCCGACGAGAACACCCAGGACGAATCCGAGTGGCGGCGCTTCGGCAAGAAGATCCGCGAGGTCAACAACGGCGAGGACGTCGACATCGTGTTCGAGCACCCGGGTCGTTCCACGATGGGTGCGTCGGTGTTCGCGGTGAAGCGTGGCGGCACGATCGTCACCTGCGCGGCGACGTCGGGGTACATGGTCGAGTTCGACAACCGCCACTTCTGGATGCGCCTCAAGAAGCTCATCGGTTCGCACTTCGCCAACTATGCCGAGTCGTACGCCGCCAACAGGCTGCTCGACCAGGGCCGTATCCAGCCGCTGCTCACGAAGACCTACGACCTCGACCGAGGTCGGCGACGCCGCACTGGCCGTGCACCACAACGAGGTCGAGGGCAAGCTCGGCGTGCTGTGCCTCGCACCGTCGGAGGGCCTCGGCATCGACGACCCCGAGAAGCGTGCCCGGATCGGCGAGGACAAGATCACCATCTTCCGATCCTGACCGTCGCGATTGGGGTCAGACCCCAATCGCGACGGCACACTGCAGGTCATGAACGAGCCGGCGGCGGTGCTGTGGGACATGGACGGCACGTTGGTCGACACCGAGCCGTACTGGATCGCCTGTGAGCACGAGTTGGTCGCCCGCCATGGTGGGACCTGGACCGACGCCGATGCGCACTCCATCGTCGGGTTCGACCTGCTCGACGCCGGTCACGAACTCCGAACCCGCGGTGGTGTCGCGATGGAGCCGGCCGAGATCGCCGGCTGGCTGCTCGACGGTGTGATCGCCCGCGTCGCCGACAACCTGCCGTGGCGACCCGGTGCCCCCGAACTGCTCGCCGAATGCCTGGCCGAGGGTGTTCCCTGCGCGATGGTCACCATGTCGTGGCGCCGGCTCGCCGACGCGGTGATCGCGGCGGCCCCTCCAGGGTCGTTCGCCGCCTCGATCACCGGCGACGAGGTGACCAACGGAAAGCCCGACCCCGAGCCGTATCTCGCCGCTGCTGCGGCACTGGGCGTCGACCCGCGTGCCTGCGTGGCGATCGAGGACTCGCCGACCGGGGTTGCCTCCGCGGTCGCCGCAGGGTGTGCGACGCTGGGGGTCCCCCATGTCGTCCCCGTCGCAGCCGCCCCCGGGCTCACCATCGTCCACTCCCTCGTCGGCGTCGACCTCGCTCGACTCCGACGTCTCCACCTTGGTTGAACCGACTGCCGACGCCACGCCGATCGAGGGTGACGCCACGCCGATCGAGGGTGGCGAGCAGCCGACGCGACGTCGTCGTCGGCTCGCCGTGCTGGGTGGCCTCGGTGTCGCGATCATCCTGATCGTCGGGGCGGGGCTCTACGTCTCGTCGAGCGAGCAACCTCTCGCGCCCAAACCGGACATCGCACTCGACGCTTGGGTGCCGTACTGGGCACTCGATGTCTCGTCGCCGGACTTCGAGCAGCGCGGACCGTCGATGCGCGAGGTGTCGCCGTTCTGGTTCAACGCTGCGGGGGTCGACCAGATCATCGTCGACCCGAACGCGTCGGCCGAGCTGACTGCACGCTTCATGGAGCAGGCGAAAGGTGCCGATGTCGAGGTCGTCCCGTCGATCATCGATGCGCTGCCCGCCGGCACCATGGCCGGGATCCTCGCTGATCCGGCGACTCGCGCCCGCCACGTCGAGGCGATCCGAGCGTTCGCAGCCGACGGTGGCTACGACGGCATCGACATCGACTACGAACAGTTCGCGTTCGCCGACGGACGCGACACGTGGGCTGCGACGCGTCCGAACTGGGTGTCGTTCATCGAGGAGCTGGGCGCGGCCCTGCATGCCGACGACCGGACCCTCACGGTGAGCATCCCGCCGGTGTACGACGCCGGCCGGACGCCGCAGAGCGGCTACTGGGTGTACGACTACGGCGCCATCGTCGACCATGTCGACCGGATCCGGATGATGGCCTACGACTACTCGGTCAGCGAGCCGGGCCCGATTGCCCCCATCGACTGGGTCGAGTCGGCCATCACAGGGGCGATCGAGGCAACCGGGTCACCCGACAAGCTCGTGCTCGGGCTGCCGGCCTACGGACGCAACTGGCCCGTGTTCGTGGCAGGGGAGTGTCCGGCGACCGATGTGCCGGGTCGCACGACCGTGTCGGCGCGCTCGGTCGACGACCTCATCGCCCGCCGCGAGAGCCAACCGGTCCGCGTCGACGAGACCGGTGAATGGATGTTCGAGTACGACCTCGAGGTGACCGACGGAACGACCACGTGTGTCCAGACCCGTCAGGTGCACTACGTCGACGGTGACGGCATCCGGCTGAGGATGGATCTTGCACGGGAGTACCGCCTCGACGGCGTCGCCCTGTGGGCGCTGGGCTTCGACGACGCCGCCGTGTGGGACGCCATCCTGCCGACGGTCGCCGATCCGAAAGCCCCGACCACCATCGCCAACTGAGGTCCACGATGTGTCGGCCACATCGTGGACGTCAGCTGTACTGGTCGAGGATGGTCGACTCGGTGACCCGGCTCAGGGTCTCGCGAATGGAACGGGCGGTGGTCTCGTCGACGCCGTCGACCGACATGAGGTCGTCGACGGTCGCCCGTTGAAGCTTGGCGAGCCCGCCGAAGTGGTTGGCCACGTCGATCGCCGTCTCGGGCGGCAGCCGACTGACCCGGTGGAGCAGACGCAGCCCCTTCGGCGCCGCCTCCTGGCCGAGATCGGTCGAATCCGCACCGGGCGACAGCGCGCTCGGCGGCGAGGCGCAGGTTGAGCACCTCGTCGTCGGAGAGCTGTGTCATGCCTGCGAGCGTCTCGGCGACCGACCGGCCCGACGGCAGGTAGTCGGCGACCACGAGGTCGAGTTCGTCGTCGATCTCGCCGTACAGCTCGTCGAGCTGCAGTCTGAGGAGTCGGGCGTCGACGCCGAGTTCGATGATCATCGTCTCGATCTCGTCGGCGATCCGGTGCACCATCTCGCCGCGCTGCACCACGGCCACCACGTCGCGCAGGGTCACGACGTCTTCGATCTCGACGGCGGTGAGGTTCGTGATGGCGTCGTCGAGGCGCACCTTGTAGCGCTCGAGCGTCTGCAACGCCTGGTTCGCACGATCGAGCAGGTGGCCGACCTCTTGGAGCTGCCGCTTGTCGCCGCCGGCGTAGACGTTGATGACCCCCATCTCCTCGCTCGCCGACACGACGGGCACGTCGAGCGAACGGGCGACACGTTCTGCCGTGCGGTGACGCGTCCCGGTCTCGCTGGTGGCCACGGTGGGGTCGGGCACGAGGTGCACATTGGCGCGAGCGATGCGCCCGCCGTCGGCGGAGATGATGATGGCGCCGTCCATCTTGGCGAGTTCGGACAGACGCTGAGGGCTGTACGGGGCATCGACGAGGAATCCGCCCGAGCAGATCGCCAGCACGTCGGCCTCGTCGCTGAGTACGAGCAGCGCGCCCGCCTTCGATCGAACCACACGGTCGATGCCGTCACGCAGTGGCGTCCCTGGCGACACGCGAGCGAGCGCGTCACGCATCGCCTCGTTCACGCCGCTGTATCGGGAGCCCATCCGCTGATTCTAGGTGACGATTCCCGGCGAGCTGCGGCCCTGTCACACGGCAGCTCGCAGCGTGCCCGAACCCAGGCCGGCAACGGCGATTGCCTCGCTCAGGGTCGCGGCGCGGAGCACGGTGATGTCGGCGTCGCAGTCGGGCGAGTTGGTCGGCACGATCACGCGCGAGAAGCCGAGCCGCGCGGCCTCGGTCAGTCGACGCGCCGCCTGTCCGACCTGGCGGAGTTCGCCACCGAGGCCGACCTCGCCGAACACGGCCAGGTCGGCAGGAAGCGGCTGATCGCGAACCGCACTGACCACGGCGAGGCACACGCCGAGGTCGAGGCCCGGCTCGCTGAGTTTCACGCCGCCGGCGGTCGACGCGTACACGTCCTGATCACCGACCATCACCCGACTGCGGCGGGCGAGTACCGCCATGAGCATCGACAGCCGGGCGCCGTCGAGGCCCAGCGCGCTGCGTCGTGGGGGTACGCCCGGCACGCTCGGGTTGGCCAGTGCCTGCACCTCGACCACGATCGGTCGCTGCCCCTCCATGGTCGGCACGACCGCGGAGCCGGGGATGCCGGTGCGGCGGTCGGCGAGGAACAACGACGACGGATCGGGCACGCCGACGAGGCCGGTGGTCGCCATCTCGAACAGGCCGAGCTCGTTCGTCGGCCCGAACCGGTGCTTCGACGCCCGCAGCAGCCGCAGCGCATGGTGACGGTCGCCCTCGAACTGCAGCACGGTGTCGACGACATGTTCGAGGACGCGCGGGCCCGCGAGTCCGCCGTCCTTGGTGACGTGACCGACCAGCATGATCGACACGCCGCGCTCCTTGGCCTCGTTGACGAAGTCGTTGCGCACAGCCACGCACCTGTCCGACGCTGCCGGGCAGTGAGCCGAGCGTCGGATCGGAAACGGTCTGGATCGAGTCGATCACGACGAGCTCGGGTCGGATGCGGTCGATCGCGTCGAGGATGTGCGTCAGCGAGGTCTCCGCATGCAGCCAGAGGTCGTCGCGGGTGGCCCCGAGGCGTTCGGCGCGCCGCTTCACCTGTTGGGCGCTCTCCTCGGCGGTGACGTACAACGTCGGCCCGTTCCACGTGGCGAGCAGCTGCAGCAGCAGTGTGCTCTTGCCGATGCCCGGTTCGCCGCCGAGCAGCGTGACCGATCCGGCGACCAGCCCACCCCCGAGCACCCGATCGAGTTCGGGGATCGACGTCGTGACCGGATGCCCGTGCTCGGTTCCGACGTCGCCGATCCGAGTGGGGCCGGGCCGGTTCGACGCAGCGACGGGCGCGTCGACGATGTCGATCTCGACGTCTTCGGCGAGGGTGTTCCAATCGCCGCAGCCCGCACACCGGCCGGCCCACTTCGGGTGGGAGGTGCCGCACTCGCTGCACACGTGGACGACTCTCGCTCTGCTCATGGCCGCCATCATGACCGCGGGCTCTCACAGAGTTGGGCCTGATCGATGATGGAGGGGCGAGTCAGTCGAACGAGATGACCTTGCCTCGGTTGATCGACACCCAGTCGCGGGCGTCGAGGTACGGCTGGAAGCGATCGACGATCACCTGGCCGTGCGCCGGGTTCTTGAGGCGCTGCAGCTCGAAGAGATACGGGAACTCGAGCCATGCCGTCGTTGCGTCCCACAGCCGCACGGCCGCTGCGCCGATCGGCGGATCGACCAGGACCGGGCCGAACAGGCACTCGGGTTCGCCGCTGTCGTTCGTGAACTCCGGGAAGAACAACGTCGGCACGCCGTAGCCGCCCGCGGCCACGACCCGGTCGTGCTCGGCACGGACCTCGTCGTGGGTGGTCGGATCAGCAATGGCTTCGTCGACCACTGCCGGGTCGAGCCCGATCTCCTCGAGCAGATGCCGGGCCACCTCCGGGTCGTGTGGCCGGTGCCCTTCCTCGTGCAGCGCTCGACCGGCGCGTTCGTACCAGCGGTCGAGGTCGTCCATGCTCGAACGCCGAAGCAGCGCCCCGATGCGCATCATCGACCAGCCGTACGACCACTCGCGCTCCCACGGGTGCTTCTTGCCGTCGACCCGGTTGATCTCTTCCAGGCTGAAGAACTTCCAGTCGATCGTCAGATCGGTCTGACGGCGGACCTCGCGGATCCACTTCGCCGCCTGGTAGGCGAACGGGCACATCACGTCGAAGTGGAAGTCGATCCGGGTCACGGTCACCGCATCGTCGGGCATGTCCAACGATGGCACACTCTCGGTTCAGCGTGCGGGCCGAGCCGGCGGACGGCGACGAGTGCGTTGCCAGCGCGCCCAGGCGACGTACCCGATGAAGAGGGTCATGAATGCGACCCAGGCAATCAACGCCACCAGTGCGAGCACGGACAGCGGACGTGCCCACCACCGATCGTCGCCCGCCGACTGGACGGAGACGGCCCGCGAGTCGAGCACGGAGCCGTCGAGCGGCACGACCCACTCGAGGCGGCCGTCGTCGATCAGGGTGCCGTTGGTCTGCGACTGATCGATGGTGCCCGGGAGCGCGGCACGCATCGTGACTCCCATCGATGATGCCGGGGTCGCACCGGACGCTGCAATCTGTTCGGCGAAGGGCACCGAGCCGACCGCAGCGATCAGATCCTCGTCGGCGAACGATGCGAACCCGTCGGGCAACCCGAGCAGGCCGCTGAGTCGATTGGTGGTCTCGTCTCCGCTGCTGTTGCGCACCATCGACATCTCGTTGAAGGGCGGGCCCAGGCTGTTGAGCAGGTTGGTCGCCTCCTCGTCGGTGAAGAAGCCGTGCGTGAACGTGATGGTGAGTCCGCCGTCGGGGGTGGGGTTGGGCCCGTCGATGACCCAGCCCGCCGCGACCACGTCGTCGGTGGCCAGGTCGTCGGCGATCGTCGGCACCGCGGCCACCAGTTCGGCGTCGGCGGTCGCGAGGACCGAGATCGTGCCCGTGCCGTCAGGCTCGACGTTCATGTCGACGGCGATGTCGAGTCGGCACCCGGCGAGCGCGATCACACACACGCATGCTGCAAGGACCCGACGAACCACGCGGGCCATTATGACTGGCAACCCCCGACCGCACGCGGCAGGGGGTGCAGCGATCAGCTGAGTTCGGGCGGGGGCAGCTCACCCTCGCCGATGGGCGGCGCGATGGGATGCTCGGTCGCCGTGGTCGCCAGTTCCACCGAAGACGGGGGCACGAAGCCCTCGACGGCGGTGAAGGTGAAGCGCTTCTTGCCCTCGTTGTCGGGATCGTCCTCGGTGTCGACGACGATGATCTCGCCTGCCGAGTACTCCTTGTAGAGGATCTTCTCCGAGAGCGCATCTTCGATGTGGCGCTGGATCGCACGACGCATCGGACGCGCACCGAGCTGCGGGTCGTAACCCAACTCGGCGAGCAGCTCCTTGGCCGACTGCTTGATCTCGATGCCGAGACCCTGACCCTCGAGCTGGCCGACGAGCCGCTTCGTGAGCAGGTCGACGGTCTGCAAGACCTCGTCGCGTGTCAGCTCGTGGAAGACGATGACCTCGTCGATGCGGTTGAGGAACTCGGGCCGGAAGTGGTTCTTCAACGACTCGTTGACCTTCTCCTTCATGCGCTCGTAGCTCATGGCGGAGTCGTCGCTCGTGAAACCGACGTTGGCCTTGCGGAGATCCTGGGTGCCCAGGTTCGAGGTCATGATCAGCACGGTGTTGCGGAAGTCGACCGATCGGCCCTGGCTGTCGGTCAGGCGACCTTCCTCCAGGATCTGCAGCAACGTGTTGAACACGTCGGGGTGCGCCTTCTCGATCTCGTCGAACAACACCACCGAGAACGGCTTGCGACGCACGGCCTCGGTGAGCTGACCGCCCTCTTCGTAGCCCACGTAGCCGGGAGGCGAACCGACGAGGCGGCTCACCGTGTGCTTCTCCATGTACTCCGACATGTCGAGTGTGATCAGGGCGGTGTCGTCACCGAACAGGAACTCGGTGAGGGTCTTGGCGAGCTCGGTCTTGCCGACGCCGGTGGGGCCCAGGAAGATGAACGAACCCGAGGGCCGCTTGGGATCCTTCAACCCGGCGCGGGTGCGACGGATCGACTGCGACACGGCGGCGACGGCGCTCTCCTGGCCGATGATGCGCTTGTGGAGGTTCTCCTCCATGTGCAGCAGACGCTCGGTCTCTTCCTCGGTGAGCTTGTAGACCGGGATACCGGTCCACAGTGACAGCACTTCGGCGATGGCCTCTTCGTCGACCTCGTCGAACAGGTCGACACCTTCGGCGCGGACCTCGGTCTCCTTCTGGGCCTTCTCCTCGAGCAGGGTCTTCTCCTGGTCGCGGAGGCGGCCGGCCTCTTCGAACTGCTGCTCTTCGACGGCGCGCTTCTTGGCTTCCTGCACGTCGCTGAGTTTCGTCTCGATCTCGCGCAGGTCGGGTGGAGTCGCCATGCGCTTGATGCGCAGACGAGAGCCGGCCTCGTCGATGAGGTCGATGGCCTTGTCGGGCAGGTACCGGTCGGCGATGTAGCGGTCGGCGAGATTGGCCGCCGCGACGAGTGCCTGGTCGGTGATCGTGACCCGGTGGTGGGCCTCGTACTGGTCGCGGATGCCCTTGAGGATCTCGATGGTGTGGGCGAGCGTGGGCTCGTCGACCTTCACCGGCTGGAAGCGGCGCTCGAGGGCGGCGTCCTTCTCGACGTGCTTGCGGTACTCGTCGGTGGTGGTGGCGCCGATGGTCTGCAGCTCACCACGGGCGAGCATGGGCTTGAGGATCGACGCGGCGTCGATCGCTCCCTCGGCGGCGCCGGCACCCACGAGGGTGTGGATCTCGTCGATGAAGAGCAGGATGTCGCCGCGGGTCTTGATCTCCTTGAGCACCTTCTTGAGGCGTTCCTCGAAGTCGCCGCGGTAGCGCGATCCGGCGACGAGTGCGCCGAGGTCGAGGGTGTACAGCTGCTTGTCGGTGAGCGTGTCGGGCACGTCGTTGTTGACGATCTTCTGGGCGAGACCCTCGACGATCGCGGTCTTGCCGACGCCGGGCTCACCGATCAGCACCGGGTTGTTCTTGGTGCGCCGCGAGAGGATCTGCATGACGCGTTCGAGTTCGTTCGTGCGGCCGATCACGGGGTCGAGTTGACCCTCGCGGGCGGCCTGCGTCAGGTTCCGACCGAACTGGTCGAGGATCTGGCTGTTGCCGCCCTTCTCGTCGTCGCCGCCCTTGCTGGCGCCGACGCCGGCACCCGTGGGCGCCTGCTCGCTGCGACCGCCACCGGTGGAGCCGGCGGGGCCCTGGTAGCCGGACAGCAGCTGGATGACCTGTTGGCGCACGCGGGAGAGGTCGGCGCCGAGCTTGACCAGCACCTGGGCGGCAACGCCCTCACCTTCGCGGATGAGGCCGAGCAGGATGTGCTCGGTGCCGATGTAGTTGTGGCCGAGCTGCAACGCTTCACGCAGGGAGAGTTCGAGCACCTTCTTCGCGCGAGGCGTGAACGGGATGTGGCCCGACGGCGACGAGCCGCCCTGGCCGATGATCTCCTCGACCTGGCTGCGCACTGCTTCGAGGGAGATGCCGAGGCTCTCGAGAGCCTTCGCGGCGACGCCTTCGCCCTCGTGAATCAGCCCGAGCAGGATGTGCTCGGTGCCGATGTAGCTGTGATTGAGGAGGCGAGCCTCTTCTTGCGCGAGCACGACGACTCGACGAGCCCGGTCTGTGAAACGTTCGAACATGGAGTGCCCTTTCCACGAAGTGGGATTCCGTGTGTCAACCCTACCGGTACCTGTGGACGACCCCCGTCAGCGACGGCGTGACAAAAAGATCAAGATTCGTGGGAATACGAATCGCGATCGGGGTCTGACCCCGATCGCGATTCAGCGGGTGCCCTGGGCGTCGGGGAGCGACCAGAGGAGCGATTCGAGGAGGAGCTTCTCGTTGGGGTTGCGATCGAGGGCCTCGATCGCCCGGTGGATGCGGTGGACGGCGTCGGCACATCCGTCGACGTCGGTGGTGCCGCCGCTGACGGCGGTGTCGCGGTAGGTGCCGGCCATCGCGGCGAGACCGGCGCGGAGTTCGTCGGTGCGATGGCGGCGGAGCTCGCGTTTGTGGCGGTCGTCGAGTTGTTTCTTGCCGCTCCCGCGCTCTCCGTACGCCTTGATGCGCTCGTCGAGTTCTGCGGCCTCGGCCGCGTGTCGGACGGCGAGGGGTTCGGCGGCCGAGTCGATCGAAGCGAGCAGTTCGGCGGCGATTCGCATGGCGACGGCGCCACTGCCGTCGAGCCGATGCGGCGTGCCGGCGAACGCGGCGCGCCGCTCGGACAGCGCCGGGTCGGTGGCGAGTACCCGGGCCCGGTCGAGGTCGCCGTTGGCGGCTCGCGCAGCTGCCATTGCCTCGGCAGGCCGGATGCCTTCGGTGAGGAGTCGGGCGGCGACGACGTCGGGTCCGATCGCGTGGAAGTCGATGCGGGCGCACCGCGACGAGATCGTGATCAGGTCGGTCGGAACGAAGTCGGCGAGGATGATGAACGTCGTCGAGTCGGGTGGTTCCTCGATCGTCTTCAGCAGCCGTGCCGCGCCCGGCGCTGCGAGCAGGTGGAACTCCTCGAGGATCATCACCTTCGACGAACCCTCCGATGGTGACAGCGACGCGGTGCGCACGATCTCGTCGGCCTGGTCCTTCGAGATGGCGGCCCCGACGCGTCGAACCTCGTGCACGTCGGGGTGCTCGCCTCGCAGGATCAGCCGGGCGTCGCGCTGCTCGACGGCTTCGGTCCCGGTGATCAGCAGCGACGCGAAGGCGCGGGCTGCCTGCAGCTTCGTCGAGCCGGCCGGTCCGACGAAGAGGTAGGCGTGGACGGGGCCGCTCTCGGCGGCGGCCCGCAGTCGACCGATGGCCTCGGGCTGGCCGACGACGTCGTCCCACACCGCGCCTGGCGCGCTCACAGCAGCCCTCGCGCCGCCAGTGCGGCGTGGATCTCGTCGGCGACGCGGTCGACCGAGCCGACCGCCTGCACCGTGATCCACCGATCGGGATCGGCAGCGGCCATCGTTCGGAATCCGGCGAGCACTCGGGCGTGGAACGCCGCTCCGGCGGCCTCGAACCGGTCGAGCTCGCGCGTGCTCATCCGCTCGGCGATGGTCTCGTCCGGCGTGTCGAGGAACACGACCGTCGACGGCCACACCCCGCCCGTGCCCCACTCGTTCAGGTGTCGGATCTCGTCGATGTCGAGTTCGCGTCCGTATCCCTGGTAGGCGAGTGACGAGTACACCGACCGATCGGTGACGACGGGCGTACCGGCGTCGAGTGCAGGAACGACGACCTCGGCGAGATGCTGGGCGCGGTCGGCCGCCGTGAGGAGCGCCTCGGCTCGGGCCGTGAGGTTGTGCACGCTCGTGTCGTGGAGGATCTCGCGGATGCGCACCCCGATCGCGGTGCCTCCGGTCTCACGCGTCGAGGACGGCGCCGATCGCGGTTGCGAGCCGCTTCGCCTGCGTCGACTTGCCCGAACCCTCGGCGCCCTCGAAGGCGATGTAGGGGGGTCGATCGGTCACGGTGACCGATGGTATCGACGCGTGCCGCCCCGGGCCTCGAACCGGCCCGCTCCCGGATACCCCCGAGGGGATTGGGACGAAAGGCCGTGGTGACCGCAGGCCGTCCGTCCTAGCGTTGTGTTGAGAGGCCTTCGCAACGGTTGCGGAGCGCAGGATTGGAGACATCGTGAGTGACCAGAAACGGCTCGTGATCCTCGGAGCGGGGACGGGCGGAACGCTGGCGGCAAACCGGCTCCGCAAGAAGTACAAGGACGATCAGCTCCGCATCGACATCGTCGATCAGGACAACCGCCACGTCTACCAACCGGGGCTGCTGTTCATCCCGTTCGGCCTGACCGAGCCCGACGAGATCGTCCGCAAGCGCGATCGCCAGCTCAAGAAGGGCATCCACTACCACCAGTGCCCGATCGAGTCCGTCGACATCGAGGCGAACTCGGTGACCCTCGAGAACGGCACCACGCTCGACTACGACGTGCTGCTCGTGGCGACCGGCGCGGTGCTGCAGCCCGAGGAGACCGAGGGAATGACCGGCCCGGGCTGGATGGAGTCGGTGTTCACGTTCTACGACATGGAGGGCTCGACGGCCCTGGCCGCCAAGCTCGACGAGTTCGAATCCGGCCATCTGGTGATCAACGTCATCGACATGCCGATCAAGTGCCCGGTCGCTCCGCTCGAGTTCGCGTTCCTCGCCGATTGGTACTTCACCGACAAGGGCGTGCGCGACGACGTCACCATCACCTACGTGACGCCGCTCGACGGTGCGTTCACCAAGCCCACGGCGTCGGCGACGTTGGGCTCCCTGCTCGACGAGAAGGGCATCGAGTTGGTCACCGAGTTCAACACCGGTGAGATCGACGGCGAAGCCCGCAAGCTGATCGCATTCGACGGACGCGAGATCGACTTCGACATCGCGGTGGTGGTCCCGCTGCACGGTGGTGCGGCGTACGTGTCGAACTCGCCCGGCCTGGGCGACGAGCTGGGGTTCATCCCGACCGACAACGCCACCCTGCAGTCGAAGGTGAAGCCGAACATCTTCGTCGTCGGCGACGCTGCGGACCTCCCGGCGTCGAAGGCCGGCTCGGTCACACACTTCGAAGGTGAAGTGCTCGTCGAGAACATCGAAGCCTTCATCGACGGCAAGCCCATCGAGCACAGCTACGACGGTCACGCCAACTGCTTCATCGAGACGGGATTCTCCAAGGCGTTGCTCATCGACTTCAACTACGAGAACGAGCCCGTGACCGGCCACTACCCCGGTCCGATCGGTCTGCCGCTGCTCAAGGAGTCGAGGGCCAACCACCTCGGCAAGCTGATGTTCCAGTCGTTCTACTGGCACGGTCTGCTGCCCGGGCGTGACATCCCCGGCATCGGCCCCGACATGCCCACGTTCGGCAAGAAGCATCCCGTTTCGGGCTGACGATCTCGCCGTTCGATCTCGAGCACTCGATCCCAAGAAGGAGACACCTACATGCCCACCAAGACATTCGCCGGCACGGCCGTCGAGGTGAACGACGAAGGCTTCTTCGTCGAACCCGACCAATGGACCAAGGAGATGGCGCCCGAGATCGCCGAGGAGGTCGGGGTGCCCACTCCGTTGACCGACCGGCACTGGGTGGTCATCGACCTCATGCGCTCGGAGTACTTCGACAAGGGCACCGGGCCGACCGTTCGCAAGATCAGCAAGCTGTCCGACGTCACGACCAAGGAACTCTTCGTGCTGTTCCCGAAGGGTCCCGCCAAGCTGGCCGCCCTGGTGGCCGGCATCCCCAAGCCCAAGGGCTGCATCTGACATGACACGCGGGGTCCGACCCCGCGTCTCGACTGCTGACCCCACCGTGCTTCTCACCCGGAAATCACTTCTCATCGGAGATCGAACATGACCGAATCACATCCACTCCCACCCGCACCCGTTGCGGCCCCGATCGAGAAGGTCTCGATCATCGTGTCGAAGGGCTCGCTCGAGGGCATCTACCCGGCCCTGATCATGGCCAACGGCGCCCGCAACGAAGGCATCGACGCCAACCTGTTCTTCACCTTCTTCGGCATGGACGCCGATCCACAAGGGGCACCACGACCACATCAAGGTGGCCGCGGTCGGCAACCCGGGCCTGCACATGCCCACGATCGCCGGGGTCATCCCGGGTGCATCGGGGCTCATCACGAAGTACATGGAGAAGCAGATCGAGAAGCTCGACTTCCCCGGCATCCCCGAGTTCATCGAGATGATCCACGACACGGGCGCCGGCCTGTACGCCTGCCTGGCCTCGGTCGAGATGTTCGGCATGGAGCGCGAGGACCTGGTCGACGAACTCGACGACATCATCACCGTCGGCGAGTTCTACGCCATGGCCGCCGGCGGGCAGATCATCTTCACCTGACGTCACCGCTCACGAGACGGTCGCCGCCAGCCTGCATCTCGTGAACGAGATGCGCACCTGGTGCGCATCTGGTTCACGAGATCGGGCGGTCAGGTGTCGTCGAGGTCGGTGATGACCGGTTTCGCCGGCGCCGACCTGGCTGCGGCCTTCTTGGCCGGAGCCGTCTTCGCTGCTCGCCTTCTTCGCCGCGGCCTTCTTGGCCGGAGCTTTCTTCTTGGTGGCGCGCTTCTTCGCGGTGGGCCCGCCCTTGGCGGTGATCGCCTCGCGGCGGATCGCCAGGAGTTCGTAGGCGCGCTCCGGTGCCATGGCATCGAGACGGTCGCCCTTGCCGAGCGACGCGTTCGTCTCGCCGTCGGTGACGTAGACGCCGAACTTGCCGTCCTTGGCAACGACCGGGCGCTCGCTCACCGGATCGGTGCCGAATTCTCGCAGCGGGCCCTTGGCGGCCATGTTCGAGCCGCCGCGCTTGTAGACCTTGGGCTGACTGAAGATCGCCAGCGCCTCCGCCAGCGTGATCTGGAGCAGCTGGTCCTCGGAGTCGATGTTGCGGTAGTCCTTGCCCTTCTGCACGTACGGCCCGTACCGACCGTTGTTCGCGTAGATCTCGACGCCGTCGGTGGGATCCTCACCGAGCAGCCGCGGCAACTGGAGCAGCGCTTCGGCCTCGTCCATCGTCATCCGTTCGAGGACCATCGTCTTGAACAGGCTCGCCATCTTCGGCTTGTCGAAGCCGGGGGGCGGATCGTCGTGGTCGCCCCACTGCACGTACGGCCCGTAGCGGCCGTTCTTCGCGTACACGGGGTAGCCGTCGAGTTCGCCGATCGGCTCGTCCGATCTTCGGCGCGGCGAGCAGCTCGATCGCCTTCTCGACGGTCAGCTCGTCGGGGGCGAGATCGTCGGGGACGCTGGCGGTGTCCTCGCCACGTTTCACGTACGGCCCGTACTTGCCCGGCTTGACCACGATGACGTTGCCGTCGACGTCGGCGCCGAGCGGGAACGTGTTGATCTCGGCGGCATCGATCTCGTCGAGGTTCTCCTCGACCAGTCGCTTGAGACCCAGCAGCGCGTCCTCGCCGAACCCTGCCTCGGCGGAGATCGGCTGGGTGTCGCCGTCGCCGGTGTCGCCGAAGTAGAAGCGCTTCAGCCACTTGTCCTTGGCCCGGGTTCCGTGGGCGATCTCGTCGAGGTCGGCGTCGATCGAGGCGGTGAAGTCGTAGTCGACGAGCGCGTTGAAGTGCTCCTCCAGCAGCCGGATCACGGCGAACGCCGTCCAGGTCGGCACCAGGGCCTGACCCTTCTTCCACACGTACCCGCGGTCCTGGATGGTCTGGATGATCGACGCCCAGGTGGAGGGTCGACCGATGCCGAGTTCCTCGAGCCGCTTGACCAGCGAGGCCTCGGTGTAGCGCGCCGGCGGAGACGTGGTGTGGCCGTTCGGCACGATCGAGGCGACCGGCACCTCGTCGCCCTCGGCGAGCAGCGGCAGCAGCGCTTCGTTGTCGGCTGCGTCGTCGCCGGTCTCCTCTTTCGACGCGACGTAGACGGCCCGATAGCCCGGGAACGTGATCGTGGTGCCGGACGCGGCGAACTCGCAATCCGTCAGTTCGCCGGTCGACGCGGTCGGTGGCGTTGGCGGCGAGGCGCACGCTGACGGTCACGCCGGTCGCGTCGGCCATCTGCGAGGCGAGCGTGCGCTGCCACACGAGGCGGTACAGCGCGAGCTCCTGGCTGTTGAGCTCCGAGCTCACCTGCTGGGGCGACCGGAACGGGGTGGTCGGCCGGATGGCCTCGTGGGCCTCCTGCGCGTTCTTCACCTTCGACGAGTACTGCCTGGGCGCGGCGTTGAGGTAGTTGGCGCCGTACTCGCTCGTGACCGCGGCGCGAGCGGCCTGCATCGCCTCGTCGGACAGCACGACGTTGTCGGTACGCATGTAGGTGATGTAGCCGCGCTCGTACAGGCCCTGGGCGACGCGCATCACCTGCGACGACGACAGCCGCAGCTTGCGTCCACCCTCCTGCTGGAGCGTGGACGTCATGAACGGCGCCTTGGGCGACGAGCGGTACGGCTTCTCCTCGACCGAGCGCACCGTGAACCGGGCGTCGGCGAGTCCGTCGGCGAGCGCAACGGCCCTGGCCTCGTCGAGTGCGATGACCTTGGCCGGACACCTGTCCACGGTCGCTGAAGTCCTTGCCGGTCGCGATCCGTGTGCCACCGACCGCGACGAGCTTCGCGTCGAAGGCCGGTCGGGTGGCGGTCCCGAGGTCGATGTCCCAGTAGTCGGCGGTGATGTACGCGATGCGTTCGCGTTCGCGCTCGACGATGAGCCGAACGGACGGGCTCTGGACGCGCCCGGCCGACAGGCCGCGGTTGACGCGTCGCCACAGCACCGGCGACACCTCGTAGCCGTAGAGGCGGTCGAGGATGCGGCGGGTCTCGGCGGCGTCGACGAGCCCGTAGTCGAGGCCACGCGGGTTGTTGACGGCGTGGTCGATGGCCGACTTGGTGATCTCGTGGAACACCATCCGCTTCACGGGCACCTTCGGCTTGAGGTACTCGAGGAGATGCCACGAGATGGCTTCACCCTCGCGGTCCTCGTCCGTTGCGAGGTAGAGCTCCGAAGCGTCCTTCAGGGCGGCCTTCAGATCCTTGATGACGGTCTTGCCGCGCTCGGTGAGCTCGTAGGTGGGCTTGAACCCGTTGTCGACGTCGATGTTCAGCCCCTTCGACGGCAGGTCGCTGACGTGGCCCACCGAGGCGCGCACGTCGTAGTCGCTGCCGAGGAACTTCGACAGCGTCTTGGCCTTGGCGGGCGACTCCACGATGACGAGAGGTTTGGGCATCGGTGCCTTTCGTTAGGGGATCGAGGGGCGGGCTGTCAAGCGCGTCGGATGCGCTGTTGTCAGAGCGAAGTGTGCCGGAGGATCGGCAGAACTGCATCGCGGGTACGGTTCGGTCACGATGTCGGACGCGATCGAGGCCCCCGATCCTGCGCTTGGCTGGGCCGACGATTTCGACGAGTCGTGGCGGGCACTCGGGCGCTCCGGGGACGCCGGGACGGGTGTCGCGACTCGACCGCGGGTGGAGCACGGTGATCCGGTCGATGGACGAAGCGCGAGGCTGTGCCGAGCCGCTGCGGGTGCGCAACATCGGCGCTGACGTCGCGGTCGGCGACTGGGTCGTGCCCTCTGTCGACAACGAGCGGGTCGAGCACGTCATCGAGCGGCGATCGGCCTTCACGCGTCGGGCGTCGTTCGACGGGATGCGCGCCGTGTCGCACACGCTGGCCGCCAACATCGACGTGGTGTTCCTCGTCCACGCACTCGGTTCACCGCCGAGCCCGCGTCGGCTCGAACGCGAACTCGTCCTGGCGTTCGACTCCGGTGCCGAACCGGTCGTCGTGCTGACCAAGACCGATCTCGTCGACGACGCGGAACCCGGACGTGCGGCGCTCGCCGACGTGTCGCTCGGGGTGCCGGTGCTGCTCGCCAGCGGGATCAGCGGTGACGGCATCGACGCGATCCGCCGGTACGCCGTCGGCAACCGGACCCTGACGTTCCTCGGCGCGAGCGGCGTCGGCAAGTCCACGCTCGTCAACGCCCTCGTGGGCGACGAGCGCCAGGCGACCTCGGCGGTCCGCGAGGGCGATCAGCGCGGCCGCCACACCACGGTGGCGGCGGAACTCGTGCCGCTGCCCGGTGAGGGATGGTTGATCGACACGCCCGGCGTCCGGGCGCTGAGCCTGTGGCTGTCGGGACATGGCATCGAGCGGGCATTCGCCGACGTGTTCGACCTGATGGACCAGCTGCCGGTTCCGCGACTGCAAGCACGATCAGGAACCGGGCTGTGCCGTCCAGGCGGCGATCGCCGCCGGCACGCTCGACGCGGTCGCCTGCACAGCCTCGAACGGCTGATCGAGGAGGAGGCAGCGTTGGAGGAGGAGCAGCGTGCCCACGACAAGGCGGCCGACAAGCGCGCCGGCGGTCGCACCCGCCCGCCCGAGGAGTCCGAGTTCGACGATCTCCGTGAGGGTGAAGACCTGCACTGAGACGTGGGTCGTTTCGCGCCCGCGTCTCGGTGTCGAGGTGCATATCGCTCGCGGCAGCGTGCTGGTATATGGTTGGAGCGCTGAGTCATGGAGCGATCCATGCAGACCATGCAACATCGGTCGACACCGGAAACAGGAGCAGAACGTGACGTCACCACCTGCGAGACAGAAGCACGCCGTGTGGGTCGGCGCCGGCGTTCGTTCATGACCGGTCAGTTCAAGCGGAGGCTCGTCGGTTCGCCACTGGCGACCGAGGACGAGCAACACCAGCGCCTCGGTATCCCGACAGCACTCGCCGTCTTCGCCTCCGACGCGATCTCGTCGACCGCCTACGCGAGCCAGGAGATCCTGATCGTCCTGATTCCGGTTGCCGGGCTCTCGATCGCACTCAACCAGCTGATTCCCATCTCGATCATCGTCATGGTGCTGCTCGTGCTGGTCATCACGAGCTACCGCCAGACCATCTTCGCCTACCCGGGTGGTGGCGGGTCGTACGTCGTCTCGCGTGAGAACCTCGGTGAGACCCCGTCACTGGTCGCCGGCGCGTCGCTGCTCGTCGACTACATCTTGACCGTCGCGGTGTCGGTGTCGGCGGGTGTCGCCGCCATCACCTCGGCGTTCCCGGCCCTGCGGCCGGAACGTGTCGAGATCTGTCTCGGGTTCATCGCCATCATGACGATCGCCAACCTGCGAGGGATGAAGGAGTCCGGGCGGCTGTTCGCGGGGCCGACCTACGTCTACATCCTCGCCCTCGGTGCGCTGATCTCCATCGGGCTGTTCCGGCTCGCGACGGGCACGCTGGAGCCGCTGGTGCCCGAACACCGAGGCGTTGGACGAACTGACCCACGGCAACGAACTGACCGGGTTGACGGTGCTGATCTTCCTGCGGGCGTTCTCCTCCGGCGCGGTCGCCCTCACCGGTGTCGAGGCCATCTCCAACGGCGTCCCGGCGTTCAAGAAGCCCGAGTCGAAGCACGCGGCCACCACCCTGCTGCTGATGGGAACGATCCTCGGCGACGTTCTTCTTCGGGATCTCGCTGCTCGCCAGTCGGCTGCGGCCGACGCCGAACGAGAGCGAGACCTTGCTGTCGATCATGGGTCGCGAGGTGTTCAACGGCGAGACGCTGCCGTACTACATCCTGCAGTTCTCGACGTTCGCGATCTTGATCCTCGCGGCGAACACGGCATTCGCCGACTTCCCCCGCGTGACGTCGATCCTGGCCCAGGACGGATACCTGCCGGCGCAGCTGAAGAATCGCGGCGATCGGCTCGTGTTCTCCAACGGCATCCTGGCGCTCGCCGCGGTTGCGGCGCTGCTGATCGTGGCCTTCTCGGGCGACACGAGCAAGCTCATCCCGCTGTACGCCGTGGGCGTGTTCTGCGGGTTCACGCTGTCGCAGATCGGCATGGTGCGTCACCATCAGAAGGTGCGCGAACCGAGCTGGCGGCGTGGTGTGGCGGTCAACATCGATCGGCGCGGTCGCGACGTTCATCGTGTTGATCGTCGTGCGTGGTGTCGAAGTTCGCCATCGGCGCCTGGATCCCGGCGGTGCTGATCCCGATCATCGTGGTCGTCTTCAGGCGCATCAAGCGCCACTACACCAAGGTTCGATCGGCTCTGAAGGTCGAGCCCGGCGAGCACATTCCTCGTCACTCGCACACGGTGGTGATCCTCGTCGGCAGCGTGAACCTCGGCGTGCTCAAGGCGGTCGCCTATGCCCGCTCGATGCGGCCGGACCGACTCGTGGC
>CAVUUX010000008.1:0-165297 GCA_963744705.1 Ilumatobacteraceae bacterium
GGCTCGTGTTCAGCTCGTTCGTGATCATCATGTTCGGCTTCAACTACGTCGCCTTCATCCCGGCGCTCGTCAAGGGCGAATTCGACCTCAGCGACGGCTGGGTCGGACTCATCATGTCAGCGAGTTCGATCGGTGCATGTGGCCGTTCCACTTGCCGGCCGTGCCGATGGAGCGGGTGTGTGGCGTCTGATGGTCATCTCCAGCGTCGCATTCGGGCTCGGCGTGATGGTGCTCGGGCTGTCGCCGGTGTTCTTCACGGCATTCGTCGTGGTGGCCTTCGTCGGTGCAGGAACCACCGGCTACCAGTCGCTGTCCAACACCATCACGCTGAACATGACCGAGGACACCCACCACGGTCGGGTGCAATCGCTCATGATGCTGAGCTTCGCCGGGTTCGGGATCGCCGCTGCGCCGCTCGGTCTCCTGGCCGAGGCGATCGGGTTGCGTCAGGCGATCGCCTGCAAGGGTGCCGTCACCCTGGCCACCGTCTGGGCTACGCCGCCTGGAACGCAACGTTCAGGAGGAGATCGAATGCGGGACCGTGCCCGACGTGCCCGTCGATCTCAACCGGATCGTCAGCTGAGCGCAGCGAGTTCGGCGGCGAGGTTCGCCCGGGCGTGCTGCTCCCACAGGCCGCGTGCCGTGGCTGTGGAGTAGATCGTCGGTGCGGTCGAGGAATCCCTGACCACCGAGGCCCGTCCGATCCGCCATGCGTCGTCGTCGACATGGCGGAACTCGGCGCGCCGCTCGGACGTAGGTGGAGTAGGCAGCCGGGTCGGCGCCGAGGATGGCGAGATCGGCGTCGAGCAGGATGCGGTGTCGCCCAACCGAGTCGGCGAGTCTCCGTGTGCGGTGGCCTCGATCATCGCAGCCACACGCTCGATACGTTCGTTCGACCAGCCCAGTGTGGCCAGGTCGCGCCGCGCCAGGCGGGCGCTCGCTCGCTCGTTCGCGGGATGCGCGGGCTCGTACACGGCGTCGTGGTAGAACGCCGCGGCGACCACCTCGTCGAGGTGATCGACGTGTTCGACGGCAGCCAGTTCCTCGATGTGGCGTATCACCCAGGCCACGTGGGTTGCAGTGTGATCGCCGTTGCTTCTCGCGGTGGCGGGACATGAGCCCGTCGAGCAGGCGCCGATCGTCGCCCAGGTGACGTTGCCAGGCCAGCTCCAGCTCCGTTTCGGGTGCGGCCACGACGTCAGTGTGGCATCGTCGAGCGTGTGGCAGGGTGACGGCGTGGCGATCCTGATCGACGATGCACGTTGGTGGTGGCGTGGCAAGAAGTGGTGCCACCTGGTCAGCGACACCTCGTACGACGAGCTCCACGAGTTCGCCGACCGCGCCGGGATCCCGCGACGGGGTTCCAGGGAGATCACTACGACATCCCCGAGGAGTACCGAGCCGAACTGATCGAGGCCGGCGCCCAGCCCGTCGAGAGCCGTGACCTCGTCCGTCGGCTGCGTGCGGCGGGCCTCCGGCTGTCGCCCGCCGAGCGCCGAGCGCGAACGACGACCTGAGTCGACACCCTCGGCGCGTCAGCGCAGCGGCAGTGGGGGTCTGGATCACCTTGCGGGATGAGTCTCGGAACCTCACCGATGAGATTCAGGCGCAACAGTCGCACCACAACCTCATCGCAACCCGCTCGGGAGATACGGCCGACGCTTGTCGCCACGCCCTCATCGCAACCAGACGGTGAGACGATGAAACGGCGTGACTGGTCATCTGGGCAAGCCCCAGCGGGCGGGTCGCCGGCGAGTTCACGTGGGCAGGCGATGTGCTCGCCGATGACGAACCACTCGACCAACTCGACGCCGGCGTCGTCGCACTGCATCGCGGCCTCGATCCACCGTTCTCGATCGACCGGCTGCATGTCGCCGCCCGGTCGGCTCGTGGCAAGGATGAGGCCGGCGATGTCGGTGTACTGCGCATGGATGCACACGTCGATGACCCGAAAGATGGCATCGGGGTCGGTGGTGCCGGTGACCACGAGGATGCCCACGCCGCGCCGTTCGGGATCGAGCAGGATGGCGACGGTGTCGTCGCCGAACGGAGCGGCGAGCGAGAGCACGGCGAGCGCGTCGGCGCTGGATTCGATCGGGTCGATGAACCCGCGTGGGATGCGGTGGGTGGAGCAGGAGCGAGACATGAGGTCCCCTTCGGATGATCGGTGGTGATCGAAGGGGGAGTCGGTGAGATCACCCTAGAGCAGGGGGTGTCACAACCGATGAGAGCGGCCGGGGAGCCAACTCGTAACCTCGGGACATGGCCGTGGCGACGATCTACCACAACACCCATTGAAACTCGTCGGTCAATGCCGTGCGCATTGCCGAAGACCTCGGAGTCGACGTCGACATCGTGAACTACATCAAGACCCCGCCCGACGCCGACACGTTGCGGTCGATCATCGCCAAGTTGGAGGACGAGCCGACGGCGCTCGTGCGCCGCGACAGCATGTGGAAGAAGCTGGGCTTGACCGAGGCCGACGCCCGGACGGACGACCAGATCGTGGCACTGCTGGTGAAGCACAAGCAGCTGCTGCAGCGCCCCGTCGTGGTCACTGCCGACACGGCGATCGTCGGGCGACCGAAGGAACGCGTGACCGAACTCCTCGCCCCGCTCGCGCGGAAGGCACCGGCCTGAGTCGCGCGAGGTGGTCTCCCGATGAGTGAGTTCGCGGCGCCCGTCGCCGGCGCGGAGGACGCACCGTCGCGGTGGAAGCTGCTGTCGTCGACCCTGAAGGCACAGCGGCGCAACCTGATCATCGGGAGCGCCATCGGGTTGCTGTGGATGGTCGGCAAGGTGTCGGTGCCGCTGCTGGTGCGCTACAGCATCGATCGCGGCATCGAACAGGACGACATGCTGTGGCTCTGGGTGTCGCTCATCGCCATCGCCGGTGTGGCCGTCGGCACGTTCACCGCGCTTCGCCGGTTCTACGCGTTCCGCGAGGCGCGGTGGACCGAGACGCGGCTCCGCGAGCAGCTGTTCAACCACATCTTGTCGCTGCACGTCGGCTATCACGATCGTGCGCAGACGGGTCAGCTGATGAGCCGCTCGTCGAGCGACCTCAACCAGATCCAGTCGTTCGTGGTGATGATCCCCATCACGATCTCGAACTTCTCGATGATCATCGCCGTGTCGGTCATCCTGTTCGTGGCCGACTGGCAACTCGCCCTCATCGCCCTCGCGCCGCTGCCGTTCGTGAACATCGCCGGTCGCCGGTTCTCGCACTCGATCCACGGTGCCGTGCTGCAGGTCCAGATGGAGCAGGCCGAGTTGGCGACCGTGGTCGAGGAGACCGTCGGCGGCGTGCGTGTGGTGAAGGGGTTCGGTGCCGAGGAGGTCCAGTCCGCCCGGCTCCGCAAGGAGGCCGACGACATCCAGACGGCGTCGATCAGCGCGGCCCAGATCCGCGCCAAGTACCTCCCCGCGATCGAACTGCTGCCACAACTCGGGCTCATCGCGGTGCTCGGCGTGGGTGGCATGCAGGTCATCAACGGTGAGATGACCGTCGGTCAGCTCGTCGCGTTCAACTTCTACGTCGCGCTGCTCGTGTCGCCACTGCGCATGCTCGGCATGACGATCGCCTGGGCCCAGCGCGCCGGCGCCGCGCTGGAGCGCGTCAACGAAGTGCTCGACACGGCGCCGATGGTCACCGATCCGCGAACGACCGCTGCAGCTTCCTCCCGCCGAGCACGCCGGCGCCGTGCAGTTCCGCGACGTGCGGTTCGGTTACGACCCGGCGGCGCCCGTGCTCGACGGCTTCGACCTCGAACTCGCCGCCGGCCAGTCGGTGGCGATCGTGGGGGCCACCGGGTCGGGCAAGTCCACGGTCGCCCGGCTACTCGTGCGGTTCTACGACGTCGACGAGGGCCGGGTGCGTATCGACGGCGTCAACGTTCGTGACCTGTCGCTGCACGACGTCCGGCGTGCGGTCGGCATCGTCTTCGAGGACACGTTGCTGTTCCACGACACCGTCGCTGCGAACATCGCCTTCGCCGAACCCGATGCCGACCGCGACTCGATCGAGCGTGCCGCGCGGCTCGCCGGTGCGCACGACTTCATCATGGGTCTGCCGGAGGCGTACGACACGCTCATCGGTGAGCGGGGCATCTCGCTGTCGGGCGGCCAGCGCCAGCGCATCGCCATCGCCCGGGCGATCCTCGCCGACCCGCGGGTGCTCGATGCTCGACGACGCGACCTCCGCGGTCGACCCGTCGAAGGAGCACGAGATCCGCTCGGCGATGGCGACGGTGATGGACGGTCGCACCACCATCGTCATCGCGCACCGGCCCGGCACCATCGCGCTCGCCGACACCGTCGTGCTGCTCGATCGCGGGCGCGTGGTCGCGTCCGGCCCGCACCAGGAACTGCTCGACCGTGAGCCGCGCTATCGCAACGTGCTCGCCGCGATGGAGGACGCCGACGACGAGGAGCGCGCCGAACTCGCCGCTCGATCCGGCACCGTCGACGGTGTCGACGCCGGTGTCGATGACGGAGTCGACGCTGATCCCCGAACCCCGGTGGGGGGTGACTGATGTACGGGATGGGGGCGATCTCCGACGAGGACAAGCTCGACGCCGACGAGGCCAAGAAGGTGCTGCGCCGCACGGCGCGGATGGCCAAGCCGTTCCGCAGGACCGTTGCCGCGGCGCTGGCATTCACCGCGCTGTCGACGCTCGGTGTGGTGCTCGGCCCGGTCATTCTCGGCTGGGCAATCGACAACGGGATCACCCCGCCGGGCGACACCGAGGTGCTGCGCAATGCCGTGATCTTCTACCTGTTGCTCACGGTGACGGCATACCTCGCGGCCCGCCAGCAGTACATCTTGATCAACCGTGCCGGCGAGGGATTCCTGCGCGTCGTTGCGCATCCGCGTGTTCGACCACATCCAGAAGCAGTCGCTGGCGTTCTTCGACCGCAACAAGTCGGGTGTGCTCGTCGCCCGCATGACCTCCGACGTCGAGTCGATGGGCGAACTGGTGCAGTTCGGTCTCCTCCAGTTCGTGTCGGCGATCCTGCTCGTCGGGTTCGCGCTGGTGCTCGCCCTGATCACCTCGTGGCAGCTGACGCTCGTCGGGGCTGCTCGTGATGCCCGTCATCATCGTCGCGTCGCGCAAGTTCCAGCGTGACTCGAACGCGGCGTACCTCGACGTACGCGAGAACATCGGCCAGAACCTGTCGACGCTGCAGGAGGGCATTGCCGGTGTCCGGGTCATCCAGGCCTACGCCCGTGAACCCGAGCAGCGGCGCCGGTTCAAGCAGTCGAACCGTGAGCTCTACGACTCGCACGTCCACAGCGTGCGGGTGTCGACGTGGTACTTCGGGCTGGTCGAGGCCGCCGGCGTCATGGCCACCGCGCTGATCGTCGGCGTCGGAGGATGGCTGTACTCGAACGACGAGGTGGACATCGGCCAGATCATCACCGTCGTGCTGCTGTTCGCCCAGCTGTTCGAACCGGTGCAGCAGCTCTCACAGCTGTACAACACCGTGCAGTCGTCGGCGGCTGCACTCAACAAGCTGTTCGGCATTCTCGACACCGAGCCCGACATGCCAGGACGGCCCGAGCGAACTGCCGCGCGAATGGCGCCCTGGTCGTCGACGACGTCGGATTCCGGTATCCCGCCACCGAGGCCCCGGTGTTGTCCGACGTGTCGATCACGGTTGCCGATGGTGAACGTCTCGCGCTCGTCGGCCCGACCGGTGCCGGTAAATCGACCCTCGCCAAGCTGATGGCTCGCCTGTACGACCCGACCGAGGGCACCATCAGCTTCGGTGGCGTCGACCTGCGAGATGCCACGCTCGCGTCGCTGCGCCAGCGCGTGGTCGTCGTGCCACAGGAGGGCTTCCTGTTCGGTGGCACGATCGCCGACAACGTCCGTATCGCCCGATTCGACGCCACCGACGACGACGTCCGTGACGCGTTCGACGCCATCGGTGCGCTCGAGCGATTCCTCGAGTTCCCCGACGGCATCCACACCGAAGTGCGCGAGCGGGGATCGCGCCTGTCGGCCGGTGAACGCCAACTGGTGTCGCTGGCCCGAGCGGCGCTCGTCGACCCTGCCGTACTGGTGCTCGACGAAGCGACGAGCAACCTCGACCCGGGCACCGAATTCATCGTCGAACGGGCGCTCGATTCGTTGATGACCGGTCGGACGACGATCGTGGTCGCCCACCGGCTGTCGACGATCCAGCGGGCCGATCGCATCGGCGTGATCGATGGGGGACGACTCGTCGAACTCGGCACGCACACCGAGTTGGTGTCCGCCGGTGGGCGCTACGCGGCGCTGGCCGACGCGTGGGCAAAGAGCCAGCCGGTGGCCGGCGCATAGGCGTTCTCAGGCGGCGCGTTCGAAGACGAGCACGAACTCGACGAGGCCGTCGTCCTCCGTGCGGACCTGGCCGAACGACGGGTTGTCGATGCCATAGTCGGCGAACACGACGGGAATCGACCCGAGCACCCCGATGCGACCGTCGGTCGATTGGGCGGTGACCTCGAACGTGACAGGGTTGGTGACGCCGCGAAGGGTGAGTTCGCCGGTGGCTGATGCGACGACCTGCTCGGCGCCGGTCGGGATCGACCCGAATTCGATCGGTTCGGTGAGGCTGAACGTGGCCGTCGGGAACTCGTCGGAGTTCATGATGTCGCCCGCGAACCTTCCGTCGCGTAGCGCACTGTCGCTCTTGATGCTGTCGATCTGCACCTCGACATCGACGGCCGTGGCCGTCGTTCCGGCGATGGTCAGCAGCCCGCCGATCTCGTTGCTGCGACCCACTGCGGTGGTACTGACCCCGCCGAGCACTTCGTCGACCCGGTAGCCGAACTCGGAGGCATCGGTCGGTACCCAGTCGCCGTCGAAATCGCCGGTCGGTGCTGTTGCGGTCGACGTCGGTTCGGTCTCGACAGGAATGGTTGACGATCCGGTGACAGGTTCGGCACTCGTGCTCGACACCGTCTCCGGCACGGTGGCCACGAGCGCATCGCTGAGGTCACCGGCGTCGAGTTCGTCGGGTGAGTCGTTCAACACGTAGGCGTAGAGCAGGATCCCACCGAACAGCACTGCGACCAACCCGATCGCGCCGATGACGATCCACTTGAGGTATCGGCGTCGTGGTGCGTCGGTGGACGTTGTGTCGGCGTCGGTCACGGCCGAGAGTGTGGCAGAGGATCATCCGGAACGGGACGCGCAACACGACTTCTCGGACGATTCTCACGTCGTGTGTGACCAGGTTCTCACGTCGCAGGTTCGGACGTCGCTGCAGAGCGGAGGCCACGGTCGGCCAGACTGTCCGGATGATCGATGCCAGTGTTGCAGTGTCCACCGTGTCCGTCTCGACAACTCGTTCCGTACCGAAGTCGGCGACGGCGATCGGGCTGGCCGTCGCCACGAAAGGGGCCGTTCCGAGGCAGCTCGGTTTGTCGCGATCGGTGCTGGAGGCCAACGGCTTCGAGGGCAAGGCAGGTCAGATCCTCGTCGTGCCGACCGGTGGCGAGACCGTGATCGCCATCGGTGTCGGCGATCCGGGAGCCATCGACGCGAACGGTCTCCGCACTGCGGCCGCAGCGTTTGCGCGGGCGGCTTCGAAGCACGCGGAACTCGCGACGAACCTCGCCGATCTCGACGAGGTCGATGCTCGCGCCGCCGGCCAGGCGGTGGCCGAAGGCGTCCTGCTGGCCTCCTACCGGTACGTCGGGCTGAAGAACGATCCGAAGGTCGCGTCTCGCCTCGCCTCCCTCGCGCTGGTCACGAGCGACAAGCGCCGCAAGGCCGCCGAGCAGGGAGCGGCCCGTGGCCAGATCATCGCCGGCGCGGCCGCGCTCGCACGCGAACTTGCGAACACCCCTCCGACCTACCTCAACGCCAAGGACCTCGCAGCGAAAGCAGTCGACATCGGTTCGGCGGCCGGCTTGCACGTGGAGGTGTTCAACCAGGATCAGCTCGAGCAGATGGGCTGCGGCGGTCTGCTCGGCGTCAACCGAGGTTCGACCGAGCCGCCGCGGATGGTCAAGCTGACCTGGTCCCCGAAGCATCCATCGGGGCACCTCGCGCTCGTCGGCAAGGGCATCATGTACGACTCGGGCGGCATCTCGCTCAAGCCGAGTGATCCGTTCCACCAGGTGATGAAGATGGACATGTCGGGCGCCGCCGCGGTGCTGTCGACCATGTCGGTACTCAAGGCGCTCAAGTGCCGTACGAAGGTGACGGCATGGCTGATGTGTACCGACAACATGCCATCGGGCAGCGCACTGAAGCTCGGCGACGTCCTCACCATGCGCAACGGCAAGACCGTCGAGATCCACAACACCGACGCCGAAGGCCGCCTCGTCCTCGCCGACGGCCTGTCGTTGGCCGTCGAGGAGGAGCCGGATGCGATCATCGACATCGCCACCCTCACCGGCGCCGTGCTGGGAGCCTTGGGCACCGACATCGCCGGCCTGCTCGGCACCGACCAGTCGCTCGTCGATCAGGTCAAGGCCCGTGCCGACGAAGTCGACGAGCCTGTCTGGCAACTCCCGTTGGAGAAGGCCCGCTACCGCAAGCTGCTCGACTCGGTCGTTGCCGACATGAAGAACATCGGCGGCCCGTACGGCGGGACGATCGTCGCATCGATCTTCCTGAGCGAGTTCACCGGTGAGGTGCCCTGGGCGCATCTCGACATCGCCGGGCCGATGAAGGTCGACGGCGACGAGGGCATCCACTCCAAGGGCGCCACGGGCTTCGGGACCCGCCTGTTGATCGACGTTGCCTGCAACTTCACCCCACCCGCCTGAGCCGACCACGTACACGATGTGTCAGACACATCGTGTACGTGTGCCATCGTTCATGTGATCCGGTCACCAGTGGAGAGGTCGAACAGGTGGATCCGGCTGGTGTCGACGCTGACTCGACAGGGCTCCCAGAGACTCACCTCGTCGTAGGCTGACATGACGATCGTCGAGGTGCGTTCGTCGGACACCTCGACGTGCGTGGTGTGCTGCGTGATCCGAGGTGCGTCGATCTCGAGGCCGACGAACCGGTCGCGCCCGACGCGTGTCGTCGTCGCAACATCGAGGGCCAGGGTGCCGGTGGCGTCTCGACGGAGTGCGTCGGGGCGCAGCCCGAGTCCGACCACCCGGCCCCCAGAGGACCGAAGCGAGGGGAGGCGGTCGAGCGCTGCCGGGTCGAGTGGCACGACATGAGATCCGACACGAAGGGCCTGACCTCCATCTGAATCGATCAGCGTCGCCTCGACGATGGTCATCGTGCCCACGAACTCCGCGACGAACATGTTCGCCGGTGCGTCGTACACATCGATCGGTCGGCCGCTCTGCACGATCTGCCCGCGGCGCATCACGGCGAGCTGATCTCCCATCGCCATGGCCTCGTTGTGATCGTGGGTGACCATCAGCGTCGTGAGTCCGAGACGTCGTTGTATCTGCGCAATGACATATCCGGTCTGGGCCCGCAACTTCGCGTCGAGGTTCGACATCGGCTCGTCGAGCAGGAGGAGACGAGGATCGCGAACGATCGCTCGACCAATCGCGGTTCGTTGTTGTTGACCTCCCGAGAGTTGCCGTGGGGTTCGATCCAGGACGTCGTCCAGTTGCAGCAATCGTGCGACCTGGCTCACGTGCTCCTCGATCCGCCGGCGGTGGACCCCGTCGACGCGCAGCGGGAATCCGATGTTCTCAGCGACGCTCATGTGTGGGTAGAGCCGCGTAGCTCTGCGAGGCGAGGGCAATGTCGCGCTTGTTCGTGCTGATGTGGTTCACGACTTCGCCGTCGATGACCACCTCACCGGCCGAGGGCTCCTCGAGTCCAGCGACCAGTCGAAGCATCGTCGTCTTCCCGCAGCCGGATGGACCGCGATGACGTGCAGTGCGCCCTCGTCGATGGTGAGGTCGACATCGCGGACTGCCCAAAGTCCGCCGGCATAGACCTTGCTCAATCCTCTCAACTCGAGCGTCGACACCCGTCGCCTCCGTGGCCGTCGGTGGCCACACACTCATGATGTCACGCCGTCGGATCAGCCGAGAGCCGGTAGGCATTGTCGGCGGCCTCGGCGGCGACGGCGTCTCGTACTCCGAGCGCAACGAGGTGGTGCTCGATGACCGAGGTGTCGTCGCCGAGGTCGAGCATCGTGGTGGCCAGCTGATGCGCTCTCGTCAGTTCGTCGAGGCCGATCGTGGTGCACTGCCATTCGTGGTGGGCGGCCTGGACCTGCTCCGGCATCCGTTGCAGGTGTCGCAGGGTGATCGGTGGCACACGTCGGCGCACGGCCAGGCCACTGTCGACCGGGTGGGCGAGCCCGAACATGACACATCGCTGCAGCGCCTTGCTGAAGGGTGACGCCCGCCCGACGGAGTAACTCAGCCCCATGGCACGCGCCGTTGCGTGCAGATCGAGTTCGTACCCGTCCGGCGATTGTTCGAGACCGGCAACCAGGCGACGGAGCAACCATGTTGCCGTCGGGCCGAGCACCCCGAGCCAGAAGAGTTCGACGTCGCGCGATCGTGGATCGAAGCCGTCGTCGTCGACGACCGGATCGATCCACGGGCGCACGGTGATGCATGTTGCAGGTGTGTCGGGCATGGGACCTCCCTCGAAGTGGCAAGCGGGAAGAGTCGGTCACGACGCAGTGGGCGATGAACGTGTCGGGCCGGAACACGCGCATCCGAGGACGCGATCGGTCACACTTGCGACATGCTGAACCGGATCCCTCTCTGGCGCCACGTGATCGTCGGGCTCGTGATCGTGGTGATGTCGCTCCTCGCCGGTTTCCGGCTGATCGGCGCAGGTGCCGACTCGGCCATCCGGCCCGAGCAGTTCGACGCCAAGCAGGTGACCGTCGCTCCCGACGGCGCCGACGGCCTCCGCATCCGCGAAGTCGTCGACATCGACTTCGGTGTGGAGGCCCGGCGCGGGTATCAGCGCATCATCCGCAACGACTTCGGGGCCCCGACCGACGTCATCGCCGAGTCGCCCGATGCCAACGCCGAGGTGAACGTGGTCGACAGCGGCACCGAGACGCGGATCCGCATCGGCGACCCCGATGTGACCTTCACCGGTCGCCACCGCTACATCCTCGAGTACACGTTGCCTGATGCGGGCGTCTCGACCGGCCAGTTCCTGCTCGACGTGATCGGGAACGACGAGACCCTCGAGACCGGCCGGTTCGAGGTGATACTGACCGGGTTCGACGATCTCCGCACCAGTTGCGACACCGGCGCGTACGGAGCATTCGGCGGGTGCGAGTTCGTCCTCGACGAGTCCGGCAACGGTGTGGCCGTCATCGAGCCGCTCGCTCCCGGTGACGGCATCACGGTGGGTGCCCGCTTCGCCGGGCTCGACACCGCCGTCATGCCGCGCCTTCCCGGACCCGCCCGACCCCTTGCCGACAGGGTTCCAACCGCTCGGCGTGCTGATGATTCCTCTCGGAGTCGGTGCAGCGGTGCTGGTGTTCCTCCTCGGGCGCTCGTACGGGAGCAACACGGTGCTCGCCGGCGGTGCGGCCGACGCCGCGTTCGGCGACCTGCCCGTGCCGGGTCGGGCCGCGCGCTCGGCCGACACAGCCACCTACCGTGTTCCCGACTCGCGGCTCGCCGAACTCGCGACGATCGAGTTCGTTCCACCACGTGGTCTGGAGCCGTGGCAGGCGGCCGCAGTGCTACGCGAGGAGGTCGACGACGACACCGTCGCTGCCTGGTTCTCGGAGATGATCGCCACCGATGCACTCACGATCAGCGACGACGACGGTGAGATGCAATTGCGTCGCGGCCCCAACACCGGCCGGCTGAGTGCAGTCGACCAGGGGCACCTCCAGCGGCTGTTCGGATCGAGCGATGTCGTCGAACTGGGCTCCTACGATCCCGGCTTCACTGCAACCTGGGCAGCGATCAAAGCCGAACAACGTTCGTTCGTCGGTGCTGCGGGATGGTGGTCGCGGGGCGGCCCCGGTGGTCGTGTCACGACACCGGCGCGGGTCGTCGGCCTGCTGATCGCCGCCCTCCTCGTCGTCGCACTCGTCGTGTTCGTGGTCACCGTGGCAGGGACGAACTTCTGGCTCGCGGTGTCGTCGCTCTGGCTGGCCCTCATCGCCGGGTTCCTCGTGCCGTTCGTCGTGGCAGCGGCCATGTATCGGCCGATGTTTCCGGCGCGCACGGCCACAGGTTCGGCGCTGGCGCTGCGCTCGGAGTCGTTCCGTCGGTTCCTGGCCGCGAGCGAGGGAAAGCACGTCGAGTGGGCGTGGGAGCACGGCCTCCTTCGCGAATACGAGCGCGTGGGCAGTGGCGTTGGGTGCCGCCGACGCCTGGGCCGATGCGATCCGCTCGTCGAACATCGCCGACCCCCAGATCGCTCTCGCCGGGCCGTTGCTCGTGCATTCCGCCGCATCGTCGTTCCGCTCATCGCACACCGCCCCCTCGAGTTCCGGTGGTGGTGGAGGTGGCGGAGGAGGCGTCGGCGGCGGCGGAGGTGGCGGCAGTTCGGGTTCGTGGTGAAATTCTGAGCGAGGTTCGCGCTGAGCGCGAGATCCGCTCCGGATTTCGGGGTGCTCAGCCGGCGATGATGTGGTCGAGCATCAGCTCGGGTTCGTTCTGTTCGATGCGGGCGAGTGCGTACTTGTTCTCGAACAGCGCGACCAGGTGTCCGTCGAACCGGGCCAGAATGCGCACGCCCGGCTTCTCGCGCAGCACCATTGCCGAACCTTTGTCGGTGAGGCGGATCGCCTGGTACGGCGCTGACGACAGCTCGATCGGGGCGTTGAACTCGATGTCGAGACGGTTGGCGAACACCTCGAACTGCAGTTGGCCGACGGCGGCGAGCACCGGTGACGCGTCGCCCCAGTCGGGGTCCTTGAGCACCTGGACGACACCCTCTTCGTTGAGTTGCTCGAGGCCCTTGCGGAACTGCTTGGTCTTGCCGGTGTCGACCGGGCGGGCCGTGGCGAACACCTCGGGGGCGAACGCGGGGATCGCCGGGAACTGAACCGGCGAGCCCGTCTCGTCGTACAGCGTGTCGCCGATGTTGAGCCCCGTGGCGTTCACGAGGCCGACGACGTCGCCGGGGAATGCCTCGTCGACGGTGGTGCGCTCGGCGCCGAACACCGTCGATGCGTACTTCGTGGCGAACGGCTTGGCGGTTCGCTCGCACATCATCACCATCCCGCGGTCGAACCTGCCCGAGCAGATGCGGGCGAAGGCGATCCGGTCGCGGTGGTTGCGGTCCATGTTGGCCTGCACCTTGAACACGAATGCCGAGCACGGCTCCTCGAGGTGGCGAGGCTTGTCGTCGATGTCGAGGCGGGCGCTCGGCGCCGGGGCGAGGTCGACGATGGCGTCGAGGAGGTGACGGACCCCGAAGTTGGTGAGGGCCGATCCGGCGAACACCGGAGTGGACTCGCCGGCGAGGAACGACGGCATGTCGACGTCGGCATCCATCGCGCTCAGGAGCTCCGTTTCCTCGGTGCTCTTCGTCCACGCAACGCCCTCCTCGACCGCGGCTCGTTCGGCGGGGACATCTTCTTCCGGCGCGATCTGCGACCCGCGAGCCGTGCGGGTGAAGCGGGTGAACACATCCGTACGACGATCGATGACGCCGCGCAGGTCACCGAACGACCCGACCGGCCAGGTGGCCGGCGTCGGGCGCAGGCCGATCTGCTCCTCGATCTGATCGAGCAGTTCGAGCGGCTCCATGCCGGGACGATCGAGCTTGTTGAGGAAGGTGATCACCGGCAGATTCCGCGACCGACAGACCTCGAAGAGCTTGAGCGTCTGGGGTTCGATGCCCTTGGCGGAGTCGAGCACCATCACGACGGCGTCGACGGCCGCCAGCACCCGGTAGGTGTCCTCGGAGAAGTCGCGGTGGCCCGGCGTGTCGAGCAGGTTCAGCTCGTGATCGCGGTACGGGAAGTTCAGCGCCGTCGACGTGATCGAGATGCCACGCTTCTGCTCCATGTCCATCCAGTCGGATGTGGCGGCGCGGCGCCCCTCGTGCTTTGACCGCACCGCCCGACGTGATGGCGCCCGCATACAGCAGGAACTTCTCGGTGAGCGTGGTCTTTCCCGCGTCGGGGTGACTGATGATCGCGAACGTACGACGACGCGCCGCTTCGCTGAGCACCTGAGCCGACATCGAATCGAGGCTACCGTCGGGCCGTGACGTCTCGAAGGGTGATCGACCGGAGTGCCCTTGGCGCACTGATGTCCGCCGAGGAGCAGCGATTCGTGGAGCTCCATCCACGATCCGCCGAGCTTGCCGAATCGGGTCGACGACACCTGTTGGCCGGCGTCCCGATGCCGTGGATGACCCGCTGGCCGGGCGCGTTCCCGATCCTCGTCGCCGAGGCGTCGGGAGCACGCTTCGTCGACGTCGACGGCATCGAGTACGTCGACTTCTGTCTCGGCGACACCGGAGCGATGGCCGGCCACGGCGCCAGGTCGGCGCTGGCGACGCTCGAGGCGCGTCGGATCACGACGATGCTGCCGAGTGAGGACGCCGCGTGGGTTGCCGACGAACTCGCTCGACGGTTCGGGCTGGCGAAGTGGCAGATCGCCATGTCGGCCACCGACGCCAACCGGTTCGTGCTGCGTTTCGCTCGTCACCTCACCGGTCGACCGAAGATCGCCGTGATGGACTGGTGCTACCACGGCACGGTCGACGAGACGCTCGCCATCCTCGGACCGGCGGCGCGGTCGTCAGCCGGCCGGGCGCGATCGGCCCGCAGGTGGATCCCGCGGTGACCACGAGGGTCGTGCCGTTCAACGATCTCGACGCCCTCGAGGCCGCGCTTGCCCACGGTGACGTGGCGGCGCTGCTGATGGAGCCGGCGCTCACCAACATCGGCATCGTGCTGCCCGACGCCGGATACCACGACGCGGTGCGCGAGATCACCCGCCGTCACGGGATGCTGCTGATCATCGACGAGACGCACACCATCTGCGCCGGGCCCGGCGGGTGCACCGAGGCGTGGGGCCTCGATCCCGACATCGTGCGTGATCGGCAAGCCGATCGGCGGTGGCATGCCCGGTCGCCGCCTACGGCATGACCGACGAGATCGCCGCGGCGCTCGACCCGCCCTGCACGGCCACGATGCCGACGTCGGCGGCGTCGGCGGCACGCTCGCCGGCAACGCCCTCGCAATCGCGGCGATCCGGGCCACGCTGTCGACCACGCTGCTCGAGGACGACTACGCCCGGATGATCCCGCTCGCCGACGCGCTGGACCGACGGCGTTGCCGGCGTCGATCGAGCGCCACGGCCTGCCGTGGTCGGTGCAGCAGCTCGGCTGCCGGGCCGAGTACTGGTTCTGCCGCCGCCGCGCAACGGCGCCGATGCCGCGGCCGCCGTCGACGAGGAGCTCGACGCGTTCATGCACCTGTGGGCGCTCAACCGCGGGATCCTGCTGACCCCGTTCCACAACATGGCGCTGCTCTCGCCCGCCCACATCGATGCCGACGTCGACGTCCACACCGAGGTGTTCGACGCCGCGCTCGCCACCCTGACCTGAGCGAGCGATGAGCAGAGCGACGCGCATCCGGGATCATCGCGCTGCGATCGCCGGACTCATCGCGTGGGGTCGGTGAGGGGGCGGTCGCGGATGTCGGTGACGCCTTGGACGGCCTCGCCGATGCCGCCCGGAAGCGACTCGGTGACCGCGCCGACGTCGACGCCCAACGACTCGGTGACCTGGCCGACGTCGATGCCTGCAGACTCAGCGACTGCGCCGCCTTCGCCGATCAAGCCTTCGACGTGCTCGCTCAGTCCGGTCGACTCCAGCAGGCTCTGTGCGGTTTCGCCGCCGAGCGAGACCCTTGATCGCATCAAACAAACCCATTGTGACACACCCTTTCAAGATGGTTTATTGTGCTCGATGCTACCGGCACCGCTTGCCGCCGGTACCCCCTGCCCGGCACAGTGTCGAGATGTCCGCGGACCTGGTTGCTGCCGCTCGTGATGTGGCGAGCGCTGCCGAGCGGATCGTGGTGCTCACGGGCGCGGGTGTGTCGACCGAGTCGGGGATCCCGGACTTCCGTGGACCCAACGGGCTCTGGACGAAGAACCCGGCCGCCGAGAAGGCCGCCGACCTGCGCTACTACCTCGGTGACCCCGACGTCCGCCGTGCGGCCTGGCAGAACCGGCTGACGACGCCGGCCTGGACGGCCGAACCCAATCGGGGGCACGAGGCGATCGTCGAGTTCGAACGCCGTGGGCAACTGCACGGCCTCGTCACGCAGAACGTCGACGGCCTCCACCAGAAGGCCGGCAACGATCCCGATCGGGTGATCGAGGTCCACGGAACCGTGTGGTGGACCCGCTGCTGGGAGTGCCAGGACCGCCGTCCGATGGCCGACTCGCTCGACCGGGTCCGGGCCGGCGAGGAGGATCCTCCATGCCTCGTGTGCGGTGGAATCCTCAAGAGCGACACGATCAGCTTCGGTCAGGCGCTGGTGCCCGAGGTGATCGAGCAGGCGATGCGGGTGAGCGACGAGTGCGATCTGCTGATCGCCGTCGGCTCGACGCTCAGCGTGTTCCCGGCCGCCAACTGCGTGCCGCGGGCAAAGGCGGGTGGTGCGCGGGTGATCATCGTCAACGGTGCCGAGACGGCGATGGATCGCTACGCCGACTGGTTGCTCGTCGGCCAGATCGGTGAGATCCTGCCGGCGCTGGTCGCCGCTTAGGGTGCCGCCACCCGTCGGCTCGCGAGAAGCGCTCCGGCGATGATGACGACGATGCCGACGAGTTCGAGGGCGAACACCTCGTCGCCGCGGAACGCGACGCCGAGGACGAGCGCGACGGCCGGGATCAGGTAGGTGATGAACGACGCCCGCGTCGAGCCGACCCGCCCCACGAGGTTCCCCATCAGCGCGAACGCCAGGCCCGTGCCGAGTACGCCGAGCACCACGACGGCCACGACGGGGCCGACCTCCCAACTCGCGTCGCTGAACTGCCAGAGCCCGTACGGGGCCGTGAAGATCGTCGCGAGCGCCAGCACCTTGGCCATCAGGTTGACCGATCCGTACCGCTGCTGGAGCGGTGCAGCGATCGTGACGGCCAGGCCGTAGCACACGGTTGCTGCGATCACCATCGCCACTCCGAGGGCCTCGCTGGAACCGTCGCCGATCGACGGCAGGCTCACGAGCACGACTCCGACGAACCCGATGGCGATGCCGAGCAGTTGGGCGCCGCGGGTCCGTTGGCGGAACAGGACGACGGCGAAGATCGCGGCGAAGATCGGCGTTCCGCCGTTGAGCAGGCCGGCGAGGGCGGAACTGATGTGTTGCTCGGCGATCGGGAACAGGGTGAACGGTACGGCAACCCAGACGATCGACAGCACGACGATTCGAGGGCGATCTGCACGGCTCCACGGCGATCCTCTGGCGGGGAAGGACCGCCAAGGCCAGCGCTCCGAGCCCGACGCGCATGAGCGTGATGACGCCGGGCGGGAGGGCGTCGAGCCCGATGTCGATGAAGAGGAACGATGCTCCCCAGATCGCCCCGACGGCCACGAACAACGACCAGTCGATCGGCGTGAACTCGCCGTCGGCCGGCCTGGGAGTGGAGTCGGCCGGGCGATGATCGGGCACGGTCGTGGACACGTCGGCGACGGTAGTGGGCGACGCTGGCGGATCGCGGCGGGATTCGGTCACGACGTTCGTCGAGCACGTGGTCGCCGATCGGCGTGGTCCGGCCGGCAGTTGCGCAGGGTGGGTACGATTGGTACATGAGCGAGCGCGGTCGGCCCAGGGGTGTGTTCCAGCGCCCGTTCGACGCGATCGCTTCGGTGGTCGTCCCCGTGGTGGCCGACGCGGTCGATCCCGACGATCTGGTCGATCGCATCGACGTGAATGCACTGATCGACCGCATCGACGTCGACGCCGTCCTGGATCGCATCGATGTGAACGCACTCGTGGCACGGCTCGACCTCGATGCACTCCTCGATCGGGTCGACCTCGATGCCGTGCTGAACCGCGTCGATCTCGACAAGCTCGTTGCCCGGCTCGACGTGGATGCGATCGTCGACAGGGTCGACGTGGAACGGATCGTCGCCCGGCTCGATCTGAACGCCGTCGTGGATCAGGTCGACGTGCAGCGTGTGATCGATCGCGTCGATCTGGATGCGGTCGTCGCCAGTGTTGATCTCGACGCAGCCGTCGCGCGTGTCGATCTGGACGCGGCTGCGGATCGGATCGATGTCGATCGTGTCGATCGCCCGTGTCGATCTCGATGCGGCCGTCGCCCGTGTCGATCTGGATGCCGCCGTCGCTCGTGTCGATCTGAACGCGGTCGTGGATCGGGTCGACGTGGATCGGGTGGTGGCTCGTGTCGACGTCGACGCGATCGCCGCATCGCTCGACATCGATGCAATCGTCGCGGAGAGCACGAAGGGCGTGTTCGGACGGTTCATCGATCTGCTCCGCCGGCAGGTGGTCGGCGTCGACGAGATCAGCATGCGAGCGGTGAATCGGGTGCTCCGGCGCGACTACGAGTCGCTGCCGGCGGGGCCGCCGTTGGCGCTCGCGTGCCGAGATTCGCCGCGGTCGACACGATGAGCGGGCGATACGCCGGCCCGGTCTCTCGACTCGGTGCGTTGGGGCTCGATCTGTTCGTGATCTCCTCGACCTATGCGCTGCTGTTCGCAGGGGTCGCGTACCTGTTCGATGTGCTGTTCGGCGGCTCGGTCGACCTGAACGAGTCGGGAAGCTGGTTGGCGGTCGCCGCCTCGTGCTCTACGGGTTCTGCTACTTCTGGCTCTCCCAGGCGCTGACCGGGCGAACGATGTCGCAAGCGCTCGTCGGCCTGAAGGTGGTCCGCAACCGACGGCCGCCGCTAAGCCCCGGTGCCGCAGCGATCCGCACCGTCGTTCTGCCGTTCAGTTTCCTGCTCTTCGGCGTCGGGCGCCCTCATGGCCCTCGTCGATCGGCGTCGACGAGCGCTGCAGGACGTCGCAGCCGGATCAGCGGTGGTCTACGACTGGGGCGACCGCCCTGCTGAACTCCCGGCGCCGCTCACGAAGTTCCTCGACCGCAGGGAGGCGACACCTCCGGTCGCGTCGAAGTAGCGGTCCGGGCGGTGTCCGAATCCTGACCGAGTTGGTAGGCTTTCGGGATGGCAACGTTCCGTGACCTGCTCGCCGCCGCCAAGTCCGAGATCCGCGAGGTCGACACCGAGACCGCCGCAGCGCACATCGCCGCCGGTGCGATCGTGCTCGACGTCCGCGAACCCGACGAGTACGAGGAGGGCGCGATCCCCGGCGCGATCCACATCCCGCGTGGACATCTCGAGGCGCAGATCGAGAACCGCATCGCCGACAAGAACGCGCCGGTCGTCGTCTACTGCGCCGGTGGCGTGCGGTCCGCGTTCGCCGCCGAGACGCTCGCGCGAGCTCGGCTACACCGACGTCGAATCGATGGACGGTGGGTTCGGGCGGTGGAAGGACGAGGGCCGCGCCGTGGAAGCAGCCGGCGTCGCTCGACCCCCGAGCAGAACAACCGCTACAAGCGCCACCTCCTGCTGCCCGAGGTCGGCGCCGCCGGCCAGGTGAAGCTGCTCGAGGCGAAGGTGCTGATGCTCGGCGCCGGCGGGCTCGGCTCGCCCGCAGCGCTGTACCTCGCGGCGGCCGGCGTCGGCACGATCGGCATCGTCGACATGGACGAGGTCGACGCGTCGAACCTGCAGCGTCAGATCCTGCACAACATCGACCGCATCGGCGATCGCAAGGTCGACTCGGCGAAGAAGACGCTCACGATGCTCAACCCCGACGTCGAACGTGGTCACCTACGACACCCGCCTCGACGCGTCGAACATCATCGACATCATCTCCGGCTACGACGTGATCGTCGACGGCGCCGACAACTTCCCGACCCGCTACCTGCTCAACGACGCCAGCGTCAAGCTCGGCATCCCGGTCGTGCACGGCTCGATCTTCCGCTTCGAGGGCATGGTCAGCGTGTTCCACCCGACCGAGGGCCCGACGTACCGCGACATGGTGCCCGAGCCGCCGCCCGCCGAGCTCGCCCCGAGCTGCGCCGAGGCCGGCGTGCTCGGCGTGCTGCCCGGCATCATCGGGTCGATCCAGGCGCTCGAGACGATCAAGGTCATCCTCGGCCTCGGCGAGCCGCTGATCGGTCGCATCCTGACGGTCGACACGATCGACATGGAGTTCCGGGTCTTCAACCTGCAAGCCCGACCCCGCCAACGAAGTCACCTGGGCCAACCGCGACCGCATCGAGATCATGGAACTCGACGGTCTCTGCGCCCCCGGCCTGAGCCACTGACGAGACGCCGTTCCCACCTGCGTCTCAGACCCGCGTCTCATTCAGCTGGGTTCGGTGAGGACCTCGGCTTCGATCGGGGCGAGTTCGTCGCGTTCCTGCACGATCACGCCGACGACGACGAGCGCGATGCCGAAGAACTCGACGCCGGACGGCTGTTGATCGAGGACGATCCATCCGATCAACACTGCGGTGACCGGGAGCAGCGCGAGCAGCAGGGAGAACCGGCGCACCGGGATGCGGCGCATGGTGAACTGGTCGATGCCGTAGCCGATGGCGTTCGAGAACACGCCGACGAGCAGGCACAGCGCAAGCAGACGGGGCGAAAACCAGACGTCGAGGCTTCCAGGTGCTCCGATGGGGGTGACGGCGAGTGCGCCGATGGCGAGCCCGACACCGAGGCCCGGACACGCCTCGGTCGAGCCGGGCGACTTGTGATCCGATCACGATGTAGCCCGCCCACATGAGCGACGCGAGGAAGATGAACAACAGTCCCACGGCGTTCCCGTCGATCTCGGTGCCGCCCAGGACGAGCACGCCGGCGATGGCGAACAACGAGTGCGCCGCGTTGCGACTGCTGCGAGTGGCGACCGCCGCGACGGTGATGGGCCCGATGAACTCGATCGTGACGGCGATGCCGAGGTCGACGCGGTCGATGCCGAGGTAGAAGAACGTGTTCATCAACGCGGTGACGACGCCGAAAAGCCCCGCGGCGAGAAGTTCGGACCGGGTCCAACGCTCGCGCCATGCACGCGATGCGACCACCACGGCGATCGCCGCGCCGATGACTCGGAACCACGCGACGGTCTGGGGTGCGACCTCGTCGAACAGGCCGACGGCGATGACGGCGCCCAGGTACTGGACGACGGCCGACAGGACGAAGAGGGCCTCGGGCTGGGCGGTGTTCAGCCAGCGGGTGACGCCCGCGGGCTTCGTCGGCTCACGTGGAGCGGGGGGGCAGGACAGGCTTACTCGAACAGTTCGGGATCGGTGTGGGCAGATCTCGTCCCACATCGGCTGGAAGCTGAACCAACCGGCGGCGTGGAACCCGGTGTTCTGCTGCGTGTAGGTGGCGTACTCGTCGCGGATCTCGATCGGGTTGCCGGCGGCCATCGCCATCAGCTGGGCCTGGCACGACCGTTCCATCGAGATGAACCAGAACGCTGCTTCGTCGACGGTTTCGCCGACGGTGAACAGGCCATGGTTCTGGTGGATGGCGGCCTTGCCGTCGGGGAACTTCGAGGCCAGCTCGCGGCCTGCCTCGATGTCGAACACGACGGCGCCACCCTGCTCGGAGATCACGTGGTGGTCGTTGTAGAAGATGCAGGCGTCCTGCGTGAGTGGTGCGAGCGGGATGCCGAGCGAGCTGAACGACTTGCCGTACGGCGAGTGCGCATGCGCAGCGGCAATCACATCCGGGCGGGCGGAGTGCACTGCGGCGTGGATGACGAACGCCGCGCGGTTCACCGGCTTGGTGCCGTAGACGACGTTGCCCTGATGGTCGACGAGGATCAGGTCGCTCTGGCGGATGTGGCGGAAGCTCATGCCGAACGGGTTGACCCAGAACATGTCGGGATACTCGGGGTCGCGAACCGTGATGTGTCCGGCAACACCTTCGCCGAAGCCGAACTGCCGAACGACGCGCAGGGCGCCGGCGAGGTGGGTCTTGCGGTAGTGACGCTCGTCGTCGACGTTGTCGAACGTGCGGGATCCCGTCGAGCCCGACGGTCTTGGGCGTGAGCTCGATGCCGTCGATCATGCCTGGCGAAGTGGTGGTGACGTCTTCGGTGATGGCCATGCCGGCAACGTTACTCGGGCATCTGCCCGCGGGAGTCAGGCAGCGGAATCACCTCGATGTCGAGCTGTCGAGCGAGACGCACGAGTTCGCGGTCGCTCGTTGCGAGCGAATCGTCCCGTTCGAGGCGAGTCCGATTGCGCAGCAGTCTGCAATCGAGAGGGCTGCTGTTCGGTGGTGGTAGTGCTCCACACGGAGTGTCGCCGCTCGGCATGCAGCCGATGCCGTGACGGGGACGACGAGCAGCCCGACGTCGATCCACACGTCGAGAGTGTCCACGACCTGAGTCGTCGCCACGCCGGAGACTCGTGCGACACGATCGATGACCTCGGCGTAGTTGATGGCGGAGATGGCGAGCTGCTCGGCGCTTGTCAACGCGTCGATGATGAGGTCGGCCCCCGGCTCGTCAAGGAGCAGCCCGACCAGTGGTGCGGCGTCGAACACTGCCATACCTGCGCTCCTCCCGTTCGGCCTCGTCCCGGCGTTCTTGGGCCTTGAGTTCGTCGACGGTGATGCCGGTTCGATTTTCGAAGAGACCCCGGGACGCCTCCCAGATGTTGTCGGGGATCGGCTCGAAGGTGATGTGATCGCCGTGATCGACCATCCGGACGCGGTCGACGTTCCAGCGGCGCCTCACCTCGGCAGGGATCGACACCTGTCCGCTCGACGTGATCTTCAAGGTGGGCACACGTTCATCATATGTCGATGATCTCACCATGTCGAGTGGTGTGCGACAATGTGGCGCATGGAGATCCGTCCGAACGACGTCGCCCCGCCCGCTGCCAACTACGCCCACGCCGTGTTGAGCGAGGGTCGCTCCCGTTGGCTGCACACCTCAGGTGTGGTGCCGATTGCCCCTGACGGTTCGACGCCCGACGATCTGGCCGAACAGGCGGCGCTGGTGTGGTCGAACATCGGCGCCATGCTCCGCGACGCCGAGATGTCGCCGGCCGACATCGTGTCGGTGACCACCTACGTCGTCGTCGGCGAGGAACTCGGGCCCGTGATGGCGGCCCGTGACGGGGCGCTCGGCGGCCATCGAGCAGCATCGACGCTGGTGACGGTTCCGGCCCTGGCCCGTCCGGAGTGGCGAATGGAGATCGCGGTCGGTCGCCGCCAACTGATCCCGTGTCGGACGGTCTACCCGGGCGTGGCACGTGCCCACTCGGACAGGGTTGCCTCGACCTCCTCGATACTCCACACCAACGTGCCGTAGGTTTCGATCGCCCCGCCGACGAAGAAGTTGATGCCGCTCCCGGCGGCTCCGCGTCACGGCTACGCCAGATCCGCCAGTCGGTGGCGAGACCGATGATCCCGCGATACCGGCTCGGGGTCGTTGCGGACGAGTTCGGTGAAGATGCCGATCTCGCACGCGGTGCCGTCGTCGACCATCGGTCCGTCGAGCCACGCGACGACGACTTCCGCTCGACGCAGGCCCGCACCGTCGACCGCGAAGACGGTGGCGGCGTCGAGTGGCGCGAACTTCTGACGATGGGGGACGAAGCACTCGTGACCCTCGACGTCCAAGCGGTCGGCCAACGCGTCGAGGTACCCGCGTTCGGCTGGGGTGAACATCGGTCCGGCGAGGTAGAGCTTCATGGTGCCATCGTCGCAGCGACGGCGAGCAGACCGACGGGATCAGGCGGAGGAGCCGGGCTGCAATACGATCGGCGCCATGGCTGACGCGAACGACCTGCCGCAGACCGACTCGGGCATCCCGATCAAGCGGCTCTACGACGCCACCGACCTCGAAGGTTGGGACCCGGCGGAGCGACTCGGCGCTCCCGGCGAGCCGCCCGTACACCCGCGGTGTCTACGGCTCGATGTACACCGGGCGGCTCTGGACCATGCGCCAGTACTCGGGATTCGGCAACGCCGAGGCCACCAACGAGCGCTTCAAGTTCCTGCTCAACGCCGGCCAGACCGGCCTGTCGTGCGCCTTCGACCTCCCGACGCAGATGGGGTACGACTCCGACCACGGGCGCGCCGAGGGCGAGGTCGGCAAGGTCGGCGTGGCCATCGACTCGATGGAGGACATGCGGCTCCTGCTCGCCGGCCTCCCGCTCGACAAGGTCACCACGTCGATGACGATCAACTCGACCGCCGCGATCCTGCTGTTGATGTACGAACTCGTCGCCGAGGAGAACGGCGTGTCGAGCGACCAGATCGGCGGCACGATCCAGAACGACCTGCTCAAGGAGTACATCGCCCGCGGCACCTACGTGTACCCGCCGCGGCCGTCGATGCGGATCATCACCGACATCTTCGAGTACTGCAGCAAGCACGTCCCGAACTGGAACACGATCTCGATCTCCGGCTACCACATCCGCGAGGCCGGCTCGACGGCGGTCCAGGAGATCGCCTTCACGCTCGCCAACGCCATCGCGTACGTGCAGGCGGCGATCGACGCCGGCCTCGACGTCGACGACTTCGGGCCGCGCCTCAGCTTCTTCTGGAACGGCCACAACAACTTCTTCGAAGAGGTCGCCAAGTTCCGCGCCAGCCGCAGGATGTGGCACACGATCATGACCGAGCGCTTCGGCGCGAAGGATCCGAAGTCGGCGATGCTGCGCTTCCACACGCAGACCGGTGGGTCGACGCTGACCGCGCAGCAGCCGATGAACAACGTCATGCGCGTGACGCTGCAGGCGCTCGCTGCCGTGATGGGCGGGACGCAGAGCCTGCACACCAACGGCTACGACGAGGCGTTGAGCCTGCCGACCGAGGAGGCGGCGCGCATGGCGCTGCGCACGCAGCAGGTCATCGGCTACGAGTCGGGAGTCGTCGACACACCCGACCCCCTTGCCGGGTCGTACTTCGTCGAGTCGTTGACCGACGAGGTCGAGCGGCTGGCGTGGGAGTACATCGAGCGCATCGACGAGATGGGTGGCGCCGTCACGGCGATCGAGTCGGGCTTCCAGATGGACGAGATCGAACAGGCCGCCTACGAGTACACGAAGTCGATCGACGACGACCAGCGCGTGATCGTCGGTGTCAACAAGTTCACGATGGACGACGAGGCCGAACCGAAGGTGTTCCCGATCGACCCCGAACTCGAGGGCAACCAGATCGCCCGCCTGACGCGCGTACAAGGCCAACCGTGACACCGCCGCGGTCGAGTCGACGCTCGCCGCCGTGAAGGCCACGGCTCACGGCAGCGACAACCTGCTCTACAGCATGAAGGACGCGCTGCGCGCCGACGCCACGCTCGGCGAGATCAGCGACGCGTTGCGCGAGGTGTTCGGCGTCTATACCCCGTGAGTTCGGATCCCGACACGGGTGACGCCGCGGTCAGTGCCGCCGACTCCGCTGGACGAGATCGACTCGGCACTCGAGGCGCTCGGCGTGGACACCGGCGAGTTCGAGCGGCCATCCCTCGTCGGCATCCGAGAGGCCGACGGTCCTTCGACGGCACTGGACGATCCGGACGGTCGGCGCGGGCGGTTCGGCTCGCCGCTGCCGCGCAACTTCCGGCTGCTGTGGGGTGCCACCGCACTGTCGAACCTCGGCGACGGTCTCCGCCTCGTCGCGCTGCCGCTGCTCGCCACCTCGGTGACCGACGACCCCCGCCTGATCGCCGGGGTGACCGTGGCCGAGCGTCTGCCGTGGCTGTTCTTCATCCTTCCGGGCGGCGCGTGGGCCGACCGTTACGACCGTCGTGTGTTGCGGATGCGTCTCGACATGGCGCGTGCCGTGGTGATGGCGGGCCTCGTGGCCGTGATCCTGTTCGATCAGGTGTCGATCGGGGTGATCTTCCTCGTGGCGGCACTGCTGGCATCGGCCGAAGCGGTCGTCGACTCCTCCAGCATGGCGATGGTCCCGGCGACCGTCGACATTGGGTGATCTCGAGCGCGCGGTCGGTCGGCTCGGGTCGACCGAACTGGCGATGAACGACCTCGTCGGACCACCGATCGGCGGATTGCTGTTCGGCCTCGCGATCGCCGTCCCGTTCGGCCTCGATGCGCTGAGTTTCGCGGGTGCTGCGTTCGTGATGGCCTTCATGTCGGGGACCTACACGTCGGGCGCCGTCCACGCTCCCGGCGTGCCGCGATGCGAACCCGGGTCTCGGAGGGCTTCCGCTGGCTCTGGAACCAGCATCTCGCTGCGGATGCTCGCGATGATCTCGACGGCGCTCGGCACGGCATCGTTCATCGGCAACGCCGTGTTCGTGCTCTACGCCCGCGAGGTGCTCGACCTCTCGGAGTTCGGCTACGGCGTCCTGCTGGTTCCGGGTGCGGTCGGCGGGATCATCGGGTCGCTGATCGCTCCCCGTTTCCGCCGATTCCCGCTTCGGGTGACGCTGTCGTGCGCCGTGCTCGCGTCCGGCGCGGCGACATGGCTCCTTGCTGCAACCTCGTCATCCGGTCGTCGCCGGGCTGCTGACGGCGGTGTCACTCGGCGCGATCATGGTGTGGAACGTGTTGACGCTGGCGCTCCGACAGCGGCTGATCCCCAACGAGATGCTCGGACGGGTCGGGGCCAGCTACCGGTTCCTCGTGTTCCTCGGCATGCCCGTCGGGGCTCTGATCGGAGGCATGCTCGCCTACCGGTACGGGGTGCGGTCGGCGATCTTCGTCAGCGGCAGCATCCTCGTCTTCCTCGGCCTCGTCGTTCCGATGCTGCTCAGGGGCATCGACCAGGTCGAGCAGCCGGCCGGCGTGACCCCGCCGGCGTCGGTCGGCAGTCCTCTGCGGCAATACGGTCTCAACCCGTTGCAACTGCATTCCGCAGAGAATCACTCACGACGCGTTGTGGCGCAGGAGGTCGGGCAGATCCGCCGCTTCCACACGGCGTCGACGAGCACGACGGCGGGTGCCGACGCGAGGATGACGATCCACGCGCCGGCCGGCGGCCATTGCTGCTCGAGGAGTTCGGCGGCGGCCGGGATGATGAACAACGCGAGCGCGAAGGCGAGGCCGATGGCACCGCGATCAGCAGGAACCGGTTCGAGAACCAGCCGAACTCCACGCCGGACGGCGAGTGCTGCGGCAGGCGAATGCGTTCGCCGACTGGCCGACGACGACACTGAGGAAGGCGGCGCCCGATGCTGCGTACAGGGCCGGGCCGGTCGGGAAGCTGGCGCCGAGACTCCAGCCGCCGATGATCAGCGCGACGACGAACGCGGTCATCTCGAACAGTGCTTCGGTCGGACCGAGCACCCCGAACGCCCGCGTGGCGACGGTCCGGTTCAGGAGTCGGCCGGAGCTCGGTGGCTGGGTCATCACGTGCGGCGCCGGCCGGCTCGCTTCCGAGCGCGACCGCCGACAGGGTGTCGGTGCCGATGTCGAGCGCGAGGATCTGCAGCACGCCGAGCGCGAGCGGGAACTGTCCGCCCGACAGCGCCCAGATCACGAAGGGCGTCAGCTCGGCGACGTTGTCGGTGAGGTGGTAGGTGAGGAATCGGCGCGCGTTGGCGAACGTCGCCCGACCCTGCTCGACCGCGGCGACGATCGTGGCGAAGTTGTCGTCGAGCAGCACGAGATCGGCGGCCTCCCGCGCGACGTCGCTCCCGCTGGCCCCCATGGCGATGCCGATGTCGGCCTCCCGCAGCGCCGGCCCGTCGTTGACCCCGTCGCCGGTCATCGCGATCACGTGGCCCCGCGCCCGGAGCGCCCGAGCGATCCGGAGCTTGTCCTCCGGGGTGACCCTGGCGATCACCACGCCGTCACGGTCGACGAGCGCTCCGAGCACCTGCTCGTCGTCGGGCAGTTCGGCACCGGTCAGCACGAGTCCGTCGTGCGGTCGCAGGCCCGTCTCGTCGGCGATGGCCTGCGCGGTGAGCGCCGAGTCGCCGGTGATCATCGCCACGCTGATACCGGCACGTCGGCACGCGGCAAGGGCGTCACGGGCCTCGGGTCGTGGTGGGTCCTCGAAGGCGAGCAGGCCGAGCAGGTCGAGGTCGGCCTCGGCCTCGTCGGCTGTCGTCGGTGCGGGTCCGGTCGACCGCTCGGGCGGCCACGGCCAGCACGCGCAGACCCCGGTCGGACAGTTCCTGCATCGCCCGACGTGTCGCCCCGATCGTGTCGTCGTCGCCGATCGACAACGTTCGAGCACCGCGTCGGGAGCACCCTTGACGAACACCCGGTCGGCTGTCGCCACGACCGACGATCGTCGCCGGCGAGGATCGAACGCGAACCGGGCGACGACGGCGCGCAGGACGTGGCAGTCGCCGTCGTCGGTCGAGCTGTATGCGCGAGCGAGTCGATCGCTGCCTCCATGGGGTCGCCCGACGGGATCCACCGACCGTCCTCGTTGCGCACGGCTCGCCCCCTCGAACACGCCCGCGCGACCGCCGCCAGGTCGGTGACCTGCCGCAGGAGTGTCATCGTTGGCATCGGCTCGATCTCGCCGTCGGGCTCGTAGCCCGTGCCGCCCCGTCGGAGCGCTGCCCGGACGGCGTCCAGACCTCGACGATCCTCATCCGGTTCTGGGTGAGCGTTCCGGTCTTGTCGGTGCAGATGAACGTCGTCGAACCGAGTGTCTCGACCGACTCCAGCCGTCGAACGAGTGCGTGCTCGTCGGCCATCCGCTGGGCGCCGATCGCCAGCGACAGCGTCACGGTCGGGCAGCAGGCCCTCGGGGACGAGCGCCACCGTGATGCCGATGGCGAACACGAACCCGTCGGACGGCGGCGTGTCGAGGAAGAGGGTCAGCACGAAGAACCCACCGCCGACGCCGACGGCGATCAGCGCGATGGTCCGAACGAGGTGGTGGAGCTCGCGGGTCAACGGCGTGTCGGGACGCACGGTGTCCTGAGTGAGGACGGCGATACGGGCGAACTCGGTCGACGCTCCCGTCGCCTCGACGATCGCCAGGCCCTCGCCCTCGACCACGAACGTCCCCGCACGGAGAGTCGTCGCCGTCGCCGATCGAGTCGGGCACGCTCTCGCCGGTCAGCGTCGAGGTGTCGACGAGAAGTCCGTGGCTCTCCACGCAGATCATGTCCGCGGCCACCCGGGCGCCATCGGTGAGCACGACGAGATCGCCGGGAACGATGCCGTCGGCGTCGATCAGGAGCGGCGAACCGTCGCGGACGACCATGACCTGGCAGCGGCAGCAGGCTCTTCAATCGGGCCGCTGCCTGCTCGGCTCGGTACTCCTGGGCGAAGGCGAAGAGCGCGTTGACGACGATCACGATGAAGATCGCGACGCCCAACTCGGGCAGGCCGCCGATGATCGCCAGCACACCCGCGACCCAGAGCATCGCCGCGAAGAAGTGTGTGAGCTGGGCGAACAGCTGGCGCCAGACGGGGGTCCCGGTCGGTTCGGGGAGTGCGTTCGGGCCGACCTGGCGCAGCCGTCTGGCGGCTTCGGTCGAGGTGAGCCCGGTCGGGCGTGCGGTGTCCGGCACACCTCCAACATCCGCCGCAGGGCGTGGCTTGGCAAGGGCATTCGGCCCCTGAACGGCTCAGAGATGCGAGCGGATGGCGGCGAGCAGGTCGTCGTAGGTGTCGAGCGCGGGGAACTGGGGGAACTCGGCGATCACGTTCGCGGGCGCGTGGAAGAGGTACCCGTGGTCGGCGGCACTCAAGCATGGTCGTGTCGTTGTAGCTGTCGCCGGCGGCGACGACCCGGTAGTTCGAGACTCTGGAGTGCCTCGACCGCATGCTGCTTCTGGTTGGGCTGGCGGAGCCGGTAGTCGACGATCCGGTCGTCGTGCGACGACGAGGCGATGGCAGAGCACGGTCGGGCCAGTCCGAGCTGGCGCATCAGCGGACGGGCGAACTGCTCGAACGTGTCCGACAGCAGGATGACCTGCGTCTCGTCGCGCAGCTCGTCGAGGAAGGTCGCGAGCGCCGTCGAGCGGTACGAGCCCGGCGATGACGTCCTCGATCAGCGACATCGTCAGCCCGTGCTCGGCGAGCAGGTCGAGGCGGTACCGCATCAGCACGTCGTAGTTCGGCTCGTCACGGGTGGTGCGCCGCAACCCCTCGATGCCGGTGCGCTCGGCGACGGCGATCCAGATCTCGGGCACGAGCACGCCCTCGACGTCGAGCGTCACGATCGTCTGGCGGGGGTCGTTCACGGGCCCATTCTCGCCGCTCCACCCCCGATCGACGAAACCGTCACACGGTGCCGGGTCAAACGTGACGTTCCGGTTGACGGAGTCAGGTCGTGATGTGGGTGATCGGGAGCTGCGGGCGTTCGGGCGCGGCGCACTCCTGGGCGGCCCAGCCCAGGTAGATGATGCCGACGAGGCGGTCGTCGGGTGTCGAAGCCGCAGAGGTCGAGCACGGCACGCGGGCTGGGTGAGCGCCGGCGTCGACCAGAAACTGGCGAGGCCGAGCGTGGTCGCACCGAGCAGCAGGTTCTGGATGCCGGCGGCGACGGCGTCGCGATTCTCGGCGTGGAGCATCTCGTTGTCGTCGCGGTGCGCACCCGACCACGAGGGTCGCCGGTGTGCGGAGGTACTTCGTGCGGGTCTTGGCCCGCTTGACGTCGTCGCCGAAGCCCGACCCGCTCCATCTCGTCGGCCATGGTGTCGCCCAGCGTGGCCCGGCCGGCGCCGGTGAACACGGCGAACCGCCACGGCCAGGTCTTCTTGTGGTTCGGCGCCCACGTGGCGAGTCCGCACAGCTCGGCGATCAGCTCGAGCGGTACCTCGCGGCGTCTGGTCGACGATCATCGACGTGCGACGCGATCGCACGAGCTCCGAGAACTCCTCGAAGTCCGGTCGCGGTCGGGATCCATGGCCTCAGGATGTCACGCCGTTGCCCAGATCAGCACCTCGGCACCGTCGGGTCCGGCGGTGAGCCGCGGTGATCCGGCGCCGGTCAGTCGGACCGCGTCGCCGGTCGACAGTGCGCCGGCGCCATCGAGCGTCGCCGAACCGCGCGGCACGAAGACGTGGACGTGGCGGTCGTCGGGGACCGTCGACCGACTCGTCGGCGGCCGAGTCGGCCGCCCCACAGCACCGCGCCACGTTGGCGGATCGAGATGGCGGCATCGTGACCCTTGCCGGATGCGATCGGCACGAGACCGCCCTTGTCGAGTTCGGCGTTGATGTCGAGCTGCTCGTAGCCGGGGTCGATCGACTCGGTGTCCGGCGGCACCCACATCTGCACGAAGTGCACGTCGTCGCTGCCCGAGTTGTTCATCTCCGAGTGCCAGATGCCGGTGCCGGCCGACATCCGCTGGGCGAGGCCGGGGTAGAGCACGCCGCGGTTGCGTTCGGAGTCCTTGTGCTCGAGTTCGCCCGACAGCACCCACGTGACGATCTCCATGTCGCGGTGCGGGTGGGTGTCGAACCCCGAGCCGCCGCGGACGATGTCGTCGTTGTTGACGAGCAGCAGGCCGTGGCCGGTGTTGGCGGGGTCGTAGTGGCGGCCGAAGCTGAACGAGTGCTTGGAGTCGAGCCAGCCGATCTTGGTGGCGGGGCGATCCGACGCCCGCCGGACGTCGATCCCGGGCGGTGGAGTTCTTGGTCATGACATCGAGAACACTTGCGCACGCAAGTATATTCCCGAAACGGAAGCGGCGCGGGTCGTTGGACCCTTGTGCGCACGGGCCGCGAGAGCAGTGTGGAGCAGGTCGACGAGGGAGACACAGGGAAGCGAGTCGACACAGGGAGGTGGTCATGGTGCACACGACATCGACGAGAGAGCCGTCGATCGGCGAGCGGGCCGCCGATGGTGGCACTGGCTCGTGACGAGCATCTCCTGCGACCGTTGCTCGACCGGTTCGAGCACGAGCCCGGCGCGGCCTTCGCGTCACGACGCGAGGGTGATCGCTTCGCCGACGTGACCGTGAAGGAGGTCGTCGAGATGGTCCGCACGGTCGCCAGGGGCCTCGTGGCATCCGGGGTCGCCCCGGGCGACCGGGTCGCGCTCATGTCGCACACCCGCCTCGAATGGATGATCCTCGACGATGCGATCCTTGCCGCCGGAGGGGTGACCGTGCCGATCTACGACACGTCGTCGCCCGATCAGGTCCGCTGGATCATGAGCGACAGCGAGGCGGTGATGCTGGTCGTCGAGACGGCCGCGATGGCCGACGTCGCCGAGACGCTCCGCACCGACCTCCCGACGTGCCGCGACGTGCTGACCATCGATGCCGGGGCACTCGACGAGCTGGAGTCCCGCGCCGAGACCGTCGACGACGCGGTGATCGATCAACGGATCGCCGACCTCGATGTCGACTCGATCGCCACGATCATCTACACCTCGGGCACCACGGGACGTCCGAAGGGATGCATGCTCACGCACGGCAACCTGCGCGCCAACGTCGCCCAGGCGCTCGACGCGCTCGGCCCGGAGTTGCGCCCCGGCGACACCGGGTTGCTGTTCCTCCCGCTCGCCCACGCGCTCACCAAGGGCAACGCGCTGTTCGACGCCGAGGCGGGCGTCACGATCGGCTTCGCGACCGACATCGCCCACCTGGTCGAGGAACTCCAGATGTACCGGCCCACGACCATGGCGGCGGTCCCACGAATCTTCGAGAAGGTGTACAACACGGCCAGCCACAACGCTCATCGTGACCGCAAGGGCCCGATCTTCGACCGGGCCGCCGACGTGGCGATCCGCTGGTCGCGTGAGCACGCCGCCGGCCGCGTCCGGCCGTGGACCGCGGCCGAGCACGGCTGTTCGACCGGCTCGTCTACGGCAAGCTGCGTCACGCGTTCGGCGGCCGAGCTGCGGCTCTGCTTCAGCGGCGGGGGGCCGCTCGGCGAACGGCTCACCCACTTCTTCGCGGGTGTCGGTGTGCAGATCTACGAGGGGTACGGACTCACCGAGACGAGCCCGACGCTCACCCTCAACCGACCGGGAGCGTGGAAGCCGGGCACGGTCGGTCGGCCGCTCGCAGGGACCTCGATCAGGATCGCCGACGACGGCGAGATCCTCGCCAAGGGCCCGCAGGTGTTCCAGGGGTACTGGCACAACGAGACCGCGACCGCCGAGGTGTTCGACAGCGACGGCTGGTTCCGTACCGGCGACATCGGCGAACTCGACGACGAGGGCTACCTGCGAATCACCGGTCGCAAGAAGGAGTTGATCGTCACCGCCGCCGGCAAGAACGTCGCCCCGGCACCGCTCGAGGATCATCTCCGCGCCCACGAACTGATCAGCCAGGCGGTGGTCGTCGGCGAAGGGCGGCCGTTCATCGCGGCGCTGATCACGATCGATCCGACCGTCCTGCCGGACTGGGCTGCCCAGCACGGCTTCGCGGATGCACCGACTCACCGAGGTGCTCGGCTCACCGGAGCTCCACGCCGAGATCCAGCCGGCGATCGACCACGCCAACACGTCCGTGTCACGGGCCGAGTCGATTCGCAGCTTCGCGATTCTCCCTCGCGACTTCACCATCGACGACGGTGAGCTGACCCCGACGCTCAAGGTTCGTCGCGCGAACGTCGAGTCGATCTACGCCGCCGAGATCGACAAGATCTATGCGCGGCTGACGACGGCGACGACTCCGTACCCACCGTGGTCCTCCAGCACCGACGCCGGAGATCACGCGCACGTGCACACGCTCCGTGACGGTGGGCGTCTGCTCGTTCGGTCGCTGCAGCCCGGCGACCGCGATGAGATCGCCGACGGGTACGAACAGTTGTCACCCGAATCTCGCCGCCTGCGCTTCTTCAACGCCCCCGACCATCTCTCCGAGCGGCTGCTCGACTACCTCACCGATGTCGACGGCGTGGACCGCGTCGCGCTCGTCGCGCGGGCGATCGACGAGCCCGGAACACCCGGCGTGGCCGTGGCCCGGTACGCACGCGATCCTCGCGATCCGACCACCGCCGAGGCAGCCGTGACCGTGCTCGACACCCACCGCAATCGCGGCATCGCCACGATTCTGCTCACCTCACTCGTCGACGAGGCAGTGGCGAACGGCATCACGACCTTCACAGCCAGCGTGATGTGGGAGAACAAGGCGCTGCTCGACGGCGCTGCGCGAGTACGGGGCCGTGGTCGTGCCCGACGAGCCCGGAGTGGCCGCGGTGAGCGTCGACCTTCCGCATGACGCCACCGTGTTCGTGGGGTCGACGCTCCAGCAGGTGCTCCACACGGTGGCGGCGCGGCTGGGTCGCTGAATCCGGGGCCGGCGTTGCCTGGTCTCCTGGCGCAAGCGGCATGGGTCACGCAGGTCATCCAACCGCTAGACAACACTGCGTGCCACCGACCACCAGACCGATCGGCGCCGTCGTCATGGCAGCGGTGCTGTTCGGCACTGCGGGCACTGCCCAGGCACTCGGGCCCGACGCTGCGACTCCCCTCGGAGCCGGTGCCGATCGCATCGTCCTCGGCACGTCGGTGCTGTGGCTCGCGATCGCACTCGCCGGCCCGTCCCTCGCCGAAGTCACCGCAGCGGTCCGCACCCACTGGCGACTCATGCTCGTCGGCGGCCTGGGCGTGGCGATCTACACACCTGCGTTCCTGGTGGCGGTCGATCGTACGGGCGTGGCCGTCGGCACCATCGTCGCCATCGGAGTCGGTCCGTTCTGCGCTGGTGCCATGGAGTGGTGGTGGCGTTCGGTTCGACCGAGCCGTGGGTGGTTCCTGGGCACCGTCGTCACCGTCACCGGCGGTGCGCTCCTCGTGGTGAGCAAGTCGGCCGAGTCGTCGTCGACCGACGCCGTCGACGGTATCGGGCTGCTCCTGGCGCTCGCTGCCGGAGCGGGCTACGCGCTCTACTCGGTCACCGCCAAGTCGACGATGAGCGCAGGAGTACCTCCCACGTTGGCGCTGGCCGGGCCATTCACGGTCGGCGCGATCGTGGTGCGGACTCCTCGCCGTACGCGAACCGTTCGGATGGATCGCCACCGGTGAGGGAGTCCTGATGGCGCTGCACCTCGGCGTCGCCACGACCGGCGTCGCGTACCTGTTGTTCGGCTACGGACTGCACCGGCTGACGTCGGCGACCACGGTCACGCTCGTGCTGGCCGAACCGCTGACGGCGACGCTGCTCGCCATGGTCGTGCTCGACGAGTCGATCGCCCCGCTGGGGTGGCTCGGTGTGGGTGCGGTCCTGCTCGGGCTGGTCGTGGTCGGCCGCACCGCTGAGGTGTCGATCGAGCCGGTGCCTCACTCCGTCGGCTGACGGGCCCGGCTCGGCTGGACCCGCGGCGCCTCGTTGGGCATCTTCGGGTACACCGGCGGCCACGGCGCATCGGGGACACCGTCGGCGAGATCGGCGGCGAACTGCTCGACGAGCGGGGCGATCGAACACGGGTGCGTCGTCCATCAGCTCCCACGGGTCGCCCCGTTCGGCGAGCCGGGCGGGCACCGTGTCGATCGTCATCGCCTCGGGATCGATCGTGTCGAGTTCGTCCCAGCCGAACGGCGTCGACACCTGCGCACCGACGCGGGGCCGCACACCCCAGGCACCGAACATGTTCTTGTGGGGAGCGTTCTGGTTGAAGTCGACGAACACCCGCGTGCCCCGCTCCTCCTTCCACCACTTGTCGGTGATCAGATCCGGATGACGTCGGGCCAGCTCGCGGCCGAGCGCGACGACGGCGCCCCGCACGGCGAACGAGTCCCACCCGGGCTCGACGCGCACGTACACGTGGATGCCCTTGCTGCCGGTCGTCTTCGGGAAGCCGATCATGCCGAGCTCGGCGAGGAGGTCGCGCACGTGGCCCGCCGCCTCGCGGACCATGTCGAACGTGACGCCGGGGGAGGGGTCGAGGTCGATGCGCATCTCGTCGGCATCCTCGGGCGTCGACGCACGGAACGGCCAGACGTGCAGCCCGAGCACGCCCATGTTCACCGCCCACAGCACGTGAGCCAGGTCGGCGATCACGAGGGCCCGCGACGGGGTGCCGTTGATGGTCTCGACGGTGGTGGTGTGCAGCCACTCCGGGGCCGAGTCGGGGATGCGCTTCTGGAAGAACGACTTCTCGCGCACGCCGTTCGGGTACCGCTCGAGCAGCACCGGCCGGTCGCGGACGGTCGGCATCAGGGCGTCGCCGACGGCGACGTAGTAGCGGGCCAGGTCGAGCTTCGTCCGGGGCTCCTTGGCCGGCCCGACCGACGGGAACATCACCTTGTCGGGATTGGTGATCGCGACGATCCGAGGCCCGGCGTCGATCTCGACCGGCTCCCCGAACTCGTCGGCCTTCCCCATCGCGCGCGACGTTACATCCGGGGTCAGACCCCGAGATCGCTAACGCGATCTATTGGGCGGTGTGGAGGTCGGCGTTGAGGGCGCCCCAGGTGCCGGAGCGGACGCGGGCGACGACCTTGCCGGACTGGCCGTCGCGGAGGAACATCAGGTTCTGGCGACCGGACAGCTCGCGGGCCTTCACGACGCCCTCCGGGGTGAGCACCGGCGTGCTGGCGGTGACGTACAGGCCGGCCTCGACGACGCAGTCGTCGCCGAGGCTGATGCCGATGCCCGCGTTGGCGCCGAGCAGGCAGCGCTCGCCGATCGTGATCTGTTCCGTGCCGCCGCCCGACAGCGTGCCCATGATCGAGGCGCCGCCGCCGATGTCGCTGCCGTCGCCGACGACCACGCCGGCGGAGATCCGGCCCTCGACCATCGACACGCCGAGCGTGCCGGCGTTGAAGTTGCAGAACCCCTCGTGCATCACGGTGGTGCCCTCGGCGAGGTGGGCGCCGAGCCGCACGCGGTCGGCGTCGGCGATGCGCACGCCGGACGGGATCACGTAGTCGGTCATCCGCGGGAACTTGTCGAGGCCGTGCACCGACAGCACGCCGCCGGTCAGCTTCACCCGCGAGACGCACGTCGTCGATGTCGGCCACGGCGACCGGGCCGAGGTTGGTCCACGCCACGTTGTTCAGCGCCCCGAACGTGCCGTCCATGTTCAGCGTCCGCGGCGCGGCCAGGCGGTGCGACAGCAGGTGCAGCCGGAGGTACGCATCGGACGCCGACGCGGGCGGCTCGTCGACGTCGATCGTCAGCCGCACCGGACGGATCGTCACGCGCGCGAACGTCGTCGGTCGTGTCGCGCATGCCGAGCTGCGATTCGATCTCGTCGGTCGGGCAGTCGTCGTCGCCGAACTCGCCCCAGCCGAGCCAGCGGTACCAGGTGTCGAGCACCGAACCGTCCGCGGCGATCGTTGCGAGGCCGGCGCCCCATGCCGTCTTGTCATTGCCGCCCTTCGACATTCCGATCGTTCGACAGTGCTCGTTACAAAACCTCCGGGTCGCAGCGTCGGGAAGAGGATGACTTCCTTGATCGAGTCGACCCCGGCCAACAGCATGGCCACACGGTCCATGCCGATGCCCAGCCCGCCGGTCGGCGGCATGCCGTACTCGAGTGCCCGGATGTAGTCCTCGTCGACGGTGCCGGCCTCGTGGTCGCCGGCGTCCTTGGCGGCCTGCTCCTCCTCGAACCGCAGGCGCTGCTCGACCGGATCGTTGAGCTCCGAGTAGCCGTTGCCGAGTTCGCGCGAGTCGACGAAGATCTCGAACCGCTCGGTGAGCCACGGGTCGTCACGATCGGCGCGGGCGAGCGGCGAGATCTCCTTCGGATGTCCGGTCACGAACGTCGGGCGCACGATGTCGGCCTCGCACAGCGCCTCGAACAGCTCCTCGACGAGCTTGCCGCCACCCCAACGGGCCTCCCACCGCACGCCGTGTTGCATCGGCGAGCGCCCGCAGCTCGCTCGATCGGTTGGCTCGGATGCACCGGTGCGCCCGGCCTTCGCCGACACCGCGTCGACCATCCGGATGCGGGGCCACGGCTCGGCGAGATCGACCTGCTCGCCGCGGATCTCGATGACCGTCGTGCCGATCGCATCGCGGGCGGCCTGGGTGACGAGCACCTCGCTGATGTCCATCACGTCGTTCCAGTCGCCGAACGCCTGGTAGAGCTCCATCATCGTGAACTCGGGGTTGTGACGGGTGGAGATGCCCTCGTTGCGGAAGATCCGACCGATCTCGTACACCCGCTCCATGCCGCCGACGATCAACCGCTTGAGGTGCAGCTCGAGCGCGATGCGCAGGTAGAGCTGCATGTCGAGCGTGTTGTGGTGGGTGGTGAACGGGCCGAGCGTGGGCACCGCCGGCCTCGGCGTGCAGCACCGGCGTCTCGACCTCGATGAAGCCGCGCTCGTGGAGCGTGCGGCGGAAGCTGGCGATGATCTCGTGGCGGATCTCGAAGGCCCGCTGGGCCTCGATGTTGACGATCAGGTCGGCGTAGCGCTGACGGAATCGGGTGTCGACGTCGGTGAGCCCGTGCCACTTGTCGGGCAGCGGGCGGACCGCCTTCGCGAGCAGCTCGACCTGCTCGGTCTTCACCGACAGCTCGCCCTTGCGGGTGGTCATCACCGTGCCGTGCACGCCGACCCAGTCGCCGAGGTCGAGCCGCTTGATGGCGGCGAACGCCTCGTCGCCGACGACGGCCTTCGAGACGAACAGCTGGATCTCGCCGGAGCGGTCGCGAATCGTCGCGAAGACGAGCTTGCCCGAGTCGCGCAGCAGCATGATGCGGCCGGCGACGGCGACGCTCGTCGTCGGTCTCGACACCCGGTTCCAGCTCGCCCCACGCCGCACGGATCTCGGCCACGGTGTGGGTGCGGTCGAAGCGGTACGGATACGGCGTGCCGCCTGCCGCTCGCATCTCGTCGAGCTGGGCGAGCCGCCGTGCCTTCTCGGCGGCGAGCCCGCTCCCGGTGTGCAGGGATGATCGATCGATGTCGGCGGTCGGATCGCTGGTTGTCGGCAGGTCGGCGCTCACGGTGCTGCGACGGTATCGAAACCCGCAGCGATGTGCGCGTCGTTTCGCGCCGTGGTGCCTGTCCGGCCGCTCGCGGACCGTACAGTTCTCGGTCGTGCGTCCCCGTTTCGTCCTCGGTCTCGCAGCACTGCTCGTGGTCGGCCGTCGGGCTGCCCGCTGCGGTTGTCGCAGGATTGGGTGGATCGATCGACGGGCCCGCGGCGTCGATGGTGCCGGCCCAGCGAATCGCACCGGTGGCGAGCGACGTCGTGAGCGTCTACAACTCCGGAGACCTTCGTGTCGACGTGGCCAACGCGGCGATGGCCGCTGCCCGTCAGGCGGGTGCTTCGATCGCCTTCGGACGTTCGGCCAGCGTCGGCATGGTCGGCGTGTACCGAGGGAGTACCCCGGTACAACTCCCGCAACCCGGATTCTCCTTTCCGATGGGGACCACCGTCCTGCCGGCGGAGGCGGTCGGCGCCACATGGGCCGCGACGTGTCGGCGCTGCTCGCACCCGATGCGGTCGTCATGGGCGCGACGACAGCGGGACTGCGCGGAGCGCAGGCCGGCGACGTGCTCCAGCTCGTCGCGAGCGGCGGCGGAGTCATCCTGTTCCGCATCGCAGCGGTCCTTCCCGACGCCCGAATCGGCGGCACCGAGCTGCTCATGTCGCCGCAGGCGGCCGACCGCCTCGGCATCTCCGATCTGAGTCGGGCGCTGTTGTGGAACCCGTCGTCGCAGGCCGCGATGAACGCTGCTCTCGCCGGCAACGGGCTCGTGTCGTCGTCGATCAGGATCCGCCGGAGCTGGGACCCACCGGATCCCGACGACACGATCGGCATGGCTCGCACGAAGGCGCTGCTCGGCGAGTTCACGTATCGGGTCAATGCCAACGGATCGGTCAGCCAGAACGACGCGTGGGTGGCGGCCAGCCTTCCGGCGGGACGTGTGGTGCTGAACGACTCGATTCCGATCGTCGCCCGCTGCCACAACGTCATCGAACCAGCACTCCGCGCAGCGCTGGCCGAGGTCGCCGCTGCCGGCCTCGGCGCCACGATCGACGTCGGAGACGCCAACACCTACGGCGGGTGTCACCTCGCCCGGTTCAATCGGTTGACCCCCGACAGCTCGCTCGGGTTCCTGTCCCGGCACTCCTGGGGGATGGCACTCGACACCAACACCCAGGGCTCGTGCCAGGGATGCGCTCCTCCCGACTTCGCGACCAGCCCCGGAGGGTGCACCACCGTGCAGATCTTCCGCAAGTACGGATTCGCCTGGGGTGGGAACTTCCTGACCCCCGACGGCATGCACTTCGAGTACGTCGGCGAGCGACGCGACCTGCAGTCGTATCCGTCCCGGTTCTGTCCGAACACAGCGGCGGCGGCCCTGACCGACGCCGAGGCCGGCATCGACACCTTCTTCGCCACTGACGGCATGGTCGTGGGTGAGGCCTGATGGGCACCCGATTCCTGATCCTCGGTGGCGGACCGGCAGGCAACATCGCTGCCACGACCGCGGCCCGCCTCGGCGCCGAGGTCACGATGATCGAACGTGACGTCGTCGGTGGCGCAGCCCACCTCTGGGACTGCATCCCGTCGAAGTCGATGATCGCCACCGGGCGAGCGATCAGCCGCACCCGCGCGATCGGCGGTATGGGGCTCGCCGACGTCGACACGGCCGTCGACGTCGAGACGCTCGCCACGCGGATCGAGTGGATCAAGAACACCATGCGTGACAACACGACCCGCCTCCTCGAGAGCCAGGGAGTGCGCATGGTGCGCGGCACCGGGCGGTTCACGAGCCCGTACACCGTGGCCGTCGAGGGCCCCGGTGGGCTCGAGACCATCGAATTCGACGCTGCGCTCGTGGCGACCGGGTCGCGCCCACGGATTCCCGACTGGTGTCAGCCCGACGGCGACCGCATCCTCACCACGCGTGACTGCTACCCGCCCAAGATCTTCCCCGAGAGCGTCACGGTTGTCGGCTCGGGCGTGACCGGTGTCGAGTTCGTGCACATGTTCTCGTCGTTCGGTGCCAAGGTCACCCTCGTGGTGAGCCGTCAGCAGGTGCTCCCCGGCAAGGATCCCGAGGTGGCCGCCGTCCTCGAGGAGGAGTTCATGCGGCGCGGGGTGAAGTTGCTGATGGGTGCGCGTGCGGAGTCGATGGAACGCACCGACGACGGAGTGGTGGTGCACTGCGACGACGGTCGGTCGGTCCGCTCGACGCACGCGGTCCTCGCGATCGGGTCGATCCCGAACACCGAGGATGTCGGGCTCGACGCTGCCGGTGTCGAGGTCGACCAATGGGGCTACGTCGGGATCAACCAGCACTGCGTCACCAACGTGGCGCACATCTATGCCGCCGGCGACATCAGCGGCAAGCTGCCGCTGTCGTCGGTCGCTTCGATGCAGGGCCGCAAGGTCGCCGAGCACGTGATGGGCGGCCACACCCGCAGCCATCGGCACCTCGACTACGACAAGGCGGCGTCGGCGATCTTCACCGAGCCGGAGATCGCCGATGTCGGCCTCGCCGAGGCGGAGGCGTTCAGTTCCGGTCGCAAGATCCGCGTCACCAAGGTGCCGTTCTCGTCGACGGCCAAGGCGATGATCAACAACGACACCATGGGGTTCGTGAAGATCATCTCCGATCCGGCGACCGGTGAGGTGCTCGGCGGGTCGATCGTCGGGCGTCAGGCAGCCGAACTGATCTCGGTGATCGCGGTCGCCGTGACCGCCGGGTTGACGGTCACCGATCTGGCCGAGAGCATCCTCGTGCACCCCGCCCTCAGCGAAGCCCTCTCCGAAGCCGCCGAGTAACCACGACCGATGAGGTTGTGGCGCGAGGGGTGCGCCGGAATCTCATCGTCGGTGTTGTGATGAGGTTGTGGCGCGAGGGGTGCGCCGGAATCTCATCGTCGGTGTTGTGATGAGGTCGTGGCGCGAGGGGTGCGGTGTCACTCGATGATGGCGAGGACGTCGCCGCCGCCGACGGTGTCGCCGGCGGTGACCTTGATCTCCTTGACCGTGCCGGCCTTCTCGGCGTTGATCTGGTTCTCCATCTTCATCGCCTCGAGCACCACGATCCCGGCACCGACCTCGACGGCCTGACCGACCTCGACGAGCACCTTCACGATCGTGCCCTGCATCGGGGCCTCGACCGATCCCGAGGCGATCCCGCCGCCGCCGCCACTGCCCCCGCTGTGCTTCTTCTTCTTGTTGGCTGCCGGCGCACCGGCGGCGGCGACCATGGGTGTCTCGGGTACCCACATGTTGACGTCGAACCGCTTGCCGTTCACTTCGACGGTCGTCGAGCGCTTGACCAGCGGCTCGGCCTCGGTGTCGGTCTCGGGCGCGGTGCGACTCCGACTTGCCACGGATCCCGGTGAGGTCCAGCGTCTCTTCGACCCACTTCGTCGAGTGCTCGACCGCGAGGAAGTCGGGGTGGCGCAGGATGGCCAGATCGGCGGGAATGGTGGTGGCGACACCCTCCACGATGAGTTCGTCGAGCGCCCGGATGGTGCGAGCGATCGCGACCTCACGGTTGCGGCCCCACACCACGAGCTTGCCGACGAGGTTGTCGTAGTACTGGCTGATCTCGTCGCCCGAGTGGTAGCCGGAGTCGAACCGCACGCCGAACCCGTCGGGTGGCACGAGCCGTGTGATCGGGCCCGGTGACGGGAGGAACTTGCCCTCGGCGACGTCTTCGGCGTTGATGCGGATCTCGATGGAGTGACCGCGGCGGGCGGCGTCGACCTCGGCCTGGGTCATCGGCAGCTCCTCGCCGGAGGCGACGCGGATCTGCCACTCGACGAGATCGATGTCGGTGATCATCTCGCTGACCGGATGCTCCACCTGCAGACGCGTGTTCATCTCGAGGAAGAAGAACTCGCCGTCCTGGAAGATGAACTCGACGGTGCCGGCGCCGTAGTAGCCGACGGCCTTGGCGGCCTTGACCGCGGCTTCGCCCATCGCCTGCTCGACGCCCGTCGGGCAGGCCCGGAGCCGGCGCCTCCTCCACGAGCTTCTGGTGACGGCGTTGGGCCGAGCAGTCACGCGACGAGATCCACACGCAGTTGCCGTGCTTGTCGCCCACGAGCTGGATCTCGACGTGGCGCGGCCACGTGAGGTACCGCTCGACGTACACCTCGTCGCGTCCGAAGAAGCTCTTGGCCTCGCGCTGGGCGCTCGCCATCGCGTCGTCGACCTCTGCTTCGCTCTGGACGACCTTCATCCCGCGACCGCCACCGCCGAACGCCGCCTTGATGCACACGGGCCAGCCGAACTCGTTGCCGAAGGCCTTGATCTCGTCGGGGCCCTTGGCGAACTCGGTCGTACCGGGAACGATCGGCGCGCCGCCGCGGATGGCCGCGAGGCGGCTCGACACCTTGTCGGACATCTCGTCCATCGCAGTCGCCGGCGGGCCGATGAACTCGACCCCCATCGCCGCGATCGCACGGGCGAAGTCGGCGTTCTCCGAGAAGAACCCGTATCCCGGGTGCACCGAGTCGGCGCCGCTGCGTTCGATGACGTCGAGCATCACGTCGGTGTTGATGTAGCTCTCCGCTGCCGTCTGGCCACCGAGGGCGTAGGCCTCGTCGGCGAGCCGCACGTGGAGCGAATCCCGGTCCAGTTCGGAGTACACCGCCACGGTGGAGATACCCATCTCCCGGGCAGCACGGATGACACGGACGGCGATTTCGCCACGGTTGGCGATCAGGATCTTCTGGAGCACGACTGCCAATGTAGGGGCCATGAGCGTGCACGGAGACATCTGGACTGCGGCCGAGTGGCCGAGTGGGTGGCAGGTGCGACATCTCGACGAGACGGGGAGCACCAACGCCGATCTCCTCGCCGACCTCGACGCCGGACTCGCCGGTGATCGCAGCGTGCTCGTCACCGATCATCAGACCGCTGGACGGGGTCGCCTCGACCGTCGGTGGGACGCCCCGGCGGGGACGAACCTCCTCGTGTCGATCGCCGTGTCACCGGTGCCGTCGGTGCCGTCGGAGGCGACCCATCGCGTCGGGCTCGCTGCCCTGTTCGCCGCCCGCCGAGCACGACCCGATGCTGCGCTGACGCTCAAGTGGCCCAACGATCTCCTCCTGGAGGGGGCGAAGGTCGCCGGCATCCTCGCCCAGCGGTCGTCGAGCACCGATTCGCTGGTGGTGGGCCTGGGACTCAACATCGGGTGGGCCCCCGAGGCGGCCGCTCGGCTCGGGGGCTCGACGTCGCCGGCGGAGGTGCTCTCCTCGATCCTGGCCGAGCTCGACGGGTTGCCCTCCGACATCGGTGCGCTGTACCGCTCGGAGCTGTCGACGATCGGGTGTCGGGTCCGTCTCGAGGTGCCGGGCCGCAGCGGCAACCGGTTCGTCGAAGGTCGCGCCGTCGACGTCGACGACCAGGGGCGTCTGCTGGTCGAGACCGACAGCGGCGTCGCGACGGCCTACGACGTGGGTGATGTCGTCCACGTCCGACCGTCGGGGTGACAACCGATCCGGTGAGAACCGTCCCGGGTGAGAATCGGGTGTGAGACGAACGTCTCGGGCGTGCTGCCGCCGGGGGCGTGAGCACCGGCAGTAGCGTCGTCGCCATGTCCGAATCACGGCGTCGTCGACGCAGTTCCGCGCCCCTGGCGCTGGTACTCGCTGCGATGGTGGCCGCATTCGGCGCGTTCGGTGTCATCTCGGCGGCCAATGCCCGAAGTGCCGACATCCAACGCATCGAAGGGCTCGAACTCGTCCTCACGGCGCAGGACGGACCGGCGCAGAACTACCTGCTCATCGGCTCGGACACTCGTGAGAACGCCGACCCCAACGACCCCGACTTCGGTGGGATCGGCGACACCAACGCGGTCCAGGGTCGGCGCTCGGACACGATCATGATCCTGCGCCAGGAAGCCGACGGAAACGGCGCCTCGATCGTGAGCCTCCCGCGTGACCTGTGGGTGAACATCGCCGGCCGCGACGGTGCGAACAGGATCAATTCCGCCTACAGCGATGGCACCGATGTGCTCGCGGCAACGATCACCCAGGAACTCGGCATCCCGATCAACCACGTCGTCGACATCGACTTCAACGGGTTCAAGGACATCGTCGACGCGATCGGGGGCACGGAGGTCTGCTTCTGGTTCGCCACCCGCGACAAGAACACCGGCCTCGACCAGCAACCCGGCTGTCACATCCTCGACGGGGTCCAGTCGCTCCAGTACGCCCGCAGCCGCTACTACGAGGAGTTCCGCGACGGCGCCTGGCAGACCGATCCGCGATCCGACCTCGGGCGGATCGAGCGTCAGCAGAGCTTCCTCGAGCAGACGGCGGAGTCCACGATCCAGCAGCTCCAGTCCGACCCGTTCCTCGCGTCGGAACTCATCGAGGCCGGTACCGCGGCGGTCCGGATGGATCCGGGTCTCGACCCGGTGGCCGCCGCCGGAACACTCCGCAAGGCGTTCTCGGCCGGGCTGAACAAGTATCAACTCCCCGTGGTGTCGGTGACCAAGGACGGCAACGCCGTGCTGCTGCTCGACGACAGCCGCCCAGCCCATCCTCGACTACTTCCGTGGCGTCGGGCCGCCACCGCCGATCGCACCCGTGACCACGGATTGACCTCACCGACGCCCTACACTCCTGGCCGTCATGAAGGCGCTCATCCTCGCCGGCGGTGCCGGCACGCGGCTGCGGCCGATCACCCACACGCGAGCCAAGCAGTTGGTGCCGGTGGCCAACACCCCGATCCTGCACTACGGCATCCGCTCGATGGTCGCGGCCGGTATCACCGAACTCGGTGTGATCGTCGGTGACACCCGCGACGAGGTGATGGCCGATCTCGGCGACGGCTCGAAGTTCGGTGCTTCGATCACGTTCATCCCCCAGGACGAGCCGCTGGGTCTGGCGCACTGCGTCCTCATCGCACGCGACTTCCTGGGCGACGACGACTTCGTCATGTACCTGGGCGACAATCTCCTCGAACAGGACCTCGAGGCGTTCGTCGACGCGTTCAACGTGGAGCGAACGAGCGAGCATCCGCCGTCGGCGCAGATCCTGCTCAAGGAGGTGTCGGATCCGCACCGGTTCGGTATCGCGTCGCTCGACGACGCCGGCAACGTCGTCCATCTGGTGGAGAAGCCCGCTGATCCGCCGTCGAACCTCGCACTCGTCGGGGTCTACCTGTTCGATCGTGAGATCCACGAAGCGGTGGCCGCCATCGAGCCGTCCGAGCGCGGCGAACTCGAGATCACCGACGCCATCCAGTGGCTGATCGATCACGGTCGGCGAGTCCGGATGGAGATCCTGACCGGATGGTGGATCGACACCGGCAAGCTGACCCCGCTCCTGGAGGCGAACCGTCTCATCCTGGAGACCATCGCCACCCGCATCGACGGAGTCGTCGATGCGGATTCGTTCATCGACGGCCGCGTGGTGATCGAGGCGGGTGCCGAGATCGTCAATTCCACGATCCGTGGTCCGGTGGCGATCGGCCCCGGCACCAAGATCATCGACAGCTTCATCGGCCCGTTCAGTGCGATCGGTGCCGACTGCGAGGTCCGACACTCGGAGATCGAGCACTCGGTGGTGATGGAGCGCAGCCAGGTGATCGACATCCCCCGACTCGAGGACAGCCTCATCGGCAGTGATGCCGTGGTGTCACGCACGAAACGCAAGCCCCGCGCCATTCGTTTGATGGTGGGCGACCACTGTCAGATCGACGTCGAGTAGGAGACATCGATGCCCACCGTCACAGAGTCGTCGCAGATCGCCGGCGTGTACGTCGTCGAACCGACCATCCACGGTGATCAGCGTGGTCTGTTCATCGAGACCTACCGTCGTGAATGGATTCCCGGCGCCCGCGAGATGATCCAGAGCAACCGTGCGAACCGCCAGCAGGGCGCGCTCGTCGGGCTGCACTACCACCTCCACCAGAGCGACTACTGGTACATCCCGTTCGGCACGGCACGCGTCGTCCTGCACGACCTCCGCGAGGGCGGTCCGACCGACGGCGCCACCCACAGCCTCGACCTGTCGGGCGAGAACCACATCGGTGTGTACATCCCGCCGGGTGTCGCTCACGGATTCGCGGCACTGACCGACATGGTCATCACCTATCTCGTCGACGGTTACTACAACGCTGCCGACGAACTCGGTGTGGCCTGGGACGATCCGGCCATCGGCGCCGACTGGGGTGTGGTCGAGCCGATCCTGTCCGAACGCGACCAGACCAACCCCATGCGGGCGGACCTCCCGTCGAACCGCCGGCCGTACTGGCCGATGCGCACCTGAGAGAGCAGACCATGAAACTCTTCGTCACCGGCGCGGCCGGATTCATCGGGTCGAACTACGTGCGTCACGTGCTGGCGACGACCGACCACTCGGTCACGATCTACGACGCGCTCACCTACGCCGGCAACCTCGAGAGCATCCGCGACGTCCTCGACGACGCCCGAGCCGAGTTCGTCCATGCCGACATCTGTGACACCGACGACGTCGCCCGGGCGATGGACGGCCACGACGCCGTGGTCCACTTCGCCGCGGAGAGCCACGTCGACCGGTCGATCGAGGACGGCTCGAAGTTCGTGCGCACCAACTGCATGGGCACCAACGTGCTGTGCGACGTGGCGAACACCGTGGGCGTCGGCAAGTTCCTGCACATCTCCACCGACGAGGTGTACGGCTCGGTCGAGGAGGGATCGTCGGTCGAGACCGACGTCCTGGCCCCGCGCTCACCGTATTCCGCGGCCAAGGCCGGCTCGGACCTGATCGCGCTCTCGTACTTCTCCACCTACGGTCTTCCCGTCGTCGTGACGCGGTGCTCGAACAACTACGGCCCGTACCAGTTCCCCGAGAAGGTCATCCCCCTGTTCACCACCAACCTGCTCGACGGCAAGCAGGTGCCGCTGTACGGCGACGGGCTCAACGTTCGCGACTGGATCCACGTCGAGGACCACAACATCGCCGCCCACCTCGTACTCGAGCAGGGCGTTGCCGGCGAGATCTACAACATCGGTGCGGGCAACGAGGTGACCAACGTCGACCTCACCCATCGACTGTTGGAGTTGACCGGCCGCGACGAGTCGTTCATCCGGCCCGTCGAGGACCGGCTCGGACACGACCGACGCTATTCGGTCAACATCGACAAGATCAGCGCGCTCGGCTGGTCGCTCTCGCGTTCGTTCGACGACTCGCTCGCCGCGACCGTCGAGTGGTACCGCGACAATCGCGACTGGTGGGAGCCGTTGAAGCGCAAGGCCGGCCTCTGAGGCCGAATCCGAACGAGGCCGAGAGCGCACGGATGAAGCTGCTCGTCACGGGCGCCGCAGGTCAACTCGGCGTCGACGTGGTACGTCACGCCGAGTCGGTCGGCGACGAGGTGGTCGCCGTCGACAAGGCGGCACTCGACATCACCGATCCGGTCGCTGTTCGCGAACTCCTCGACGCCGTGCGCCCGGATGCGGTGATCAACGCCGCCGCGTACACGGCCGTCGACGCCTGCGAGACCAACGGAGCGCTGGCCTTCGCCGTGAACGCCGATGCCGTCGGACACCTGGCTGCCGCCTGCGAGCTGGCCGGCGCCCATCTCGTCCACGTCAGCACCGACTACGTGTTCGACGGCACGCTCGACCGGCCGTACCGCGAGGACGATGCGACGAACCCGCAGTCGGTGTACGGACGCTCGAAGCTGGCCGGGGAGCACGCGGCCGGGCCTGCTGCTGCGATCGCCCGGACCTCGTGGGTCTGCGGCGAGCACGGAAACAACATGGTCAAGCTCGTGCTGCGGCTCGCTTCGAACCCCGACCAGGCCTTGGCGTTCGTCGACGACCAGCGGGGCCACCCCACGTTCACCGCCGATCTTGCGCCCGCCCTGCGACGGCTGGCAGCCGAGCGACGCGTCGGGATCCACCACCTGACCAACCAGGGCGCGGTGAGCTGGTACGAGTTCGTCCGCGAGATCCTGTCGGCCGCCGGGCACGATCCCGATCGTGTGCGTTCCGATCGCGACGTCAGACCTCGATCCGCCCCGCCCGGCACCTCGGCCGGCCAACAGCGTGCTCGACAACGCCGTGTGGCGCGCCGCCGGCCTCCCCATGCTCCGCGACTTCCGCGAACCCCTCGCCGACCTCGTCGCGAAACTCACCTGACCATCACGCGCCGAGGAAGTCCCGCGCTGCGTCCACGCCGTGCAGCGTGATGTCGTCGCGGCGCAGCGTGTCCCAGTGTGGGCGGAACATCCGGAAGCCGATCAACTCGTCGGGGGCGTCGCGCCGACGTGCCCGTCGGCGGCCGGCCTCCTCGTAGCCCAATGATCGCGTCACCCCCAGCGATGCCGCGTTGTCGTGCCACAGCCCGGTGGTGGCGATCTCGGCGCCGAGACCGTCGAACCCGAGCGTGAGCGCGGCCAGCCGCATCTCCTTGCCGAGCCCGCGACCCTGGAACTCGCGCCCGAGCCACGAACCCGTCTCGAACTGCCGGAGCGTCGGGAAGTCGGAAGCGAAGAGGTCGCAGGCACCGATGACCTCGCCGTCGACCACGACGGCGAACAGCAGGCGCCACGATTCCGGGCGTGTGCCGGCGCGACTCGTCCAGTAGAACCGCATTGCCTCCTGTTCCATCTGCGGCGACGGCAGATCGGTCCACGGGATCGAGAAGGGCATGGTCGTCGGGTCGTGGATGCCGTTGGCGGCGACGGCCACGAGCTCGGCCGCCAGCTCGTCGTCGAGGTAACGCAGCGTCAGGCGCGGCGTGCGTACCTCGAGATCGAACAGCGGCCAGTGGTCGTTCGCCATCGTGCAAGTGTTCTCAGGTGATCACCGTCACTGCAACGAGATTTCGGCGGCGTGCCAGGATCAGGGAATGGGTTTCAGCCGCGCCGAACTCGAGTCGTACGCCGGTGCGACGGTGCCGGACCTCGTCGGGCCCGACGTGCGACTGCTGTTCGTGGGGATCAATCCGGGGCTGTGGACCGCGGCGACGCAGACCCACTTCGCGCACCCGGGCAACCGCTTCTACCCGGCGCTCTTCGCGGCCGGGATCGTCGATCGGCCGATCGACCGGGGGGCCGGCATGACCGACGACGACCGTCGTCACCTGCTGGAACGCGGCATCGGCATCACCAATGTGGTGCACCGGGCCACGGCCAGGGCATCGGAACTGACCGCCCAGGAACTGCGCGAGGGTGGCGAGTCGTTGCGCCGGTTCGTCGACCGACACCGGCCGATCGTCGTTGCCGTCGCGGGCATCACGGCCTACCGGGCGGCGTTCGGCGTGCCGAAGGCCCGGATGGGGGAGCAGCCCGAGTTGTTCGAGGGCGCCCGACTCTTCGTCGTGCCGAATCCGAGTGGCCTCAACGCCCATGAGACGGTGGAGACGCTCGCCGTCGCCTATCGAGCGCCGGCGCTCGCCGCGGGCGTCGTCGACTGAATCGTCACGTTGGGCCCGGCACGGTGTGACGAGAGCGCCCGGCGCGGGCTCGAAGGCGGCATCATGGACGGATGGCGGAGATCGACGCGTCCACCGGGAGGGCACCGCTGCGCGTCGCGTACACGGTCGAGCAGTGCTGGCATCCGTCGCCGGGAGGCACCGCCATCGCGGCGCTGCGGATCGCCCGCGAGCTGAACGAGCGTCCCGACGAGGTCGAGCTGCTGCTGGTCTCGGGTCGCCATCCCGACGTCCCGGTTCCCGAGTTCCGACCGGTGGGCAGCGTCGCGATGCTGCCGCTCGCCCGTCCTGCCCTGTACGAGACGTGGAACCGGCTCAACTGGCCGAAGGTCGAATCGGTCGTCGGCGAGATCGACGTGGCCCACGCCACGGGCCTCGTGCCCTGCGCGACGTCGGCGCCGCTCGTCGTCACCGTCCACGATCTCGCCTTCGTCCATGATCCCGACCAGTTCTCGCGCCACGGCGCTCGCGCGATGCGTCGATCGCTCGACGTCATCGGTCGCCGAGCCGATCGCGTGCTGTGTTCGAGCCGTGCCACCATGCGCGATTGCGAGGCGTTCGGGCTCGATGCGGCGAGGCTGCGCCACGTGCCGCTCGGTGTCGACCTCGTCGCCGTCTCCGAAGCCGACGTCGAACGTGTCCGCCGGCGCTACCGCCTCCCCGCGGAGTTCGTCCTGTTCGTCGGCACGTTGGAGCCCCGCAAGAACCTCCGACGTCTGGCGGCCGCGATCGGACGCCCCGAGGTGACACTTCCACTCGTGGTCGCCGGCGCCGACGGGTGGGGTGACGCCGGCCTCGAGCATCTCGACGACGCCCTCTTCATCGGTTTCGTCCCACAGGCGGATCTCGCGCCGCTGTATGCCGCCGCCACCGTGTTCGCCTATCCGAGCGAACGCGAGGGTTTCGGCTTGCCGGTCGCCGAAGCGTTGTCGCAGGGGACCGCCGTCGTGACGAGCCGTGACACGTCGACCGAAGAGGTGGCAGGAGGAGCGGCCGTCCTCGTCGACCCCTTCGACGTCGACAGCATCGCCGCCGGCATCGTCGAGGCGATCGATCGTCGAACCGAACTCGCCCCGGGCGGACGACGCCGCGCAGCCGAACTGTCGTGGTCGATCGCGGCCGACCGAACCCTCGCCGTCTACCGTGAAGTCGTCACATGACCGAATCCGACGTGACCCCCGAGCCCGGTTGCCGGCCCGACCGTGGGCGCTCGCCGATCGACGTGGCCGTCAACCTGCTGTGGTGCGTTCCGGGCGAGGTCGGTGGGTCCGAGCAGTACCTCGTGCGACAGCTGGTCGGTCTGGGCCTGCAGCGCGCCGAGTTCGCCCCGACGCTGTACTGCCTCCCGGCGTTCGTCGACGCCCACCCCGAACTCGCTGGGCTGTACCCGATGGTCGCCGCCCGCATCTCGGGCGATCATCGACCGAGGCGCATCCTGGCCGAACACACGTGGCTGCGTCGCCGCACCGGCAGCGCCGAACTCGTCCACCACGGTGGGGGAACGGCACCCGCCGGCGGACATCGACCGATCGTGCTCACCATCCACGATCTCCAGTACCTCACGCACCCCGAGTACCTGAGCGCCGCGAAGCTGCGCTACCTGTCATGGGCGATTCCCCGCTCGGTCGAGCGGGCGACGGTGGTTGCGGTACCGACCGACTACGTGCGACGCACGGTCATCGACGCGTACGGCACCGCACCGGAGCGGGTCGTGGTCGTGCCCCACGGTGTCGAACCCGCACTCGGTGCCGATGCGCCGTCGCCATTCGAGTTGCGCCGTGACTACGGGCTCGGAGCGGGCCGGGTGCTCGTCTTCCCTGCGATCACCCATCCGCACAAGGGACACGTGTTCCTGCTCGAGGTGATGGCCCGACACTGGGACGATCCCGATCTGAGGCTGGTGTTGCTCGGTGGGCCGGGCTCGGTCGACGGCGAGGTCACCGCGACGATCGAACGTCTCGGTCTCGATCGTCGGGTCGTGCGGCCCGGTCGTGTGCCGGACGCGCATCGCGACGGTCTCATCGCGCTCGCCGACGCGCTCGTCTTCCCGAGCGAGTACGAGGGATTCGGTGCACCGGTGGTCGAGGCGATGGCGCTCGGCACGCCGGTGATCTGTTCCGACCAGCCGGCACTCGCCGAGGTCGTGGGCGACGCCGGCATCGTCCTGGCGCGTGACGCCGAGGCGTGGGCAGACGCGCTCGACGTGCTCACTCGACGCAGCGCCGAACTCCGCGCGGCCGGTCGGCTCCGGGCCGCTTCGTTCACCGCCGAACGCTCGGGCGCGGGCCTGGCGGCCGCCTATCGAACCGCGCTCGAGGCCGACCGATGAGGAGGGCCCGATGAGGAGGGCCGGCCGATGAGCACGGACGCGTGGCGACCGATGATCGTGTTGTGTCCGCACTTCGAACCGGACACCGCGCCGACGGGCACGGTGATGACCCGGATCGTCGCCGAACTCGTCGAGCGCGGCCACACGATCCACGTGGTCACGTCGTTGCCCTGGTACCGCCATCACCGGATCGAGCCCGGATGGAGCGGTCGATGGGTGCGCCGGGAGATCACCCCGTGGGGGTCGATCACACGCGTTCACCCGTTCCCCGGTGACGACAAGTCGAATCTGCTGCGTCGGGCGATCGGATTCGTCGGATACTCGGCCCTTGCCGGTGTCCAGTGCGTCCGTGTCGGCGGTTGGGGGCGTCGTGCCGAGGCCGTGATCGCGATGTCGCCACCGCTCACGCTGGGCCTCACGGGATGGGCCGCAAGTCGGATCCGACGTGCTCCGATGATCTTCAACATCCAGGACGTCTTCCCCGACGCGGCGGTGGAGACCGGGGCGATCTCGAACCGCTGGATCATTGCCGCGGCGTCGTGGCTCGAACGGGTGAGCTACCGCGTCGCCGACGCGGTCACCGTGCTCTCCGACGATCTTCGCGACAACGTCGTCGCCAAGGTCCCGGTGGGTGTCGCCGATCGGGTCCACGTGATCCCGAACTTCGTCGACACCGATGCCATCGTGCCGCAGGACCGCCTGACCGACTACCGCCGTGAGCTCGGCCTCGGCGACGGCCAGGTCGTGCTGTACGCGGGCAACGTGGGGTTCTCGCAGTCGCTCGACCTCGTCGTGGCGGCCGCGAGAGCACTGCCCGACACGACGTTCCTCGTCAACGGCGACGGGGCGGCTCGGGCGTCGCTCGAGGAATCCGCCCGTGATCTGGCGAACCTGCACTTCGCCGGCTACGTCGAGCCGTCACGCCTCGCAGAGCTGCTGGCGACCGGCGATGTGCACGTGGTGCCGCTGCGCGCCGGGCTCGGTCGCGTGAGCGTTCCGTCGAAGACCTATTCGATCATGGCAGCCGGACGCCCCGTCGTCGCGGCGATCGATCCGGGCACGGCCGTACCGACCATCCTCGAGGCCTCCGGTGGAGGGGTCTCGGTGGCCCCCGACGATCCCGAGGCGTTCACCGCCGCGGTACGTGACCTCGTCGAACATCCCGAGGTGGCTCGTCGGCTGGGCGCGCTCGGTCGGCAGTGGGTCGTTCGCGAGGCGAGCCCCGCGGCGGTCGGCGCCGCCTACGACACGCTGGTGCGAACGTTGGCCGGCGACGGGCCCCGGCCCCCCAAGGGGCCCGGGCGCCGATAACCTCTCGTCCTCGTGGCCCCCTCCTCGTCTTCCACCAAGAAAGCTGCCAAGCTGGCCAAGTCCGGCCAGGGCAAGAAAGTGCGCTTCCAGGGCGGAACGCTGTTCCCGATGGTCGTGGCGATCGTGGTGGTGCTCGGACTCGCGCTCGTGGTGTACGCCCGCCAGAGTCGACCCGAGGCCGATGCCGCGGCGCCGCAGCTGTCCGACCACTGGCACCACGCGTACGGCTTCTACCTGTGCGACACCTGGTTCAAGCTCGAGGGGGATGCCGAGACGCCGGGCACGAGCGACTTCGAGGAGTACCAGCGCACGGGCATCCACAGCCACGACGACGGTCTGATCCACTGGCACCCGTTCACGTCGGCGGCCGTCGGTACCCGGGCCAAACTGGGTGTCTTCCTCGACACGTACGGCGTCGAACTCACCAACGACAAGCTGACCTTCCCCGAGAACCAACGTGCGGGGCTGCCTTACCAGCAGGAGACCGGCGTGTTCGAGGAGGGCGAGACCACCTGCACCATCGACGGGAACGACGAGAACGCCGAACTCAAGGTCGTCGTGTGGGACAACTTCACCGACACCGATGACGGCACCACGTACATCGCCGACTTCGACAACATCCGTCTCGACAAGGATCAGATGGTCGTTGCCATCGCGTTCGTCCCCGACAACACCGACGTGAGCATGCCGCCGTGGGCGCCCGACCTGCCGTCGCTCGGCGAGGTCGACACCGGGCAGCTGGCCCCGACCGAACTGTCACCGGCGTCGTCGGTCCCCGGTGACACCACGCCGGAATCCACGCCGGCGACGCCGGAATCAACACCGGCCACCACGACGGGCTGATGCGCGCCGTCGTCCTCGTCGGCGGATTCGGCACACGACTGCGTCCGCTGACGAACAGCGTGCCCAAGCCGATGCTGCCCATCGGCCACCGGCCGATGATCGCCCGACTCGTCGACCGTCTGGCGCGTGGTGGCGTCAGCGAGGTCGTGCTGGCGCTGGGGTTCCGGCCGGAGCCGTTCATGGAGGCGTTCCCGGACGGCCGCTGCGGTGACGTGGCGTTGACGTATGCGGTGGAGCCCGAGCCGCTCGACACCGCCGGAGCGATCCTGTTCGCGGCCGAGGCCGCCGGTATCGACGACACCTTCGTCGTCGCCAACGGTGACGTGATGACCGATCTCGACGTCGGAGCCCTGGTCGCCGCCCACCGCCGATTCGGCGCCGAGGCCACGCTGCATCTCATCGGGGTCGACGATCCATCGGCATTCGGTGTCGTCGACCTCGGCGACGACGGACGCATCAGGGCCTTCGTCGAGAAGCCGGCACCCGGGACCGAACCGAGCAACCTGATCAACGCGGGGACGTACGTGTTCGAGCCGAGCGTGCTCGACCGGATCGCGCCGTCCACCAGAGTGTCGGTCGAGCGTGACACCTTCCAGCGCCTGGTCGCCGACGGGACCCTCTTCGGGTTCTCCACCGACGACTACTGGATCGATGCCGGCCGTCCCGAGCTGTACCGAGCCGCGAACCTCGACCTGCTCGACGGTGTGCGGCGGTTCGACCGCTGCGAGGCCGTCTCGCCGACAGCCAGCGTCGCGGCCGACGCCATGATCCGCAACAGCATGATCGGTGACCACGTCGTCGTGTCGGCCGGCGCGACCGTCGTCGATTCGGTGCTGCTGCCGCACGCCGTGATCGGACGCGGTGCCAGTGTCGATCGCTCACTCGTGATGGGATCGGTCGGAACGGACAGCCGGATCACCGATTGCATGGTCGGTGCTGATGGTGTGGTGCTCGACGGCGCCGCGCTGGTCGGGGTGTCGATACCGGAACCGTCATGAACGTCGTCGTGATCGGTGGGGCCGGATTCATCGGTTCCCATCTCGTCGACCGGCTGCTGTCGGAAGATCACACGGTCGACGTCATCGACGACCTGTCCTCGGGTTCGCTGGCGAACCTGGCCGACGCCCGGGCCGCGGGCAGCGGCCTCAAGATCCATCACCTCGATGCGATCTCGACGGAAGCGGACTCGCTGATCGGGATGCGCCGGCCCGACGTCATCCACGTGCTCACCCCGCTTCCCCGGTCCGATCAGCCGCCGGCCGCCCACGCCCGGGCGTTCCAGGTGATGCTGGCGGTCCTCGAGGCTGCTCGGCGCCATGGTGTCGGCAAGGTCGTCGTCGCGGTACCGGCGACGGTGCTCCACGGTCACCCCACCTCGAGGGCGCTGCCGCTCAAGGATGTCGAGATCGGTCAACTCGTGCCGCGCGGGGTGCGTGGGGTGGTGGCGCGAGCGCTGGTCGACCTGCTGGTGTCGTTCCGTGATCTTCACGCCGTCGAGTTCACCGCCCTCGCGATGGCGACCGTCTACGGCCCGCGTGAGCGCGCCGACGGTGGTGTCGTCGGCGCCTTCGTCCATGCGGCGACCAGCGCAACTGCACCGGTCATCCACGGCGACGGCCGCCAGACCCGCGACCTGTTGTACGTCGACGACGCGGTGGATGCGCTCGCCCGCGCCGGCGAGCGCGGCGGCGGCCTGCTGGTGAACGTCGGCACGGGTGTGCAGACCTCGGTCGTCGATCTCTGGGATCGCATCGCCCGTCTGGTGCCCGGAGCGTCCGATCTCCAAGTGGTGCACGGCCCCGGCCGCCCGGACGAACTCGGACGTTTCGCGATCTCGCCCGTGCGAGCCCGAATCCACCTGGCATGGTCGCCGTGGACCGACCTCGACGACGGCCTCGCCCGACTCGTCGAGGGGTGACTCGGCTGCGACGGGTGAGTCGGCTGCGACGGTGACTCAGCGAGGCTGAAGCGACCGGATCGTCACGGTCGCGAGTTCGCGGGCCCGGTCGGGAGTCGACATCACCGAGGGGGTGATGACGCAGCGCATGCCCGTTGCCTCCACGTCGTCGGCGAGGTCGGCATCGAGGGGATCGATCACCAGGACCGAGGCGATCGGCGCGTAGAGGCGGGCCACACCGACGACGGATGCCTCGTGACCGAGCTCGGTGAGCATCCGATCGGCGGGCCCCTTCAGGGCTGCCCCTCCGATGATCGGCGACACGGCGACGGTGTGTTCGCGGCGCTCGCCGAGGAGTTCATCGACCCCGCGCAGCGTTCTGATCGGCCCGATCGAGACGATGGGATTCGACGGTGCGATCACGATCGTGTGGGCCGATTCGAGCGCCGATCGGGCCTCGACGGCGAGCTCGGCGGCGCCGTCGAAGCGCACGGACGTGACGGGTACCGAATGGCGCAGTCGGACGAAGTAGTCCTGGAACGACACCTCGACGGGATGCCCCTGCTCGTCGATGACGGTCACGATCGTGCTCAGCCGGTCGTCCGACATCGGAACGATGCGAACGCGAACCTGCCAGGCGCGGCGGATCTCGTCGGTGACCTCGGTCAACGACGCACCCTCGGCGAGGCGCGCCGTGCGATAGAAGTGGGTGGCGAGGTCACGATCGCCGAGATTGAACCAGCGGGGTGCCGCCGACGACCCTGGCGGTCGCACGGGTTCGTAGCGTTCGAGGGATTCCATCGCCCGCCACGACTCGTCGACGAGCCCCCAGCCGCGCCCGGGGTCGATGGCTCCGGCCAGCGTGTACGTGACGGTGTCGAGATCCGGCGAGATCGACAGACCGTGCAACGTGCAGTCGTCGCCGGTGTTCACGACGGCCGTGATGGCCTCGGCGCCGGGAACGTCGTCGAGGTCTCGAACGGCGTCGATCAGCCCGGTGAGGAATCTGGCCGCGCCGACACCGCCGGACACCACGGCGATCCGGGTCGGTTCGCCGTCGTGGTTCACGCGGTCACCTGGAGCCCGCCGGCGAGTTCGTGGTAGGTCGACTGGAGCTGCCGGGCGGTGTCGCTCCAGGAGAACCTGGCGACGTTGGCGTGCCCACGACGGACGAGCTTGGCGTACATCTCGTCGTTCGACACGATCCAGTACAGATTGGCAGCGAGCGCCTCGGGGTCGTGTGCCGGGCTCAGGAGTGCCGCCGCGCCGGCGATCTGCGGGATCGAACCGGCGGTGCTGGCGACCACGGGGGTGCCGAGCAGTTGTGCTTCGAGGATGGGAAAACCGAAGCCCTCGTCGAGGGAGGGGTAGGCCAGGGCCCGAGCATGTTGCAGGAGCCAGCGTTTCGTGTGGTCGTCGACGGGGCCGGTGCGGATGACTCGTTCGGCGATGGCCGGTTCGAGCCGGGCGATGCTGCGATTGACGGCGTCGGCGTCGTTGCCGACGGCGCCCGCCATCACCAGCTTGACGTTCGGGTGTTCGCGAGCAAGGCGTCCGAACGCGGCGACGAGCGTCGGCATGTTCTTGCGTCGTTCCAACGTGCCGACCGCGAGGATGAACGGCGCACTCGTGAGATCCGGCAGTCCGCTGGGTGCCTCCGGCTCGGTCGTCGCCGGGTCGACCCGTGGCGGCCCGAGGAGGATCGTGCGGACACGGTCGGTTCCGAGGAGTTCTCGGACGCGACGGCTCGTCGCATCGGAGCTGGTGACCACGTGGGCGCCGTCGGCGACGGCCCGGCGCAGGACGGCAGCGGCTCGTCGGACGTCGGGGAGCGCATCGCCAGGATGGTCGAGGAACCAGCAGTCGTACACGGTGACCAGGCGTGCGCACCGAGCAGGAGGGACCACGTAGTTCGTGCCGTGCACCACATCGGGATGTCCCAGCAAGCGGTCGAGCGGTGGTGAACGATGCGCCCAGATCCTGAGTGCCACCGCCGCCGGGATGGGCAGGCGCCGTTGCGGCGATCGGACACGCGCCCGCATGCTCGTGACGTACGGTCGGAGTTCGAGATCGGTGTCGTCACGCAACGCGTCGATGGTCCAGGCCACGGCGTTGCCGATGCCGGTCCGCGGCCCGTGGAGTGGTCCGGCGTCGATCGCCACGGTCAGGGGCACGTGTACACCGTCATGCGGACGGGCATCGTACCTGCGCTTCGGTGTGTACGAGCCGTAGACTCGTCGCCTTATGCCCACAGCGTTCGTTACCGGTATCACTGGCCAGGATGGTCAGCATTTGGCGGAGTTCCTGCATTCGCAGGGTTATCACGTGTTCGGGATGGTGAAGGGCCAGAACAATCCGCGGGTGGAGGCGTTGCAGGCCGAGTTGCCGTTCGTGGAGTTGGTGCCGGGGGATCTGGCGGATCTGCCGTCGTTGGTGGCGGCGTTGCAGATGGCGCAGCCCGACGAGGTGTACAACCTGGGGGCGATCAGCTTCGTCGCGTTGAGTTTCAGCCAGGCGGAGTTGACGGCGAACATCACCGGTCTGGGTGTGTTGCGCATGTTGGAAGCGGTCCGCATGGTGGGCGGCGCGATCAACAATCCGATCCGTTTCTATCAGGCGTCGAGCTCGGAGATGTTCGGTGAGGTGCGCGAGACCCCGCAGACCGAGTTGACGCCGTTCCATCCGCGTTCAGCCCGTACGGGTGTGCGAAGGTGTTCGGCCATGACATCGTGGTGAACTATCGCGAGTCCTACGGGATGCACGCCTCCTCGGGGATCCTGTTCAACCACGAGGGCCCGAGGCGGGGGATCGAGTTCGTGACCCGCAAGGTGACCAACGCGGTCGCCCGCATCAAACTCGGTTTGCAGGACGAAGTCGTGCTCGGGAACCTGGACTCGAAGCGTGACTGGGGGTTCGCGGGTGACTACGTGAAGGGCATGTGGTTGATGCTGCAGCAGGACACAGCCTGATGACTACGTGTTGGCCACGGGTGAGACCCATTCGATCGAGGAACTCGTGCAACGGGCGTTCGCCGAGGTCGGCATCGACAACTGGGCCGACTACGTGCGCCAGGACCCCAAGTTCCTGCGCCCCGCCGAGGTCGACCTGTTGATCGGTGACGCCACCAAGGCACGCACGAAACTCGGCTGGGAACCCGAAGTCGACTTCCCCGCCCTCGTCAAGATGATGGTCGCCCACGACCTCCGACTCGAAGCCAACAAAGCCGGCATCCAACTCCCCGGCTGAGCCGTCGTCCCAGATCTCGACGATTCAGGTCTCGAACGGCATGTCGGTCATGGCTTCCATGATCGACGCCTTCGTGGGTGTTGCACCCACCTTGAGTCGGTGGTGCAACGCCAGCGCGAACACCGCCAACGCCACGACGGATGAGACGACCAGGCCGATCTCGATACGTCGGAACACCTCGTCACTGGACAACCAGGTGGCGAGCACGAACGATGCCAGGCCGATGGCCCACCCGATGGCGACGAGCGAGTGTCCCTGCAGCGCAATCACGGCCTGCGCCGTCGCCAGGGCCAGCATGTACACCGCACTGCTCAGCGTCAGCATGGCAAGGGTGCGGCCGGTGAGATCGGCGTCGTACACCAGGTTGAGTGCCCACGGCCCGAGGAGGAACGCCCCGACGGTGCCCACGACACCGACGGCGAGGACGAGGAGCATCAATCGCTTCAGCCCGGAACGGAACTCGGCGAACGCCCCCTGCGCCGCCTGGCGGCTCAACCGCGGCAGCAGGGCGGCCTGCACTGCCTGGAACAGGAACAACGGAATCCTCGACAACAGCACGCCGTAGGAGAACGCGGTGACCAGCGCTTCCTCGCTGGGGGAGGCGAGCAGGCTCGCGGTGATCGGACCGGCATTGAGCAGCGTTGCCGCACACACCGAGCCGACCAGCAGCCAGCCCAGGTTCGGGGTCACCTCGCTCCACTCGGCGGGAGGCCCCGGGTCCGTCCGCAACGCTCCTCGGCGAGCGACGTAGGCCACGGCGAACAGCGGCGAAACTGCAACCGCCATGCCGTAGGCGCCTGCGGCCGTCACGCCGACCACGGCCAGCGCGACGCACAGGATGATTCGAACGATGCCATCGGCACCGAGCACGACGGCGTAGTCGTGGAATCGACCGGTGCCCGACGAGATGCCCCGGGTCATGTGCGCAGGTGCATACGCCGCGAATGCCGCGATCAACGCGATGACCATGAACCAGTCACCGTCGAAGTACGACGAAGCGATGATCGGGCTGAGCAGGACGATGACCACCGTGACGAGCGCGACGAGGATGGCGCCGAGGCGCACCACCTTCTGCACGACGGGCTGGCCCCCGTCGCCGACCGCTCGGCGATGCGAGAGCGCACGGCCCAGCTCCTGCTCGAGCGGCAGGAAGAAGCCCGGAGCCAACGCGAAGACGGCGAACCACATCGCCGCGATCGGAGCGAACTCCTCCGCCCCGCCGACGGCGACGGTGCCGACCTTGAAGAACGCGTAGGTCGCGACGCCGGCGATCAGCAGCGAGATCCCGACGGGGATCGTGCCCTCGGGCAGCGGTGTGCGCGTCTGCGCATTGGGGGTGGTCGAGGACACGGGTCGGCGATCTTAGCGACGAAGGCTGCGCTCGAGCTCGCGCCGGCGGACCTGGATGCGCTGATAGCTGAGCAACCCGAGACCGACGGTGACGTACGCAGCGTCCTTGGCGAGATCCACGGCGCGCTGGGAGACGGCGCCGGCGACCTGATCGATCTGCGAGAGATCGAAATTCGTGAGGTCGACGCAGGTGGGGTCGAGCCTGGTCCAACTGGCCATGACGGTAGGTTAGCGAGCCACGTCGCTAGCCTCGCCCCATCGTGGAACCGGAGATCCAACAAGCACCGCCCGTCGTCGCGGTCGTCGTCGTCCACGACCCGGGTCCCTGGTTCGAGGAGACGCTCGAGGCGCTCGGCGCACAGGACTACCCGAACCTGAGGATGCTCTTCCTCGTCGCCGATGGTTCGACCGAGGGTGGCGCCGACGAGGTCGACGCCCGGATCAAGCGGGTACTGCCGTCGGCGTTCGTGCGTTCCCTCGGCAGCAACGTCGGCTTCGGGCCGGCGGCGAACGAGGTGCTGAACCTCGTCGAGGGCGACAACGGGCTGTTCCTGATCTGTCACGACGACGTCGCCCCCGAGCCCGACGCGCTGCGCCTGCTGGTCGAAGAGCTGTACCGCTCGAACGCCGGCGCGGTCGGACCGAAGCTCGTCGACTGGGACGAACCGCGCATCCTGCAGTCGGTCGGGCTCGGTCTCGACCGCTTCGGCGAGATCGATCCGGTCGTCGAGCCCGGTGAGCTCGACCAGGAACAGCACGACGGCGTCCGCGACGTCTTCGTCCTGCCGTCGGCGTACTTCTTGATCCGCGCCGATCTCTTCCGAACCCTCGGGGGATTCGATCCGGCGATCGACTTCCACGGCGAGGACGTCGAGTTGTGTTGGCGTCTGCACCACAGCGGTGCCCGCGTCGTGGTCGCCCCGTCCGCGCTGGTCCGTCATCGTGGCGAGCTGCGTGAGCGCCGTCCCGACCTTCCCCACGGCCGACTCCGTGCCCGGCACCGGATGCGGTCGGTGGCGACGCTCACGGGTGGGTCGCGTCTGCCGGGCCGATCACTCGAGATGGTGTTGCTCACACTGACCGAACTCGTGGTCGGGCTGTTCACCGGTCGCTTCGGCCAGGCGTGGAAGTCGCTCGGGGCCTTGATCGGTCTGGTACCGCGCACGCCGGCGCTGCTGGCCCGACGACGGGAGGTGAAGCCGTGCCGGCAGGTACCCGAACGCGAGGTGTACAGCCTCCAGGAACGCGGGAGCGCTCGGCTCAACTCGTATCTGCGCAGCCGCGAGACCACCACGTACGTCGGCTCCGACACCGAGATCAGACGTTGGCGTCCGAGTACGACTGCGCCGGTGTTCGCCTGGATCGCCGTCATCGCCGGTGTGATCATCGGCGCTCGATCGTTCTTCGACGGTGGGATCCCTCCCGTTGGCGAATTCCTGACGTTCCCGAACAGCCCGCGGGTCCTGCTCGACACCTTCATGTCGGGGTGGAACCCGAACGGGGCCGGCGCGACCTCGCCGAACCCGACCGGCTGGGCGACCCTCTCGGGCCTCTCGGTCGTCACGTTGTTCCGGATGGGGATGTTGCAGACGTTGTTCGTGCTGGGCCTGATCATCGTCGGTGTCGCCGGCGTCTGGAAACTCGCCACGGTGTTCCCGTCGACCCGGGCGCAGGTGGGAGCGCTCCTGGTCTACGCCGCCACCCCGCTGGTCAGCGGTGCGATGTCCTCCGGTCGCCTCACGGTGCTCGTCGTGTACGCCATCGTGCCGTGGGCCGTCCATCTTCTCCGTCGGGCGGCGGGCATCTCGACCGCCGATCCGCAGCTCGCCGAGTACGACGTCGTCGATGGTCTCGTCGATCTGAGCGCCTCGGAACGTGTGCGTCGTACGGTCCTGGTCGGTATCGCAGTCGCCCTGGCCGCGGCATTCGCCCCGATCGCGTTGCCCCTGGTGTTCCTCGTTGCGGTCGTGTTGGCCCTCGGCACCCTCCTGGCCCGCGGCTCGTGGGTCACGGCGATGTGGTTCTTCGTCACCGGTAGTGCCGCAACGGTCGTGGCCGCGTTGTTGAACCTGCCCTGGATCGCCTCGTGGTCGTGGGAGGGCATGGTCGGGGCCGCACCGATCGGGGAAGCCGGCCTGGGGTTGCTCTCGGTGGCATCGTTCGAGATCGGCGTGACCGATTTCGCGGCGTTGTCGCTGGCGCTGTACATCCCGGTGTTCGCCGCCCTGTTGCTCGCTCGAGCGTGGCGTCTCACCTGGGCGGTACGAGGGGCGCTGCTCGTGGTGGTGTTCGGCGCGCTGGCGGTCCTCGGTGACCGCGGTTCGCTCTCGATCGCTCCTCCGCAGGCCGGCGTGTTCCTCGTCCCCGTGGCACTCGGTACAGCCATCGCGGCGGCCGCTGCCCTCGCGGCGTTCGATCTCGACGTGCGCGGTGGATCGTTCGGTTGGCGCCAACCGCTCGGCATCCTCGCCAGCGTGGCGGTCGTGATCGGCCTCGTTCCCGGAGTGATGGCGCTCGCCGACGGCTCGTTCCAGACGCCGTCCACCCCGCTCGCCAAGCTCATCGATGCGTCCCTGCCCGACGCCGATGCGACCGGGGACTACAACGTGCTGCTGATCGGCGACGCCCGGCTGCTTCCGGTGCCGTCGACCGAGTACCGCGACGGTGTGTCGTGGGCGATCATCGACGATGGCGCGCTCGATGCGCGCGATCGGTGGATGCCTCCACCGAACGGAGCAGCCGATCTGATCACGACAGCTCTCGACGAGGTCTCGGCCGCGTCGACCTTGCGCGCCGGTCGCCTTCTCGCACCGCTGGGCATCCGCTACGTCGTCATTCCGGAGTTCGACGGTGTCGTGTCGACCGTCGACGAACCGGTGCCGACACCGGTGGGCCTGGTGTCGTCGATGGAGGATCAGCTCGATCTGGTCGCCCGAACGCCACGGCTGCCGACGCTCGAGGTCTTCGAGAACAGATCATGGCTCCCGACGACCGCCCTGTTGACGGGTTCGGCGGCGCAGGCCAGCCAATCGGCGGGACCCGAGGTGCTCGTACGGGCGGATCTGGGTGAGGCGACACCGGTGTTCGTCGGCGTCGACCAGTTCGGTACGGCCGTCGAGTCGATCGAGGCGGGCACCGTGCACGTCGCCGTGCCGTTCGACGACCACTGGTCGCTCGACGTGGACGGGACGTCGGTTCCCGCACGTCGCGCATTCGGCGAGACGACGGCGTTCGACGTGACCACCGGGGGAGTGGGCGAGCTCCGATACGAGTCACCGATCAGCCGCCTGCTCCTCGTGTTCCTCCAAGTCGCGTTCTGGATCGTCGCTCTCGTCGTCGTGTCGAGGGTGCAGGTCCCGACCGGACGGCGATCCGGTCTGGTCACCACGGACGAAACGCTGATCGACCTGTCGGCCGAGCCGGTCGACCCGATGCTCGTCGTGCCCGTCGAGTCGACGCCGACTCCCGCTGCGGAACCGAGCGACCGATGATGCGCCGAGCCGTTCCCGCTCTCGTCGTCGTCGCCGCCGGTGTCGCCGGAATCGTCGCGATCGGACGCGACGACGTTGCGGCTCCCGTCGCCTATTTCGCGACGCCGGCCGGCGCATGGATGCCGGCTGTCAACGACGACGTGGCGCTCACCGGGAGCTGGTTCTGTCCGGGCGTGCCGGTGAGCGGTGAGGACGGGGTCGGCGGTGAGGTGGTCATCTCGAACCGTGCCGGCGAGCAGCTCGTCGGTTCCTACAGCATCCTCACCGACGCCGGCCGGGCCGCCGAGGAGCAGGTCGTCGTCGAGCCGTGGTCGCAGACGGTCATCGACGTCGGTTCGGTCGTCACCGCCCCGTTTGCCGGCGTGGTGGTCGAGATCGAGGGTGGAACGGGGCTCGTGGAACAACGCGCCCTGCACCCCGCAGGCGACTCGGTGTCCCCGTGCGCGAACAACACGTCCGACCAGTGGTACTTCGCCGACGGCTTCACGGTCGACGGCAGCGTGGAGACGTTGATCCTGACCAACCCGTACGACGACACGGCGAGTGTCGATCTGCAGTTCGCGACGGCAGCGGGCGCATCGACGCCGGCCGCATTCCAGGGCTTCACGGTTCCGCCGCAGTCGGTCCGCACCATTCCGATCGCGGAGCTGGGTGCGCGAGACGAGTCCGTCATCGCGGTCGAAGTGGTCGCCCAGCGGGGTCGGCTCGTGGTGGGGCGGGCGCAGCACTATCTCGGCGGTGGTCGTCTCGGCTACGGCGTGACGCTCGCCGCTCCTGCGTTGCGTGACCAGTGGTGGTTCGCCGACGGCGAACAGGGCGCCGGCGTGACCGAGACCTTCGCGATCTACAACCCCACCGAGACCGACGTGCAGGTCGACGCGGTCTTCCTCGGTCTGCCGATCGACGCGGCCTACGGTGACACGCCGCCGATCGACGTGCCGGCCAACCAGGTCGTGGTCTTCGACCCGTCCGACGAGGCGCTGGCAGGGTCCCTGCCCGACGGGCGCCACGCCACCGTGTTCTCGACGCTCGCCGAGCCGTCCGTGGTGGTCGAGCGAATCCTCACTCGGCCGGCCGGTGACTCGGTGGCCACTTCGGTGGTCATGGGTGCGCCGCCTCGCGCCGACGGCTACGTCGCACAGCGCTGGCATCTGGGGATCGGCCCGTCGGAGCCGACGCCGCAGGCGCTGGTCGTCTACAACGTCGACAACGTCGACGCCACGATCACGATTCGGTCGGTCGGGCCGGCAGGTCCGACCGACGTGGCATCCTTGACCGACATCCCGATCGGGCCGGGTGCCGTGGTCGCCATCGACCTGGTCGACGCCGAAGTGCTCGACCGGGAACTCATCGTGGAGTCGTCGAGCCGCGTGTTCGTCGAGCGGTCGTTGTCCCGGGGTCCCGGGCGCGAGGGTCGATCGGGCTCGTGGGCGTTGCCATCGGGCGGCGGCTGAGACGCCGCTCGGCTTGCGGCGGACGCCGTTAGCCTCCGGCGCCATGGAACGACTCCTCGTTGCCGCGGCGATCGTCGTCGTCGTCGCCGTCGTGGCAGTGGTCGTCCGACGTCGCCGGACACCCGACGCGCCGACTCAACGTCGGTTCACCGCTCCCACTCAACTCGATCGGGCCGATTTCGTCCGCCCGGAGGCGCCCTGGCTCGTCGCGGTGTTCACATCGGCAACGTGCGAGGTGTGCCACAGCGTGTCGGCGAAGGCCGGCGTCCTCGCCAGCGACGACGTTGCGGTGCAAGAGGTCGAATACGGCGCGGACCGGGCGATCCACGAGCGGTACTCGATCGATGCCGTACCGACCCTGGTGGTCGCCGATTCCCGGGGTGTCGCCGTGGCGACGTTCGTCGGTCCGATGACGGCCACGGACCTCTGGGCGGCGGTCGCCGAAGCGCGCGAACCGGGCTCGACCCCCGGCGGTGGGTCGTGTCAGCGAAGCGAGTGAGCGGTCAGTGGGCGACGATGTCGCTCGCCGGCTGACCGGACTCGGCCATGCCCTGCTGAATCAGCTTGGCGACTTCGGGGCCGTCGATGGTTTCGCGCTCGAGCAGCGCCTCGGCGATCAACTGGAGTCCGCGACGGTGCCGGGAGAGGATCTCGTTCGCCCGACTCTCCTGGGTCGTGAGGATTCGCGAGATCTCCTCGTCGAGCAGCTTGGCGGTGTCGTCGGAGTACTCGCGCTGCGACGACATGAGGTCCTCGCCGAGGAACACCGCTTGCTGGCTGCTCCACGCCATGGGTCCGACACGCTCGGACATGCCCCACTCGCGCACCATCCGCCTCGCGATGCCCGTGGCCTGCTCGAGGTCGTTCGCGGCACCGGAGTTGAGATGGCCGAACACGATCATCTCGGCGACGCGACCGCCCATGGCCTTGCAGATCGTGTCTTCGAAGAACTCCTTGGAGTACGTGTGACGCTCCTGCGGAAGCGACCACGTCACGCCCAGGGCCATGCCGCGGGGCAGGATCGTCACCTTGTGCAGCGGGTCGCCGTGCGGCAGCACCGTCGCGAGGAGTGCGTGGCCGCCCTCGTGGTAGGCGGTCGCCTTCTTCTCCTCGGCCGACAGGATCATCGATTCGCGCCTCGCTCCGAGCACCACGCGGTCACGGGCGTTCTCGAAGTCGATCCGCTCGATCTGCTTGGCACCACGCCGGACGGCGACGAGCGCCGCCTCGTTCACGAGGTTCGCCAGGTCGGCACCGGACATGCCGGGGGTGGCCTGCGCCATGGTCTCCATGTCGACGTCGGGGCCCATGCGCTTGTCGCGGCTGTGGACCTCGAGGATCGCCTTGCGCTCGCTCGACTCGGGCAGCGGCACCACGATCTGGCGGTCGAATCGGCCGGGGCGCAGCAGTGCCGGGTCGAGAATGTCGGGACGGTTGGTGGCCGCCATGACGACGATGCCCTCGGACGGCTCGAAGCCGTCCATCTCGGCGAGCATCTGGTTGAGCGTCTGCTCCCGTTCGTCGTGTCCGCCACCGAGACCGGCGCCGCGCTTGCGGCCGATCGAATCGATCTCGTCGACGAAGATGATGGCCTTGCCCATGCGGCGAGCCTGCTGGAACAGGTCGCGGACGCGGCTGGCGCCGACGCCCACGAACATCTCCATGAAGTCCGAGCCCGTGACGCTGAGGAAGCCGACTCCGGCCTCGCCGGCCACGGCGCGGGCGAACAGTGTCTTGCCGGTGCCGGGAGGACCCACGAGCAGGATGCCCTTGGGGACGCGGGCGCCGATCTCGCGGAATCGTTCGGGCATCCGCAGGAAGTCGACGACCTCGGTGATCTCCTGCTTGACCCCCGTGTAGCCGGCGATGTCGTCGAAGGTCGTCGAGGGCTTGTCGGCGTCGTAACTCTTCGCCTTGCTCTTGCCGATCGACATCACGCCGCCCATCTGCCCCTGGGCGCGCCGCTGCATCCACACGAAGAAACCGATGATCAACATCACCGGGAGGAAGATCGACAGCACGCCGAGCAACCAGTTGTTGCTGGGTGGGATGAACTTGTACTGGACGTCGTTCTCGATCATCAGCTGTTCGTCCTCGGCCGACACACCGCGCTCGCCGCCGCCGGCGGTGGTGTACTTGTCGCCGTTGACGAACTCGCCGTTGATCTTGCCCGATTCGGTGCTGATCTCGGCCGTGGCGATGTTGCCTTCGATGACCTGGGTACGCCACTCGGAGTACTCGAGGGTCTCACCGCTGCTGCTCGGCCACAGGCTGGGCACCAGGAATGCCGCAGCGAGCACGCCGATCAGCACCCAGATGGTCCAGCGGGGCCAGCTTCCCGGACCTTTCCCGGCTGCGGGCGATCCGTCGGGGCCGAGATCGGCGCCCTTCGGCTTCTTGTCGGTGCGCGAGGAACCACGACCGGGCTGCTCAGGACGTTGCTGCCCGCGTCCACGCCCGGGCGGCGGGGGCGGTGGGGGAGGAGGCAGGTCGTTCATCAGGACAATGCTAGGCGGGTTCCGGGCCGATGCCAGGTCGTGCTCGCATCGTGTTGCACCCGTGTATCCGCCCGTGTATCCACCCCCGGGCGGCTGGGCCGCTCTACCGTTGCGGCATGTACGCGACGAAGATGGGGGCGTTCGGACGGCTGTGCTCTCGCACGGGATGCTCGGAGCGCGCGGAGGTGACCTTGACCTATCACTACGGACGGTCGCAGGTCTGGCTCGACCATCTGAGCACCGAGCGCGATCCGCACGCCTACGACCTGTGCGAACGTCACGCAGCGCGACTGTCGGTGCCGTCGGGGTGGAGCCTCGACGATCGACGCTTCGGGCATCACACCCTGATCGCCGTCTGACATCTCGCCGCTCGACGGATCATCGTGTGGTGACAGGCGTCCGGTGACGGGCGCGATGGCCGTGCGATCCGGACCGCAGGTAGGGTCGCGTCGTGGTCGATTCGGCGCGCGGCAGCGCTTCACTGCCCGGCGGTTTCCTGCCGTCCGCTGCGCCTCGGCCGATCGACGCACCCACGGCGGTTGCCGCCTTCGTCGGTGCCTGGCTCGCGGCACAGATCGTTGCGTCGCTGATCGTCGTCGCGCTCGCCGACAGCACCACCGACCCCTCGTTCGGCGTCACCGCGCTGGCGCTGGTCGGGGCGTGGACGACGTATCTCGTCGCCATGTGGTTGGCGTCGCAGCGTGCGGGCTCGGGGAGCATGGTCGCCGACTACGGGTTGCGGTTCCGTTCGATCGACGTCGTCGGCCTGGGGATCGGCGTGCTGTGCAGTCTCGTCCTGATCCGCATCGTCTACCTGCCGCTCGAGGCGCTGTGGCCCACGACCTTCAGCGAAGACCGGCTCAACGAGAACGCCCAGGATCTCGTCGACCGCGCCAGTGGGTCGACGTGGATGGTGGTGGTGATGGTCGTGATCGGTGCGCCGTTGATGGAGGAACTGCTCTACCGCGGTCTGTTGCAGCGTTCGCTGGCGTCGCGGTACCACGACGGGCTGGTCGTCGTCGGCGTCGCGGCGCTGTTCGCGTTGGTGCACTTCCGCCCGATCGAGATCCCCGGCCTGTTCGTGATCGGGCTCGTCTTCGGCTTCGCGGCCTTGCGCACCGGCCGACTGGGCATGGCGATCATGATCCACGCCGGCTTCAACGCGACGGGGATCCTGCAGGCATTGTGACGTTGCCGATGCGTCGGCCTTTGCCATGATGGGCGCCGTGATCGAGACCGCGGACCGACGTCATCGTGGAGACGACCGTTGAGCGACGATCTCCACGGAACCGATGGAGATTCCGACCGTGAGGCCCCAGAGGACTTCGAGACGTGGTTCGACCGCGAGTTCGAACCGGTGGGCGCCGAGCAGTCACCGGGCTCGTTGATCGTCGACTCCCCACCCGACGCCCCACCTGATGCAGTCTCCGACGACGTGTCCGACGGCGCGGATGTCGACGACTCGGCGCCCGATGCGGAGCCGGCCGCGGCCGGCGGCCTCGGGTCGAGGATCGTGCGGCGCGTGTTCCGGCGACCCGTCGCCTGGTGGAATCGACCGTGGAGCCCGCAACGGGTCGTCCAGGTGCTCGTCACGTCAGCCATCCTCGTGACCACCACCGTGGTCGTGATGATGGTGGTCCACCTGAACCCGGTGTCGCCCAGCAGCGACCTCGTGTTCGACCGCACCACGCCGACCGGTGGCGACATGGGCGCCCACGTGTGGGCTCCGGCCTATCTCCGCGACACCCTGCTGTCGAACTTCCAGCTGTCCGGTTGGACCATGGACTGGTACGGCGGTCTGCCGATCTACCGCTTCTACATGGTGATCCCGGCGTTGGCGATCGTGGCGCTCGACGTGATCCTGCCCTACGGCGTCGCATTCAAGCTGGTCGCGGTGTCGGGCCTGGTCCTGTTCCCGTTGGCCTGCTGGGCGTTCGGGCGCCTCGCCAACTTCCGACACCCGATTCCGGAACTGTTCGCCGTCGCGTCGTTGTGTTTCCTGCTCGACGAGAGCTATTCGATCTACGGCGGCAACGTGAAGTCGACGATGGCCGGCGAGTACTCGTTCTCGATCGCGCTCACCCTGGCCGTGCTGGGGCTCGGCCTGCTGGCGAACGGTCTGCGAACCGGACGGTTCCGGGTGTGGGCAGCAGTGGTCCTGTCGTTGGCCGCGGTCTCGCACGGCATCGTGCTGATCTTCGTGGCGGTCGGTGCGACGATCCTCTGCCTCGTCTGGATGGATCGCCGGCGGCTCGTCTACGCGCTGACGACCGGGGTCACGGTGCTGCTGCTGTCGGCATGGTGGGTCGGCCCGTTCCTGTTCGGACACGAGTACATGACCGACATGAAGTACGGGTTCCGTCCGGAGGGAGCGGACGACTCGTTCTGGGACATGTTCTTCCCGCTCGCCGCACCGCTCGACTTCATCATCACGGCGCTCGCGATCATCGGGTTCGTCGCGATGATCCTGCGACGGAACCTGACCGGCACTGCCATCGGTCTGACCAGTCTGGCGTTCGTGGCGTTGGTCTACCTGACCCGTGACAGCCTGCCCGGAATCGGTCTGCTGTGGAATCCGCGCCTCTTGCCGTTCGTCTACCTGACCCGCTATCTGCTGATGGTGATCGGCGCGCTCGAACTGATCACCTGGTTGGTGAATGCGGCCAAGGATCGACGGGCGTCGACCGAGCTGTCGGCCTACGAGGGCGCAGTCGCCGCCGGTGTGATCACGATGTCGTGCCTGCTGGTGTTCGGGTGGATGTACGAGACCCTGCCGTTCGACGGGCAGGTCGCGCAGGGCGACAGCTCGGTGTATGCGTGGGGCCCGTTCCGCAAGGGGCCGGAGTCGGGCCGGGCGGTGGCCGACGGTTGGACCCGGTACAACATGCTCGGTTACGAGGGGCGACCGAAGTATCCCGAGTACAACGAACTCGTCACGACGATGGGTGACATCGGCGAGGAGAACGGCTGCGGCCGGGCGCTGTGGGAGAACAACAGCGCCAACGGCGAGTACGGCACCACGATGGCGCTGATGCTGCTCCCGCACTGGACCGACGGCTGCATCGCGTCGATGGAGGGCCTCTTCTTCGAGGCGTCGGGCACCACGCCGTACCACTTCCTGACGGCGGCGGCGATGTCGGAGAGTTCGTCGAATCCCGTGCGACAGCTGCGGTACGTCAACAACGACGGTGCGGTCGGCGTACAGCACATGCACGACCTCGGCGTGAAGTACCTGATGGTGCGCACCGAGAAGGCCAAGGCCGAGGCGCGTGCGCAGGACGACCTCGAACTGATCACGACATCGGGCCCCTGGGAGATCTTCGAACTCCGCAACGCCGCCATCGTCGAGCCGCTGACGGTGCAGCCGGTGGTCGTCGAGGAACGCAGCGGTGACCAGCGCGAGCGCAACCTGGAGGTCGGAACGAGCTGGTTCCAGCGACAGGAGGACTGGGCGGCCGTTCCCGCCGACGACGGCCCGGCCGAGTGGCAGCGCATTCCGGTCGAGGTCGACATGGCGGCGCGTGTCGGCGAGCCCGGAGACCGGAGCCGCAACGTCGACTACGTCGTCCCCGCCGAGCCGATCGTGCCCGTGGCGCTCGACCCGGTGACGGTGAGCAATGTCGAGGTCGAGGAACAGTCGATCAGCTTCGAGGTCGATCAGATCGGTGTTCCGGTCCTGGTGCGGGTGAGCTACTTCCCGACGTGGAAGGTCGAGGGCGCGGACGGGCCCTACCGGGTGGCACCGAACTTCATGGTCGTGGTGCCGACCAGCAACGAGGTCACACTGAGCTACTCGAAGACACCGCTCGACTGGTTCTTCTACGGCCTCACGTTCGTCGGCATCGCCCTGTGCTTCTACTGGCGTCGCCGCGGTGACGTCCGCTACGACAGCGACCGTCCCTCGTGGGGTCGACCCCTGGTTCCAGCCGACGGTTCCGGATCCGAGCTGTAACCTCACTCATCCATGTCTGTCCTCGACCAGATCGTCAAGGCCTACGACATCCGTGGGACCGTCCCCGACCAGCTCGATGCTGACGTCGCGTACGCTCTCGGTGTCGGGTTCGCCTCATTCGTCTCCGCCGACGAGGTGGTGATCGCCCGCGACATGCGCCCGTCGGGGCCCGAACTCGTCGAGGCCTTCTCGCGGGGAGTGATGGAGCAGGGTGTCGACGTGATCGACATCGGTCTCGCATCGACCGATCTCATGTACTACGCCTCCGGGGTGCTCGACATGCCCGGTGCCATGTTCACGGCGTCGCACAACCCGGCGGGCTACAACGGCGTCAAGCTGTGCCTCGCAGGTGCCCGGCCGATCGGCGTCGACACCGGCCTCGCAGAGGTGCAGGCGGTGGCCGAACGTGTGCTCGACGGCGACCGCCCCGCTCGCGCCGCATCTGTCGGTCGACGGACCGAACGCAATCTCCTCGACGCGTTCGCCGATCATGTCGTGAGCTTCGTCGACCCGGCCGACATCGGCGCCATGAAGGTCGTCGCCGACACCGCCAACGGCATGGGTGGCCTCGTGGTTCCCGCAGTGTTCGAGCGACTGCCCCGCGTCGAACTCGAGGTGATGTACGCCGAACTCGACGGGACGTTCCCGAACCATCCGGCCGACCCCCTCCAGCCCGCCAACCAGCGTGACCTCCGCGCCCGGGTGGTCGCCGGCGGCTTCGACCTGGGCCTCGCCTTCGACGGCGACGCCGACCGTGTGTTCGTCGTCGACGAGGCCGGCAGCGGGTTGAGCGGCTCGACCACGACGGCTCTGCTCGCGGCAGCGACGCTGCGCAAGCATCCCGGCGCGACGATCCTGCACAATCTGATCTGTTCGAAGGCGGTCCCCGAAGTGGTGACCGAGCTCGGCGGCATCCCGGTGCGCACGAAGGTCGGGCACTCGTTCATCAAGCAGGTCATGGCCGAGACCGGCGCCGAATTCGGTGGCGAGCACTCGGCGCACTACTACTTCGCCCGCAACTTCAACGCCGACAGCGGGCTGATCGCGTCCATGATGGTGATGGCCGAGGTCGGACGGTCGGGCCAGGCGCTCTCCGTCGTGCGCAAGCCCTACGAGCGCTATGCGGCAAGTGGCGAGATCAACACCGAGGTGACCGATGCGCAGGCAGTCATCGAGCGCATCAGTGCGCTGTACGACTCGTTTCCGCAGGATCGCCTCGACGGACTCACCGTCGAGTGCGGCTCGTGGTGGTTCAACCTGCGGCCGTCGAACACCGAACCCCTGCTTCGGCTCAATCTCGAAGCCGACGACCGCAGCGCCTGCGACGACGGCGTCAGCACCCTGCTGGGGGAGATCACCAGCCTCGCCCACATCACCGACTCGAACTGAACGGAGACATCAACATGGCACTCGATCCGGCACTGCTCGAGATCCTCGCCTGCCCCGAGGACAAGGGGCCGCTCTACTACGTCGAGAGCGAGGAGTTGCTCTACAACCCACGCCTGCATCGTCGCTACGACGTCCGCGACGGCATTCCGGTGATGCTGATCCCCGATTCGACGACCGTCGACGACGCCGAACACGAGCGCCTGATGGGTGTGATCGAGTCGGCCGGACTGAAGATGACCTTCGATCCCGACTCAAGTGTGGGCTGAATTCCGACGATGACCGGTGTACGGTCCGTCGTCACGGCGCGACGGACACGGTGTGAATTGCATGCAACGGGCGGGAGGAACGGAAGGACGGTGACGGTTGGGATGACGAACCCGAGGAAATGGATCGCCCGCATCCTCGTGCTCGGCGTCGCTCGGCGCGCTCGCCGCCGGCGCCGTCGCTCCCACGTCGAACCCGTCGACGGCACAGGCCGCCGACGTGACGCTCGGCGCGGGCGGCGAGTTCCACCCGCTGTCACCCGCCCGCATCTTCGACACCAGAGGGGCCGGCATCGCCGACACCGCACCGCTCGGCCGCAAGCCGACGAGTCCCGACGGTCGGAGCTTCGACGTGGACATTCTCGGCCGCGGTGGGATTCCCGCCGACGCCAACCACGTGCTCGCGGTGGTCCTGAACGTCACGGTCACCGGCCCCAGTGCCGGTGGTTACCTCGCGATCGCTCCGACCGGGTCGAACGCCGGAGTGTCGTCGCTCGTGAACTTCGACGCCGGTGAAACCGTCCCGAACATGGCGATCATCGGGGTCGGCGCCGGCGGTCGCGGCGACCGTGTCGCTGTTCACGCCGGCCGGGGCCGGATCCGCCGACGTGCTGATCGACGTGTTCGGTTGGGTCTCGACGTCGGGGTTCGTCGACGCCGCCGACACCGGAGCCCGGCTGATGCCCGTCGACCCCACCCGGGCCCTCGACACCCGGTTGGCGCCCGTTCCGGCCGGCTGGCCGAGCGGACGGCCGGTGGGTGCCATGGAACAGGTGACCCTGCCGATCCGCGGCGCCAACGGCATCGTCCCCCCCGGCCCCGAGGTGACCGGCGTGATGGTCAACATCACCGCCGTCAACAACCTGGCGGGAAGCGCGGGCACGTTCATCTCGGCCACCCCGGTGGCCACGCCCGCCGGCGTCGAACCGACGACGTCGGTGACGAACCTCGGTGTCGGTCAGGTGAAGGCCAACATGGCCGTCGTCCCGTTGGGCGACGACGGTTCGATCAGGCTGTTCAACAGATTCGGATCGACTCACCTCATCGTCGACATCCTCGGATACCTCCAACAGGGCGTGGCCGACACGACCACGACGGGTCGCGTGATTCCGTTGGATGCGCCGTTCCGAGCCTTCGACACGAGGCAGGTGGCCTTCGGCAGCCAGCCGCTCGGATTCGGGTCCAAGGAACCGTGGAGCTTCCAGGCCTTCGCGGACTCGGTGCTGCTCGGCGGGCAGACCATCGGGGGCCAGTCGGCGCTCATCGGCAATCTGACCGGTACCGGTCTGGCACCGCTCGACGGGCGTTCGAGCGCGGCCACGTACCTCACGGTCTATCCGGGCGTGGGCGATCCACCGAACAGCTCGAACATCAACGTCACGGTCGGGAAATCGGTTCCCAACATGTCGCTCCTGAGATACGGATCGTCGAGTGGCGACCCGTACACGATCTCGGCGTACAACTACGACGGCACGTTGCACTACCTGCTCGACGTGTACGCCGTCGTGCTCAGCTGATCGCCGAGTCGCGGTCCCCGAGTCGCGGTCGCCCGGTTCGGTCGCCCGGCGTCGCTAGGCTGATCACACCGAATCGCCGGGCTGATTCGATCGGTGCCTGAAGGCCCCTGCCCGGTTCGCACATTCCCGAACCACGGAGGCTTTCCCATGTCCGACACCACCATCACGTCCACCGGCACGTCCACCAGCACGTCCCCTGCCACGTCCAGCGTCGCGTCCCGCCGGGACTTCCGCGTCGCCGACCTCTCGATGGCTCCGTTCGGCCGCAAGGAGATGATCCTCGCCGAACACGAGATGCCGGGCCTGATGGCGCTGCGCAAGGAGTACGGCGCATCCAAGCCGCTCGCCGGCGCCCGCATCTCGGGCTCGTTGCACATGACGATCCAGACCGCGGTGCTCATCGAGACCCTGACCACGCTCGGTGCCGAGGTTCGTTGGGCGAGCTGCAACATCTTCTCGACCCAGGACCACGCTGCCGCCGCAGTCGTCGTCGGCCCGAACGGGACCCCCGACGACCCCCAGGGCGTCCCCGTCTTCGCCTGGAAGGGTGAGACGCTCGAGGAGTACTGGTGGTGCACCGACCAGATGATGACGTGGCCCGATGCCGCCGACGGCACGAAGTACGACGGCCCGAACATGATCCTCGACGACGGCGGTGACGCCACGATGCTGCTGCACAAGGGCGTCGAGTACGAGAAGGCCGGCGCCGTCCCCGACCCGACCGAGGCGTCGAACCCCGAACTCGCGATCGTGCTCGGCCTGCTCCAGCGCACGCTCAACACCGATCCGGGCAAGTGGACGCGGATGGCGGCCCACATCAAGGGTGTCACCGAGGAGACCACGACCGGGGTGAAGCGCCTCTACAAGATGATGAACGAGGGTGAGCTGCTCTTCCCGGCGATCAACGTCAACGACTCGGTCACCAAGTCGAAGTTCGACAACCTGTACGGCTGTCGTCACTCGCTGGTCGACTCGATCTCGCGGGCGACGGACGTGATGATCGGCGGCAAGACCGCGGTGGTGTGCGGCTACGGCGACGTGGGCAAGGGCTGCGCGCAGTCGCTGCGGGGCCAGGGCGCTCGCGTGATCGTCACCGAGATCGACCCGATCAACGCGCTGCAGGCGGCCATGGAGGGCATCGAGGTCCTGCCGATCGAGGACGTCGTCGACACCGCCGACATCTTCGTGTCGGCCACCGGCAACGCCGACATCATCACGATCGACCACATGCGCGCGATGAAGCACAATGCGATCGTCTGCAACATCGGCCACTTCGACAACGAGATCGACATGGCCGGTCTCGCCCGTTCGGGCGCCGTCCGTGACGAATTGAAGCCCGGCACCGACGTGTGGCGTTTCGACGACGGCCACCAGGTGATCATCCTCGCCGAGGGCCGTCTGGTGAACCTCGGGTGCGCCACCGGTCACCCGAGCTTCGTGATGTCGTGTTCGTTCACCAACCAGGTGATCGCCCAGATCGAGTTGTTCCAGAACACCGCGGCCTACCCGCTCGGCGTGTACGTGCTCCCGAAGCACCTCGACGAGAAGGTGGCGCGTCTGCATCTCGAGGCGCTCGGCGTGAAGCTGACCGTGCTCACCGACGAGCAGGCGGAATACCTCGATCTCGATCCCTCCGGGCCGTTCAAGCCGGAGCACTACCGCTACTGAGGTCGATGGGTTCGAACTTCCCCTCTCGCCACGCCTAGTGTGACGCCTGCCACGGAACAGGCCGACGAAAAGGGGAAGCATGGAGAACGAGATCCGGGTCGGGCGTACGCCTGGACGTCGGCAGGTCGAGGGCGAACCACTCCTCGTCGTCGACGACCTGCGCACCCAGTTCGCCGTTGCCGCGGGTGCGGTCAGGGCGGTCGACGGGGTGTCGTTCGAGTTGTATCGAGGGCGCACGCTCGGCGTGGTCGGCGAATCGGGTTCGGGCAAGACCGTGTTGTCGCGCTCGATCATGGGTCTCAACACCTCCGCGAACGCCACCACCACCGGATCGGTGATGTACGCCGGCGACCAGATGATCGGCAAGTCCGCCAAGGCGAAGAAGGTCCTCTGGGGCGCCGAGATGGCGATGGTCTTCCAGGATCCGATGACGTCGCTCAACCCGGTCGTCACGATCGGTCGCCAGTTGACCGAGCACATTCGTTACCACCTCGACATGGGCCGCAAGGAGGCCAACGAGGTCGCCGTCGCCCTGCTGCAGTCGGTCCACATCCCCGAGGCCGAGAAGCGTCTCGACAACTATCCGCACCAGATGTCGGGTGGCATGCGTCAGCGCGTCTGCATCGCGATCGCGCTGGCGTGCGGCCCGCGCATGCTGTTCGCCGATGAACCGACCACCGCGCTCGACGTGACGGTGCAGCACCAGATCCTCAATCTGCTCGCCGAGCAGCAACGCGATCGTGCGATGGCGATGATCCTCGTGACCCACGATCTGGGCGTCGTCGCCGGCCGCACCGACGAGATCATGGTCATGTACGCGGGCAAGGCCGTCGAGAAGGCGCCGACGAAGGAACTGTTCGCTCACCTGCGCCACCCGTACACCCAGGGTCTGCTCTGGTCGATCCCCAAGATCACGCAGGCGAAGCACACCCGTCTGATCGCCATTCCCGGCCGCCCACCGAATCTCATCAGCCCGCCGCCGGGCTGCAAGTTCGCCCCCCGGTGCGCCTACGCACAGGACATCTGCCGCCAAGAGGAGCCCACGTTGCGTTGGATCGATTCGCCCGATCATGTCTTTGCGTGTCACTTCCCGGTGGGCACGCCAGAGGGCCAGGCAGCCCTCGACGCCAACATTGCGTCGGAGTACCCGCCGGCGCTCGCGGCGATCGGCAAGCTCCGCGCGACCGAGGAGCTGTCGGTCTGATGGCTGGATCAGGATCCGCACACCTGCGACCCGCCGACGAGGTGCTCCTGCAGGTCAACGACCTCGTCGTGGAGTTCCACGCGGGGAGGAACCGAACGGTCAAGGCGGTCAGCGGGATCAGCTTCGACGTGGCGCGTGGCGAGACCCTCGGTCTCGTCGGCGAATCGGGCTGTGGCAAGTCCACGACGGGCAAGGCGATCCTGCAGCTGCCCCGACCGACGGGCGGATCGGTGATGCTCGACGGCGAGGATCTCGTGTCGCTCGACTCCGAGACGATGCGGTCCCGCCGAACGAGACTGCAGATGATCTTCCAGGACCCGATCTCGTCGCTGAACCCCCGCCGCATGGTGGGTGAGGTGGTCGCCGAACCGCTCAACGTGTGGGGACCGAAGAACCGCGACGAACAGTGGAACATCGTGGCGCGGATCCTCGACCAGGTCGGGATCGATCCGGGGCCGGCGAGGTACAAGCGCCCGCACGAGTTCTCCGGGGGGCAGTGTCAGCGCATCTCGATCGCTCGAGCGCTGGTGACCGGACCCGAGTTGATCATCTGTGACGAGCCGGTGTCGGCGCTCGACGTGTCGATCCAGGCCCAGATCCTGAACCTGTTGGAGGACCTCAAGACCGAGTACGGGCTGACGCTCGTGTTCATCGCGCACGACCTCGCCGTGGTGAAGAACATCAGCGACCGGGTGGCGGTGATGTACCTCGGCAAGATGTGCGAGATCTCCGAGGCCGACGAACTGTACGCACACCCTGCACACCCCTACACGGAGTTGCTGCTGGGCTCGAGTCCGGTCCCCGATCCGACGATCGACGTCGCCGACATCCGGGTGATCGAAGGGGAGTTGCCGTCGCCGTTGGCCCCGCCGTCGGGGTGCCGATTCCGCACGAGGTGCCCGCTCGCCGACGCGGTGTGCGCGGCGGAGGAACCGCTCATGCGCCGGGTCGGCGAGGACCACTTCGTTGCCTGTCACCACCCGCTCATCGAGCCGTGGGGTGACGACGCAGTCGCCCCGACGCCGGTGTCGATTCGGGCCGAAGCGGTGGCTGGGACAGCCGACGAGGCTCCGACTGTGTGACGTAGGTCATGTGTGCTAGACAATCGGCAATCCCGCCCGACAGGAGTCGTTCGGACGGGACGGGGCGTCGACGGGGTGCACATCACGTCTCGGCGTCGGCATCGTGATCGACTCGAGAATCAACAACTGCAACATCCACAAGATGGGGGATACATGCGACAGCGACGAGTACTGACTGCACTCGCAATTCCATTGGCGTTCGCTCTGGTGGCGGCATCGTGCGGGAGCGACGACAGCTCCTCCGACGGCACCACGGCACCCGGTGACACAGAGGCGACCGAGTCGACCGAAGCCACCGAGGAGGGGCCGGCCGAGACCGTGCCCGACGTCGACACGACGGTGACCGAGCAGACCGAGACCCCGGTGCTCGGAGGATCGGTCACGATCGGTCTCGAGGCCGAGTCCACCGGCCTGCGGCCGTGGGAGGACAGCTGCTCCTCGCCGTGTTACGCGATCATGCGAGCGGTCTACGACACGTTGATGGAGGAGCAGCAGATCGGTGGCTACGGCCCCTATCTCGCCGAGAGCCTCGAATCGAACGAGGACTTCACCGTCTGGACCATGAAGCTGCGTCCCGACGTGACGTTCCACAACGGCACGCCGCTGACGGCGCAGACCATCGTCGACATGTTCCCGCTCCAGCAGGCCGGCGCAGCCGGATCGTCCGCCATCTCGGCGGCGAACCTGGCCGGTGTGGCCGCCCTCGACGAACTGACGGTGGAGTACACGCTGTCGGCGCCCAACTCGGCGTTCGCATCCGCTCTCGCCTCGGCGCCGCTCGGCATGCCGTTCGATCCCGCGGCGGCTGCGGCCGACAGCTCCGGCTACAGCCTCAACCCGATCGGCACCGGACCGTTCGTCATGGAGTTGCGTGACATCGACAACGAGACCGTCGTCGTGAAGAACCCCGACTACTGGCGCACGGATGCCGACGGCGTCCAGCTGCCGTACCTCGACTCCGTCTCGTTCCGTCCGATCCCCGACGAGGGGACGCGTCTCGACGCACTGCTGTCGGGGACGACCACGGCGATGCAGACGCTGCGTCAGGGCACGATCCGCGACGCCCGCGACTCGGGCGCCGACCTCACGTTGATCGAGTTCCAGGGCAACAGCACCGGTGGCGGGATGTACAACACCTCCATCGCGCCCTTCGACGACGTGCGGGTCCGCCAGGGCCTGACCAAGATGAACAACCAGGACAACGTCATCGAGGCGCTCGGTGGTACCGGCATCTCGCTGCCGACGACCCAGTGGTTCTCGGAGGACAGCCCGTGGTGGACCCAGGCAGCAGCCGATGCGTACCTGACGTTCGACTTCGAGGGCGGCCAGGCGCTGCTGCAGGAGTACATCGACGATCCGGCCCGTTCGGACGGCAAGGCTCCGGGTGAGAAGATCGACGTCGAGCTGTCGTGCCCGCCCGATCCGACGCTGATCGCCGCCATGCAGGTCATCGAGCAGGTGTGGACCGGATCCGAGCAGGTCAACGTCACGTTGACCCAGTTCGACCAGGCAACGCACATCAACAACGCCGTCAGCGACACGCACAAGGCTCACTGCTGGCGTTGGGGTGCTCAGGGTGACCCGGCTGCGCCGATCAACCCGTTCGTCGCCGACCCGGAGATCAGCGTGGCGAACTTCCCGAACTTCGTCGATCCCGAGATGCAGCAGTGGGCTGCCGAGGCGAGCGCAACCGACGATTTCGAGACCCGCAAGGAGCTCTACAGCAAGATCATGGTCCGGATCAACGAGCAGGCGATCCTGTGGTACTCGGGTGGCACCGCCACCCTGATCGCCGTCGAGCCGAACATCAAGGGCATGACGAGCTGGACACTTCCGGACGGTGAACTCGGTGTCGGTACCCCCAGCGCCGAGCCCCGCTGGCAAGAGGTGTTCATCTCCAGCCAGTGATCGGCCCGAGATCACACTGAATTCACGACGGACCCCAGGGAGTAGTAGCAACCATCATGGCCAAGACCATCGCATTCATACTGTTGCGATTGATCGCCACACTGTTGGCAGTCACGTTCTTGACCTTCTTGATGGTCGCGCTGCTCCCTGGGGACCCCGTGGACACCATCTTGGGGACCGGTCCACGGCCCCCCGGGGTGGAAGAACAGATCCGTGAGGATCTGAACCTCGACGACCCGTTCTTCGTCAGGTACGTCACCTGGCTCGGCAATGCCGTGACGGGAGATCTCGGCGAGTCCTACATCACCGACCAGCCGGTGTCCGACACCATCAGTCAACGGGTGCCCGTCACCGCACAGCTCGCGTTCATGGCGATCATCATCGCCGTGTGCGTGGCGATTCCGATCGGTGTCCTCGGCGCCTACAAGCAGTCGAACTGGCAGGACACCGTGAGTTCCGCGGGCGTGCAGGTCGCCCTCTCGATCCCGAACTTCATCGTCGGGATCTTCCTGATCTGGCTGTTCGCCGTGAAACTGAACGTGCTCCCGGCATCGAACTGGAACCGGTTGAGCGACGGCATCGGCGAGAACCTCAAGACGTCGATCATGCCGGCACTGGCCCTCGCGCTGGGCACGATGGCCGTGTTCTCCCGCCTGATCCGCTCCGACATGATCGCCACGTTGAAGGAGGACTACATCCTGTCGGCGCGAGCCAAGGGGCTGAGCGATCGATACATCCTCTTCAGGCACGCCCTGCGCCCGAGTTCGCTGAGTCTCATGACCATCGTCGGGATCAGCTTCGGTGCGCTCCTCGGGGGCACCGTGGTGATCGAGACGCTCTTCGCCATTCCCGGTCTGGGGTTCTCGCTCATCAACGCCATCAACGGGCGCGACATCCTCTTGATCCAGGGCATCACGGTGTTCATCGCCGTGATGTTCATCATCATCAACACGGTGGTCGACCTGCTCTATGCGGTACTCGACCCGCGTATTCGTAGGAGCTGAACGTGGCGGCAACAGAGTCCGGGTTGCAGAAGGCACAGGATGACCAGATCGTCGCGCTGACCGGCGGGGCCGACTCCAACGACGACTTCGTCGTGCCGACCGGTGTCAAACAGCCCCGCAAGTCGGTGTTCGCCGTGTTCAAGGAGATGCCGATCCTCGTCAAGTTGGGCACGATCTGGCTCATCGTCATCTTCGCCGGCGCGATCTACGCCCAACTCGACATCCGAGTGTTCAACGGCTCGCTGCCACTGGCCGACCCGAACCTGCAGCTCAACGGATTCAATCCCGCCACCGGCGAGTTCGGGACCGCCGAGCCGCTCATGCCGCCATCGTGGGAGCACCCGCTCGGCACCGACACGTTGGCCCGTGACTCGTTCTCGCGGGCCGTGCACGGCTCGTACGTCAGCGTGATCGTGGCCATCGTCTCGGTCACCTGCGGGGTCATGATCGGCGGGCTCCTCGGGTCCCTCGTCGGTTTCGTCCGCGGCAAGACGGAGACCGGCCTGATGGCGCTGATCGACGTGCTGCTCGCATTCCCGGCGCTGGTGCTGCTGCTCGCGCTGATCTCGATCTTCGAGGTTCGTGACCTGTTCGTGATCAGTTTCGTGATCGGCGTGTTGTCGATCCCCGCGTACATGCGTGTCTCGAGGGCCAACAGCCTGGCGATCTCCAATCGCGAGTTCGTCATGGCTGCGCAGGCGATCGGCACCAAGAAGCGCACGATCCTGTGGCGCGAGATCATCCCCAACGTGATGCCGACGCTGATCGCGTATGCGATGGTCGCGGCCGCCGGCGTCATCGTGGTCGAAGGGGCGCTGTCCTTTCTCGGGCTGAGCGTGCAGTTGCCGACGCCGACCTGGGGCAACATGATCAACCAGGCCCGGCGTGACATCAAGGTCAGTTTCGGCCAGGTGCTCTATCCGGCCCTGTTCCTCACGTTCACCGTGCTGGCGCTCAACCAGGTCGGCGACTTCTTCCAACGCCGCAGTTCGCACCGCGCCTCGTCGCTGTGACGCTCACGGTGTCGCACCCTCGGGCGCGACACTGACGGGTGCGGCCATGGTGAGGCGTGGAAGAACGTGGTGGACCATCGGCCCGATGCCGAACGCGAAGACCGCCGTCCCGATGCCGATCGCCCCACCGAGTGCGATGCCCACGAGCAGGATGGTGAGCTCGATGCCGGTACGGGCGACGCGGATCGACACGCCGCGCCGGGCGAGGCCGGTCATGAGGCCGTCGCGTGGACCGGGCCCGAGGCCCGCACCGATGTACAGCCCCGAGCCGACGGCGACGATCGCCACCCCGGCGAACATCATCGCGACCCTCACGGCCAGCTGATCGGGTTCGGGCAGGGCGGGCAGCACCAGATCGACGACGACGCCGATCTCGATGGCGTTCAGCAGTGTTCCGAGCCCGGGTGTTTCGCGCAGCGGGATCCACAGCAACAGCAGCAGGAGGCCCGTGACGATGATCACCGTGCCGACCGGGACACCGGTGAGGTCACTCACGCCGGTGTGGAAGACGTCCCAGGGTGCGGCGCCGAGGTCGGCGCCGATGATCAGCGCGATACCCACACCGAACAGGGCGAGCCCACCGACGCAACGCAGTACCCGCTCGGTCGGTCGGTCGGTCGGAACGAATCGGGGCACCCCAGCACGCTACGACCCCCGGGCGCGTGTGCGGAACTGTGACACACCCCCTCGTCAGACTGATTCCATGATGTTCCAGACCCGATGTGCCGGATGCGACGCCCCTGGCGTTGCGGTGTGTACCACCTGCCGATTCGCCCTCGTCGGCCCTCGACCACGAGCTGCGCCTCACGGTGTGCGCGCCGCGGTGCCCTTCACCGGTCGAGCGCGTGACGTGGTGCTCGGCCTCAAGTACCGGAATCGTCGCCAGGTCGCACGACATCTCGCCGGTCTGGTCGTCAACGCGATCGTCGCCAACGGCGACCACCGTGACCTCGACGTGGTCACGTGGGCGCCCACGAGCGCGACGCGCCGACGGGCGCGAGGCTTCGATCAGGGCGAGCTCATCGCCGGATACGTCGGCCGACAGCTGGGGGTCCCGTCGCGGCGGCTCGTCGAACGATGCGGCGACGACCACACCCAGACGGGCCGATCACGCCGGGAACGCCTCGAGGGGGTGTCGTTCCGGGCTCGTCCGGGTCTGAACGGTTCGCACGTCCTCGTCGTCGACGACGTGGTCACCACCGGCGCCACCCTCCGGTCTGCTCCGCGGCGCTGGTCGGTGTCGGCGCTGCCGATGTCCGGCTCTATGCAGTTGCAGCCACGCCCACGGGCGTGGCTTCGGCGGCTCGACCCGCCCGACGGCACCTGCAGACGGTCGCCGACGACGTCGCAGCCTGACCCGTCGCGGGTTCGAGCGCCGGTAGGATCGGACGCTGCATGGGAATTCTCGATCGCATCCTCCGGGCCGGTGAAGGCAAGAAGCTCAAGGCCCTCGAAGGGATGGTGCCGGAGATCAATGCGTGGGAGCCGGAGATCTCGGCATTGTCCGACGACGCGCTCAAGGCCAAGACCATCGAGTTCCGCGAGCGGCTCGACAACGGCGCCGACCTCGACGATCTCCTGCTCGAGGCCTTCGCCGTGTGTCGTGAGGCGGCCAGGCGTACGATCGGTCAGCGCCACTACGACGTCCAGTTGATGGGGGGCGCCGCACTGCACTTCGGCTGGGTCGCCGAGATGAAGACCGGCGAGGGCAAGACCCTCGTCTCCACGTTGCCGGCGTACCTCAACGGCCTGACCGGCAAGGGCGTCCACCTCGTCACGGTCAACGACTACCTGGCGCGTCGCGACGCCGAATGGATGGGCCAGATCCACCGGTGGCTGGGGCTCGAGGTCGGCCTGATCATCCCCGGCTACCGCAACACCCCTGACGAGAAGCGGCGGAGCTACGGCGCCGACATCACGTATGCCACCAACAACGAGATGGGCTTCGACTACCTGCGCGACAACATGGCCCAGCGCAAGGCCGACAAGGTCCAACAGCGGGGTCACAACTACTGCATCGTCGACGAGGTCGACTCGATCCTCATCGACGAGGCACGTACACCGCTGATCATCTCCGGACGCGTCGGCGACGCCGCCAAGCTGTACTACCGGTTCGCGGCGATCGCCCGTTCGCTGCAGCGCGACGTCGACTACGAGGTGGAGGAGGACAAGCGGGTCGTGGTCCCGCTCGAGGAAGGCATCGAGAAGGTCGAGCGGGCGCTCGAGGTCGAGAACCTCTACGACAACGTCCAGGCCAACCTCGTCCACCAGTTCACGGTGGCGCTCAAGGCCAAGGAGCTGTACAAGCGCGACAAGGACTACATCGTGCAGGGCGGCGAGGTGAAGATCGTCGACGAGTTCACGGGTCGCATCCTCGAGGGCCGTCGGTGGTCGGAGGGCATCCACCAGGCCGTCGAGGCCAAGGAAGGGGTGAAGATCAAAGAGGAGAACCAGACCCTCGCGACGATCACCCTGCAGAACTACTTCCGCATGTACGACAAGCTCGCCGGCATGACCGGAACCGCCCAGACCGAAGCGGCCGAGCTGATGAACACCTACGGCCTCGGTGTGGTGCCGATCCCGACCAACCGTCCGTTGGTCCGTCTCGACGCCGCCGACCTCATCTACAAGACCGAAGAGGCGAAGTTCAACGCCATCATCGACGACATCGAGCCGCGCCACGAGAAGGGCCAGCCGATCCTGGTCGGTACGGCCAGCGTGGCCCGCAGCGAGATCCTCGGGCGCCTGCTCAGCCAGCGAGGCATCCCGCACGAGGTGCTCAACGCCAAGCAGCACACGCGTGAAGCCGAGATCGTGACCCAGGCGGGCCGTCTCGGCGCGGTCACGGTGGCCACCAACATGGCCGGACGTGGCGTCGACATCCTGCTCGGCGGCAACCCCGAAGGGTTGGCACGTCATGACGTGCTCAAGGAGGGCTACGGCGCCGACCTGCTCGTCGACGAGTACGAGCTTCCGGTGCCCTTCGACCAGATGCCCGACGATTTCAAGGAGGCACGCACCAAGGCGCTCGCCCGCTACGCGGAGCTGCTCGCCGAGTACTCGGCGCAGTGCAAGGCCGAAGGCGAGGTCGTACGCGAACTCGGTGGTCTCTACGTGATCGGCTCCGAGCGTCACGACAGTCGACGCATCGACAACCAGTTGCGTGGGCGCGCCGGCCGCCAGGGCGACCCCGGCGCGAGCCGGTTCTTCCTCAGCCTCGACGACGAACTGATGCGGCTGTTCGCCACCGGCGCACTGAGTTACGTCATGGGTCGCGCGCTGCCCGACGACGAGGCGATCGAGGCGAAGATGGTCTCGAAGGCCATCGAGCGGGCCCAGACCACCGTCGAGACCAAGAACGCCGAGATCCGCAAGAACGTCCTCAAGTACGACGAGGTGATGAACGAGCAGCGCAAGGTGATCTACAAGCGCCGCGACCAGATCCTCGATGGTGAGGATCTTCGCTCGGCCGCCATGGAATACCTGGCCGACGCCGTGGATGCACTGATCTCGACGCATTGCGCCTCGGCCGCCGACGACGAGTGGGACCTCGACGGTCTCGCCAAGGAACTCACCCTGTACTGGCCGAACTCGATCACCGAGGAGCAGCTGCGCAACTGCGGCGACACCGACGAGATCTACGACATGGTCATGGCCGACGCCACGGCGCACTACGAGCGCCGCGAACGCGAACTCGGCGAGGACGTGCTGCGCCAGGTCGAACGCCAGGTGATGTTGCGCATCATCGACCAGCGCTGGCGCGAACATCTCGAGGAGATGGACTACCTCCAGGGTGGCATCAACCTGCGGGCGATGGGCCAGAAGGACCCGCTGACCGAATGGCAGCGTGAGGGCTTCGAACTGTTCGGCGGCATGATGACCGGCATCGCGCAGGACTTCGTCAAGTACGTCATGCACGTCCAGGTGGTCCAGAACCAGGTGCCCGTCACCCGACGAAGCGCCCGCCGTCCAGAATCTGCAGACCTCGTCCTCCGACGACGTCGAGGTGAGTGGATTCGACCAGGCGGCGCGTGCCGCGGTCGCCGAGGGTGAACTGCCTGTGAGCGCCTTGCCGGCGGATGCCCCCGTCAAGCAGCAGACGGTGGTCAAGGACGCCTTCGACAAGACCCCGCGCAACGCGCCGTGCCCCTGCGGTTCGGGTAAGAAGTTCAAGCAGTGCCACGGCGCTGCCTGATCGGTTCCCATGCGCGATTTCACTTCGGATCTCCGCGACGTCGAGCGTCGCCTCGGTGAGGCCGAGACCTATCTGTCCGTTGCCGACAACCGTGAACGTTTCGCCGTCCTCGAAGCCGAGATCTCCGATCCGGCGCTGTGGGACGACCAGGAACGGGCCAAGAAGCTGAACACCGAGTACGCCAACATCCGTGACGATCTCGACGTGTTCGACCGGCTCACGGAGCAGCTCGGCGATGTCGAGGCGCTCCACGAACTCGCCCGTGACGAGGACGACGAGAGCCAGGAGCCCGAGATCGAGGCGGCGATCGCGTCGATCAACGCCACGCTCGATCAGCTCGAGTTGCGCAGCCTGTTCACCGGCGAGCACGACGACAGCGACTGCATCGTGCAGATCAACGCGAAGGACGGCGGTGTCGATGCCCAGGACTTCGCCGAGATGCTGTTGCGAATGTACGAGCGCTGGTGTGAGCGTCGCGGGTTCACGATCAGCCTGAACTATGTGTCCGAAGGTGCCGAGGCCGGGATCATGTCGGCCGAGGTCACCATCACGGGCCGCTACGCGTACGGGCTCATGAGTGCCGAGCGTGGCACGCATCGGCTCGTCAGGATCAGCCCCTTCGACAACCAGGGGCGGCGCCAGACCTCGTTCGCCGCAGTGCAGGTGTGGCCCCTGCTCGACGACGTCGACGTCGACATCGACGACTCCGACATCCGCATGGAGGTCTTCCGAGCATCGGGCGCCGGCGGCCAGCACATCAACAAGACGTCGTCGGCCGTCCGCCTGATCCACGAACCCACGGGCCTGGTGGCGAGTTCGCAGGAGGAGCGCAGCCAGCTCCAGAACCGTGAGCGGGCCATGGGGCGACTCACGGCGATGATCGCGGCCAAGGCCGAGGAAGACCGGGCCGCCGAGCTCGATGCGATCGCCGGCAAGCAGGCGCAGGTGGGCTGGGGCAGCCAGATCCGCAGCTACGTGCTGCAGCCGTACCAGATGGTGAAGGACCTGCGCACGGAGATCGAGACGAGCGACGTGACCGGCGTGCTCGACGGCAACATCGACCAGTTCGTGGAGGGCTACCTCCGCATGCGCCGCGCCCAGGGCGACCCGGCCGCCTGAGGTTGCTCCTGTCTCCGACGCGGCCACCGCACGCCGCGGTCAGACCGAGGTCTGACCCCGGATGTAGCGGGTGACGTTGCTGACTCGACGACCAGGGGTACCCTTGGCGGGCCCTTCGGGGGAGTACCCACATGATCAGACTCGAGAACGTCACGAAGAGCTATTCGTCCGAGGTCGTCGCAGTTCGCGACGCCAGCTTCGACGTCGCCAAGGGCGAGTTCGTGTTCCTCGTCGGCCCGTCCGGTTCCGGCAAGAGCACACTGCTGCGCATGCTGAACCGCCAGGACCGGCCCGAGCGCGGCGCGGTGTGGGTCGCCGGACGCAACATCGTCGACATGCCCGCAGGGCGTGTGCCGCATCTGCGTCGCAACATCGGCAACATCTTCCAGGACTACAAGCTGCTGCTCGAGAAGAGCGTGTTCGAGAACGTGGCGTTCGCCCAAGAGGTGATCGGTCGTCCGACCCACGTGATCAAGCAGCAGGTTCCGGCGGTCCTCGATCTCGTCGGTCTCGCCGGCAAGGAAGACCGCCTCCCGCACCAGCTCTCCGGTGGTGAACAGCAGCGCGTGTCCGTGGCGCGAGCGTTCGTCAACCGGCCGCTGATCCTGCTCGCCGACGAGCCGACCGGCAACCTCGACCCGGCCACCGGTGAAGGCATCATGCGCCTGCTCGATCGGATCAACAAGACCGGCACCACCGTCGTCATGGCCACCCATGACCAGCGCATCGTCAACACGATGCGCAAGCGCGTCATCCAGCTCGACCGAGGCGTCATCGTCCGCGACCAGGCCCGCGGCGTCTACGAGTGAGCTGAACCGATGCTGTCCCGCCTGCGCTACATCCTCCGCGAAACCACCGACAGTTTCCGCCGCAACGCAACGCTCACCGTCGCGTCGATCATCACCGCAGCGATCTCGCTGCTCGGCGTCGGCTTGACCCTGCTCAGTCAGCACGCGTTCGACAACCTCCTGGCCCGATGGGAGGGCGGTGTCGAGATGATCGTCTTCATGAACCCGACGGCGACACCCGACCAGCTGACCCTCGTCAGTGACGCCCTGACTGCTCAGGACCAGTTCATCGAGTCGTACACGTACTGCGACGAGCAGTGTTCACTCCAGGAAGCCGACCGGATCTTCGCCGGTGAACCCGGCGTGCGGGAACTGCTCACCGAGGAGACGATCCTGACCCAGTTCAAGGCGGTGCCCACCGAGGACACCGACGTGGAACTGCTCCGGCAGGTCTCCGACGCGTTCGCGGAGCTGCCCGGGGTGTACGACGTGAGCTTCGCCGAGGATCAGATCAGCCTGATCACACAGCTGCAGAGCTTCTTCGGATTCCGACTCCTGTTGTTGTCGATCTTCCTGTTGCTCGCGGCCATCCTGCTGATCTGGAACACGATTCGCACGGCGATCTTCGCCCGAAGACGCGAGATCGAGGTGATGAAGTTGGTCGGTGCCACCGACTGGTTCATCCGTGTGCCATTCATGCTCGAAGGTCTGCTCCACGGCATCATCGGCGCCGCGGTCGCGAGCCTCGGTCTGTGGGCCTGGAACAGTCAGTGGACGACCGGTGTGCAGAACTTCCCCGACAACAGCGGATTCTCGGCGCTCGTGGTGGTCGACGGCTACGACCAGACGGTCATGTTGATCATGCTCGCGATCGGTGCGCTGGCCGGTGCCATCGGCTCCGGTATCGCCGCATCTCGATTCCTCGACATCTAGAGCGCAGACCGCTCACGGGTCCTGTCACCGGCACAGCGCCGAGGCGTGCGGCCTGCGGCCGGTCCTCGGCACTGTCCCGGCGCCACCCGTTCGCTGCTGTCGACTCTCGGTGAATCGCTGCGTGGGGCGGAGCCTCCGGCGCGGCCGCTTCTCTGCGGGTGCCACGTGCTGGGTACCTTCGCTGCATGGAGTATTCGGAGATCCTGTACGAGGTTACGGACGGCATTGCGACGATCACGTTGCATCGGCCCGAGCGGATGAACGCGTTCACGGGGCGGATGATGCACGAGGTCATCTCGGCGTTCGACGAGGTCGACGCCGACGATGACGTGCGCGTCGTGATCGTCACCGGGTCGGGGGAGCGGGCATTCTGTGCAGGCGCCGATCTCGGAACCGGGGGCGACACCTTCGCGAAGGGTGGCAGCGACATCCAGACCGACGTCGGCGTGCCGCGAGACGGCGGTGGCATGGTGTCGTTGCGGATCTTCGACTGCACCAAGCCGGTCATCGGGGCGATCAACGGCGCAGCCGTCGGCGTCGGCGTGACCATGACCCTGCCGATGGACATTCGGCTGGCATCCGACACGGCCCGCTTCGGATTCGTGTTCGCTCGGCGTGGCATCGTGCCCGAAGCCTGTTCGTCGTGGTTCCTGCCGCGCCTCGTGGGGATCAGTACCGCCGCCGAGTGGTGCTACACCGGGCGGGTCTTCCCCGCTGCGGAGGCGCTGGATCGAGGCCTGGTGCGCAGTGTGCACGCTCCGGACGCCCTGCTGCCCGCGGCGAGGGAGATCGCCCGGGAGATCGCCGACAACACGGCTCCGGTGTCGGTGGCACTGACCCGCCAGATGCTGTGGCGGATGCTGGGAGCGGACCATCCGATGGAGGCGCACCGAGTCGACTCACGGGGAATCCTGGCGCGCGGCGCGAGTCCCGACGCCAGAGAAGGCGTGGAGAGCTTCCTCGAGAAGCGACAGCCGGTGTATCCGGTCAAGGTCAGCGACGGTCTGCCCGACATCTTCCCCGATTACGTCGAGCCCGACTTCCACTGACGCCGACTTCCCCCTGGGCCCGGTCGTGACGTTTGACACGTCGAGGTTCGGGAATTCCTCAAGTCGATCGACGTTGTTACCGATGTCTTGAACAACGCAAGACACGGACCACACAGAACGAACAGGGGAACCACGATGACGACGATGTTGATGGAACAGTTGAAGGCCGGCGATGTGATCGAGATCAAGTCGGGCAGCGACGTGATCACCGTGCTGGTCCTGCTCGCCACCGACGACGCCGTCGTGCTCGACCCCTGCAACGATCAGACCCCCTTCGTGGTCAACACCGAAGAACTGGTCGAGTACCGCAAGTTCGACGCCGAGTCGATGTTCGCCGACGCCTGAGCGTCAGCCGGGATCCGTCAGGGTCCCCACAGATCTTCCGAAGCGATCCCCCTTCTCGCTTCCGGGAGAATCCCCCTAGCGTGGGCGCCGTGGACGACACGGCGCCCCCGCTGTTTTTCCGAGTCGGTGGCATGCCGTTCTTCGAACGACTCGTCGACGCGTTCTACGAGGGGGTGCGCACCGACGAGGTACTCCTCCCGTTGTACCCCGAGCAGCCGGATCTCACCGGTGCCCGGCACCGCTTGACGCTGTTCCTCGCCCAGTACTGGGGAGGCCCGACCACCTACATGGAAGAACGCGGTCACCCGCGGCTTCGCATGCGGCACTTCCCGTTCCACGTCGGCGCACTGGAACGTGATCGTTGGCTCGTGCACATGGCTGCCGCCGTCGAGCAGACCTGTGCCGCCGACGAGATCCCCGATGGTGTCGACCACGAGCTGATGGCCTACTTCGTGTCGGCCGCCGAGCACCTTCGCAACGACACCGGCCCACCGATCTCCAGCCCGATCACCGGCCCGGGATCCAGGGGATAGGTTCCGATCCGGCATGCCTGTCATCGACGTTCGCGACCTGCGCAAGAACTATGGAGCCATCGCCGCTGTCGACGGCCTGAGTTTCCACGTCGACGCCGGCGAGGTCTATGCGCTGTTGGGCGAGAACGGTGCGGGCAAGTCGACTGCCGTGGAGATTCTCGAGGGGCATCGGTCTGCCACCTCCGGATCCGTCGAGGTGCTCGGCGCTGACCCGTCGAGGGCCGGTCGTGACTTTCGCGACCGCATCGGCATCGTGTTGCAGTCCTCGGGCGTCGAGGCGGAGTTCACGGTGCGTGAGGTCATCGAGATCTACGGCGGGTGCTATCGATCGCCGCGGTCGGTCGACGAGGTCGTCGGGCTGGTGGGTCTCGACGAGAAGATCGACGCGCGCGTCGGTTCCCTGTCGGGAGGGCAGCGGCGCCGAGTCGACCTCGCCCTCGGAATCGTCGGACGTCCCGAGGTGCTCTTCCTCGACGAACCGACGACGGGGTTCGATCCGTCGGCGAGACGCCAGTCGTGGGATCTCATCCAGGCACTCGGCGCCGACGGTACGACGGTGCTCCTCACGACGCACTACCTCGACGAGGCCGAGCATCTGGCATCGCGGGTCGGTGTCCTGTCGAGGGGAAAGCTGGTCGCCGAGGGCACGCCCGACGACCTGATCGACCGTGTGAGCGGCACGGTCGTGAGATTCACGCTGCCCGACTCCGTCGACACGAGCGATGCCGTCGCCACCTTCGCCTCGGTGATCGGGGCCGAGATCCGGCTGTCGGGTCGGCTCGTCGAGGCCAACGTGGATCATCCCACCGCAGCGGTTCATCGGCTCACCGGGTGGGCCGTCGACGCAGGTGTCGAGCTGGATTCGTTGTCGGTGGGTCGAGCCTCGCTCGAGGACGTCTACCTCAGCCTCGCGGACGCCGACCGCGAAGGGCCGACCGAATGAGCCAGTTCCCCCCGACCGCCCGGCTGCTGGCCACCCAGACCCGCTACCAGCTGGTGTCGTTCTGGCGCATCCCGGTGGCGCTGTTCTTCACGCTGGGCCTTCCGCTCATCATGCTCGTGATGTTCAATGCGCTGTTCGGCGATTCGACCATCGTGACGCCCGAAGGCAGCTGGTCGATGCGACAGTTCTACACGGGAGCGCTCGCGGCGTTCACGGCCGCGTCGGCGACATTCACCAACCTCGCCAACATGGTGCCGATCCGTCGTGACGAGGGAGTCTTGAAGCGTTGGCGTGGCACCCCGCTGCCGACGTGGACCTACATCGCCGGCTTCATCTGTTCCGCCATCGTGATCGCGTTCGTCGGCGTGACGGCGATGATCACGCTCGGTGTCGTGGCCTACGACCTGCAGATCGATGCGGCCAAGATGCCCGCAGCGTTCGTGACGTTCTTCGTGGGCGTTGCCTCGTTCGCCGCCCTCGGCATGGCGCTGGCGTCCCTGGTCAAGTCCGCGACGTCGGCCTCGGCGGCGGCGAACGCCATCATCCTGCCGCTGGCATTCGTGTCGAACATCTTCATCCAGCTCGACGATCCACCTCGGTGGATCGAGGTCATCGGGAACCTCTTCCCGCTCAAGCCCTTCGCCGAGGCGTTCCAGGCCTGCTTCACGCCGTTCGTCGAGGCACCTGCGTTCCAGTGGGACAAGCTGGCCTTCATCGCCGCGTGGGGCGTCGTCGGCCTCGTCGTGGCGTTGCGCAAGTTCAGCTGGGAACCGAGCGGGAGCGCCCCCCGCTCGCGTCGCGCCCGCCGCGCCGCCACCACCTGACCCGGCATCCCCCGGAAACCCCCGAAATTCTCCTCCAGGTGCGCGCTCAGCGCGCACCCAGCGGCATTTTCGGGGGTGGAGGGTGGGGCGGGCGGCGGAGGGTGGGGGAGAGGAGGTCAGGAGAAGACGACGGTCTTGTGGCCGTGGACCAGGACCCGGTGCTCCAGGTGGGCGCGAACGGCGCGAGCGAGCACGATGGTCTCCAGGTCGCGGCCGCGTGCGGTGAGTCGTTGCACGTCGTCGCGATGGGTGACGTGAACGGTGTCCTGCTCGATGATCGGTCCCTCGTCGAGGTCGGCGGTCGCGTAGTGGGCGGTCGCGCCGATCAGCTTCACCCCGCGCTCGTAGGCCTGCCGGTACGGATTCGCCCCGACGAACGCCGGCAGGAACGAGTGGTGGATGTTGATGATCGGACGGGTCGACACGAACCGATCACTGAGGATCTGCATGTAGCGCGCCATCACCACGAGCTCGACGCCGTGTTCGTCGAGCGCGCCGAGCACGGCGGCCTCCTGCTCGGCCTTGGTGTCCGGTGTGACGGGAAGGTGGAGGTAGGGAACCCCCATGTGGGCGGCGAAGTCCGCATGGTCCGGATGGTTCGACACGATCACCCGGAGGTCCATGGGGAGTTCGCCGCTGCGCCAGCGCGTGAGCAGGTCGTACAGGCAGTGTGGCTGCTTGGAGGCCATGATCGCGGTGGGCGTCGGGACGTCGGTGAAGCGCAGATCGACGTGCATCCCGAGGCGCTGGGCGATCGGAGCGAACGCGTCGACGATCTCGTCGCGGTCGAGCCCGAACCCCTCGAGTTCGAACTCGACGCGTTGGAAGAACACCGCACCGGATCCGGCGGCGCCGCTGTCGACGTGCTGTTCGGCGTGCACGATGTTGCCGTCGTGGTTCGCGATGAACTCGGCCGTGGCTGCGACCACGCCTCGTTGGTCGGGACAGGAGAGCAGGAGTACGGCGGTCATGGGGTCTCGTTCTCTCCGGATCGTCGGCCGAGTGCGTAACAGGCGACCGCGGTGGCCGCTGCGGCATTGAGCGAGTCGACGTCGTCGGCCATCGGGATCCGAACGGGTGTGGCCAGGTCGAGGAGGGCATCGCTGAGCCCGGCGCGCTCCGACCCGATCATCACGGTCAGCTTGCGGCCCGGCCGGATCGAGTCGATCGGGATCGCGTGTGCTGCCGGTGTCAGTGCGTAGTGCTCGAAGTCGACGAGGCTGCGCAGGTCGTCGGCGAGTGTGGTCGTGCGGGCGTGGGGGAGCGAGAACACGGTGCCCATCGCCACCCGCGACGACCGACGCGACAGCGGGTCGGCGCTGGTGTGGTCGAGGATCAGGCCGTCCCATCCGAGCGCTGCGGCGTTGCGGATGATCGAGCCGATGTTGGTCGGGTTGTCGACCCCCTCGACGACCACGAGGCGATGGGCGGTCGCCGCCAGCTGAGCGACCGTCGGTCGCGGCGGGCGACGGAAGAGGGCGATGATGGCGGAGGGCACTCCCAGACCGGAGACGACCCGGCGGACGGCCTCGCCTCCGGCGTAGACCGGACAGGTGAGGTCGGAGGCGACGGTCGGGATCCGCTCGATGTCGACCAGTGCCGCGACCGGTCGGCACCCCGCTGCGATCGCCCGCGCGACGACCAGGTCACCCTCGGCGAGGAACATGCCGGCGCCGGCGTCGTCGCGCTTGTCGGCTCGGCTGGCCAGTCCGCGCTCGTTCAGCCGGAACTGACGGAACCGGGGGTCGTCCGGATCCTCGATCCGGATCACCGCTGCGGTCACCGCGTTCGAGACGGGCATGAATCGGGGCCGGACATCATCACAGCGGGCATCGTCAGAAGTGGTACGGATAGTCCGACCAGTCGGCCGGGCGTTTCTCGAGGAAGCTGTCGCGACCCTCTTGGGCCTCGTCGGTGCCGTAGGCGAGGCGGGTGGCTTCACCGGCGAAGATCTGCTGGCCGACGAGCCCGTCGTCGATGAGGTTGAACGAGTACTTCAACATGCGCTGGGCCGTCGGGCTCTTGGCGCAGATCTCGCGTCCCCATTGCAGCGCCGTGGCCTCCAACTCGGCGTGCGGAATCGAGGCGTTGACCGCGCCCATCGCGACCATGTCGTCGGCGGTGTACTCGCGCCCGAGGAAGAAGATCTCTCGTGCGAACTTCTGCCCGACCTGCCGGGCGAGGTACGCGGAGCCGAACCCACCGTCGAAGCTGGCGACGTCGGCATCGGTCTGCTTGAAGCGGGCATGCTCGGTGCTCGCGAGCGTGAGGTCGGACACGACGTGCAGCGAGTGACCACCGCCGGCAGCCCAGCCCGGCACCACGCAGATGACGACCTTGGGCATGAAGCGGATCAGGCGCTGCACCTCGAGGATGTGGAGGCGCCCGGCGCGGCCAGGCTCGATGGTGTCGGCCGTGGTGCCCTCGGCGTACTTGTAGCCGTCCTTGCCGCGGATGCGCTGGTCGCCACCGGAGCAGAACGCCCAACCACCGTCCTTCGCCGACGGGCCGTTCCCGGTGAGCAGGACGCAACCGACGTCGGTCGACATGCGGGCGTGGTCGAGTGCGGTGTACAGCTCGTCGACGGTGTGCGGCCGGAAGGCATTGCGGATCTCGGGCCGATCGAAGGCGATGCGCACGACCCCGGCATCGACGGCTCGGTGATAGGTGATGTCGGTGAACTCGAATCCCGGGACGGATGCCCAGGCCTCGGGGTCGAAGATCTCGGAGACGCGGCTGGGCCGTGGTTCGTTCGCCATCACCCCATGTTGGCCCATCGGATACCGTGCGCCCATGCCGCACGCCGAAGTCAAGGGCACCTGATGACCCGTCTGGAAGTGTTCGGCGTCGAGGGGCTGCCCGAGATCGCCCCCGGCGACGACCTGGCGGCGCAGATCGTGGAGGCGTCGACCGCCGCGGGTTCACCGCTGGCCGACCGCGACGTCGTGGTGATCACGTCGAAGATCGTCTCCAAGGCCGAGGGGTGCGCGATCGAGCTCGACGACGTCGAACCGTCGGCGTTCGCCACGTCGTGGGCCGAGCGGTGGGAGAAGGACCCGCGCGTGGTCGAGGTGGTGCTGCGCGAATCCAAGCGCATCATCCGCCAGATCGGACCGGTGCTGATCACCGAGACGCATCACGGGTTCTGCTGCGCCAACTCCGGTGTCGACCAATCATCGAGCGGCGCCCATGGTCGGGTACTCGTGCTGCCGAAGGATTCCGATGCGTCGGCGCGCCGGTTCCGCGAGCGGTTCGTCGAGCTCGGCCTCGACGTCGCGGTCGTCATCAGCGACACCTTCGGCCGTCCCTGGCGCGAAGGGCAGACCGACATCGCGATCGGGATCGCCGGGATGCACCCGCTGCACAGCTACATCGGCGAGACCGATCCCCACGGCCACGAGTTCCGTGTGCAGGAGATCTGCGTGGCCGACGAACTCACCGCCGCCGCCGAACTCGTCAAGGGCAACACGAGCCGAGTCCCCGTTGCGGTCATTCGCGGTCACGAATGGGCGACCGACGACACGGCATCGATGGCCCCCGTCCTCCGCGACGCCGAACGCGACCTCTTCCGCTGACCGTCCGCACCGGGTTCGCAGTCAGCCGGTGAGGTCTCTGGCGATGCCGTAGAAGTAGTTGGCGGACAGGCCGAGCGAGTCGACGTCGATGCGTTCGTCGTTGCCGTGGAAGCGCGAGCCGAACGTCGCGAAGTCCATCTGCGGTGAGTACAGCCCGGTGCCGTACGCGGTGATGCCGCGTTCGCGGAAGAACCGTGCGTCGGTGCCGCCGACGACGACGCCCGGCACGAGCTCGGCTCCCGGATAGGCGACCTGAGTGTGCTTGGAGACCGTTTCCCACAGTGGATTGCCGGCACCGAACGCACTGGTGGTCGGATCGCTGTGCTGCAGGACGGCGATGTCGACCTGGTCGTGGAGATCGCCGAGGGCGTCACGCAGCATGGCCTCGACGTCGTCGCGGGTCGTGCCGGAAACGGTGCGGATGTCGACGTCGATGTCGATGACGTCGGGGATGGTGTTGGTCTTCTGTCCACCGTGCACGACGTTGGGGGAGATGGTCGTGTGGGTCTCGGCGTGACACATGCGGGCCACGGGGACCGGCATCTGCTCGAGGGTGGCGAAGATCGTCTCGGTCGAGGCGAGACCGTCGCGGAGCTCGTCGGGCAGGTCCATCGCGGCGACCTGGGCGCGCCAGATGTCGTCGATGTGCGCCGCGGGTCGGAACGTCGAGAGCCGTCGCACGATCTCGGCCGCCTTGATCAGTGCGTTGTCGGCACCGAAGGGCATCGACCCGTGACCCGGCGTCCCGTGAACCCGGAGTCGGCGCCAGGCCAGGCCCTTCTCGCCGACGTTCACCGTGACCGTTCGGTGTCCGTCGTGGGCGACCGACGACCAGCCACCGAGTTCGGTCAGGACGTAGTCGGCTTCGATTGCATCCCAGTGGTGCTCGACCATCCACTCGGCGCCCCAGACTCCGCCGGCCTCCTCGTCGCCGACCCCGAAGAAGATGAGGTCGCCCTTGGGTCGGAACCCCTCGGTGGCGAGCCGCCGGAAGGCGACGGCCATCGACGAGGTGAGGTTGAGCATGTCGATCGCACCGCGTCCCCAGACCTCGCCGTCGATGACCTCGCCACCGAAGGGGTCGTTGCGCCAACCGTCGGGATTCACGGGGACGACATCGGTGTGTCCCATGAGGCACAGCGACGGTGCGTCGGGGTCGGTGCCCTCGATGCGGGCGACCATCGAGTCGCGTCCGGGCCGCGGCGTGAATCGCTCGACCGCCAGGCCCGCGCCTTCGAGGTAGGTGACCAGGAGGTCGGAGTTGCGTGTCTCCCCGCCGGAGTCGGGCGTGCCGTCGTTGACGCACGCGTTGCGGATCAGCGCCTGCAACAGTTCGGTCGTCGGGCCGGTGAACTCCTCGGGGGTGGTCATGGGCGCACGCTAGTGGGAGTCATCGAAGTGGGTCAGGCCGACCGATCCCCCTGACGAGTGCCTGCCAGGCGAGGTCGATCTGCGACTGGGTGATTGGTGGTTCGGCGGCGGTGTCGTCCAGTGCCGTGAGCCATTCCGTCAGGCGCTGGCCCTCGACGAGATGGTTCCCGGAGGCGACCTCGTCGAATGCCGGGCGGTCCGGGTCCGGTGCACCCCAGTACACGCGTGCCGACAATCGGCAGGCGACTCCCGCCGGTCGGACGAGTTCGTCGGCCGGCCCGCGTTCGACTGCGGCCTCGGCGACCAGCTGGGCGTCGCCGGCTGCCGCGACGAGGCGCTCGGGTTTCGGCCGGTCGGCCATGATCGTGGTGATGACGATGACGCCGGGCGGCCCGATGATCACGTGATCGACCCCGCCGAGTGCGCCGCCGATCTGGTACACGATGCGCCACGGCGGGGAGTCCAGCCGGTGCAGCGCCTCCGCCGTCAGCAGTACACCGGAGACGGGCTTGGTCTCGTCGGGTTTCAAGGCGGTCATCGATCGCCGGTACCAGATGTAGGCGCCGATGAGCAGGACGAGCAGGACGATGAGCGGAATGACGATGCCGGGACTCACACCACTAGTCAAGCCGACGCAGCGGTGCGTCACCCGGAACGTGACGAACGAGTCGGATGACGGCGTCGGTCACGACGGCGCCGTCGTCGGACACGATCACCGGATTGAGGTCGAGTTCGGCGATCTCGGGGTGGTCGGATGCCAGCTGCGCGGCGAGGACGACGACGTCGACCACCGGCCAGGAGTCGAAGTCCGCGGCGTCGAGCGCCGGTGCCACGCGGGTCTCGCCGAGCATCGTCGTGGCACTCGCCGGAGACACGGGAGCGAGCCGACTGGTGCGATCGTCGATCGCATCGGCCTGCGCACCGCCGAGGCCGACGGTGACGATCGCGCCGAGTTGGTCGTCGTGGTCGCAGCGGATCCGTATGTCGACGCCCGGCGAGGTCATGGCCTGCACGATGAGATCGTCGGCGTCGTCGCCGAGCGAGTCACGCATCACCGCGATCGCCTCGACGACGTCGTCGTCGGTGGCGAGGTCGAGAGCCACACCGGCGCGTGCCGACCGCCCCGGACGGCGGCGCACGGCCTTGACCGCGACGGGGTAGCCGATCTCGTTGGCGTCGGCCACAGCGTTCTCCGGCATCGATTCGGTGGCCGGAGCCATCTCGATGCCGTAGGTGGCGAGCAGGCGGCGTCGAGTGGCGAGGTCCAGATGGATGTTCGTCGCCGGTGGCCGCGGCGACCGCCTCGGCGATGATCACGTGGGCGGCGCCGGGATCGACGGGCCGCACGTTCTCGTCCGGTTCGGATGCTTCGTCGCGCAACCAACGGGCGTAGTCGTACGACCGTCCGAGCACGGCGGCGGCCTGCTCCGGGAAGGTGAAGGCGGGCACAGGGGATCCGGGTGCGACCGGCCCGTCCGCTCCGCCGAGCAGGACGGCGACGACGGGCTTGGTGTTTCCCGAGGCGCCCACGTCGATGTGACGGGCAGCCGCATCCACGTCGTCGGCGACCGCCGGCGCGTGGATCACGAGCAGCCCGTCGATGGTGTCGTCGTCCAACGCGGCGCGCATCGCCGTCGGGTACGCGGACGAGCTGGAGCTCCAGTCGAGCGTGATCGGGCCGGCCACCGGCTCGAGGCCCGCAGCGGTCAGTGCGGCGCTGGCGAGCGTTCCGGGGCTGCGCGAGTTGGTGAGCACCGCAACGCGGGGGCCCTGCAGCACCGGCTGCGTGGCGAGCACGCGAACGGTTTCGAGTAGGGCGGGGACGGTCGGCACCTCGATCAGGCCGGTCTGTTGGTACAGCGCGCTCGCCATGTCGCCGGTCGCTGCCGCCCCGGTGCGAACCGCCACGATGGGCCTGGTACGCGACACCCGCCGGGCGATCCGGGCGAACTTGCGCGGATTGCCGAACGACTCGGTGTACATCGCCACCACCGTGGTGTTGTCGTCGTACTCCCAGAACTGCAGCAGGTCGTTGGCCGAGATGTCGCTCTTGTCGCCGAGCGACACGAACCAGGAGATCCCGAGATCGATGTCGCGCGCCTTGCGCAGCAGTGACCCGCCGAGCGAACCGGACTGCATCGAGATGGCGACTCCGCCGGCGGGGAGAGCGACCTCGACGAGAGCTGCCTGCAGGCGGGTCTCGGGACGCGGGGAGGCGATGCCCATGCTCGACGGTCCGATGATGCGCAGTCCGTTGCGTCGCGCTCGACCGACGAGCGCCGGCACGTCGATGTCGGTGCCGTCGACCGAGGTGACGATCACGGCCCCGCGCATGCGCTTGGCGATGCAGGCGTCGATCGTCGCATCGAGTGCGGGCGCGGGGACCGCGATGATCGCCAGTGACACCTCGTCGGGCAGGTCGTCGATCGAACGCAGGCATGGATGACCGTTGATGGTGTCGTGGCGTGGGTTGACGGCGTACGTCGGGGCGTCGACCCCGTCGACCACGTTGCGCCAGATCGCGTCACCGACGGTTCCCGGGCGTTCCGATGCCCCGATCACGGCGACGGCGCGAGGGATGAGGATCCTCGCGACAGCGCGTGAGTCGGCGCGTTGCTCGCGGCGCTCGACACTGTCGAGGAACTCGTCGGTCGTGGCGAGGTCCCAGTCGAGGTCGACCACACCGGAGTCGAACCGCCGCTTGAGCGGCCAGCCGGCCTTGGCGAACACGGCGAGCATCGCCCGGTTGTCGCCGAGCACCTCGGCGGTGAACCGCTCGATTCCGTTGGATCGCGCGATCGCCGCGAGGTGTTCGAGCAGCAGCGTGGCGATGCCCTCACCCTGGCGGTTGTCGGCGACCATGAACGCGGCCTCGGCCTCGTTCCGCCCTGGCCAGCGTTCGTAGCTCGCCCACGCGATGAACTCGTCGTGTGATTCCACGGCGAGCGCCGCCCGGTCGACCATGTCGACGGCCGTGAAGTGGTCGAGTTCCTTCTCGTTCAACTCGGGCTTGGGTGAGAAGTAGCGGCGGTAGATGCTCTCGGGCGACTGGCGTCGATGGAACTCGGCCAGCGCAGCCTTGTCGTCGGCGGTGATCGGCCTGATGAACGCGGTGTCGCCACTTCCCAACACGACCGACGATGCCCATGGCGACTCCGAGGATTCATCGTTGCTCACAGCGTGCACCTCACACTGTCAGCATGGCATCCCCGTGGTCGGTGTGTCGCCGATGTGACGTCTGTTGCGGGAGCCCACTCAGTGCATAGGGTGTGATCGTGGCCGTGCCCATTGCAGTCTTCGCAGCAGCTGAGCTCGATCAGCACCTGACACCACAGTGGCATCCCGAGCGACCAGGCCGCCTCGACGCGTCGCTGTCGGGGATCGCCGAGGCCGGACTGCTCGATGCCGTGACGTTCCACGAGCCGCGGTTGGCGACCGTGGAAGAACTCGGTCGGGTCCATGATCCGTCGTACGTGGCACAGCTCGAACGCTTCTGCGAGAGCGGTGGGGGCGACCTCGATCCCGACACGTTTGCCGCACCCGGATCCTGGGCGACGGGGCGTCGAGCCGCCGGCGCTGTGCTCGATGCGGTCGACGCCCTGAAGGCAGGGTCGTGTGACGTGGCCTTCGCCGCCGGTCGCCCTCCGGGTCATCATGCGGTGCCCGATCGGGCGATGGGATTCTGCCTGTTCAACAACGTGGCCGTCGCTGCGGCGCAGCTCGCCGACGAGGGCCGACGCGTCGCCATCGTCGACTGGGACGTCCACCACGGCAACGGCACGCAGGACATCTTCTACGACGACCCCCGTGTGCTGTACGTGTCGACGCACGAGTCGCCGCTCTATCCGGGGACGGGACGCGCCGACGAGATGGGTGGTGCCGGCGCGCCACGGGCGAACGTCAACCTGCCGTTCCCGGCCGGGACACGTGGTGACGTCTACCGCCGGGTGTTCGACGAGGTCGTCGCGCCGCTCGTCTCGGACTTCGCGCCCGACTGGTTGTTCATCTCGGCCGGATTCGACGGTCATCGACGCGATCCCCTGGCCGGTCTGGAGCTGACCTCGGCCGACTACGCGGACCTCGCTGTTCGTCTGCAGGCCCTGGTGCCCGAACGACGAACCGTCGTGGTCCTCGAAGGCGGGTACGACTTCGAGGCGCTGTCGACGTCGACCGGCGCCACGCTGGCCGCGTTGATCGGCCACGGCTATCGGCCGGAGGGCGCATCGACCGGCGAGATCGGACTGCCGACCGTGGCCGCCGCCCGCCAGCGGTGGGATCTGTAACGCTCCCGTTGCGCTTCGGTTCGGCGATCTGCCGTTCAGCGTCGGCGAAGATCGTCGAACCGGGCGTTGTTGCTGACGCTGAAGTCGGAGTGCTCGTTCAGCGTCGGCGAAGATCGTTGAACCGGGCGTTGTTGCTGACGCTGAAGTCGGAGTGCTCGTTCAGCGGGGGAGGCGGTCGGGCTTGCCGGCGGGGGTTCCGAGATCTTCGGCGACGGCCACGACGACACGATCGCAGACGGCACCGCCGGTGCCGGGCCGGTTGCCGGCGACGGTCGCGACCACCACGGTGCGGTCCATGACCCAGGCGCACGACAGTGCGCCGTCGACGGTTCCGGTGTGTCCCCATCCGTACTGGTCGACGAACACGCCGGGCCACGTCATCACGCCTCGATCGGCCGGCGTGATCGACGCGAGCACCGTGGCGATGTCGTCGGTCGAGGCGATGAACCCGCCCGCTCCGCCGAGTCGGGCAAGGCGCCCGAGGCCGAGGGCGTAGCCGACGTCGGTGGGGAGATGCCCGCCGGTCGTGAGGTGGACGCCCGATGCGCCGATCGGGTCGAGCAGGATCGACTGGGCAGCCTGGTCGAGCGGGAGGCCGGTCACGGCTTCGACCAGCAGGCCGAGTGCGCAGTAGTTGCCGTTGGAGTACGTCCACTTGCCGCGGTGCGATCGCGGCGGATCGACGAGCAGGGTTGGCAGGAAGCCGGCGCAATCGCCTGACGGCACGAACCACTGTGAGCGCAGCACGGGCATCCCCGAGGTGTGATCGAGCAACTCGCGCGGTGTCACATCGTTCCAGCCGGGGTGAGGAAGGAGTCCCATGGATGCCCACGGGACGGGAGCGTTCACGTCGACCAGGCCGGTTTCGTGCAGACGGGCGATGAGGGTGGCGGTGAGCAGTTTGCTCACGCTGGCCACGACCATCGGCGAGTCGGAGCTGGCTGCGGCACCATCGAGAGTTGTGCCGGACCGCGCGCGAGCACGATGCGTCCGTCGCGGATCATGGTCATGGTCGCCGCGTCGTTGCCGACGGCCAACGCATCGAATGCGGCGTTCGTGGCGGGCAGCGCCGGGTTCGACAGCAGCTCCACTGTGGTCGTGGTGGTGGTCGACGTGGTCGAGGTCGAGGTGGTGGAGGTCGGGTCGAGGTCGAGGTGGTCGAAGTCGAGGTCGAGGTGGTCGAGGTCGAGGCGGCCGGGGTCGAGGTGGTCGAGGTGTCCGCAAGTATGGAGGTCAGCGTCGTCGGCGACTCGTCACTGGCCGACGAGGTGACGTCGGAGCAGGCGACGACGAGCAGTGCAACCGCAACGATGATGCCCGCGCGGGCAACGCGAATGGGGCCGGCGAGCACGGAGGCGACAGTACCCGGGGTGGCCCTACTGTCGCAGGACAGCACAAGAAGGGCCGTCGCGTCGTCGCTTTCGGTAGCGTCGAAGGCTCATGACTTGGGAGCTGAGCGACGATCACGAGATGTTGCGCGCGACGGTGCGTGAGTTCGCCGCACAGGAGATCGCGCCACACGCAGCCGAGTGGGATCGAACCTGTCGTTTCCCGACCGAGGTGGTCCGAGCGATGGGCGATCTCGGATTGTTCGGCATCGTCTTCCCCGAACGATGGGGCGGCGGCGGCGGCGACTTCGCGTCGCTGTGCGTGGCGATCGAGGAGTTGGGTCGAGTCGATCAGTCGATGGGAATCACCCTGTCGGCCGGCGTCGGGCTCGGCGCGAATCCCATCTTCCGGTTCGGTGACGACGACCAGCGCGACCAGTGGCTGCCCGACCTGCTCGCGGGCCGCGCGCTCGGTGCGTTCGGGCTGACCGAACCCGACGGGGGCTCCGACGCCGGTGCCACCCGGACCCGAGCCGAACTCGTCGGCGACGAGTGGGTGATCAACGGATCCAAGGCATTCATCACCAACTGCGGCACCGACATCACCTCGATCGTCACCGTGACCGCGCGCACCGACGACGGCATCTCGGCATTCGTCGTACCGGCCGGAACCCCGGGGATGGTCATCGAGCCCGCCTACGACAAGCTCGGTTGGCATGCCAGCGACACGCACGGCATCACGTTCGTCGATTGTCGGATTCCGGCCGGGAACCTGCTGGGCCGGCCGGGAAAGGGCTTCCGGAACTTCCTGTCGATCCTCGACGATGGCCGCATCGCGATCTCGGCGCTCGCGCTCGGCTCGGCCCGTGCGTGCCTCGAGATGTCGGTCGACTACGCCGGGCAACGCCACGCCTTCGGCGGGCCGATCGGACGGTTCCAGGGGCTCGCGTTCCAGCTGTCCGATCTCGCGGTGCAGGTCGAGAACGCCCACAACCTGACGTACAAGGCGGCGTGGCTGAAGGATCAGGGCCGCCCGATCGGCCAGGCGGCAGCGATGGCGAAGCTCTACTCGACCGAGGCGGCGGTGGACGCCGCTCGGGTGGCCACCCAGGTGTTCGGTGGGATGGGTTTCATGGAGGAGACCCCCGTCGCCCGCTTCTACCGGGACGCCAAGATCCTCGAGATCGGCGAGGGCACGAGCGAGATCCAGCGTCTGGTCATCGCCCGCAACCTCGGCCTCCCCGTCGAGTGACCGTCACACCGTCACACGGTGCCGGGCCCAACGTGACGTTTCAGTGGGCTGACCAGAAGTCGATGAGCGAGTCGGCGATGTCGTCGACGTCGTCGACCATCCACCAGTGGCCGCGGCCATCGAGACGCAGCACCTCGGCGCCGAGCTGTCGGGCGATGTCGTTCGACAGCTCCGACGGGATGTAGACGTCGAGTTCGGCGTCGATGACGAGGCCGGGCGGAAGATCCATCGCGGCCAGGCGAGCGCCGAGATCACCGACGGCGGGTTGGGCGCCCGTGCGGTAGAGACGCAGGATGCAGCGGCCCATCTCGGCGTCCAGCCCGCCGGCCAGTTCTGTCGCGAGGTCGGCCGGCAGTCCGAGTCCGGTGAACAGCGCCACGCGGTCGTCGGCGCTCGCCGACGTCATGCCGGCGATCACCTGCTCGCCGATGTCGGGGGTCTGCCACGCCTGGGCCATGTCGTGCCAGACGTAGTCACGGTGCAGGACGCCGGCGATGTCGCCGGCCCACGTGCGCACCAGGTCGGGCCGTCGGCTGAGTGCGCCGTACACGTGGCCGGCACCCCAGTCGTGCCCGAGGAGGTCGATGTCGGTGTCGGTGTCGCGGATCGCCTCCAGCTCGCCGACCAGCCAGTCGGCGTACGCGTCCATCGTCGGGTCGAAACCTTCGGGGACCCCTGCGCCGAACCCCGGCGGCGAGAGTGCGATCACCGTCGGTGCGGCCGCGGCTGACGAGCGCGGCCGTGAGCGGGCCCCAGATGGCAGCGGTCTCGGGATTGCCGTGGACGAGGACGACAGTGCGATCGGGCATGCGATGACGTTACGCGTCGACACGGCGTCACGTTGGACCCGGCACCGTGTGACGTGGATGGCGTACCGTCCCGACATGGAGCTTTCGTCGACGTCTCGCCTCGCTCGACAGTTGGGGTCGGTGCTCGAGCCGGTGATCGGTCAGGTGTACTTCTCGCCGGAGTGTCACGCGAACTACCAGGCGCTCGGGTTCGATCCGAGCCCCGGTGATGCCGATGGGGTTGCCCTCCCGGACGGACCTGCGTACTTCGCGAGCAGGGGCAGCGTTCTGGGCCAGGTGCCCGGTGAGGTGATCGCTGCGGCATTCGGTGTCTTCAGCGCGGCCGTGGTGGTGCCATTGGTGCAACTGGCATGGACGCGAACGGACGCCGAAACGATCCGGGCCGCCCGGGCCGACGGGGCCGTCGCGCAGCTGCGACGGCTGCTCGGGGACCGGCCCGAGGGTCTGGAACGTGCTCGCGATCTCCTCCGGCGTGCGGCGGCACCGCTGCCGATCAACGGTCGAGCGATGGCCGCGGGCATCGCCTCGCTCGACGTGCCGGACGAGCCGTTGGCGGCGATGTGGCACCTCGGCGACTTCCTGCGTGAGTACCGGGGCGACTGCCACAACGCCGCCTGGGTGGCCGCCGGGCTCACTGCCACCGACATCGGCATCCTCACCGAGCTCTACTGGGCAATGCCGATCCGCAGCTACAGCCGGACCCGTGGCTGGACGGCGGACGAGTTCGATGCGTCGGAGCATCGGCTCCGCGACCTCGGCCACCTCGAGGGGGACGGTTCGGCGACCCATCTGTCACAGGCCGGTCGCCACGCACGCGAGATGATCGAGGTGGCGACCGACGAGCAGATGATGCCGGCCATCTCGGCGCTGGGTGGCGACATCGACGAGTTGTTCGAGATCCTGGCCCCGTGGGGCGACACCATCCGCGCCGGCCGCGGCTACCTCGCCACCGGCCCCCACGACCTGGGTTGACCGGCCCCTGCTCACTCGGTTTGGGCAGGTTGAGCGTTGTTCGGATTGAATGGAAGGAGAGGGCGGGTGTCCCGCCCCGCAGTCCGAAGGAGACGTGATGACCAATCAGCATCCGGCCACCGTTGCCGACAGCCTCACGGTGCACGGCGACGTGCACGAGGGCGATCTGGAGAAGCTCGTCGATCACTGGAGCAAGCTCGACGCTCGCCTTCGTTCGTTCGACGAGGGCACCGTTGCCATGCAGCTGTTCGTGAAGGATCGCGGCACCAAGAGCCAGCACGTGACGCTCGACGTCAAGGTCGACGGGCACGCTCCGCTGGTCGCGACGTCGTCGAGCACCGACCTCGATCACGCGTTCAACGAAGTTCGCGACGAGATGATCCGTCAGCTCACCGACATGAAGACCAAGAACGATCCGCGCAGCAACAAGCACTTGCGCGACACCGCCACCTGAACCGCGTCGATTCGCCCGGACGCTTCAGCCCGGCAGTTCGATCTCGACGCGTGGGCACTTCGCCAACACGTCGGCGACCGCATCGGTCACTGCCGACAGGTCGATGTCGGCCATGAACGTGTTGAGCGTCAGGTGGGCGAGCACCCAGCCGGGATCGGATGCCCACGGCGGCAGGAACTTCGCCCGTTGGACGAGACCCTGGCTGCGCAGTTCGCCGAGCGCCGGGATGGCGAAGAGGTCGAGCTTGCCGGAGAACAGCAGGCCGAGCGTGTCGGCGCGCCCTGCCCTGAACGCTGCGCGGATGAACGTGGCGACCGACAGATAGCCCGACAGGTACGAGCAGTCCTTCGTGAAGGGTGCGCCGCCGGTCATCGGTGCGCCCCGGAAGATGCGTCGGGTCGATTCGAAGGCCTGCTCCGGGTCGGGGCTGCGGTCGAGGAACCAGCGGTAGAGCTCGATGAAGTCGGCGCCGTCGATGACGAGCTGGGTCGCCACGATCCGGTCGGCGAGTCGACGCAATCGGTCCATGCCGAGCGTGCCGGACACGTACTCCGAGTAGACGGCGAGACCCTCCTGCGTGCGTGTGGTGCCCGGGTGGCCGATCGCCAGGATCGGGATGTCCGACTGTGCCCGGCCGTTCAGCCCGGTCGCCACGTGGATGAAGGCTTCGTGGTTGAGGAGCTGCGCCGAATCCTTGGCGGTGAACTTGGCGTCTCGGCGAATCTTGATCCGACTCGTCGACGCGACCGCATTCGCCGACAGCTCGTCGACGAGGAGGACCTCCGGAGCGGCATCGCCGAAGTGCTCGTTGACGGCGTCGGTGATGAACGCCGCGACTTCCTCGCCCGTGCGGGTGCGCACGACCGGTGGGATCAGCGATGCTGCCTTCAGGTCGTCGAGCGACGACTCCACTTTGGCGGCCAACTCGAGTGGCGTCGCCGGGTCGTAGCGCAGAGGTTGGGAGGGCACGCCGTAGAGCCGACGGCTGTACGCGTGGAACGCAGGTGTGCCGAGCGACGACAGCATGAGCGCCGTCGACTCGATGGACGTGGCCTCCCGGTCGAGCCAGTCGTCGACCACGTTGCCCGGTCGGAGCAGGCGCCGCGCTGCCGCGACGCCGTCGAGCACGACGTTGGGGTCGACCATCGTGTACGTCGGTTCGGGGAGCTTGTCGGCCCCACCGGCCAGGAACTCCTCGCGGAGTTCGGCCGGCCAGGCCAGCGCGGAGAGCACCCTCATGGGTTTCGCCACGTCGTGCAGGATCCGGGCGGCCGCGCGGTATCGGTCCTGTGCGGTCTCGGTCGTCATCGGCGCATCATGGCACGGTGATGTTTCTCACGTCGTCACCACGTCGCCGGTGCGAAGGTCGACCGTCACGGTGATGGTCGAATCCGGCCCGCTCCACCGCACCGAGAGTTCGTGGTCCGGCGACGCCAGCAGCTCGAAGCTGCCGCGGAACGCCGGCTCGGCTGCTCGCCATCTCAGCATCTCGACGAGTCGGCGGACGACGGGACGCTGCAGCGCCTCGGCGATCTCGCCGGGGGTGTATCGATGTCGATTGACGTCGCGGCCGGAGCCCGTGGCCGCGAGGAGGTCCATGTCGTTGGATCCGGCGAGGAGACCGACGTAGTAGATCTGGGGCGTTCCGGGCAGCACGAGCTGGATCATGCGGGCCGCCAGGTAGCGGTGGTCGTCGCGGCCGAGCGCGTCGTAGAAGGTGGAGTTCACCTGGTAGAGGTCGAGGTTCGAGGCCGCCGCGCCGGTGGCGAGTCGGCTCGTTCCGCCCGACCGCTCGTGGATGCCCTCGACGAGATCGTGGATGCGCTGCTCGGAGAGCAGCCCGGGCCGGTCGCGGTTGCGGGGATCGACCCCGACGTCGATCACACCGATGCCGTCGTGGGTGTCGAGCACGTTCACGGCGTTGTTCGGGCGCAGGTCGATCCATCGCTCGAGGGGGCGGGCGTCGCCGGTGAAGAGCGCATCGAGCACGAGCGGCGGGAGCGCGAAGTCGTAGACCAGGTCGACGCGTCGGGCGATGTCGATCTGGTCGAGGTGATGGCCGTGGATCTCGACGAGGACCCGCATCGAGCGCTCGTGGCACGCGGCAGTCAGTCGGTCGATGAACTCGAAGGTCTCCGGCAGCATGAAGCAGGAGGTGCCGGCGCGTTTGATCGCGTACCCGACGGCGTCGAGTCGTACGACGCCGACCCCCGACTGTTCGAACCGGTCGAGGATGTCGATGAGGTAGCGCCATCCGAGTTCGTGCTCGACGTCGATGTCGATCTGCCGTTCGGTGAACGTCGTCCACACCGTCCGCACCGAACCGTCGGCGAAGGTCACCTCGGTGAACGGCGAGGTGGGGCGAGGGCGGTAGATGACATCGGTCTCCTCGCTGGTCGGTGGGTGGCCGAAGACCCGTTCGGGCGTCAGGAACAAAGCCGCCGATGGTGATCCGTCGCCGTGGGCGAGCCAGTCCTGGAAGGCGGCCGAGTCGGCAGACACGTGGTTGACGATCACGTCGGCCATGACGTCGTACCGTCCGCTCAGCGACGCGACGTCGTCCCAGTCGCCGACCCGCGGGTCCACGCAGGTGTGGTCGACCGGGTCGAATCCGGCGTCGGCACCATCGATGGGGACGAAGAAGGGAAGTAGGTGCACCCCGGTGAATGCGCCGGCGAACTCGTCGTCGAGAAGTCGTCGGACCCCTTCGATGTCGCCGCCGAGCCGGTCGGCATAGGTGATCAGTTGAGGAGTGTTCGAAGGATCGGCCTGCATCGTCATGCTGGTGGCGATCCGGCTCGGAGGGTTGCCACGAGGCCGAGGTCGTGCATGCGGCCACGGTAGTGCTCGGTTTGCGTGCGTGAGCGGTGTGCACTCCAATGGGCGCCGTGACTCCTCGTTCCGAGCGCGACGTCCAGGATCGGGTGCGCCCCGGCCGCACCATCACGGGGATGTCGGCCGTGCTGCTGCCGTTCACCCCCGGCGGCGACATCGACTGGTCCGCCACCGAAGCCCACGTCGCGCGCACCGCGGCCGTCGGGCTGACCCCGGCAGTCAACATGGACACCGGCTACGTGCAGTTGCTGAGCGAAACCGACGCGCTCCGGGTGCTCGACCTGACCGCGGCGGTGACGGGCGGCGACTTCGTGGCGGGCGCCTACGTGCCCGACGAGCCCGGCGCCGCCTTCGATCTCACCGGGTATCTGCACGCCTGCACGGCGATTGCCGAGCGGGGTGGGACGCCGGTGGTGTTCCCCTCGTACGGGCTCAACGGGCTCGACGACGGCGGGTGGGTCGAGGCGCTCGGGCGGATCGGTGCGGAGGTCGACCGGTTCATCGGGTTCGAACTCGGCGCGATGTTCGTGCCGTACGGGCGCATCCCGTCGCTCGATGCGTACGAGGGGTTGATGGGTGTCGGCTCGTGCATCGGCGCCAAGCATTCGTCGCTGCGTCGAGAGCTGGAGTGGGATCGCCTGGAGTTGCGTGATCGTGTGCGACCCGACTTCAGCGTGTTCACGGGCAACGACCTGGCGATCGACATGGTGATGTACGGCTCCGACTACCTGCTCGGGCTGTCGACATTCGCGCCCGCCGCGTTCGCCGCGCGGGATCGGATGTGGGCCGATGGCGACCCGACGTTCCACGAGTTGAACGATCTGTTGCAGTACCTCGGTCACTTCGCGTTCCGGACGCCCGTGCCGGGCTATCGCCATGACGCGGCGATCATGTTCGAACTCCGGGGTTGGGCGCAATGTGACGGCACGCCGTCGCCCGCGCCTCGCCGGCCCGAGTCGGATCGTGCCGTGCTGGCCGACGTGCTCGAACGACTGCGCCCGTTCGAAGCGCAGTTCGAAGCGCAGTTCGAAGCGATGGGGGTGTTGCGCCGTGAGCGTCCGCTGGACCCAGGTCAAGAAGCTCGACAGCGTCGACGCGTTCCGCGACCACTCCGCGGGTCTCGGGATCGAGATCCCGATCGTCGACGAGGTCGATCCTGCCGGATCCCTCGCGCAGCCCGTCCTGATCCGTGACGGATCGGGCGGCACGTTCACCTCCTCGAACCGGTTCGCCGTGCTGCCGATGGAGGGCTGGGACGGCACCACCGATGGCCGGCCGACCGACCTCGTGCGGCGTCGCTGGCAGCGCTTCGCATCGAGCGGTTGCGGACTGGTGTGGGGTGAGGCGACGGCAGTACGCCCGGATGGTCGAGCGAATCCGAACCAGCTGGTGCTGAGCCCGTCGACCGTCGACGAGTTCGCCGGGCTCCGCCGGATGCTGGCGCCCGAGCAGGTGACCGGTCTGCAGTTGACGCACTCGGGTCGCTGGTCCCGTCCGGAGGGGTCGCCACTGCCGCGGACCGCGTACGAGCATCCGATCCTCGATGGTCGGGTCGGGGCCGACGGGGCCGCGGTGCTCGGCGACGACGAACTCGACGTGCTCGCCGAGGACTACGTCGCCGCGGCGGTGCTCGCACAGCAGGCAGGTTTCGACTTCGTCGACGTGAAGCACTGCCACGGGTACCTCCTGCACGAGCTGTTGACCGGCTACGACCGGGCGGGCCGCTACGGCGGTGACTTCGCCGGGCGGACCGAGTTCCTGCGCACGGTGGTGTCGGGGATCCGCGAGCGGGCGCCGGGCCTGGCGATCGCGGTGCGGTTGTCGGCGTTCGATCTCGTGCCCTACCGACCCGGCGACGATGGGGTGGGTGTCGCCGAGTCGACCGGGACGTATGCGTACGCGTTCGGTGGTGACGGAACGGGACTCGGCATCGACCTCACGGAGACCCACGCGTTCCTCGCGTCTGTGTGCCGAGCTGGGCATCGGGCTCGTCAGCATCACCGCGGGGAGCCCGTACTACAACCCGCACGTGCAGCGCCCGGCCTACTTCCCGCCGTCGGACGGCTATCAACCGCCCGAGGACCCGCTGCACGGCGTGGCCCGACATCTCGCCGTCACCCGTGACCTCACGATGGCGCACCCGGACCTCACGATCGTCGGGTCGGGCTACTCGTACGTGCAGGACTGGCTCGCCCACGTGGGCCAGGCAGTGGTCGACGAGGGGGGAGCGAGCATGGTCGGGTTGGGTCGGATGATGTTGTCGTATCCGCAGCTGGCCGCCGACACGCTCGCCGGGAAACCGTTCGAGTCGAGGCTGGTCTGTCGCACGTTCAGCGACTGCACGACGGCGCCGCGCAGCGGGCTCGTGTCGGGCTGCTACCCGCTCGATCCGTTCTACAAGGCGCACCCCCAGAGAGTGGAGCTGACGCGGGCGAAGCAGGAAGCGAAGGCGCGGCTGCGATGAACATCCGCCGACGCCGGCCGGCCGGGTTTCGTCGCCGGATCGGTCGCCGGGTCGGGATGGGGCATGATCTGGGGATGATCCGATCGACGGTGCTCGACGAACTGACGCTGACCGTGGTCGTCGACAACGAGACCGACACGTTGTCGAGTGTCGATCCCGGTGTGCCGCAGATGCCGGAGGTGATCTCGCACGTCGTGCGACGACCGCCGACTCGCCGGCACGACGGGCACGACTGCGTCACGGTGTTCGATCATCTCTGTGTGGCGTGCCACGGGTTCTCGGTACTCGTCACGGGTCGTATCGGTGACGAGCGTCGCTCGGTGCTGTTCGACGTCGGGCCGTACGGCGACGTGTGGCTCGACAATGCCGATCGCCTCGGCGTCGAACTGGCGACGATCGAGACCATCTTTCTCTCGCATTGGCACTGGGACCACAGCGGCGGTCTGCCGGCGGTCGTCGAAGCGATCGCAACGGCCCGTCGGACTGCGGGGCTCACGGCGCCGGTCGTCGACGTGCATCCCGATCGACCCGACCAGCGCGGCATCCAGTCACCCGGCGGAACGTTCATCATGTTGCCCGAGGAGCCGACCCTTGCCGCGTTGGAGGCAGCCGGAGGCACGATCGAACTCCACCCCGACGATCACCTGCTCGGTGGTGGCTGCTTCCTCGGCAGCGGTGCCATCGAACGCACGACGTCCTACGAGGCCGGGCTCGTCGGTCACCATTCGTTCCGCTTCGGTGCCGGCCCCGACGGCGGCGACATCGTCGTGGCCGATCCGCTCATCATGGACGAGCGGTTCCTCGCCGCCGAGGTGCGCGGGCGTGGGGTCACGGTGCTGTCGGCCTGCTCGCACGCCGGGATCGTCAACGCCTGCCTCGGGGTGAAGCAGCGCTTCCCCGGAGCGCCGATCGACGTCGTCCTCGGGGGCTATCACCTTGCGGGCGGCCCGATGGAACCCCGGATCGGGCCGACGGTCGACGACCTCGACACGTTGATCGCGCCACGAATCGTCGCGCCCGGACACTGCACCGGATGGCGCGCCAAGGCCGCCCTGGCCGATCGCTTCGCGCCCGGTCGGTACGGGCCGTCGGTGGTGGGCACCACGTATTCACTCAACGCCGAGTGACGAGACGTCAGGAGTGACGAGACGTCAGGTACGGCCCGTCACGTTTGACCCGGCACCGTGTGACGCGTGACGAAGGGCTCTGGGGTCCTGGCGGGCATCGTGGCAGACTGGAATGGCAGGACGAAAGGCGAGTCCATGTCGACCACAGCGAACATCGCACCGGCGGTCTCGATCTCCGGGCTCGTGAAGACGTTCGGCTCGACTCGGGCGCTCGACGGGCTCGACCTGGAGGTGGCCACCGGCGAGGTCCACGGTTTCCTCGGGCCGAACGGTGCCGGCAAGACGGTCACCATCCGCGTGCTGCTCGGCCTGTTGCGCTCCGACAGCGGAACTGCGAGGTTGCTCGGCGGCGATCCGTGGAACGACGCCGTCGAGCTGCATCGGCGTGTCGCGTACGTTCCGGGCGACGTCAACCTGTGGCCGAACCTCTCGGGCGGCGAGACGATCGACCTCCTGGCGCGACTGCGCGGAGGTGTGGACCGACGCAAGCGTGACGACCTCGTCGAGCGACTGGCGCTCGACCCGCGCAAGAAGAGCCGCACCTACTCCAAGGGCAACCGTCAGAAGGTCGCCCTCATCGCTGGGTTGGCGTCGGACGCCGAACTCCTGCTGCTCGACGAGCCGACGTCGGGCCTCGACCCGCTGATGGAGTCGGTGTTCCAGGACTGCATCCTCGACGCCACCCGCGAGGGTCGCACGGTGCTGTTGTCGAGCCACATCCTCGCCGAGGTCGAGAAGCTCTGCGACAGGGTGACGATCATCCGTCAGGGTCGCGCCGTGCAGACCGGCTCGCTCGACGACCTGCGCTATCTCACGCGCACGAACGTCACGGCGGCCACCGATCGCCCCGTCGTGGGCCTCGACGAACTCGTCGGCGTGCACAACGTGCGCCTCGACGACGGTCACGTGATGTTCGACGTCGACGGCTCCGGCCTCGATGCCGCCATCCGTCATCTCTCGTCGTTCGGCATCCACTCGCTCGTCAGCCAGCCGCCGACGCTCGAGGAGCTGTTCCTGCGCCACTACGGTGACGAACTCGCTGCGACCGACCGCGACGGTGACGGTGCGAGATGACCGAACTCGCCACCGCCACCGATCTCGTGACGAAGCCGATCGCTGATGTCTCCGCGGGTCCGCCAGGTGGAGGCCGGACGGTGGTGGGCACCGGATTGCTCGTGCGCTTCGTACTGCGACGCGATCGTGTCCGCCTCGTCGTGTGGTTCTCGGCGATCGTCGGGTTGGTCGTCCTGACGGCGGCGAGCATCACCAGTCTGTACGACACCACCTGGCAGCTCGAGTCGTACGGGCGAACCGTGTGGGGGAACTCGGCGCTGATCTTCCAGTCGGGGCCCGGTTACGGCCTCGACAATCCCACATTGGGTGCCGTCATGATGAACGAGGTCGGGATGTGGACGTTCATTGCCGTGGGCTTGATGAGCGTGTTCATGATGGTCCGTCACACACGCGCCGGAGAGGAGTCGGAACAGGCGGAATTGATCCGGGCTGCACCCGTGGGCCGGCATGCTCCGCTCGCCGCGGCGCTCATCGGCACGGCGATCGCCGATTTCCTCGTCGCTGCGGGCTGCGTGCTGACGTTCACGGGCTACGGCCTCCCGGCGTCGGGTTCGATCGCCTTCGGAGCATCGGTCTTCGGTGCAGGTCTGGTGTTCGCCGGTGTCGCCGCAGTGGCAGCCCAGGTCGCCAGTGGGGCGAGAGCGGCGTTGGGGCTCGGAGGCGCCGTGCTCGGCATGTCGTTCGTGCTGCGGGCGATCGGTGACGTCGGCAACGGCGTGCTGTCGTGGTTCTCTCCGATCGGTTGGGCACTGTCGATCCGGGCGTTCGCCGACGAACGGTGGTGGGTTCTCCTTCTCCCGCTGCTGACGACGGGGGCGCTGATCGCTGTGTCGGTCGCGCTCCAGGGGCGCCGCGACTTCGGTGCGGGTCTGATCGAGCCGCGCCCGGGCGCTGCGGCGGCGGGTCCACGGTTGTCGAGTCCGCTCGGGTTGGCAGTCCGCCTCCAACGAGCCTCGCTGCTCGGGTGGGCGGTGGGCCTCGGCCTGATCGCCTTCTTCTACGGCATCGTCGCCGACCAGGCCGAGTCGATGCTCGAGGAGAACCCCGAAATGGAGGAATTCTTCGCCCAACTCGGCAAGGGGTCGGTCACCGACGCGTTCCTCGCGCTGGCCGTGCTGGTCATGGCCCTGATGGCGACCGGGTTCACCATCTCGTCGGTGCTCCGGCTGCGCTCGGAGGAGGTCGCGGGGCGCACCGATGTGCTGCTCGCCACGCCCGTTCCCCGTCGATCCCTGGCCTTCAGCCATCTCGTCGTCGCGGTGGTCGGGACGGTGCTGATCATGTTGGTCAACGGGGCGGCCATCGGCGTCGGATACGCGATCGTCGTCGGTGACGCGGGCCAGGTCGTCCGGATCGCGGCCGCAGCGCTCGTGATGGTGCCCGCCATGCTCGTGTTCGCCGGTCTCGCGTTCGCTCTCTACGGCCTCAGTCCGAAGTGGTCGCCGGTGGTCTGGGCGTTGTTCGTGTGGGCGCTCGTCGCCGGCATGTTGGCAGAGGTGCTGAACCTTCCCGCGTGGGTGCTCGATCTGTCACCGTTCCAGCACGTGCCGGGGCTGCCCGCCGACTCGATGTCGTGGGCGCCGGTGGTTGCGCTCGTCGCGATCGCGGCTGCACTCATCGCCGTCGGGCTGTGGGCACTCGATCGACGTGACATGTCCTGAGCAGCGACTGGCTCGTCGGTCGTCAGAGGAGCGCATCCATCTGACCCATGGCCTCGCGGATGCCTTCCTCCATGCCCATCGCGACCATCTGCTCCATCGCCTCCAGTGACGGAAAGGTGGACTCCATGACCATCGTCGTGCGACCCGGCGCGTCGGAACCGATCGACACCGACATCAGCGTGGTCGGCAGCTCGGTGTTCGGGATGCCCTCGGCGTCGGCGAACCCATCCTCGAGTTCGAGGCGTCGGGGTGGGTCGACGCTGATGATGCGCCACCACCCACGGTGCTGGTCGCCCTCGGGGCCGGTCATGAGGTAGGTCACCGAACCGCCGGGAGTGAGGTCGTGTTCGAGCACCGTTGCCGGGTAGGTCGGCGGCCCCCACCAGCGTTCCAGCAGGCGCGGATCCTGCCACAGCTGCCAGACCCGCTCGGGGGGTGCGTCGAACTCCGATGTGACGGTGAGCGTCAGGCGCTCGGTGTTCTTGTGAATGCCGGTGACGGTCATCGTGTGGTTCCTCCTGGATCTGGGTCGGTGAGTACGGATTCGAAGCGATCGAGGCGGTCGCGCCAGAGGGCCTCGAGTTCATCGAGCAGGGTCTGGGCTGTTCGCACCGCGCCGATGTTCGTTCGGACGAGCTGTTCACGCCCGCGACGTGTCTTGCGCACGAGGTCGGCGCGCTCGAGGACCGCGACGTGCTTCTGCACCGCTGCGAAGCTCATGTCGTAGCGACGCGCGAGTGTCGACACGGAGTGTTCGCCGGTGAGTGTTCGTTGCACGATGTCGCGTCGCGTCCGGTCGGCCAGTGCGTGGAAGATGCGGTCGACGTCGTCGTCGCTCAGCTGATCTACAACCATATGGTTGCATAATACGGACGTCGACGACGATCTGTCAAGCGGACGGGGATCGATGTGGCACCATCGAGTCGTGGGAACAGTGCTGCACGTCATCGGACTCGATCACCTCGTCCTGGTCTGCGCCGACGTCGAGACGACGTTGACCTGGTACACGGATCTGCTCGGCCTCGAGCCGGTCCGCGTCGAAGAGTGGCGGCGCGGGGAGGTGCCCTTCCCGTCGCTGCGCGTGAGCGACACGACGATCATCGATCTCATCGCCGGTCAGCCGAGCGACGGTCGACTCGACCACTTCTGTCTCGTGGTCGACCCGACCGATCTCGATGCCATCGCGGCGTCAGGCGAGTTCGAGGTCGTCGACGGGCCGAGTCGTCGATTCGGCGCGCGCGGTGACGGCACGTCGCTGTACATCCGTGATCCCGACCGCACGATCGTCGAACTTCGCCACTACTGAGTCGCGGTCGGGGCCGCCAGCCGCGTCCGATCGGACGTAGTGTTCGCGTCGTGACCGAATCCGGCAGGTTCCGAATGGGCCGGCTCGATCACGTGCACATCCGTGTCCCGGACCGAGCCGCGGCCGCCGCGTGGTATGCGACACATCTCGGCTTCGAGCCGGTCGCCGAGTACGACTTCTGGGCGACCGGAGTGCCCGGCGGGCCACTGCAGATCTCGGCCGACGGCGGTGCGACGATGCTGGCGCTGTTCGAGGTCGGCGCGGATCAGCCGATGATTCCGCAGCAGACCGGTGTGGCCTTCAGTGTCGACGTCGAGACGTTCTCGTCGTTCGCTCGCTCACTGCCGGGGGAGATCAACGGCCCGCTCGGGCGTCCACTCGTGGCCAACGACATGGTCGACTTCGACATGTGCTGGGCGTTCGACCTCGTCGACCCGTGGGGCAACCGGTACGAGCTCAACTGCTACGACCACGAGCGGGTGCGTACCGAGCTGGTCGAGCCCGACGGGATCCAACCCGTGCGGTACTGGCCCCGAGAGCTGTACGACTCGCGTCGCGGCAGCTGACCACGGAGTCCGTCTGCCCCGATCGACGGGAACATCGCGTGCGGTGTGGCTACTCTCGTTGCGTGCTCCGAACCGCCATCGCCGCCGTCGTGCTCTCCGTTGCCCCGACGATGCTGGTGTCGTGCGGTAGCGACGCAACCTCCGAAGCCGGGGCCGGTGGCGAGGCGAGTCGAACCATCGACATCACGGCCACCGAGTATGCGTTCAACGGAGACCCGGGAACGATCGCGGCCGGTGACACCGTCGGTTTCGCGGTCGAGAACGTCGGTCAGCTCGACCATTCGCTCGAGGTGTTGTCGTCGGAGGGTCGTTCGCTCGGCAAGACCGAACGGATCGCCGCCGGGTCGAGCGACACCGTGACCGTGACGTTCGAGACCGCCGGCACGTATCGCCTGATCTGCGACGTCGACGACCACCTCAGTCGGGGTCAGTCCGCGACGATCACCGTCGGCTGATCAGCCGAGTCGCCCGACGAAGTCGGCGATCAGGTCGGCGACCTCGGCGGCATGGGAGTCCTCGTGCATCGAGTGGCCACCGCCTTCGACCACTGCCAGACGGGCATCGGGCATCTTTCGTTGGAGGTATTCACCGGCCCCGGTGTACTCGGGCCGGTCGTCGCTGCCGGCGAGCACGAGCGTCGGCGTCGTCGTCTCGGCGAGACGATCCATCACCACCGAGTCCTCCTGCAGGTTGAGGGTGGTCACCTGCTCGGGGACGCCGAAACGGTGAGCGTTGCGTCGTGAGCGTTCGTTCCACTCCTCGCGCTTGACGGGGTCGCGGTAGCCGGGACCGGTGTTGAGGACGACGACGCCGCGTACGGCGCCGGGTCGCGTGGCGGCGTGGGCCAGGGCGAGGTATCCGCCGAGCGAGTGGCCCACCAGCACGGCGGGGGTGTCGATGTCGACGGCGATGTCGGCCAGGACGTCGTCGAGGTCGTCGAGGGCCCGATCGCGCGTGTACTCGCCCGGAGCGTCGGGCACCGGGGACTCACCATGGCCGAGGAGGTCGGGAGCGATCACGCTGAAGCGGTCCTGCAGGAGTTCCATGCACCGTTGCCACGTCGCCGACGAGGTGCCCATGCCGTGAATGAAGACGATCGGCGGGCCGGACCCGCGACGTACCACGTGGAGGCGCGTCGTCATGTCACTCGCCGTACTCGTGCTCGGGGCCCGGATAGACGCCCGCCTCGACGTCTTCGCGGTAGGCGATCGCAGCGTCGAGCAGGGTCTGGCCGATCGAGGCGTACTGCTTGACGAACTTGGGGATTCGACCGCGGGTGAAACCTGCCCAGTCGCTCCACACGAGCAACTGGCCGTCGCAGTCCGGTCCGGCGCCGACCGAGATGGTCGGGATCGACAGCTCGTTCGTCGCCTGCGCGGCGACGCCCGACGGCACCATCTCGAGCACCACGGCGAATGCACCCGCGTCCTCGACGGCATGGGCATCTTCGAGCAGCTGTTTGGCCCCCTCGCCGCGCCCTTGGATGATGTGGCCGCCGAGGCCGTGTTCGCTCTGGGGTGTGAATCCGATGTGTGCCATCACGGGAATGCCCGCGCGTACGATCCGCTTGATCTGCTTGGCGCTGCGGACACCGCCTTCGAGCTTGACCGCGTGGGCGCCCGTCTCCTTCATGAAGCGGATCGCCGTGGCGAGTGCCTCGTCGGGGCCGTTCTCGTAGGAGCCGAACGGCATGTCGGCGATGACGAGCGCGCGCTTGGCGCCGCGTACGACGGCGGCGGTGAGCGGGATCAGTTCGTCGACCGTGACCGGGATCGTGGTGTCGTACCCGAACACCGTGTTGCCGGCGGAGTCACCGACGAGCAGGAAGTCGATGCCCGCATCGTCGAAGATCGACGCGGACAGGAAGTCGTAGCTCGTCAGCCCGGTGATCTTGATCCCCTGCTCCTTCGCCCGTTGGAAGTGGCGCGTTCGCACTCGTTTGAGTGCAGGGTCGGCTTCACCCGCGCCGTAGGGACGCTGTTCGTCGGTCACGCGCCCACCGTAGGTCGCACCGGAGCAACGACCAACAGTCCGGGGTGCTCACCAGGGGATCGGTGGCAGTTCCCGGATCGCTTCCAGCAAGTGGCGGACCCAGACCTGTTGCAGGTCGGTGAGGTACTCGGAGTCCGCTTCGATCCGGTGCTCCTCGAACGCGAGCGAGCCGTTGCGGTACAAGGCGAGGTCGTACGGGGGCCCGACCGACAGGTTCGCGTGGGCAGTGCTCAGCATCGATCCGAGTGCGACCTTCGTCGCCACGTCGAGGTCGGCACGGACGCGCACCGCGAACTCCAGCCAGAACTTGCCGTACTTCGTTTCGCCGATCTGCAGGAACGGCTTGGTGTTCGACGCTCGGATGTAGTTCCCCTCCGGGTACACGAGGAAGATCTCGGGCCGGGTGCCGCGGATCTGTCCGCCCAGGATGAACGTCGCGGTGCCGTCGGCTCCTGACGCGGCCAGCGCGTCGCGATGGCTGGCCACCACCTCGCGGCTGATCCGTCCGACGTAGAGCGCGGCTTCGAAGAGGTGGGCCACCGTCGCGAGCGACTCGTGACCACCTGGCGTCGTGAGGTCGCGGTCGATGCGGTCCAGCACCTCCTGGGTCGTCGCCAGGTTCCCGGCCGACTGGATGACGAATGCCCGATCGCTCGACGGCTGGATCACGTGCAGCTTGCGGTAGGTGCTGATGTTGTCGACACCGGCGTTCGTTCGTGTGTCGGACAGGAACACGAGTCCGTCGTCGAGTCGCAGAGCCAGGCAGTAGGTCATGTCGTGTCCTCCAAAGTGAGTCAACCTGAAACGCTGGGGTCAGACCCCAACGTTTCAGGTCAGATGCGGTTGGCGGCGCGGGCGGCTTCCTCGGCGGCGGTGAGTTGACCTTCGACGATCTTCAGACCATTGCGCCAGAAATCGGGATCGGTCAGGTCGCAGTCGACCATGCGGGCGAGATCCTCCGGGCTCTTCGAGCCGCCGGCTCGCAGCAGATCGAGATAGGCGGGCACGAAGGCCTCGCCCACCTCCTGATATCGCGCGTACACCGACAGCGCGAGCAGTTGGCCGTACGCGTAGGCGTAGACGTAGCCGGGCGAACCCATGAAGTGGGGCACGTAGCTCCACCAGCTCCGATAGCCCTCGGTGACCTCGACGGAGTCGCCGAGCATCGCCTCCTGGCTCTGCGCCCACAGGTCGCCGAAGCGTTCGACGCTCAGCTCGCCTTCGTCGCGCCGAGCGGTGTGGCACGCGTGCTCGAAGCGGTTCATGGCGATCTGGCGGAAGACGGTGGCGATCGAATCCTCGAGCGTCGTGGCGAGCAGCGCGAATCGCTCGTTGGGGTCGTCGATCATCGACAGGAGCCGGTTGCTGGTGACCGTCTCGCCGAACACCGATGCCGTCTCGGCGACGGTGAGCGGCACGTCCTGGTGGAAGATGCCCTGCTCGCGCGCCAGGTGGAAGTGGACGCCGTGACCGAGTTCGTGGGCGAGGGTGGCGACGTCGCGCGTCTTCGACGTCCAGTTGAGCAGCACGTACGGGTGGTGGTTCGGCGACACACCGGCGCAGAAGGCACCGCCGCGCTTTCCCGGTCGCAGCGGTGCGTCGATCCACGATTCGTCGATGAAGCGGTCGACGATGCCTGCCAGTTCGGGGGAGAACGATGCGTAGGCGTCGCGGACGATCCGTGTGCCTTCGCTCCATCCGATCTCGCGGTCGGCTGTCGCCACCGTGGCCATCCGGTCGTAGTCGGCGAGCCGGTCGACGCCGAGCACCTTGGCCTTCAGGGTGTACCAGCGTTGGGCGATCGAGTAGTTGTCGACGACCGCGTCGACGAGTGCCTGTACCGACTCGTCGGAGGCTTCATTGGCGAGGTTGCGTGACGAGACCCACGAGTCGTAGTGCCGGAGCCGGTCGTCGACCGCCTTGTCGAGCAGGAGCGTGTTGAACACGTAGGCGCGGGTTCGCAGGCCCGGCTCGAGGCCGGCGGTGATGCCGGAGGCGACCTGTCGGCGCACCGAACGGTCGGGGTGCTGGAGCATCGAGGCGGCCTGCATCAGGGGAAGCCCCGACCCGCCGAGTTCGTCGGGCAGATCGACGGTGATCGCCGAGGACAGCTCGTCGAAGAGTCGGACCCATGCGGAGAATCCGGTCTGGTTCTTCTCGGCGGCGATGGTCTCCTCGGCCTCGCTGAGCAGGTGCGGGCGGGTGAGACGGAGTTTCTCGAGATGGTGGCGGCAGAAGTCGAGCTGCGTGTCGGCGAGCACCGACGCTGCATGGTCGTCGTCGGCAGCTGCCCATTCGAGATCGAAGAAGATGAGTTTGGTGCCGATCGCCGTCGAGCGTTCCTGTGCCGCGGCCATCGCCGCGCCGCGAGCGGGATCGTCCGTGGCCGTCGTGAACGCCAGCATCGCGTGGTAGCCGGCACGGGCCACGAGGTCCTGGAGTTCGGCGACCGTGTGCATTGCGGCCGCGAGTTCGGTCGCGTCGAGCTCGCCGACCCGCCCACGCAGCGACACGAGGCCGTCGGCCAACTCGTCGGCGTCGTCGAAGAGGTCCGACGGCGACTTCCCGTCCGGCAGGATCGTGTCGATGTCCCATGCCACGTCGGCGGCAGTGAGATCAGCGGTCGTGTCGGCGTCGAACGTCGTCATGCCGCAGAGTCTGCCGCGGACACAGCCGACGCGACACCATGACCGACGGAGTTGTCGCCGTGAGGGACGAGAACCTCGTCGGCGACGTCTCCGATGTCGGGCCACAGGATCCTGATGAGGAGGATGGCGAGACCGACGGCGACCAGCTGGGCCGCGATGAACGCGGGAACGCTGGCCGGTTCGATGCCGGCGAACGTGTCGGAGAACATGCGGGCCACGGTCACCGCCGGATTGGCGAAGCTGGTCGACGACGTGAAGTAGTAGGCCGCAGCGATGTAGCCCCCGACCGCGAACGCCACGGTCGAGGCGCGACCCGAACGTACGACGCCGAAGATCACGAGGAGGAGGCCGAGGGTTGCGACGCTCTCGGCGAACACGAGGTTGCTCGAGGAGCGATCCTTGGTCGACCAGTTGACCGCATCGAGGTCGAACATGATGTTCGCGATGATCACGCCGGCGATCGCCCCGGTGGATTGTGCACCGATGTACCAGGTCGCCGTCGGCGTGTCGATGCCACCGAACGCGCGGTCGGCGATGGTGACCGCCGGGTTGAAGTGCGCGCCGGACACCGCCCCGAAGGCGAGGATCAGCGCCACGAGCGCCCCGGCGGTCGCGAACGCATTCTGGAGCAGCTGCAGGCCGACGTCGTCGGTCAGGCTCTCGGCCATGATTCCCGAGCCGACGACCGTGGCGAGCAGAAAGGCGGTACCGACGAACTCGCCGGTCAGTCGGCGCACGTCCGGGCGCCAGGTCGGCGTGGACGTGGTGCTCACGACGTCGTGATCGACAGGCTGGCCATGAGCTGCTCGACGCGCTCACGGATCTCGTCACGGACCGTTCGGACGAACTCGACGGGTCGGCCCGCCGGATCGGTCAGCTCCCAGTCCTCGTAGCGCTTGCCGGGATACACCGGGCACACGTCGCCACATCCCATGGTGACGACCACGTCGGCGGTCCGGGCATCGTCGTCGGTCCAGCGCTGGGGTTGCTCCGCTGAGATGTCGATGCCGACCTCGGCCATTGCGGCGATGGCCGCCGGGTTGACCTGGTCGGCTGGTTCGGACCCACCCGAGAACACCTGCACCCGATCGCCGGCGAGGTGCCGCAGCCATCCGGCGGCCATCTGCGAGCGGCCGGCATTGTGGACGCAGAGGAAGAGGACGGCGGGACGGTCGTTCATCGGAGGGCACCTGACTGGTCGGTGTTGCGGGTGGGGGAGGAGAGCAGGGCGCCGAGTTCGTCGAGCCGTTCGTGGCGGAGCCTGAACCATGCCCACTTGCCGCGCTGTTCGCGGTCGAGCACGCCGGCGTTGACGAGCAGGGAGAGGTGGTGGCTGACGGTCGGTTGGCTGCGGTCGAGCGAGTCGGGGAGATCGCACGCACACACCTCGCCGGACGGCGACGTGGCGATGATCGAGACGAGGCGCAGCCGCACCGGATCGGCGAGCACCTTCAGCGCGGCGGCGAGTTCGTGGGCCTGCTCGTCCGTGAGGGCATGGCCGCTGACCGAACCACAGCACGACACCAGAGGTTCGAGCTCACCGGAACTCGTATCGACGTTCATCGAAACGAGATGCTAACGTATCGAACGACATCGATACGACATCGATGTCAACATTGCACGAAAGGATTGTCCGATGCGCCTCCAACTGGCCCTCAATGTGACCGACCTCCCCGCCGCGATCGACTTCTACTCGAAGATGTTCGACACGGCCCCCGCCAAGATCCGCGACGGGTACGCGAACTTCGCGATCGAGAATCCGCCGCTCAAGTTGGTGCTGTTCGAGTCGACGGAGTCCGACGGATCGATCAACCACCTCGGCGTCGAGGTGGAGACCGCCGATCAGGTGACCGACGCCGAACGCCGGCTCTCGCAGGCCGGGCTCGAGACGACCGGCGTCGACGACACGATCTGCTGCTTCGCCGAGAAGGCCGAGACCTGGGTGCACGCTCCCGACGGCAACCGCTGGGAGTGGTACGTCAAGAAGGCCGACGCCGACCAGATCGAGATGGTCGTCCTCGGGCGCCCCGACGAGCGCTCGACCACCTGCTGCCCCTGACCGCGCCTGCATTGTTGTGAGCAATCAGCGCGGTTTCTGCGAAGATCGCTCACAACAAACGGGACGCTCTGGATGGATGCGAGCGATCTGAGCGGTTGCTGCGTAGATCGCTCACAACAGGCGGGTGGTCAGCGGAGTCGGAGGCCGGGATCGCCGTCGGTGACGGTGCCGATACGGGCCGCGGTGTGGCCGGTGGCAGCGAGTTCGGCGAGGACGCCGGCGGTCTCCGACGGGTCGACACCGAACACGAGTCCGCCCGAGGTCTGGGCGTCGGCGACCAGCAGTTGATGCACTTCGTCGTGTTTCCCGGCGTCGAGGAACTCGAGCGCCCATGTCAGGTTCCGGCGGCTCCCACCGGGCATCACGCCGTCGTCGGCGAACTCGAGGGCACCGGGCAGGAACGGCACCGCCTCGAACTCGATCGTGACGGCGACGGCCGACTCCAGAGCCATCCGCCCGAGGTGGCCGGCGAGACCGAATCCCGTCACGTCGGTGCAGCCGGTGGCCCCGGCAGCGATCGCAACCCGTGAGGCGACGTCGTTCAGCCGGATCATCGATGCCACGGCGGCGGCGACCTGCTCGGGAGTCGCGCGACCGGCCTTGATCGCGGTGGTGAGCACGCCGACCCCCAGCGGTTTGGTGAGCACGATGTCCTGTCCGAACCGGAGGCCGGCGTTGGTGAGGATCCGATCGGGATGCACCTCCCCGGTCACCGCCATGCCGTACTTCGGCTCGGGATCGTCGATGGTGTGCCCACCGGCGATCACGAAGCCGGCCTGCGTCGCGATGTCCTGCCCACCCGCGAGCACCTCACCGAGCAGCTCGGTCGGCAGCTTGTCGGTGTTCCAGCCCACCAGGTTGAGTGCGAAGAGCGGCCGGCCGCCCATCGCGTACACGTCCGACACGCTGTTGGCCGCAGCGACTCGGCCCCAGGTGCGCGCGTCGTCGACCACCGGGGTGATGAAGTCGGCGGTGGAGATGAGGGCGCGTTCGTCGTCGAGCTTCCACACGGCGGCGTCGTCGCCGGTGCCTGGCCCGACGAGGAGTTCGGCGGGATGGTCGGAGTTGAGGTGGCTCACCACGTGGGCCAGCTCGCCGGGGGCGAGCTTGCAGCCTCAACCGGCTCCGTGGCTGAACTGGGTCAGCCGGATCTGCTCGTGGGCATTCTGCGGGTCGTCGCTCATCGTCACCCCCTCTCGGGCGGTGTCGTTCGCGTGGTCACGTCGAGGTCGACCATCAGCTCGTTGGCGATGTCCTCGAGTGCGCTGCGCAGGGTGTCGGGATCGACGCCGGCGGGCAGCCGGAGCGTCGCCGTCGCCTCGAAGAGCTGCTCGGCCGACATCGGTGCCGAGATCGTCGACGTCTGGAGCTCCTCGATGCTGACGTCGCGCTGCGCGAGCACGCTCGCGACCTCCCGGATGATGCCCGGTCGGTCCTGGCCGATGAGGTGGAGCTGCAGGAGCGACGCCGTGTCGACCGGCGCGTCGGCCGCGCCGGCAACGGCGATGCGCACGTCGAGCAGGCCCTGCGCCCGAACACCCTCGAGGCTCGCCTCGAGCGAATCGACGCGCTCGTCGGGGAGCGTGACCACCACGATGCCCGCGAACTTGCCGGCCAGGCGGGCCATGTGGCTGCGGTCCCAGTTGCCTCCGTGGTCGGCGATCGGGCCGGCCAACGCATCGACCAATCCGGCGCGATCGTCACCGATCACCGTGAGCACGAGTGTGGCCATGGGCGAAGTCTGGCATGTGATCGGCGCCGACGATCGACCAGTGCCGCATGTCATCGGTGTCGGTCACCTCGTACCGGTCGACCGAGGAAGTCGTCGGTGATGCTGATCCGCACCCGCTCGCCGTCGAAGTCGTCGCCGGCCTGGTCGAACTCGGCGAGCTTGTCGGCGTAGTACTGCTCGCGATGGTCGCCGAGCGATGCAGCGTTGTACGTGAGGTAGGCGGCGCGTCGCGGGCGACTCGTCGTGTTCGTCTCGCTGTAGTGCGGTGTGTACGAATCGAAGAACAGCAGGTCGCCGGGTTCGACCGGGACGGCGCGCCAGTCCAGCGCGGCGGCGTTCGACGGTTCGATGCGTCCTCGGTCGTCGGTGGGCAGTCGGCCCTGTTCGTAGCCCGGCGCGACCCACAGACAGCCGCTGGCCTCGGTTGCCGGGTCGAGGGGCACCATGCACGAGATGTGGTGGTCGACGAAACGGTAGGCAACAGCGTCCTGGTGCGGGGCGAACCCCCCGCCGCCGGGTTGCTTGTAGTTGATCTTCTCCTTGAACAGCACAGCCGGCTCGCCGAAGAGCTCCGCGAGGATGTCCATCACGACGCCGCCGCAGATGAAGCCTCGGAGGGCGTCGCTGTCGTTCACGAAGTCCTCGCTGCGCGCGACCACCGCGCCGGCATCGGTCTGTTCGAAGTGGTGCAGCCCGGGGCCGCCCGTACCCGCCCAGTGCTCCAGTTCGGTGACGGCCTCGTCGATCGTGTCGAGTTCAGCCCGGCTGAGCGCGCCGGGCACGAGGAGCCATCCGTCGTGCCGGAATCCAGCGACATCGATCGTCGTCATGGTTGAGCCGGCGTCAGCCCGATGCCGACCCGAGGCGTTCGAGCATCGCCCTCATCTGGGCATGGACGGCGTTGATTGCCTGCAATGGGCGCATCATCACCTTGAACTCGGTGATCATGCCGTCGTCGTCGCAGGTGATGATGTCGACGCCGTTCGCGTACTTGCCCTCGACCGTGGTCTCGAACTCGAGCATCGCGTGATTGCCCTGGAGGATTTCCTTCACGTACCGGAAACCACCGGCGCTCGGCGCACTGTTGACGGCATCGGTCACCGAGCCGGTGTCGCCGCCGAGCGTGCCGCCGGCCGCCGTGAGGTACAGCTTGGTCACTTCACGTCCGTGCTGCGGGGTGAAGACGATGGGCGACAGGAAGACGCAGTCCTCGTGGAGGATCGCATCGAGGCCACCCGGCAGTTCGTTGTGGAGGTGGCGGTGCCAGTTGGCGATGCAACGCTCGATCGGCGACGAATGATCGGTCATCGGACCGGGCCGATCTCTGCGATCGTGTACTTCTTGATGTCGGAGCCGGCCATGGGAATTCCCTTCATGGCCTGCTGGAACTGTGCCATGTGCTCGCTCGCGAAGTGTCCGTCGAGGGCCTCCTGGTCGTCCCACAGCTCGAACAGCATGATGCGGTTGGGATCATCCGGATCCGGTGCGAACGAATACTCGTGGCAACCCGGTTCCTGGAGTGTGGCGACGACCATCGGCTTGACGGCGGCGAGGAACGCGTCCCGCCCATCGTCGTTGGTCGTGAGGGATCCCGCGATGATCAACATGCAGCGACTGTAACGGTTGGGGCCTGCGCGGTCTCCAGCGTGTCCTTCCGGACCCGACCCCAACCGACCTGTCCTTCCGGACCCGACCCCAGCAGACCCCCAGGCTTCCGCGTCACCGACGACGCACGCCCTCGTTGTTGTCGCTGACGCTCGATCCGTTCTGGTCGGTCGGAGTGTGATTGTCACCCCGCGGCGCGCCCTCGCTCGTCTGTCCTGGTGGGATGCACATCGCTCCCAAACCAACGGATTGGAGAAGATCATGAGCAACGAATCGACCGCTTCGCACCGATCACGATCGAGGAAGACGGCTGCAGTCACGCTTGCAACCGCAGCTCTCGCCGGCGCCTTCACGATCGCCTCGACGGGCGGCTCGGCATCCGGCGATGGCTGGGAAGCTGTTGCCGTGCTCCACAACGTCGGAGGGAGCAAGGTCGGCAAGGTGAAGTTCGAAGGCGACGATCGTGGCACCGTCGTCAAGGCCACCTTGAACGGGATCACGATCGACGTCGACAAGTACCACGGGTTCCATCTCCACACCGGCAACGCCGAGCGGCTGTGCGACCCAGCGGCAACCGGGGGGCCGTTCATGAACGTCGGCGGTCACTGGAACCCCACGGGAGCGGTTCACGGTGGCCACTCCGGTGACCTGCCGAGCATCCAGGTGCTTGCCGATGGTACGGGTGAAGCTCGATCGGTGACCGGACGGTTCGATCCATCCGAGATCGATGGCCGGGCCGTGATCCTGCATGCCGGGCCCGACAATTTCGCCAACATCCCCTCCCGCTACGGAGTCGCGGACGATGTGACGAACCGAACAGGCGATGCCGGCGATCGGATTGCCTGCGGGATCGTTGATCTGGACTGACGGCCGCCCACCGACCCCAGGGCTCGGTGGGAAGTCTCAGGTGATCGCGGTGATGTCGTTGGCGAGCGCCACCAGACCGAATGTGGCGATGACGAGCCACAGCGCTCGCACCACCAGGCCGTAGCTGGTCGAGGCCCGGAGCCGCTCGTCGGCGGCGAGCGGTCGGACGAGCAGCCACACGGCAAGTACCGCTGTCGCCCACGCGAGGACGAAGAGCGTCGGTGGGAAGGGCGCGACAAGGACGACCGGGAGTACCCATCGCGTCCGGCCGCGTGTGGTCCAGGAACCGGGTCGTCCGACCCGATCGACGGCGGGGCCGATCGCGAGCCCGAACAGCGCCGGCAATGCGATGAACAGCCCGATCGCGAGCCACGTGGGCTTCAACACCGTGAAGTCGATGCCGTCGGCGTGCAGGAGCATGGACCCGACCACCACGCCCGCCCCGACGGCGGTCGTCAAGCGGCGGAACCACTACGGGCCGAGTAACCAGGGGCGCCCCCACTGGTACGCGGCCACGCCGATGATGCCGATCGCGGCGCCGAGCACCAGCAGGTTGTAGGTACCGGCGAGCGTGAAGAGACCGATGGTGAAGTCGTCATCGCTCTGGATGCCCCGCACCCCACCGGGTGATGTGAGCCGCAACAGCAACATCGCCAGACGGCTGACCAGCCCGGCGATGACCACACCGACCGGGATGCCCGCGACGACCAGGACTCGGAGTCCCTCGCCGAGGTCGCGGGAGTACTGGTTCGGCGTCACGTGCCGGCGGCGATGTCGCGGCGCCTGAAGGAGATCGCTGCACCGCCGACGATCACTGCGAGATACGCAGCGAGGGTCGTGGCGGCCAGCAGTGGGCTGCGGGCGACCTCGACGGTGTCGAGACGAGACCATGACACGACGGTCGTGACGGTCTCACCCCAGAGCCAACCCGACAACGACGGCTTCAAGGTCCGGATGAGCCCCTCGACCACGACGATCCAGGCGAACATGGCGATCACGGCGAACGCAGTGTTGCGGGCCGCGGTCGCCAGCGACATCGCGAGGACCGCGGCAGCGGCGGTGATCACCGAGGTGCGCGCCATCACGACAACCAGGCTGAGCCAGAACGAACCGTCGACGCCGTCAGTCGTGCCGTTGACGAGCACGGCGGGGACGAATGAGGCGAGGAACACGACCTGCAGCCCGAACGAGATGACGAAGGCGAGGATGGCACCACTGCACAGGCGGGCGCCGTGGAGCCGGAGTCGTCGGGGTTCCCAGGTGAGCACGGTGGTGATCGTTCCGGACCGCCATTCGGCGCCGGCAACGGTCGCGCCGCCGAAGAATCCACCCAGGAAGAGGAAGAACATGCCGACGGACAGGACCCCGACGTGGTCGTCGGCGATCCACCAGTTGGTCATCACGGCGGGACTGTCCTCGGCCAGTCGGAGCTGGGCGATGGTCTTGCCGCTGGATGCGAGGTATCCGATGATGCCGGCCAGCGCGCACCCGACGAGCGCGATCGCAATCAATGCCCGCACGGCCCGGCGGTGCAGCGCCCGGCGCATTTCTGTCCTCAGCAGATTCATGCTCCGACCTCCACGAGCTCTGCGTCCGAGACGTCGGATGCGGTGAGTTCGAGGAACACGTCTTCGAGGCTGAACCGGTCGGGACGGAGCTCGGTCACCCATTGGCCCGCCGCGGCGAGTACTCGGGTGACATCGCCTGCCTGCTCGGGTGGGATGTCGACGCGTAGGTCGCCGTTCACGCGTTCCGCCGTGAACTGAGCGTCGCGGAGCGCCCGCATGCCGAGGTCGAGATCATCGACCTTCACGAGGATCGACGCGCGGTGACCCGCCGTCGAGATGACCTCATCGACGGTGCCGTGGGTGACGAGGTGGCCCTGGGCCAGGATGGCGACCCGATCGCAGGTCGATTCGATCTCGGCGAGGATGTGACTCGAGACGAAGACAGTGCGACCGTCGTCAGCGAGTCGGCGCAGGAGTTCGCGGACCTCACGCATCCCTGCGGGGTCCAGGCCATTGGCCGGTTCGTCGAGCATCAACAGCTCTGGGTCCTTCAGAAGGGCTGCCGCGAGCCCGAGGCGTTGCTTCATGCCGAGCGAGTAGCGCTTCACGAGGTCGCCGGCGCGGTCGGCCAGTCCGACGAGGGCGAGTACCTCGTCGACTCGTCGAAGACCGATGCGATCGACGGAACCCAGCAGACGGAGGTTCTCGCGAGCGCTCATCGTCGGGAACAGCGCGGGCGTCTCGACGACTGCGCCGGTCCGTCGCACCGCGTCACGCAGACCGTCCGGAACGGGCTGGCCCAGTAGTCGGATCACGCCGGTCGTGGGTCGGGCGAGGCCGAGCAGGCACCGGATCGTGGTGGTCTTGCCTGATCCGTTCGGACCGAGAAATCCGTAGACACCACCTTCGGGGACCGTGAGGTCGAGGCCATCGACGGCGACGGTCGTTCCCCCACGCCGTCGGTACGACTTGCGCAGGTCTTCGATCTCGATCACGTTCGTCATCGCTGTTGCTCCATACATCGACAGACGGACGAACGTGATCAAACGGGTGACACCGACACCGGTTCCGCTGGAAAGGTCAGACCGAGACGTCGATGCCGATCGCGAGCAGCTGAATGCCGAACAGGCAGACCCCGAGTCCCATGAGGACGAGGATCGCTGATGACCCATCTCGGCAGCTTCCGGCCCACTCGGGTCGAGTTCGAGACGAGGGCGATCACGGGCAGGGTCATGATCGTGGCGGCATGGAGCAGCCCCATGGTCAGCACCAGACCGCCGACTCGCCAGCACAGATCCTCGACCTGTTGGGCCACGCCGATCGTCGATCGTCCGAAGTCGAAGTACGTCGTCAGCAGGATGTACCCACCGAACACGAGCAGGTACGCCACGTCGAGCAGGCGCAGCAGCGACGAGTGGCAGGCTGGGAGTCGTGGGCCACAGGTCGTCGGCGTATCCCCGGCCGAAGCGTCGGATCGCAGGGCCGAGAACGGCGACCAGGGCGACGAGCGCAATGGTCTCGATCAGTTCCATCGCCGGAACTCGCACCTGCCGGCCCGACGGGGTGTCGATGAGGTTCAGCAGCCCCAGCGACGACGAGTGCCGCCGCCGTGGCGATCGTGATGGCGAACGACGTGACGACGCGTCGACGGTGGGCCTGGTCCTCCTCGATCGAGTGCACGACGCGTGACCAGAGATCGGGGCTCGGTTCGACCCGATCGGCCGCCCGCAGGGCATTCACGAGTCGTTGCTCGACGTTCACTCCGTGTGCTCCAGTCGTGATTCGAGCGCTGCGAGTCCGCGGCGGCAATGGGTCTTGACCGAGTTCGTGGAGATGCGCAGGGTCTCTGCAACCTCGGCGATCGACAGTTCCTCGTAGTAGTGCAGCACCAGGCACGCCCGCTGACGTTCAGGAAGGGTGCGCAGGGCAATCAGCACCTCGTCGACCTCCTCGTCGCGTACCGCACGTTCGTCGGGCTCGGTGGGCGGCGGCGGTGGTTCGGCACTCGCCCGGTGTCGCAACGACATCAGCCCCCGACGGTTGTGGTCGCGTGCGAGGTTGATCACGATCGATCGCAGGAAGGCCGGTGCCCGCCCGAGGTCCCGGATCGAACCGGCCGATCGATGGAGTCGGATGAAGGCTTCCTGCACGAGATCCTCGGCTGCATTCCGGTCGTCGCAGAACACTCGGGCGAGACGCACGAGCGACGCGCCCTGTTCGGCGAACATCTTCGCCACGAGCGCGTCGGCATCGAGGGTGCCGGGCGTCGCGGTGAGTGCTGCGTCGAACGACACGTGACGGTCTGGGCGATCGGCCTCAGGCGGCCCGGGGGCCGGCGACGTCGTCGTCGAGTTGTCGGTTGAGGGTGAAGATCCGCCCGATCACGGGCAGCGTGAGGACGTTCAGTCCGTGCAGCAGCCCCATGAGGAGCAGCAACCCGCCGATCCGGACCACCGATGCCTGGAGTTGTTCGGCGTTCACCTGCTGGTCCCAGCCCGTGTCGGGCTCCCACTTGATGGAGAACAGGATGTACGCGCCGAAGATCAGGTAGTAGGCGAAGTCCATGAGCACGAGGTAGCTCTTGCCGGTCCGCGGGTTGACCCGGAACACGTCGGCCGCGTACGACTTGCCGTACCGCTTGATCAGCGGTCCGAGCATGGCGATGATGGCGACCATCACCGCCACGGTGATCAACTCGAGTATCCACCACTCCATGCATGCCCCCTGTCGTCGGTCCGGTTGGCCGATTGCTCAGCACAGACGATCGAATCGCCGCGCCGGGTGACACGAACGAGAGATCAATGTCCTCGATCGTGCGCCCGAACGTGTGCCGGTGTCGAGAGCTTTCTCAAAGCGGCCCGGAGATTCCGCCGTCCTTGCGGACACGCCAGAAGTGGATCGCCATGAAGATCACGATCACGAACGGCAGGAACAACACGTGCAACACGTACCAGCGCAGCAGCGTCTCGGGGCTGATCTCCTGTCCGCCGAGGAGGACGAATCTGACCTCTTGGCCGAAGACGGGCGTGTAGCCGGCCATGTTGGTACCGACGGTGACGGCCCACAGTGCCAGCTGGTCCCACGGCAACAGATAGCCGGTGAACGACAGCCCGATGGTCAGGGTGAGCAGGATGACGCCGATGACCCAGTTGAACTCGCGGGGTGGTTTGTAGGCGCCGTGGTAGAAGACGCGGGCCATGTGGAGGAACACCGCCAGCACCATGAGGTGCGCGCCCCACCTGTGCATGTTCCTGACCAGCAGCCCGAACGTGACCGAGGTCTGCAGGTGTTGCATGTCGTCCCAGGCCGCGGTGGTCTCGGGTCGGTAGAAGAACATCAGGAAGATGCCGGTGACGGTCAGCAGGATGAACAGGAAGAAGCTGAGCCCGCCCAGGCAGAGCGTGTAGCTGACCTTGACGGCGTGGCGCTTCACCTTCACCGGGTGCAGGTGGTAGAGCACCGAGTTCATGATGACGTAGCTGCGGTTGCGCGGGCTGTCGGTGTAGCCCTTGCGGAAGATCGAACCGGGCCGGAAGATCGAACTCCAGGCCTGGCTGCCCTGCACGCCGTCGACCGCGGACTTCACGCGGTCCGTGGCGGTCCGTCGTGGTCGGCCGTCGAGGTCATCTCGTGTTCTCGCCATGCTCCGGTCTCCAGTACTCGAGTACTCAGAACAGACGAACGGGAACACTCGCTGGGTGACACGGTGTCGATCCGTGCCTCCGATTGGCGTCAACTGTTCACGAAGGGAGAACCCGGGGCCAGTACGTTCGGGGTTGCTCAGAGCATGCGCTGGCGGCGCAGCGAGCTCATCGCGAAGTAGCCGAACAGCGGCGGGATGTAGAACGTGATCATTCGGTAGCAGAGTGCTGCGGCCATTGCGGTGGAGCTGTCCACACCGATTGCCGTGTAGCCGGCAGTGAGCGCAGCCTCGGTGACGCCGATGCCACCTGGCACCGGCATCAGCCCGGCGAAGAGTGCGACGCACTCGTTGACCAGGACGACATCGGCGAATCCGACGTCCTGTCCGAATGCCCGAAGAACGGTGTAGCTGCAGAGCGAGAACAGCAGTTCCCTGAGCACGTTGGCGGCGATCACCAAAATGAGCCGGCGAGGTGAACTGAGCAGCGGCCCGACCTTGCCCCATGTCGTCCTGACCACCGAGACGATCGGGTCGCGGAACTTGGGTGTGAGTGCGACGATGGCGACGCCGACGACCAGCACCAACACCAGGATCAGGATGAGGTTCCAGTCGAAGTCGGGTGCGGATGGGCTGATGTCGAGGTTCAAGCTGCCCAGCCCGAACCCGACGATGACGATGATGAGGCCCACTTGAGCGACGAAGCCGGCGATGCTGTCGAGCCCACCGACGGCGACGGCCATGGTCTTGTCGAGACCGTTGCGTTGGAAGAACCGGATGTTGACCGCGACACGAGCAGCCGTCGACGGCACCGCGAGGTTGACGAACGTGATCGCGAACTCGAGCAGGGTGAGGCGCCCGAGCGGAACGGGGATGGGCGAAGCCTGGCTGACCGAGAGGGCCCCGGCGAACCGGGGCGTCTGCCCGATGATCAGTGCGAGGATCAGGATCGGCACGCTCGCACCGGCGATCGCGTCCACGATCGTTGCGATGCCGACCTCTTGGATCGCGCCGACGATCACGTACGCCACGATCGCCAGCAGGATCCACATGACGACGTTGCCGACGGAGAATCGACGGATCGCCTGGAGGTCCTGTTCCTCGGCGCCCACCGCGGCGATCGTCGCCTTGCGAAGGTCGTCGATGTCGATCTTCGCGTCGTCGGCCTGCCGGCGCAGTACGGGCAGCATCGCAGCCGGTTGTACGAGCGTGGTCGTCGCCGCGAGGCGTTCGGCGCCGAGCGCATCCACGGCCGCAGCGATCGCACGGTCGGCGCCGACGACGACCGCCGTCGACGTCAACAGCTGCGCCTCGTCGAGTCGACGTGAGGTCTCGTCCCAGACGATCGATGCGCGATCGAACTCGCCGATGTACATGCCGCCGTTGGCGACCTGGAGGTGGCTCGGAGTGATTCCGCCGTGGCAGATTCCGGCATCGTGCAGCCGCGCCAGCGATACCCACGAGCTCGCCAGCAGCGCATCGTCGACCTGCGCGCCGTCGGCTCCCAGTGCCGGGCCGACACGCTCTGCGACGAAGAGCGCGTCGCCGCGTTGATCCATCGCTGCTGTGACGAGGGGAGTGACCATCGCCCCCTCGCGTTCGGCGTACAGCGTCAAGTACGCCTGGTGCTCGACCTGATGGCGTCGGTTGATGGTGACGTTGCGGCCACCGGAACGGTAGAAGACGAGCCGCCACATCTTGACGAAGAATTGGCTGTCCCACGAGTCGCGTCCGTGGACGAAGACGTCGAGTTGACGGTTCTCCGGGGTCCGAGCACGGGCGACGACGACTCCGTTGCGTACTTCCACCCTGGTGGGTTGAGCATCGACGCCGATCGAGCGCAATGCCACTCCGAGGTCGTGCAATGTCATCGCGCCATCCGGCGAACCGAAGACGAGGTGGACGAGCGCGCCGGCGGTCCATCCGATCGCCAGTGCACACACGCCGGCCCCCGGCTGCGTGACTCCGAGGACGAGACTGCCCAACCATGCCGTACCGATCAACCATCGACCGAACGTGCGCACCGGACTGACGAAGTACGGACTCGCGACGGCGACGGTCGCGGCGCCGGCTGCGAGCGCCATGGACGGGAATGCGCCGGCTCCGTCGGCGGGGCCGATGCTGTCGGCGAGCGCCGGTATCTCACCGTCGACGAGCCAGCCGACGATCAGGACCCCGCCGGTGGCGAAGGTGATGCTGACGGCCCAGTCGCGTAACAGCCCCCATCGGCGTCGGGCGAGCGCCAGCACGCCGATCACGAGAACCCAGATCTGGGCGAAGTCGTAAGCGATCTTCCACACGAAGTCGAGGAGTCCGGGAAGCTTCGACAACCAGTCCGCGAGGCTCAGCTCGAAATCGCCGGAGTCGTCGACGGCGCTCGCGGTGATCGCGATGATCACGAGCGACAACACCAGCAGCACCACATCCGTTGGGCGCCGGAACCGCTGCGGATCGGTCGGAACCGCGAACGCGCGGGTGGACAGGCGCCCTGAACCGAGGTCGGACAACCTGATCGGGGGATGCGCGCCGTCGGAGTCGCTTCGAGGTGTGCTCATGGCTGAGGGGAGCAGTCGAAGGTTCGGATGATTCGACGGTAGCCGTCTGTCGCTCCCCGGCAGGGGATTCCGCTGGTGAGCGTGTCGAATCGATCCCCTCGTTCTAAGTTGTCGTCGAACCCCTCGAAAGGACGACATGAGCATCTCCCCGAACCAACTGATCGAACCGACGTTCTGGCGCCAGCCGCTCGCGAACCGCATGGCGCAGTTCGCCGACCTCCGCGAGCAGGGCTCGATCCTGCCCGTCGAGGTGCACAACCCGATGACCGAGAGCACGGAGGTGTTCCACGCACTCACCCGCTACGACGAGGTGGTGCAGGTGAGCAAGCGTCCGGACGAGTTCTGCTCGGGCAAGGGCGCAGTGTCGATCTTCGACATGCCCATGGAGATGCTCGAGTTCTTCGGCAGCTTCATCAACATGGACAACCCGCGCCACGCGAATCAGCGACGCATCGTTGCGTACAGTTTCACCCCGCACGAGTTGCAGAGTGTGCTCGAGTCGGTCGAGTCGATCGCCACCGAGGTGATCGACGGGTTCTGCGAGCAGGGTGAGGTCGACCTGGTCGAGGTGCTCTCGCAGCCGTTCCCGCTGCTCATCATCTGCGACATGATGGGCATCCCGCGCAGCGAGTTCAAGACGGTGCTCGACGCCACGAACGTGATCCTCAGTGGTGGTGACGCCGAGTTCATGGGTGAGGGCGACCCGATGGAGACCTACCTCAACGCGGGGATCGCTCTCAGTGTGCTGATGGGCGAACTGATCGAAGAGCGCCGTGCGAACCCGACGAACGACCTGACCTCGAAGCTCGTCCACAACAACCTGCCGGAGGACCTCCTCACGCCGGCCGAGATCACGTCGTTCTTCGTGCTGCTGGCCGTTGCCGGCAACGACACGACGCGCACGGCGATCAGCCACGGCGTGAACCTGCTGGCGATGAATCCCGATCAGCGGGCGATCTGGCAGGCCGATGTCGACGGTGTCACGAACAGCGCGGTCGAGGAGATCGTGCGAGCTGCCTCGCCGGTCACGTTCATGCGGCGTACCGCAACGGGCGACGTGTCGCTCGCGGGCCAGGACTTCCACGAGGGCGACAAGTTCGTGATGTTCTACGGTGCCGCGAACCGCGACCCGCGGGTGTTCGACGACCCGGAGCGCTTCGACGTGCTCCGACACCCGAACCCGCATGTCGGATTCGGTGGGCCCGGCCCGCACTTCTGCCTGGGCGCCAACCTGGCTCGTCGCGAGGTGGCGATCATCTTCCGTGAGCTGTTCGCGGCATGCCCGACCTCGAGGTGACCGGCGACGCCGTTCCCCTCGCGTCGGAGGGCATTCCGCTGGTCACCGGCATCAAGCACCTGCCGGTCAGCTTCACGCCGAGCGCGCCGGTCAACCGCTGAGCTTCTCGAGCATCGCCTTCGTCGGAGATCGCGCGACGTCGGTCACGCGGCGACGGTAGCGAAGGGCGTGTCGGCAGTCGCCGGTCAGCTCACTCGGCGTGGCTCGACTGTTCCGCGGCGATCTGGCGGCGGACGTCGTCCATGTCGATGGCGCGGATCTGGGTGATCAGCTCGTCGAACGCATGGGCGGGAAGTGCGCCGGGCTGTGAGAACAGCACGACGTTGTCGCGGATCGCCATGAGGGTCGGGATCGAGCGAACGTTGAAGTGGCCGGCCAGTTCCTGCTGGGTGTCGGCGTCGACCTTGCCGAACACGATGTCGTCGTGCTGTTCGGCGGCCGCTTCGAACACGGGGCCGAACTGGCGGCACGGGCCACACCATTCGGCCCAGAAGTCGACGAACACGAAGTCGTTGTCGTTGATGGTCTGCTCGAAGTTCTCGAGGGTGAGTTCGACGGTCGGCATGGGTTGGCTCCTGGATACACCTGGGGGTATGTGGTCTCCAGGTGTAACCAGCAGAGTCGCACGAACATTCCCGGGTCGTTCCGACCGTGAATCACCCCGAACGGATGACGGTGTTCGGTCGCCGAACGACGACACTGGAGTCATTCCACGCCCGCCCGGGCCGAACCGCCAGGAGTCTCTCATGCGTTCCCTCGCCGCTCTCGCTCTCGTTGCTGCCGCCCTGGTCGGGTCGTCGTGTTCCAGCGACGAGTCCCCGAACACCTTCTGCGAGAACCGTGAGGAGCTCGACAGCGCCATTCAGGATCTGCGCGACCTCGACGTCGCCGACGACGGCATCGAAGCACTCGACAGCCAACTCACCGTCGTGCTCGACGACGTCGACGCGCTGAAGGCGTCGGCCGCCGAGCTGGCACCGGAAGTCGACGCTGTCAAGTCATCGATCGAGTCCCTGAAGACGTCGGTGGCGGCCGCCACCACGCCGGTCGACAAGGCCACTGCCCTCACCGGAGGGCTCGCTGCGATCGAGGCGGCGTGGCAGGCACTCACCGAGGCATCCGACGCCGACTGCTGACCACTGGCGGAGCCGGCCGGCGCACACACCGGCCGTTCAGTCGTCGTCGTCGGTCGGTTCAGGGTGTCGCAGTGTCGACTCCATCCGTTCGAGCCGCTCGTCCAACGCCTGGAGCACCGCTTCGAGCCGGGCGAGGCTCTCGGTTCCGGCCTGCCCGTCGGCCGCATCCTTGCGCTTGGCGGCAGCGCCGACGAACGTCGAGGTGATGATGGCGGTGATGACGGTGATCAGACCGACGGAGGTCAGCATCACGATGGCAGCGACGAGCCGTCCGACGAAGTCGGCGGGAGCGTTGTCGCCGTAGCCGACGGTCGTCACCGTCTGCAGGGTGAACCAGATGGCGTCGCCGAGCGTCGGGTACTCCTCGTGGTCGAACACACGGATGACCACAGCGCCCAGGAGCGTCATCACGACCGTGACCGTGATGATCGCGCCTGACGCGTAACGCATCGACGCCGGATTCTCCAGGAACCGGGCGATGACGCCGCGTGCCCCTCGTTTGCGCCCTGGGAGTCGGTTGGGGTCGAAGTTCGACATCCTCGGCAAGGTACTCGGGTCTTCGACCCCGAGTGAAGGCTCTCGTGGAGGTGCGGTTACGCGGAGAATTCAGCGTCCGCGATCTCGGTCCATCGAGGGTCGGTCTCGATGGCGAGCGTCCCGCCGCGCCGCTTGATGACGATCACCGCGACGACCATGCCGATCAGGAACGCCAGGAGCATCACCGCCCACTTGCGGTTCGATCGGCCGCTCAGTTCGTCGGCGGCCTCGTGCAGGACGGTGGCAGTGACGTCCTTGCCGATGAGTTTCGCAATCGGTCCCACGTGATCTCCCTCGGCACCCGGCGTCGATGTGTCGCCGGCCGGCGCGGGTGTCCGCCGGTCGACCGTCGACAACTGTAGATGCCCGCGGGCCAAATGACGCCCCGGGACGAGTTCGTGGTGGCCGTCGTGCCACGATGCGGAGGCGGTTCGGAGCAACGTCACAGGAGCAGCAATGAGAGCAGCGGTACTCAACTCGATCCCCGGTCGGCTCGACATCGAGGACGTCGAGATCGGTGAGCCGGGCCCGCGCGAGGTGCTGGTGCGGACCGTCGCGGCGGGGCTGTGCCACAGCGATCTGCACTTCATGGAGGGCAAGTACCCCTTCCCGTGCCCGGCGGTGCTCGGCCACGAGTCGGCCGGCATCGTCGAAGCGGTCGGTTCGATGGTCCACTACGTGCAGCCGGGCGACCATGTGATCACCTGCCTGTCGGCGTTCTGCGGACATTGCTCCCAGTGCACCGACGGTCACCTCACGCTGTGCGAGAACAAGGCGACCGAACTCGTTCGCCAGCCGGGCGAGCCGCCTCGCCTCAGCCGTCCGGACGGCGAGGTCGGTCAATCAGTACCTGCACCTGTCGTCGTTCGCCGAGATGATGCTGATCCACGAGCAGGCGCTCGTGAAGATCGATCAGGACATGCCGTTCGACAGGGCGGCGCTCATCGGTTGTGGCGTCACCACCGGGCTCGGTGCGGTGTTCCGCACGGCCCGGGTCGCCCCGGGCGAGACCGTGGCGGTCATCGGGTGCGGAGGCATCGGTCTGTCGGCCATCCAGGGAGCGCGCATCGCCGGAGCGAACAAGATCATCGCCGTCGACACGAACCCGTCGAAGCTGGAACTCGCCCAGCAGCTCGGTGCCACGCACGTCGTCGACGCGGCGGCCGACGATCCGGTCGCTGCGGTCAAGGACCTCACCGGCGGCGGCGTGCATCACTCGTTCGAGGCGGTCGGGATGAAGGTGACCGCCGAGCAGTCGTTCGAGATGCTGCGCAACGGGGGTCAGGCGACGGTCATCGGGATGATCCCGGTCGGCACTCGGATCGAGATCCACGGTCCCGAGCTGCTGTACGAGAAGACGTTGACCGGCTCGAACATGGGGTCGAACCAGTTCCGTACCGACATGCCCCGCTACGTCGACATGTATCTCGACGGCCGCCTGCATCTCGACGAGATGGTGTCGAAGACCATCACGCTGGATCAGATCAACGACGGGTTCGACGACATGAAGGCGGGCAATGTCGCCCGCAGCGTCATCCTCTTCGACTGATTCGCCGGTGTGCGCTCAGTCGCGCACTCAGTCGGGAGTGCACGCCTCGAGCAGCTCCAGCTCGTGGGGAATGCGCGCCGCGAGGGCGTCGAGATCCGTGATCAGGTAGCGGTCGGACACGAGGCTCAGGCACAGCCGATCGTCGACCGAGATCGCCCCGATGTGGAGCCCCATGCCGTCGACGATGCCGAGGATCGGATAGATCGCTGCCACCTCGGCTCCGAGCGCGTACTGCGTCGACCTCGAACCGGGCACCGAGGTGATGCTGGTGTTGAACGGCGGCATCAGGCGGTCGGCGAGCGGGCTGCGTTCGAGCAGGCGCGATGCAACGATCCCGAGCAACGGAGTGCCGCCGCCGATGCCGCGGATCTCGGCCACCGTCATGGCGCCGTGTCGGGTGACCCCCTCGGCGATCTGTTCGTGGACCGTCCGGAGCCGGTCGGGGATCCGGTGCACGTTGGTCTCGAGGCTGACGACCACCCCGGCGATCCCCTCGATCGCCTCGGGGTCGGTGACCGACAGCGGGACCAGCGCCTTGAGACTCTCGCGGGGAAGCTCGTCGTGTTGGAGCAGCCACCACCGCAGCGCCCCACCGCAGATGGTCGTCAACACGTCGACCGTGCTCACGTCGAAGCGGGAGCGGATCTCGGCGATGCGTCGAAGATCGAGGTCGGCTCCGGCCCAGCGGCGGTGCGGGCCGACTCGGCCGTTGAACGAGGTGCGCGGCGTGATGCCGGATTGTTCGGCGATCACGATCGAGCGTTGGGCGCGCTGGTTCATCAGGGCCAACGCAGGGTTGAGGATGCTGCGCAGCCCGGGGACGGTGTTGAGTGTCCGGGGGACGCTGCGGAAGGTGCGGATGGGATCGAAGAGCGCATTGAGCCAGGCACGGGTGCTGATCTCGTGCAGCGACGGCCCTGGCTGCGGGGTCCACCGGGCGGGACCGTGGTTCTCCGCGGCTGGGTCACCGAGCAGGTCCGCGGAGTCTCCGATCAGGCCGGCGCACAGTGAGTTGCCGGTCGACTCGGCGAGCGCGGCGAGGTGCATCTTGAAGAGCAGCGCCACCTGGCCGTCGGCGAGTCCCGAGATCAGGTAGAGCTCCCAGAGCGGCCGGTTGCGGTCGAGTGGGCGGCTGTGGATGCGCGCCACCAGTTCGGCGAGCGCGTTGGGGTCGTCGGGATCGGGTACCGCGATGTGGCGCAAGTGGTAATCGAGATCGAATCCCGGATGGTCGCGCCACCAGGGTCGGTCGAGTCCCAGCGGCACGTCGACGAGCGACTGGCGCAGCATGGGGAGATCGTCGAGTCGGGCTTCCACCTCGCGTCGCAGGAGCGTTGCGTTGATCCGGTGCGGCGCCGTCGATGCGTTCAGCACGGTCAACGTCGAGGTGTGACCGAGCGCCGTCGGTGTCTCGATCGCCAACAGTCGTGAGTGGCGTCGCTGCATCTGTGCGGTCGGCATGGTGATCAGACTCCGACGACGCGGGTCGTGGTGCCCGCCGGTGGGCCGTCGAGCGTCGGGTAGCACCACGACAGCAGGGCGGGCGGTTCGAAGGGTTGCCACTCGCCGTCGCGTTGGGCGAGCCGATCGGCGACGGCCCAGAGCACCGACGGGTTGTGGCCGAGGCCGATGTGAGCGCCACGCACCTCGATGTTCTCGGCGGTCGGGCCGACCGGTTGGAGACACGAGCCGGGGGCGACCACGCCATCCTGGCGGGAGTAGATCACCGTCGAGGGCACCGGCACCTCGGTCAGGTCGTGGCCGCGGCGGTTGCGCTGGAGGCCGGAGAGTTGCGCCAGACGTCGGACGGCGTCACTGAGGTTCGCCTGCGGATCTTCGATGCGGATGGGGCTCCCGAGCGAGATGACCTGACGGACACGGTCGGGGTGGTGCAGCGCCAGGAGGCGCGCCATGATTCCTCCGAGGCTCCAACCGACGATGTCGATCGGGCCGCCGTTCTGCTGGACCAGCCGTTCGAGCAGGCGCAGGAGTTGGCGGACCGTTTCGTCGTCGGGCCCGACATTGAGTCCGAGCCCCCACGGCGACGGTCGGTGCCCGAGTGCCCGCAAGGTCAGGCGCAGCGGGGCGGTCGACACGTCGCCGGCGGTGAAGCCGGGCAGCACGAGGACGCGTCGCCCCGTGCCACGTGGCGCCGTGGCGAGCCAGGGTGCCGACAGCACGAACGCGCCGAACTCGGGTATCGCCGTGAGTTCGTAGATGGTCGGCGCCGGTCGTTCCACGAACCCAGTCTTGCTCCTCTCGGGTGCGCGCGTGTAGCCACAGCGTGGAATCGACGGCTCGGCGAGAACTCACTCGACGATGAACGGGCAGTGCCGGCAACCGCTGGCACAGCAGGAGCCCCTGCGGGCGAGGAACTCCGACGTGAACACGCTCAGTCCGCTCCGGGGGTCGGTGTACACGGGGAGGCCGTTGTCGAGTGCGGTGGCGTGCAGACTCAGGATCTCGGCGCGCTGCGGATTGGTGTCGGACAGCCGTGCGGGGTGTGGAACGTCGCGCCACTCGTCGCGAAGGAGTGCGGAGTCGCTGGGCATGATCGGTCGGGCAATCTAGTGCCGCGCCCGGCAACTGGTGCTCGCGGTGTGCGTGGGATGGCAGTGTGGAGCATGGATCCGTTGACGTATCGAACCATCTCGGTGAACGAGGTCGACCTGGAGGTGTCGGTCACGAACGAAGGTGGCCCCCGTGGACTGGCCTTGCTGCTGCACGGATTCCCGGAGCTGGCCTTCTCCTGGCGCCATCAGATCCCGGCGCTCGCCGCAGCGGGGTACGAGGTGTGGGCACCGAATCTCCGCGGCTACGGACGATCGTCGAAGCCACCGAAGGTCGCCGACTACTCGATGGACCGCCTCCTTGCCGACATCGCTGCGCTCATCGACGCCTCCGGTCGGGACGAGGTGACCCTGGTGGGACACGACTGGGGCGCGGCACAGGCGTGGATGTTCGCGATCCGTGGAGTTCGGCCGCTCGAGCGGCTGGTGATCATGAACGTCCCGCACCCTGCATGCATGCGCCGAGAGCTGCGCAGCATCCGCCAGCTCCTCAAGTCGTGGTACATGTTCTTCTTCCAGATCCCCTGGTTGCCCGAGAAGCTGCTGTGTGCACGACGGGCCAAGGCCGTCGGTGAGTCCTTCACGAAGATGGCCGTCGACGCGACTCGATTCCCCGACGAGGTGACCGATGTCTATCGCGAGGCGGCGCTGCGGCCGGGCGCGATGCGATCGATGGTGAACTACTACCGAGCAGCATTTCGTGGCGCCCGAGCGATGTCGTCGGAGGCCCTCCCGGTGATCGAGACGCCGACGTTGATGGTGTGGGGGTTGGAGGACACGGCGTTGTCGAAGGAGACGACCGACGGCACCGACGAGTACGTCGCCGACCTCACCATCCGGTTCCTCCCCGGCGTCTCGCACTGGGTTCAGCAGGAGGCGCCGGAGGTCGTCAATGCGATGCTGTTGGCCTGGCTCGACGGGTCGCCGGTTCCCGAGGCCGACGAGGTGATCGCCGAGCGACTCCCCGAGCCTGCCGCCGGTGTCGACAGCTGTTAAGCTACGCGGAGTAAATTGCTGTCGTGAGTACCAGCGCAGGCTGATCTCATGCCGTTTGGATGGGGGTCCGACGATGCAGAGTGCCGATGACATGACTCGCCTGTCAGGAGCGTCATGACGGCGCGGTCGGCAGGGCTCCGGCGGGTGGTGGTCGGCCTCGCGGTCGTCTCGCTCGTGGCCGCGGGGTGCAGTAGTGACGGCACTTCGTCCGAGTCGACGAGTGCACCCTCACCGACGGAGTCCACAACGCCCGACGTGACCGAGGCGCCGGCGGCCACCGACGCCCCGACGGCCACCGACAGCCCGGTGACGACTGATGCCGCTGCCGGTGACGACTTCACAGCCCGCGTGCCGACGCTCGATGCACCGACCGGCGAGCCGATGGTCATCGGGTTGATCAACACCGAAGGCGTGCCCGGGCTCGATCTCCCCGAGATTCGCCAGGACATCGAGGCGACCTTCGAGTATCTCAACGCCCACGGTGGTTTCGGGGGTCGTCCGCTGGTGCTGACGTCCTGCGCGTCCAAGGCTTCTCCCGAAACCTCGCAGGCCTGTGCGCAGGAGATCGCCGGCTCGGGTGTCGAACTCGTCCTGCTCGGACTCGACCTGTTCCCGGGGTACCCCACCTTCGATGCGAGCGGGCTCCCCGTGATCGGCCTGCTCCCGATCCTCCCGGGCGACTACACGGCGAACGCGCTCTTCGTCACCGGCGGGAACGCAACGCTGGGGGCGGGTATGGCAGGCGTTGCCGAGGAGAAGTTCGCTGCCGAGTCGGTCGGCATCATCAGCGCCGACAACCCGGGGTCCAATGGCACCGAGGCAGCGTTGACGGCATCGCTCGACAAGCTCGGGATCGAGTACGTCTCGATCAAGGGGGGCAACGAGGAGACCGACGCCGGCTACCAGGGCCTGATGTCTCAGGCGAACGCGAACGACCCCGACCTGTTGGTGTCGCTCTACGACGGCGCCGGCTGTATCGGCACCATGCGCGGGCGAACAGCGCTGGGCATCACGACGCCGGTGTTGTCTGCCAGTTCGTGCGCGGCGCAAGAGGTCCTCGATCAGGTCGGTGACGACGCGCTCGGTTGGATCTTCCTCGGTGCGCAGACCAACGAGGTGACGCCGGCGACACAGATCATCGGCGAGATCATGTCGCCGGTACTCGGTGTGCCGGCCGACGAGGTGGACCCGAGCACGCTCGGACTCGGCGGTCTGGGCATCATCCAGGCCATGACGTTGGCGCAGTTCGCCGATGCGATCGCGGCCGACGGCGGCGAGGTGACCGGGGCGTCGTTGTACGACTATTTCGCCACGACCACCACGTCACTCTGGCCGTCGGGCCTGCCGGCCGAGTGTGGCAAGGCGCCGGCCTACCCGGCGATCTGCACATTCGAATTCCCCGTCATCGAATACACCGAGGACGGGACGCTGCAACCGGCCGAGGGCATCGAGACGGTGTCCGCGTTCGACTACCTCCCATGAGCAATTGACCACCTCCCATCAGTACAAGGAGATCACCATGACCATCATCGACGACAGCACGCCGGTCTTCCTGCGAGGCAACGGCCGGCCGGTCACCGAGGAGCGAACGATCACCGACCTTGCCGTCACCGGTTCACTGCCGGCCGAACTCGACGGCCGGTACGTCCGCAACGGCGCCAACCCGCTCACGGGGGTTGCCGACCATCCGTTCTTCGGCGACGGCATGGTCCACGGCGTGCGCCTGCGTGACGGCAAGGCCGAGTGGTACCGCAACCGGTACGTCCAGACCCCGTTCATCGCGAACCCGGACCTCGACATCCTCGACCCGGCAGTCGCCGATGGACATGAAGGCCTCGAAGGCCAACACGAACGTGATCGGCCACGCCGGCAAGATCTTCGCGCTCGAGGAGGGTCACCTGCCCGTACGTGCTCGACGGCGAGCTTGAGCACGCGTCGGCCCGACCGACTTCGGCGGAGCGCTCGCCAGCGCCGTTCACGGCGCACCCGAAGATCTGCCCGGTCACCGGTGAACTGCTCGCGTTCGGGTACTCCGCCTTCGAGCCCTACCTCCGCTACTACCGAGTCTCGGCCGACGGCTCGCATGGTGCAGAACGAGGAGATCACCGTCAACGGCCCGACGATGATGCACGACTTCAACATCACGCAGCATCACGTGATCTTCATGGACCTTCCCGCTGTGTTCGACCTCGAAGCGGCGATGCGCGGCGAGATGCCGATCCACTGGGACGACAACTATCCGTCGCGACTCGGCGTGATGCCGCGCAACGGCACCGATGCCGACGTCCGCTGGTACGACATCAACCCCTGCTACGTCTTCCACCCGATGAACGCCTACGAAGACGGCGACAAGATCGTCCTCGACGTCGCCAGGCTCGACCACATCTGGCGCGACTCGATGATGGACTTCCCGAACCCGCAGTTCTGGCGATTCACGATCGACACGACGACCGGCAAGGTGCACGAGGAGCAGGTCGACGACCGACCCGGCGAGTTCCCCGCGTCGCCGACTCGGTCGTCGGGCTGCAGCACCGCTTCGGCTACATGATGGGCATGCCCGAGAACCCCACCTACGAGGACCCGATGAGCATGGCCGGCGCGATCCTGAAGTACGACCGCCAGACCGGCGTCCGTTCGGAGATCGCCCTCGGCCAGGGAAACCTCCCCGGCGAGCCGGTGTTCGTGGCCGCCGAAGGCGCGAAGAGCGAGGACGACGGCTACCTCATGACGTTCGTCTACGAGGCCGAGACCGACACGAGCCGCTTCGTCGTGATGGACGCCTCGACGATGGATGACACGCCGGTCGCATCGATCGAGTTGCCGCGCATCCCGTTCGGGTTCCACGGCAACTGGATTCCGTCGTCCGTCGCCGACTGACCCACCCCTGAGACCCAGATTTGTGTCAGCGACCATCGCCATCCGCGATGTTGTCGCTCACACAAATCGCGGGGAGGTCACCCGGCGCGGACGAGGCGCCCGGGGCGGGCGCCGGTGTCGGTGTCGTTGCGGCGCGTGACCACGCCGTTGACCATCGTGGCGAGATAGCCCTGGACCGGTTGGATCAGTCGCGTGCCTCCGGCGGGGAGATCGTGGAATGCCTTCGGTGGCGACACGGTCAGGCCGTCGAGGTCGATGACGTTGATGTCGGCGCGGAGCCCCGGCGTCAACGACCCGCGATCGGTCATGCCGTACAGCGCAGCGTTGCGGGCGGTCTGTTTGGCGACGAGGAACTCGAGCGGGATGCGCTCGCCGCGCCGGCGATCGCGTGTCCAGTACGTCAGCTGCGTGGTCGGCATCGTGGCGTCGCAGATCAGCGTCACGTGGGCGCCGGCATCGCTGAGACCGGTGACGGTCGACGGGTGCGTGAGCATCTCGCGGATGACGTCCTGGGTCTGGTTCACGTCGAGGCCACCCATCAGCGCACCCATCACCCGACCGTCCTGTTCGAGCAGGAAGTCGTACAGGACGCTCAGGATGTCGTCGCCGCTCGCCGCAGCGCGTGCCCCGAGGCACTCCGACATCTCCGGCTCGTAGTTCACGGGGTCGCCCAACGGGTAGATCACCGGCGCCGCCATCTGGAACAGGTTGTACAGGTTGGCCATCGAGCCGGGTTCGTCGACCTTGACGTCGTCCTCCGACATGATCGCCGCCTTGATCTCGGGCTTGGCCATCTCGCGGACACGATCCTCGAGCGGCAGTGATGCGAGGCGCATGTAGGTGGGACGCCGCATGAATGCGTGGTAGCCCGACAGCCCGGTGACGAGTCCGATCGGACGCGACGACACCTGCGGGTACAGCTGCGCGCCGGCGGCGTTCATCTCCAGAGTGGAGGCGAGGATCTCGCGCCACATCTCGGCCGGGTAGTCCGGAGACTGCACGAGCGTGAAGGTCACCGGCCGTCCGCTCTCGCGCGACACCATGTCCATCAGTCCCAGCTCCTCGGCGGGGGAGTAGCGCTCGCCGCCCAGGCCCTCCAACTTGCCGACCGTGCCGGACGGGATCATCTCGAACACGCCGGTGCCGGCGGCCTTCATCGCATGGGCGATGGCGCGCAGCTCCTCCTCGGGAGCGAACGTGCCGGGTACCGGCGACCCCCACAGCGAGCGGTGCCCGATGGTGCGCGACGTACTGAAGCCGACCGCTCCGGCCTCGAGGGCCTCCTGCACGAGTCGGGCCATCTCGGCGAGGTCGTCGGAGGTGGCGTCCTCGTTGTCGGATCCTCGCTCGCCCATCACGTAGTAGCGCACGGCGCCGTGGGCGATCTGTGCGCCGATGTCGAGCGAGTACTCCCGCCCGGCGATGTAGTCGAGGTAGTCGGGGAAGGTCTCCCACTGTCCCCACTCCATCCCCTCGTACAGGGCCGTGCCGGGGATGTCCTCGACGCCCTCCATCAGTTCGATCAGCGACTTCTCGCCGCCCGGCCGAACCGGTGCGAACCCGACGCCGCAGTTGCCCATCACGATCGTGGTGACGCCGTTGCCGGCCGACGGGTCCATGACGTCGTCCCAGCTCACCTGGCCGTCGTAGTGGGTGTGCACGTCGACCCATCCCGGGGTGACGATCGCGCCGTCGGCGTCGATGGTGTCGGCAGCGGCGTCGGTGATGGTGCCGCCCACCTGCACGATCCGGCCGTCCTTGACGCCGACGTCGCCGCGTGACCGGGGCGGTGCCGGTGCCGTCGACGATCGTGCCGCCCTTGATGATGTGATCGAGCATGTCAGAGTCCTCCTGCCACGATGAGTGTCTGTCCGGTCATCCAGCTCCCGGCGGCGCTGGCGAGGTACACGGCGGTCGAACCCATGTCGTCGGGTGTGCCGAGCCGTTTGAGCGGGATGCGCTTCTCGGCCATCTGCTCGAGCTGACCCTCGTCGGTGTCGAGTGCGATCATCATCACCTCGGTCGGGACGTATCCGGGTGAGATCCCGTTGACCCGCACCGACGGAGCGAGCTCGAGCGACAGGGTCTTCGTCAGCGAGTTCACTCCCGCCTTGGCTGCGGCGTAGTGGCCGCTGCCCGGGAACGCCGCGGTCACCGGCGGGGGAGGAGATGTTGATGATGCTGCCGCCGTCGGCCATGCGCTCTGCGGCGATGATCGACGCGCGCCACACCGAGGTGAGGTTCAACCGCAGGCACGCGTCCCAGTCGTCCTCGGAGAGCTCGTTGAGCGGTGTGCGGATGGTCGAACCTCCGGCGTTGTTGACCCACACGTGCAAGCCGCCGAACGTGTCGACGGCTGCGTCGGCCAGCGCAACCAGGGCGGCTCGATCGGTCACGTCGGTGGTCACGGCGAGCGCCTGGCCACCGGCGGCGACGATGTCGTTGGCGACGCGTTCGATGCGGTCGCTGTGGCGGGCGGCGACGACGACCGAGGCGCCTGCCTTCGCCAGGTTCTTGGCGATGCCCTCGCCGATGCCCTGGCCGCCGCCGGTGACGACGGCGACCCGCCCGCTGAGATCGAACGCTTCCATGCTTGCTCCTTGGTGTTGATGGTCGAATTGTCGGGCCGGACTCGGCCGCGCGGTCACTGCGCCGTCACTGCGTGGGTCGGATGACGTTGTCGCCGAACTCGCGGAGACGGTCGAGGCCACCCCCACCGGCGAAGAAGAACGCGGGGATCATGATCCGGCCGACGCCGGCCTCGGTGAACTGCTCGACGCCGGCGAGCGGATTGCCCATGTGCTGGCTGAACATCGCATTGATCTCGATGCTTTCGGGATCACGGCCGGCGGATTCGGCGGCTGCATGGAGACGGGCGAGCAGTGCGACGAGTCGCTCGGTGTCGCCCTCGCCGGGGAAGTAGCCGTCGGCGATCCGTACGGCCCTGGAGATGGCAGCGTCGGTGTCGCCCCCCACCAGGATCGGGATCGACTCCTGCACCGGGCGGGGGCTGCACGTCACCGGCGGGAAGTCGACGAACTCGCCGTGGAACTCCGCATGCGGGCCGGACCAGAGCGCCCGCATGGCAGCGACGTACTCGTCGTTGCGTGCGCCACGACGCTCCCACGACACGCCGAGCGCGTCGAACTCCTCACGCATCCAACCGACGCCGAGGCCGAGTTCGACGCGACCTCCCGACAGTCGATCGAGGGTCGCGAGTTCCTTGGCCAGGATGAGCGGGTTGCGCTGCGGGACGATGAGGATGCACGTGCCGAGCCGCAACGTGGGGGCCGCGGCTGCCGCGAACGCGAGCCAGATCAGAGGATCGGGGATCGGTGTGTCGGGCTCGGCGGGGATCTTGCCGTCGGAGGTGTACGGGTAGCTCGATTCGATCGACGTCGGCAGGACGACGTGTTCGCCACCCCAGACCGATTCGAAGCCGGCCTCCTCGGCGGTACGACAGATGTCGAGTGCCGAGTCGTGCTCGATCGCGATGCTGCTGGCGAATGCAAGTCCGAACTTCACGTGTTGCGTGCCCCTCCGTGACGTGCCCGCGGGACGGCGAGACACATCCCGATCGTACGAGAATGGTGCCGGGCGGCTCCGACCGGAGCGGTCCGGCAGTTCTACCGCTCGATGGCAGCCTTGAGGTTGGCCAAGGTCGCTTCGCACGCCCGCTCGAGGTTGTCGCGTCGCCCCTCGATCCGGCCCGGATAGATCTCGGGGTGTGCGAGGAGGGGAGCGTCGAACGACTCGGTGACCACGCACCCGTCACCGTCGGGTTCGACGAGGTAGCGCCAGACCGTGGCGTGCTCGAAGTCGGGCGGGACCTCGTAGGCGAAGTACCGGTCGGGCTCGAACTCGGTGACGACGCAGTCGGCGTGCCACTCATAGTCGCCGGCCCGGTTGTAGCCACGGAACCTCGCTCCGACCTCGACGTGATCGGAGCCCTCGTGGAACTCGCACCGTACGTTCTCGGGGCTGAGCTCGGGCAGCTTCGAGAGATCGGTGAGGTGGGCGAAGACTTCCTGCGGCGACGCGGCGATGCGCACGCTTGCTGATCCGCGGGTCGGTGATGGTTCCATGGGGTGTCCCTTCAGGCTCGGGTCGCAGCGTAGGCGAGCGGGTTGTGACGGCGACACCTGGCTCGTTCGATCGCTAGTCTCCGCTCGCGTGACCGACGGTGACGACATCAGCGCACGAGCCGAGGCAGGAGCCACCGTGCCGGAGTACGGCGACTTTCCGCTGAAGCGGTTCCTGGGTATGGAGCTGACGGGTGATGAACCCGGTGTCGGGTTCGCCCACGTCGACATCGGACCCGACCACCTCAATCCGAACGGTGTCGTCCACGGGGCGGTGCTGTTCGCGCTCGTCGACACCGCGATGGGCAAGTCGACGATGAGCGTGGTCGACGAACCCGGTCACTACTGCGCCAGCATCGAGGTGTCACTGCGCTTCATCCGGCCGGCGGTGGGCGGGCGGGTGACCGCCACTGCGACCGTGGTCAAGCGCGGCCGGCACGTGGCCCACCTCGAGGCACGAGTGGTCGACGATGCCGAGCGCCTGGTCGCGACCGGGGCGGGAACGTTCGCGATCATCGGTTCCTGACCGCTCGCCCACAACGAAGAGCCCCGACGGACCTTGCGGTCCACCGGGGCTCTCGAATGTGTCGACAACGTCCGCAGACGTCGCGCCGTGTCGCTCTACGACGTCCGTCGGGTCAGCCCGGCGAGGGCCGATCCCACGGCGACGAGCACGCCGCCCATCAGGACGATCATCGAGACCGACCCACCCGTGGCCGGCAGTGAGCGCGGGGCCGCCGAGACGGACTCGACGACGGGTTCGGTGACCGTTGGGGTCACCGTCGGCGGTGTCACGACCGGTTGGACAACAGCGGGTTCGACGGCTGGCGGTGCGGGCGGCTGGACGGCCGGTGCCGAGAGCTGGTGCATCTCGACGGTGTGCACGCAGGCGACGCCGCCGCCCTCGTGGCCGCCGCCACCTTCTTCGCCGCCACCTTCTTCGCCTTCTTCGCCGCCACCTTCTTCGCCTTCGCCGCCTTCTTCGCCGCCACCTTCTTCGCCTTCGTGGCCACCTTGGCCGCCTTCGTGGCCGCCGTCTTCGCCTTCGTGGCCGCCGTCCTCACCGCCGCGTGGGCAGACGTCGCGCGCCACGTATGTACCGTCGCCCACGACGTCCCAGCCGTCCACATCCCAGTCAACGGTGACCGTGAAGGTCGCGGTGGGGCGTGCGGGGACGATGAGGCCGTCGGTGCCCGAGCCGTGGCCCGGATTGTCGAACACGCAGGTCAGCACGTTGCTGCCGTCGGGATAGGTGCACGTCGCCGACGTCGGCATGCCCTTACCGGTCTGGCTGGTTGCCGAGAGTTCGAAGACGTCGCGCCAATCGTTCGGCGCCACGAGGTCAGGGAGAACGAGGTCGAGGTCGTCGATCGGGTCCCCGTCCGAGTCGTACCACTCCACCGTGAAGGTCAGCAGGTTCGGATTTCCCTGACCGCCGGAGCCGCCCTCGTGGTCCGTCCCGGGTTCATCGGTCTCGTGTGCGTCCGCCTCGGATCCTGCCGTCATCATCGAGGCGGCCGGCATGAGCGAGGCGGCCGGCATGGATTCGGACGGCAGTGCGTCGCTCGACTCGTCGGGCAACGTCGCGCTGTCAGGCGCCGAGCGAAGCACCATCTCGGCGACCACCGGTTCCGTTGCCTCCGGATCGGTCATCTCCGGCTCGATCGCTTCAGGCTCGACGACTTCCGGAACGATCGTCTCCTGGTCGGGCAACACGATCTCGATGACCGCGATGTCCTCGAACGGTGGCGGCGGGTCGACGACGATCACTTCGGCGCTGCTCTGGTCGACGTCGACCGTGCCGATGTCGGTCGTCTCGGTGGGGGGCGGGTCGATCGGGGGTGATTCGTCCGTCGCCACGGCGACGGAACTCACCAGCGCTGATCCGACGATCGCACCCGCAGCAACCGCCAATCGGACCCAACGAACATCGAACGCGCGCATGATGCACCTCTCTCATTCGGCCGGAGGTGCCCAGGTGGACGACCACCGGATGCGACACTGATCTCGCTCGACGAGCGGGGTCCCGCTGACCTCCCGCCGCTGGGCGACGCTCGTCGGCTCTTTCAGCGTCCGCTCCCGACCCCGGGTTCGGCCAGGGTCGAAGGGCCCGACCGGGGTGGTGTGCCTCCTACAGATCGGTTGGCGATCGAGGCGTGATCAGGTGCCCAGCGACCCGCCCACGGGAAGGTTCATGGGGCTCACGGCCGACGCTGACGACGTCTCGGGGTTCTGGCTGACGGCGAGCACCGACCGCCCCGAGCGGTGGACCCGGATCGCGGCCGGGCCGATGGACGTGTCGTGGATGGGCACCACGACGAGGTCCCCCGGCTGGGCGACCGCGGCCACCCACGCTTCGAGATCCTCCGCGCCGTCGCGGTGCTCGGCGGTCTGCGGGGTCGTGAGGCCGGCGTTCTCCAGCTCTGACGGCGCGACCGGGCCGACGATCAGCGTCTGCTCGCGGTGGCGGCACAACGTCGACGCGAGCTCGAGCGCCAGTGCCATGGTGGGCACGTTGCCCGGGACGAGTTCGCGAGAGGCGGAGTACAGCATCACCCGTCCCTGGTCACTGCCCGGGTGCAGTGCCGCAATGGCGACGGGAACGGAGGTGGCAGCGATGATCTCGCCGTAGGTCGCGCCGACCATCCGCGCCCGCAGATCTCCGGGTCCGGGCCACCCCATCAGCAGCAGCGACGCGTCGATCTCGATGGCGGTCTGGTGCAGCCCCGTGGACACCGAGCGGTCCAGCCGCAACAGTGTCTCGGCGTCGCCGCCGAGCTCGCGCAGCACCCGATCGACCTCAGCCTGCTTCTCTCGGCCGTCGACGATGTCGGCACGGATCGGCGAGGTGACCGGCACCAGTGGCTGGACGATGCCGCCCGCGGGGTCGGCGAGGTCTTGACCGAGTCGCAGCACGTCTGCGAGCCCGTCGAGGTCGCCGAGGACGGGCACGAGGATCGTCTCGCCGGCCCGTCGTCGCTCGTCGACGGGTGGTGGGATCTCGGGGGCGAACCTGTTGGTGCCGATCGAGGTCACGACCAGGCTCACGGCGACGACGACCATGACCGCGTTGACCACGTCGCTGCCGTACAGGCCGATCTCGAAGCCGATGACGGTGGCTGCGAGTGTGGCGGCCGCCTGCGCCACGGACATCGAGAACAGCAGCCCGACCTCGGCCCTGACGAGACCGAAGATGCGTCCCGTGAGCCAGGCCGCGATCGCCTTGCCGACGATCAGCGCGGCCGCGAATCCGAGTGCGAGGCGGATCGTCGACCACTCGAACATGACCTCCGGGTCGAACAGCAACCCCACCGAGATCAGGAACGTCGGGATGAAGAAGGCGTTGCCGATGAAGTCGGTCACCGCCATCAGCGGGCTGGCGTTGGGCACGAGTCGGTTCAGCCCGACGCCGACGAAGAAGGCGCCGAGGAGCGGCTCGATCCCGACCAGATCGGCGACCACAGCCGATGACGTGAGGCCGACGAACAGGAGCATGTACCGCAGGGTCCGCTCCTGGCCGAGCCCGGTGAAGAACCAACGGGCGATCGCCGGGACCACGACGAAGCAGTACACACCGAGCACGAGGAATCCGATGGTGATGATAACAGCAAATGGCTGCACGGGCACGGGCAACGTGACAGTGACAGTTAACCCGACACCGGCATTAAGCAGCGTATTGACGCCACCGGCAATATGCAGCGGGACGACCTTCAGCTACACGGCGGCAAGCGCCACGGCGGGGGCCACTTTTAGCTGGACAAGAGCGCTGGTAGCCGGGATAACGGAACCAGGGACAACAGGCACGGGCGATATCAGCGAGACACTGACCAATACAACGACATCCCCGATAGCGGTTACCTATGTATATACTATAACAGCAGCAGGCTGCATTAACACGCAGAACGTAACGGTAACGGTCAACCCGATACCGGTACTAAGCAGCACGCTTGCGCCACCGAATATGCAGCGGAAGTACCTTTAATTACACGGCGGCAAGCGCCACGGCGGGGGCCACCTTCAGCTGGACAAGGGCGCTGGTAGGCGGGATAACGGAAGCGCCTTCAACAGGTGCTGGTAATGTGAGCGAGATACTTACCAATACAACGACAGCTCCGATAATAGTTACTTATGTATATTCGACCACGGCAAATGGTTGTATCAACAACCAGAACGTCACGGTAACGGTCAACCCTGTACCGGTATTAAGCAGCACACTGGCGCCACCGGCAATATGCAGCGGAAGTACTTTTAATTATACGGCGGCAAGCGCCACGGCGGGGGCCACCTTCGGCTGGACGAGGGCAACAATAATAGGTATCTCACAGCCGGGCACAACAGGCACGGGTGACGTAAGCGAGACCACTTACCAACACAACGACCTCCCCGATAGCAGTCACCTATATATACACGACCACGGCAAATGGTTGCAGCAAAACGGAGAATGTAACGGTAACGGTTAATCCTATACCGGCATTAAGCAGCGCGCTTACCCCGGCAGCTATATGCAGCGGAAGCTCCTTCAGTTATACGGCAACAAGCGCGACAGCGGGGGCCACCTTCAGCTGGACAAGGGCGGCAGTAGTTGGGATAACGGAAGGGTTAAATACAGGCACGGGTAACGTGAACGAGACTCTTACCAATACAACGACCTCCCCGGTAACAGTCACTTATGTATACACGACCACGGCAAATGGTTGTATTAACACGCAGAATGTAACAGTAACGGTCAACCCTGTACCGGCATTAAGCAGCACACTCACCCCCACAGCTATATGCAGTGGGACGGCCTTTAATTACACGGCAACCAGTGCAACGGTAGGAGCTGTCTTCTCATGGAGCAGGGCATTTGTGGCAGGTATCAGCCAGGCAGCAGGTTCAGGTAGCAGCGCAGCGGTGAGCGAGACCCTTACCAATACAACGACATCCCCGGTAACAGTCACCTACGTATATACAACTGCCGCAAATGGTTGCAGCAGTTCACAAAATGTAACGGTCACAGTTAACCCGATACCGGTATTAAGCAGCACGCTGACGCCGGCAGGGATCTGCAGCGGATCAACCTTTAACTACGCGGCCACCAGCGCCACGCCAGGGGCTACCCTGAATTGGTCACGTGCCATGATAGCCGGCATAACGCAGCCGGGAGCAACAGGCACGGATGGTGTAAACGAGACTCTTACCAATACAACAACAGCCCCGATAACAGTTACTTACGTGTACACGATAGCGGCCAATGGCTGCACCAATACGCAGAATGTAACGGTAACGGTCAACCCCGTGCCGGCATTAAGCAGCACGCTTGCACCGGCGGCGATATGCAGCGGGACAACCTTCAGCTATGCCCCGGCAAGCGCAACAGCGGGGGCTACCTTCGGCTGGACAAGGGCCACAGTAACAGATATCACGCCAATAGGGACTACAGGCTCAGGTAATGTAAGCGAGATACTGACCAATGCATCGGCTTCGCCGATAACAGTCACATATATATATACAACCACTGCAAATGGTTGCACGGGCACGCAGAATGTAACGGTAACGGTTAACCCAACACCGGTATTAAGCAGCACGCTTGCGCCCGCGGCAATATGCAGCGCGACAACCTTCAGCTACACCCCGGCAAGCGCAACAGCCGGGGCCACCTTCGGCTGGTCAAGGGCGACGGTACCAAATATTACGCCAATAGGGACAACAGGCTCAGGTAACGTGAGCGAGACTCTTACCAATGCAACGGCTTCGCCGATAGCAGTCACCTATGCATACACGATAGCGGCAAATGGTTGTACTAACACACAGAATGTAACGGTAACGGTTAACCCGACACCGGCATTAAGCAGCGGGCTTGCGCCGGCGGCAATCTGCAGCGGGACGACCTTCAGCTACACCCCGGCAAGCTTAACAGCCGGGGCCACCTTCTCATGGACAAGGGCGGCGGTAGCAGGTATCACGGAAGCAGGTATAACAGGCGCGGGTGGTGTAAGCGAGATACTGACCAATGAAACGACAGATCCGATAGTAGTCACCTATGTATATACGACCACGGCCAATGGTTGCAGTAAAACGGAGAACGTAACGGTAACGGTCAACCCGGTACCGGTATTAAGCAGCACGCTTACCCCGGCAGCGATATGCAGCGGCAGCGACCTTCAGTTATACGGCAACAAGCGCGACAGCGGGGGCCACCTTCGCATGGACAAGGGCGGCAGTGCGGGATACCGGCAACGGTTCAATCAGGCCCGGGTAACGTGAACGAGACTCTTACCAATACAACGACCTCCCCGGTAACAGTCACTTATGTATACACGATCACGGCAAATGGTTGCATTAACACGCAGAATGTAACGGTAACGGTCAATCCGATACCGGCGCTAAGCAGCACGCTGACACCCGCGGCGATATGCAGCGGGACAACCTTCAGCTATACCCCGGCAAGCGCAACAGCGGGGGCTGCCTACAGCTGGACAAGGGCAGCGGTAGTTGGGATAACGGAAGCGGCAACAACAGGCACGGATGGTATAAATGAGATACTGACCAATGGAACAACTTCGCCGATAACAGTCACTTATGTATACACGACCGCGGCAAATGGATGCAGTAAAACGGAGAATGTAACCGTAACGGTCAACCCGGCGCCGTCACTGACCAGCACACTGACACCTGCGGCAATATGCAGCGGGGCAACCTTCGGCTACACGGCCACAAGTACCATGGGCGGCACGGCCTTTGCATGGAACAGGGCTTCTGTGGCAGGCATCACCCCGGCAACAGCTTCGGGGGCAGTGGCAACGATAAATGAAGCGCTTACCAATGGAACGGCTTCGCCGATAACGGTAACTTATGTATACACTATGACGGCATTAGGCTGCTCCAACACGCAGAATGTAACGGTAACGGTTAACCCGACACCGGTACTTGAGCAGCACGCTGACACCAGCGGCAATGTGCAGCGGTACCTTCAGTTATACACCTGCGAGCTTAACGGCGGGAGCCACCTTCAGCTGGACAAGAGCGCTGCGGTGGCAGGATAACGGAAGGCAGGGACAACAGGCACGGGTAGTGTAAGCGAGACACTTACCAATACATCAACAGCCCCGATAATAGTTACCTATGCATATACAACCACTGCAAATGGTTGCAGCAATCCGCAGAATGTAACAGTAACGGTAAACCCGACACCTGTATTAAGCAGCGCTCTGTCGCCTGCGGCTATCTGCAGCGGGACAACCTTCAGCTACACCCCGGCAAGCTTAACGGCCGGAGCTGCCTTCAGCTGGACAAGAGCTACAGTAGCAGGTATAACGGAAGCAGGGACAACAGGCCCGGGTAATGTAAGCGAGACTCTTACCAATACGACGACATCACCGGTAATAGTCACTTATGTTTATACAACCACTGCGAATGGCTGTAGTAACACTCAGAATGTAACAGTCACTGTCAACCCGATACCGGTATTAAGCAGCACCTTAACACCTGCGGCTATCTGCAGCGGTACTATCTTCAGCTATACTCCGGCAAGCTTAACGGCAGGGGCCACCTTTAACTGGACAAGGGCGGCAGTAGTAGGGATAACGGAAGGCGGGAACTCAGGAGCGGGCAACATTAGCGAGACACTGACAAATGAAACAACAGCCCCCATAACTGTCACCTATGGATTTACAATCACGGCTAACGGGTGCACAGGCGCCGGTAGTGTAACAGTAACCATCGACCCGATGCCCGTGCTCAGCAGCACGCTGACGCCGGCTGCTATCTGCAGCGGGGATATCTTTAATTACATTCCCGCGAGTGCAACGGCGGGATCAGTATTTACATGGACAAGGGCAGCAGTACCGGGAATCACCGAAGCAGCTTCCGGAGCAACGGGCAACATAAGCGAGACTCTTACCAACACCACAACCGTACCTATCAATGTATCATATATATACACAGTTAAGGCCGGCGGGTGCAGCAAGGTCAATATAGTAACAGTAACGGTAAATCCTATACCGGCCCTGAGCAGCACGCTGGCGCCTGCCGCTATATGCAGTGGCAGTACCTTCAGCTACACGGCTACAAGCGCCACGGCAGGGGCATCTTTCTCATGGACAAGGGCAACAGTAGCAGATATCACGGAAGCTAGGGACAACAGGTTCAGGCAATGTAAGCGAGACACTTACCAATACAACGACATGCGCCGATAACAGTCACATATGCATATACAACCACGGCCAATGGCTGCAGCAAGACGGAGAATGTTACGGTAACTGTAAACCCGACACCTCTGTTAAGCAGCACGACTGACGCCCGCGGCAATATGCAGCGACGGTACCTTCAGCTATACGGCCACAAGTGCCACGGCAGGGGCTACCTTCTCATGGAGCAGGGCAACAACAGCAGGTATAAGCCAGGCAGGCACAATGGGCGTGGGTGCAACAATAAGCGAGACCCTTACCAACACCACACCGTCGCCGGTAAATGTAACTTATGTATTCACGATAACAGCAAATGGCTGCTACGGGCACAGGCAATGTAACGGTAACGGTCAACCCGACACCGGCATTAAGCAGCACGCTGACGCCTGCAGCAATATGCAGCGGGGCGAATTTCAGCTACACTGCAACAGGCGCCACGGGCGGAGCTACTTTCTCATGGATAAGAGCAGTAATAGCAGGTATTTCGGAAGCCGGTACCTCAGGACTGGGTAATATAAGCGAGACGCTTACCAATACTACGACCTCACCGATAGTTGTTACTTATGTATATACGTTAACTGCAGCAGGCTGCACTAACACTCAGAGTGTAACGGTAACGGTCAACCCTATACCGGCATTAAGCAGCACCTTGACACCACCGGCAATCTGCAGCGGGACGACCTTTAACTACACCGCCGCAAGCGCCACGGCGGGGGCCGCCTTCAGCTGGGCACGTGCGGCAGTAGTTGGGATAACGGAAGCGGCTTCAGCAGGTGCGGGTAATGTGAGCGAGACACTAACCAATACAACGGCTTCTGCCGATAGTCTGTTACTTATGTATATATATAACGGCAAATGGTTGTAATAATACACAGAATGTAACGGTAACGGTTAACCCTATACCGGTATTAAGCAGCACACTGGCCCCCGGGGCAATATGCAGCGGAAGTACTTTTAATTACGCGGCTACAAGCGCCACAGCGGGAGCCACCTTCAGCTGGATAAGGGCAACAATAATAGGTATCTCACAGCCGGGCACAACAGGCACGGGTGGTGTAAGCGAGACACTTACCAACACAACGACTTCGCCAATAGCAGTAACCTATGTATACACGACAGCGGCAAACGGGTGCCAGTATTCCCAGAATGTAGTAGTGACGGTTAACCCCATACCTGCATTAAGCAGCGCGCTTACCCCTGCAGGGATCTGCAGCGGAAGCGCCTTCAGCTACGCGGCAACAAGCGCGACAGCAGGGGCTACCTTCAGCTGGACAAGGGCGGCAGTAGCCGGGATAACGGAAGGGTTAAATACAGGCACGGGTAACGTGAGCGAGACTCTTACCAATACAACGGCCTCCCCGATAACAGTCACTTATGTATATAATATAACGGCCAATGGTTGTAACAACACGCAGAATGTAACGGTAACGGTTAACCCGGTACCGGCATTAAGCAGCACACTTACGCCTGCGGCAATATGCAGCGGGACGACCTTTAATTACACGGCAACCAGCGCAACGGTAGGATCTGTCTTCTCATGGAGCAGGGCGCTTGTGGCAGATATCAGCCAGGCAGCCGCTTCAGGCACCGGGGCTGCGGTAAGCGAGACCCTTACCAACATGAGTGCAGCGCCGGTAACGGTCACCTATGCATTTACTACCACGGCCAATGGCTGTAGTAAAACGGAGAATGTAACGGTAACGGTCAACCCGATACCGGTATTAAGCAGCACGGCATCACCTGCTGCAATATGCAGCGGGACGATCTTCAGTTACACGGCCACCAGCGCCACGGCAGGGGCAACCTTCTCATGGAGCAGGGCAGTAACAGGCGGTATAAGCCAGGCAGGCACAACAGGCACGGGTGGTATAAGCGAGACACTTACCAACACCACGGCAGCGCCGGTAAATGTAACTTATGCATACACTATAACGGCCAATGGTTGCACGGGCACGGGCAACGTTACGGTGACGGTTAACCCGACACCGGCATTAAGCAGCGTATTGACGCCACCGGCAATATGCAGCGGGATCGACCTTCAGCTACACGGCGGCAAGCGCCACGGCGGGGGCCACTTTTAGCTGGGCAAGGGCGCCATAGCTGGGATAACGGAAGCAGGGTTAAATACAGGCGCGGGCGATATCAGCGAGACACTGACCAATACAACGACATCCCCGATAGCGGTTACCTATGTATATACTATAACAGCAGCAGGCTGCATCAACACGCAGAACGTAACGGTAACGGTCAACCCGATACCGGTACTAAGCAGCACGCTTGCGCCACCGGCAATATGCAGCGGGACGACCTTTAACTACACTGCGGCAAGCGCAACGGCAGGGGCCACCTTCAGCTGGACAAGGGCGCTGATAGGCGGGATAACGGAAGCGCCTTCAACAGGTGCAGGTAATGTGAGCGAGACTCTTACCAATACAACGGCAGCGCCGATAATAGTTACCTATGTATATACTATAACGGCAGAAGGCTGCATCAACACGCAGAACGTAACGGTAACGGTCAACCCGGTACCGGTATTAAGCAGCACGCTGACGCCGCCTGCTATATGCAGCGGAAGTACTTTTAATTATACGGCGACAAGCGCCACGGCGGGAGCCACCTTCGGCTGGACGAGGGCAACAATAATAGGTATCTCACAGGCTGGGACATCGGGCACGGGTAATGTAAGCGAACCACTTACCAACACTACGGTCTCCCCGATAACAGTCACATATATATACACGACCACGGCAAATGGTTGCAGCAAAACGGAGAATGTAACGGTAACGGTTAATCCTATACCGGCATTAAGCAGCACACTTACCCCCGCAGCTATATGCAGCGGAAGCGCCTTCATTTATACGGCAACAAGCGCCACAGCAGGGGCCACTTTCAGCTGGACAAGAGCGGCAGTAGCCGGGATAACGGAAGGGTTAAATACAGGCACGGGAGATGTAAACGAGACACTTACCAATACCACGACATCACCGATAGCAGTCACTTATGTATACACGACCACGGCCAATGGTTGCACTAACACGCAGAACGTAACGGTAACGGTCAACCCTATACCGGCATTAAGCAGCACACTTACCCCCACAGCTATATGCAGTGGGACGGCCTTTAATTACACGGCAACAAGCGCCACGGTAGGAGCTGTTTTCTCATGGAGCAGAGCATTTGTGGCAGGTATCAGCCAGGCAGCAGGTTCAGGTAGCAGCGCAGCGGTGAGCGAGACCCTTACCAATACAACGACATCCCCGATAACAGTCACCTACGTATATACAACTGCCGCAAATGGTTGCAGCAGTTCACAAAATGTAACGGTCACCGTTAACCCGATACCGGTATTAAGCAGCACGCTGACGCCGGCAGGGATCTGCAGCGGATCAACCTTTAACTACGCGGCCACCAGCGCCACGCCAGGGGCTACCCTGAACTGGTCACGTGCCATGATAGCCGGCATAACGCAGCCGGGAGCAACAGGCACGGGTGATGTAAACGAGCCTCTTACCAATACAACAACAGCCCCGATAACAGTCACATACGTTTACACGATAGCGGCCAATGGCTGCACCAATACGCAGAATGTAACGGTAACGGTCAACCCCGTACCGGTATTAAGCAGCGTATTAGCCGCACCGGCGATATGCAGCGGGACAGCCTTCAGCTATGCCCCGGCAAGCGCAACAGCGGGGGCTACCTTCGGCTGGACAAGGGCCACAGTAACAGATATCACGCCAATAGGGACTACAGGCTCAGGTAATGTAAGCGAGATACTGACCAATGCATCGGCTTCGCCGATAACAGTCACATATATATATACAACCACGGCCAATGGTTGCACGGGCACGCAGAATGTAACGGTAACGGTTAACCCCACACCGGCATTAAGCAGCGCTTGACGCCAGCGGCAATATGCAGCGGGACAACCTTCAGCTACACCCCGGCAAGCGCAACAGCCGGAGCCACCTTCGGCTGGTCAAGGGCGACGGTAGCAGGATATTACGCCGAAGGGTTACAACAGGCTCAGGTAACGTGAGCGAGACTCTTACCAATACCACGGCTTCGCCGATAGTAGTCACCTATGCATACACGATAGCGGCAAATGGTTGTACTAACACACAGAACGTAACGGTAACGGTTAACCCGACACCGGCAT